>CAVVGQ010000007.1:0-634448 GCA_963747825.1 uncultured Acidimicrobiales bacterium
CCGGATATGCACCGCCCCCGACCCACAATCATGCAACAGTTCCACGCCCCCACCCAACGGCAGCTTGCAGTTAGTACATGTTCCGATATAGTTGAACCGTGACCGGTGATCCTTTGGTCATCCGATCGAAGCTCGCCGGTCCTCACCACCAAATCGTCCGGAGCAAAGCATGGCTACGCCCTGATCAAGACAGGCCAAGTCGTTTTCCGGCGTCAGGTGCTCGGTCCCCGGAAGCTTGTACGGCGCAATCGACAAGCTTGAACACGCCGGACTCATTGGAGGCGTTGCCAGGAGAAGGGAGGCGCAAGCCCGACCGCATTACCGCCAGGGGCGTTGCCGACCTTCGGGAGCAGCTCTCGCTTTCGAAGACGATTTCTTCGGGTCGGATTGGGTCGCTCTCTGCGGGAGCTGGTGGGACCTAATGAATTACCTGGTCCGGCTTCGTGCTCAGCCTCTATCTGCCCTGGTGGCGAGAGCGGTATGGCAAAGAGACCCAGTGACCGACAGAGCAGTTGCTGGCCGACCTGGATGCGAACAAAGTGCGGACATGTCCGCACTTTGTTCGCATCCGGGTCGGCCAGCAACTGCTCTGTCAGTTCCTGGGTCTCTTTGCCATACCGCTCTCGCCACCAGGGCGGATAGAGGCTGAGCACAAACCGGACCAGGTAATTCATTAGGTCCCACCAGCTCCCGCAAGACGACCCAGTCCGACCGAAGAAATCGTCTTCGAAAGCGAGAGCTGCTCCCGAAGGTCGGCAACGCCCCTGGCGGTAATGCGGTAGGGCTTGCGCCTCCCTTCTCCTGGCAACGCCTCAATGAGTCCGGCGTGTTCAAGCTTGTCGATTGCGCCGTACAAGCTTCCGGGACCCAGCCTGACGCCGGAAAACGACTCGATGTCCTTGATCAGGGCGTAGCCATGCTTTGCTCCGGACGAGAGACTGGTGAGGACCAGCACACTTCGATCGGATGACCCCCGGATCACCGTCACGGTTCAACTATATCGGAACATGTACTAACTGCAACTGCCGTTGGTGGGGCGTGGAACTGTTGCATGAGTGCCGGTCGGGGGCGGTGCATATCCGGTGTTGTGGGACAGTGTGACACGGCCTGAGCAACCGTGACAAAGTGGCCCATGAGCGATGATCCAGTAAACGTGGACAACTTCGTGCGGGCTGAAACGAACAGGATGTTCGCAAGCCTCCTGGCCGGTGCGGACGACACCGGGTGGTTCCACTTCCGGCAGCCTGTGCCACTTGACCATCAGACCGTGATTCGCATGAATCGGGACACCTTGTACAGCGCCGCCATCGTCGACACCTCCAAAGGTGTGACTGTCACCATTCCCAAGTCGGGCGACCGCTACCTGTCAGTGATGGTGGTCAACCAGGACCACTACATCAACCAGGTATTCCACGACCCTGGTGACCACAAGCTGTCGACCGAGGACGTGGGCACGCAGTTCGCCCTCATCGCTGCCCGCACCTTGGTCGATCCGGCTGACCCTGACGACGTGGCCGCAGTGAACGCCCTCCAGGACGGCCTTGGGGTCAACGCTCTGGCCCGCACTCCTTTCGAGCTGCCTGAGTACGACCAGGCCACTTTCAATGCTACTCGGCAGGCCCTCTTGGAACTGTCCAAGGGGATGAACAGCTACAAGGGTGCCCTCGGTAAGCGGGAGAAGGTCGACCCGGTCCGCCATCTGATCGCGACGGCTTCGGGATGGGGCGGTCTTCCCGAGGAGGAAGCGTTCTACCTCAACGTCGACCCCGGACTGCCGCCGGGTGAGTACAGGCCTACCGTGCCCGCCGATGTCCCCGTCGACGCCTTCTGGTCGGTGTCCATGTACAACGAGGCCGGGTACTTCGAGCCGAACGACCGAAACGCGAACACGATCAACAGCATCACGGCCAAGCGAGAGGCCGATGGTTCAGTGATCGTCCACTTTGGTGGCTGCGGAGATGACCGCTCGAACTGCCTGCCTATCACCGAGGGCTGGAACTACCTTGTGAGGCTCTACCGTCCCCACCCTGAGGTCATCGACGGGTCGTGGCACTTCCCGTCTGTCGAACGCTTGTGATCCCTTCCGCCACTCTTTTCCCACACGCCCGAATATGCCGTTCATGGGCGGTTGGCTCCAGGCAGGCCCTAGGTAAGTAACCGCCGCCGAGCCGGTGTTTCGGTGGCACCCTCAGTCGGTCATTCGGGCTGATTCCGGGGTCGTCGGGCCAAGAACCGGATTGCGGACGCACATCCGGCTGTCGGCGGTTGCTCACCCCATACAGATCGACAAAATCCGAGGTCATCTGAAGTTGGGACCCGCAGCAGACCCGGCAATCGGGGACACCCTGGTACCAGGACCCCCGCTCGGACCGTAGGCTCGCTATGTGGACTACCGAGCCTGTCGTGCCGAAACCAACAAGTCCACACATGGAGATGTTCAAGACGTGTGGCACGCCCGTGCCATCGTCGAGGGAGCGGTTTCGACCTGGTCGGCGTGCGGCCAAATCTCTGGCGAGAAAGCCGTAGCCAAGTTCTTGCCCGGTTCGTTCCGGTGGGCTGAAGAGCCATTCCGCCCGTGGAATGACGTACCGGTCTTTGGGCGGTGTCAACTCTGTGACACTCGGGTCGCCGACCCTGTCGGTGAGGACACCCTTTGGGGCAGAAGCTCACAGGAAAAGGCATCTTGCTGCATCGTTTGCCGCAAGCCGATGCGAACGGGGCCGTGGGCGGTGCTTTCTCGTCGGAAGCAGCACGGTGCGGTGTGGTCGACTAGCAGCAGTCGGGTGCACGTACACGAGGACTGCGTTCCAGCGGGTGCGGCGATGGCGCAGCAAGAAGAGAGCCAATGGCAGTACCCGCCGCCTCCCGAGTGGAAGCACCCCATCAAGAAATCGATGCCACCCGACGTGTCGGCGTAGCTGCCATCGCAGGGCGTCAGCTTCGTCGTCAGCCTCCGGTCGCTACGGTCGATAACCGCCCCGCTCCCGGCGGTCTGGGGCACGGGAGCGTGGACCAACGGAGGTTCCCGCAACGGTGATCACTGCAAGCGTGCTCTTCCTGATCAAGAGATGCACGTGGTGCAAACTCGTGATTTCATTTGGGCGTGACGAAACCAAACATCCTCTTGATCATGACGGACGAAGAACGGTACCCACCTCCTTATGAGGTTGACAGCGTCCGAACCTTCCGCACCAGCCAACTGACGGCTCGCGAGTCGATCAGATCCCGTGGGATGGAGTTCCATCGCCACTACGCCGGGTCAACGGCCTGCACGCCCAGTCGGGCGACCCTCTTCACAGGGCAGTACCCCTCACTGCACGGTGTGAACTCCACGGACGGCACGGCCAAGCAGAGCTCCGATCCGGGAATGAACTGGCTGGACCCCAACTCTGTCCCCACCCTCGGCGACTGGTTCCGCGCCGGGGGCTACCAAACCCACTATCGAGGGAAGTGGCATGTCTCGTTCGCCGACTTGATGATTCCCGGAACTCACGAGGGCCTGAAAGCGTCAGACGATGACGGAAAGCCAATCGACGACGCCGTGGCTGCCTACCGCAAGGCTGACCGCCTCGATCCATTTGGCTTCTCCGGGTGGATTGGCCGGGAACCGCACGGTGCGGCCAGGTCCGACTGTGGAACGATCCGCGATGGTGTTTTCGCCGAACAGGTAGTGGAGTTGTTCGGCGAGCTTGCAGCAGCCCGAGACGCTGGGCCCTGGTTGACGGTGGCTTCGTTCGTGAACCCCCATGACATTGCCTTCTCGGGATTCGGTTGGGAGCAGTTACTGAAGTTTGGGCCGCCGGATGACACGGTGCCGGAGGTTCCTGAGCCGCCGTCCCAGTCCGACTCGTTCAGTGGTCGTCCAGCCTGCCAGGAGGCGTTCAAAGCACTCTGGCCGCAGATGATCTTCGAGACGGCTACCGACCTCGGCTACCGGCGGCTCTACTATTACCTGATGAAGCTGGTCGATCAGGCAATCGGGAAGATTCTCAATGCATTGGAAGCTTCGGGGATGGCCGACGACACCATCGTCGTCTTCACATCGGACCACGGTGACCTGCTTGGAGCGCACGGCGGTCTGATCCAGAAGTGGTGCAACGCCTTCGACGAGGCCACTCGGGTGCCCCTCCTGATAGCTGGACCAGGGATCGCTCCCGGCGATGGGGGCGTAAACATTCCCACCAGCCACGTCGACCTGATCCCCACCCTCCTCGGGCTGGCCGGTGTTGACATCGAGGAGGCAGCCGCCGGGGTGGCGGCACACCACGATGAGGCACATCCACTGCCTGGCCGTGATCTGAGCGGGGTCGTGTTGGGCACGACGTCCGCACCTTCCGTCGAGTCGCCGATCTACTTCATGACCGAGGATGATGTCACCCGAGGAGTCACTCAGGTGAACATCCTGAACGGAAAGCCGTTCGAACCGGTCACACCACCGATCAACATCGAGTCGGTGATCACGTCACTTCCCACCGGAGCCGGAGGAGCGCAGGAACTGTGGAAGCTGAACCACTACTACGAACGTCTGGACGACTGGTACGCCAACGAAGGCGTTGCACCCAACCCGTTCCTGCCCGCTGCCGCAGAACCCGAGTGGGAACTTCACAACCTAACCGTCGACCCTCAGGAGCGACACAACACCACTGACCACGAGCCTGAGACTGTCTCGACCATGAAGTCGGTCCTCGATTCTGAGCGGGACGCCAAGCGCCTGATCCCCACACTTCGCAACGCCACGCCATAAGTCCTCTAGACCCATCCCCCTTGTTCAGGCACCTTTTTCCACACGCCCCAAGGTGCCTGGGAGCCTGACCCGCTTTTCCGGACAGGTTGGCTGACGTGATCATGCCGCGACTTCTGCGGCGGTGTGAAGTGCTTCGAACTCGAAGGGCTGAGATCGCCGATGGAGGTGTGCCGGCGGACGGGTTGTAGAACGCCTCGATCCACTCGAAGATCGCCGACGCGAGCTGAGCCCGGGTCTCCCAGACGCTGGCGGTCGAGGAGCTCGCGCTGCATGGTCGACCAGAACGACTCCATCATCGTGTTGTCGACCGAGGAGGCGACCCGGCCCATGGATCCGAGTAGACCCGGCCTCCCGCAGCCGGTGGCCGAAGATCCAGCTCGTGTATGACGCTGCCCCGGTCGGAGTGGACCATGGCTCCGGGGTCCGGCTGTCGACGCCAGGTGGCCATCTGGAGGGCGTCGACGACGAGTTCGGAACGGATGTGGTCGGCGATCGACCAGCCCACGATGCGCGGCTGAAGACGTCGAGGATGGCGGCGCAGTAGACCTTGCCCTCCCTCGTCGGGTGCTCGGTCATGTCGGTGCACCACAGCTGGTCGGGGCCTTCGGCTGAGAAGCTGCGCTGCACCAAGTCGTCGTGGACGGCGGGTGCCGGCCGGTGGCGGCCCTTCCTCCGGTGGCAGATGCCCTGGAGGCCTGCGGTGCGCATCAGCCGGGCCACCCGCTTCCTCCCGATCCGATGCCCCCGGCCCAGCTTCAGCTCGGCGTGGACCCTCGGGGCCCCATAGGTGGCCCGGGAGGCGACATGGACGTCTCTGATCTCGTCCAGCAGGTGGGCGTCATTCCAGTCCCGGTCGGAGACTGCCCTTCCGAGCCACTCGTAGTAGCCAGAACGGGACACCTTCAACACCCGGCAGGCCACTGCGACGTCGATCTTCTCGCAGCTCAGCTCCTGGACCAGCCGGAACGCTATTTTGGGAGGACGTTCTCCCGGGCGAAGTAGGCCGAGGCCCGCTTCAGAATCTCGATCTCCATCTCCTTCACTCGGACCTCCCGGCGGAGGCGGACCAGTTCGGCCCGATCATCGGTCGAGAGCCCTTCCTTCACGCCTTCGTCGACGTCGGCCTGGTGGACCCAGTTGCGAAGGCAGGACTCGGAAATCCCGAGATCGGCAGCGATCTTGGCGATCGGCTTCTCTTTCAGCCGGGCCAGCTCGATGGCACGTTGGCGGAACTCCGGTGGATGCGGGCGGGGCATTGTGGACTCCTTTCCAAGACGATCATCGCCTCAGATCAGGTGTCCGGGAAAGTGGGTCAGGCTCCTGTCCCACCGACCGGGTGATGTGGGGCACGCGTCTAATGCGGGTGTGGGCCACCAACTACCGTCCCACCGAGTCGAAGTCGGAGCTGACTGAGTCAGGAAATGAATCAGGGGGCTGGCAGGGAGATGACGATGCTTGGCTCTCCGGGGAGTCACCCGGGGGCAGCCCGGCAGCTCGCTTCCGATCGGGCGATTCTGGCTGGTTCCGCTCTACCTGACAAGCACCGTGAGATCCGGGATGTTACATTCCCGTCTCCGAGAAGTAGCGACTGAGCAAGAAAGGCGTACCCGTGTTCAAGTTTCGATCCAAGGTCGGCGCAATCGTCATCGGTTCGGCGATACTCGCTGGCACTTCGATTGCAGTGACCTCAGTGGCGGTCACCGCAGCCACGCCACCGAGTGGCTTAGTTAAATTCTGGACTACGCAATCGACCAATGATGCGACCGTAAGCATTGTCGTCACGGGAGCTATCGGTGACTACGGCACGGTGGCAACCGTAAACAAGGACGGTCAGCCTGATCAAAGTGGCAACTGGGCCCTAGTCACGCTCCAGAAGGGCACGTTCAAGGTGAATGAGACGAGTTTCGACAAGAAGGCCGCCAAGAGTTCGTTTCCCATCAAGAAGGCGAGCTGTTCGTCAGAGGGAACGATCTCCGGTTCGGTGACGCTGTCTGGCGGTACCGGGCACTACGCGGACATCTCCGGACACCTGGTCCTCTCTGAGACCGACGCCTGGATTCTCGCCCGGACGGGCAGCGGAAACACATGTAGCGATGACAACGTGCTCCACTACTTTGCGCCGCAATCCGGAGCCGGAACGGTTTCATTCTGAACTGAACCTGGTCATCCCAATCAGCATCCACACGCACATAGGTGCCGGTCCCGCATTGGCCACTGACCCTTATCCCACGATGTGCCTGGTTGAGACTTCTGGGCAGACGCTCCGTTAGTTCGTAGCGTTTAGAGGTCCAGACGGGTTAGCTCTCGAAGTGCCTGCCGTCGGCTCCGGCCGGCTGGCTTTCTAACGAGTGGCTTCTCGTCTGGACCTTGCCGCGGGTGGCTCGAAAGAGGAACGTGCACGAGATCCCAACCAGGAGTGCCCCCGCGTCCCTAACCAACGACGAAGGAGGTACTCATGACGGTGATCATCGGGATCGACCCTCACAAGGCGTCCCACACGGCTGTGGCCATCGGCCGTGACGAACAGAAGCTGGCCGAGGTCAAGGTCCGGGCCACCTGCCAGCAGACGGCGAAGCTGCTGGCCTGGGCCGAGCCACTCGGTGAGCGAACGTGGGCTGTCGAGTCGGCCGGAGGGATGGGCTACCTGTTGTCCCAGCAGTTGGTCGGGGCAGGCGAGCTCGTCCTCGATGTGCCGGCGACGCTGGCCTCGAGGGTGCGGGTGCTCGGCACCGGGAAGTCCGACAAGAACGACCCGAACGACGCCCTGTCGGTGGCCATCGCCGCCCTCCGTTCGCCGGGACTCCGGTCGGTCGAGCCGGCCAACCATCGGGAGGTGCTTCGCCTCCTGGCCAAGCGGAACAATGAGATCGGGAGACTCCGCAACATCATCGTGTCCCGTCTCCATGCTGCTCTGATCAACCTGTCACCGGGCGGAATCTCCAAGGAACTCAACGCTTCTGACGCCATGCGGCTGCTCAATGACTTCGATCCAGTGACTCCGGTGGAGCAGATCCGTTATGACCTGGCCCATGAGCTGCTCGACGATGTGGAGCGACTCGATGCACAGCTGAAGGTGTCCCACAAGCGCATCAAGGACGCGGTCCAGGCGTCGGGGACATCGCTGACGGACCTCTACGGCGTCGGTCCCATCCTGGCCTGCGCCCTGATCGGTTACACCGGTGACGTCCGTCGGTTCGGCAACCGGGACCAGTTCGCTTCCTATGCCGGCGTGGCCCCCATCGAGCACTCGTCGGGAGGTCGGATCGTCCACCGTCTCAGCCGTCGGGGCAACCGGCAACTCAACCACGCCGTCCACATGGTGGCCATCTGCCAGATCCGCAGAAGGACTCCGAGGGCCGGGTCTACTTCGAACGGAAGGTGGCCGAGGGGAAGACCAAGCGAGAGGCCATCCGGTCGCTCAAGCGGCAGGTCAGCAACGCCGTCTATCGGCAGCTCCTCATCGACGCACAGAAGTAAGGGCCCGGGAGGACAAGCGGGAACGACTCATAGCCTGCGTGACCGGCTCCGCACCCTGGCGGCCGGCTCTTCGGCGAAGTCACTCCCGGACCCACCAAATTCTAGGCAATCGTGCCCGTCCACGACGGTGTGGTAAGTCGCGCCCGAACTGACCGGGAAATTGCCCTCTTGACTGAAAGAGGATCGTTGGGGACCGGGGTCTTTGCCCACTTACCGCTCGGCCATTGCTCGAACACAGGCTGCTCGGAACGGCGAGAACCCCCCGCGCCCCACCGCCATGCGGTGGATGCCGAGCCACAGGACACGCTCGTGAACAGAGCCTGGGAACCTGAGTTGACTGGCTTCGTGATCGACCAGACCGGTGAAGACCCACCGGCCGCCGACACGGTGAGAACGATTAGCAACACAACCTCACCGATAACAAGCGCCAACCGCCTGGCGATCCGCCTCATCGCGCTGCCCTCGGTCGCTCCGGAAGATCGTCCACCGGCCGCGGGCAGTCTCGCACATGGAAGGGGCGGTGTACACCTTGCAAGGCGAAGCCGAGGGTTGAAGACCGATTCTGTCCTGGTGGTCAGGCACCCCTACCGATGCCAGTGTGGCCGGAGGTCCGAGGAGGATTGCTAATGCGGTGGCGGCCGAGGTTCTAGCCATGTCACTGAGTTAGCCTGTCGGCAGGTCTTGGGCTGGGACGCGGGCCGGGTTGACGCCGTGCCAGCATGGGGCCATGGAGACCGTGACGCCCCCTCGACAGCACCACCGGCGACACTGAGGGGTGGGACCTGCGGCCCATGGCCCTCGATGACGTCGAAGCGGTGATGGCCGTGGTCGAGGCCGCCGATGCCGCGCAGGCAGAGGCGGGTCAGCTTCCGGCGCGCACCCCACCGAGCGACGCCCAGTTGGAGGCCAGCCGCGTGGGACATGCCCGTTTCGTTCAGCGCGACGGGCCCGGAGCTTGGGTGGCGATCTCGGAAGGCCAGGTGGTGGGCGTTGCCGAGTCTGTCCGACGGGAGAGCTTCTGGGGGCTGTCCATGCTGTTCGTCCATCCAGCGTTCCAGAGCCGGGGCGTGGGCAGGCGTCTCCTCGAGGCGGCCGTGGGCTACGCCGCTGGCGTCACCCAGCGCATGATCCAGTCCTCGCCCGACCCCCGGGCCATGCGCCGCTACTTCCTGGCCGGACTGGCTATGCACCCGACGGCCGAGATGGGAGGCAAACCCGACCGCCGGTCCATCCCACCCTCGCTGCCCGGTCGGGATGGCGATGAGGGGGACCTCGAATTAGTGGCCGAGGTGGAGGCACAGCTGGGCCGTTCCCGTACCGAGGATGCGGCCTTCGGCCTGGGTGACGGGCGTTTCCGCATCGACGTGGTCGACGGCAACCCCGGGCGAGGGTGGGTGCTTTGGCACCCGGACCGACTGGCCATGCTGGGAGCAACTGACGAGCAGACAGCCGCCGTCCTCCTGTGGCGGTTCCTGGCCGGCTCCGAGGGAGAAATCCTGGTCAACGGGCTCACCGCTGCCCAGCAGTGGGCGTTCGACGTACTCCATCAGGCACGTCTCACTGCACGGATACACGGGTCCTTGTTCGTTGACGGCATGACCGTCCCGGTCCCCTGGATCCCTTCGGGCTGGTACTTCTAGACCCTGTTCGGCCGTAAGTGCATGCACAGCTTGGAAAACCGGCGAGAATCGGCAAACCTTGCATTCGCTGTACTCACAACCTCCCCAGCTTCTGGCGAACTCCAGCGGACGCCCGAGTCCGGTGATTTGGGGCAGGAGCCCATGGGGAAGAACCTGGTATCGATCGGCCACCGATCAATAGCGGCCGCCGATCCCGGCACGTGGATCATCAGCGGACTGCTCATCGAGATTGGCGCAGACGGAGTTGTTGGTACGGCGGGGTGCCCAAAGGATGAGGACGCAGGCCCCCAACCAGACGACGGCGATCAGGGCCCAGAAGACCCAGACCACCCACAGCGCCCAGCGGCCGGCGAAGAGGTTTTCCGAGAAGCCCACCTTTAGTGCGTGCGCGAGGCAGTCCTGGTCGGGTGGATTGATGGGGCACTTCGGAATCTGAACGGTCGGCACCCTCGACCGCTGCGACTCGACAGGTGGACCGACCGGGCCGTGAACATGACCGTAAGGGCTGACGCCACCACGACCCGCGACGCCCGCTCGACTAACCGCATGGCCCGAAGCGTAGGCCTCGGGCGGTCCTACCGCACCAAGTGGGGTGGTGCCAAGCGCGGAAGGACCATCTTCAAAGTCCCGATCACAGCGATGCCAGGATCAGTACAACACCCCAGCTCTTTTGTCGCTTATATCGTTTCCATTCTGGTCGCCGCCGATCGGATCAACGCGGGTCGGGCGCTCCGGCAAAGCGGGACAGATCGACGGTGATGTAGACCGCTCGGCACGTCGCAACCACCACGTCACTGGTGCGCAATTCGGCACTGATGAAGAGCTTGCGGCGCTCTCGCCCGTCAAGCCGGGCGCGAATCTCCAAAGGTACGTCAACAGGCACCGCGGCGAGATAGCGAACTGTCAACTCCCCCGTGAACGCTGGCTCCTGTAGTTTGCCGATAACAAAGCCGGTCACGTCATCGAACGCAGCGGCGACTATTCCGCCGTGGGCACGTCCAGGTGCGCCTTCGAATGCGCGCCGCAACACAACGTCGGCGATCACTTCACCGTTGTCGAACCGCACCTCAAGTTCGACGCCTGTCGGATTTGACCAACCGCCGACAGCTCGGTCTTCGAACCCGCTCCCGCCCAAGATTGACCCCTCAGGGCTGCTCCTCATAAGGGCCAGACGATCGCGGGTCGGCGCTTCGTTGACCAAGAGTGTGAGCTCGTTCGCCGTTTCCGCTAGCGATGCGAGCGCATCGTCTGCGGGATCGTGAGCTGCGAATGCGTGGTTGAGCGCTCGCAAACTCGCGGCCGCTCCTTCTCGTGCTTCCTCGGTCCTCATCTGGGCAAGTGTAGGGAAACCATCCCGGTGGGAAGTTCTCAACCAGCGCCTTCATTCCCCTGAGCATCATGCCAGCCAGCTGACAGTTCTGTGATGGCTTCCGGTTGGTCGATCTCAGTTATCCACACGTCGCGCGTGCCGTTGAATGTAAGGCCGATAGCCTCCCACGACCTGGCTCTCCGGGACGCCTTGGACCAGGCCGCTACGAACCGGGTCCATCGCCCGGGATGGCCCCGGCCCGAGGCTACTGCGAGGAGCACGCCAGCAAGGGCATGCAATCTTTGCGACGACCATAGTCACCGCGAGCACCCCTTTGGAAGCCGTCGTCTTCGGGCCGGTGGCACTTATGTTAGATATCGTTCATGGCGAAGTCATCGACGCGACTGGTTCTGATATGTGGGCTTCCCGCCTCGGGCAAGTCGCTACTCGCTCGTCGACTCGCCCCCAAGATTCCCGCGATCAGGTTGAATAAGGACCAGTGGACGACCGAATTAGGTCTCGATGTGTGGGACGACGAAATTTCGAGTCCGTCTCGAGCGGCAGTTGTGGGCTCTCACCCAGGAGCTCCTCGCCCAGGGTCAGAGCGTGATTTTGGAGTGGGGCCACTGGGCGCGAGTTGAACGGGATGAGAAACGTCTCGGGGCGCGAGCTTTGGGGGTGGGAGCCGAACTGCATTACCTTGATGCGCCCTTGGAGGAGTTGATCGAGAGGGCGGAACGTCGCAATGTGTCGGGCGAGTGGACAGCCGCGCCCATGACACGGGCTCACTTTGAGAGGTGGGCGACGATGTTTCAACCTCCCGACGAGGAAGAGATCCTGTTGTTCGACAAGCCCGTCGTCGAAGGCTGATGTCATCGACCTGTCGCCCCGACTATAAGCAGCGTCCCCGGAGCGTCCGTTCAGGGCTAGGCACCCGGACCACGCTTTCAAGGGTCGACGGCTACTGGAATCCGGAAGAGTGGATGGTCCCCTCATCCCGCTAGTGTCGACAACGGTGTCACCAAACGGATATCCCTCCTACGAGGCGGATGAACCGGACGACGATCCTTTTGCAGGATGGTGGGTGGGTTGGGACGATAACTGGCACCCTCCTGACGAAGCCTTTGACCCTGACAGGCCCATCAGGATCCACCACATACGACGGGTGGTGGTCGTCATCCTCGCGATTGCTCTCATCGGTGCCACGTCCGCAGGGGTGTGGGAGGGAACGAGTTCCTCGACCTCTACGCCCGATGGCCCTTCGGTGACTCTGATGACCACTGAAGTGCAACGGGTTCTGACCGGAACCGGTGCCGATGAGTTCGGCGTCGCCGGAGTATCGAGCGTGCAATGTCATCTGCCAAGTTCATGGGCTGCGGGCAAGACCTTCACGTGCGAAGTCTTCGGGTCCTCGAAGAACGTGATCGGCCACTACGACGCAACTGTGGAATCGACCACCTCGTCCGGCGACTGGCAATGGAAAGGGGTTTGGGAACCGATCCGTCACCCGTCAGTCACTGATTGAGGAGTGGCCGGTCCGGCATGGTTCATGAGTTGCCCAAGGCGATCCAAAGCACGGGACTGTGCAGGATCTGGTCGTGGGGTCGGGCATCGGGCTCCTCGAACAAGGAATGCCCGGATCCTGGAAGCTATTCGCGGCTCGGGCTTGACCCAATCGGTGATAGGTCCAGTTCCGGATACCCCCCGGCCGAACCGTGCGCCGTCGGAGGCACAGGGAAGCCTCGGCTGAGCTGGGTGATCTGCCAGAACGTGACCTGAGCAACGGTCATATATGGGATGTGGCACTACGGTCTGGCGACCGCAACACCGACCGGTCAGGCCAGGGGGCGAGCACGACCCGGCGCCACTGTGCGGGCGAGAATGCCGAGTGTGGCGCGCAGTGCGCCTTCGGGAATGACCGGGAAGATAGCGGCGTCTTTCCAGGTCTGGTCGACAGAAGACCAGTCATAATACGAGGTCACAAGGGTCCCCTCGTCGATCGGCTCCAGCTTGTAGCCGTATACATGGCCAAGGTTGAGCTGTCCTTCGATCTTCCACGCGATCTCGCGGTCTGGCTCCAACGTCACGATCCTCACTGTGACGTCGTAGAGGCCCAGCGGGTGATCATTTAACGCTTCGCGGTCCATGTGCACGACGAAAGAGTCACCGACAGATCCCACCGGATCGCCCGTGGCATCCATCAGCATGCCCGAACTGTCGATTGCGACATGTCCGTGTGGATCAGTCAGCACCTCAAAAATCGCCGCTGGGTCTGCGGCAATTGCTCGCTCGACCTCTAACCGTTCGCCCATGGCTGCAATCATTGCACGCTCCCGAATGCCTTGTGCGAGGCGGGGAGTTCTCGACCTCCGTTAGCCCACATCGGCGACTCTCCCGGGTTGGTTGGGAATGTCGCCAATCCGGGCCGGGTGAGCCCTCCGACACAAGATAAGGCAGTATTTGGACACGATCCGGACCTTGCCCTCTGATAGAAGAGTCGGCTAGGACTCCACCAAATCCGAGAGCAAGGAAGTGCGACATGGCGGAGTTGATCACTGCGGACTACCTGATCATGGGGGCTGGCGCCGCCGGGATGGCGTTCGCCGATTCCGTGCTGACGGAGACGGAGGCAACGTTGGTGATCGTCGACCGTCGGGATCGGCCCGGGGGGCATTGGAACGACGCCTACCCCTTCGTCCGCCTTCACCAGCCGGCTAGCTACTACGGGGTGAACTCAGCTCCCGCTCGGCTCGGGCACCATCGATCAGATAGGCCTGAACGCAGGCTTCCACGCGCTCGCCGCCGGTACAGAGGTGGTGAGCCATTACGACCAGACCATGCGGCAACGATTTCTACCCTCGGGTCGCGTCCAGTACTTCCCGATGAGCGAGGTCGGCGATGACCGCGTCGTCACTTCGCTGCTCTCCCGAGAACGATGCGACAGTCCAGGCCCGTCGGTTCGTCGATGCCACGCATTCCCGAATGCGCATCCCCTCGACCACCCCCCCGGCTTACGCCATCGCTCCCGGAGCAGCCTGCATCCCAGCTGAACGATCTGCCACGCGCTGCGCCGGCATACGACGACTTCGTGGTCATCGGAGCAGGCAAGACCGGGATGGACGCCTGCATATGGCTTCTCGAGAACGGAGCGGATCCCGATCGGATCCGCTGGATCGTGCCTCGGGATTCCTGGATCTTGAACCGTGCCAACTTCCAGCCCGGCGACGACTTCTTCGCCGCGATCTGCAAGAGCATCGCCGACCAGGCCGAGGCCGTAGCCCTGGCCGACTCCGTCGAGGACGTCTTTGCCCGGCTGGAATCCGCCGGCGAGCTGCGGCGACTCGATCCGAACGTGGCGCCGGAGGCGTATCACTGCGCCATCCTCAGTGACGGAGAAGTGGCCGAACTCCGTCGAATCGAGGGCGTGATTCGCCTGGGTCGAGTCACGGCCATCAACGCCGACGAGATCCGGTTGGAACAGGGCACTATCTCCGACGGGGCCTTCCACGTTGCACATCGACTGCTCAGCTGCCGGCATCCCCACGCACCCCTCCACAGCCGTCTTCGCGGGTGACCGGATAACGATCCAATGGGTGCGTACCTGCCAACCGGCCTTTAGCGCTGCGCTGATCGGCTTCGTGGAGTCGACGTTCACGGACGAGGAGTTGAAGAACCGCATCTGCACTCCGATTGTGCCGCCAACGGTTCCGCTCGATTGGCTTCGCATGTACCGGATCGAATTGGCCAACCGGAAGTGCTGGGCTGAGAACCCGGAGATCAACGACTGGATGGAAGCGTCACGGCTCGACATCTTTACTCGCACGGCTCGATCCCGGCTCGGGATTGACGTCGAGGCGACCGAACATCTCGGCCGATACCTCACCTACGTGGAGCCAGCCGCGGACAAGATCGAACAACTCCTCGACGAACCAGTCACTCAACCAACCGAGGCTGTCGACGTGACGGACGAGCTGCTTGTGGACAATGGGACATCAACCCTCGGGTGGAGGTGACCGGAAATGGACCGACGGTTCTCTGCCTGCCCAACTGGCCCGAGCTCGCATCTTCATCGGCGTCACCAGCCGTCTAAGGCCGGCTCACCGTTACCATCTGGTGCTGGGCTTCGCAACAAGATCGGCGAGGTGGGCGCCCACTTGGTGCTCATCCCAAGCACAGGAACGATGGTGGCTACTTCGATGGCTCGATACTGTCGGTTCCCTACGAATCTGCTGAGCTCCCCGACCCGTCCCCGTCGTCCAGTATGGGTACAATCCGAGCAGTATTCGCTTCGTCGAAGGACGACCTCCCTGTGAAGCCACCTAGCCCCCAAGTCTTCCGGCTGAACGAGTCCAAGCTCCCTTTCACCGACGTAGACCACGAATTGACGGGCATCGTCCTCCACAACACGACGGTGAGGAAGGCCAGCGAAGGCGTAGGAATAGGCAAGTACATCACCACTTGTTCGGCCTGCACCAACGTGGTCGCTCGAGGTACCCGCAAACACTGCCGCTACTGGGCCCAACGCCACCACGCCAACCCCTGACCGACCTCGGGACAATCGAACGCGTGGTGTGAGACTTCAGAAGGACGAGCCCCCCGCTCGACGGAGCCGCGCAGCTCCAGGCGATGCGGCCGTTCGAATTGGCAGGCTGCTTCAGCCAGAGCCATACGCTGGTCGGACCCTGCAGTGTGCGATGAGCCTCAGGATCACGTCCACTCCGTCGCTACACTACCGGTGGCTACCTGGATCCAATTGATGATGTTTCCGTCCGCATCCATCACCCTAGATTTGCGTCCCGCGTCACCGACAGCCTCGATCGGCCCCGATATGATCCCCCGATTTTCAAGGTCGGCAATGAACTGATCCAGGTCCATGACCGAAATAGTCACAATGCTGGGGATTCTCGATCACGCATAGCCAGGCGCTGCCGGCGACACACCACATGATCTCGCCCTCATTCGGGACCATGTCGGCGACACGTCCGAAGAGCTGCTCGTACCAGCCCATCGCCTCTTACAGGTCAGCTATAGGGATGCCGGCGAAGAGAACCTCTATTGTCACTCCGAGGGCTTGCCGGCTGCCCGGTGATTTTGGCTGCCGTGGCCGCGCAGGGGAAGAATGACAAGACTCATGCCGTTCTCCTGGTATTTGTTGGATGGGTCATCGTCTGGGTCTCGAGCACCATTGCCAGGTTTGTCTGCCCACCTCCTAGGCGATGGCTCACCTCCAGTGATCTACCGCCACCAAAATAGGGCGTCGCGCTGAGGAACACGAGAGGTACCGCCTCATCTCCATTCCTCAGGGGTGGCGTGAATAACCGCCTTGCTTCGATGAGATGGTCCTTGCCGGCCAGCCTTCATGCAATATAGGACTACCATTGATAGTACTATGCAGCTGGTCGCGGTCGATCGAACTGGTCCCATCCCTCTCCATGACCAGGTGGCCGCAGACATTCGCCGGGCTATTGCGGAAGGTGAAGCCGCGCCGGGTGATCGCCTACCACTGGTCAAGGACATCGCCGCCGTCCTCGGCGTCAACAAGAACACCGTCCTGAGGGCCATGCACATTCTTCGGGACGAGGGGCTCCTGGAGTTTCGCCGGGGCCGGGGAATCACGGTCGTCGGTACCCCCGAGCAGAGCGCCATGCTCGTCAGGGTCAAGGAGTTGGTCGACTTTGCCCGTCTCCACGGGTACCGAACTGACGAGGTCGTAGCGATGATCGAGGGCGTCTCGTCATCAACTTCTCGGGCGGAGGGAGGGGCTGCCTGACCTTTCTCGATCGGCGCACAAAATGCGCCCCGTGTATTCGTCTTGGAGCCGCGTGTGGCGATTGGCTCTCGGAACGGGACTCGAGCACTGTGGAGACGGTGATGATAGGTGGTGGGACCGGACATTGCGGCGAGCTCGGATGGCATCCCAGGTCTCCATGCATTTGAGAGTATCCGTCATCCAAGGTCGACCAGGTCACGGCCAAAGCAGCACTCCCGGGTGGATGTACCGCTGTGATCGGGATGGACACTCCCCCGCCCGAGAGGGCCCGCGAGAATGTGAGCAATGAGCTCATCCGAGGATCCGGACGTGTTGGTCATAGGAGCGGGAATTGCCGGTCTTACCGCAGCGATCGCCCTCGATCAGGTGGGCATATCGGTCCAAATCATTGAGCGGGCCCGGGCGCTGACCCCGGTGGGAGGAGCGTTGACCATCTGGCCGAGTGCCCAGGCCGCCCTGGAACACATCGGACTCGCCAAGGCCGTCGCAGACATCGGATACAAGGAGCCCAACGGGACCATCTGCGACTGGTCGGGGCGGGTGATCACGAAACTCGATCAGAGTCGCCTGCACGAGCGCCTCGGGACGCCGACGCTGTCGGTACATCGCGGCGATCTTCAGCGGGTGTTGCTTGACGCCGCATCCCGAGTGCCGGTGCGGCTTCACACCCCGGCGAGACAAGTCGGTTCGGATGGAGACGGAGCAGCGCGTGGAGCTCTTTGACGGCGAGACACTCCGTGCCCCGGTGGTTTTGGCCAGCGATGGTGTGCACTCGGTGGCCAGGAGTCTTACCGACAACCCCGAGCCCCGGTACACAGGCCGGACGAGCTTTCGGGCGGTGCTGGATGATGCCAACGATCTTGTGAGCGAGGCCTGTCTCAGTGCCGGAAGGGGTTTGCAGTTCATATCGAGTCCGATGGCAGCCGATCGGACCTACTGGGCGGCGGACATCAGCATGCCCGAAGGGGCGAACGAGGCGCTCACAGACAGAAAGGGCGTCTTGCTCGAGTTGTTCGCTCAATGGCACCGCCCGGTCTGCGACCTGATCGAGCGCACTCCCGCCGAGCAGCTGGTCATCGCCGACGTGTACGAGTCCATACCGAAATGCCTGCGGGCGGGACGGATTGCCCTCCTTGGAGACGCCGCCCATCCCATGAGGCCCGATCTGGCACAAGGGGCATGTCAGGGAATCGAAGACGGCGTGGTAGTGGCGGCCTGTGTGTCCCGCGATCGCGACCTCGACACTGCGCTGGCCAACTATGAGGCTTCCCGATTGCGGCGAGTCCGGTCGATGGTCAAGGAATCCCGCCGCCTCAACAAGCTGGCCACGACACAGTCAGGTGTTGTCATGGGACTCAGGAATATGGGGGTGGCCCACATGCCCGGATGGCTCAACCGCAATCTCGTGGCCCGATATGCCAGCGAGCGAGCCTTTCTCCAGACACTTCCCCAGGTCGTGCGACCTGATCAACAGGGCGGCCGCAAAGCGCCCGGCAAGTGATCGGCCGCAACGGATCTCGGGCCGATCTATGAAATGATCCTTGGGCCATCACTAACGTGGACATGAGCTTGGACGAAAGCGCGCCGGCGGAAGCATGACGACGATCACAGCCCGGGGACTGACGAAGCGCTTCGGCCGGAGCGTCCTCGCCGTCGACCATCTGGACTTCGATGTGAGGCCGGGCGGAGTCACCGGGTTCCTCGGGCCCAATGGCGCCGGTAAGACGACGACCCTCCGCATGCTGCTCGGTCTGGTGACTCCCACCTCGGGAACCGTGCTCATCGATGGGGAGAGCTACGAACACATTCCTGCCCCTTCGACGAAGGTGGGCGCCGTCCTCGAAGCATCGGGAGTGCATCCGGCCCGGACGGCTCGCAATCACCTCAAGTTGATCGCCACGGTGGCGGGGATCCCCTACGCCCGTGTCGACGAGTGCCTCGACCTGGTGGGCTTGGCCGACGCCGGAAACCGGAGAGCGGGCGGCTTTTCCATGGGCATGCGTCAACGGCTCGAGCTGGCCCGTGCGCTACTGGGGAATCCGGACATTCTCGTCCTCGACGAGCCGTCGAATGGTCTCGACCCACAGGGCATCGTCTGGCTCCGGGACTTCCTCAAGTGGTACGCGTCGGAAGGGACCGACAAGGGCGGAGAGGGCCGGATCGTACTTGTCTCCTCACACCTGCTGGCCGAGGCACAGCTCACGGCTGACAACGTCATCATCCTGGCAGCTGGACGCGTGGCGGCTCAGGGCAGCCTCCAAGAGCTGCTGGCCGGCACCAATCGGACCGTGCGGGTTCGTACCCCTGACCCGGACCGGCTGGTGAAGGCACTCGGTACTACCCACCTCACGGCCAAGGTGGACGCCGGGTACGTGGTGTGTGAGAGGGCCACGCCCGAAGTCGTCGGACGGATCATGCTCGAGCACCGGATACTCGTGCTCGAGATGCGTTCCGACAGTGAATCCCTCGAGTCGCTGTTCTTCTCCCTGACTGAAGGAGACGGCTCCCATCCCACCCACGGCGCCGCACCGATGGGTGACTTCAAGCAGTTCGGCACAGCTCAACCGCCACCTCAGCATCCGCCCGGTCCGGCCCCGTCGACAGTGGCAGACCGACCGTGATCCGGCTGCTCAGGGGGGAATTCCAGAAGCTGTACACCGTTTGGTCGACCTATCTGATCGCCGGTCTCGTCGTCCTGCTCGACATCTCCCTCGGGTTGATCATCGGACTCGTCGTGCCCCGGGTCCGTAACGGCGGAGGCGGGGCCTTGGGTCGGGTTCCCCACGGTTCGTACCTCTGGTTCTTCAGAGCGTTCACGCCGCTCGGATTCACCATCGAACTGACATTGGTCCTCGGGGTGATCATCGTCACGACCGAGTATCGGCACAAGACGATCACCCCCGTGTACCTGGCCGAGCCACGTCGCGGTCTCAACGTGGCGGCCAAGCTGATCGCCAGTCTGCTGGCCGGCGCAGTGCTCGGGCTCCTTACCACCCTGGTCGGGCTAGGTGTCGGCTGGTCCTTGGTGCTGGCAAAGGTCCACTCCTGTTTGGTCGGTTCCTCGACCTACCAGCGGGGACATGTCTTCCAGGGGATGGGCCAGTCGACGTGCAACTCCCTTCATGGCATCTACTACGTGGCCAACACCAGCAATCTGTGGACGGCCTGGTGGCACGTCGCCCCGGGCGTCGTTGCTGCTGGAGCGCTCTTCTGCGTGTACGGGGCCGGCCTTGGTGCCTTACTCAAAAACCAGGTATTCGGCATCGTGGTCGGTCTGGTGTTCACGTTGGTGGTGGAAGGCATCATCGGAGGGATCTGGCCGACCGTCGGCGAGTACCTTCCCGGTGGCGCGGCCGTAGCCGTCGAGAACCTCAACGTGAAGACCGGCACCGCCGCCATCCTGCCTTGGTGGGGCGGGGTGATCCTGCTGTTGATCTACGGGGTGGCGCTGGCGGTGGCGAGTGCCATGACCACCTTGCGCGCTGACATCACATGATCTGGCGGAACGAATAGACGGCGCTCTTCTGGTTCGGGGTCCGGTGCCAGAGAAGACGCGATCTCCGGCGATGACATAGGTTGTCGGTGGTTGCCGTGCCCGGCCCTTTTGGGTTTGGAGGGTCGCGATCGAATCGAGCCGGCAGCCGAATTGAAGGCCATTCCTTCCGCCCCACGAGAGGAGCACAAATGCCCGAGTCAGGGATCCGGTTACTACTTGCCGATGTCGACGGAACCCTTGTTACTCAGAAGAAGGTCCTTACCGAGCGCAGCATCGCCGCCGTCCAAGATCTCCGGGCTGCGGACGTGCTGTTCGCCATCACCAGCGGACGCCCGCCGCGGGGAATGGCGATGCTGATCGAGCCGCTCGGGCTCACCACTCCGATTGCGGCGTTCAACGGTGGGCTCATCGTGGCGCCGGACATGACGGTCATCGAACAGAGGGTTGTGCCCGAACGACTGGTCGACCCGGTGCTGACCCTCATGGAGTCATCCGGCCTGGACGCCTGGATCTATCGAGGAGCGAACTGGTACGTGCGTGACGTCCAGGGGCCTCATGTCGACATCGAGGCGGCCACCGTCCAGTTCCAGCCGACGGTTACGAAGACCTATGACGGGCTAACCGACAACGTGGCGAAGATCGTCGGGGTGAGCGACGATCGCGATGCCATGGACCGTGCCACGAAGGCGGCCCGGGAGAAATTCGGGGATCATCTGACTGCAGCGCAGTCACAGCCTTACTATCTCGACGTCACCCATCCCGACGCCAACAAGGGCAGCGTGGTGAAATACCTCTCTTCCCGCTTTGCGATTCCGGCCTCGCAGATCGCCACGATCGGGGATATGCCCAACGACGTGTTGATGTTTGCTCATTCGGGGCTCCCCATCGCCATGGGCAACGCATCGGACCAAGTGCAACGATCAGCTCGGAGGGTGACCACCACCAACGAGAACGAAGGATTCGCCAACGCGGTCCAACAGTTCATTCTGACCAAGTAACCGCACGAGCAAGGCTCGATTGACACGAGCATCGGCCCGGGAGGTGTGGGGACCTCCTGACCTGGGACCAGCGAAGTACTCGAGTCGGATCAGGTCACTGGAACGAGGGGACGGTCACCGGCATCTGTGGCTCGCCGTCGTCCTGGGTCACGTCCAATCGAGCCTTCGACTGGGCCAACGCCCGATTGAGCCGTATCACTTTGGCTTCGGCGGCCCGACACGCATTGAGATGCTCGGCACTCCGTTGTTGCCAGTAGTTCCTCTGCATGGCCAGAAGCGCCACCTTGTCCTGGAGCCTCTTCACTTCTTGATCACCGTAGGTGCGGGCTATACACTCCCGGTTGCGAATCTCGTCCTCCCCCCCGTTCGCCCAGGCCGTGGTCTCCGGGCGGGAAACGGGCCCGGCACCATCTGGCGGAGGACCGAGGGTCTCGATGATGGCGCGGTCGGCGCAAAGATCGGTCACGGGATCCGCACCCGATAAGTGGGCGTTCCGGGCTCGGCCCGCCATCGGATGTTGCCGCCAGCAGGCAGGGACGCAGTGAGCGACGGTTGGGGCGTCGGTGCCAGTGCGAAGGAACTGGAGACCACGATCCCAGCTTAATTACTTAAAGACGACTAATCAAGTCATATTTGTATGTTTAGGGACCGGCCCCGGTCTTCGATGGTGTCGAAACCAGTACCGGCGAGCGCTTTCAAACCCACTCACCCGGTCCCACCGACCCCGAACGGCGTGAGTCCCGGCGTCGTTCGAACCGGCAACAGAGAACGTTCCGCGCCGCTCAGTGATCGCCGGGTTCGATGCCGGCCGAGCCGTTCGGCCCCGGGTTGATCGACCACGTCACGTTGGTGACGTTGGCGTCCTCGAGGTTGGCGTTGGAGAGGTCGGCGCCCGACAACTCGGCGTCGGTCAGGTTGGCTTTGCCGAGGTCGGCGTCGGTGAGGTTGGTTCCTTGCAGGCTGGCGTCGGTCAAGTTGGCCCGACCGAGGTTGGTGCCGGACAGGTCGGCCCCCGACAGGTCCGTTCCGGTCAGATTGGCCTTGCCGAGATCGGCGTCGGTCAGGTTCGTGCCGGTCAGGTCGGCCCCGGTCAGGTCGGCCCCGGTCAGGTCGGTGCCGGTCAGGTCGGCACCGGACAGTTCGGCTTCGCTCAGATTTGCCTGTTCCAGGTTGGCGTTGGTCAGGTCGGCGTTGGTCAGGTCGATCGCAGTGAGGTTGGCCTGGCCCAGATCCGCATCGGAAAGATCGGCGTCGGTGAGATTGGCCTTCCCGAGATTGGCTCCGGTGAGGTCGGCACCGGACAGATCGATCTCGGTCAGATCGACCTTGCCCAGGTTCGCACCCGACAAGTCGGCACCGGACAGATCCGCACCGGACAGATTGGCCCTGCCGAGGTTGGCCTGAGTCAGATCGGCACCGGACAGATTGGCTCGGATGAAGTTGGCTCCGTACAGATCTGCACGGGCCAGCCTGGCCTCGGTCAGATTGGCGCCGCCCAGGTCGGCACCGGACAACTTGGCATGCCTCAGATCGGCGCCGGTCAGGTTGGCTCCGGTCAGGTCGGCGTTGACCAGGTCAGCGTCTGAGAGGTTGGCACCGGCGAATGTGGTGCTGCTCAGATCCCGACCCCGAAGATTGGCCTCTCTCAGATTGGCTCCGGTGAGATCGGCCCCGGCCAAGGCGGTCCCGGCCAGGAAAGCACCGGACAGATCGGCGTCGGTCAGGTTTGCCTTGCAGAGGTTGGCGCCGGTCAGGTCGGCGTCGGAAAGATCGGCACCGGTCAAATCCTGACCAGCCAGGTCGGAGCCGGTCAGGTCCCTGCCCTGGAGGTCTGCTCCGATCAGCTCCGTACCAGCCAGGTCCTCCAGACGGGTCATCGTGGCGCCGTTCCATCCATCATCGCCCGATACTACGAATCTTCACTCTCATCCGCCAATGGCGGGCGACCCAGGGACGGAAGGGAGCGCCACGACTGGACAACCCGGCATCTCACCAGCCGGTTGTGACCATCGTCGCGGTAGGCCACGCTCCCCCACCCGTCCAGCCGGCCGCCAGGACAACCAGGCCGGGCTCCGCCTACCCGAACATCCGCGCTGGGCAGCGGACCGTTCGGAGGCAGGGCCCTCGGCCCACTCCGGGCCCATGCCGCCATGGCTCATTCCGACCGCCTGTCGGGGTGAGCAAGGTCGGGGCGGCGACAGACTGGTCCGACACCCCCGCCGGCAATTCGCCACCTTCATGACATCCGCGAGCCGAACGAGGAGGAGGGCATCGGGACAAAGGTCTCGTCATCCATATTCCGACGGCACAGGCACCGGTGCTTCCTACGCCGCCCTACCCCCCAGAGCCCCGCTGACGATCCGCCAGGGCATGTCCCCCGTCGTCCTGACTGGTCCGCGCTCTTCGTCGAACCCCCAAACACTCTCCGTAGCGTCAGTTGCGGGGCCACCGCAGCGGGGACTAACCATAAGGATAAGCCACTACAGAAAGAGATGGCGCGGTGGAGTCGAGAGGGGCTACAAGGCGGAGAACAGATGGCGACCCGATCGTCTGATTGCGCTGGTTCTGTGCGCCATTGTCGTCGGTCCGACGGCACCGCCACTCACCGGACGGCCTCCTTTTCGTCACGGCGACGCGCAGGAGGATGGCTGATGGGGCCACGAGTATGACTACCAAGGCCGACCTCATCGAGCAGATCCTGGGCCTGTCTCCCGAACGAGACCTCGGTCAACTCAAGGTGCTCACGCGCCGGCTGGTCGAATTTCGTGACACCCCGCAGTTGGAGAAGCTGCGATTCGAGGGCACCCGAGTCCGAGGGATCACCGGATTTTGCGGTGACCTCCTCCCCCGTTGGGAACGCATCCTCGTTACCGGCGGCACCGGCTGTGTCGGAAATGTCGTGCTCAGGAACCTCGTCAATGACCTTCCTGACACCCAGTTCGCCTCGGTGGCTCGTCATCCCCCGAGGCCGGATCGCACGGTGGACCACATCGTGTACCTGGAGGGTGATGTGCGCGGCGCCAAGCAGATGACTGGCATCATGCGGGACTTTCGGCCGGACCTCGTCATCCATCTTGCCGCCCAACGGAGTCCCGCCCTGGCCGAGCGGCGCGTGGGCGAGACCGTCTCCACGAATGTCATCGGGTCGCAGGTCGTCCTCGAAGCCGCGGGTGAAACGGGCGTGGGGACGGTGGTCATCGCCAGCACGGGAAAGTCAGTGCGCCTGTTCACGGGGGACATATACGCCGCCACCAAAAAGCTCGTCGAGTACCAGACCGGGGTAGAGGCAGGGACGTACGACCTGCAGGTCTCCTGTGTCCGGTTCACTCACGTGGTGGACAACAGCATCGTGGGCCAGAACATCCTCAAGTGGATCGCCAACGACGAACCGATCCTGCTGCACTCCCCGCTCGTGCTGCTCCCGGTCCAGTCTGCCCTCGAGTGCTACCAGCTGCTGATGACGGCCGGGGTGGCGGCGGAGCCGGGTCGGCCCAAGGTCCTGGCATTACGCGATCTCGGATGGCCGCCGATCACCCTCCTCGACCTCGCTCTCGACTACCTGGCCGACAACCCCGACTCGCAGTCGCCGATCGTCTTCACCGGCTATCCGCCAGGGTATGAAGCCGAGGCCTATCCCGGAACCTACGACCCGATGTCGGCTGGTGATGTCAGCCCCCTGATGAATTGCATGGAGGCCGTCCGGACCAAACCGGCGCCCGTGCTCGGAGACTTCATCGACGTTTTCGAGTTGCCGGGTGACCGATCTGAGGTGTTGGACCGATCACTGCGCGACATCTCCGAATGCTGCCAAATGAGGCAGCCGGACGACCAGGTCATCAGAGCCTTGCTCCGGGACGTGTCGGCGGCGCTGCTGCAACACTCGATGGGCCTGGCCGGACCGGACCGCGTCAACCGTATCCACCAGCTCGGGAAACGCCACGACCCACTTGTCGATGACCACGCCTTCATCCATCGACAGCTCGAGACGTACGTCAACTCGCGGCTTTCCGCCCTCGTCTAGCTCGGCCGTGGTTCAGGCTCCTTCGGCCCGGGCCCGGCGAAGAAGGCTCTGACCCCCCTCGTCGGCCGGGCCCCGGCCGTCCCGCCGCCACCGTGGGTGGACTACATTCGCACATGGCCGGGCTCGGCCCCGGTCGGCGACGGGATGGTGTCGATGCCGTTCTCAATCCGGGAGGCAACGGTGAACCGACGCCGCCACCACCATGACGCAATTCACCTTTGGCCGGCACGGCCCGATGCCAGCCGCAAGGATCGGACAGGATGAGCCACCCCATCTTCGCCCGCATCTACGCCCGGACGTCCGTTTCCGAGGCTCGTCACCAAGACCCCTACCGACGGGAGCTGCTGGCCGGCCTGTCGGGACGGGTCCTCGAGGTCGGATGCGGCAACGGCATGAACTTCGGGCTCTACCCGCCCGAGGTCTCCGAAGTGGTGGGGGTGGAGCCCGAGGACTACCTGTTCCGACAGGCTCGCCTGGCCGCGGCCACGTCCGCCCGTCGTATCGTCGTGGTCAGGGGCCGGGCCGAAATGGTCTCCCAGTTGGTCAGCGGTCCGTTCGACGCGGCAGTGTTCTCGCTCGTGTTGTGCAGCGTCCCTGATCCGAAGACAGTGCTGCGGGAGACCAAGAAGGTGCTCGCGGATGGGGCCTCAGTCCGATTCTACGAGCACGTACTGTCCGACGACCCGAAGTTGGCGCGTTACCAACGACTCTTCGCCCCCGCTTGGAGCCGGGCCGCCGGTGGTTGCCGGCCGGACCGGGACACCCTCTCCGTAGTTGAGAACGAGTTCTCGATCTCGGACGTCAGAGCCTTCGATTTCTGTCCCGGGTGCCGGTTTCCGCGTGGCATCGTGGCGCCGCACGTGCTGGCCCGCGGCGTGTTCCAGCCGATTTGATCTCGGTCTGGGAGAGCTCACCCGCCGACATCGGTCCGGGTCGGTCGACTACCGGTGCGGTCCGAGCCCAAAAGGTGAGAGCATGACGGTTGATGATCACCGCCAGCCACGCCATCATCTATGCCGAGGACCCGGAGTCGGCCCGTTCCTTCCTGAGGGACGTGCTCGAGCTTCCCTTCGTCGACGTCCACGATGGTTGGCTGATCTTCAAGCTGCCGCCGGCGGAACTCGGCGTCCATCCGTCAGGGGATCCGAGCGTCCCCGACTCCGGGGCGCCGTCGGGACACCACGAGCTCTACCTGATGTGCGATGACATCGAGGGCACGGTCGCTGAACTTACCGCCAAGGGTGTCGAGTTCGCCGGACCCATCGAAGACCAAGGATTCGGACTCATCACCCGGCTGCAGATTCCTGGGGCGGGAGAACTCGGCCTGTACCAACCCAAGCACCAGACCGCCTACCACCTCGACGACTGAATCCTCCTACCCGCCGCGGTCACCTTGGCGACGGGACTGTTTTTTCGCGGTGGCCGGTAGTCCCAACCGTCAGCAGCCCCCGTATCACTCGGCCTCGTCCGCCTCCACCACCGAGATCTCTTCCTCAACGGCATGCAGGACCCCGTCGTCGCCGATGACCGAAACCGTCTCGTCGATCACGATGTCCCCATCGGCGGTGAGAACGGCGACGGTCTCGTCGGCGGCGATGATGGTGCCGTCACTGTCCACCGCCACTACCAGGTCATCAGCGACGAAGTTGCCTCCTTCGTCGACCCCGTCGGCCTCGACCTCGACCAGTTCGAGTTCGTCGTCGCCGCCGGATGCACCCTTGGTCTCGCTCATCGTCTGCCTCCCGGTCCGTGGGCCGATCGGCCCTCACAAGATCATGACATGCCGCCCGCCTGAGCAGGCCCCACCCCGCCGATTCGCTCCCTCAGGTTGCAGCGCACCTGGAAATGGCCGGCGGCTGCGACCCATGGGGGGAGAGCCCACATCGGCTCCAGGTATCGTTTTGAACGTGGACGAGGTCGAGGTGATCAGGGACCACTACCAGTCGAGCCGGGAGGAGGACCGGATCGTCGAAGGTCTGGGCCAGTTGGAGCTGCTCCGGACCCAGGAGGTGCTGCGCCGCCATCTGCCCGCACCTCCTGCCCGCATTCTGGATGTCGGAGGGGCAACCGGCGCCCATGCCGACTGGCTCGCAGCCGACGGCTACCAGGTGCACGTCGTCGACCTCACTTCTCGTCACGTCGAGCTGGTCGGGCACACACTCGGCTCACGCGGGGTCACCGCCGAAGTCGGCGACGCCAGGTGGCTCTCGCAGGAGAACGGGAGTTTCGACTGCGTCTTGTTGCTCGGACCTCTCTACCACCTCACAGAACATGCCGAACGAGTCCAGGCCCTTGGCGAGGCCAGGCGGGTGGTCCGGTCCGGGGGCATCGTGGCGGTGGCCGCCATCAACAGATTCGCGTCACTGTTCGACGGCCTGACCCGGGGCTACTTGTTCGACCCGGAATTCCAGACGATCGTGGCGCGCGACCTGGCCGAGGGCCAACACCGCAATCCCGGCAACCGAGAGCACTGGTTCACGACCGCCTATCTGCACGAGCCAGTCGAACTGGGAGAAGAGATCGAACAAGTGGGTCTCGAGATGATTGCCCTCGTCGGGATCGAGGGACTCGCCGGTTGGCTCCCCGGCCTCGGTGACAGATGGGCCACCGACGATGGCAGGGAGGTCATCCTCGCCTCGGCCCGGGCCGTCGAGAGCGAGCCCGCCCTCCTGGGCCTCAGTGGTCATCTGCTGGCCGTAGCCCGCTTGCCTGTCTGACGGGGTGTAGCCGGGGGTCGCCAAGGTCGCATGTCCCCTCCCCCGTCACCGAAAGGGAGTCTACCGACCGTCGGTGAAGTAGCGCTCCCGCAGCTGGCGTTTGAGGATCTTGCCGGAAGGATTTCGAGGTAGTCGATCGTCGGTGAAGGCGATTCGAGTCGGGATCTTGAACGGAGCCAGGACCCCGGCCAGGAAGTCCCTGAGCTCGTCACCACTGAGAGCCGAACCGGCCTTGAGGTGGAGTACGCAGGCCACCTCTTCGCCGAGTCGCTCGTCGGGAACGCCGAAGACCGCCACTTCGTAGACGGCGGGGTGCTCGTAGATGGCGCTCTCCACCTCGGCGCAGTAGACGTTCTCGCCGGCCCGGAGGACCATGTCCTTGGCCCGGTCCTCGATATAGAGAAACCCCTCGTCATCGATCCTGCCGATGTCGCCGGAGATCAGCCAACCGTCGATGATCGTCTCCGCCGTCGCCTCGGGCTTGTCCCAGTAGCCCCGGATGACATTCGGTCCCCTCATCCAGATCTCACCGCGTTCTCCCGGGGACACCACCTTGCCGTGCTCGTCGCGGATCTCGATATCCATGATGGTGGTCTGGGCCCGACCGGTCGACGAGGGATGAGTCACGTAGTCGTCGCCGCTGTTTCCGGGTCCGAAGGCATTGGTCTCGGTCATTCCGTAGCCGATGTTTGGCCGACCGCGGTTGAATCCCTTTTCGACGCGGTCGACCAGCCTGACCGGGGCCGGAGCACCTCCCCCGCCGATGCTGGCCAGTGAGGAGGTGTCGTAGTCCGAGAAGGCCGGAGATTCCAGGAGATCCCAGCTCTGGGTCGGCACCCCGACGAATGTCGTCACTCGTTCCGCCTCGATGAGACGAAGCGCCGTCTCCGGATCCCAGCGGCGCATCATGACCAGCTTCAGCTTCAGTCCGAAGCACGAGAGCATGACCGGGATACATCCGGTCACGTGGAACAGGGGCACGATGAGGATGAAGGACTGGGTGGGACCTCTGCCGCTGAGTCGGTCCACCCCCTTTCGGGCCCCGAGGATCATGGCATCAGCCCAGAACGCCATCAAGGCTTGGGTGACGGCCCGGTGGGTCGACACCGCACCCTTGGGAAACCCTGTGGTCCCCGACGTGTAGAGGATGGTGGCGTCGTCGTCGGCCCCGACCTCGACCACGGGCATGGGATCTCCGAGGGTGATGACATCCTCGTAGGTGCGTACGCCCGTGGGCGTCGGCTCTATCTGGTCGGCTCGTACCGCCACCATCGGGATGTCCCGCGAGCGCGCCGCCCGGTGGGCTCGCTCGATCCTTTCGGGATCGGCGATCAGGAGTGAGAGACCGGAGTCGTCAATGGCGTACTCCAACTCGCTCTCGGTCCACCAGGCGTTGAGGGAGACGGACACGGCGCCGATCGAGAGGATGGCCGCGAACGAAACGATCCACTCGGGCAGATTTCGCATGGCTATTCCGACCCGGTCGCCCCGGCTGATCCCAAATGTGCCCACCAGGGCACTGGCGAGGGCGTCGACGTGGAGCATGGTCTCGTCGAAAGTCCATCGCTCATCCTCGTAGACGAGGAATGTCGACTCTTCACCACGAGCGCCGGCGAACAACTGACCAAGGTTGGCCGGGGCGTTCTTGAACAGTCGATAGTCGCCCGGGTCCACCGATTCGTGCACCAGTTCGAAGAGCTGGCCCGGTCCCGTTACCTGCGCACGGGCTTCCTCGTAGTCGAGCGACATCGCCACCTTCCCCTTCGAATCGGGCCAACGAGCCCCAGTCGGCTCACGGGCGATCCTACGACTCGCCGACGCTCGGCGATGACCTTCGAGCGACCGAACCGACCGGATGCCCCCACCCCGTCACCGGCATGGCTGGTGGTCAGTGCCCCTCCGCCGTCAGCCGGTTGCCCCGGGCCACACGCTCATACCATTTCGCGCTCGGTTTGGGTCGGCGCTCGAACGTCGTCCGGTCGACCGAATGCAAACCCAACTTGGGTCGGTATCCCATGTTCCACTCGAAGTTGTCGAGAAGGCTCCAGACGAAGTAGCCGCGCACGTCTATTCCTTCGGCGATGCATGAATGGACCCCGCCGAGGGCTTGATCGACATAGGCGATGCGCTCGACATCGTCATCGGTGGCAATGCCGCTCTCGGTGATCAACACCGGGAGCCCCGTGAACGCTGCGGTCCGCCTCACGCAGTGGGCAACGGCCTGGGGCCAGTTCTCGGTCCCCATCTGTGTCTGAGCCACCGACGGGTCGTCCGGCGCCAGACCGTCCGGGCCGAAATGCATCCGGGTGTACGCCTGGACCCCGACGAAATCATCGCCGTCGGTAGCTCGAAGGAAGGTGTCCTCCAGGATGTCTTCAGCCACGTCGCGGGTGAGTTCGCCACCCTCATCGGCGACGATCTCGGCCATCGACAGGGTGAGACCGACCGGAAAGCTCCCCGGACCCGAGCGCAGCGCTTCGACCGACAGCCGGTGGGCGCGGACCATGGCCTCGTTTACGGCGATATGGCGCGTCAGGTCGTCTCTCACGCCGGGCGGGTAGTCCCCGATCGTGTAGCCCATCGCTCCGATCACATTCGGTTCGTTGATGGTGCAAGCCCAGCCGATCAGATCCCCGAGATGCGCACCGGCCCGCTGGACGAACCGGGCCAGCCGGTCGGGAGCATCCGGAGATTCGAACGCTCCTCGCGCCGCCAGCCAGGCCGGAGTGGTGAAGTGGTGGAAGGTGACAACCGGCACGATGCCGCGCTCGTGGCATCCGGCGCACATCCGTCGGTAGTGATCCAGCGCCGCCACCGAGAACTCCCCCTCGGCCGGCTCGACCCGACTCCATTCGAGTGAGAACCGGTATGCGCCGAGACCCATCCCTGCGACCAGGTCGATGTCCTCGGCCCACCGGTGGTACGAGTCACAGGCATCGCCGCTCGAGTCGGCGCAGTCCGAGCCGGGGGCGTGTTCGAAGTCCCACCAGTCGTTGTTGGTGTTTCCCCCTTCGATCTGGTGGGCGGACCCGGCGACCCCCCACAAGAACCCTTCGGGGAAGACCATCGTTTCACCGGGATCTGCGTCCATGCCGGTCCACGGTACCGATCTGTCACCGGCGACGCCCGCTCACTCTCGCAGCATGACCAGATATCCGCCCACGAAGAACAGGCCGAGGGCGACCGCGGTCCAGATGTAGAGCAGTATCGATGCCAGACCATCGGCCACCACGGCCTCGATGAGGAGGAGCAGGGCCGAGACGGCAAGGATGTACTTTCCCCGGCGTCGTGTCTGGTGGCGCCGGTTCGGCATGAGCGCCCGGCCATCGGGGCCGATTCCGGGCACTCCCTCGACGGTGGTCCCCTCCATCAGCTCCTCGACTATGTGCTCCAAACCGAGGGCGCGCGCCACTGCGATGCCGAGGTCAGGACGTTCGACGGTCAGTTCCTGGAGGCGACGGACATAGGCCTTCCCTCGCGGGACCCCTCCCAGATGGTCATGCTCGGCATCGGCTCTGAACTCGTCGGTGGCCCGAGCCACCAACTCGGGTTCGTCCCGCTCCAGTTCGGTTGCCAACGCGAACTGGTCCTCGACCCTCATCGGTGACCTTGGTGGCTGGTCAATTGGCGGAACCCTTCGCCTTCGGTTCGAGCAACGCCACACCATAGATCCCAGGTGATCCGGGTCGAAATCGGGCGTGTCCACGCCCGGTGCCGCTTGCACCGAATTGCGACCCGCCGGCGACGTGGGCCCGGTCAGTCTCCGCCCGTCATCACCAAGAGGGCCCGGATCGAGCTCATCCTGCGCTCCCGATCATGGCCCTCATCGGGCCGAGGGCGAAGCACTTCGCCCTCGCCGTCGGCAACGGACTCGAGATGACCTGTGTACGAGCTGACCGGGGGTGGATCCATCGATCCGAGTCCGTCGTCGCGGACCAGCGCGGTGGGGCTCCCATCGGAGAACCACCGGGCTTCGTGCTGGCCGAACGGATCGGCGAACCAACCCTGAGCGTGGAATCGGATATCTGCCATGCCTGTAGTTTACCTTACGTTCACCTATATGTCACTTTAATTTAACCTTTTTTTGCATCCGACGGCTCGACCCGTCGCCGCCCCTCGCTGTCCGACTCGGGGGCACGTCCCCATCAATCCCCTGGTTGCGGCGACCTTGGGCTGGAGGTGAGCGGGGGACGTCCGGTGACAGCGTGGCTGTGGGCGTTCTAGTCTTCTCGTTGGAATTGGCGGGTGGCGATCGGAAGGAGGCCCGGTGAGCAAGGGAGACCAAGAAGTGGCAGACCGCACGGTTCGACTCGCCTTCGTACAGTCCACGTGGCACGAGCACATCGTCGATCAGTGTCGGGACTCGTTCATCGAGGAGATGGCCAGGCACGGAGTCCGTGGCGACCAGATCGATCTGTTCAGGGTGCCGGGTGCATTTGAGATCCCCCTCCACGCCAAGAGGCTGGCCGAGAGCGGTCGCTATGCCGCCATCGTCGGGGCCGGATTTGTCATCGATGGTGGCATCTACCGCCATGATTTCGTGGCCGAGGCCGTGATAAATGGCCTCATGCGCGTCCAGCTGGACTGCGACGTGCCGGTCATTTCGGCCGTGCTCACCCCGCACCACTTTCACGAGCACGACGAACACGAGGCCTTCTTCGGCCACCACTTCAAGGTGAAAGGCGCGGAAGCTGCGCAGGCCTGCGCCGGCACCCTCTCGAGCCTGGCCCGACTGCCCGCAGGAGCGGTCGCCTAGGAGCCGGGACAACCTGAGCGGTTCTGACGCGATCCCGGCCGCAGTAGGGTTCAGTCAGGGAAGGGGGTCGACATGACAGACAAGTCTCCCCGCAAGACCGCATCCAAAAAGTCCGGCAAGACGCTCAAAGAGAAGCGGATTGCAAAAAAGGACAAGGAGCAGAGCCGCAAGGGCCTGGCTCGCTGAGACCGGGGCCGCCGAACCGGGTCGATTGAGGGCGTGTCCCGTTGTTCAGCGGTACTTCCGCTGCCACCAGCGACGTTGGACGGGAGGAGTCGACACCGGGACCCACGGCGGGGTGGGCCGGCTCGGAGCCCCGGGCAGGATGGCCGGGACCGGTCGCGCCATCGCCTCCGAGGCGGTCGGCCCCGCAGACTCCTCCGGTTCGACCTCTTCGGGTTCGACCTCCTCCCGTCGGTCCGGTTCGGCGAGGACCTCCGGTTCGGACTCCCCTGGTCCGAATCCAACCGGTCCGGACTCCTCTGGTCGGCCATGGTCGGTGAGCGCCCCGCGATCGCGTGGCGCTTCCGACGGCTCTGCGTCAGACAGGCCAACCGACGTCCTCGAACCAGACACGTCCGGTGGATCCGGCTCGGCAGAGGCCTCCGGTTCGCGCCCATCGGGAGAATCATCCAGACGGGCGATCACTTCGACCGGCACGGCGTCTTTGAGCTCGACGGCCGCGGCCAGGGCCCGCAAGGCGAGCTCTTGGGTCTCGATGATGCGCTGCCGCTCGGCCGCGGTGGCCTCGGCCACCTCGGCCCGTCGCAGGGCATCGGCCAGAGCAGATTGGAGGGGCTCTTGTTCCGACCGACCGTGTGAGCCCACCGTTGCAGTGTCGGGTCCGGTCGGGGCGTCGAGGCTCAGTCCTGCCCGGAGGAGATCCTCGACCGGGATCAACCAAGCTCCCGACTCGGTGCCGTGACTGCCGGACTCCCGGTAGGCGTTGGGGAACTCGCCGCCGTCGAGACGACGCCGGAGAGTGCGCCGATCTACGCCCGAGGCCCTGGCGGCCTCGGTGATCGTCAGTACCGGCTGGTCATTCGGCAAGGCGATCACTGTCCAACACCTTCGTCTCAAGTCCCTCGTCTACGACGGCACCGCACCAGGCCGACCATGATCGAAACGCGCCATCGGCTTCCGAGCGAGTCCAGGCGGTGGCCCGCCGACGGCATGGGCCCGCTCTGTGGGCACGATATCGCCAAAGCATAGGCGCCCGGTATCGGCCGCCACGCTCATCGGTCCGGCGACTTCCGGCCCCAAGGGGTTGGGGGCACGGTGGGCGCGTCGACGTTCTCACGGTGTCATCGCTCGGGGCGGGTGACAGCGGCTAAACCGCGGTGCGGATGATCCGGGCCGGGTTGCCCACGGCGACGACGCCGGCCGGAAGGCTCTTGGTCACCACGGCCCCGGCTCCGACGACCGAGTTCTCGCCGATGGAGACGCCAGGCAGGACGATGCAGCCACCGCCCAGCCACACATTGTCCGCCACGGATATCGGTTCCGCCGCTTCCCATTTCGCCCGCCGGAGTTCCGGATCGGTCGGATGGGTCGGCGTGAGCAGCTGCACCCCGGGGCCGATCTGCACGTCATCGCCGATGATGATCGGGGCCGCATCGAGTGCAACCAGTCCGAAATTGATGAAGCAGCGGGCGCCAATGTCCAGGAACGAGCCGTAGTCGCAGTACAGGGGCGGACGGACCTCGGTTCCAGGTCCCAGGGATCCCACCAGTTCGGTGAGGATCATCACGTGTCGCTCGGTGTCCTCGGCCGGGCAGTGGTTGAACTGGTCGATCAGCCGCCTCGCCCGCAGGTGGTCCTCGACCAACCGAGGATCGTCGGCACGGTAGAGAAGGCCGGAGACCATCCGGTCCCGCTGGGACCGGTCGTCTGCATCGAGGGGGGAACCTTCCATGACGACACAGCTTGCCCGCTGGCCGGTCACGACGCCGCCAGGCCCCCGCCCCCGATATCCCCTCGAGTGGCGTCGCGGTCGGGACGCACCTCGCTGCGCCGAGAATCAGCTCGTTGGGTGGCGTCGTCCAGGTCCGGCCCATGATCGTTCCAACCCCTGCCGCTGGTGTGTCTCCCCCACCGGAGCTGCTCGCCGGGTGTTAGATTCCGGCGCCATGACCCAGGCGATTCCCTCTGCCGGCCTGCGCATCGTGGGTGTCTAGGAGATGCGAGGCGTCCGCATCACCCCCGACGGGGTTCGGGTGGTCGAGACGGTCGAGCCCGACACCGGCGGGATACGGGTGTCGGTGACCAGCTCGGGGATCTGCGGCTCGGATCTCCACCTGGCGTCCTTCGGGCCCATGCCGGTGACCCTCGGACACGAATTCTGCGGCAGGCTCGACGACGGCACGCCGGTGGCCGTCCTGCCGGCGGTGCCGTGTGGAACCTGCGCTCGCTGCATGGCCGGGAACGACCAGCAGTGCGCCGACGCCCTCAGGACCGCGTACGGCGTCAGCCGTGACGGAGGTCTGGCCGACGAGGTATGGGTGGATCGGCGCTGTGTCCTGGTCGTCGACGACCCGCTCACCTTCGATCACGCCAATCTGGTCGAGCCGATCGCCGTGGCCCTGCACGGCGTGAACCGGTCAGGCCTCGAGGCCGGCGCCAGGGCGCTGGTCATCGGGGCGGGACCGATAGGGCTCTGCACCATCTCGGTGGCTCGGCACCGGGGAGCCTCGGTCGATCTTCTGGCCCACCGTCCCAGCCGCATCGAGGCCGGCGAGCGACTGGGCGCGACCGCCTCGATCGGGAGCGACTACGACATCGTCCTCGACGCCGCCGGCACCCAGAGCTCGACGGACCGGGCCATCGAGCTGGTCCGTCCCGGTGGCACGGTGGCCGTCCTCGGCACGTTCTGGGATCCCATCTCGGTGGGGGTCGGGTTCCAGATGAAAGAGGTCACCATCGTTCCGGCATTCACCTACGGTCATCACCGCGGGACGTCCGAGTTCGAGGAGGCCGGACGGATACTCGGTGCCGTCCCCGACCTGCCGGCCGCGGTCGTCAGTCATCACTTCGCGCTGGACGACGCCACCGAGGCCTTCCGCGTGGCCGGCGACCGGAGCACGGACGCCATCAAGGTGGTCGTCCATCCCTAGGGTGCCGCAGGGCGCCGCCCGCCTGAGGACTTGGAGCGGTCGGCGCCACTCCCGGCCATGCCCCGCCCACGGCACCGCCATGGGCGTGCGGCCATCACATCCGCCCCGAATCACCCCCTGAATCACCCTCCCCAGCCATATCGTCCGGCGACCAACGGAACCTAGGGTTGATGCAGGGGTCAGAGGTGGGGTTATGCCAGAACGCAACGCCGGGCGGGACGCCATCGGAGAAGGCGAACCGCTGGACGGAAGACTGGCCAGAGGCGTCCGCACCCGCAACTCGATCGTCGAGGCAATCATCGAGCTGATCGAGTCCGGCAATCCCCGGCCGACCTCCAGGGAAGTGGCCGATCAGGCCGGTGTCTCGGTTCGCGTGCTCTTCCACCACTTCGAGGACGTGCCGGTCCTCTACCGCAGTGCGGTCGAGCTGCAGTCCTCTCGCAGCCGGTCGCTCATCGGCATCATTCCCCCCCACGGACCTCTCGAGGCTCGCATCCGGGCCATCTGTCGCCAGCGCCGCCAGTTGTTCGAGGCGATCGCTCCGGTGCTCCGGGCATCGGAAGCCAGAGACTCGAGCCTCCCCGGTGTCCTTTCCGACCTCCGGGCCCTCCTCCGCCAACAGCTGACGGTATCCCTCCGTCCGGAGATCCTCTCCCGCGCCGGCGACGCCCCGCTGCTCCTCGAATCACTCGACCTGGCCGCCGGTTGGCAGAACTGGACCGCCCTCCGATTCGACGCCGGGCGATCGGCATCCCAGGCCGAGCAGGTGATGGTCTATACCGTCACCATCCTCTTGCATTGAGCGACCTGGCATTGAGCGACCTGACACCGGCGGCCCGGAGGACCGGGTCAATCCGGACGGGACCAGGGGGTCTCGTTGAACCGGTGGACGACAGGGCCCCCGGGACCCCAGGCGATCCTGGTCAACGAGGCGGTGGCCAGGTAAAGGCGCCAGGTCCCCTGGTCGCCGAGTCCGAGGGCCCAACAGGTTGCGAGCTTGATCGGCGAGACGTGGCTCACCACCACCACCGACCCGGGGCCGCGGGCCCCTTCTCCATCTGAACCGAACAGGTCCTCGCATGCGGAACGTACCCGAAGCCCGGCCTCGGCCAGCGTCTCGCCGCCGGATGGGCGGAACTCCGGGTCCGACCTCCATTTGACCCACACCTCGGCCGGCACCGACGCCAGCACGTCCCCATCGAACTCGCCGTAGTCGATCTCGACCCATCGCTCGTCGATCTCGACCGGCAGACCGGTCCCCAGGGCATCGGCCGTGGCCCGGGCCCGGGCCAGCGGGCTGGAGATGACCCGGGTCACGTCGGCGAGGGCCGGACCGAGTGTGCGGGCCTGGGCCAGCCCCCGATCGGTCAGCGGGGCGTCCTGGCGTCCCACCAGCTGGCCGGCGGCGTTGGCCGTCGATTCGCCGTGACGGACCAGGATCAGCATGGCGGCGGGTGCCCGGTGTCGATCGGACCACGGATGGGAGATGGGACCGTCACCGGCTCAGTGGACCAGGATGCGATCGCACTCCGGGCAAGTGGTGAGCTCGTCGGGTGGGAGACGGCGGATCCGCTCGGTCTCGACCGAGGACAGGACCAGATGGCAGCCGTCGCAGTGGTCCCCGACCAGCCGGGCCGCCCCCACACCGCCCATGCGGGACCGCAGCTTCTCGTAGCGTTGGACGAGCTCGTCCGGCAGTCCGGAGACCAGCTCGGTGCGCAGGGCCTCTTCGGACACCACCGCCGCCCGGATCTCCACCTCCGCGGCGGCGACGGCAGCCTCCAGTCGGGAGATCTCGGTCACGAGTGCCTCTGACGCCTCCTGCCGTTCGGCCAGCACCACATCGAGCGGCTCCTCCTCCTCGAGCAGTGCGATCTCCTCCTCCTCGAAGGTGACCTGTCGCGCCTCCAGCTGATGGACCTCGTGGTCCATGGCCTGGAGATCACGAGAGGCGGAGACTTCGCCCGACTCCATACGTCGTTCGATCTCATGGCGGCGCTGGGCCGCCGAGGCGATCCGCTTCTCGAGATCCTGTTGGCGAACGGCCAGGTCGTCCACCTGGACCTGCACCTCGGCGATGGCCCCGGCCATCGCCGCCTGCCGTTGCAGCACCGTCCGGAGCTCGGTGCGCTCCGGGAGTGCTTCGATGCGGTGCCGCAACTGGTCGAGTGTGGTGTCGTGCAGCTGCACCTGTATCAGCGTGTCGAACGGCTCGGCCATAGCATCCACCATCACTCTCGGTCGGCTCCACGGGTTCCGGGCGTCCCGATCAGCCTACGGGCCGACACCAGCGCCCCTTCCAACGCGTCGTCGGCCATGGCCGACGCCTCGTCCCAGGTGAACCAGGCCACCTCCTGGCTCTCGCCCGGACCGGGAGACGGGTCGACATCCGGCGCGGTCAACAAGAACCGCAGGTCGAGATGGACGTGTCCCCTGGCTGCCGGATGGACATCGACGTGGACGAGGACGGGCCCGTCGGACGGGTGGGCCACGGCGAGACCGGTCTCCTCGACGCACTCCCGGACGGCTGCCGCCTCCGGGGACTCACCCGGTTCGATGTGCCCACCCGGCTGCATCCAGCGATGCAGCCGGCGATGGCGGTGCAGGATCACCCCCCGGTCGCCGACCACGATGGCCGAGGCCGTCACATGGGTCGGGTCGGCGCCCTGGTCGAAGGGGAGGTCCAGCCGTTCGAGTTCCTCCAGCATGGTCACTTTGGACCGTGCCTCCCGTTGGTCGACCACGGGATGGACCCGGAGCACCGACTTCAGGTCGTCGACCCGTTGGTCCGACTCCGCTGGTGTCAGGACCCGGCTCAGGCAGACTTCCGTCGCTGGCGATGGATCCGACGACGCTCACGTTCGGTGGTCCCGCCCCAGATCCCCTCGCGCTCCCGATTGGCCAGGGCGTGCTCGAGGCACGACTCCCTGACCGCGCACTGGTCACAGATGACCTTGGCCTCGCCGGCCTCCTCGTCGGAGATCGGGTAGAACACATCTGGGTCGATGCCCCGGCAGGCAGCGTGCTTGCGCCAGGTGGCACTCATGGGAACGTCACTTCCTAGCTTCGAATCGGGTTCACTGGTCGTTCCGCCCGGAACGGGCCCTGGTGACCTGGGAAAATGCGGTCTTACCGGCGAGAGGGGGCGGAACAGCCAGTATGACGCACCGACAGTGGCGATGTCCACAGCGGACGCCCTCGTAGTTCTGGCTCGGGGCGCTCATATGGAACAAACGGTCCCCGGGGCACCGGCCGGGGCCCCTGAGGACGAACGGGAAGATGCCGGTTCACCGGGGCCGGCGCGCCCGCTCCCGGCGGGTACACCCCCGGCGAACCGGGGCCCCGGCCGGTGTGTCTAGGATCACCGGGCGAGGTCCCCCGGGACCGGTTCCCGCAGGTCCAGAGAGGAGTCCTCCATGGCGCCAGTAGCCCTTTCGGGCAAGTCGATCGTGATCACCGGTGTGACCGGCCAGGTCGCCGAGCCGGTGGCCGTGGCGCTGGCCCGCCACAACCAGGTGGTCGGGGCGGCCCGGTTCAAGGACGAGGCAGCCCGCCTCCGGCTGGAGGCGGCCGGGGTCCGCTGCGTCCCCATCGACCTGGTCAGTGGCGATGTGACCGCCCTCCCCGCCGATGCCGACTACGTCCTCAACTTCGCCATCGCCAAATCCAACGACTGGGAGCTCGACCTGCGGGCGAACAGCGGGGGGCTGGCCTGGCTGATGGAACACCACCGCGGCGCCGCCGCCTTCGTCCACTGTTCGACCACCGCGGTGTACAAACCCCTCGGACACCACGTGTTCACCGAAGACGACCAGCTCGGAGACAATCACGGCGTCTGGCCGTTCCTGCGGACCTACAGCATCTGCAAGATCGCAGCCGAGGCGACGGCCCGGTGGGCGTGTGACCGGTTCGACCTTCCCACCACCATCGCCCGCCTGTCGGTCCCCTACGGCGACCGAGGTGGATGGCCGGCCATCCACCTCGAGATGATGATCAACGGCAGTGAGATCCCGGTGCACATCGACGCCCCCAGCGTCTACCACCCCATCCACCAGGACGACATCCTGGCCATGATCCCGGCGCTGTTGGCTGCGGCCGCCACCCCGGCCACCACCGTCAACTGGGGGGGCGACCAGGCGGTGAGCATCGAGGACTGGTGCGGTTACATCGCCGAGCTGACCGGTCTGTCGGCCCGGTTCGCCCCCACCGCCGACACCATCGACAGCGTGCAGGTCGACCTGACCAGGCTGCACGACCTGGTCGGTGCCACCACCGTGGACTGGAAGGACGGCATGCGCCGCATGGTCACCGCCCGCCACCCTGAGCTGCTCACCCCCTGAGGTGAGTCGGTCAGGGCCCCTGGACCAGGTCGGGGCCGGCCGGAAGGCAGTACACGGTGCCGAGGGTCCAGGCCCGGACGATCGGATCAGGGGATACCGACAACGCCGCTCCGCCCTCGAACACCGCGGTCAGCTCGCCGACCGCCGATGTCCACACCCAACGCACCGTGGAGGGGTACAGCGCCACCAGGGGGCCCAGGTGGTTCCAGTGGCGGGGATCGAGGTGGTGCACCACTCCGTCGAGCTCCAGCCGGTAGGGGGCCCCGATCGCCAGCTCGGTCTCACCGAACTGCAACTTGGACTGTTCGTCCACCCGGATGAAGCTCAGGGACGGTTGATCGAGGACGAACTCGCTCCCTCCATCGGGGAGCTCTCTGATGCGGAAGCCGTCAGCCACCGCGCCATGTTCGCGCCTCGCCGTGGGCACCGCACATCCCCGAAGGGCGCGCCGTCGTCACCCCGAATGAGCGCACTTCGTCCGGCCACAGGAGATCGGCCAGTTGGGACGGTGAGTCGGGCGAGCTCGGCCGCGGTGGCCGCGTACCGGTCGGGCGACTTCCCGTAGGGATCGGCGATGTCGTCGACGGTCGACCGTTGGGCCAACGAGGCTCGGGTCCGGTCCCCCTGGACGGACTCGATCCACGAGCGGATTCCTTGGTCGGGACGTCGGGGGCCGATCTCCTCGCCCCGGCGCACCAACTCCTTGAGGGTGAATGCCTGGGGCCAGCACGGAGGGTCCAACAGGACCGCTTCTTGGACGTGTCGGCGGCCCATGCCGATGATCAGGTCTGAGCTCTTCAGCATCGACGCCGTCAGCACCCGACTCCGGTGGCCCGACAGATCGATCCCGAACGGGCGCCATCACCTCGAACACCTCCTCGGGCACGGCGGATCCCCGGGTCGTATATACCTGCTGACGAGACCTCGACCGGATCGGCGAGGTCGCGGGTCTGTCGGGTCACAAGGGCAGCTGCCATCGGTGACCGGCAGATGTTGGCGGTACAGACGAAGAGGAAGTGAACGTGGGCATAGTAACCGTCGGTCCGAACGTCCTCAGGGACCGGTCCCCGTCGGGCCGCGAGGTTCAAAGCGGGGTTACGCACCGCCGGGCTACGATTTCCCGACCAGCGCCGGTCCTCCTCGGCCCGGGAGCCCCGCACCGACGCCGAACATTTGGTGTCCAGGATTACCGGGGTTCGAGTCCACCAGGAGCCCGCCGCCTTCGAATCCCCAGGGAGCCCGCTGTTCCGTACCACGCCGACATCGTGAGGCCAGTCACTCCAGCTCCGGGTGTGGATGACGCGCCGCGACCGCCGATGCCCGGTGACCGGGGCCGACCCGGTGGCGCTGGTCCACGACTACCTCACCCAGCAGGGTGGCGCCGAGCGGGTGGTCCTCTCCCTGGCTGAAGCGTTTCCCGGGGCGCCCGTCTTTACCTCCTTGTACGACCCGGACGGGACGTTTCGGGAGTTCTCGGAACTCGACGTCCGGACCCTGGCCCTGGACCGGATGGCGCTGCTCCGCCGGCACCACCGGCTGGCACTGCCGGTACTGGCTCCGGCCTTTTCGAGGCTCTGCGTCGATGCCGACGGTGACGGTGTGCTCGTCCAGCGGGTGGGCCCACGGCGCGTCGGTGACCGGTCGCAAGGTGGTCTACTGCCACACCCCGGCACGATGGCTCTACCAGACCGACCGCTACCTGGCCGGATCGGCCGGCTGGTCGGCCACGCTCTGTCGATGGTGACACCCCCGCTCCGGCGGTGGGACCGGCGCGCCGCCGCCTCGGCCGACCGTTACCTGGTCAATTCCAGTGCCGTCCGCCAACGGGTGGCCGACCTGTACGGCATCGATGCCGACGTCGTCCCCCCTGCCGTCGACGTCGACCAGGCCGGTCCCCTCGAGCCCGTCGACGGGATGGCGCCGGGATTCGTGCTCTGCGTGTCGAGGCTGCTGGCGTACAAGAACGTCGAGGCGGTGGTCGATGCCTTCCGGTCGCTCCCCGGATCTCCGTTTGGTGGTGGTGGGTACCGGTCCGCTGCATGACCAGCATCGCCTCGGTTGCACCTCCCAATGTCTCGGTGCTCGGCCGGGTCGGGTGACGCCGGACTGCGCTGGCTCTATGCCAACTCGTCGGACTGGTGGCCGCCTCCTACGAGGATTTCGGCCTCACCCCCCTGGAGGCGGCGAGCTTCGGCAAGCCCACCGCCGCGCTGCGCTGGGGCGGGTTTCTTGGATACCACGGTGGAGGGCGTCACTGGGGTGTTCTTCGACGAGCCCGAGCCGGCGCCATCGCCCAGGGGATCGACCGTCTCCTGGGCCGGCGTGGGATGCCGGCGCCCTCATCGACCACGCCCGAGCAGTACTCGACCGAGCGCTTCGCATCGAGCGCGATGCGGGATCGTGGTCGAAGAGGTGCCAGCCGGCAATCTGCTGACGGACGTAGGGCCGTCCGGCTCGACCGCAAACGTCAGGAGGCGCCGCGTCCCTTGAAGATGGTCGACGGCGTCTGCCAGAGGATCTGCATGTCCCACCAGAACGACCACGAGGCCACATAGAGATAGTCGAGCCGGCACAGCTCGAGGTGGGAGAGTTCGTTGCGGCCCGAGACCTGCCACAGGCCGGTCATGCCCGGGACGTGCCTCGAAGCGCTTGCGGGCCCACCCCTCGATCTTCATGGCCTCGGGCACCACGAACGGCCGCGGCCCGACCAGGGACATGTCGCCCTTCCAGACGTTGATCAGCTGGGGGAACTCGTCGAGGCTGGTCTTGCGGAGCATCCGGCCCACCCGGGTGACCCGGGGGTCGTTCTGGACCTTGAACAGGGGGCCGTCCACCTCGTTGAGGTGCTCGAGCTCGGCCGGCGGTCCTCGGCGTCCTCGTACATGGTGCGGAATTTCATCATCGAGAACGGCTGCTCGTTCCGTCCGGTGCGCACCTGACGGAAGAACACCGGACCGGCGCTGGTGGCCTTGATGATGGCCGCCACCACCAGGAAGAACGGGATGGCGAGCAGCAGAGACCACCGAGGAACCACGATGTCGAAGGATCCGCTTGAGGAACCGGGACCCGGCGCTGAGCGACGCCGGGGCGATGTCCAGCATGGGTAGGCCGGAGAGGTCCTCGACGTGCGAACGGGCGGTGATCAGCTCGTAGTAGCGAGGGACGATGGACACGCCCACCTGCCCGGCCAGGCTCTTGAGCATTTCCGTGGTCCGCTCGGGGTGGGTCCGGGAGAAGCACACCACCACCCGGGCCACGTTGTGACGCCGGCACAGCTCCGGGAGGTCCTCGAGCTCGCCGATGACGTCGCTTCTTCCCAGAGGGTTGTCGTCGACGAAGCCGACGAAGTCGACACTGGAGTGGGCCCGGAGATGGCTGGCCACGGTCTGGGCCAACTTCCCCGTCCCGACCACGATGACCGGGACCGAACCGACCGACGCGTGCCCGAGCAGACCGAAGGCCACCACCCTGGCCAGCGGGACGGTGATGACGGCCACCAGGCACATGGCCACGATCTTTCCCACCGAGAGCTCTTGGAGACCGAAGTCCTGCGGGCCACATAGCCGATGATGGCGTAGAGGAACCCGCTGATCATCAGGGCGTGGACGATGTTCCGAAGATCGGAGAACACGCTCTTGGAGATGCGACGGGTCACCCCCCGGTACAGCCCGTAGAGCGCGAACACCGCGATGAACAGCGGGATCACGGCCAGATCGAAGAGGTACACCCGGGTGCTGTGACCGGCGCTGAACTCTCGGGGTTGGAGGAGATCAGGCTCAGAAGCAACGGGCCGATGAATGCCGCCAGGGCCAAGCCGAATACATCGGCGGCCAGCAGTCGGCGGAGGGCGTGACTGCGGGCCAGTGCCGCCGGTCCCGACGAGGTGGTCGGACCGATCTGGCGGATAGTCTGCGGCCTGCGTATCTGGTAACTCCTCGCGGAGCACCGCCTGTAACTCTGGATCAAGAATCGCCATACCAACCGGCCTGCCCTTTCCTGCACCGGATGTCCGCTGGCCTGGAACCTCGGGAGCTGCGTTCTCGGGGATTTCAGACATAGTCAAACCGCGTCCCACTTGGCAACCTACCGCACGGTTCGGAGCAGAAATGGTTCATTTTGCAGAAAGTTCCTGAATAACGCCGTCCGTGACGAGCGGTGCGCCACATCGAGTGGGATCCCATGCCCCGTGCCCGAGAAGCGGAATTCTCGTCCATCCCCACCCATCGGCAGGTTTGGGCCTTGCCTGGAGGCCACGCCGGTCGCCGTCCGCTCGACCCGCGACCGCCCACCCATGTCGGAGCTGCAAATAACACCCGCAGCCTCCCGCCGTCAGGTCCCGTAGTGTTCGCCCACAGTACCCGTAGCCGCCCCCCAATTGCGGTCCATTCCGGCCAGAATCGAGACCGGATCGACCGGACCGTCACGGACCGCCCGGGGCCAGGGCGAACGGGACTGCCTTGGCCCCGGCCGCCGGATCCCCGAAGGCGCCAGGCGACCCCGCCGGCGGCGCCGCACCGACGGCACAACCCGAACGGGTGGGGAGAGAGGGTCTCGAGTTCCGGTCCGATGAGCCGGGGGGATCCCCCTCCAGCCGGTCCCAGCCGCGGCACCGGATTTGTCTGGTGGCCGGCGGCCGGAATGGCCGGCCGCAACGTCGGTCGCCCGACGTTGCCGACCTCGATCCCCACGTCCCAGTGGCAGTCGGTCTCTGTTCACTCCCGTTCCGACGGGTGGAAGGCGTGGGGGCGATGGTCGTCGGCGTCGAGGGGCAGGAGGGAGAGCATTATCGGGCCCGGCTGCTCGGGCCGGTCAGGGCCACAGGGCCGCCCTCACCGCTCCGGGCCAGCTCCCGGGGTCCGGGCCATGACGGTGCACGAGCGCCAAGGTGATGCGGTCGATCCCGAATCCGAAACAGGCGGTGTGGGCCACCTCCCCGTCGGCGGACCGGATCCCGAAGGGACGCCCGAAGTGGTCCAGATGGCAGTTCGACGAGGAGATGGCGGTCTGACGGTTCGTCGAGTACACCGGCGTGACGATCTCGAATTTCAGCTCCTCGTTGCGCTGATTGGCGGCGAGCATGCGACCGGGTCGACCGAAGAACGGGTCGTTCGCCACCACCGCCTCGACCTCGAGCCCGAGACCGGCAAGGACCTCGAGGCCGCGTTCGATCCACATGTCCCGATGGTCCCGGGCTCCCTCGGGGGTGCCGAGGTAGACGTAGTCGTGCTGGCGGAAGGCCTGCATCCGAAACGGGTCGGTGCTCGGCTCGTGGCGGAAGCAGTACCCGTAGATCTCGACCCGGCGCCCATCGTCGGGCAGGACGCCGCCCATGGTGGGATACAAGGGATGACAGACGGCGGGACAGAGCACCATGTCGGTGCTGACGAGCATGGGGGCCCGGTCCTCCCTGGCCTCGGTGCGGCGGAGCAGCTCGGCGTGATCACGCTCGTCGCCCCGGAAGGTGTGCACCGAGCCCATCTGGTCGGGGAACGACTCGAGGTAGCCGTTGCGCTCGAAGGTCGCCCACGGCATCACCGGAGGGAACCGCACCGAGGTGGCATCCTGATCGGCTCCCACCCGCAGGACCAGGCTGTCCATGGCGTCCGCCACCGACTCATAGGTGGCCGACCGCCCGTAGAGGCCGTCGACCCCGGTCGGGATCAGAAGCCCTTCGCCCAGCAGCAGCTGGCGGAATGGGGTCCAGGGGTCACCGCCCCGGTCCGGAGGCCCGCCCACCGGGCTCATGGTGTGGTTGTGTGCGGGGCGGATGGCACCCCGACCTCACGTAGCCTGCATCTCGAGCACGCCGGCCCGGATGGCGGCGATGGACTCGAACGTCGACTTCTTCAACATGCTCTCCGAGAACTCGATGTCGAAGGCATCCTCCAAGGCGAGCATCACGTTCACGCTGGCATGAGACGTCATCCCGGCCGCAAAGAGATCGGTGTGCTCGGTGATCGTGTCCACATCGACGGCGAGCCTGCCATGCTCGGCCAGGACCAGCCGGATCGTCTCGTCCATCTTCGCTCCTGGGGTAGATCGGTCTGTTACGGATCGGTCCGAGGCAATGTAGCGGTCACGCCCCCTCGGCCATGAACATCCTGGCCTGGGGGGTCGGCGCACCTGGCCACCACGACGGCGACACCCATGGATGCCTCGTGGGTCAGGCTCACCGCCAGCTGATCGATTCCGGCCCGGTCGGCGAGCTCGGCGGCGAGACCCGAAAGGCGCACCTGGCACGACCCGTTCTCGGCCCGGTGCACCTCGATGCTACGCCATTCCGGTCGCGGGCCCTCGGGACGGAGCACCTTGATGGTCGCCTCCTTGGCCGCGAACCGCGCCGCCAGTGATTCGTAGGCGTAGCCGTCTTGGGCCCGGTCGGGGTCATGGTGGCCCGGCGTCGACCCGGGCCCACGGCAACAGGCGATCTCATGGGCGGTGAAGATGCGCCCTACGTAGCGATCACCGAACCGCTGCACCGAATCGACGATGTCGGCCACGGCCACGAGGTCGACGCCGACCCGCAGTCCCGACCCCCGGTCCGCCGGATCGGAACCGGACCGATGGCCCCCGATGATCCGGACCAACTCTCCGGTGGCGGTGGCGGCGGCGTCGATGACACTCCGGTCCGCGACCGGAGTGGGCCCCGGGGTGCGGGCCGCCTGGTTCCCGGGGAAGAATGCCGTGCTCATCCGATCGGCTCCCCGTGGTTGGTGAGGGCCCGAGCTCCGGTTGGGCCGTCGCCGGCCCCATCGGCTCCGGACACCGACGAGTAGACGGCACGGTACCGGTCGGCGATGAAAGGCCAGTCGAAGTCCCGGGCCCGGTGGCGGCCGGCTGCCCCGATGGCCCGTCGGCGATCGTCGTCGGCGAGCAGCCCATCCAGTGCTGCCGCCAAGCCGTCCGTGTCGAAGGGGTCGACCAGCACGCCGGTCTCGTTGTCGTCGACGAACTCGGGGGCTCCGCCGCGAGTGGTTGCCACCACCGCCACCCCCGCCCGCCAGGCTTCGAGCACGACGATCCCGAACGGCTCGAGTCGGCTCGGCATGACGAACAGGGTGGCCCCGGCCATGGCCTGCCCCACGTCGTCCCTCGACAACCTGCCCGCGAAATGGACGCGTCCGGACAAGCCGAGTTCACCGGCCATCCGTTCGAGGCCGGGGCGGGCGGCACCGTCGCCGGCGATCACCAAATCGGCGGTACGCCGGTCCTCGCCGATGGCGGCATAGGCCGAGAGCAGCAGATCGAATCCCTTCTTCTCCACCACGCGGCCCAGGGCCAGGATATATGGACGCCCCGGATCCTCGGCAATGGGGACGAAGGGGGGGTGCGTCGTCGGCGACGCCGGCGCCGGCTCGGGTCCGAGCACGACACCGTTGGGGATGACCAGGCCCCTCCCCTTCTCCAGCCCGAATCGCGCCTCGGCATCGGCCAGGGTGAACATCGAGCACGCCGTCACCGCCGAGGCCCGCTTGATCCCGGACCGCAGGGCGGCCCGCAGCACCCGCGACTCTTCGAAGATGTCGGCGTCATCCATCATCGTCTCTCCCTGCAACGTGATCACCAGGGGGACGCCCGTCAGCCGCGACAGCGCAGTGGCGTAGGCGCCGTTGGGGCCGAAGCACTGGACGTGCAACACGTCGGGTCGGAAGGCACGCACGGCATCCCGCAACTCGAAGAGCGAGCGCGGGCCGGTGGTCGCCGCCCGCCGCACCGACGGCCAGTTCGTGGCGGGCAGGGGCAGGGGAAGCCGGCGGACCACCAGACCGTCGCGGGTCTCCGAGGTCGGCCTGGCGCCGTCGGCGCCCTGGGTCCACACTTCCACCTGGTCGCCTGTCTCGACCAGGGCCAGAGCCAGATGGCGCGTCAGTTCCTCGACCCCGCCCAATGCGGGCGGATAGGAACTTGGCAGCAGCGCTATACGGGTCACGATCGTCGACCTGGCTCTCCGTCGACCACGCCAGCCGCCGACGTGTCAGGGTCCGGGGGCGACGCTAACAGGATGGCGTCGAGCGCGAGGAGCGTCAGATCGGGCACGGTTCACGATCAGGGGATGGTCGGATTGAGCCATGGCTGGATCGCCGTCAGCACGGCTCCGGTCGGCTCAGGGGCGAGCGTGCTCCAGTTCCCGACGCCGGGCGACCAGTAGTTCGAGAAGGCGGCGGCATACCAGCCGGAGAGATAGCCCTGTTCGGCACAGTCGCAGTCCGGTGCCCAGCTGGCCGGGTGGATCCCGAGGGTGTTCTCGATCTGGGTCTCGCCGCCCTGGGGTTCGACGGCCGAGGCGTCCACCTCGTGACCGATCTCGAAGGCGGTGATCCCGGCCAGCCGCTGCACCGTCTCACCGGAGTACACGTAGAGGACCGAGGATCCACCGGTGTGACCCCAGGTGAAGGTGGTGTTGCCGTAGAAGCCGGGAGACGGGGCGTCCGAGATCGGGAGGAATTGGATGGTGTAGCCCGGGATGCTCTGCCAGGGATAGCGGACCAGCGTCAGCGCCTGGGCTCCGAGCTGGGCCGGAGTGGTCGCGGCCGCACTGGCCGGAGCGGCCGGGGCGGCGGCGGGGGCCGGAGGGGCGGTGGTCGTGGTGGTGGGGATCGGGACCGTCGTGGTGGGGGTGGGAACGGTGGCAACCGGGGTGGCGGCTGCCACCGGATGGGCGGCGGCGACCGGTGCCGACGAGCGACCCGGGTCGCTACGGGCCGGTGCTGCATGCCCGGCTGAGCCGATGACGAGGGCGGCGGCGACGATCACGGCCACGGCCACGGCCAGCACCAGCTCGAGGCGGAGCAACGAACGACGATGGCCGAAGACCACCCGGTACAGGCGGGCACCGATCCCCGAGCCGCGTCGATCCCTGCCGATGTACCCCTCGGACAGGACCAGGTTCGGCTCATCCAGATCTTCCAGCAGCTCCCCGGCCAGGAGCTCCTCGAAGACTCCGTCGACGTGGGACGGCGCACCCCCACCGAGTCCCCCGGCCCGGGCAACGCGGGGCTCGGGGGCGGTTCCCACCTGGAGCGCCGAGGCGTCCGGCGCGCCGGAGCCTTCGGTCAGGGTGGAGCCGATTGCCGATGGATCAGCCAATTCCGGGGCCGTCCTGGTCAACGGGCCGTCCGGCAGCCTGGTCGGCCGTCGGCGCCTGGGAGGTGGTGGATGGCCCGTTGCTGACCGGTGCCGGCGGGGCGGCGGGTCCCGAGTGCACGGTCCGGTGGCCCGGGGTGGCGGCCACCGGATGGCCGGCGTAGGCCGACACGATCAGCGTGAGCGGTACGGCCACAGCCACGGTCACCACTACCACCACCACGATCTCCCACAGCCTCAGGCGGAGCCGGGTGACCGACGCCGCCGGTGCCACGTAGTCCGGAACCGGTCGTGGTCGCAGTCGGGGCGGGGCACCTCGGTGGCTCGGACCGATGTAACCGGGGGTGATGACGAGGTCGGGGGCATAGAGATCGGCCACCAGCTCCGGCGGCACGTAGACCCCGTCGTCGGACCCCGGGACGACGACGTCGGACTCCGGGACAACCACGGGTCCGCCCAAGAGGGCATAGGCCGACAGGGGTGGCGACGACCGTCGCCTCGTGAGGGCGCCCCGCCCTCTCCTCGATAGCTGCCCCACGCCCCTCGTGTCGGCAGTATCGGCCCGACACTGAAGCAAATTTCCCGCCTTGAAGCGTGCCGAAGCCTCGGATCCCAGGACCCCGGAGCCGGCCGGAGCCGGTGCTACCTGATCAGACGGCGAGCCCCAGCGACCGGTAGACGTCGGCTGTCTCTCCGGCGGTACGGAGCCAACTCAACCCGGCCACCTGCAGGCTCCCCCGTCTCGCCAGCTCGATCCGACGGGGCTCGTCATGGACCAGTTGGCGCACCGTCTCGGTCAGTCCGTCGACGTCTCCCGGTCGGAAGAGCTCAACCCCGTCACCGGCCAGCTCGGTGACGGCCGGAACCGGGGTGGAGACCACGGCGGCCCCACACGCCATGGCCTCGATGGGCGGCAGCCCAAATCCCTCGTACCGGGACGCGTACCCGACCAGTGTGGCCGCGCCGTACAGGCCGGGAAGGTCGGCCGGAGGCACGTGCCCGATCTCGATGGTGCCCGGCGGGGGCTGGTGGCCCCACAGGCTGTGACCGGTGAGGACGAGGGGGATGGACGCGGCCCGGCACGCCTCGGCCAGGGTTGGGATGTCCTTGCGGGGTTCGATGTTCCCCACGTGGAGGACGAACCGGTCAGGGAGGCGGTAACGGGAGCGGACTTCGTCCACCCGCTCCTCGGGGGGAGGCGTCATCCCGGTGCCGGGGGCCAGACGGATGACCACGGCGTCACGGCCCACGAGCTGTCGGATCCGCTCGGCGGTGAAGGCTGAGTCGGCGACTATGGCGTCGGCCCTCCGGAGAGCGTGGCGCACCAACAGGCGCTCACCGGCGACCCGGTAGCGGGGGAAGGTCGAAGGCACGTCGAAGATGGCCATGTCGTGGACGGTGGAGACCGTCAGTGCGCTCCGATTTCCCACCGGCAGATCGACATCGAGACCGTGGACGAGCCGGCAGGGACCGAACCCCACGGCACCGGTGACCGCTCGGGCCACCCCCCTCGACTCCCGCTTGACCAGAGGGGTCACACCCACTGGGAGCTCGGCCAGGCCCGAGGGGCGCACGGCGGCCGCCAGCGGCCCGTCCACCACCGAGGTCATAGCGCCCAGCAGCTCGCGGATGTAGGTGCTCACACCTCCCCCCCGGGCGTCGAGCGGCAGCGCGTTGTAGACGAGGCGACGGGTCGGGTCGGTCACGGAATGCTCAGCGGGTGGCGTCAATGCCGGAGACGGATCCGCCTCCCCGCCCCCGGGTCGACGATCGACCGGCGCTGGCCGCCGGTCGGCGGTCGGGGGGCGACTGGGCCCGGCCGTCGGGAATCCGGCCCGGCAACAGGTCGGTGGCGGCGGCAGAGCCCTCGTCCCGTCGGTGAATGTCGGTGATGCCGATTGACATCCCGGCGATGATGAGGGGGCCGATGGAGGACGCTCCGATCCAGAAGATGTCGAACAGTCCGTCGACATAGTGACCGAGCAGGACCACCAGGCCGAGCGTCCCGTAGACGTAGGGGAGCCGGAACATCGTCCGCAAGGTGATGAAGGCGAAGAAGAGAAAGGCCAGCGAGCCGATGACCCCGGTGGAGGCGAGATTGTCGACGAAGACATTCGGGGGTGCGGTGACGGTGATGAACTGGGGCAGGTTGTAGAACCGCAGGCCCTCGCCGAGCAGGGGGCTGAGCCGCCAGACGTGCATGGCCGCGCCCAGCTGGTCGACCCGGACGGAGACCGAGTTGAACCGGGGGTTGTTCCGGGCGTTGATGGTGAAGCTGTAGTACAGGGCGATCGCCACCGGGATGGCGGCCACCATCAACATCCGGGACCGGCGCCGGAGGCTCGGGTTCATGAACACCGACATCCCGACGGCCAGGATCAAGAGGATGATCGACTGCCGTGACTGGGAGGCCAGGAGCCCGCCGATGCACAGGTACTTGTAGATCCGGGCCTCGTTGCGACGGATCGCCACCCACGGGGGATTGATCTGGGCCACGAAGGCGGCGACCCACATGATGGCTCCGATCTCATTCTTCTGGTAGGCGCCCCACTGGGCCGGCTGGAAGTGGAGCGCCACCGCATGCTCCATGGCCATCACCGCCACGATCGAGGAGCCGAACAGCAACAGGCGGAGGGCCTGGCGGGTCCGGCCATTGGCGGCGATCACCCATCCCACCAACACGCTCCCCCCGATGTACGACCACCGGTGGAACCACTCGATGACGTCGTCCCGGAAGGGATGGGCCACCACCACCAGGATCAATATCGCCTGAAACCAGACGACCCCCATCATGAACTGGCGGAGGAAGACCGCCTCCTTCCAACGGACGTGGAAGAGCGCCACCACCGCGGCCACGAAGACCAGGAGGTCGGCGGCGCTGAGGTTGGTGGCCGAGCCCCCCACCCTCTGGATGAGGAGTGACCCGGGCAGTGCAATCACCACCAACAACAGCGGGTCGGCGGCGAAGATCCCCACCGCCAGTACCGCGCCGGCCAGGGCCAGTCCGACGATCACGTGCCCGGCGGCGGCGAACCCGACGGCGGCGGCCACCACCACGATCGCCGTCCACATGGCCAAGCCGGAAGCCAGCCGACCCGACCATGGGGGCAGCCGGTTGGATTTGGCCATCGTGATCCGGCTCGTCATGGTGGGGGCGCGCTCTCGCTCGTCGGCCGCGGGGCTGGCTCGGGAACCTGCGTCCGGTCAGCGTACCTCCGCCGCATGCACCCGAACGCGGTCAGCGATCGGCCATATGATCGCACGCTACGGTGTCGGCGCCGGTCGATCCGGTTGGCCCCGCCGGCCGCCAGTCGACCACCCCCGCCGCTGGTCCACCGGGCAGGGAACAAGGAACAGCCATGGCCACCCACAGCCCCGGAGACACCACCGAGCACCGCCACGGATCAGGGGCCGGAACCAGGTCGCTGGTGGTCTGTTCCCTCGAGCCGTGGGGCGAGGTCAAACGGCGGCTGCACATCCTGGTCGACGAGATGGTGGACCTCGATCCGTCGCTCCACGTCCTGTACGTGACGCCCGCCGTCGACATCCCCCACCGCCTGCGCCACGGGAACATCGCCGGCATCACCGAGAGGGGGCTGGAGAGGGTCCACCCGCAGATCCACGTGCTCAGACCCCGCAAGTGGCTGCCCAGGGTGCTCGGGGGATTCGCCGACAACTCGCTGGAGCGCCAAGTGCTCGCCGCCGTCGGCCAGCTCGGCCTCCATCGCCCCCTGCAGTGGATCAACGACGCCGGGTACGCCCGGTTGGCGGCCCGGACGGGGTGGCCCATCCTCTACGACATCACCGATGACTGGCAGCTGTCCCCCCTGCCACCCCGTGCCCTGCGGCGGCTGGTCGCCAACGAGAACCTGCTCCTCGACCGGGCCGACGCCGTCGTGGTCTGCTCGCCCGATCTGGCCCGGACCCGGGGCCGGACCAGGACTGTCGAGCTCATCCCCAACGGGGTGGACGTGGGGCTGTTCCGCTCCCCCCGGCCCCGACCGGCCGCCCTCCCGGCCGGCCCGGTGGCGCTCTACGTCGGGACCCTGCACACCGAACGGGTCGACGTGGACCTGATCCTCGACCTGGCCGGGGCCAGACCCGACGTCCAGGTCGTTCTGGTCGGTCCCAACAGCCTGCCGGCCGAAGAGACGGCCCGACTGGACCGGGTGCCCACCATCCATCTGCTGGGGCCGCGGCCCTACGAGCAGGTCCCCGCCTTCATGCAGCACGCCGACATCATGATCGTCCCCCACCAGGTCAATCCGTTCACCGAGAGCCTGGACCCGATCAAGGCCTACGAGTGCCTGGCCGTCGGACGCCCGACGGTGGCCACGCCCGTGGCCGGGTTCCGCCAGCTCGGTCCACCGGTGGTAGTGGCCGACCGGGCTGGGTTCGCGGCGGCGGTGACCACCGCCCTGGCCTCGGCCAGCCCCCCCGGCGGTCCGGTGGGCGAGGCCGACGACACCGTGCCCACCTGGCACCATCGGGCCGAGTCGATGGCGTCGCTGATGGACCGGTTGCGCAGCCCAGGACGGACCTCGTGAACAGACCGGAGCCAAAAAACGAGCGGGATGGAACGGGCAGGACGCCCAACCGGTGACAGTATGGTGCCGGTCGTGTCAGGAACGCCGTATCCTCGTCGGGGCGGCACAATCTCACCGAAGGCGAGCATCCAGTGACGTTCCGCGATTTCCTCTCGACGCTCTGGCGCAGACGGCTGATCATCCTGGTCAGCATCGTCGTGGCGGTCGCCGCCGCCTTCGTGTACTCGAAGATCGAGACTCCCAACTACCAGTCGACCTCCCTGATCGAGATCTCGACCACCTCCAACGGCCGCCGGGACCGGCACCGCCAGCGGCGGCGACCGGTCACGCTCCCCGACCCGGTCCAGGAGCTGGGCAGCACCGCTGTCGAGCGCTCGGCGGCGAAGCTGCTGTAGGACCCCGACGTGAGCGCGGTGGCCAACAGCGTCACCGGCACGGTCGACCCCACCACCGGGGCGCTGAGCATCACCGCGACCGGATCGACGCGCCGAGCGGGCCCAGGCGGTGGCCAAGGCCTACACGACGGCCTTCACGCGACCAGATCCAGGCCTTGGTCCAGGCCCAGATCGACAAGATCCGGCCAAAAGCTAGCCAGCTCAACGCCCAGATCGCCGCGCTGACCGCCGGGACGGCGCCACCGCCAACGCCGCCACCAGTCGCGGCGCTGACACCGGCACGGTGACGGCGCTGCTGGCCGAGCAGTACACCATCCAGTCCGGCGAGCCCTACGCCTCCATCGTAGGTGGCGGCCACCCTCCCGACCTCGCCCACCGGCCTGACCAAGGGCAAGTTGCTGCGGCATCGGCCTTCTGGCCGGACTGCTCGTCGGGATCGGCATCGCCCTGGTGCGCGAGCAGTTCGACAACCGCCTGCGGACCAGCCCCGACGTCGAGGCCATCACCTCGGCGCCGATCCTGGCCGAGCTGCCCGAGCGACAGCGAGGTCCGGTCGGGCAAGGTGGCCATCGCGCTGGTCCAGGCGCCCCAGTCCCAGATCGCCGAAGGCGATCCGCGAGCTGCGGACCAGCCTCCGGGTCATCTTCGAGGACACGCCGTGCCCCATGGTCGTGGTGACCAGTCCCGAGCCCGGCGACGGCAAGACCTTCGTGGCCGCCAACCTGGCGACGGCCTGGGCCATGAGCGGCAGCAAGGTCATCGTCGTCTCGGCCGACTTCCGCCGGCCCACGGCTCGAGGAGATCTTCGGGCTGCAGGCCACCGGACTGCCCGGCCTGGCCGACCTCATCAGGTCGAACTGGAAGAACCCGGACCCGGACGACGACCGTCGGTCCGCGGCCAGGTCGGCGCCGAGGACACAGCCGTCGGGCGAGACGCACGACGCTTCGGCACCCACGGGCCACTCCCGCCACGGAAGCCAGGCGCGACGAGATCGACGCGAAGAGCACCGGCGAGGACGAAGCCGTCAGTGAAGTCGCTGCTGATCGAGACCGGGATCTGGGGGCTGCAGGTGCTGCCGGCCGGGACCCAGCTCGACAGCCCGAGCGAGCTGTTCGGGAGCCCCGGCATCCAGCCCGTCCTGGACCAGCTCGCCCCTGCTGGCCGACGTGGTCATCTTCGACACGCCGCCCGTCCTGCCCGTGCCCGACACGGCCATCCTCGGCCGGCATGGCCGACGGGACGGTGGTGGTGGCCTCGGAGGGCCGGACCGACCGCCACGACCTCGAACGCACGGTCAACCGGCTGGAGACCACCCAGTGCCGGGTGTTGGGAGTGGCCCTCAACCGGGTCCGCCGCTCGGCCAGCGAGCACCTACCAGTCCTACGCCTACAGCAAACCCAATGACCGCGATGGGCGGGCGCCCACGGTCGTGGTGGGCGACCGGACCCGTGTCAGGCCGCATCGAGGTCCTGATCGTCGCCTTCGGTGCCCCCGAGCTCCTCGACGGTGCCTGGCAGCACTGGACGGGGAGCTGCCCGTGGTCGTGGTCGACAACTCCTCCGATCCGTCGGTCCAGGAGGTGGCGCGGCGCCACGGTGCCACCTACCACGACCCCGGGCACCAACCTCGGGTTCGCCGCCGGGGTCAACTTCGGGATGGTCCACCGTCTCCATCCCGAGTCCGACCTGCTGCTGCTCAACCCCGATGCCCAGATCACCCCCGACGGGATCGACGCCCTCGAGGCCTGCCTCTACGCCTGACCCCGGCGGGCCTGCGTGGCGCCGGCCCAGAACGATCCCCGAGATCACCGGCCGGCCAGGGTGGCGTGGCCGTTCCCGACCCCGCTCGGTGCCTGGGTCGAGGCGGTGGGCCTCGGCCGATGGCGGCGGGGCGACCAGTTCATGATCGGTTCGGTCCTGCTGGTGAACGCGGCTGCCCTGGCCGAGGTGGGCGGGTTCGACGAGCGGTTCTTCCTCTATGCCGAAGAGACCGACTGGCAGTATCGGGCCTCGCTCCTCGGCTGGAAGAGCGCGCTGTGCCCCGACGTGGTGGCCACCCATGTCGGGGCCGGCACCGGCGGTGACCTCGCCGAGCGTGACATCCGCTTCCACGCCTCGAACGAGCGCTACATGAGGAAGCACTACGGAGCCTCGGGGTGGCGGATCTTCCGGGCCGGGGTCGAGGCCGGGGCCCTCGTGCGCGCCCTCTTCCTGGGCGGGCCGTCGGGGCCGGGCCGCCGCCGATCGTTTCCACCTCTACCGGATCGGGCCGTCCGGGCCGAGTCGGGGCTCGACCCGGCCGGCCACTGACAGCTCGCTCGGCGACCCCGGCAGCGTCGTGGACCGGTCAGGGGAAGACGATCTCCATCACCCGGCTCAGCACCCGGTCCCGGTGATAGGAGTCGACCGAGCCGGCCGCCGCCCTGCCCCATCCCTCGAGGTCCGCGGACGCCGCCTCGCTCGAGAAGCGCGGCCAGCTCGTGCACGTCATAGGGGTCCTCGAGGATCAGACCGGTGCGGCCGTTGTCGCACCGCCACCGAGGCACCGGCCAGACCGCGAGGTGAGCACCGGTACTCCGGTGGCCAACGCCTCGATGATCGACCATGCCGAACGGCTCGTACTGGGTCGGGAGCACCAACAGGTCGGCCGCGGCCAGCTGCCGGCTCGACGTCGTCGGACGGACCGTGGTAGTGGACTCGACCGTCCAGACCCAGCCGCTCGATGGCGGGCCGGAAGGGCCCGAGGCCGGCCTTACCCACCACGTGGAGGGTCAGCCTGGGGTCGCCGGTCAGCGCCAGCGCTTCGAGTAGCTGGGCCAGGCCCTTGCGGTGCAGTTCGTTGGCGATGAGCATCAGTGCCACCTCGTCCTCACCGATTCCGAGCTGACGGCGGACCTGCGGTCGGTTCTGGGCCCGGCCGTCGGGGTTGAACCGCTCGGGATCGATCATGTTGGGCACCACGGTGCACAGCGCCGGGTCGACGTCGTAGAGGCGGCCGAGATCCTCGATGACCTGATCCGACGTGCACAGGACATGACGGGCGATGGGACCGACGGAAGTACCGCGACTCCATGGCCAGCAGCGACGCGGTGCCGGGGCATGACGGAACCGGACCCGGGCCGGTACCCTCACCGGGCCCACATGAACGGTGCGGGCCGCCTCGAGCCAGGCCCGGTGCACGCTCGGGACCCACAGCACGTCGCCGGGGGGACCACCGAACCCAAGGTCATCGTGACCTGCGGGGTCGAGCGCGGCCAGCACCTTGCCGGTGCGGGACCGCCTGCTGAGCATCCCGAACGGACCGGGCTGGACGGGACCGTCGACCGGGACCAGCCGGACCCCGGGGGGCGTTCCTTCGGGCGCGGACGTGCCCACGAAGGCGGTCTCGTACCGCGGGCCCAGGTAGTCGAGGACGTCCCAGCACGTGCGTTCGATGCCGCCCTGCCGGTGCAGTTGCGGGAACACGACAGCTACTTCTGGACCACTCACGTGACGCTGATCACTTCTACGGTCACTTCCTCGGTCACTTCCCGGGCTCGGCCGGACCGGGTCGGTCGCCCCGCGGCTGGGATCCGCCAGTCAGGCATGATAGGAGACACCCCCCGGAGCGAGTGACACCCAGCTCTGCCGTCGAGAGGAGTCCCGTGGCACCGCGCCCAGCCGGCCGATCCGGCCCCTACCATGACGAGAGGGTGCCCGGGCCATCGAAGCGGTCAGGCGGCCTCCGGATCGTCCAGGTGGTACGGAGCGACGGATTCGCCGGGGTGGAGCGCTACATCTGCCAGGTGACCAACGAGCTGGTCGCCCGGGGCCATCAGGTGGCGTGATCGGCGGGGACCCGGAGCGGATGCGATCGGAGCTCGACCGGGAGGTCGACCATGTCCCGGCATCGTCGGTGGCCGGGGTGGCCCGGGCCCTGCTCGGTCGACGCGGTGTCGACATCGTCCATGTCCACATGACCGCGGCCGAGGTGGCGGCGTGGCTGGCCCAGCCCGATCCAGCGGGCCCCCATCGTGGCCACCCGGCACTTCGCCGACGACCGCGGCTCGAGCGCGCCGGCCCGGTGGCTCAGCCAGGTCACCTCCCGCGTCGATCTCCCGCGACATCGCCATCAGCCGGTTCGTGGCCGACACCATCGCCGGGCCCTCGGTCCTCCTCCCCAACGGGGTGCCCGACCGGGACCAGGCGCCGCTGGACACGCCCACCGTGGTCATGCTGCAGCGGCTGACGACCGAGAAGGCCCCGATCGTGGGCATCCGGGCCTGGTCGCGCGAGCGGGCTGGGCCGGCGCAGGGCTGGCGGCTGGTGGTGGCCGGCCAGGGCGAGCTCCGGACCGGCCTGGTCCAGCTGGTCCGACCACCTCGGCGTCGCCGACAGCGTCGAGTTCGTCGGGCCACGTGGCCGACACCGACCGGCTGCTCGGCCGAGGCTCGGTCTTACTGGCCCCCGCGCCGCCCGAGCCGTTCGGGCTGTCGGTGGTCGAGGCCATGGCCCACGGCGTCCCGGTGGTGGCCGCCGGCGGCGGTGCCCACCTCGAGACCGTCGGGGACGACGGGCTGCTGTTCCCGCCCGGGCGATGCCGCGGCGGCGGCCCGGGCGCTGGTCGACCTGGCCGCGAGCCGGACCCGGCGACTCGGAGGTCGGGGGCGCGCTCCGCCAGCGACAGCCAGCGACGGTTCTCCCTGTCGCGCCACGTCGACCGGCTCGAGCAGCTCTACCGCGGATGGTGGCGGGCGTCGGGCGCCGACCCGGCCGTCGGTGGCCCGGCCGCACGGCCGGTCGGCGACCGGTCGCGGTCGGCGGCGGCACGTGCCGGGTCCGAGTCCGGCGAGGCGGCCCGGTACAGGGCCGAGCTGGGTCTCGGCCACCTGCTCCCACGAGCAGCGGCGGCGCCCGGCCATCCCGGCGGCCCGGAGGCGTTCCCACAGGCCGGGCTCGTCGAGCAGCCGGGCCAGGGCGGCGCGCAGCGCCCGGGGGTCGCCGGGCGGCACCAGCAGCCCGTCCTCCCCGACCACGTCGGGCAGGGCGCCACTGGCGCTGGCCACCACCGGGATCCCCGAAGCCTGGGCCTCGACCACCACCCGCCCGAACTGCTCGAGCCAGCCGGGCATGGGCACCGAGGGCACGGCCAGGACGTCGAAGTGCCGGTAGGTCTCGGGGATGCCCTCCTCGTCCACGTGGCCGTGGAAGGTGACCCGGTCGGCGATGCCGAGGCGGCGGCCTGCGCCGCCAGCGGTCCGACTCGGGCCCGGCCCCGAAGATCTCGACGCCGCATCCGGTCGTCGGGGGCCACCGCCTCGAGCAGCACGTCGACCCCCTTGTGGGGGATCAGCCGGCCCACGAACCCGACGCGCAGGGCGCCGGACGGGGGTGGGTGCTCGACGGGCGCGAACCGGTCGACGTCGACCCCGAGCGGGCAGCACGACGAGCTCCCCCCGGAGGCCCTTGCGGCGGAGGATCCGGCCGGCCTCGGCGTTGCAGGGATAGGCGCCGGCCGCCCGGCGCAGGGACCACCGCTCGAACCACCGGAACGGTGGCGGGTACCGCTTGTCGATGTTCTGGGCCGAGGAGACGACGAAGGGGACGCCGGGGCCGCGCAGCCGGCGCAGGAAGAGGACCTCGGCCACGGCCAGCCCGAACGGCTCCTCGTGCATGTCGATGAGGTCCCACCGGGTCGAGCCCGAGCAGCCGCCACAGTGGCCGGGGGTCGTAGACGAAGAGGTTCGGGTGGCGGCCGAAGGTCCGGACCGGTACGGCGAAGCCGTCGCCGTCGGCGGTGAACGCCACCATCGAGCCGCCCTCCTCCCAGCGGGCCGCCGACGACCAGGGTGAGGTCCACCCCTCTGGCGCCGGAGCAGGCGCTCCCGCTCCCTCCAGGCGGTGACCACCCCGCTCTTGGAGATGCGGAGCACCCGGAGCGCACCCGGTCAGGGGCGTGGGTTGGCACCGGCTCCGGCACCGACGTCACCAGCTGATGGTGGTCGGTGCGCTGTCGTCGAAGGCGCTCCCGCCGAGGTCCACTGCTCGGCCGGGATCCGGGCCGAGGGCACCAGGGTCATCGACCCGTGGCGCCCCGGCATGCGGAAGCGGATGACCACCGTCGACGAGGCGCCCTGGGCGAGGGTCACCGGCGCGGCGACCGACCCAGGTGGGGCCCTCGGCCCCCTTGACGGCCAGCGGACCGGCCCCGGTCATGGTGATGTGCGAGGCCCGGGCCGGCAGGTTGGCCGCGACCAGGCCCGGTAGCCGCCGTAGGGGACCGGCTCCCCCGGGAACGGCCCGGCGATGAACTGCGACTGGCCGGCCGGGGTGGTGTTGGTCCATGCGGGTGGTGAGGGTGACCGTGGTGTCGGCCCCGGTCGGGGCGGTGGTCACGTCCACGTGGACGGGCAGGTACTGGTCGAGCTTGTTGCCACCCAGGTTGATGACCGACACGTCCACCGAGCTCGGGGTGAGGCTGCCGCTCACGCCGCTCACCACCCACGCCGCCTGGTCGGCCGGATTCTTGGACCACACCATCAGGTGGCGTCCGGCCACGGCGCTCGACACCGCCGACGCCAGGGCCTTGATGTCGAGGTTCTGTCCCTGCAGCTGGCGCAGGACGGCGCCGGTCAGGGAGCCCAGGCGCGTCCTGGCGGTCGTGTCGCCGGTGGCGGGTGTCGGTCAGTCCGGCGTACTGGTCGTGGAGGAGGTACTGCTCGACGTTGTCGGCGGTGACCGTCGTCCCGTCCGGCCTGCACCGGCCCGGTGGCCTCGAGCAGCTGGCGCAGCCCGGCCACGTCGAGCGAGATCACACCGTCCACCGGCTGGCCGGTGAGCTCGGTCCACATGGCCGCGGCCAACGGTGCGGTCACGTCGAACTGGGGCGTCCAGCCCAGGTTGCGCAAGTCCAGCGTCGGGTTGAGCCATCCCCAGTTGCGCTCGAAGTCACCGGTGACCGGCACCGCGCCGTCGGTCAAGGGCACGTCGCCGGAGGGTCTGAGGTCACCCAGCTGGACCGAGCCGTCGGACGTGCGTGGCCACCCCGACCTCGAGGAAGGCCCCCGACCCGGCCCGCATCTCGGCGTTGTTCGCGGCCAGCACCACGTAGGTCTGGGGCCCCTGGAGGATCGGTGGCCACGGCCGCCGACACGCCGGCCGCCTTGGTCAGCCGCAGTCGGGCGTCGTCGAGCTGGGACACGAACTCGTTGTACTTGCAGGCCAGGGGGCCACCAGCGCCTGGGACGGGCCGGTGTCGATGCCGGCCAGCTGGTGCGCCGGGCCGACGCGAGATGGCCGAGAGCTGCCGGAGCGAGGCCACCCGCTCGGGCCCGGCGGCGTGGGGCTGGTTGAGCACGCCGTGCACCTGGGACAGGAACGTCGACCCCACCGCCGACACCGTGCCGGCCGCCGTGCTGAGGGCCCGGACCGACTGACCTGCCGGCCGAGCACGGGCACGATGGTGATGGGGGTGAACAGGGGGGAGGAGAGATCGGACTGGGCGCTGGCGAACTCGGCCCGGGCCGCGTCGAGGAGGTGCACCGATCCGACGACGTCAGCTCGCCGGGGTCAGGTTGGCCTTGACCTGCTCGAGGCTGGCCAGGCCCCGCTGGTCGTGCGTGGTAGGCCGACATGGTCTTGGTGCCGATGACCAGGAGCCAGACCACCACCACGACCACCACGACGGCCGACGATCAGCCACCTGCGCCGCCGCCAACCGACTCTCTTGCTCACGGCAACCACTCGATACTCCAGGCGTCGGGTGCAGGAGGCGCGGTGGCGGCTGCTCGACGCGGCGGACCAGCGCCCGACCAGATCGTACCGGAGCCCGCGGCGGAATCGTGGGTTCCCGGCGCCACCATCCGCCAGTGCCGCCGGCCGCCCGGACGCCCCATGATCGGGACGTCGCCACCGGCGCCACTAGCATCCCTGCGTGTCGTTCACGGCCATCCGGTGGCGGTGGGGCGGGTCGTGCTGGTTGCCGGCATCCTGATCCTGCTGTTCATCCCCTACCTCTTGTGGGGCACCGGGCTGATCACAGCCCACAACCAGAGCCTGCTCCGCGCAGTTCAAGGCGGCCCAGCAAAGGCCGACTCCCACCCTGCCGAGCCACGCTGCCGAAGACGAGCCAACCCCCGCTGCCCAGGTGGCGCCGACCATGGCCGACCCCGCCCTCGGCAGCCCGGTGGGGACCATCCAGATCCCCAAGATCAACCTGGCCATGACCGTGGTGGAGGGCACCGGCGAGGCCCAGCTGGCCATGGGCCCCGGCCACTACCCGACGACCCCGCTGCCCGGCGAGGCCGGCAACGCCGCCATCGCCGGGCACCGGACCACCTACCTCCACCCCTTCTACAGCCTACGACGCTCGACCCCGGGGACCCATCTACATCACCACGCTCCAGGGACCTTCCTCTACGGCGTCACCGGGAGCCAGATCGTGCATCCCGACCGACGTCGCCGTGGTCGACCCCACCCCGACGCCCCAGCTCACCCTGACCACCTGCAATCCGCGCTACAGCGCCAGCCAGCGGCTGGTGGTCCACGCCCTGCTGGTGGCCAGCGAGCTGGCCCATGCCGCCGCGCGCCCGCGGTCCAAGACGACCGACCCCGCCCGTCCAAACCGTCGCACGCCGAGCGCCGGCACCGCCGGCCAAGAACTGGGCGGCGGCCATCCTGTGGGGTGTCGGGGGTGGCCGCGCATCACCGCCGTGTGGGTCGGGGCCCGCGGACCCACCCGGGTCGCGGGCCCTGGTACTCGGGGCGGGCATGGTGGTCTGGCTGGTGGTGGTGTTCTTCTTCTTCCAGTCGGTGGCGCCGCTGCTACCGGCCAGCTACTGAGTCTCGGGGGCCGATCGGTCGGGCCAGGCGCCGACCGGATCGAAGTGCCGGCACGCCGGCCAGTCCGACAGCGACCGCCTGAGCCATTGCCGGCCGGGACCCGGCGACGGTCTCCGCCGGACCAAGGTTGGATCAGGCGGACATCCGACGGCGACGGCGCATCAGCACGCCACCGGCCAGGATGGCTCCGACACCCAGGACGGCCAACTCCTCCACGTCTGCACCGGTGAAGGGGAGGCTGGTCGAGCTGGCGGAGACGGTGGTCGCGGCGGCCGGGGCCGGCCCGTCAGGGACGGTGGCCGTGCGTCACGAGCCCCGGTGGCGCCCGGTACCGGCGGCGTCACACAGGTCGGCTCGTTGAACGTCTGGGTCACGACGCAATTGCTGGTTGCCGCTCCGGCCACGCCCGGCACCATCAAGAACGATGCCACTGCCACTCCCGAACTGATCAGTATTCGCTTTGCCCACATGATGGTTGCCCTTCTTCCCGTAGAGGCACCGCCTCTGCGTTCCCCTCGTTCACACCACGGACTCACAGCGAGACCTGCGGTACTCATCAATAATGCCGAGGCTGGCTGCACCATTCGCAATCAGTAGCACGTTGAGCAATCGAGTCATCACGCTCCGTGACATTTTTCCTGGCCAAAACGCCTGTTCACGCCACCCACGGCGCTGCGGCACGGCCCCGTCCGGGCCGACCCTGGACCGCTGAATCCGAGGTCAGGCGGAACCAGTTGACCGAAGGTGCTGCACAGCCCGAACGCCTCGATGACCACGAAGGCGGCCACGATGGCCAGGACCACCGGGAGCCGCCATCCGCTTGCCGCTCCGGGCCATCGGCGTCGGCATGTACCACTGCGGGAGCAGCCCGGCGGACTGCTCCGGCCTGCCCGAGGTAGACCGCCAGCGGCACGGCGTCGTCGTCCATCGGGCTGGTTGGGATCGGCGGCCAGGGCCAGCTCGGTCAGCTCGTCCTCGGTGATGCCTTGAGGCACCGGGACGGTGGCGGTCCGAACTCGACTGGCACCCGCCGCCGCACCCGGCCCACGTCCTCTGTCCCCCGTGCGTCTGTCTCCCGTCCGTCGAACTTGTCGTCCACCGGTGGCCTCCCTCCGAGACTCGGGCGGTCTGGCCGCACCATCACTCTACCTGGGCCCGGTGGATCTCCTACAGGTGGGTCAACAGCACGTGGACCACCGCCTCGAGGACCACGATGAACACCCCGACCAGCACCAGGGCCCCGATGTAGAGGATCCGGCGTCCCGCTGGACGGTCAGGTCCGCCCGCGGTGCCGAAGCCCACCACGGCCAGGGCCAGGACCCCGACGATCTCGGCCAGGGCGAAGGCGTGCCTGACCGACCACACCCCCGGCCGGCCAAGATGAAGATGATGGTGGCGGGGATGGCCGCCGAGATGATGGTCCACGAGCCGCGGAGCTCATCGGCCACATCGGCCCACGTCAGCTCCAGCCGTCGCCACGAGTGCATGGTGACCAGCTGCGAAGCGCGTGGGCCAGCCAGATGGCCACCGCCCCGACGATGACGACACCGGCGGTGGTCAAGGCGCCGGGAGTGTTCTCGAAGGTGAGCCCGGCGATGGCCACCAGCGTGGAGATGGTCCCGTAGACGTAGTCGGCCAGCCACCGCACCGAGGGGTCGTGCGGATCGTCCCCGGAGTCGGACCGTTGCGACCTTTCCGGCAGTGGTCCCGGCTGTTGGTCCGACGGTTGCTCGGGTCGGTCCGTCACCTAGCGCGACGCCACATCTCGTGGGCCCCGCTCGGCACTGGGGGCGACGCCACACCACATCGGACACCGCCTCCACGATCGAACCGATCGTTCAGGTGATGACGGACACGGTGTGTCGCGTGCATGAGCCAGCACCCTAGTTGCTGCCCGGTCCCCGGCGGCCTGGGCGGGAAGGTCGGGCAGCTACCGCCAGGGTATGGCGCGGCCCAGCGTGTGGAGCAGCGCGGATGAGCCCGGCCCACCGGCCAGCGCTCCGACACCGAGCGCCGGGAACCACCACACCGCGGCTGGTCCCACCTTCATGACCTAGGAGCAGTCCGCCACGAGGTCGGTCTTCACCGTTTGGCGGGGACCCACGCTCACGGTTTGTTGGGGGGTATCGCGCTCGTCCGGTGAGTACGTACCTCCCGGGCGGGAGCGCGAACCGGTACGTCATGGTGCCGTGACCGCTCCTGTGGGCTACCGGCCGGCCCCCACGGGAGACGGTGATGAAGTCCCGGAGCCGTTCGTACTCGACATGGGTGAGCCCGGGCGCTCCCACACAGGGGTAGACGGATCCGGTCAGTACCGCCGACACCGGGATCGGTGGCGGCGGCGACGGCTCCGACGACGACTGGGTGCACCCGGCCAGCACGAAAGCGATCCCGACGATCGAACCGGTCACGACACCCGGGGCCCGCCCCTTGCTATTTCTACCCGCCTGTCGACTTCCCGTTCGGCGTTTCCGCATGTCGTGTCGCTCGCGCTCCCTGGTCTCGCAACTTCCTACGAGCTCACGGTGGCGCCGGTTGACACGATCGAACCGAATCGGCGGTCGGCGCCCCTCGAGTCATGGGCCCCGATCCCGAACTCGGGGGCCAACTACCGAAGGACCGGCCGGGACCGGCCGGGAGACCACGAAGCCCGGCAGGGCACGCCCGGCGACCACATCACCGGGCGTGCCTCACATCACGAACAGCCGCTGGTGGTCCCGCAGCTGCCGCACACGTAGCAGGACCCGGCCCGCTGCATGGCATTTCCGCACTGGTAGCAGTAGGGAGCGTCCCGGGGCTCGGCCCGGGCCAGCGGCTGGTCGGCGGCGACGCGGCGAGCCGGCGGTGCGGGCCTGGGGCCGAGGAAGGCCTGCCGAGTCCTGGTCGGTGTCACCGACGTCGGTCGACGTGGCCGGCACTGGCATCGATGACGGTGGCGGTCACCGGATCGATCGACTCCGCATCCACGATCCCGGTGGACTGGGTAGCCGTCTCCTCCACCCCGGGGAGGGTCGGCTGCATCCGCTCCGCCGTCGACAGCACACCGAGCTCGGCCCGCTCCTCGAGCGGGAGGTAGTCGACGGCCAACCGCCGGAAGATGTAGTCGACCAGGCTGGTAGCGATGCGCAGCTCCGGATCGTCGGTGATGCCGGCCGGCTCGAAGCGCATGTTGGTGTACTTGCGCACATAGGTGGCGAGCGGCACACCGTGCTGGAGGCCCAGGCTCACCGAGATGGAGAAGGCGTCCATGATGCCGGCCAGGGTCGATCCCTGCTTGGACACTTTCATGAATACCTCGCCGGGGCGACCGTCCTCGTACTCCCCGACGGTCACGTACCCCTCGCAGTCGGCCACCCTGAATGCGAAGGTCGACGACGTCCGACGCCGGGGCAGCCGCTCGCGCACCGCCCCGACCACCACCGTGTCGGCGGTCCGGTTCTGCTCGTGGGCCAGCGCCGTCCTCGAGGCCGGCGATCTTCTCGGCCAGTTCTCGGGCATGGGCCTCGGCCTCGGAGCCAGGAGGGACCGACCCCGCGTCGTCTTCGGCCCCGGCCTTCTTCGTGGTCGACAGGGGTTGGCCCACCTTGCAGTTGTCGCGGTAGACGGCCACCGCCTTGATGCCCAGATGCCAGGCGTCGATGTGCAGCTGCTCGACGTCCTCCACGGTCACGTCCTCGGGCAGGTTCACCGTCTTGGAGATGGCGCCTGAGATGAAGGGCTGGACCGCGCCCATCATGCGGACATGACCCAGGTAGTGAATGGTGTTGTCACCCATGGAGCAGGCGAACACCGGGAGGTGCTCGGCCGCCAGGTAGGGCGCGCCCACGATGGTCTTGTGCTCGTCGATGTAGGCGATGATCTCGTCGACCTGATCGGGGGAGTACCCGAGTCGGGTCAGGGCCCTCGGCACCGTCTGGTTGACGATGGACATGGTGCCGCCGCCGACCAGCTTCTTGGTCTTCACCAGACCGAGGTCCGGCTCGACACCGGTGGTGTCGCAGTCCATCAGGAGCCCGATGGTGCCGGTCGGCGCCAGCACACTGGCCTGCGAGTTGCGCACGCCGTACTGCTCCCCGGTCTCGACGGCCAGTTCCCACGCCTCTTGAGCGGCCGACAGCAGATCGGTCGGAACCAGCTCCTCGTCGATAGCGGCCACGGCGTCGCGGTGCATGCTTCAGCACGTTGAGCATGGGTTCGACGTTCTCGTGGTAGCCGGCGAACGGCCCCATCCTCGCCGCGGTGCGGGCGGAAGTGGCGTAAGCGTGGCCGGTCATCAGGGCGGTGATGGCCGCGGCCCAGGCCCGTCCCTGGTCCGAGTCGTACGGGAGACCCTGGGCCATGAGCAGCGCCCCCAGGTTGGCGTAGCCGATACCCAGTTCGCGGAAGCGACGGGAGTTCTCGGTGATCTTGTCGGTTGGATAGTCGGCGTTGCCCACGATGATCTCCTGGGCGGTGAAGATCACCTCGACCGCGGACCGGAAGCCATCGATGTCGAACGACGAGTCTTCATGGAGGAAGGTCATCAGATTGAGGCTGGCCAGATTGCAGGCCGAGTTGTCGAGGTGCATGTACTCCGAGCACGGGTTGGACCCGTTGATCCGCCCGGTGTTGGATGCGGTGTGCCACTTGTTGATGGTGGTGTCGAACTGCATGCCCGGGTCGGCGCACTCCCATGCGGCCTGGGCGATCTGGCGGAACAGGTCACGGGCGGGAACCCAGCGGACCGGTTGCCCGTCACCACGGCTGGTCAGTGCCCAATCCCGTCCTTCGACCACGGCCTCCATGAACTCGTCGGTAACCCGCACCGAGTTGTTGGCGTTCTGGTACTGGAGGCTGATCGAGTCCTTGCCGTCGAGGTCCATGTCGAAGCCGGCGTCGCGCAGCACGCGCGCCTTGCGCTCCTCGGTCGCCTTGCACCAGATGAAGTCCTCGATGTCGGGGTGGTCGGAGTCGAGGATGACCATCTTGGCCGCCCGCCTGGTCTTGCCACCGGACTTGATCGTTCCGGCCGAGGCGTCGGCTCCCCTCATGAAGCTCACCGGTCCCGAAGCGGTGCCCCCGCCCTTCAGCAGTTCCTTGGACGAGCGGATGCGGGACAGGTTGACCCCCGCGCCCGAGCCGCCCTTGAAGATCACGCCCTCCTCGGTGTACCAGTTGAGGATGGAATCCATGGTGTCGTCGACGGAGAGGATGAAGCACGCCGATCCCTGCTGGGGCACGCCGGCCACTCCGATGTTGAACCACACCGGTGAGTTGAATGCCGCCTTCTGGTGGATGATCAGGTACTTCAACTCGTCCCGGAAGGCCTCCGCCTCGTCGTCGTCGGTGAAGTAGCCGTCCTTGATGCCCCACGAGGTGATGGTGTCGACCACCCGGTCGGCGACCTGGCGCAGCGACCACTCGCGTTCATCGGTGTTGGGGGTGCCACGGAAGTACTTCTGAGCCAAGATGTTGGTGGCGTTGAAGCTCCAGCTCTCGGGCACCTCGACCTCCAGCTGCTCGAAGGCGACCGTCCCGTCCCGGTAGTTGGTGATCCGGGCGTCGCGCCGCTCCCAGTTGACCTCGTCGTAGGGATGGACGCCCTCGGTGGTGAAGCGGCGGCGGATGCCGATACCGGTGCGCTGGGGGGCAATAGCCATGTGGTGGACCTCTTTCTCGGTTCTTCTGGATTCGCTACTCGTAGTGGAACGCTGGTCGGGTGCCTGTCGATAAGGACGTGGTCGGAAGTCGAAGTGATCGGCTGCCGGTCGAGCTGGGGGCACCTCTACCGGACCGGTCGTGCCCGGCCTGACCATCCCCCCGGCTGAGCCCGCACCCATGGCTGTCTCAAAGAGCGTCAGGACAACAGTTTACCTTCAAAGCACTATATGTTGTGGTTGTCCCTCCCCCGAGGTACGAGATAGTGGGTCCATTACAGCAGCGTAGTTACACCCCTGTCAACCTATTTCTGCCCTGAGGGCCGATTCTCCCTCGCCGAATTCCCAGTTCGCGGGGCGTTCGCGAAGAATTGCAAATGATTGCTGGGCGCGAGCACCTGGCGGGCGGTCCGGAATCACTACAGTCCCTGCGTGGCCTCTCGTGCTCCGGTCTCGGTCGCCGTCGACGCCGGCACCACCGGGGTAAGGGCCCTCGTGGTCGACGAGCAGGCCCGGGTGGTCGACGTCTCCTACCGCGAGCTCACCCAGTACTTCCCCCGTCCCGGTTGGGTGGAGCACGACGCCGTGGAGATATGGGACGCGGTCCGCGCCACCCTGGCCGAGGTGGCCGGCCGGTTGGTCGAGGCCGGACGGGTGGCCCGCTCCATCGGCATCACCAACCAGAGGGAGACGGTGGTGGCGTGGGACCGGGACACCGGCGCACCGGCGCACCGGGCCATCGTCTGGCAGGACCGCCGAACTGCTCCCCAGTGCCGGGCGCTGGCGGAGGCCGGTCACCTTCCGCTGGTGCGGGAGCGCACCGGCCTGGTCCTCGACCCGTACTTCTCGGCCACCAAGATGCACTGGCTGCTGGCCGAGGGCGGCGTCTCCCCCACTGGGGACCTGGCCCTCGGCACCGTCGACTCGTGGGTGCTGTGGAACCTCACCGGGGGAACGAGCGGTGGCGTGTTCGCCACCGACGCCACCAACGCCTCTCGGACCATGCTGTTGGACATCGTGGTCCGACGCTGGTCCGACGAGCTCTGCGATCTCTTCGGCGTCCCCATCGAGCATCTGGCCGACGTGCGACCATCGTGCGGACGGTTCGGTCGGCTGGCCGAGTCCGCTCTCGGAACCGACTCGCCCCTCCTCGGCGTGCCCATCAGCGGCATCGCCGGCGACCAGCACGCAGCCCTGTTCGGTCAGGCCTGTTTCGACCCGGGGATGACCAAGGTCACCATCGGCACGGGAAGTTTCGTGCTGATGAACGCCGGACCGCGGTGCCCGCCGCCGGTGGACGGGCTGATCACGACGCTCGCCTGGGACCTCGGGACCGACGGCCACAACGCAATCGCAGCCGATGGTGGACCGACCAAGGGCCGGTCGCCGGTCGCCTACGCCCTCGAGGGTTCGGTGTTCTCCTCGGGGACCGGCATCCAGTGGCTGCGAGACGGAATGGGGATCATCGACCGCGCCGGCGACCTCGAGCCGCTGGCCCGCTCGGTGCCGACCAGCGACGGCGTCACCGTGGTCCCCGCCTTCACCGGCCTGGGCAGTCCCCACTGGGACCCCGGCGCCAGGGGGACCATCGTCGGCCTCAGCCGCGGCGTGGGCCGGGCCCACCTGGCCCGGGCCATGGTCGAGGCCATGAGCTTTCAGGTCAGGGACGTCACCGACACCATGGGGGCCACGGAGACGGCGCCCTCGTTGCTCCGGGTGGATGGGGGGGCTTCGGTCATGGACCTCCTCCTCGAGTTGGTGGCCGACCAGTCACGCCTCGAGGTGGTGCGGCCCCGGTCGGTCGAGACCACCGCCATCGGCGCCGCCACCCTGGCCGGGCTGGCCGAGGGGGTCTGGGGTTCCCTCGACGATCTGGCCGGGCTCTGGACCGCCGACGCCTCGTTCGCTCCGGTGGTGTCGACCGGGGACGCCGACCTGGCCCACCGGGCGTGGCTGCGGGCGGTGGACCGATCGAGGCGGTGGACGACCGCGGACGGGCCCGCCCCCGGCTGACGGCCCCTGGTCACTACGGCTAGTCCGGCTTCTGCCAGCCGTGGTCGGCCAGTTCGGCCATGATCGAGATCCACTGCAACTCCCGCTCCCGCAGGATCGGGTCGGCCCGGCCGACCACCAGCACCAGGCCGGCATGGACCATGCCGGCGGCCGCGGTGGTGGCGTGCTCGACCACCACGAGGTCGGACATCGGCCCCGATGAGGTATCCCCCGATCCGGAACGGGTGGCCTTGGGACCGATCAGCCCCCCGGCCATGTCGGACAGCTGTTCGATGTCCGGCGCACGACCGTCACAGGCCAGGATGTCGGCCGCGGCGAAGTCGTAGATCGCCACAAACGTGGCGGCCAGGCTCCGACGCACCCGCAGGGCCAGGTGTTCGAGCAGGCCCGGGCCCGAGGCCTGCGTGAAGAGCTCGGTGGCCATGCCCAGGAGCTCGGCATGGCGATCGGGCAGGGCGCCTTCCACCGGGCGCACCGATTCGATCACGACGCCGTCGACCTCGAGGATCTCGTCCCGCAACAGGTCGATCAGATCGTCTCCGGCCAGACCCACCCCCAGCTCGTCGACCACCACCCCGCGCTCGCGCTCGAGGATGTCGATGGAGATCACGTCGCCGCCCACGGAGCCGATTCGGCTGGCCACCGCTCCGAGCGCGCCCGGCCGATCGGGAAGCTGCACCCGGATCAGGTAGTTGGACACCGGCTCAGGCTAGGCGTTGTCTGTGTACGGACTGTTTCCAAACGGTTACGACATCCGACGTTCTGATCAGAGGTATCCCCTTCACCGATAGCCCCCTCCGGGCCAGCCTTTGCAAGCCATCTCGAACGTCGGATTTCCCCTCCCGATGGATCAGGCGGCCCGGTCCCGGTGGGCGTAGTGGTCCACGTACTCCTGGCCCGAGAGCCGGGCGATCTCGGACATCAGCGAGTCGGTGAGGTCCCGGAGCTCGGCCTTCTCACAGTCGGGGTTGGGTTGACCGCACCGCCCGGTGGTGATGACGGTGCCGTTCCGCAGGTAGGTGACCGGCGGTCCGAAGCGGATGGTCACCGAATGGAACGGGCGCATGATCCTGCTTCCGGGTGGCTGAACGGCCCGGGTGCCCACGATCCCGACCGGGATGATCGGTACGTCGCAGTGCAGCGACAGCCGGGCCACGCCGGTGTGACCCCGATGGAGGCGGTAGTCAGGAGCCCTGGTGCCTTCGGGGTAGATGCCGAGGACGTGGCCGGATTCGAGCACCTCGACGGCGGTGTCCAGCGCCCGCTGGGAGGCGTCGCCCCCGGCGCGGTTCATGGGGATCTGCCCGGCCGACCGGAAGAACCAGGCGGTACGCCAGTTGTCGAAGTACTCGGCCTTGGCCACGTAGGTGACGCGCCGGCGGACCACCAGGGGGAGGAAGAACGAGTCGCAGAAGGACTGGTGGTTGGCGGCCAGCACCACCGGCCCGTGAGCCGGTACGTGCTCCCGCCCTTCCACGTCAATACGCCAGAACAGGTAGAACACCGGGCTCAACAGCACCTTGAGGATCCAGTAGGCCACGGCAAACGGTACCGCCACTTGTGCTGTACTGCACTCCATGTCCTTGCCCACCTCCGATCTCTCCGAACTTCGGGACCCGACCGCGGTGCGCCCGGACGGGGTCCCGCCGACCTCGTGGACGGTACTGGGGCGACCGGTCGGCCTCCCGGTCGAGGTGCGTCGGGCCGCCCAGTGGAGTGCGCAGTACCTGGTACCGGCCTCCGCCGCCCAACGGATCGTCGCTGCGACCGGCCTCGAGGTCGCCGGACCGGTGCCCGGGAAGGCGATGGTGGCCCTGGCCTTCTGCCGCTACGACGACACCGACCTCGATCCCTACCACGAGGTGGCGCTGAGCTTCGTGGTCAGGCCCCATGACGCCCCCGCCGGCGCGTCGGCCGGCTACAAGGCCCGCGAGTTCGCCACCGGAGCCATCGGCGCCTACATCCACCGCCTCCCGGTCGACCAGGAGTTCACCTGCAGGGCCGGCCGGGACATCTGGGGGTTCCCCAAGTGGATCACCTCCATCGACATCGACGAGCCACCGCCGGGACGTCCGAGACCTGGATCCGGGACCACGGTGCGTCTGACCGACGACGGCGCCCACATCCTCACCCTCACCATCAGATCCGGCGGACGGCTCCGGATCCCGTCGCAGGCCCCGCCCACCTACTCGTTCGCCGACGGTGTCCTCCGGTGCACGGAGTGGACCACGTCGTCCGCCGGCACGGCGGGACGTCCGGGAGGGGCGACCCTGGCCCTCGGCGACCATCCGATGGCCGACGAGCTGCGCTCGCTGGGCCTCCCCAAGCGGGCTCTGTTCTCCTCGTCGGCGGCCCGGATGACTGCATCCTTCGGTGCCGCCCGGATGGTGAGGGTCGGCGACGTCCGACCACCGGCCCGAGCGCGGATTGACCCCACCGGGTCCCACCCGTAGCGTCTGGAAACTGTGGATCGCCGACTGACACCCAGGGGGGCACAACGGAAGGCGGAGCTGATGGACCTGGCGGCGCGCAGCTTCGCCACCGAGGGCTACCACACCACCTCGGTCACCAGCATCGTCGACCGCCTGGGTGTGGGGAAGGGGGTCTTCTACTGGTACTTCGATTCGAAGGACGAGCTACTGATGGAGATCCTCGGCGACGCCCTCCGCTCCATGCGCGAGGCCCAGCGCGACGCCATCGCCGGTGAGCCCGACCCGGCCCGGCGGATCGAGCAGGGGATCCGGTCCTCGCTGCGGTGGCTGGCCGACCATCGCCATCTGTTCGCCCTGATGGAGTTCGCCCGGACCGAGGAACGGTTCGCCCCGATCATTCGCCGGGGGGACCAGCAGACCGTGGCCGATGCCCTGCCCCATGTGAGCGCCGGCATCACCGCCGGGCTCCTCCGCGGGGAGGACCCGGTCATACTCACCATGGCCATCCTCGGGGTGACCGGCCATCTGGCCCGGGTGTTGGTCCTCGAACAGGGCCACGACACCGACACCGTGGCCGAGGCGGCGATCGCCTTCTGCCGCCAGGGCTACGTGGCCCCCGCCAATCCCGCATTGACCCGGAGGATCGCATGACTGAGCTGATCGCCCGCCAGACCGCCCCTTTCGTCGAAGGCCTCCACTTCGGCGAGTGCCCGCGCTGGCACGAGGGACGCCTGTGGTTTGCCGACTTCTACCAGAGCGCGGTGCTGTCGGCCGACGAGTCCGGTGCGGTCCAGGTCGAGGTGGAGGTGCCCGGTGAGCCGGCTGGACTCGGCTGGTTGCCCGACGGCCGACTGCTGATCGTGGCCCGCAAGCCCAGGACCGTGGTGAGGGTCGAGCCCGACGGCGAGTTGGTCGAGCACGGCGACCTCAACCCGATCGCCACCTTCTACGGCAACGACATGGTGGTCGATCAAAAGGGACGGGCTTACGTGGGCAACTTCGGCTTCGACCTCGACCGGTTCATCGACGAGCAGGGCCTGGGGGCGTTGGTGGAGTCGCCCGGAGCCCCCACCACCCCGCTCATCCGCGTCGACGTCGACGGATCCGCCCACGCCGCCACCGACCGGCTGGCGTTCCCCAACGGTTCGGTCATCACCCCCGACGGCAAGACGCTGATCGTGGCCGAATCGCTGGCCGGGCGGCTGACCGCCTTCGACATCGCCGACGACGGCACCCTCAGCGGCCAGCGGGTGTGGGCCTCGTTGACCTGGTGCGCACCTGATGGGATCTGCCTCGACTCGGAGGGGCGGGTGTGGGTGGCCAACGCCCTGACCACGGAGTGCCTGCTGGTGGAAGAGGGTGGCGAAATCGTCGACCGGGTCGCCACCTCTCAGACCTGCTTCGCCTGCATGCTCGGCGGATCGGATCGTCGAACCCTCTACGTGATGACCGCCCCCACCAGTAACGAGACCACGGTCAGCTCCACCCGGCAGGGTCGGATCGAGCAGATCCGGGTGACGGTGAGCGGAGCCGGCCTGCCCTGAGCCGGACTCAGTGGGGCCGGGTCAGTGGAGGCGGGTCAGCGCCTTGCGGAGGCTTCGGACGCCCTGTCCGATCCGCTGTTCGTTCTCGATCAGGGCGAATCGCACGTGACCGTCGCCCCCGGGACCGAAGCCCACGCCCGGGGACGTGGCCACGTCCGCCTCTTGGACCAGGTACTTGGAGAACTCGAGTGAACCCATCTCCATGTACGGCTCGGGAATGGGGGCCCACACGAACATGGTCCCCTTGGGCGGGGTGACCGGCCAGCCGATGCGATTGAGCCCGTCGCACAGGGCGTCGCGCCTGGCCTGATAGGTCTCGTTGATCACCTTGGGATAGTCGGGCGCCTCGTTCATGGCCACGATGGCCGCGATCTGGATCGGCTGGAAGGTGCCGTAGTCGATGTAGCTCTTCAGCTTGGTCAGGGCCTGGACGATGTCGGCATTGCCGACCAGAAACCCGACCCGCCAGCCCGCCATCGAGAACGACTTGGTCATGGTGTACAGCTCCACGGCGACGTCCTTGGCCCCGGGCACCTGGAGAATCGAGGGCGGTGAATAGCCGTCGAAGGCGATGTCGGCGTAGGCGAAGTCGTGCACCAGGACGATGTCGTGCTCGCGGGCGAAGTCGACCAGCCGGCTCATCCAGGCCAGGTCCACGCACTCGGTGGTCGGGTTGTGGGGAAACGACAGCACCACCACCCGTGGCTTGGGCCACGCCGACTCCCATGCCTCCATCAGGTTGTCGAAGAACGCCTCGCCCGGGCTCCCCTCGTTCTCCGCTCCCGGTGCATCGAGCCGGACATGACGCACGTCGGCTCCGGCGAACAGCGGGGCATAGATGTGAATGGGATAGGACGGCGACGGCACCAGCGCGGTGTCGCCCGGACCCACCAGCACCCACATCAGATGGGACAGACCCTCTTTGGCGCCGATGGTGGTGACCACCTCGGTGTCGGGGTCCAACGCCACCTCGAACTTGCGCAGATACAGGTCGGCGATGGCCTGGCGGATCTTCGGGATGCCCCGGCTGGCCGAGTAGCGATGGTTGCGGGGATTGCGCACCGCCTCGGCCAGCTTCTCGACCGCCACGTCGGGAGACGGGAGGTCGGGGTTACCGAACCCGAGGTCGATCACGTCGCGACCGTCGCGGCGGGCGACGGCCTTCAGATCGTTGATGGTGGCGAAGACATACGGGGGCAGGCCATTGATCCGACGGAATTCCATGGCTAAAGGCTACTGCCCTCCTCCCCCGCCGCCCGACACCCATCCCCGCCTCCGATCAGTCGGGCGGCACCGACGACCGCACCGTTTCGGCGGCGGCGGCCACGGCATCGAGCGACTCCGGCCAGGCACACACCGCCCAGGTGGCTCCGGCCTCGGCCAGGTCGATCAGCTGGGATGCGGCCTGCGCCGGGCTGGTCCCGACCGGGCCGCCCCAGGTGACCTCCATCCCGGTCGCCGTCAGCGCCCCCACCCGGGCCGGGCCCGCCTCCCACAGGTTGACGGCGGCGCCGAGCGAGGCGGCGACCTCGATCGTCTTCGGGGCGCCCCCGCCCACCCACACCGGGACACCCAGGGACTGGACGGCGGATGCCACGGCATGCAGGCGATCTCGACGCTCGTCGGCCGGGCCGTAGCGGATGCCGAACGCATCGTTCTCGGGGCGGCTCTGGCTGTCTCCGGTGCCGATGCCGGCGATGAACCGGCCTTGGCTGATGGTGGAAAGACCGGCCAGCGTGGCCATCAGCATCCCGTCGGGGAGCAACCCGACCCGGGCCACCAGCGTGCCGAGGATGATGGTCGACGTCGAGGCGGCAACGGCGCCGAGGAGCGGGGCCGATGAGATCACCGGGCGTCCCGGCTTCCCGATCGGCCAGAGGTGGTCGAAGCAGAACACGCCGTCGATGCCGAGCCGCTCGGCCTTCCGGGCGGCGTCCAGGGCCGGACCGGCGCGGTCATCGAACTGGGGAAGGGTGATCCCGATCCTCACTCCCGGCCGTCCGGGCGTCGATCGGATGCCTCGCCCGGCACCGACCCGACCGTCACGCCGTCGATTCGACCCGGGCCCTCAGCTCTCGCAGGGCGATCGACATGATCCGACTCTGGGCCCGCATCTTGATGAAGCCGGGCAGCGGGACCTTCATCTCCACCTCGAGGTGGTAGACGACCTCGGTCCCGCCGTCAGCGGCGGGGAAAAGACGTACTCCCCGTCCAGCTTGGAGGTGATGTCACCCTGGGTCTGCACCCAGGCCAGCACCTCCGGCGCCCGGCTGTAGTCATAGGCCAACGTGTAGTTGGTGCTGCGACCGAACGCCGCGGCCCGGAACGTGACCAGCGTCGGCCGACCCTGGTCGTCGCGCTCGTCGATGATGACGTCCTTGATGTCTGCTGCCCACTGCGGATAGGCGCCGATGTCGGCGCTGACCTCGAAGCACCGCTCTGGCGTGGCCGACACGGTCATACGCTCGGTGGCTTGTTCCGCCACAACTCGGCCCTCCTCCTCGAATTCGTTTGCTGTGGCCGGATAGACCCTCAGCCTTCCATGTCGGCAAGCGACGCGGCCAGCCTAGGGGCGAGTCTGTCATAGTCGAAGGATGCCTCGGCCCGGCGGCGGGAGGCGGCGCCCATCTCTGATCGGAGCCCGTGATCGGCCAAAAGGCGGCCGATGGCCCGGGTGGCCGAGCCGGCATCAGCCGGTCGCCTGACAACCAGTCCGGTGCGTCCGTCCTCGACCGCCTCATCGGCACCACCCGACGCCCCTGCCACCTGCGGCACGCCGGCGGCGGCGGCCTCGACGAAGACGATGCCGAATCCCTCCTGTTCGAGCCCCAGCCACCGGTTGCGGCACAGCATCACGAACACGTCGGCCGCACCCACCAGGCGGGGGACGTCCTCGTCCGACAGGCCGCCCAGGAGGCGGACCGGCGCGTTGCTCTCGGCGATCCGCCCGACCAGGCGGTCAGCATCCCGCCCGCGGCCGGCGATGGCCACGGTGAGATCGGGATGGTCCCGCTGGAGCCTGACGGCGGCATCGATGAGGACGTCCATGCCCTTGCGGGGGACGAGCCGGCTCACGCTCACCACCAGCGGTCCGTCAGCCGGCAGACCGAGATCGGTGCGCGCCTTGCCTCGCTCGTCGGGATCGAGGGGCCCGAAGCGCTGGAGGTCGACACCGGGAGGGATCTCGACGACCGGCGGCATGGCTCCCCGCCCGACGGCGCGGACGGCGGCGGCAGCGGGGTAACCGCCGGCCGACACCACCAAGGCGCTGTGTCGCAGCACGTGGGCCACCAGTTGCCGGGCGACGGGCAGGCGACCGGGGACCGCCACCTCGGCACCGTGGAGCAGCACCGCATAGGGGATTCCGAGATGCGGTCCGATGACGCCGAGGGGGAAGGCCGGATCGATCACCACCAGCCCGGCGCCGGTGCGGGTGGCCGTGTCGCGGATCCGGCGCACCAGGTTCGGCGTCGGGAGCAGGACACGACCAGCCACGCGCTCGATCCGGATGCCGTGGGCCGCTTGTTCCGAGTCGAACGTCGGGGCGTCCCGATGCGAGCTGGCGGTGAGGACGGTGAACGTGTCGGGATCGAAGCGCCGCCACAGCTCCCAGAGATAGGCCTGGATCCCCCCCACCTTGGGAGGGAAGTCGTTGGTCACGAGGAGGTGGGTCACGGTTGCAGCTGACCGGTGTGGGTTTCGGGGTCGGGGGAACTGAGGTCTTGGCCGAGTCCCAGTTCGTGGGCCGCCCACCGGGCATGCTCTGCGATCAGCGGATCATCGTGGGCCATTGCCCGACGTAGCGACTGCTGCGTGGCCGGATCGCCGCCGTCGCCCACATTGCCCAGGGCGACCAGCGCGTTGCGCCGGAGGTAGCGGGGCTCCCGACCGGGGATGTACCACCGCCCGTGGTCCCGGATCAGCTCCTCGTCGGTGGCAGCCAGGAGGTCCACCAGGTCGACCGAGGCAACGGTGTCCGCCTCGGGGGCGGGAGGCTGGCGGACCCGATCGGCCAGCTTGTTGATGGGACAGACCTGTTGGCACTCGTCACAGCCGTAGATGCGCCCTCCGAGCGCTCGGCGGTACTCCTCGGGGAAGGTGCCGGGAGCCTGGACCAACCACGCCAGGCACCGGCGGGCGTCGAGGACACCGGGCTCCACCAGCGCCCCGGTGGGGCAGGCGGACATGCACCGCTGGCAGGACCCACACCCCGCGGCCGGTGGTGCCGGATCCGGCGACGACCCCGGGCTGGCCAGCGGGGCGTCGGTGACCACACTCCCCAGCACGAACCAGGAGCCGAGCCCGGGCAGCAGGATGAGGGAGTTCTTGCCGTACCACCCGAGGCCGGCACGGTGGGCGGCAGCCCGATCGACCAGCGCGTTGTCGTCACACACCACGGTCGCCCGCCAACCCAGCTCCTGCAGGCGTGCGGCCATCGGCTCCAGCGCGCCCCGCAGGGAGGCGTAGTGGTCGCGCCGGGCGTAACGGGCCACCGCCCCCACGGGCCCTCGGTCAGGGACCGGCACGTCTGCTGCGGGGTCTTCGGCGCGCCGGTATCCCCATGCGCCGACCACCAGGGAGCGGGCTCCGGGTAGCAACCGGCCCGGGTCGGTCGAGCGGTCGGGGTTCCGGAAGGTGAACTGCATCCCGCCGTCGAGGCCCCGACTCCGGCGCCGGTGGAGGTCGTCACGGGTCGACTCGAACACTTCGGCCGAGGCGATGCCCACGGCGGCCAGGCCCAAGGACGTTCCGAGCCGGACCAGCTCCGGACCCAGCCCGTCGGTGCCGTCCAGCCCGTCGGTGCCGTCGGTGCCGTCTGGTTGAGGCCGGAAGGAACCTGCGGATCGTGGCACGCTCCATGCTGGCACGCGACCGTGCCCCCTCAGACCACGCCGCGGTCGCTCCCTACAGGCCTGCGACCTGCCGGGAGTGCCTGACCCCGGGCACCAGGCCGGCCTGCTCGAGCAGCCGGACGGCACGGGCCTCGTCTGCGTCGACGACCACGGCATCATCGGGCTGGCGTCCGACGATGAACGACACCACACAGTCGTCACAGACCTCGGTGTTCTGGTGGCGGCAGTCGGCGCAGTCGATGGTGAAGGCCTCCGACGGTTCCGGGTGGACCTGCCGGATGACCGGGACCGGGACCGGCACCGGGACCGGATCGGCAGGGATCGGGCCCCCGCCGGTGGTGGGCACTGCGGTGAAGATCGGCACGGTCATGCCTCCTGTTTTCGACGTCCCATACGTGGGCTTCCCTTGCCGCGGTCATCATCCCCGGCGGGTGTGACATCTCTGCGGCGCCATCGCCCCCGACCTGGGATTTCGAGAGCCCCGAAAGCGCCGAGGCCACGTGGTGGTCGGATCGAGCCCGACCGGTCAGGGCCCAGCCGGCCTCCGCTTCCGGAACGCCTGGGGGCTTGGCCGTCCCCGCCTCTGGCTCTGAGCGTCCCCGGCCCCGGCTCAGTACCCTGCCACCGGGTCGACGAGTCCCACCATGGTCTTACCCGCGGCGAACAGGGCGACGTTGGTGCGGATGCGATCGGCCAGGAGGGGCATGACCATCTCGATGGTGTCGGCGGTGTGCGGCGTGATGATGCAGCTGGGCAGGTCCCATAGCGGATGACCGTCCGGCAGCGGCTCGGGATCGGTGACGTCGAGCGCGGCCCCGGCGATCGCCCCGGTCTGGAGCGCGGACACCAAGGCATCGGTGTCGACATGGGGCCCACGGGCCACGTTGACCAACCAGGCGCTCTCGTCCATCAGCGCCAGCTCGGCGGCACCGATGATGCCCCTGGTCTCCGGGGTCAGCGCCAGGGCGACCACCACCACCAGCGAGCCGGGGAGCACGTCGTGGAGCTTGCCCACCTGCACGGTCCGGGCCGCTCCCGGTGTCGGCTCGGCCCGCCGTCGGACCACGGTGGCGTCCACGCGGAACGGGGCGAGCTGCTGGAGCAGGGACGAGGTGATTCCCCCGCCACCGAGGATTGTCACCTTCTGGTCGTAGAGACTGGTCCCGGCGGGGATCCCCCACGAGCGGGCGGTGATCCTGGTCGGGAGATGGCGGAGCCCGGCCAGTGCCAGGGTCAGAGCGTGTTCGGCCACCGGCTCGGCATAGGACCCCTTGGCGCAGGTCCAGATCCGGTCGTGGTCCAGCACCCCGGCCTCGGCCACCCGCTCGACCCCGGCGAAGGGGAGCTGCACCCATGCAGACGTCGGGGGCCAGGACGAGCTGCTGCTTCAGGCCATCCACATCGGAAGGATCGAGCCAGACCAGGGCGTCGGGGCTGTCGGCGATCGGCACCACCGACCCTCCGCCCTCGATCACCGCCTCGGTGGCGAACGGCGATGCCAGGGGTCCAACAGCGACACGCGGTGGGCTCATGCCCCGGAGACTAGCGAGAAGTGGGCTCGCCATGAGGGGCCCGACCGGTGGGGTCGTCGTTGCACCCGGCTCGGGATTAACTTCGTTGTACAGCGCTGTCCGGCGGCGGTGGCGGGAGGAGGAATCAGGGGGAACGATGATCGTTCAATTCAATGTCCGGGACTTCCTCGATCGGGCCGAGGCCGCCTATCCGGATCGGATAGGGCTGATCGACGAGCCCAGCCAGCCCGCTGCACCGTGGGAAGCGCTCACCTTCGCCGGCATGGCCGCCCGGGGCCGGGCCCAGGCCGCCGGTCTCGACCGGCTCGGCGTGGGGGTGGGCGAGCGGGTAGCCGTCGTGTCCCACAACTCGTCGCGGCTGCTGACCTCGTTCTTCGGGGTGTCCGGCTGGGGCCGGATCCTGGTGCCGGTGAATTTCAGGCTGGCCGCCGCCGAGGTCGAAGTTCATCGTCGAGCACTCGGGCGCATCGGTGGTGATGGTGGACCCCGAGCTCGAGGACGAGCTCTCCGGCATCGAGGTCCCGCACCGGTTCGTGCTGGGGGCCGAGAGCGACGACATCCTGTTTCCGCCCGACGCCGATCCCCGGCCCTGGGACTCCGACGAGCAGGCCACGGCAACCCTCAACTACACGTCGGGGACCACCGCCCGGCCCAAGGGCGTGCAGCTGACCCATCGGAACTGCTGGGTGAACGCAGCCATTTTCGGGTGGCACGTCCAGCTCTCGGATCAGGACGTGTACCTCCACACGCTCCCGATGTTCCACTCCAACGGTTGGGGGATGCCGTGGGCCACCACCGCCATGGGCTGCACCCAGGTGGCGTTGCGCAAGATCGACGGCACCGAGATCCTCAAGCGGGTCGAGCGTCACGGCGTGACCCTCCTGTGCGCGGCACCGGCCGTCGTGAACGCCGTACTCGACGCCGCCGGCAGCTGGGACGGGTCCCATCCCCGGGGACGGGACCGGACCCGTATGATCGTGGCCGGAGCTCCCCCGCCCAGCCGGACCATCGAGCGGGTCGGGACCGAGCTCGGTTGGGAGTTCCTCCAGATCTACGGTCTGACCGAGACCTCACCGCTCTTGACCATCAACCGCCACCGGGTCGAGTGGGACAGCCACTCCTCGGACGATCGGGCCCGCAAGCTGATGCGGGCCGGAACCCCGGCAGTGGGAACCCGGTCCAGGTGGACCTGAGCGGGGAGGTGCTGGCCCGGAGCAACACGGTGATGGACGGGTACTGGAACCAGCCGGCCGAAACCGAGGCCGCGCTGGACGGCGGATGGTTCCACACCGGTGACGGCGGCCTGATCGACGAGGAGGGTCACCTGAACATCGTGGACAGGAAGAAGGACGTGATCATCACCGGGGGGGAGAACGTCTCGTCCATCGAGGTGGAGGACGTCATCTTCTCGATGGACGGGAGTGGCCGAGGTCGCCGTGATCGGCGTTCCCGACGACACCTGGGGTGAGATGGTGGTGGCCCTGGTGGTCCCGGTCGATGGATGCGCAGCTCACCGAGGAGGCCGTGACCGACCACTGCCGGGCGTCGCTCGCCGGCTACAAATGTCCCAAGCGGGTGGAGGTGCGGGAACGACTGCCCCGCACTGCCACCGGAAAGCTCCAGAAGTTCAGGTTGCGGGCTCCGTACTGGGAGGGGCAGGAGCGCCAGGTCAACTGACTGGCTGACCGGGACGGGTGCACCCGGCGGGCCAGCGGCCCCGGGGCGGTGCAACGGCAACCTCAGGTCGGCGCAAGTCGATCAGGAGCTCGGTCCAACGCTTCGGGCGCCATCCGGCACGGGGATCCAGGGCCCGGGCCTTCCATGCGCTCGTAACGCCAGGGGACCGTCGACGTGGGCCGACGAGCCGGCACTGCTCCTCGGTGAGGAGGGTCCCCGGTGCTCCACACCCCCATGACCGGCGCCGGCACCGACCGAGGCGCTCCATGGGCTGGTCAGGCACGCACCAGCGCCTCGGGCGGGCAGATTGGCCCGGTGCCAGTTGACATGGGCGTCGACGATCCGTGTCGACTCGAGCTCGGCGATCCACCGCATCGATATCGGGGTGGTTCGCCTACTCACGGGCGTCGGCCCCGAGTCGTCCGAGCAGCCACCGTTCGGCCACACCCCGGGGAATTCGGCAAGAGCAAGATGTACCAGGACCTCTGGAGTTGGGGACCAGACCGATGGAGCGGAAGGAAAGCGGGTGCCCGACCGACAGGGCGACCAGGTGGCGACCCGCTCGGGAGCCATGGGAACCGGGACCCAGGAGAGCGCCGCACCCCAGTCGTGGCCGACCACATCGGGCCTTGTCCACCTCGAGATGGTCGAGGACGGCGAACATATCGGTGGCCAGCAGCACCAGCGAGTAGGCCTCGACCTCGGTCGGCTTGCCGCTGGCCCCGTAGCCACGGAGGTCCGGCACGATCACCTGGAACCCCGCCGAGGCCAACGGTCCCACCTGATGACGCCAGAGTCGTCCCGTAGCGGGAAATCCGTGCAGCAGAACCACCGGTCGACCTTCGCCCGTCACCTCGACGTGGAGATCCACCCCGCCGTTCTCGATGTGCATACCACTGCCCTCCCTTCCGCCGGCCTCGCGTCTCCTCGCCCCGAGTCCGGTCGGCGCCAACCAGGCGCCTCCTCGCTGCACCGCACGGCCCTTGATCCGAGGCGCGGCCCGACGCTTCGCCGTCAGCGGTCGTCGCCCGAAGGGAAGTGCAGATCGATGGGACCCGACGGGGCGGCCGCTCGGCGCCGGCGGCGCCGCCTCGGGCCAGCGGGTGGTCACCGACTTCAGCCGGGTGTTGAAGCGGACACCCTCCATGCCGTGGACGTGGGCGTCGCCGAACAGGGACTGCTTCCAGCCGCCGAAGGAGTAGTAGGCCATCGGCACCGGGATGGCCACGTTGATGCCCGACCATCCCCACCTGTACGTCGCGGCGGAACCGGCGTGCGGCATGCCCGTCCCGGGTGAAGATCGCCGTCCCGTTGCCGTAGGGGTTGGCGTTGACCAGCTCGATGGCCTCGTCCAGGTCGTCCACCCGGAGCACCGAGAGCACCGGGCCCGAAGATCTCGTCGCGGTAGACCCGCATGGACGGGCGTGACGTGGTCGACCAGGGTCGGTCCGACGAAGAATCCGTCGTCGTCCCCGGGCACCTTGACCTCCCGGCCGTCCACCACCACCTCGGCCCCCTCGGACTCGGCCGAGCCGACGTAGCCGGCCACCCGGTCGCGGTGGGCCGCGGTGATCAGCGGGCCCATGTCCGAGCCCGGGTCGGTGCCCGGGCCGGTGGTCAGGGCGGCGGCCCGGTCCGACAGGGCCTCGGACCAGCGGGTCGCCGTCCCCCACCGCCACCACGGCCGAGACGGCCATGCACCGCTCACCGGCCGAGCCGTAGCCGGCGGCGGTGAGTGCGTCGGCGGCGGCGTCGACGTCGGCATCGGGGAGGACCACGGCGTGGTTCTTGGCGCCGCCGAGCGCCTGGCAGCGCTTGCCGGTCGCGGTGGCCCGCTCGAAGACGTGGCGGGCCACCGGCGTCGACCCCACGAAGGACACGGCGGCCACATCGGGGTGGTCGAGCAGGGCGTCGACGGCCACCGAGTCGCCGTGGACCACGGTGAACACGTCGTCGGGCAGGCCGGCCTCCCGCCACAGGTCGGCGATGAGCAGCGACGGCGAAGGGTCGCGCTCGGACGGCTTGAGGATGAAGGTGTTGCCGCAGGCGATGGCCACCGGGTACATCCACATGGGCACCATGACCGGGAAGTTGAACGGGGTGATCCCGGCCACCACGCCGAGGGGCTGGCGGATGGACGAGGCGTCGACGCCGTTGGAGACGTCCTCGGAGAACTCCCCCTTCAACAGGTGGGGAATGCCGCAGGCGAACTCGATGACCTCGATGCCCCGGGCCACCTCGCCGCGGGCGTCCTCGATGACCTTGCCGTGCTCGGCGGTGATCAGCCGGGCCAGGTCGTCCCGGTGGCGGTCGGCCAGCTCGCGGAAGGCGAACAGGATCCGGGTCCGGGCGGTGAGCGAGGTGTCCCGCCACTCGGCCGAGGCGGCCCGCGACCGGTGCACGGCCAGGTCGACGTCGCGCGTCCGAGGCCAGCACCACCTCGCCGGTCCCTCCCCGGTGGCCGGGTCGAACACCGGGGCGGTGCGGGCCTGGTCGCCCTCGAGCGACGATCCGATCCGTGTTCACTGGCCGGTCGCTCCCTCTCGGTTCGGCCGACCGCGGTGACCGGTGCTCGACCGGTGCAGGTGCCGCGGTCCCGGGATCGGCCGGCGTCGACCGGTGCGCGGTGACCGTCGCGGCGATGGCGGAGCTCGGGCCTGTCAGTGGCGACTCGGGGCATGCCCGCCGACCATCGCCCGGCGACGGACCGGACGACCGAGCGGACCCGGCTGCGACGCCTCCCCGAGCAGGGCTCGCACCGGCCGTGAGGATCTCCATGCCGTGCTCGACGCCGGCTTCGTCTGCCACCTCGGGATCGGTCGTGGACGGGGGCCCGATGGTGGTGCCCACCAGCTACGGACGGTCGGGAGACACGCTCTACCTGCACGGCTCGGTGGCCAGTCGCAGCCTGCGGGCGGCCCGCGAGCCCGTGCCGGTGTGCGTGACGGTGACCCTGGTGGACGGGCTGGTGCTGGCCCGATCGGTCTTCAACCACTCGGTCAACTACCGCTGCGCCATGGTGTTCGGCATCCCCGAGGTGCTCACCGACGAGGACGAGAAGCTGGCCGGGCTGCGGGCCATCAGCGACCACGTGGCCCCGGGCCAGTGGGAGTACGCCCGGTCTCCCTCGGACAAGGAGCTGGCCGCCACCACCGTGCTGCGCCTGTCCCTGGACGAGGCGTCGGTCAAGGTCAGCCAGGGTCCACCCGACGACGGGGACGGCCCCGACGGCGAGCTCGACGTGTGGGCCGGCGAGGTCCCGCTGCGGACCGTGCGGCTCGATCCGGTGGCCGATCCGACCCTGCGGGCCGGCATCGGACTGCCCGGCCACCTGGCCGGACGGACGACTGGCCCCGGGCACGATTCCCTGGCCCGGGCAGGCGGCGGACCGAGTCGACCGCGGTGAGTCGGGACATGCCGGATCCTCCCGCTCAGTCGAGGAAGCGAGGCCAGCGGGACGGTCGTCATGCCGTGGGCCGCGGCCACCGGCTCGTAGACCACCGAGCCCTCCACCACGTTGACCCCCTCGGCCAGGGCCGCGTCGGACCGGACCGCGTCACGCCAGCCGTGGTTGGCGATGTCCAGCACGTAGGGAAGGGTGGCGTTGACCAGCGCGTGGGTGGACGAGTGGGGCACCGCCCCGGGCATGTTGGCCACGCAGTAGAAGAACGAGCCGTTGACCTCGAAGGTCGGGTCGGAGTGGGTGGTCGGCCGGGTCGACTCGAAGCACCCGCCCTGGTCGACCGAGATGTCGACCAGCACCGAGCCGTCGCGCATCCGGCCCACCAGCTCGTCGGAGACCAGCTTGGGGGCCTTGGCCCCCACCACCAGCACGGCGCCGATCACGATGTCGGCGTCGACGCAGGTCTCCTCGATGGCGTGGGTGCTCGAGGCCACCGTCTCCAGCGCCCCCCGGAAGTGGTGGTCGACCTGGCGGAGACGCTCGAGGTTGCGGTCGAGGATGTAGACCTCGGAGTGCATGCCGACGGCCAGGGTGGCGGCGGCCATGCCGGCCACGCCGGCCCCGAGGATGACCACCTTGGCGCACCGGACCCCGGGCACGCCGCAGACCAGCACGCCCCGGCCGCCCCCGGGCCGCATCAGGTGGTGGGCACCCATCAGCGGGGCCATGCGGCCGGCCACCTCGCTCATCGGGGTGAGCAGGGGGAGCGAGTTGTCGGCCAGGCGCACCGTCTCGTAGGCGATGGCCGTGTTGCCCGCCGCCACGCAGCGCGTCGGTGCACGGACCGCGAGGCGGCCAGGTGGAGGTAGGTGAAGAGGACCTGGTCCGTGCCGCAGACCGAGCCGGGGGTACTCCTCGGCGATCGGCTCCTTGACCCCGAGGATCATGTCGGACTCGGCCCAGATGTCGTCGGGGTCGGTCCACGATCTTGGCCCCGGTGGCGGCGAAGTCGTCGTCGGGGATGGACGAGCCCGACGCCCGGCGCCCCGCTCGACGTAGACGGTGTGGCCGGCCGAGGTGAGCTCCCGCACCCCGGCCGGGGTGATGGCCACCCGGTACTCGTCGTCCTTCACCTCCTTCGGGACGCCGACGATCATCGCCGGCCGTCCTCAGTCGCCGATCTCGGTGTAGGCGACCGGCTTCTGCTTGAAGAAGTCGCCCTTGGTGGTGAGCCTGGCCACGATCACCAGCGGGATGCCGAGCAGCAAGGTGATGATGTCGGGGTAGGCACCGCTCCAGCCCAGCATGCTTGATCACGTCGATACCGACGAAAAGCAGGACGACGCCCCCGATCAGCGGGAGGAGGACGCCGGTGACGAAGAATCCCGGCCGCTGGAAGGCCACCTTGCGGTAGGCCCAGGCACAGGTGACACCGGTCACCCCGTAGTAGAAGCCGACCAGCACGCCGATGTTGGAGATCAGGATGGCGAACACGTCGCTGACCGAGTGGACACTGCTGGTGAGCAGGATCCCGAACAGGGAGAGAAGGCCAGGATGAGCGTGCCCACCATGGGCGTCTTGAGCTTGCCCTGGATGGTGCCGAAGACGCTCGGGGAACACCCCGTCACGGGCCATGGACAGGGTGATCCGGGCCGCCGGCAGCAGGGTGGTCTGGGTGGTGGCCACCGTGGAGGACAGCACGGCGATGAGCATGACGTAGCCGGCCCAGTGACCGGCCGCCTGCTGGGCGAAGTACAACAGGATGGTGGCGGAATGGGCGTTCCAGTCCTTGGCCGGCAGCAGCATCTGGGCGGCGATGATGTTGATGCCGAACACCAAGAGCAGCAGGAACATGGAGATGATGCCGGCATGGCCCGGCGTCTTCGAGGCGTTCTTGGACTCCTCGTTGAGGTTGGTGGCGGTGTCCCAGCCCCAGAAGAAGAACACCCCGAGCACCAGTCCGGCCGAGAGGGCGGAGATCCCGGCGATGGAGAAGGGGTTCAGCCACGACCAGTGGAATCCGGTGGATCCGGCCGGATGGCTGACCGCCACCTTGATGATTCCCCAGATCGAGAACCCGATGACGGCGGCGTACTCGATGATCAGCAGCACCCACTGGAAGTTGGTGGTCCATCGGATTCCCCAGATGCAGATGAAGGTGATCAGGGCCAGCCACGCACCGGCGGTCACGGCGGCAATGGACACCGAGTTGGCGGTGGAGTTCGAGATCCAGCCGAGCTCGTTCATGAACTGCAGGGTGTACTGGTCCGGCCACGATGGGGGCCGAGACGCAGAACAGGACGCTCGGCGGCGACCTGGACCCAGCCGTTGAACCATCCGACGGTAGGGATGAGGCCAGCTTGGAGAGCCACGAATAGGAGGCGCCGCAGTTCGGGTCCTTGCGGTTGAGCTGGAAGTAGGAGATGGCGATGAACAGGACCGGGATGAAGCTGATCCAGATGACGGCCGGCCCGGCATAGGCCACCCCGCCCACCGCGAACAACACGGCCATGGTGGCGGCCAGGGTGTAGGCCGGGGCCACCGAGGACACCGCCACCACGGTCGAGTCGAACAGGTTGAGAGTGTCGGCCCGCAGGGTGGGGCCGGCCTCCTCGATCGGTCACCGGGGCTCCGAACGGTCCCGGTACCTCGGGCGGGGTCCCGGTGCTGTCGACGACGTCAGTGCTCATGACTCTCCCTTGCGATGGTCGGGTTCTGCAGGTGTCCGGTGGTGGAAAACGCTGACGCTGCCTCTCGTTCCGTGGGTCAGGTGCCGATATAGCTCATCACGTGCTTGATGCGGGTGTAGTCCTCGAAGCCGTAGGACGAAAGGTCCTTGCCGTAGCCGGAGTGCTTGAACCCTCCATGGGGCATCTCGGCCACGATCGGGATGTGGGTGTTGATCCATACCGCCCCGAAGTCGAGACCCTTGGCCATGCGCATGGCCCGGCCATGGTCACGGGTCCACACGCTGGACGCCAGCCCGTAGCGCACGCCGTTGGCCCACGACAGGGCCTGGTCCTCGTCGGAGAAGCGCTGGACGGTGATGGCCGGGCCGAACATCTCCTCTTGGATCACCTCGTCGTTCTGCTCGAGCCCGGCGATGACCGTCGGGGCGAAACAGAAACCCCGGCTCCCCACCGGGCTCCCGCCGGTCACCACGTCGGCATGGGACGGCAACCGCTCCAAAAATCCGGTGAGCCGGGCCAGTTGGGCCTGCGCTGTTGAGCGGACCGAAGTCGGCCTCTTCGACGTCGAGGCCACCCACGGTCTGGGCCTGGGCTTGCTCGACCAGCGATGACACGAACTCGTCGTAGACCTCGGGACCGGCCAGCACCCGGGTGGCGGCGGTGCAGTCCTGTCCGGCGTTGAAGTACCCGGCCACGGCGATACCTTCGGCGGCGGCGGCGATGTCGGCGTCGTCGAACACGACCACCGGAGCCTTGCCCCCGAGTTCGAGATGGACCCGCTTGACGTCGGATGCGGCGGCGGCGGCCACCTCCATGCCGGCCCGGACGCTGCCGGTGATGGACACCATGGCCGGAGTGGGGTGGTCGACCAGCAGCCGACCGGTCTCGCGGTCACCGCACACCACGTTGATCACGCCGTCGGGCAGGTAGTCGGACATGATCTCGGCCATGAGGAGGGACGATGCCGGAGTGGTGTCCGACGGCTTGAGCACCATGGTGTTCCCGGCCGCCAGAGCCGGCGCCCACTTCCACACGGCCATCATCAACGGGTAGTTCCAGGGGGTGACGGCGGCGCACACGCCGATCGGCTCCCGGCGGATGAACGAGGTGTGGTCCTTCATGTACTCGCCGGCCGACTTGCCTTCGAGGTGCCGGGCCGCTCCGGCAAAGAAGCGGATCTGGTCGACCAGCGCCGGGATCTCCTCGGCCAGGGTCACCGCCACCGGCTTACCGGTGTTGGCCGACTCCACCCGGACCAGATCATCGGCCCGGGCTTCGAATGCGTCGGCGATCCGGAACAGGGCCAGGCTCCTCTCCGATGGCGTGGCATCGCGCCACCCCGGGAAGGCGGCGCTGGCGGCGGCGACGGCGAAGTCGACGTCCTTGGCCCCCGAGACCGGTGCCTCGAGGTATCCCTCCCCGGTGCTGGGATCAATCAGGGTCGACGAGGTGCCGTCGCTCGTCTCGACGTAGGTTCCGCCGACGAAGTTCGACAGACGGTCGCGACCGGCGGAGGCCTTTGGCACCGTGTGGCTGCTCACGTTCCCTCCCCGGGGGCTCCCACTGCTCCGTTTCCGATCCACCTGTCGGGGACCGGACAACTACCTCTTCCACTCCTGCTAGCTCATAGTGACCGAAGATCAGCCGCCAGACAAGTTTTTCCTGGAGCAAATCCGGTCGCGGGCCACTATTTCGATTGAATTCTCCCCCAGAATCCGCTCGAAATGCTATAACGGACGCAAGATGCACATGTTGCTCCCTAGCCTGGCGGACCGGGCCGGTACTGGGCCGTCGCCCGTCTGACGGTGGCAATTGGCCCAGTGGGCGGCACGGCCGCCGTGGGCGCGGTGGGCGTCACGGCGTGGTACCGGGGAAGTGCGGGCGGCCCGGTGGGCCCGGACCTGACCGTGGCCACGCCGAATCCGATTCAGCCGCCCGCAGGGCTGCTCGACGACGTGAACAAGGCCATCGTCGAAGAGCTCCAGCAAGACGGTCGCCGGACCTACGGGTCCATCGCCGAGGCGGTCGGGCTCTCCGAGGCAGCGGTACGGCAACGGGTCCAGAAGATGCGCGAGGCCGGGATCATGCAGATCGTCGCCGTCACCGATCCGCTGCAAGTCGGATTCCGGTGCCAGGCGATGGTGGGCATCCGCGCCGACGGCGACACCCGGGTGGTGGCCGAACGACTGGCCGCCGTCGACGACATCGACTACGTGGTGATGTGCACCGGCTCCTTCGACATTCTGGTGGAGCTGGTGACCGAGGACGAGGACACCCTCCTCGAGCTGCTCAACGGAGTCATCCGTCGGGTACCCGGCGTGCGCGACACCGAGACGTTCATGTACCTGAAACTGACCAAACAGACCTATGGCTGGGGGACCAGATGACCGAATTCTCCAACGAAGCACTGCAAGCGAGCGCCCATCGCCACCTGTGGATGCACTTCACCAGGATGTCGGACGAGCAGGAGATCCCGGTCATCGTCAGGGGCGAGGGGGTCTACGTCTACGACCAGTACGGCAAACGCTACCTCGACGGACTCTCCGGGTTGTTCACCAGCCAGGTCGGCCACGGGCGCACCGAGCTGGCCGAGGCCGCCGCCCGCCAGGCCGGTCAGCTGGCCTACTTCCCGGTCTGGAGCTATGCCCACCCGATGGCGGTCGAGTTGGCGGACCGGTTGGCTCAGCTGACGCCGGGCGACTGCAATCGCATCTTCTTCACCACCGGTGGATCCGAGGCGGTGGAATCGGCCTGGAAGCTGGCCCGCCAATACTTCAAACTGACCGGTCAGCCCGACCGGGTCAAGGTGATCAGCCGCAACATCGCCTACCACGGGGCCACCATGGGCGCCCTGTCGATCACCGGCCTCTCCGACATCAAGACCCCGTTCGAACCCCTGGTGCCGGGGGCGTTGAAGGTGCCCAACACCAACTTCTACCGGGCCAAGTACTTCGACGACGACATCGACGCCTTCGGCCAGTGGGCCGCCGATGCCATCGAGCAGACCATTCTCATCGAGGGACCCGATACCGTGGCCGCGGTGTTCCTGGAGCCGGTTCAGAACGCCGGGGGCTGCTTCCCCCCGCCTCCCGGATACTTCCAACGGGTGCGGGAGATCTGCGATCGCTACGGCGTACTGCTGGTGTCCGATGAGGTCATCTGCGCCTTCGGCCGGCTGGGCCACTGGTTCGGGGCCGAGCGCTACGACTATCGGCCCGACATCGTCACCATGGCCAAGGGGCTCACCAGCGGCTACTCGCCACTCGGGGCCATGGCGGTCAGTGACCGGCTGTGCGAACCGTTCCTGTCCGGTGAGAGCTTCCTCCATGGTGTGACATTCGCCGGGCATCCGGTGAGTGCAGCCGTGGCCTTGGCCAACCTCGACATCATCGAGAAGGAAGGGCTGCTCGAGAACGTCCGCCACAACGAGGCGGCATTCAAGGCATCCCTCGACACCCTGAGCGATCTCCCCATCGTCGGCGACGTCCGGGGGGCCGGCTACTTCTACGGGATCGAGCTGGTCAAGGACAAGGACACCCGGGCCACATTCGACGACGACGAGGCCGAGCGGCTGCTGCGGGGCTTTCTGTCCGGCGCCCTGTACGAGGCCGGCCTGATCTGCCGGGCCGACGACCGGGGGGACCCGGTCGTACAGCTGGCACCGCCGCTCACCTGCGGTGAGGAGGAGTTCGAACTGATGACCACCATCCTTCGCTCCGTACTCACCGAGGCGTGGAAGCGGCTCTGAGCCCACCGGGGGACGAGCGCTACCGTCGACTCTCTCTGTGGTGGGACGGGCTCCCTGATCCCATCACAGTCCGGGACCCGCTCCCCGGCGATCTCGACGTCGACGTCGCCGTGGTGGGGGGTGGGTTCACCGGCCTGTGGACCGCCTACTACCTGACCGAGGCCGACCCCAGCCTGCGCATCGCCGTCATCGAGAGCCAGGCGGTGGGCTTTGGTGCCTCGGGCCGGAACGGCGGCTGGTGCTCGGCTCTGTTCGCCGTGCCCGGTCACCGGCTCGACCAGGTGGGCGGCCCCGGCGCCGGGGCCGCCATGCGTCACGCCATGGAGGCCACCGTGTCCGAAGTGGGCCGGGTGGTCTCGACCGAGGCGATCGAGTGCGGGTTCGCCCACGGCGGAACCGTCGTGCTGGCCCGCAACGGTGCCCAACTCGAGCGGGCCCGCCACGAGGTGGCCGCGGCCCGGGACGCGGGCATCGGCGAGGTGGATCTCCGGTTGCTGTCGGCGACCGAGGCGTCGGATCTGGTCGGCGCCACCGACGTTCTCGGGGGGACCTACACGCCCCACTGCGCCTCCATCGATCCGGCCCGGCTGGTGCGGGGACTGGCGGAGGCGGTCGAGGAGCGGGGCGCCACCGTGTACGAGCAGACCGAGGCCCGAGCGATTCGACCCGGTGCGGTCGAGACGGTCAGGGGGACGGTGAGAGCGGCCGTCGTGGTTCGGGCCACCGAGGGGTACACCCGCACGCTGCAGGGCCAGGAACGCACCCTGGTCCCGGTGTACTCGCTGATGATCGCCACCGAACCACTGCCCGACATGTTCTGGGAGGAAACAGGACTGGCCCGCCGGGAGACCTTCTCCGACCACCGCCACCTGATCATCTACGGCCAGCGGACCGCCGATGGCCGGATGGCATTCGGTGGCCGTGGGGCCCCGTACCACTTCGGTTCGGCCATCCGGCCGGAGTTCGACGGCGATGCCGGCGTGCACGACGCCCTGCGGACCACACTGGTCGGCCTCTTTCCCGGCCTGGCCCACACGTCCATCACCCACCGCTGGGGCGGACCACTCGGCATCGCACGCGACTGGTTCACCTCGGTCGGCCTCGACCGGGAGACCGGACTGGCCTGGGCCGGAGGCTACGTCGGCGACGGCGTCTCCACCACCAATCTCGCCGGCCGCACCCTGCGGGATCTGATCCTGGGTCGCGACACCGAGCTCACCTCGCTCCCCTGGGTAGGCCACCGCTCCAAGAGATGGGAGCCCGAGCCGTTCCGGTACCTCGGGATCAATGCCGGGCTGGTGCTGGCGAGGAGTGCCGACCGCGCCGAGGAGAGGACCGGGCACCAGACCTGGCACACCCGGGCACTGGAGCGTTTCGTCGGATGACTATCCGGGCCCGGGTTCCGATTTGGGAGCCGGGCTCCGGTCAGGACTTACCGACGGACCGGTTCTCGTCGTCCACGAACACCACGTTGGGCTCGTGTCCCGCCAGTTGGTCGTCATCGACATCGACGTAGGACAGGATGATCACCAGATCATCGACCTGCGCCAGTCGGGCCGCCGCCCCGTTGATGCAGATCTGACCTTCGGATCCCTCGATGGCATAGGTCTCGAAGCGGGCCCCGGTCATCAGGTTGAGGACGGTCACCTGTTCGTTGGGCAGGATGTCGGCGTCCTTCAGCAGGAGCGGGTCGATCGAGATCGACCCCACGTAGTTCAGGTCGGCATCGGTCACCCGGGCACGATGGATCTTTCCGTTCAACATCCTGCGTCGCATGACCTGACCTCTCCCCGATCTCGCGGCTGCCGTGGTCCGTCAAGCCTACCGGGCGGTGGGGTGTTCCCCGACGTCAACCGGCAAGTGAGGCAGGTTGGGCCACGGTCGGGACCACCCCACCGGCCTCTCCGGGCGGGGCGCCACTGGCCGGCCGATCGACCCGGCCGGTCAACAGGACCGAGGAGACCACACCGGCAGCAACGAAGAACAGGACGACCAACAGGACACCGTGACGGTACGTGGCCACCGGGTGGCTGGGATCGACGTGGGCCAGGACTGCCACCAGTCCGGCAACGCCCAGGACCGTTCCGACTTGACGGGCCATGTTGAGAATGCCGCTCCCGGTCCCGAAGCGTGCCGGCGTCAAAGACGCGCTTCCGGCCCCGATCAGCGAGGGGATCGTCAGCCCCACGCCGGCGCCACCGATCAGTTGAACCGGCAGGAGGTGGGTGAGATAGGCGGAGTTGGCCTGGATCTGGGTGAACCAGAGCAGTTGAGACGCAGCATTGAGTGCACACCCGATCACCGCCACTCGTCCCGGTCCGCCCATGCGCACCGCCAACCGGGGCCCGACCCAGCGGGCAAAGGGCAGGACCATGAGCGGACCCGGCGCAATGGCCAGACCAGCCTCGACCGCCGAGTAGTGCCACACGCCGGTCAGGAACTCGACCGAGTTGAGCACGAAGGCGCCGAAGCCTGCGAAATACAGGACCGACGCTGCGAACGAGCCGCTGAAGGACCGGGAACGGAACAGTTCGAGCTCGATGACGGGCGAATGGTGACGCCGCGACCGCAGCACCATGCCGGTGCCGCAGGCCGCAGAGACCAGGAGCAGGCCGACGATGCGGAGCGAACCCAGCCCCCAGTCCGGTGCTTCGACCAGGGCCAGGGCGACCAGGCCGACCGCCGCCGCCAGTAGGGCCGCACCCAACAGGTCGGGCCGACCCTGGATCCGCTCGTCCCGGCTCTCGGGAACCACCCGCGCCGCCAGCAGGATGGCCACCAGCCCCACCGGAAGGTTGATCCAGAACACCCACCGCCAGCTGAACTGCACCAGGCCCCCGCCGATCACCGGTCCGAGCGCAGCACCGAGGGCACCGAATGCGGACCACGTGCCGATGGCCTGGGCTCGTGCGCTCTCGGGGACCGAGGCCAGCAGCAGTGAGAGGGATGCCGGAACCATCAAGCCGGCGCCGACCGCCTGGATCAACCGGGCCGCGATCAGGGCCGCCACCCCGGGGGCGACCCCGCAGAGCAGCGAGCCGATGCAGAACCCGATCAATCCGGCGACGAAGAGGCGGCGGCGACCGACACGGTCGGCCCATCGACCCGCCGGCACCAGCACCGCGGCGAAGACGATGGTGTAGCCGTTGAGGACCCACGACAGCGATCCGATGCTGGTCCCGGCGTACTCCCTGCCGATGTAGGGGAATGCCAGATTGACGATGAACAGGTCGAGGCTGGACATGAACACGGCCAGGGACAGCACGCCCACGATGGCCGAGACCTGGCGGCGGCCGAGCGTGGCACCGGCCGCCGACGCGTCCTGGGGGAGGCTTTCAGTCACGGTTTCCCTCCTAGTAGGTCTGGAATCTGGACCCACCATACCGCCTTCCCTCTCGTTCGTCCAGAAACCAGACGTAGGGGCTACACTGGGTTCATGACCAAGGCAGTGGCGACGCAGCCCCGGGTGTGCTCGGTGGCCCGGACCCTCGACATCGTCGGGGAGAAATGGGCGCTCCTCGCCCTCCGTGAGGTATTCCTCGGCAACCGGCGCTTCGACGAAATGGTCCGTCGCACCGGGGCGCCACGTGACACCCTCTCCGCCCGACTGCGGACCCTGGTGGGCGCCGGAGTACTCGAACGCCGCCAATACTCGACCCACCCGTCCCGGTTCGAGTACCACCTGACCGAGCCGGGCCGTGACCTGTATCCGCTCATCCTGTCCCTGCGGCAGTGGGGCGACCGCTATCTGGCCGGCGAGGACGGTCCCCCGTTGATCGTCGAGCACCATTGCGGACACCAGCTCGTCGGCCGGGTTGTGTGCGAGGCGTGCGGTGAACCGGTCGACGTACGCGACACGAAACCGGTTCCGAACCTGCCCGGCTGATCCCGGCCGGACAACCGGGCGGCCGGCCAACACCCGTCCTGTGGCCGATCCGGGATCCTCGGCGCCGCCCCGCCTCCACCGCCAAGGGCTGTGACCTCATGGCCGGGCCCCACAGGGGAGACTGGTCCGATGGAGGCTCCGACGGAGACGATCGACCCCCGGTACATCTACGGCCGTCATCACCGGCACCGGTCGGCAGACCGACATCTTCCAACCTTGCTCCGGTCGCCGGTCCGGGAGAGGTCCTCCGTCCTGCACCGAATTGGGACCACCGACACATCGGAGGGGCCCTGGCCTCCACTGGACGGCGGCCGCCGGCTCCACGGGGTGGCATGAGCGAGGGCGACAGCGGCCCCGTCGACATCCCGTCGCCCGAGGCTTCCACTCCTCGTTCCCCGCTGCGACTCCACCGGTGGACGGAACCGGCCGTCGTATCCGTGGCCCTCGTTGCCGCCGCAGCAGGTTTCGGCCAGTTCGGACTGACCTCGACCCTCGGAAGCGTGGCTGATCACTTCGGTCACGTGATGAAGGGCTCGACCATCGCTGACCAGGCGGGACTGTCCGGAACCCGACTTGGGCTCGGGCTGGCCACAGTGAGGCTGGCATCGCTCGCCGGCCTCCCGCTGGCCGGCCTGGCCGACCGGGTGGGCCGGCGAAAACTGATGCTGGTCTCGTGCGGGCTGGGGCTGGCCGTCACTGTGGCCTCGGCGTTCAGTCCCGGTTACTGGTGGTTCGTCTTCATCTTCGCCCTCGGACGACCGTTCCTCTCGGCGACAGCCGCCGTGTCCCAAGTCGAGGCGGCGGAACAGACTGCGTCCGCTGAACGTGCTTCGGCAGTCGCCCTGGTGGCTGCCGGCTACTCGGTGGGGGCCGGACTCACTGCGGTCATCTACTTCCTCTCCGGAAGTGCCATCGGCTATCGGGGGATCCTCCTGCTGGCCATCATCCCCTTGATGGCGTTGCCACTGCTGGGGCGCCGAGTGACCGAACCCGATCGCTTCACCAGGGCAGCCGCGTCGCGAGTGGCCAAGCTGCCCGGGCTCGGAGCCGTGGCCCGCCCCTATCGAAGTCGGCTGTTGGTGGTTACCACTGTTGCCTTCGGCCTGGCCGTGATCACCGGACCCGCCACCAGCTTCGTCTATATCTATGCGCAGAACGTCAAGCGAATCCCCGGCTTCGCTTTGGCCGGGATGGTGGTGGCGGCGGCAGTCCTCGGGCTCGGTGGTCTCATCCTGGGCCGGTTCTTGGCCGACCGGGTCGGACGGCGTCCAACCGCGGCCGGTGCCATCATGTGCATCGGTGCCACCAGCATCCTCTGTTACAGCGGCAGCCGAGTGGCCCTGGTGGCCGGCTATCTGGCCGGGATAACGGCGGCCGGGACCTTCGCCCCGGCCGGGGGGGCGTTTGCCAACGAGCTGTTCCCGACTTCTGTGCGAGCGTCGGTGGCCGGATGGAACGTAGTGGGTTCCGTACTCGGGGCCGTGGCCGGTCTCGTCGTGTTCGGTGCCGTCGCCGATGTCGGCAACCGCTTCGCCACGGCTTCGGTGGTGACCTTTCTTCCGGCCATGGCCATCAGCGCCTTGATCTACCTGCTCCCCGAGACCAGGGGGCACGAACCCGAGTGGTTCTGGCCGGACGACGGTGACCGGTGAAGGCCCGATCGGACGGTGGCGGGACCGTGCGGCCCGGGAACTGATTCAACTCCGCCGGGCCACTCGCCGGCGGTGCCGCCGCATCGTCCGGTACAGCATCGGCAGCTCGTCGGCCCGGGCCCGATAGCGCTCGACCCTGTCAGGATCGGGAGTGAACCGCCGGGCGGCAGGGACGACGTCGTCCACCTCGTCGAGGCGGTGCTCCCCCAGGGCCACCCCGGCCATCAGAGCCATTCCTCGCAGCTGGGCGAACATCGGATCCGGAACCTGGTCGATGGCGCGGTCGAGCACATCCGCGTAGATCTGGCACCACAGATCGCTCTGGGCCCCACCGCCGACCATGCGGATCGGCGTCAGCGTCCGCTTGGTGAAGTGCTCGACGGCGCGGAGCAGCCACCTTGAGTTGTAGGCCACACCTTCGAGGACACCTCTCACCATGTCGGCTGTGGTGGAGGTGATCGAGAGATTGGCGAAGCCGCCCCGAGCACTGTGATCATCGACCGGGGAACGCTCGCCGGCCAGCCACGGCATGAAGACCACCCCATCAGAAGTGGGAGCCGCAGTGGCGGCGAGTCGGCAGAGGGAGGCGAAAGAGGGCGGGTCGGGACCGCCGATCGAGCTCCGAGCGGAACCACTCGAGCGCCTTCGCTCCGGTCTCTTGGTTGTTCGCCACCAGGTAGCTGTCGTTCGTGAGGCCGGGGACCGAGGCGACCGAGTGGAAGATGTCAGTCCGTTTGTCCGGCACCGGGCAACTGATCCACGAAGTGGTGGACAAGGCCAGGTGGGCTGCGAACGGTCTCGTCGCACCGGCGCCGAGCGCCGCCGACTGCAGGTCGGGAAGGCCGGTGATCACCACCGTCTCGTCGCTCAAACCGAGCCGACGCGCCACCTGCGGTAGGACGGTTCCGACGATCGAGCCGATGGGCCGGAGAGGCGCCAGTCGCTCTCCAGTGAGACCCAACCGACCGAGCAGCACCTGGTCATACGAGTACGTGCCGAGCTTGCGATTGTCGGTGAGCCAGGCTCCCTGCATCGAGGCATGGCTGGCAGAGGCACGTCCGGTAAAGCACATGGTGAGAAAGTCGACCGGCTCCAAGCACCATCGAGTCCGGGCCAGCTGCTCGGGAGCGGCGTGCTCGAGGTAGAGCAGATGACCAATGGGGTCGGCCCCGGCCAGCGAGGGCGCTCCCGCCGTGCGACGTACCCAGCTGACGATCGCCGACGGCCGATAGCCACCGATCCGGCCACCGATGCGCTCCCTGACGTAGGGCCCGCCGCGCCGGTCCTGCCACGTGAGGCAAGGTCCGGTCGGCGTCCCGTCGGCATCGACCGGAACGGTCGATGCCCAGTGACCTGTCACGGCCACCGCCACCACCGCGTCGGCCAAGGACGGATCTCGCTCCAAAAGAAACCGAGTTGAGCTGCAGACCAACTCCCACCAGTGGGCCGCATCCTGCACGGCGGCACCGTCGGCTGTGAACCGGGTGGTCGTGGTCTCGTGGGTTCGGGCGACAAGCACCCCGTCCAGGGTGACAAGGCCCACTTTGGGTCCGCCGGTACCAAGGTCGATGGCCAGGCACAGCCGACGTCCTGGCGCCATGCTCAACCGTACGGAGCTGCTGGTCGAACAGCTGGCGATTCGGTCGTCGTCATTCCGCGTCGGTCTCCGGCTGCAGCCGCGAAGGGTCCCGATGGAGACCCCTCGAGATCACGCCAGGTAGTGCCTCGGCCATCCGAGCACAGTATCCATATCTCCGGCGATTCATATCTCCGACACCCCTCCCCCAGGTGGTCGGGCAACCACTGCCAACTTCTCACGAGAACTCAGGCCGTGCGGCTTAACCGCCTGGCGGAGGTCACTGGTTCCGAAGGCGATTGTGGTAGCCACACAGAAGCCGGCCATTCTCCTCGGTGGTCACATCGCCCGCTTCGAACGGCACGAGGCCTCGGTCACGAAGGCCTCGAGGCGGACCAGCTGGCGTTGGAGGAGCTGGATCGACTCCGCATTCAACACAGGCGGAGAGTCCGAGCCGCTCAGCCGATCGATCGCCTCGGTCAGGACATCGAGTTCCCTGGGAACAGTCCAGGTCCTGTCATGGCGAACTGCCAACCTGCCAACGAGAGATGAAATCGACAGTCAGCTGCACTCCCGAACCTCTCCGTGATCCACGGCCGGCTGTGCGAGCCACACCGCTGGTCTGACGAGAAGCACTACGGAACGGAGACGGTTACGTACCCTCCGGGGACTGCGGCACCCCGCCCAGTGGCATCCATCATCACGGCTGCGACCTCGAAGAGTGTCCGGTCTGCGGTGGCCAGGCCATCAGCTGCGACTGCAACTACGACTGGAACGAGCGACACTCGGACTGTTCCGGTGTCCGATCCCGATCACGTCGCACGCCCCGCTGCCACCATTCCGGTTGGTCGCCGCGCCTGCCGGGCCCCGGTCAGTATCCCGAATCGGCGCCATCGTTGATGAGGGGTATGCGGAGCCATGACACCATCTGGCGGAGCTGCTCGTACGCCTCCAGCCGAGCTTCAGTGGTGTCAACCTCCTCGGCCCTCTCGATCGCAGCCCACAGCCGATGGACCATCGAGGGACCCAATTCGAGAAGGCCGCCGCTTCCCGCCGAGGCCCACTTGGCCAGCACATAGTGAACGACCGCGCCCTCAGGCATTCCCATGGCCGCCGCCAGCCGGCTGATGGTGCTCATCGGGTCCACATGGGCGTACAGGGCAACGTCCGCCTTGAAATTGGCGTCCGGATCATCGGGCTCCCACGGTCCTCTCCAGCCGACGAGTTCGACCGCCCGAGTGTCTTCGCTCACCTCTCGAGGGTAGCTCCCTGCCGCCATGGCCAGGCCTCCCGTCCTTCTCGTTACCGGGAGGACGCTCCCTTGGTGCCGCTGCCCCCGTCCCGACGAGACTGGTAAACCGCCATGTCATCCCGGTGAGCGACGATTCAGCCGGGCGGTCCGTGGATACAGTCGAGCCGATGACCGGGGCATCGGAGGTGGCGCAGGCAGGCTCACCGGGGTCACTCGACCGGGACGTCGGACGTCGCCCTCGAAAACGCAGTGCGGCACGATGGACGCGCCTGGGCACGATTGCCGCCGCCTCGGTCGGACTGGTGACAGGTCTTGTGGTCCCGGGTGCCCCCCTGTCCGGCCAGAGCGCATCGGCCGCCCCTCCCAGTGGCGCTTCCGGTGGGATCCCGGTACCTCGATCACCCGCCATCTCGGTGTGCGGGGTTGCCAACGTCGACGGTGTCTCCCAGAACGGCTTGGCCACGCCTACGGTGTTCCGGTCGACACCCGCCCCGGCACCGCGAACCCTCGTGCGCTCGAGCCAGGTGGCGGCGACGGGATTCGGTGGCGGCGACCTCTACGTGGAAACGTCTCCCACCACCATGGGCGTCTATACGGCCTCGGGCCACGAACTGAGAACCATCGGATTGCCGAAGCGGACGACCCGGGGAGCGTCCCTCGTGACCGGAAATGCCAATCCGACCATCATCATCGACTCGAGCGGCAACATCTACTTCTTCATGATGCAGGGGTACGGGTACGACCTCGTCAAACTCAACTCGTCAGGGGTCCAGCAGTGGGACCTTCCGATCAGCGGGCCGCCGAACGGACTGTTCGCTTGGCACACCGCCTCCCAGGCTTGGGCGGCGGCCGTGGTGGTCCGCCAGTCCGGAACCGACACGTCACTCCTCGTCCTACCGTCAGGAGGGCGCGCCTCGGGCACCGTTCCCATTGCCGGCACTGGCAACGGGGAGTACGTGAGCGTCACCGCCAACGGAGGCCTCATCTCTACGGACGGAAATTACATCCACGTCCTGACCCCCTCCGGCTCGCCCATCGCTCCCTCCTCGACCGCGGTCCCCTCTTTCGGGTCGGCAGGATCGGGGGACTCCACTGCCGGACAGACCCCTGGTGCCGCCTTCGCCTTCATCGGACTGGGGGGAGCGGTCGAGATGGGTTCGACGATCTACGTCGCCGATGCCGGCCCGTCCAATTACGGGCACGGCATCGAGATGTTCGCCGCCGACGGGATCTACGAAGGTGCGGCGTCGACGTCCGCGCTCGACAACCTCCAAGCAGGCTCACCGCTCTATTACGACTCCGGGGATAAGTCACTCCTCTTCCTGAACGGAAACGGTGTGGCTTCGCTATCCCTCGGTGAACTAGGCGACCTGGTCCGTGACCCGGGAGCGCCCACCCAGAACGGGTTCGGCGACACCCTGGGCGTCGGAGCCGGGATCGCCACATCGGCAACTGCGGGCTACTTTCCCTCAGGCACACCCCCGGTGGTCACCGCCAGCCTCGACCCGTGGTGGCGGATGTTCGCTGACCCGCTCGAGCTCCGCTACTGGGTGGCGAGTGGCACCCAGGTCACCACCGGCAGTCCTCCCGCTTCGACCGTGGCACCACTCCGCAGTCGGGCAGGATTCCGTCGGACCGTGCAGCTGCACGTCCAGCGTGCTCCCGGTACCTATCTCGTCAACGCCGATCTCGTCGACACCAGGACGAAGGCGACGATCGGCTCGACATGCCTCACCTACTCGGTGGGCATGCCCGGCACCTCCCTCGATTTCTCGCAGCTGGCGCCCGGGATCGGCTACGGCGGGCCGGCACCCGAACGCGGCGTGCAGCTGGCATCGGTCCTGGGTACAGGGGACATGCGCGAACAGCTCGACATGGCCACCCTGCTCGCCAATTGCAATGCCTCGGCCCCAAAGGCCACCGATTGCGGCCCGGGTGCGCTCCAGAACTGGTCGGTCTACGACCCGGCCACCGAGCAGGCTGCAGCCGAGGCGAAGACGCTCGGAGTCGAATTTCGAGGTCCAAATCGGCCAGGACAACCCTGTCGATGAGGCACTGGTCTCCGCCGGTTACTGGCAGGAGGATGTCGAGGCGATCGCCGAGCATTTCGCCTCCAGTGCCCCCGACCTCGGCGCGATCGAAGCGTGGAACGAGCCCAACACCGGGCCGTTCAAGCCTGCGAGCTACGTCGACAACGTGCTCAAACCCGTGTACGCCGCCGTTCAAGCTGCGGACGCAGCCGATGGGAAGACCATCGAGGTGATCGGAGGATCGGTGCTCGGCACCGACGTCTCCGATTGGTGGACCGGCATCGCCAAGGCCGGGGGCTTCTCGGACATGAACATCGTCGGCATCCACCCCTACCCCGGCTACAACCGATCGTTCGAAGAAGAAGGGACACCGACCGCGATCGCCCAGCTGAGGGGGATCATGGCCAGCTACGGAGCCAGCTCGCTCCCCGTCTGGATCACCGAGCAAGGTTGGTGGTCGGACGGAGAGGAGGACTTCTTCGACGTCGGCAACTGGGCCCCACGCGAGTGGATGTGGCTCCGGGCCCTCGGCGTCGCGAGCTGGAACTACTTCATCACCGAGGGCCAGTTCAGCGGATTCGGCACCGACTACTCGCTCATCGACGCCTCAAACGGTGACTACTTCGTCAAGCCTGGAGCGATCGGGCTCATGACCGCGTCGACCTTGCTCGGCACGCGACCGTTCATCAAGCAGGTCGATCTCGGAATACCGCACGCCTACGGGATGCTCTTCGGGCCGCCTTCGAACGGGACCACCACCACCGACATCCTGGCGGTGTGGACCGATGATCTCGCCGTCACCGGAACCGTCTCGGTGGCCCCGGGGTCGGGAAGGACGACCATCCCGACGACCAGCTCGCTGGGGGCGTCAGGCTCGCTCACCGTGTCACCGGCCTCGCCCGGCTCTCTCCTCCTCTCGGGGGCACCGACCTATCTCACCGTGCCGGCCGGGTCGAGCGTGTCCGTGGGGCCTTCGGAATCGTTCGGGGAGAACCTCGCCCTGGCCAGCGAAGGTGCGACGGCAACCGCGTCTTCGAGCAGATCAGAAGAGAACGCCCCGGGCGACGTCATCCGTGGGACGGCGACCGCCGCTGATGGCGGGGCGCTCGGTACCACCTCGGCTTGGGCTGCCGGCCCGGGCGATCGGTCACCGTGGATCGCGGTTCACCTGAAGTCACCGCATACGGTGAACCGGGTAATCGTCTCCACCAGCACCATCGGGAGCGTGCAGCCGGGCTTGCGCGGCTACTCCGTCCAGGTTGAGGCGGCCAACCGATGGACGACGGTGGCCACGGTCAAGGACCAATTCTTCGACCGAATGGCGTTGTTCTCGTTCCCGGGCGTCGCCAACGTGTCTGCAGTCCGGATCGCGGTGGATTCCATCGACTACGGAGATCTGGCCGGAGGGGCCATCCCGTACTACTGGAATCTCAAGAAGGGATTTTTCAACATGCCAACGGTTTATTCGGTCGAGGTCTACGGTCCGTGAGCGGACCCAGTGAGAGTGAACCTCCTCAGTGAGGCCAGAAACCACTCGTCGATCACCATGATCGGCGCTCGGTTGGCATCGATCCGATAGGACCGGCGGAGAAGGCAGTCGCCGGTGGACACACCGGCGAACACATCGGCGGGACGGCGGGCGGGTGCCGAGGAGGGACTGCCGCCCCGCTCGGGCCCGGGCATCGGCACGCGGGTGACGACGACTCCCTCCGCTTCGAGGATCCGCCCGATCGGTTCGCTGGACTCGAGCCGTTGACGGACCCGGGCCGGGAGCCGGCTGGTGACGATCACGCTCTGGGCGTACAGATAGGGCCGGCCGGACCGTCGACCCTGGAGAACGGCCGCCCCGTGCAGCCGCGGGTGACCTGGCGCCACGCCCAGAGCCCACGACGCCCCGGCACCGGTCGTCTGGCGGTGTCGGCGGACACCATCGACCGGCTCGCCCACAAGCCGTTCCAAAATCGCCGTGACCGTTCCGGTCTCCCGGGACAGCGCACCTTCGAGTTCCCCGGGCGTGACCACGGCCACCATTGAACCGCAGGGCACGAGGTCAATGGGGGGGCGCTGCGATGGCGAAGTGAACATGCCCACTTGGCTAAGGTTCGCCCATGTCCGCCCACTTCGGCGCCTGGTTGCGCTACGGGGAGCCGCTCGACGACGAGCAGATCCGCTTTGCCATCGATCACTACCGTGCCGCCGTCCTCCAACCCTGGGAGACGGATGCGGTCCGACAGATCAAGGCCGAACGGCCCGATTTCATCGCGCTGTGCTACAAGTGCCTGTCGTCGTCCCGGGACTACGAGACCGGGCCGATCATCAGCTCCGGTGTGGGCTTCGATGAAGCCGTCGAGAACGGGGAACACTGGTTCGCCCATCGTCAAGACGGCAGTCGCATCATGTGGAACACCTACGACGGGCATTGGCAGATGGCTGTGTGGGACGAGGACTTCTGCGAGCGCTGGTGCGACAATGTCACCGACGACCTCGAGGGATCCCAATGGGATGGCGTCCTTGCCGACAACGATGTCTACGACGACTACTACGGCCTCCGACCGCCGATCGAGGGAGGGCGTGGCATGAGCGATATCCGAGAGGCCCTTGACCGGTTCATCGCCGTGGCCGGCCGTCGGCTGAACGAAATCGACAAACTGCTCATACCGAACATTGCCGAATCGCACCGGGAGCCTGGACGATGGGAGCGACATGCCGCCTTCGGCGGTGGCCTCGAAGAGGTCTGGCTGGCTCACGGCCCAGACGACTACTTCGATCCTGAGACTGTCCGAGCCCAATCGGAACAGGCGTCGGGCCCCGGCTTCACCATCATGCGGGTCCCCTCCGACGGCTCTGACCACCACCAGAACTTCATGTACGGACTGGCGGCCTTCTGGGTGTTCGGCGGCGGAAAGGGCGGAGCGTTCACCGCCACAGCTCATGACGGCTACTCCGCCACCCCATTCATCCCGGAGCTCGACTTCGACCTCGGAGCTCCTCTGGGGGAGCCACAGGAGCGGGGCAATGGGTGGTCCCGGGCATTCACCAACGGCTGGGCGGCGGTGAACTTCAACTCCAACCGCAGACGCAGTGTCACCTTTCAGGTGCCCAAGGGCCTGCTCTCCTTGAACGGCTCGTCGCCCAACCCGACGAGCGTCAAGCTCCTTCCGCATGAGGGGGTTATCTACCGGCGGCCATAACCCCGCCGCTCCGGCCCTCGCAGCCAGGGTTCTTCACAGAAAGTGACAAATTGACCACCTAATGTGCCGCGAACGTTTCCGACGTGATAATTCCGGCTTAAATCTGGTTTTGATCGTTGGCGCAGGCTCGACGCACCGGTACAGTTCCTGACCGCGCCTCCCCTGTCGCAGGCGGACAGAGACCGGCGCCCTCGGCTTGCGGACTGAGAGGCGGGAAGTGTGTGGAGACACTTCGAGTCACACGGACCAACCTGGAGAGTTCCCGGCCCGACGGTGGTAGCCGCTTGTCACGATCCCGGATTCGGACGGGCAGGAGGCCGGCCAATGGGCCGGCCGACGGGAACCAGCGCCGCTGGCAGCAGCTGACGGGTGGGCGCGGACACTGGGTTGGTCACGCCCCATCGACGTGCCGACCTGGTCCTGTCGCCCGGCAACCGGGGTGCTGTGGAGGGGATGGTGCGTATTCGTATGGTGACGGACACGGGTGAGGAATTCGTTGTCGATCGGAAAGAAGGCGCATTCGAAGAAGGCACATCCGCCCCGGACACCGGTGGTGTTGATCATCACCGGTGGGATTCTGTGCGGCGTGGTCCTGATGGCGGGCGGTATTCGCACCTTGGGTGTGGCCGTGGCTGTGTGTGGTGCCGCGGTGATCCTGTTGGAGCCTCGGAGAGCCCTGATCAATCTGGCCCGGCGACGCTGGACGAGCGTCGCTCACTCTCTGAACGTGACCGGGGAGATGATCCTCTACCTGTCCCCCATCGCCATGCTCAGCGTCGCCTACCCCATTGCCAGCCGTCGCCTCGACTATGCCTGGGTCGGCGATGTGCATTTGACCACCCTGCTGCTGGCGTCATCGGTCACCGTGCCCTGGCTGACCCAGGCGGTCTGCCTCCCGCTCTACCAGGCCGTGGCGCCCCACGTGGCCGCCAGAGAGTCCGACAAGATCACCCAGCGCCTGTGCGAGCTGTGGCCGACGACGTTCTTGCAGTGCCTGCCGGTGGTGGTGCTGTTCGCCGTGCCCATGGAGTTGTCGATGAGGTGGTCCTGCGGAGCCATTCGGCACCTACCTCGGCCTCTGCGTCCTCTACGTCGCCTTCGCCCAGTCCCTGATCCTCGAGCATCGTCTATCGGCGACGAGGGCTGTGGGCGCTGGCTTGGGCCGGGGTGGCAGCCTCGTTGCTTATCGCACCGACCATGTGGTTCCTCCCACCTTTGGTCGGGCTGGCGACCCAGCTGATTCCACTGCGGCGCCACTGGGCCTCGCTGACCCGATCCGCCCGACTCCACTTCGCCGACGTGGCCACCGACGTCGTCCGCGGGCTGCTGCTGGGCGCGGTGCTCTGGTCCGACAAGTACTTCCTGTTCCTGAAGGCGGGCGACCACTTCGCCGTCACCTCCGTGTACATGGCCCTGCTTCCGGCCGTGTTGGCGTACAACTACTACTTCGTCCGACTGGCACCCCGCTTCGACGCGTCGATCACCGAGCTGCGCGGGGCCATGGAAGAGGCTCCATACGGCGTTCTGATCAGAGCGGTCGCGGGCCGTCTACCGCATACGTGACCCGATCGCTGCGCCGCAGCGCATTTGTCGGGCGCCTGCATCGCCGTGGTCGTCATCGTGGTGCTCACGGTCGAGTGCACCCGGCTTCGGTGCCTCTGGTGGCGGCGGTGGCCGTCGCATCGTGGCTGGCCATGATGATGACCCTCCTGTGCTACAAGCTCGACTACATCGGCCAGAGCGGGCCACGGCCCAGGTCTTCAGCGGCTGTCTACCTGGTCGGCTGCGCGGCCGCCTTCCTCTTCCTTCCGCTCGGCGCCGCACCCTACGTCGGTCTCATCGGATTCGACTTCGTCCTGTTGGCCGTGACCCTGCGGACCACCCTCGATCACTGGCGCTCGCCCGAGTACAGCCTGTTCTGGCGCCACGCCACGGCCTGGTGAGCTGCTGACCATGGTCCAGCTCCGTCAGTCGCCGCAGAACGCCAACGAGGTCCCGCCGGTGCGGAATCGCCGACGTACCCCCCGCCGACCGGACAGGACCCGCGTTGGCGCCGGCGGCCGCTCGACGAGTACCCGGAGGTCGACGTGGCCATCGTCGCCGAGTCGACCTATCCCGTATCTGAAGGGCGGGGTCTCCGCCGTCATCCACGACATCATCATCGGAAACCCCGGCCTCACGTTCGGAATCATCCACATCGCCTGGGATTCGAAGGGGTCCAAGCGCGACCTGTACGGGATGCCGCCCAACGTGCAGTGGGTGCAGCACGTCTACCTCAGCATGGAGGAGCACCGCGAGGACTTCATGTTGGTCAGCCCCAAGTCGCTGGGGATGCGGACCGCCGAAACGGTACCGAGCTGGCCCACCAGGTGTTCGACGCGCTGTCGGCCATCACCCAGGGCGACTACGAACCTCTGTGGAGCTCTACGACACCGGCATCAACCCCCGGACGCAAGTCGTTCTCGATCTGGCCGATCCTCGGGACCAAGGAGTTCATGTCGGTCACGCTCGAGCGCCTCAGGGCCTCGGGTCTCCCCTTGACCGACACCTTCTGGCTCCTGCGGGAATTCTTCTCGCTGGCCTACGCCACTCCTGAGCGTCGACGTTCCCGAAAGCCCGGGTGTACCACGCCCACACAACCGGGTACGCGTCGTCTGGTCGGTGCGGTGGGGGCTCGCCAGAACGGGATGAAGTTCCTCCTCACCGAGCACAATCTCTACGTGCGGGACACGGTCAACACCCTGTTGGACCGGAGTCTGGCCCTGCCCCTGACCGATCGGGACTGGCGCGAGTTCGACGTGGCGCCGGACCAGCGGGCGTGGATGGCGTGGTGGATCGAGATGGCCCATCTCTGCTACCCGAGCGCGGAAGTGATCACCTACCTCTATCCGGCCGCCATCTCCGAGGCCGCGGACCTCGGGCTCGCCGATCGAGAAATCGACCATCGTGCCCAACGGCATGCAGGTCGGCGATTTCGACGATGTCCATCAACAACGCCAGCAGGCCCTGGTGGAAATCATGGAAAAGGCGGCGCGACCGGACGTGGAACCTCGCCTACATCGCTCGAGTCGTCCCCATCAAGGGCCTGGCCGACCTGATCTCTTCGATCGAGCTGCTCTTGAAACGGGGAATCACCAACTTCCATCTCGACGTGCTGGGACCCACCGATCACGCCCCGGACTACTTCACGACCTGCCGCGACAAGGCTCGGGAACTGGGAGTCGAGGAGTACCTCACCTTCCGAGGGACGGTGCTCGGTGCGAGACGTCCTGGGAGAGTTCGACCTTCTGGTGCTTCCGAGCTACAACGAGGGCCAGCCGATCGTCGTTCTCGAAGCCATGACCGCAGGCATCCCGGTGGTGGGAACCGACGTCGGGGGTATGGCGCAGCTGATCACCGATCCGCTCGTCACGCCGGCCGGTGACACGTGGGGTCCGTGTGGTCGCCTGGTGACGCCGGGAGACCTGGAGGCGATGGCGGACGCCCTCGAAGCCGTGATGAGAGATCCTGAGAGCTACGCCCAGTATGTGCACCAAGCTCGAGGGCGGGTCATGAACTTCTTCCAACTCGAGGATGTGATCAGGGCCTACAACCAGCTCTACGTCGAGTTGGGAGGCCTCCCCCCGGACCGCCACCTCGACTCGGTCGAGGCCAACCGCCGTACCATCGAACTCATCTACGCGGAGTTGGGCTGCCTCTCCGCCGAGAGGCAGCTGGAGGTGGTCGACGCCAATCGCCGGGCGATCGACCTCATCTACGCCGAAGTGAGTGGGATCCCGGCCGACGGGCAGCTGGAGGTGGTCGATGCCAATCGCCGGGCGATGGATTTCATCTACGCCGAAGTGAGTGGGATCCCGGCCGAGAGGGAGATGGAGCTGGTCGATGCCGGTCCCAGGGCGATCGACCTCATCTACACCGAGCTGGATGGCGTCCCGGCCGAACCGGCGTTGGAAGTGGTCGACGTCAATCGCCGGGCGATCGATCTCATCTACGCCGAGATGGGTGGGATCCCGGCCGAGAGGGAGCTGGAAATGGTCGATGTCTATCCGGGTACCATGGAACCGGTCGATGACTTGTCCACGGTCGCCTTCGGCAAGCAGGAGACCCTCGTTGTCGACTAGTCCCTGTGAAGTTCTGATCGCAGTGTTCCGGCATCCCGACGCCCCGAACCAACGGTTCGGTCTGAGCATCCGCCACGGGGGCTTGGCCGGCCGGATTGGTGAACCAACGTTGTGAATTCCGGTTTTACAAGCAAGCAGATCCCGGGAAATCCCGAGGCTGTACCACTATCGCGCCGAGAAAAGAAGGTGTATCAACATGAATCACGATGAATTCACTCACAATCAGCGTCGAAGAGCGCGTCACTTGGTCGTGGCGGTGGCGATTGTCGTGCCACTGGCACTGGCCGTCTACGGGGTGGCTTCCGCCGCAATTCCCGGTCTCAGCCTCACGCCCGGACAGAGCGCTCCGGTGACCTGCTCGGGCGGAAGTATCGAGGTTTCCCCCCAGTCGGCCACGAGTCTTACTGTGAACTGCGAGCAATCATCGACCAACAGTCCGCCTCCGGTCAACACGCCTCCGGCCGGTCAATGGTGGTCGATCCCCACCGGCGTCGTCTCGTGGCAATGGGTGCTCAACCATCCGTTCGATGTCTCAAACTCGAGTGACCTGGGAACGGATGACTCCCTGGCCGACGGCAGCCCGGCGCCGACCCCCACGGTCTATGACATCGATGCCATCATCAATCCGGCGTCCACCGTCGCCGCCCTTCATGCCCGCGGTGCTCATGTGATCTGCTACATCGAGTCCGGTTCGGCCGGCGACTACTACTCTGCAAGTCAAGAGGGGATTCCGACCACCTACTACGACCAGCTCCAATCGGCGGGGGTGCTCGGGAACACCCTCCCCGGTTATCCCCAGGAACGCTTCGTCAACATCACGTCACCGGCCGCGGTCAGTGTCGTCGAAGCGGAGATCAATCAGCAGTGCGCAGCCAAGGGCTTCGACGCGGTCGAGACCGACCTGGATGAGACCTACACGGGATACGACGGATCGACGGGCTTTCCGCTAACCGAGTCGAACGAGCAGACATTCCTGACCACGATTGCCGACTACATCCACTCGCTGGGCCTTGGTTGGATCGCGAAGAACCTGGTCGACACCGGCGACAACTTCGCCACTGTCATGGAACCGCTCGCCGACGGCCTGCTCACCGAGAACTGCAACCAATGGAACCAATGCGGTCAGGCCAGCACCTACATCGCCAACGGCAAGGGCGTTCTCAATGCTGAATACAACTTGGAACCCAGTCAGTTCTGTCCTGCTGACGACGCGGCCGGTATCAACGGCGCCCGAATCGATTCGAGTGTCGACGGATACCGAATTCCCTGCCGGTGATCGGAGCCCTGCGCCATTTCTGGTAGAGCTGCATCCCGAGGGCCGGCCCCGGTGCCGGCCCTCGGGTGGTTCGAGCTCGGACTCCAGTGCGCGGCCCGGGCATGGACCTGGACGAGCGGGACAAGCTCCTGACCAGCCCCTTCTACTTCTTCTACTTCCCGGCCAAAGCCGTCGAGCCCCTGGTCGGCGAGCCTCGAGTCATCGGTGAGGATCTTCTCGGCCCATCGCGGATACGCCTGATCCACAAGTGATCGAGATCGAAGCTCTCGAGCCCGATGACTGGCGGCTGGTCCGTGAGATGCGTCTGCGTTCCTTGGAAGAGGCCCCGACGGCATTTACCTCCAGTTACGAGCGGGAGTCGGCATTCGACGAGGCGACCTGGCGCGACCGGGCGTCCACCTGTCAGTGGTTCGTGGCCATGGACCGGGAAGAACCCATCGGAATCGCAGGTGGTATCGGTGGATCGTCGGGTGACCCGGCCAAGCGTGAGTTGATCGGTATGTGGGTGGCGCCCTCTCACCGATGCCAAGGCATTGCCCGCGAATTGCTGAACTGTGTGACGGAGTGGGCGCGATCGGAAGGAGCGTCGACGTTGAATCTCAGTGTCCGCCGGGGCAACCACGGAGCGCTCGTTGCCTACCTGAGTATGGGATTGCGCGAAACGGGAGAGACCAAGGCGGTGTGGAACGAGCCGAGCGACACGATCGACGTCATGGAGCTCGATCTCGGTACCTCCTGACTCCCGAGCCCGGCACGTCGACATGACCTCGGCGGACAGCCGACCTCCTCCGAGACCTCCTCCGAGCCCCACACGGCCACGGTGACCTCGGACACGGGAGACGGCCTCGAGCTGCCGAGCGGGCTCGGCCACATCGTTTGTCACGCACGCCAGTGAGCGACCCGGCTCGGAAGATGCAATCCTTTTTGCGGGGGAACCGGCAAATCCTTGCGCACAGGGCGGTATTACCGATGGACCGACTCCCGTGGAACGGGGGAGCGGTCTGCCGGCACCGGAGACGCCAGGGGATCCAGAGCGAGCGACTCGAAGGAAACCTGGGGGCGTCCGCCGCTTTCAGGCGATCTCGGTTGTTGCCATCGTGGTTGCCGGCGTGCCCTACATCTGGGTCCTCTGGGATCTGTGGACCAACACCCTCAATCCACTGAACCGGGTCTCGAACCCGGTGTACGACGTCCAGGCCCGGGCCATCCTCCATGGGCATCTCTCGCTGCCGAAGGGCAGCATTGGTCTCGACGCATTCATCCACGACGGACGCACCTACACCTACTTCGGCATCTTCCCATCGCTCATTCGCATCCCGGTCATACTCTTCACCCATTCACTGGATGGCCGCCTGACGGCATTTTCGCTCTTGGCAGCGTGGCTGGTCACTGCCGTCTTCAGCGCACTTCTGCTGTGGCGGATCCGGGTTGTGATCCGCGGCAACGCTCTGCTGGGGCGGGCCGAGGCCACCTCGTATGGAATCCTTCTCTTTTCCATCCTTGCGGGCTCGGTCCTCATGTACCTGGCGTCGCAGAACAATTATTTCAGCGAAGACGTGGCTTGGAGCGTCGCCCTCTGCAGCGGCAGCCTGTTCGCCCTGTTGGGGGTGGTCGAACATCCATCGTGGGGTCGAATAGCAACCAGCGGTCTGCTCGTGCTTCTCACCAACCTGAACCGAAGCACCACCGGCTACGCCTGCATTCTGGCTGGACTGTTGATCGCGGCGTGGTTCGCTCTCGGACGGGCCGGACCAGACCGACGACGGTGGGCGGTCCCCGTGTTGGCGGCGGCTTTGGTGCCCCTTGTTGTCGGGTGCGCCATCGACTTCGCTAAGTTCCATATTTTCTTCGGGTTCCCCGCCTCGGAGCAGTTGATCTTCAAGGCGCTCAGACTCCAATCCGTGAACGACGGCAAGTACTTCAGCCTGCGGTTCGTGCCGAGCACGCTCCAGGCCTATGTGAACCCCTTCAACGTGCGAGTGACTTCACTGTTCCCCTACGTCACGCTTCCGGACAATCCGACCCACGCCACCGACCACACGCCGATGTTCACACTGGCAGCCACCGCCAGCGTGCCGTCGTCGATGCCTCTGATGTTCGGAGTCGGAATCTGGGGGGTCGTCACCACGTTCCTTCCCCACCGTCCACTGGCAGTCCGAGCATTCCGGCTCCTGATCGTCTCCACTGTGGCAACCGCGGCAACGGTAATGATCTTCGGCTGGGTGCTCGAGCGGTACGTGGCGGACTTCCTGCCGTTGCTCATACTGGCCAGCATGATCGGGATCGTCGATATCTGGGATCGACTGAGGCGGCGGCGAACGCCGGTTCGAGTTCTGGTTCTGACCCTGATCACCTTGCTGGCCCTCTTCGGATTCGTGGCGAACCTGGGTTTCGCCGCGACTCCCCAAAGCAGCTGGACACAGTCCCAGGCCGAGCGCTACGTCACTGTTGAGCAATCGCTCAGTGACATCACGGGGCACCCCCTTTCGCATGATGTGGTCAAGGGGAGCAACGAGCCGTCGAGCGGCTCGCTGGGAGAACTGTGGATACAGGGCAACTGCGAGGACCTCTACATCGCCAGCCCCAAAGTGCTGACCCCGTACACTCCGGCCTGGGTGCGTGTCGAGCGCGCACCCCACACCCCCATTTGCCGTTCTCTCATCGCCTCGACAACCATCGCCCCCCTTCACACGTACATCGCCCTTCCAACCAGCGGCGAGTCGGTGTCAGGTCCGGAGGTTCACCTCGTTGCTGTAGGTTCCGGAGGCCACGCCATATCCTCGGTCTCGTTCGTGCTCACCGGAGGTTCCCTTCCGGCACCGAGAACCTTGGGGCATGTCACCAACTCCTCTTCGACCTCGGTTTGGGACTATCCCTGGGATTCTCGTTCGGTGCCGAACGGTTCGTACGTCCTGAGAAGCATGGCCACCGACACCGCCGGACATCGTGCCACCAGCCCCGGAATCAAATTGATCGTTCATAATCCGACGGCGGGCACGTGAGGCGCTGAAGGCTGAACGGCCCGGCCTCACTCACCCTGACTCGACAGGTTCAGATCCCTCGACCTGGCCCGGGTTATTCGCCAGGCCAGAAGGGCAAACGATGCAAGGGCCATCGCGTACCAAGCCATAGCAAGGAGGGAGCCGCCGGGAGGTTGCCAACCACCTCTCAGTGGAACCAATGGTCCTGAAACACCAGTCGAGTATCGCCGGACCGCTTCTGCGAACGCCAGGAGTCCGGCAATCGGCAGAACGACCAACAGTAGACCCGCGACTCTCCTTATCACTGGAGATGGAAGCTCGGACTTGCCGACCATTGCGGCTCCAACAAGAGGGATTCCCACCGCCAAAGGGAGGGTGTACCGGCCCTGCCAGACCAAACCCTGACTGGTTGCCTTCGGGAACTCAATAATCACGGGTAGAACGAAGGTCACCAGGATCATTCCGGCCAACACCGTCAGTTCCCTCTTCAATCCCACCGCCAAGGCAAGCAGGACAACCGCTCCGCACGCGACCCACCAACATAGATGGGTGGCCAGGGGCGAGGTCGTGTCAAGCGAGCCGAACTCGCCGATCCTCTGATACAGCCAACTCCCCGTCTGGCCCACAGCCGCAAGCAGGATTTTTGATACCGGGGCTCCCGCGTGTATCTGTGGACCGGACGGAACCAGATCGAGGGCGTGTTGAGTAACAATCCAGACGACTGCGATAACACCACACACCACGACAACGCCGAGACCCACTCGGACATCCGTCCTCGGGCGCCACAAGTCCCTCAGTGCAGAAGGACTGCACAGTTGGGCAAGGACAACGAAGATGATGCCGGGTCCACAGAGGCGACAGGCTTCGGCTCAGGGTCAGAACGGCCGCGGCGACAATCACGACAACCACGAGGCCCGGTGGTGGATCCTTGGCCTGCTCCAGGACCAAGACCAGCCCCGACGTCCAAAAACACAATGCCGCGCAAATCTCGAGACCGCTCGGGTTGACCATACCAGCGAGATAGAACGTCATCGGAGTGGCGGCGAGGAGCACGCCCATGGCCAAGAGCCGATTACGCGACCAAACGCCGACCGCCATGATCGCCAAGCCGATGAACACCGCATTCGACGGGCGCTCGCCAGGCGCATGAAGATGATTCCTGATGGCGAAGTAATGACAAGGGTCGGAAGCCCAGCGATGGCGTAGTAAAGCGGTGGGTAACGTCCGGTGTAGCTAAAGGCGCTGACGGTACGGTTTTGTCCGGGGGCAACATGAACGCAGGATGCAGAAACGTCAGGGTGAAGGGCAAAGCATTTCTCGACGACTACCCCGTTCGCAAATACTCCCGGGATTCACACGACGGTCCCTGCGTTTGAGGGCCCCCGGGGGTGTTCCCGACAAGCTGGCCACGCGCCACCGCCACTGCATGGACTACCTGACTCGGCTCGTCCGGTCCAGAAAAGCGAGGCATCGCAATCGACCAAGCCGCCATGATGGCGAAGGTGATCGCGGCACTGACGCCGAAAAAAAGCAATGGAGAGACGCCCGCACGCACCCGGCCCGGCCGGTTGGTGACCCGCACCGGGCCAGTGTTGCACACGTCGGGGCCCTGCCATTTGAGGTAAGGCGGGCCCGAGGCGTCCCCACGTCCGCAGCCTGATCTCGGCCACTTCTGCTCGTCACCGCCGAGGGCACTGTGGCGGAGGCTCAGCCTTGCCTCCGTTCGGCGGCCATCTGGGCAATCGTCGCCAACAGGCCGTCAGAGTCGAGTTCGATCGCCTCAGCCACGTTGATCAACAAGTAATTCGCAATCGCAACCAGACCCAGGATGACATTCCACGGGTCCGCTCCGTCGCCAACGAAGTTGAACATCTGCGTGAGCCCATCGGTGCTGAAGTCTTCGGGACGCTCTGGGTCAGGTGCGTTACTTCGCCAAGCAGTGAGCAGCGCAAATGCACGCTCCGTGTCCGGACGGTGCGGCGGCTCGGTCACTCTGTTCGGATCTCTCATTCGATCAACGCCTATCGCACCCGTCCTGCCAGTAGGCAACAAGCACCGGGATCACTTCCCCGCCGACGCTGTTGCATGCCCCAGGGTGGCTGCGGTCACCGACCGCGGGCTCGGAACGGGACCACAGCGGTGGAATGATCCGGCGCGCATCCGTCGATCTCCGGAGCGGGACACCCATCGACGATGCGCCGGATGGATCAAATCAAGACGCCCTGCGCTCGTGGGGTAGCCCCGACCACTCGTGCCGGCAATGTCGGCACCGGCAAAGCACGTTCGGTGACGGTGACGGCCTAGGGCCGTTGTGACTGCCTTCGACGATGAGCTTCGGGGTATCCATCGTTCCGCAGTTTGGGCATCTGACCACGATGGGTTTGGCTTCTTCCATTTTGCCGACCTCTCAATGGAATCTCTGGCGCCCCACGCACTCAATCATCGCCAAGCGACGCGACTTGCACCCGCCAGTGAGCGTCCCACGCCGCGTCGGAGCCGTCCACGGTGTCACCGAATGTTCATCGGGACGTAAGCCTTCCTTCACCTAATGGCCAAAGCGTGGGTGCTGTGGCTTTCGGGCGCGTACCCCAGCTCCCTCGGCGGGCTCGTCGCCGCCCGACTGAGTGGCCGCCGCCGAGCACCCGGGCTCGGCCACGAACGAGCGACCTCACTACCAACTGACGGCGTTCCCGTCCGTACGCCAGCAGAATTCCCCTGGCCGTCCAGCGGAACCAGGACATCCGGTGGGCGCTGTCGGACTCGAACCGACGACCTGCTGGTTGTAAGCCAGCTGCTCTGACCAACTGAGCTAAACGCCCGACATGACTCCGGTGGAGCCACCCGTAGGGTAGCGCTCCGTATTCCAGATCCCACCGGCCGCCAGGGCTGCCAACACGAGTGGGCCGGGTGGCCGACGTGGGTAGGCCTCCTCCTGCGGGTCTGACCCCGTGGGGCGGGCCGTTCCTGCCCGCCGGCTGCTCAGGGCGACTCAGCGGCCGTCAACAGTGCGTCCAACAACACCGGAGTGGCTGCGGCCACGGGCGTTCGCCGGTCGCCGTGCACCAGAGTGACCAGTTCGTTCCCCTGCGAGTCGACCACGCCACCACCGGCCTCGGTGCAGATCAACATGCCGCCCAGATAGTCCCAACTTCCGAGTTCTGACCCACCGACCACCGCATAGCCGTCGAGCACGCCCTCGGCCACGGCGCAGAGATCGAGAGCGGCCGCTCCCAGGCCCGGTATTGGTTCCAGCCGAATGATCGGGCCGGATAGCCGGAGAAACCGACGATGGCCTCGTCCCAGCTCTGTGCACGAGGAAGCTCGGATGGCGGTGCCGTCCCGACGGGCGCCGCCGCCCCGCACGGCTTCGAACCTCACTCCCGATGCCTGGTTGACCACCACCGACGCCCGTGGACCCGACGCGTCGACAGCACACAGGCTGGTGGCGAACCACGGAATGCCCCGGGACGCGTTGGTCGACCCGTCGACCGGATCGAGCACCACCACCACCGGGCGGTCCGGCTCGGTGGGGGCCGGACTCCTCGGACATGACACCTAGCCCGGCCCCGTCCAGCACGGCCAGCGCGGCTGCATCGGCGGCCAGGTCCGACCGGTACTGCCCGGCCCGGGTGCCGGCCAGCCCCCAGTCCTCCAGATCGGCCAGGGCGGCGGCGACCGCCTCAGCGGCGGCGTGCGAGCACCTCGAGCAGGTCGTCGTCGTCCATCCTTCGACGTTACCGGAGCAGGCTGGGACCGGTAGGCTGTGCCCCCTGTGGCAGTCATCGATGTGGCCGGGTACGTGGCCGATCTCAAGGACCACTCGGTCGACCATGGGTTCCATGTCCACGACGAGCGTCATTTCGTCGAGACCTACTCCCTCCGCCAGGTGTGGGAGGTGGAGCTCCATCCCGAGGACGGGTGCGGTGGCCCGCTCGACCTGCACCTGGCCCTCGAGGTGGATCCCCGGACCCTTCTCTCCTTCGAGGATGCCGTCTTCGGGCTGCCCGAGGACGAGGAGCCGCCCGACGAGTTCCACTTCCCCCTGACCTTCACCTGGGCCCTGCCTCCGCTCCCCCACGGCCCCGATCTTCTCCGGCTGGCCATCGATCTGGCCGGGGTCGGTGGCATCGAGCTGCCTCTCGAGGTATCGGCCATCGACTCCTACGCCTCGGCCACCGATGCGGCCGAACGTCGGCTCAATATCGTGGCCCGCTCGCCGGTCTCGCTCACCCGGATCCTGGCCGGCGAGGAGATGATGTGCGAGGTGTTCGATCGCTGCCTCGCGGTCAGCCGTTACCTGCTCGACTCTGCCGGTAGTTGGCTGGGGTGATCGGGCGGCCGAACCCGAGTGACAGCTGCGGCGCCTCGCAGTGGTCGCCGGGGCGGTCATCGGGGTCGGAGCCGTGCTCAGCGCCTGCGGCACGGATGGGACGGCGCTGGCGCAACAGGCGTGCTCCCACATCAACCGGTCGATCAAGCTGCTGGACGAGGCCGCGCACCAGAGCGATACCGCAGCCTCGGCCGCGGCTCCGCCAGAAGGCCTACCTCCAACTCCGGGATGCCCTCCCATCGCCGCCGAGGCGGCCTACCGCGACGGCCAGTGGCAGGCACTGATGACCACCTGTCCGAGAGCAACAGGGTGGCGGAATCGACCTTGGTGCCGGCGCTGCAGGCCCAGTGCCAGGACGCGGACAGCTCGACCTTCGGCCAGAGGCGCCACCGCCCGTCCATCCCCCCGCCGGCCCCGGTGTCCTCGTCACCCTGATCGTCGTCCTCCGTCAGGCGGGGCCCATCTCGAGGCTACGCCGCTCAGTGTCCCGTGCGCACCCGCGTCGGACGCCGATGCCGATGCCGTCGGTCGAAGTGGTCGGAGCCGAAGTCGGGGCCACTGTCGCCGGTGGCAGGAGGTCGTTGCCGGCCATCTGGAGGCGGCCGACCTTGACCACCTCGGGGAGCACGCGGGCGTCGAGCCACTGCCCGGCCGCCGGCGTCGGGGCGATGTGCACGCCGTCGCCGTCCCGGACCTGGACCCCGTCGAAGGACGATGGTGAAGGCGCCCCCCAGGGCACAGCTGGGCACCGAGCTCGTCGACCTGGACCGTGGCCGGGTGCTCGGCGGCCACGTCGCGCACCATGGCGTTGTAGTCGTCCAGCCGGGTGGCCGAATCCTCAGGCCAGGGCTGGCCGTTCGGCCTGTTCCCCGGAGTCGAAGCACGGGGAGGTCATCAGCACCATGAGGGCTCCCTCCGATGTCCCGACCTGAACGGCCTGTTGGAGCGACTGCTTCAGGTCGGCGTCGAATCTCGGCTCGCCGATGTGCATCCATTGCCCGTCGATCAACCGGTCGTGGACCTCCCACCGGCCGACCAGCACAACCACCACGTTGGGTCGGAATTGGTCGAGGTCTCCCCGCCACAGCGCCGGCCACTGGTCGGACGCGGGTGTGGCGGTGTTGCAGGCCGGGGTGGTGTTGTACACGGTCCCGTGCTCGATGTACTCGGTACTGCGGACCACCCCACAGCCGAGGATGGCCCCGTTGTCGATGTTCACGTCATAGGCGTCCTGCGGCTGACTGGCCAGCATGGCGAACCCCATTCGCCATGCCACCGAGTCCCCGAAGATGGCGACCTTGACCGGCGGACCCGCTGTACTGGGCCCCGACCACCCGGACGCTGCCTGCCGCCTCCGCCGTCGAGGGCAGCGTGGCCACCACCGTGACCAGCACGACACCCAAGAAGGCGCCGGAGGTGGCCAACCATGCCTTCCACTCGGTGAGCGAGCGCATCCTGCCCCTCCTGACCGGCTCTTCGACCAGGTAGTAGGAGCCGGTGGCCACCAGAAGGGTGGCGGCGATCCGGACAGCTAGTAGCGGGTAGCCGAGCAGGTGGACCCGAGCGCCATCGAGGAAGTCGAACAGCGGGAAGTGCCACAAGTAGGTGCCGTAGGAGATCTTGCCCACATAGCGGAACACGAGGTTACCCAGTGCCCGCGACAGGGAGGCCATCTGGGCGGTGATGGTCACAAAGATGACGAGGGCCACGCCGACGGCAAAAAGGAGATAGCCGCCGTCGAAGAGGAAGGCGTGGGTTGTGTGAGCCTGGACCACAGGATCAGACAGACCGCCAGAGCCGACCAACCGAGGACCTGGTACACCACCCGCATGGTCGGGGACTCGATCTCCCAGGCCGAGATGGGCTTGATCCCTGGACCGCGTCGACGTTGGGAGTCACGGCGGAGGGAAGGAGGCGGCACTGACCCGGCCGTCCCCGCCGACGGGTGGGGCCGGGGCCGGTGGCTGCCGTGTGCGGGCCTGCCCCCTTCGTCAACCGGCCGTCGGTGCTGGGCCCAGATCGCCATTCCGACGGCCAGTGACGCCCCGACGAGTATGTCCTGACTGCGGGTGTCGGTACCTTCGTAGATCCGCATCACCGAGGCGCCGTGCCGGTAGAGCAGACTCATCTCGAAAGCAGAGGCCAGCGCGCCGACAACCGCGGTGGCGAGAACCGGCCACAGGCGCCTCGAGGGCCGGAGCCGGCGACCGAGGCGGAGCATGACCAGGACGACCGGCGGCCAGACGATGTAGAACTGCTCTTCGATCGACAGGGACCACATGTGCGCCAAGGGTGACGTCTGGGCGGTGAATTCGAAGTAGTTGCTGTTGCCGAAGATGAAGTGCCAGTTGGACACGTAGAAGAGCGTCGAGAGAGAGTCGAGTCGGAGATTGACGAACTCCCCCGGGGTGGCGAACACCTTGGCGTAGATTGCGACGCCCACCAGCATCACCAGCAGGGCGGGCAGCAGCCGGCGAGCCCTCCGGGTCCAGAACTGTCCCAGCCGTATGGTCATGCGGGTCGCCCACTCGCCGATCAGGAGGGATGTGATCAGGAATCCCGACAAGACGAAGAACACGTCGATGGTGAGGAACCCGCCGCTGAGGGCTCCCCCGTGGTACATCATCACCCCGAGCACAGAGAGGGCCCGCAAGCCGTCGAGTGCCGGCACGAACCCGAAGCGGACCGGGCGGCCCCGAGCCACGTCGACCGGCGAGGTCGAGGGGCGTGGTCTCTTGGTGACCGCGTGGGTGCCAGAACTCATGGGGATGGGTGCCTCCGGGTACACCGGCGCCATATCGACTGTTGGACGGACGACGGGTCGCTCTTTCCATGATCGCAGATCAGAGCGCAATTACGCAGCGCGAACGGACCCTGGCGAGACAAGCCCGGCCTACCGGGCGTCTTGCCCGGTTCCGATCGACGGTGTCGGCCGCCAGGGCGGCCGCACCGGTCACACGTTCGGGCTGTACCCGGCCGGCAGGTTGATGGTCTTCTTCTCGAGGAAGAGCTCGAGCCCGTCCTCGCCGAACTCACGGCCGACCCCCGACGCCTTGTAGCCGCCGAACGGCGACGAGAAGTCGATGGGGATGTTGGAATTGACCATGTAGGTTCCAGTCCGGACCTGACGGGCGACGGCCACTCCCCTGTCGTCGTCCCCGGTGAACACCGCGCCACACAGCCCGTAATCGGAGTCGTTGGCGATACGGACGGCGTCGGCATCGTCGTCGTAAGGGATCACCGACAACACCGGGCCGAAGATCTCCTCCCGAGCGATCCGCATACTGTTGTCGACATCGACGAATACGGTGGGCTCGACGAACCATCCCTTGTCGATCCCGTCGGGACGCCCACCGCCCAGTGCCACCTTGGCCCCTTCTTCCTGCCCTATGCGAATGTAGTTCTCCACGCGGTCGCGCTGGCGTTCCGCCACCAGAGGACCGACCTCAGTGGCAGGATCGAGCGCGTCACCGACCTTCATGGTCCGGACCTGCTCGACGAGTGCCTCCGCCACCTCGTTGTAGCGATCGCGGGGGGCGAGTATCCGGGTGAGCGAGATGCAGGCCTCACCGTTGTTCATGATCGCATTTGGCAGCATGAGCGGGATGGTCTCGGCCAGATTGGCGTCGTCGAGGATGATGGCGGCCGACTTGCCTCCCAACTCGAGGCTGACCCGCTTGAGATTGGCTCCGCACGCCGCCCCGATCTTGCGACCGGCCACGGTGGAACCGGTGAAGGACACCTTGTCGACGCCCGGGTGATTTACCAGGTGTTCGCCGACCTCACGACCGGCGGGCACCACGCTGAGCACGCCCTTGGGCAGGCCCGCCTCAGCGAAGATCTCCGCCAGCACATTGGCGTCGAGCGGAGTTTCCGGCGCCGGCTTGAACACCACCGTGCTTCCCGACAGGAGAGCCGGCGAGAGCTTGGCGCAGGCCAAAAACAAGGGGACGTTCCACGGGGTGATCGCCGCCACAACGCCCACCGGCTCCTTCGACACCATGACCGGCCCCAGCAGGCCGTCCTTGATCGATTCGAAGGCGAACGTCGAGCCGAGACCGGCGTAGTAGTCGAGGATCATGGTCGGAGCCAGAACCTGGGCCAACGTCCCCCACGACACCGGCGATCCCATCTCGTTCGAGATCAACTCGGAGATGCCCTGCATGTCATTGCGGATGGCGTCCGCCACCTTGGTGAGCACCTCGGCCCGTTCCGCCGGGGCCAGGCGCGGCCAGGGCCCGTTGTCAAAAGCCTCCCGGGCCGCGGCCACGGCCCGGTCGACGTCGGCGATCTGGGCCTCCGGCACTTGGCCGACCAGCTCCTCGGTGGTCGGGGAGACCACCTCGAACACGGAGGTGGACGACGGCTCGACCCACTCGCCCCCGATGAACAGACGATCGTACGACTTCACAGTGCCTCCCAGGCTCGACGCGGGCGTTCCGGTGGCCGTCCGGCGCTCCCCGAGGGTGCAGCGGCCGACACATAGCGATGGGGCGATTGTAGCTCGGAGCCAAATCTGACGCACCGTCACCTCGAACGTGGCTACGCTCCCCTGGCGAAGCCCGATTTGCTCGATTTGCACGATTCGGCTGATTCGGCCCGAATCGGCCGACCACCCCCTGGGGGGGCCGGTGGCCAGTGCCGACGGTGGTGCCAGCCGGTGCGAGCCTCCTTCGATCGCGAAATCAACAGAACCCAGAACCCGAGGACCTGCCAATGCTCTCCCCACTGGACGATTACCCGGTTCATCAGATCTCGGAACCCATCCGTTTCGTGGGGACGTCCGACCGGAACTTCTACGACCGCTACTACTTCAATATTCACGGCGCCGAAGGAGTGCACGGGAGCGCTGACGAGCTGTTCGCCGTCATCGGGCTGGGCCAGTACCCCAATCTGAGCGTGGCCGACGCCTTCGTCTCGGTCCTGTGGGGGGGAGACCACCGGGTGGTCCGGTCGTCACGGACACTGGGGGCCGACCGGATGGACGCCTCGGTGGGTCCGATCCGGGTCGAGGTGCAAAAGGGCCTCGAACAGGTGAGGGTGATCGTCGAACCGAACGAATGGGGAATCGAGCTCGATGCCGTCTACGACGGGTTCTCCGAAGCCCATCTCGAAGCCCGGCACTTCGACCGGCAGTTCACCCGGGTCACATTCGACTCGACCAGATTCGCCCAGGTGGGGTCGTGGTCCGGCACCTTGAAGGTCGGAGAGCGCATGATCGAACTCACCCCGGATCGCTTCTGGGGATCCCGCGACCGTTCGTGGGGCGTACGCCCTGTCGGCGAGCCGGAACCTCCGGGAATCCGGGCCACCGATACGGCGGGAGGATTCTTCTGGATCTATGCGCCCGTGCGCTTCGAGGACCATGCCGTGGTCACCATCATCCAGGAACGCCCCAACGGCGAACGGATCATGCAGGACGCCCACCGGGTGTTCCCTCTGGGGTCGGGAAAGGAGCCGGAATGGCTGGGGCGGCCTGAACACGCACTGCGGTTCGCGCCGGGCACCCGATCGGTGACCGGTGCCACGCTCTCGTACTTCGGGCCGCACGGACGCAAGACTGCGGAGATCGAGGTCGAGACCCTGCTGGCCTTTCCCTTGCTTCTGGGCAGCGGCTACGGCCTGGAACCCGAGTGGAAGCACGGGATGTACCAGGGGGAGCTCGTGATCCAGGGCCAGGTGATCCCCCCCGCCGATCCGAGTTACTCGAACTGGGGCCTCACCGAGTACGCGGCCAGATTCACCTCAGATGGACAGGTCGGCTATGGAATGTTCGAAAATGCGGTGATGGGCCCCCATCAGCAGTACGGATTCAGCGGCTGGGACTGACTGGCCGCATCGGGCTGAACCGTCGTCGGACGGGCGAGTTTCAGGCCGTTCCCCGGCGTGTGCCGCAGTGGTCTGGGCTGCGCTCTGGGCAGTTGGTTCCCGCAAACAACATACTCAGTGAATGTTATTTGCGAAAACCAAATCCACGAGGGAGAGGTCCCACCCAGGATCCCTCGGATCGGGGGCCGAGGAAATTGAAGGTCGGCCAGGGGTCAGGGGCCTCGGACGCAGCCGCTTTGGAACCTGCGGTCAGGAGGTGACGGGACGCACGGCGTCCGGTTCCCAGTAAGCGCGGAGGGAGGCGATCTTGCCCTCTGGCGACCGGCGGTAGACGTAGACACCGTCAACCTCGACAGCCGATCCGCCTTCGAAGGTGATGCGGATCACTCCCACGTTGGCGACCTCGTCGCCGCAGAGGAAGGACTCCCTGACGGTGAAGGCGATCGATTTGTTGGCGGCGATGACGTCGTCGAAGAAGGCGGCGATGGCCTCGAGCCCCCGATGACCTTGGCCTTCCGGGTCGAACATGGAAGGACCAACTGGGTCCTCGACCACGGCATCGTCGGCGAACAGGTCGAGCCAGGCCTGACGGTCCGACGCCTCGACTGCGGCCATGGAGGCGTTCCCAAGGTCGCGAGCGGTGACGGGCGTGCTCGTCATCTCGTCTTTCCGATGACTTCGTCGGCGAATCGCCGCAGGTGATCCAATTTCACCTGGAGCGCCTCGGTGTCAGGGCCCACCGTGTATGGCCACCGGAATCCCACGATCACATCGGTCACTCCCTCTTCCTCGAGCCGGCGGATGCCATCGGGCGAGAAGGCGTCGGTCGAGATGACATGCACTTCGAACTCGCGATCGGAGGTGCCCTCTTCTTCCCGCAATCGCCCCAGCTTCTCGAGCAGGCCGGGGAGATCGGCGGGGTCGCCGCCTCCGTGGAGCCAGCCATCCGATCGAGCCGCACGACGCAAGGCCGGCATGGCATGACCACCGACGAGGATGGGAAGTGGAGTGGTGGGTGTCGGGCTGATCTTCACCGGGGGAAGGTCATAGACCTCACCGTGGTACTCGAAGTAGCCACCAGCGGCAAGGCCCCGCACGATGTCGACGGCCTCGTCCATGCGCTTGCCCCGACCCTCCCATGGCACGTCGCACAGTTCATAGTCCTCCGGCCACGGGCTCGTGCCCACGCCCAACGCCAGGCGATTGCCAGTCAGGACGGCCACCGACGTGGCCTGCTTGGCAACCAACAGCGGATGCCGCATGGGCAGTTTGAGGACGAACGTGATGAACCGGAGGCGCTCGGTGACGGCACCCATGGCCGGAATGAGCGAGAACGGCTCGATGAACGGCTTGTCGTCGAGGAACTCTCGGGAGTGATCGGGCGAGAACGGATAGGTCGAATCGGATTCGAGCGGGTAGCAGATGCTGTCGGGCACGACCATGCCGTCGTAACCAGCATCCTCGGCGGCCCGGGCCAAGGGCAGGTAGTAGGTCGGATCGACCATCGACTCGGCGTAGGAGAATCGCACCGTTCAGTCCCCCCATTCGATGTGGGCGCGGATGGCATCGCCGTCTTCCATCCATCCTTTGGAGGCCGCATACTCGAGCATCGAACCGAACCGGGCGTCCCATGTGGCGTCCAGAGGTGTCCCCCGGGCCGCCGCCTCCTCATGGGCCAACTGCCGGACCACCGAGGCAGTGACGAGAGCGTCACCACTGGCGCCGACCGTTCCGGCGGCATGGGTGCCCAACGCCGAGACCAGAGCGCCGAGGTCGCGGCCGTCACTGCCGCCCGCGACCTGCGGGACCACTCGAACTGCAAAGCGGCTCAGATCGTCGCTATCTCGCACGCTGACCTCCTTCGTGGACAGATCCACAACTAAGTCCATACCGCCACGATCTCTCTGTTGGTGCCTTGGCCGCTCCGGACCCTACAGGGTCGGATTCGGGAGGGGGGCCAGTTGCGACTCAGGGCCCCGGATCCATAGGGATCCCGTTGGAGCGAAGCTGGTCCGCCACCCACGAGATCCCGTTTGGTTCAGCCATGTGCTCAGGCCAGCCGGCCAGGACCTGTTCCACCTGCTCGAGCGTGGGAATCGTGCAGATAACGTGGACGAGGATCCGGTCGACCGACAATTGTTCGACCTCGATGTCGCCAAAAGGCGTCCACGAGTCGGCCTCCGGTACGAGTTCCAGCATGACGTAGAGCTCGCCCGTGTCCTCCACCCAGCTCAACTCGTACCGGTTCCCCTTCTCGTCCCACCAATTGGTCCCCAGCTCCACCTCGGCCGATTGCCGACGCCGTTCGTCTGCGCTGTAGAACTGCTCGATGTCCATGGGTCTCCTCGTGTCTTGTGGTGTCGTGAGGCAGCAGTGAATTCACAGCTGTGAGTGGGCAGGCAGGAATCGAAACTGCGACCGAGGGATGTTGAGACGCAACTGGTCGCTTACAGGCTCTTCAAGCTTGACGATTATAGCCTTCACCAGCACCTTTGTTCCCAGCGCTCACCGCCCTTCGACTTACACCTCCTATTTCAGCTTCGGGCTGTTGAATACCCTCCTACCGTGAGGACGTCTCGACACTGGCTCGCCTCGCCAATCGATCGAAGAAGGGCACGGGGCAAGCCGGTGGTTCGACCAGAGCTACGACGGGTCGATCTTCAGCACACTTGACGTTCTTGGTTCTCCCAGTAGCAGCGACGCAGCTCGCGCTTCAGCGGCTTGAAGGCACCCGACAGCGGAAGTGGACCTTCCTGGAATTCGACCGATTTCGGTACCTTGAACCCGGCCAAGAACTGGCGGGCGTGCTCGATCAGCTCTTCAGCCGTCGCCTTCATGCCCTGGCGAAGAACCACGATTGCGTGCACCGCCTCGCCCCACTTGTCGCTTGGAATCCCGATCACTGCGACCTCGGCCACGGCCGGGTGAGATGCGATGGCGTTCTCCACCTCGATGGAATACACGTTCTCCCCCCCGGTGACGATCATGTCCTTCATCCGGTCGGTCAAGTGTAAGAGGCTATGTTCGTCGACGAAGCCCATATCGCCGGTTCGATACCAGCCGTCGCGCATTGCCGCCTCCGTCTCCGCCGGCTTCTCCCAGTATTCGCGCATGAGGTTCCCGCCCCGGGCGCAGACCTCCCCCGCTTCTCCTCTAGGGAGGGCATTGCCGAGCGAATCGGTGATGCAGAGCTCAACGCCGAACAAAGGCCTGCCCGAGGCCGTAAGCGCATCACCACCACGTCGGTGATCCTCAGGGCCTAGGACGGTGAGCGCCGATGCCGCCTCAGTCATGCCATATCCCTGGATGAAGTCGGTATCGGGAAGCATCTTCAGCCACCGGGCGATGAGGTCCTGCGAGATCGGTGATGCTCCGTAGACCAGTTGGCGAAGCGAGCTCAGGCGCTCCGGCGAAAAGCCCTCAGCTCGCTCGAGCATCGACAGCATGATCGGGATAACCATCGTCGTATCGATCCCCTGCTCCTCGATGGTTCTCAGCACCAGCTCCGGGTCGAATAGGGGGATGGTTACCGAGGTTGCTCCGGTGGCGGGAATACCGAGCACACCGGCGACGAGGGCGGCGTGGAACATCGGTGACTGGAACAAGAAGCGCCGCTCCTGGCGAAGCCCGATCTCGGCGAGGACATGGTAGACGTTGAGCACCTCGGCCCGCTGCTCGAGCAGGGCCCCCTTGGGTGAGCCGGTGGTTCCTCCGGTGTACATGAGGATCGCGGCATCGTCCTCCTCCGGCTCGGGTGGCATGGCCGGCTTGCCCACCGCCAGCAGGTCTTCGTAGGCCACAGGGCCACCGGTACCTCCAGTCGTGCTGTCGCCTGGCTCCCCACCGATGATGACTACCTTGTCGACTCTTGCCCCCATGGCTCGGGCCCGGTCGAGGAGGGAGGCGAACACCGGATCGGTGAAGACCACCCTGGCGCCGGAATCGTTGAGCACGTAGGCCAATTCAGTGGGGGTTAATCGTACGTTGAGCGGGTTGATGATGCCTGCTCCGAACATGGCGGCGTGGTAGAGCTCCAGATACTCATGGCCGTTCATGGCTAAAACACCGAACCGGTCGCCCGGCTCCACGCCGAGCACAACCCGCATGGAGTTCACCAGTCGCAACAGGCGGTCGAGGTGACCGGCAAATGTGCCTTGGTAGCGGATACCCTCGGCCGTCACGTCGATGACAGCCACCTTGTCGGGTAGCTGTTCGACGCGGGGCAGAAAAATCCTCGGATACACGAGTTCTCTCATGACATTGAACCTCCGTTGACTTTGAGTTGGTCTTTCACAGTTGCGGGACCCTTGGTCCGCTGCCTGCGGGCGGCAGTGGCCAGCTCAGCAAACGAACGGTCGATCCCATCGGCGAACACGTCCAGGTCCGCGCACACATCAGGGTCGGCGAGTAGGCCAACGGTCAACTGTTCCCCATAGGAAAGAGCGGCCACCCCGACACTCAGGTTTCCGGCGATTGGGACGAGCGGGAAGGCTTCGAGCATGCGAGCACCCAGCACGTACAGAGGGACACCCGGGCCCGGGACATTGGTAACCACCAGGTTGAAGAAGGGTTGACGGTGGACCAGCCGGGCGGCCGTCGCCAGAGCTGGCTGTGGCAACGGTTCGAGCAGCTCGAGGAGAAATGCCACCGCCAGCGCTTGGTGGTTGTGCTTGCAGTCCGCCTGAGCCCGCGACACCAGCCGCAATCGATCAACCGGATCCGATGAGCCGATCGGGAGGCGGACGAGCATGGCCGAGACTCGGTTTCCAAGCTGGTGGTCGCCGTGGTGATCCGCCCCCACGGGCACCAGAACCTGGACGGTTCGACCTTCGATCATCTCACCGCGTGAGTACAGCAGGCTGCCGACACCGCTGGCCACCGCCGTCAGGAGAAGATCGTTGATGGTGACCCCGAAGAGGTCAGCAAGTTTCTGCAAGTCGGCAAGAGGCTGGCGAACAAATGCCACCTGTCGACCGGGGCTAACCGGGACGTTGAGCGACAGGGAGGGGGCAATACTCTGTCGGGTGACGACGCTCTTCAGGGCGGCAGCGTAGTGGGCACAGTCACGACCAGCGCCCGCCGGATGACACAGGGCACCGATTCCGTTGGCTACCAGGTGCAGTGGGGCAAACACGCGGCGACCGAGGTCATGGGCGATGACGGATCTCTGATGTGGAGGACGAGTGGGGGCCCATGGGCGAGGGGAGGATGTGGCTTTCGCCGGATGCCGATCCAGATCGAACAACACGGTCACCAGTTCGACTCCGGCTAGACCGTCCGCCATCGAATGGTGGAGCTTCTCCATCATTGCCACCCGGCCATCCGCGAGCCCATCGATGAGCCAGATTTCCCACAGCGGTCGGTCGCGCTGTAGGGGACGGGCCATGAGCCCGGAGCACAGGTCCCTCAACGATGCTTGCGTCCCGGGGGCTGGGAGAGTGGCTTGTCGAACGTGGTTGGTGATATCGAATGCAAGATCGTCCACCCACACCGGGGCCGCCATGCCGAGGGGGGTGAAACGCACCCGTCGCCGCAGCTTCGGCACCAGATGTAGCCGGCTCTCGATCTCCGCCCGCAGTGCATCGGCACGGAGTGCCCCATCCTTGTCCCGCAGAGGCGCCCCCTCAAAAATCCCAATCGAACCCATGTGCATGGGGGTTCGATCCGACTCGGAGTACAAGAACCCGGCATCAAGCGCAGAGAGTGCCTCCGAAGAGGACTTCACGGTCGCCGCCCACCATGCAGGCAACCGAGTCGGAGTACCTCTTCGAAACCATCGGCCAGACAGGTGGCAAGTCGCGGACTATCGGGGACGGCCGCGCTGTCGACGACGATGCCTATACCCACCCGATCGGCCGATGTGACGAGCGATACATTTACCGCTGCCCCCGAGGGCGGAGCGAAGGCGTACATGCGGTCAACCCGAGCGCCCGCCACGTAGGTCTCGAATTCCGGTCCAGGGACGTTGGTGATACAGACATCGACCCCCTTGAGCATCGAGCCCCACATGGCCGTGACCACGGAATCGGGCACTTTGTCGAGGCCGGTGGCCAAGATATCGCTGAGGGCAAGCCCTGGCGCGCGCTTCCACGACCCGATGATCCGTTTCGCCTCGCGTACGCACTCCTCTGCGTCCGACGGTGTCGGGACGACAAAACGGGCCGGTACGAAGTGGTTCCCCCCCTCCCGGTCCCCGTCGGCACGCACATTCACCGGCATCAGCACCCTCAGACCGTCCACCGACACGCGGTGGTACTGGTGGTAGAGCGAGATCCCGCGTACGACCGCGGCGACGAAGACATCGTTGAGCGTCCCATTTGCTGCCGTTGCCGCCTGACGCAGCGCCTGAGGTGTTAGATCGAGAACCTCGAAAGCTCGCCTGAAGCCGCGCTCGGTCATGAGCGGAGAGAGCGGTGTACTGGCGGGGGCAAGAAGGCGCACCGCGGACGCGGCGGTGGCCGCCACCCGCTCCGCCTCCTCGAACGGGTGGGCTGAGGCGTGCAAAACGGTTTCGATCACGCGCCGCGGAGAAGGCAGACGCCCAAGTAATCTCAGAGGCGCTCGGAGTGCCGTCACCTCGTGCGCAGGGGGCTCGGGCGCAGGGGGCTCGGGCGCAGGGGGCTCGGGCGCAGGGGGCTCGGATGGAGGGTAGCGAACCCTGTCCAAAAGATGCATCAGCACGGCGACACCACCGACGCCGTCCACGAGCGCATGATGCAGCTTGATGACGAGCGCGGCACCGTCACCATCCACTCCCTCGACGAGCACTGCCTCCCAGGGTGGAAGCTCCGTGTCGAACCCGATCGTGGCCATTACCTGAGCCGAGTCGAGCACGTCCCTGAAGGTTCCGTGGGGTGGCAAGAGATTGCGTCGAAGGTGGAGATCGAGATCGAAAAGGTCGTCCGTGACGAATTGTGGCCTCCCGCGCCCCAACGGTCGGGGCCTAGCTCGAGACCGGAGCCTCGGGACGATGTCAACCAGTGCCGCCACCCGGGTGCGGACGTCTGCCCAACTAGGGGCCTTGTCAAGCGCCATGACGGCGACGACCGTCGGTCGTAGTACCGGATCTCGGCCGACGGTCCACAGCAAGGCGTCAGAACCACTCATCGTGTCTGCCACAGGTTCTCGGTTATCGATCATGGCAACTCCCCCACTCAGAGTGTGCGACCGGTTGCGGAGGAGGGCCAGTGCCGAAAGTCCCATCCCTCGACACCATGCCCTCGGTCCCGGTGATCGCTGGAACAGGTCCGGGAATGAGGGTCGAAAGGCCCTGGTGTCTGGCCCGCACAGGTGGGATGGTGGTCACATGTGGATAGATGGAAAGGGTTCGACCATTCTCCCCGTTGCGGAATGCAGGCGTTTGTTGGCCCTGGGGGCCAAGGAGGGTCGGATCGGAAGGGTCGGGGTAGCCACCGACCAGGCACCGGTGATCATCCCGGTCAATTTCGCACTACGGGACGGGCAGGTTCTGGTTCGTGTGGGCCCGGGGTTTTTGTCCCAGGCGGCAGGCGGACGCTTGGTGGCGTTTGAAGTCGATCACATCGATCCCGATGCGGCAATGGCCTGGAGCGTTCTCGTTCGTGGGCTGGGGACCCTGGTCGAAGCGCCGAGCGAGTCCGAACTCGAAGCGGCAGGACACCCATCGGTGCCCGAGCCGGGAGACATGGTGCTGATCATCCGCCCGGATGTGGTCACGGGTCGACGCTTCGAGCTTCGGCACGCGGCACAGACCCCGATATCCGCTCGGTGACGTTACGGTGCGCTCCTCGGTCATGCCCGAGCGCAAGGCAACGCGGTTCGAGAGGCGCAGGCAGCTTCCAGCGCTGCAGCCGGACCTTCTACGTCAACAGGTCCCGCACGTGACGGGCGATCTCGAGATCCTCGCGGGCGTGGACGACGAACACGGGGTTTGCACCTGCGGGGGATATCAGTCTGTCTGCTTCGCCGATTTGGTTGGTGGAGATGTCCAGCCGGACCCCGAGGAACCCGAGGCCCGCGCATACGTCGAATCGCAGCCGAGGGGTAGCTTCGCCCGCCCCACCGGTGAACACCAAGCCGTCCAACCCATCCATGGCGGCGCACATGGCGGCGATTCCAGTCTGAATCCGGTAGACGTAGACCTCGTAGGCGAGCAAGGCGTCCTGATCTCCAGCATCCATCGCCGCCAACACATCACGCAGGTCCCCGGAGTCTCCCGCCAGTCCGGCCAGCCCCGAGCCGTGTTCGAGAGCCTCTTCAACATCCACCGCGGACAGGCCGTGATTTCGCTGCACCGTCAGGACCAGACCGGGATCGACGCTGCCCGAGCGCGTAGCCATCACCAGGCCCTCCATCGGGGTGAACCCCATGGAGGTGTCGACCGAGTGACCGAATGCCACCGCGGCCAAGGAGGCGCCAGCCCCGAGGTGGGCCGTGACCAGGCGGAGATGGTCACTGGAGCGACCGAGAATCTCGCTAGCCCGTCGGCTGGCCCATGCGTGGCTGAGGCCATGGAAGCCGAAGCGGCGAAGCCCCCACTCCTCCCGCCAGCGTCGGGGTATGGCGTAGGTGGCCGCCTTGGCCGGCATGTCAGCGTGAAAGCTGGTGTCGAAACAGGCAACCTGGGGCAGATCTGGCCGCAACGATCGCAAACTGTGGATCGCGCTCAGGCTGGGAGGGTTGTGCATGGGAGCCAGATCGGCCAAGTGGTCGAGGGTGGAGTCGACGTCTTCATCGAGGATGATGGGCTGGCGGAAGGCCGCGCCACCGTGGACCACACGGTGGCCGACCGCACTGAAGCGTGGATTCTCCTCGATGAAGGAACCGAGGACGGCGGCCATGTCCGCCGGGGCAGTCCAGGAACGATCTGCGGCTGCCACCACGCTGTCTTCTCCATCCAGGAGGCGCAGCTTCAGCGAGCTGGAGCCGGCGTTGACGACGAGGAGTTGCACCCACTCACCTTGCCAGATGGAAGCGACCGAACGTCAACATGACCGAGACAAGTCGGCGTGATGCACTGAAGGAGAATCCGATGGTTGCCCTAAACGGATCACAATCCCCCGCTCGGCCCGAAATCGATGAGTTGCTTCCTCTCGATGCCTACTTTCGGGCTGCCAACTACCTCACCGCCGGCCAGATCTACCTCATGGACAACCCGCTATTGCGTCGGGCCCTCGTCCCTGAAGACATAAAGCCACGACTGCTGGGCCACTGGGGGACCAGCCCTGGGCTCAACTTGATCTACGCCCACCTGAGCCGGTGCATCGCCGCTCTCGACCTGGGCGCCATATTCGTGTGCGGTCCAGGTCACGGAGGCCCGGCCGTCGTCGCCAACACCTGGCTCGAAGGCACCTACAGCGAACGATATCCCCACATCGGCCGCAACGGTGAGGGCATGGGACGACTTTTCCGCCAGTTCTCATTTCCCGGCGGCATCCCCAGTCACTGTAGCCCGGAGACTCCGGGATCCATCCACGAGGGCGGCGAGCTCGGCTACTCGCTGAGCCATGCCTTCGGGGCGGCATTCGACAACCCCGATCTGGTGGTCGCCTGTGTGGTGGGCGACGGTGAGGCCGAAACCGGGCCGGCGGCCACCGGGTGGCACTCGAACAAATTCCTCGACCCTCGTCGGGATGGTGCCGTCCTGCCCATCCTGCATCTCAACGGATACAAGATCGCCGCGCCCACGGTGCTGGCGCGAATTCCCACTGCCGAGCTGCTGGAGCTCTTCAGCGGCTATGGGTACCGCCCAGTGCTGGTCGAGGGTGGATTCGACGGCGAAAGTCCGATGGCCGTGCACCAGCGCATGGCGGGTGAGCTCGACACCATCTTTGCCGAGATCCGCGACATCCAAGACGTCGCCCGTTCACGCGGTCCAGGCGTCCGGCCGAGATGGCCGATGCTGATCCTGCGGACGCCCAAAGGCTGGACCGGTCCGAAGGTCGTCGATGGATTGCCGATCGAGGGGACCTTCCGGGCCCACCAGCTCCCCCTGACCGAGGTACGCACCAACCCCGAGCACCTCGCCCAGCTGGAGGCCTGGCTTCGCAGCTATCGGCCCGATGAGCTCTTCTGCGAGGACGGAGGGCCGATCGAGGCCATTCGCCAGTTCTCCCCGTCCGGCGAGCGTCGGATGAGTGACAACCCCCATGCCAATGGGGGCCTGCTTCGAGCCGAGCTCGAGCTCCCCGACTTCTCCGACTTCGCGGTCGAGGTACCGAGCCCCGGGACCGTCACGCGGGAGGCAACCCGGGTGCTTGGTTCCTTCCTCCGAGACGTCATACGAGCGAACCCGGACAGCTTCCGTCTCTTCGGACCAGACGAGACCGCTTCCAACCGCTTGCAGAACGTGTTCGAAGTCACCGACCGGGCCTGGGACGCCGAGCTACGTCCTGATGACGACCACCTGGCTCCCGACGGGCGAGTCATGGAGGTGCTGTCGGAGCACCAGTGCGAGGGGTGGCTCGAGGGGTACCTGCTGACCGGTCGCCATGGTCTCTTCAACTGCTACGAGGGGTTCATCCACATCATCGACTCGATGTTCAATCAACATGCGAAATGGCTGAAGGTCAGCGCGGAGGTCCCGTGGCGCCGGCCCATCTCCTCGCTGAACTATCTCCTCTCGAGCCACGTGTGGAGACAGGACAACAACGGATTCTCTCACCAAGACCCGGGCTTCATCGATCACGTAGTCAACAAGAAGGCCTCGATCGTCCGCGTCTACTTCCCGCCGGACGCCAATTGCCTTCTTTCGGTGGCAGACCACTGCCTTCGCAGCCACAACTATGTGAATGTCGTGGTCGCCGGCAAACAACCTCAACACGACTGGCTCTCGATTGACGAGGCGCGGGACCACTGCACGCGAGGACTCGGGATCTGGTCCTTCGCATCGAACGACGATGACTCGGTGACCGATGTCGTCATGGCCTGTTGTGGCGATATTCCAACCCTCGAGACCCTGGCGGCGGTGGATATTTTGCACCACCACCTCCCAAACCTGAAAGTCCGCGTTGTCAACGTCGTCGATTTGATGCGTCTCGAACCGGATACCGAGCACCCCCATGGGCTCTCGGATCGCGAATTCGACACCCTGTTCACACCTGACCGACCGGTGATCTTCGCATACCACGGTTATCCGCTGCTCATCCATCGTCTGACCTACAGACGGACCAATCATCACAACTTCCATGTCCGGGGATACAAGGAGGAAGGAACCACGACGACCCCATTCGACATGGTGATGCTCAACGATCTCGACAGATATCACCTGGTGATCGATGTGCTCGATCGAGTCCCTGGACTGGGGCCCCAAAATGCGATGCTACGTCAGCAGATGATCGACGCTCGGCTCGAAGCCCGCCGCTACGGCTGCGAGCACGGCGAAGACCCCCCAGAGATCGCCCACTGGCGCTGGGGTGGTTCCACATCGGTCCCGGAGTAGACCGTGGCGGGATCCCGCCGTGCCGACGAGGCCGACCGGGCTCGTGTGACACGGTCGGATCACGGCTCGAATACGCCGTTCAGTGAGTCGGCGCCGCCCCCACCACCGCTGGCGCCGAGTACGCTGAAAAAGTCATCGGACCTTTTGATCGCCTTCAGCCCGAGCGCAGCTGACCGTGACTGACCCGGATCGACGTTCGCCTCATCCAAGCGGGTGGACCGGAGGGGTGGTCGAAGAGACCTTCGAGGCGATCGTGTTCGACTGGGATGGCACCGCCGTACCCGATCGGCAATCGGACGCATCAGTGGTGCGGGACCGCATCGAGGCGCTGAGTACCAACGGTGTCCACTCGATCATCGTGACCGGTACCCATGTCGGCAACGTCGACGGTCAACTCCGGGCCAGGCCCCAGGGGCCGGGCGGACTACTCCTTTGTTGCAACCGAGGCTCCGAGGTCTTCACGGGTACCGACAACGGACCTGAGCTGCTATTCCGGAAGACGGCCACCCCCGACGAGGACCGTGCGCTGGACCGAGCAGCCGAACGGACCGTCGAGGATCTCCACACCCGTGGCATGGAAGCGAGAGTGGTCTCCGAACGCATCAATCGTCGCAAGATCGATCTCATCCCTACCCCGGAATGGGCTGATCCCAAGAAGGCTGACATCGACCGCCTGGTCGAAGCCGTCATGGCACGTCTCGCTTCGGCAGGGATCGCCAACCTGGCCGAGGTGGTGACGCTGGCCACCAACGCCTCCAGGGACGTCGGCCTCGCCGATCCGCGCATCACCAGCGACGTGAAGCACGTCGAGATCGGGCTGACCGACAAATCCGACTCAGCCCGCTGGGCCGCGGACTGGCTAGCCCGGCGAGGCATCACCGGTGGACTGGTGCTGATCGGTGGCGACGAGTTCGGCCCTGTCGGCGGCGTGGTCGGCAGCGACTCCCTCATGATGGTGAGGGCCCTATCTCGCGCCGTCGTGGTCTCGGTCGGGGTGGAGCCGGGTGGCGTTCCCGAAGGGGTCCTCCACCTCGGGAACGGACCAAAGGGATTCATCGACCTACTCGACGAGCAGTTGGCACGGCGGGGCGCCCGCCGCGTGCCGAATATCGATCTCGACTCTGCCTGGGTGGTACCGCTACCGACCGTCGAGGCCCAGGAGCGGATCTCCGAATCTCTGGGATCACTTGGTAATGGCTTCATAGGTGTCCGAGGTTCCAGGGACGAAGGGGGCAAAGGATCGACGCCCCTGTCCCTGGTGAACGGCGTCTACACCGATCACGGGCTGCTCCCTGGTCCGGACTGGACGCGCCTTGAGCGTCCTGGTGTACGCCCTGGTGACCACGTAAGACGATTACTGGACCTACGGAGCGGCACCCTGGCCCGATTCGATGGTGGAGGCGTCGGAGGACGGTCTCTGAGATTCGTGTCGGTGGTCTCACCCCACGTGATGGGGCTGCGAGCCGAGGGTCCCGAGGCCCAGCTCCGACCCGGGAACGCGCTCCGGCCACCTCGGAGGAGTGTCGACTTCGCGGTTGATGCGCGAGGCGACTCGGTCGGCGCCATCACGGGAGTGCCGGGCGCCGAGATTGCCATGGCCGCCCAGAACCGAGTAGTGGAATCACAGGGGTGCCGGACAGTCGAACGGTTGGCCGCATGGGTGGCCAACCCGTTCAACCCGACCAAACTGCGAGATGCCCACAACCAGCTCGGGGCAGCGGAGAGGTTGGGATTCGACCGGCTACTCGCTGACCATCGAGAGGCATGGTCGCAACGTTGGCGCGATGCCGACGTGACGATCGAAGGAGACCCTGAGTCCGAGTTGGCAGCCCGCTTCGCGGTGTTCCACCTCCTCAGTGCAGCAGGCGACGGTGAGGAGACGGCAGTGGGGGCCTGTGGGCTCACCGGCGATGCCTACGCCGGTCACGTCTTTTGGGACGCCGACGTCTTTGTGCTGCCCGCCCTGGCCGCCATTAGGCCGGCCGCAGCCCGAGCCATGCTGGAGTACCGCATCCGCCGCCTCCCCGCGGCGCAGGCGCTAGCCAGGGCCAGGGGGTTCGACGGCGCCCGTTTTCCCTGGGAGTCAGCCGGCGACGGCAGCGACGTCACCCCTCGATTTGTTCGGGGGAAAGACGATGAGCGGGTTCCGATCGCCACCGGGTCCCATGAAGAGCACATCGTGGCCGACGTGGCCTGGGCGGCAATCCACTACGCCATGTGGACGGGGGACTCCGCCCTCCTGGCCGGAGCAGGCGGCGCCCTCGTCACGGAAACAGCCCGCTACTGGGCCAGCCGGATCCAGACCGGCGCCGACGGCAGAGGCCACATCTACGGGGTGATCGGGCCTGACGAGTACCACCGTGCCGTCGACGACAACGCCTATACAAACGTCATGGCCCGCCGGAATCTTCGCGAGGGAGCAGAACTGCTTCGCCGAGCCGGTGATGGCGACACGGCAACCAAGTGGGCGACGCTGGCCGACAGGTTGCTCGACGGGTGGGATTCCCAGCGCCGGCTCTACGAACAGTTCGATGGTTACTTCGAGCTAGAACCACTCCTGATGTCCGAAATCGCTTCTCCCCTGACGGCCGTGGACCGACTATTGGGTGCCGAGAGGGTAGCCGGTTCCCAGCTCATCAAGCAGGCCGATGTGCTCATGCTCTACCACCTGGTGCCGGAGGAGGTGGTGGCCGGATCGCTGGAGTCGTGTCTGGCTTTCTATGATCCCCGGACGGCCCACGGCAGCTCACTTTCCCCGGCCATCCACGCGTCTTTACTGGCTCGGGCGGGTCAGCCGGACCGGGCACTGGAGCTGTTCCGCCTGGCCACCCGCCTTGACCTGGACGACCTAACGGGAACAACTGCCGAAGGAGTGCACCTGGCCACCATGGGAGGGGTGTGGCAGGCCCTCGCTTTCGGCTTCCTGGGTGTGAGCGTAGCCGGGGAGACGCTCACTGTCCGCCCTTACCTTCCCGAGGCCTGGCGCGTCCTCGCCCTCACGTTCCGCTTCACGGGTAAGCGCATCGGCATTCGAGCCGATCACGACAAGGTGACCGTAACTTCTGACCCACCCCTTCTGGTTCAGATCGGAACCCAGCTGCCGACTTGGTGCGGCCACGAGGGCATCACCGTCCACGTCTGAGCACTTCCGCCATGGACACTTCGAAATCGCTGTGCCGGGTCAGCTGATGCTCTCAGTCGGTCCGGGGCCCGATCAGCAAAGGAACGACGCCGTGGTCCACATTGTCGACATGGGTGAACCCTCCGATCTCGGCCGCTGAAGGCTGCGGAGGTAGAGAAGAAACGGCGGTACACCGATAGCGCTCGGTCACGCGCCGTCCCGGGTTTCCAGCCGTGTTCATCGAACCTTTCGTCTCCCCCATCATGCCGCCGTTCCGTCGATCATCGTGGCTATTTACTTCGGCAACTTGGCCCACGCGGATCTGTCAGATGTGGCTGGACTGTCGTCCTCGACTGCTCGAATCGGCCCCCGGAGGGTCGTCCCTTCGGAGTGCCCTTCAGGCAGGTGCGGTCGTGCCACGATCACGGGACACTCGGCGTGGCGAATGCATTGGTGAGCGACCGACCCCAGGAGAGTGTCGTGGAAACGTCCATGGCCCTTGGCACCGACGACAAGGAGTTCGGCACCGTTGGCTGCATCAAGAAGGGCCGGTATTTCTGCATTGAAGCAGGTACGGGCGACGAAGCGGACCTCAGGTGCCACCTCGTTGGCGTATTGGGTGGCGGCATCGACCGTCTCGTTGGCGACCACCTCGAAGCCATCGGTGGGCCCCAGCACGAAAGCGCCCACCGGCGGATAGTGCCAGGCATAGACGGCTTCGACGGTCGCTGATCGAATTCGGGCCTCTTCCAGTGTCCACCGGAGTGCTCTCGTAGATCCGATCGATCCGTCGATGCCGACCACAATCCGGGATTGGGTGGCTCGCAGGGGGAGCTCGTCGATGTCTGTTCGGACAACGGCCACTGGGCAGTGGGCGTACTCAACGCATTGATCGCTCACCGAGCCGAGAAGCAATCCTTTGAATCCGCCCAGCCCGCGTGCACCGAGGACAACAAGATCGGCCGATCTGCTGGCGATTGTGAGCACGAGTGATGCCGGCCATTCGTCAACCTCACCTCGGGCCAGCACCGAGGGGTGCCGTGTCGCCACCAGCCCGACGGCATCATCGATGATCGCTTCCGCCGGCGAGAGATCGGTCGAGCCGGCCTCATACCAACCCGGGACGTCTTTCGGTGAACTGATCTGGGCGAACACGATCCTGAGCAAAGATCCTCGTCGTTTCGCCTCGTCGGCAGCCCACTTGAGGGCCCATCGGGAGTGCTCCGAGCCATCGATGCCGACCACGATGGTCCGCTCCTCGCCCCGGTCCCGGTCCTCGTCCTTTTCGCGCACGGTCTTCTCCTTTGAATGCTCGTGGCCGGTCGACTAGCGGGGAACGACGGCCCCGACCTCGCAGGAATGAAGCGTCAGACTGCTCAAGCGATGGTCCCCGGGTCTCTGATGTCGATAGCTGCTGGAATACGTCACGGCTTCTTCCCATGGCATGCGGGATAAATCAGGCGTCCCTGCTATTGATTCTGCTGTCACTCCCATTGGACGCCATGCTTGGTCACAGGGCTAGGGCCGAAAGTCACGGAGTCTGTCCGTCGTGGAGCCATTGAATCTGTCGGGCGGTTGGAGCGCCATCCTCCGCTGTTGCGCCCAGCCAGTGGACCGTGAAGCCGATGATCCATGGGTAGAGCGACCGGTGGAATCGGGGTCAGGTCACGAGGGCGTGGCCTGCTTCAACCGGAGAGGGAACCCTCTACCTCTGAACGATCCCAAGTGTGGCGTACAACGGCGTCCCGACGTACGTGTTTTTGGGACTTAAGACTCGGTCGCCGCGAAGACACGCCCGGTCCCAGACCTGGCAGAAGGCCTCTCAGGTGCCGGTGGCGTCGGTCCGACGAGCTTGGGCTGATCGCTCTTTGATGCGCGTCGCATAGCTGGCGGCCTGGGTCCGGCGCTCCATGCCGAGCTTCGCCAACAGGTTGGAGACGTAGTTCTTCACCGTCTTCTCGGCCAGAAAGAGTGACTCGGCGATCTGGCGATTGGTCTGTCCGTCCGCGACCAGATCGAGGATGCGACGCTCCTGGGGGGTGAGGCTGGCCAGCAGCGGGTCTGCCTCGGATCCCTGATGCAGCTTGGCCAAAACCTGCTCCGTCAGTCCAGGATCGAGCAACGACTCTCCGCCGGCAACCCGTCGTACGTCGTCCACCAGACTCGATGCACCGACCTGCTTGAGCACGTAGCCAGCGGCACCCGCCAAGATGGCGGCCAATAACGCCTCATCGTCGGCGTAGGAGGTGAGCATCAGACACGCGATCTCCGGCGAGTTCGCCCTGATCTCACGACAGACTTCGATGCCACTACCATCCGGAAGCCGCACATCGAGCAGGGCGACGTGCGGACGAGTAGGCGGGATGCGATCGAGTGCCTCACCGGCGGTCGCCGCCTCGCCTACGACGACAAAGCCGTCGGCGACCTCGAACAGCGAACGGAGTCCCGTACGAACGACCTCATGATCATCGAGAAGAAAGACTCTGGTAGTCAACTGCCAATCCTCTTTGAGTTGTCCCTGTCAGGCGTAACTTCTCCAATTCCGGCCGAGACGCCTTCGGCTCGATGGCATTTTGCCTTAGCCAACTACGAACGCACCAAGCACTAGGGTGTGCCACAACGGCGTCTCGCAACTAACCCTAGCTGCTCAGGGTCGTCGGAGGACCCGTGCCCTATCACTCAATTGACGATCCAGCCAAACTTCGCCGGGTACTGGAAGCCACCCTGCTGCTCGAGGCTGACCTCGATCTGCCAACCTTGCTCCGCCATATCATCGACGAGGCTCGTTCGATGACCAATGCCCGGTACGGTGCCCTCGGCGTGCTCAATGATGAGGGCAACGCCTTGGCCGAGTTCATCACCGTAGGACTCGAGCCAGACGAGGAGGGTCGAATCGGCGACCGTCCAACCGGGCGGGGCGTACTGGGGCTTCTGATCTCTGACCCCAAGCCAAGGCGCCTTGCCCACTTGGGTTCCGATCCTGCGAGCTTCGGCTTCCCTCCAAATCACCCGCCCATGACTTCATTTCTCGGGGTGTCCATCAAGGTGCGTGACGAGGTCTACGGGAATCTCTACCTCACCGACAAGATCGGCTGGTCTGAATTCACCTCCGACGATGAGGCCCTGATCGGTGCTCTAGCCGTCGCCGCCGGTATCGCCATCGAAAACGCTCGGCTGCATTCGCGAGTCCAAGAGGTTGCCGTCTACGAGGAACGTGACCGTCTGGCCAGGGATCTGCACGACACCGTCATTCAGCGACTCTTCGCCATCGGCCTGTCCCTGCAAAGCTTGGCCGGCAATCCCTCGGCGTCGGGGATCTCGGATCGGCTGCAAGGTACGATAACGGACGTCGACGACACCATCCGCCAGGTCCGGACCAGCATCTTCGAACTCGGGTCGGACGGACTCGATCTCGGGATGAGGGACAATGTTCTGTCACTCTTGGAAGATTTGAGGCCGGTCGTCGGATTCCGCGTTCAGGCATCGTTCGAGGGGCCCGTCGATACAGCTGTCACCGGAACTGTCCGCGAGCACCTTCTGGCCGTCACCCGTGAGGCCATTACCAACGTAGGACGCCATGCTCAGGCCACAAAGGCCGCCGTCGCCGTCAGCGTAGGCGATGGCCACTGCCAGTTGAGGGTTGTCGACGATGGGTGCGGGATAGCCGAATCCGGGTTGGCTGTCGGTGGACTTGGACTGGGCAATCTGAGGCGCCGGGCCGAGAAGCTGCACGGCAAGTTCGAGATCGAGAGCCCAGAAGGCGGCGGAACGGTCCTGACCTGGCGGGTACCCCTCGCCCCCTAGGCTCTCGGCCCAGCCCACGAGTAACGTCTGAAGAGATAGCGGCCCGCCTTCACCAAAGAGGCGAAGGCACTAACAATAAGCCCATCGAGGTTGCCTGGTCGGCCTCTCTGGCCGGTGACCCTGGATGTTGGGACTTTTGGCCCTGCATGATCTCCCGACGATGGGGCATTCTGCCACCATGTGGACGAACGCGTTCTCAGATGCAACGATCCTTACCGAATCGGAGTGCTTCGAACATCTGGGTCAGGTGTCACTTGGTAGGATTGCTGCGAGCATTGATGCGCTTCCGGTGATCCTTCCAGTTCGTTTCGTGCTTTGTGGAAAGTCGGTGCTCTTCCCTACCGTGCCAGGCTCGAAACTCGATGAAGCTGCCACCGGCGCCGTCGTCGCCTTTCAGGCCGATGCCGAGGTGCCGCTCACCCGAACTTACTGGAGCGTGTTACTTCAAGGGGTCGCTTCGTCGGTTGGCGACTGGCCGGAACTCGCCCAGGAGCCGGTAATACCGTTGGAGCAGGGGTCGGGACTGCGAGGGAAACCGCACATGGTGCGGATCGAAGCAACAATTGTGAGTGGACGTAGGTTCCGAATCGCCGGTGAGATATCTTCCGTCGAGTTCCCTGATGCTCTTTCCTTGTAGCAAATCTCGGGGGGCAACCGAATAAACGGGATCCGCCAGACTTGAGTCCTATGAACCACCGAGACAACCACGACACGATGCGAAGGATTCCTTTCCCCACCGATCGGCTCAATGCAGTCATCTTCGACATGGACGGCGTAGTCAGTGATACCGCCCGTGTCCACCAGCGGTGCTGGAAGCGCGTATTCGACGACCATCTCGGTCGTCGCCCGAGGCTTACTGGCGAGGCCCTCCGACCGTTCACTGAGGAGGATTACATCCTCCACGTCGATGGCAAACCCCGCTATCACGGCGTGGAGAGCTTCCTCTCCTCACGTCAAATCTCGCTGGCGCGGGGCTCTCCTTCGGACCGACCAGGATTAGACACCGTGTGCGCCCTCGGGAACCTCAAGGATCACGATTTTAAGCAGGTAGTGGCAGAAAAAGGAGTGGCCCTCTTCGAACCGACGATCGCTTTTTTGCGAACATTACGCTCGAACGACATCAGCACAGCCCTCATATCGTCGAGCCGACATGCCAGGGTGATACTGACCGCCGCTCACATCACGCATCTATTCGACGTTATCGTCGGCGGGATAGACGCCGAGAAACTCAAATTGGCGGGCAAACCCGACCCAGCGATCTTCCTCGCCGCGGCGCGACCACTTCACGTCGCCCCCGCCCGAGCCGCGGTGGTGGAAGATGCTTTGGTCGGTATCGAGGCAGGTCACCGAGGAGGCTTCGCCTTCGTCATCGGTATCGGTCGAAGCTCTCGTGCCGATGAGCTCCTCAACCACGGCGCCAGCGTCGTGGTTGAGGATATGTCCGAGCTCGGATTACGGACCGATGTCGTCGTCCCAGAACCGCTGTGAGCGGGTCGACAGGTGGTTCAGGCTCAGATCCTGCAACCATCGACGAATGGGTACTCAGGTATGACGGGTTCGATCCGCAATCCGAACGACTGCGCGAAGCGTTGTGCACGCTCGGTAATGGCTACTTCGCCACTCGAGGTGCGGCTCCCGAAGCCATCGCCGACGAGATCCACTATCCAGGCACCTACGTAGCCGGTCTATACAACCGGCGAATTACACAGATCGCCGGTAGGACGGTCGAGAACGAGGGCATCGTCAACCTTCCCAACTGGCTCTCGCTCGGCTTCCGGATCGATGACGGCGGCTGGTTCGACCTCAACGATGTCGAGATTCTCGACTACCGGCAGGAAGTGAATCTTCGTCAGGCCATAGTGACCCGATCTCTGCGCATGCGAGATGCGGTGGGCCGTGTGACCTCTGTTGAGCAACGCCGCTTTGTGAGCATGTCAGACGCGCATGCTGGTGGGTTGGAAACGACGTGGTGCCCGAGAATTGGGCCGGTTCCCTCACGGTCCGCTCGGGCATCGACGGAAGAATCTCCAACGCCGGTGTCGCCCGATACGGCCAGTTCGACGAGAATCATCTCGTCGATGTCGAGACTCACACCGTCCACGAAGCCGCTATCGCGCTGACCGTTCACACCAGCCAGTCGGCTGCCTGTATCGCGGAAGTGGCAAGCACCCGAATCATACGAAACGGGAGCCACATCGACCCTCGACTCGAGGTGATTGAAGAACCCGGCTTCGTCGCTCACCAAGTGACTATCGATGTCGGGCCTCTCGATACGATCACCGTCGAAAAGGTCGTTACCCTGTTCACGTCGAGGGATCGTGCCATCAGCGACCCGCTGACCGAAGCGTGTTCGTGGAACAGCCACGGGAGCACTTTCACCGTGCTCCTCGGTGCCCACATCCGCCAGTGGAACAACCTGTGGACACGCTTCTCGCTGGAAGTGGAGGGTGAAGGTGACGGCGCCGAGACGCGCTTGGCCGTGCACCTCCACATTTTCCATCTGCTTCAGACCACCTCCCTCAATACCGTCGATCTCGATGTCGGCGCACCCGCCCGCGGCCTCCACGGTGAGGCCTACCGGGGTCACATCTTTTGGGACGAAGCGTTTATCTTCCCCTACCTCAACCTGCACCTGCCCGAACTGGTGCGATCTTTGCTCCTGTACCGATACCGGCGGTTGCCGCAGGCTCGCTGGGCTGCCAACGACGCCGGTTTCCGCGGGGCCATGTTCCCGTGGCAGAGTGGCAGCGATGGGCGCGAGGAGGCACAGGTCGTGCATCTCAACCCGCTTTCGGGCCGTTGGCTGCCTGATGCGTCACATCTCCAACGCCACATCAACGTGGCCATCGCCTACAACGTCTGGCAGTACTACCAGGTAACGGGCGACATCGATTTCATGTCCGATTACGGGGCGGAGATGATCCTCGAGATCAGCCGATTCTGGGCCAGCATCGCCCAGCTCAACCCCGCCCTCGACCGATATGAGATCACGAACGTGATGGGGCCCGACGAGTATCACGACGGCTATGTGGGAGCGGCTACGCCCGGACTGGCCAACAATGCCTATACCAACGTGATGGCTGTTTGGGTCTTGTGTCGAGGGCTCGAGACGGTCGATCTTCTGCCCGAGCCCCGAAGGAGCGAACTGCTCGCCGAATTGTCGCTCGACGAAAGTGAGATTGCTCATTGGGATCACGTCAGCCGAAAGATGCGGGTCGTGTTCCACGATGATGGTGTTATCAGCCAATTCGAGGGTTATGAGGATCTGGCCGAACTGAACTGGGATGGGTATCGGGACCGGTACGGTGACATCTCCCGGCTAGACCGCATCTTGGAGGACGAGGGCGATACGCCGAATGCCTACAAGGCATCCAAGCAGGCCGATGTGCTCATGCTGTTTTATCTCCTTTCACCCGATACTCTCGGTTCGATCTTCAAAAGACTCGGGTATGCCATTGAGCCCGAACTCATGACCCGATCGATCGACTACTACCTGCGACGCACCTCGCATGGGTCGACGCTCAGTCGAGTGGTGCACAGCTGGGTCCTGTCCCGCTCCGATCCACGCCGCTCATGGGAGTACTTCGAGGATGCCTTGAGGAGCGACTTGGATGACACTCAAGGTGGCACCACCGGGGAGGGAATCCATCTGGGTGCCATGGCCGGCACGCTGGACATCATCCAGCGCTGCTATTTGGGCATCGAGATTCAAGACGATGTCATATGGTTCAATCCCCGCCTTCCCGGAGAGATCGGGAGCCTCTCGCTCGATATCTGTTTTCGCCGGCACTGGATGAATTTGACTGTCGTCGACGGTCACTTCTCGGCGAAAGCCTCAGATTGGGGCGAGGGCACAGTGCGCGTGGGGCTGGGTGGAGAGGTAATCGCCCTCTCTCCAGGGGACAGCCGACACTTGACGGTCTAAGTGGTCGAGCCCGAGGAGCGGCGAGCTCGCGCCAGTGCCTCACACCCTCCGTGGGAACCGCGGCATCACCGGTCCTTCGCGCTGAAATCATTCAACCTCCTTACCACTTTGGCGTCGACTCGTTCACCACAGGTTCCGAAATGGTGGCGGCAGAGAGATCTGGACCCGGCGCCCGTAGTTCACGCCCGGGAGACGACACCAAGGGTCCGTTGGATGGCTGCTACTCGGTTAGGCGGTCGCCTTCCGATAGAGATTGAACGATATTACGAAGAAGATCACGAGGATCGCCGAACACCACGCCACCGCCTGCCAGAGTTCGTGGTAGAGCGGTCCGCCCTCGAAGAGGGCCCGAACCGAATCTATGACCACCGTGGCTGGCTGGTTCCGAGCGAACGGCTGCAGCCAGCCGGGCATGGAATGCACAGGTACCAGCGCCGAGCTGGCGAAGAAGAGAACGAACATCGGGAGGATGGCGGCCATCTGGGCCGTCTGAGGATCCTTCACGGCCAGCCCAACCGATGCGTAGACCCAGGTGAAGGCGTAGCCGAAGAAGATAATCAGTGCGATTCCGGCAGTGCAGGCACCGATGCTGTTGTGAAACCGAAAGCCGACCAGAAGTCCGAGGCCCACGATGAAGGCGAGGGCCAGAGCGCTGCGGCAGAGGTCAGCCAGGGTCCGACCGGCCAGGAAGGCAGAGCGAGCCATCGGAAGGCTCCGGAAGCGGTCGATCATGCCCGCTTGAAGGTCTTGGGCCAGAGCCAACGCGGTTGTCATCCCTCCGATCAGTACCGCCTCCAAGAAGATCCCGGGGACGATGTAGTCGACGTAGTCGACTCCGGGAATCTTGATGGAACCTCCTAGGACGTACCGGAACAACAGGAGGATGATGGTTGGCTGGACAATTGACATGAATAACAGCTGTGGGGTGCGGATGATCCGCAGAAGATTGCGGGTCGTAACCCCTTTGATGTCGCGAAGCGCAAGCTTCGGGGTGAGGGACGGAGACTGTTGCAACAACCGTTGTGCCGCCAGGTCAGTCATTGCCGTCTGCCCCGGAAACATCTTCGATCTCATGTGTATTCGTTTCCCTCTTGTGCCTGGTGAGCGCCAAGAAGACATCGTCAAGCGAAGGATGTCTGATCCCGAGATCGTCAAGGGCTATGCCGTTGTCGTCAAGTGCCCGCCCGGCGGCGATAAGCGTCTTGGCGCCCCCCTTGATCGGAAGACTGACCTGTCTCAGATCGGAATCGAGGCGGGGAGGCACGCTCCCGAGGTCGGCAACCAGCATGGCGGCGCGGCTCAAGGTCGGTTACCTCTGACACCCGGATCTCCAACACGTTGCCGCCCAGATGTTCCTTGAGCTCGTCCGCCGTGCCCTGGGCAACGACCTTCCCAGCGTCAATGACTACGATGCTGTCGGCCAAGTGCTCCGCTTCTTCCATGTACTGGGTGGTGAGCAGGACAGTCGTCCCCCCATCGACCAGATCGTCGATGAACCGCCACAGATCGTTCCTTGTCCGGGGGTCAAGCCCGGTTGTCGGTTCGTCCAGGAACAGCACGGGCGGCTGACCAATCAGGCTCGCCGCCAAGTCGAGTCGGCGCCTCATACCGCCCGAGTAGGACTTCACCGGCTTGTCCCCCGCCTGTGCGAGCGTCATCCGGTCCAGGGCTTCTTGGGCTCTTCGCTGATATTCCGACTTCTGGAGGTGGTAGAGAAGTCCGACGAGCTCAAGATTCTCCCTACCCGTGAGCAACTCGTCGACCGTTGCAAATTGACCAGCAAGCCCGATCATCGATCTGACTGCCTTGGCGTCCCTCTGCACGTCGAATCCGGCAATCCGGGCCCGGCCCCCGTCGGGTTTGAGGAGGGTCGTCAGGACGCGAATGAGGGTTGTCTTGCCGGCGCCATTCGGACCGAGAAGAGCCAGAACTTTCCCCGGTTCCACCGTGAAGCAGACGTTGTCAAGAGCCAAGGTCGCGCCAAATCGCTTGGTCACGCCCTCCACCTCGACGGCCCTCACCGCAGGAAGTGCATCGGATCGCTCCGGTGCGATCAAGGAGTCGAGCATGTGCCCAGGTCTGAGATTTGAGGTCTGATTCTGGCGATCACCATTCGTTTTACGGAAGACTTCCCACTGCAGCCAGCGTGCTCCGGACGCGGATTCGCCGAACAGCGAGAACCGGCGGCGCACTTGAACGCGGAAACAGACGGTCGCTCGTTCCGACGCCGTTGATTGGCAGCACTGTCATCGGTCATCCTTGCGTGGCCTGTCCGGGCAATCGATTTCGCCATCCCTCCCATCGTGGCGAGTTCGCGGCAAGCCGGGTAGGGTCGAACGTCCTAGATTCCCGAAGATCCAGGCTTTACGCATGCTGGTTGCTCGTTGTGCGATCGTGACCAGCGGATTCGCATGGCTGGACCCGTTGGCCTTGACCGCAATGCAGTCCCGCGGGAATAGATGTCGACCAGCACCAGATCGGCGAGCCGGTCACCTCGAGGATGGCGAGACGATCGAGGAGTGCCGGGAGAGGGCATCGCTACCAACCGGTGAAGGGCCCGGCCTGACTGACGACCGAAGGCGACCCCACCATCTCGATGAGTCTCCAAAATCTGGGCCGTCTCACGGGTCCGGGAGTCTGTGGCCTCTTACTTAGGATTCTGCGTGGGGCAGGCAGGGATCGAACCTGCGACCGAGGGATTATGAGTCCCCTGCTCTGACCACTGAGCTACTGCCCCTGGGCTGGGTTTTTGTGATTTGGAGTTGTTTCTACTCGGCGCCTGGGCCCGCAGGCCAGAACTCGGAAGCAGGAGACGACCGCTTGGTCGCGTCGAGTGGAGAGCGTACAACCCGACCGCCGGCTCCACGTGGGCTTCGGCTCGGAGCCGGAAGAGCCTGGACAAACCACGAGGCGGGGTCGAGACCGGCGGCAGTTGCCATCTCATGCTCATCGGGGCGATCGGCTCAGTAGGGCGAACCCTCCGAATTCGAGTGGTCTGTACCCCACCCAAGACACGAGATCCACGAGCCGATGGGCCGGGTGCAACTCACGAAATCGCCGGCGCAGGCTGGTTGCCTCGCGGTAGATAGACTTGGTCGAAGACCCCTCCAGCGATGCCGCGGATGCCGCAATCTTTTCCGGGCTCGCTGTGTACGACCATCTCAGAGACCTGCATCCTCTGTTACGGAAGGAACTCGCAGATGTGCTCTGATCACGCGCCGATCACGGTCGTAGTGGCCTCAGACAGCTTCCTCATCGGGGATGGTCTGGTCTCTTTGCTCGCCGGCGTACCCGACGTCGAGGTGGTCGGGCGGGCCCAGAACGTCGGAGAATTGGAGCCCCTGGTTGCCGCCTTGAACCCCCGAGCCGTGATCATCAGCGTCCGCTCCCAAGTAGCGACGGCCGATCTCACCGTCTCTGCTGCCCGGCGCCTCTGGAGTGCCCACCCCGACCTGGGCATCGTGGTCATCTCGGACCGCGCCAACGAGCTCGCTCTCGAGATGCTCGGCGCCGGCTCGTCGGGAATCGCCATCTTCATGGACGAACGGTTGCCCGGCATCGATGCGTTGACCGGGGCGTTGCGGGACCTGGACACGGGACAGACGGGGCTGGACTCGAGCTTCGTCGACATGCTCATTCGGCGCGGCGATGTCGACGGGATCGAGGAACTCACGACGAGGGAGATCCATGTTCTCGAGCTGGTGGCCCTCGATCTGTCGCACAGAGCCATCGCCGGCCAGCTTCACATCTCCGTCAAATCCGTCGAGCAGGGAGGCGCCCGGATCCCCGGGAGACTGAGGCCCTTCAGCTTCGCCGGCTCCGACCGCCGGGTGGCAGCTGCCCTGGTCTATCTGCGCACCCAGCCGGGCCCGCTCGGAACTGTCGTGAACAGCGGGACCCGCACCGCTCCGGTCGTCTTCCTGAAGGAGACAGAGGACGTCAATCCTTCCTTCCCTGGCTGAGGCGACGACCCATTCCACCGCTCGATCAGAACCGTCCCATGGCTCGGTGAGCACCGCCGGCCGCTCGCCGTCGGTAGCGTTACTTCTGATCTCCTTGGCGTCGCTTTGCTTCCTGCATCTCGAAAATGAACCGAGCCGAACGATTGACCTCCAGTCTCCGCTTGCGCTCAGTCATCTCCCAGGCCAGGGTGGCCGTCAGAGCCGCGTCTTCCGGGCGAGACATCCGGTCTTGGGATTCCAGTTGCTGGTCGGAGAGAGCCGCGTCCCACGCCAGGGCCCAGGCGTCGCTCCAAGCGTTGAACAGCCTGGCGTTCTCTTCGACAGAAGAGTCTCCCTGGTTTTCGGTGAGGGTCTGGGGGGACTGACCGGTCATGGGGCACCTCCGGCTCCGGAATTGGGGTGTTGCCACCATGTATCGGCACGTATCCGGCCTGCCTTTTGGACTTTTTGACCAGAACGTGTTCCACCCATCCTTCCCCCTGGTGACGCAGCTCCAAGGCTGTTCTCAGCTCGCCCCGCTAGCTTCACCGCGGCCGGGTCCGTCGAACGGGGTTCCGCCACTTCGTTCCGGGCCCGGCATAACCACCTCCAGCGGGCTTCGGTCCGGGCTGCCCGTAGGTCCGGGCAGGTGCGTCGCTCCCCGCCTGCCTACCTGAGCCGGCTGGCCGCCACCGGCGAAGCCGCGGGCTGGTCCCGAACCATCATGGGGTATTGGCCCGCATCGAACGCCGCCACGAACTGGCGCACAGGCTTGGGCAGCTGAACCAGCAACCGGCCCGCGGGCCGGAACTCCGGGGGGGCGGCGACGCTGATCTGGAGCGCACAATGTCCGACTGCGACCGAACGGATGCGGGGATCCGATCCCATCAGGGCATGCATGTACAGAGCGACCGCGCAACTTCGGTTGTTCTGGCGGACTCCATTGACCCCGGCCGTCCACAATGACTCGGCCACCTCGTCAGCGCTGTCTCCCAGGTCGGCCAGAAGGGCCCCGGTCTGCTTCTTGAGTTGGCGAATGTAGCTCATCTGACCTCCTCGGAGCGTGGCCTCATCGTAACAATCCCGATCGCACATCGATCGGCCCGATCCACCAGTGCGGCAGGACCTGCCCTCCCTCTACCGATTGGTGATCCCAAACCCGGGCGCTTCTGGCCGACACCCCTTCTCAACTGGACGTCTGCTGTCAGCTCCGGCGCCGGGCCCCACGTCCGTCGGGAGCCACCATCGTCGCTCCAGCGAACAGTCGGCACCGGCTTCGGCCCCGACTGCCCGAGCCAATCGGCGGTGGGGCGGCCGGAAACCACCCCGGGACTCCCCGGGACTACGAGCGTTCGCTCGCCTGAGTGGACACAGTGAGCAACGCGTCGAGCCGAGCCAAGGTCAGCTCCATGTCCCTGCGGGTCTTCCCGGACCAGATGTCTCCAAGCTTCAACAGGACCCGCTGATGGTCGGTGGAGATGTCCCAGCTCTCCCGGACCAGGGTGCTGTCGTCGCGTGGCTCGAGCTCGTAGCGCCAGATCCGACCGGCCACATAGCGTTCGAGCTTTCCCTTGGGTCCCGTCTGCCAGGCGATCAGCCGATTCTCCTCGAACCCGACCACCGTGCTCACGGTTGAGTAGTGCACTCCCATCTTCATGGACATACCGAAGGTCGCCCCGAGGCTCAAGCGCTGGCTGCCAGCCTCCTTGGCTCCCTGGAGCATGCCGGATCCGTCGATGAGCGAGTGCCTCGACGGGTCGGCCAATACATCGAAGATGGCCTCCGGCGAGGCACGGATCACCCGTTCGACGGTCAGCACCAAGCCATCCATGTCCTACCTCCTGCGCCTGTCATCGATCTCCGTGGGAGCCACCTCGAGCACCGAAACGGGTAATCCATCGATTCCCCGGTTCTCGCACCCGGCCGTGGCCACCACGCTCTTGCTCCGGGGGAGAGACTCGAACTCTCAACCTAGCGGTTAACAGCCGCTCGCTCTGCCGATTGAGCTACCCCGGAAGGGCCGACCCTGGAGCGGCGGTCCACTCCAACGTGCCTGAGGACACTAGTCGGTGCGCACCGGCCCGACGGGCGGATATGCACGAACCCCCGACCGCGGGCACAATGGGCGAGTGAACCTCCGCACCGGCACCGTCATCGGCTTCGCAATCGGATATGTATTGGGGGCGAGGGCCGGTCGCGAGCGCTACCTGCAACTGGTCCGCGCCGCCGGCCGGGTGGGTCGATCCGGCCCGGTGTCAGGGACGACGGGCCTCATCGCCGACAAATCCAAGGCGGCGGCCACGCTCGGGATCGAGCGCTTGAAAGACAGCATCGGAGTCCGTCTGGGATGGCGGGACGGCGACGAGGCGGCCGACGCCATCCGTCTCGACCTGGCCGAGGATCTGGCCCTCGCCATCAACAACCGCCGTCACCTGCCCACCAGTCGGGTGAATCGGATGGCGGTGCCGGCCAACGGGTCGACTCAGGCTTCGTCGAGGTAGTCCCGCAGCAGCTGGGCCGATTCGGGACGGCGCAACTTCGCCAGGGTCTTCGCCTCAATCTGCCGGATTCGCTCCCTGGTAACCCCGAAGGCCTTGCCCACCTCCTCGAGGGTCCGGATCTTGCCGTCGTCCAGCCCGAACCGCAGTCGGACCACGTCCTGCTCGCGAGGCGAGAGATGACCAAGTGCCTCCCGCACGGCGTCGTCGAGCATCATCCGGGCCGCGGCGTCGTCGGGCACGATCGCCTCGCGGTCTTCGATTAGGTCCGACAAGCTGAAGTCGTCCTCGTCGCCCATGGGCTGCTCGAGGGAGACGGTGTCCTGATTGATCCGCTGGATCTCGCGCACCCGCTCGATGGTGAAGTCCACACGTCCGGCCACTTCTTCGGCACTGGGCTCCCGCCCGAGCTCTTGGAGGAGCTGGCGCTGGGCCCACACCACCTTGTTGATGGTCTCGACCATGTGGACGGGAATACGAATGGTGCGGGCCTGATCGGCGATGGCCCGGGTGATGGCCTGACGGATCCACCAGGTGGCATAGGTGGAGAACTTGAACCCCTTGGTGTGGTCGAACTTCTCGACCGCTCGCATCAGACCGAGGTTGCCTTCCTGGATGAGGTCGAGGAAGGCCAGCCCCCGGTTGCGGTAGCGCTTCGCGATCGAGACGACCAGGCGGAGGTTGGCCTCGATCAGCGCCTCTTTGGCACCCTGGCCACGTCGGACGAGCATCCGATCGGCGGAGCGCTCCGGGTAGGCCTTGCCGACCCCACCGTCGAACGAGGCGAGGCGGGCCGCGGCCTCGTTGCCGGCCACGATCCGCTCGGCCAGCTCGACCTCGAGCGAGGCGTCGAGCAGCTTTACCTTGCCGATCTCCTTCAGGTACATGTGGACCGGATCGGCGGCCGACCCTCGGAACACATCACCTTCCGCATATCCGTCGCCGGACGATGAGCGACGGGCGACCCGTTCGCGCTTGGCGGGAGGGCGCCGCGATCCTCCGCTGTCGGGTCGGGTGGCGCCGCGTGCCAGGTCGATCGGAACGGCACCGGGGGCGCCGGCGGGCTCCAACGTCACGATGCGGGCGGTCGGGTTTTTTTCAGCGGCGGCCATGCTCGGGTCGACCTGATCGGCTTCGGGACGGGGTTTGGTCAGCTGGGTCGGGAGCTCGTCGGCCGCCGGTCCCAGGAGAGGTACCACCGTGGTCTCCCCGGCGTCATAGGTGAACTCGATCCCGGCAGCGCGGATCCGATGAACCACCTCGGTGATGAGGTCGGCGTCGAGCTCCACCGAACGGAGCACATTCACCACATCCTCCTGGGTGAGGCCCCCGAGGGCCCGGCCCTTGCGGATCAACGCGTCGAACTGGGCGTCGGGAAGCCCGCCGGCCGCATCGACGGCAACGGTCCCATTGGTCGTGGACGCGACCGGTCCATCGCCGGTCGGGCCGACCACCCGTTCCTCCGCCACGGACACGACACCCGAGTCCTGTTCGGAGATCATGATCCCTGTCCGGAACTCTCTGCCGTCGATCTCACCACGAGCCAGGCTACCAACCTGGCCGTCGCCGTGGCCGAGGCACCCGGAATGTCCAGCTCCTGCAGCCAGCGCGCCACCTCCACCGCCTCGATCATCGCCTCGGGTGACGTTCGGGCCTCGGCCGTCCGATTGGTCAACTCGCGCCGGGCCGCATCCCGCACCAGCTGCAGCACCACCTCGTCCGGTTCGCCGGTGGGCTCCTCCACTGTCAGTCGCACCAGGAGCGCCCTGACCTCCGGGGTGGCGGTGTCGACGGCCTGGCGGAGGTCGTCGGCATCGACCAGGGTCTGATAGGCGGATCGCTGCAGGCCGTCACGGAACAGGGCCGGCTCGAGCCGCTGCCCCACGTCGTCGGGCCGGTGAATGGCCAACCGCAACGCCTCCAGACCAGGTCGGAACTCACGCACGGCTCGACCACCACCGGTCGTGGCCGAGCCGGCTCCGTCCCGACGGTGGTCCGACGGGCCACCATCGGCCCAGGGGGGCTCCCACCCGTCCTCGGGCTCGCGGACCCACTGCTCACCCGGATCGACCGGTGCCGGGGGCTGGCCACGCCGCTTTTGGCCGCGGCCGGACCCGCCGCCCGAGGTTGGGCGCGGGCCCTCCTTGCGCAACTGCTCGAGGCGGTCCCTGAGCAGCAGTGGCTCGAGACGACACCGTTCCGCCACCTGCATGACGTACTGGTCTCGCACCAGGTTGTCCGGGTGCTCGGCCACGGCGGCCAGGGCGGTGTCGGCGGCCTTGGCCCGGCCCTCGGGGGTGGCGAGCTCCGCACCGTCGAGTATCCGCTCCACCCGGAACGCCAGGAACGGCTTTGCCCCCTCGATGGCGGCCCGCAGACCCTCGGGATCGGTGCGGGCCAGCTCGCCGGGGTCGGAGCCGGGAGGAAGGGCGGCCACCGCCACGTTGATCTCCAACCGGCGCTCCCACTCGTAGAACCGCCCGGCGGCGGACTGGCCAGCCAGGTCGGCGTCGAATGCCAGCACCACCCGCGAGGCGAAGCCCCGGAGCAGTTTCACGTGCTCTTCGGCCAGCGCCGTCCCACACGTGGCCACGGCCCGCTCCACGCCGGCACCGAACAGCCCGATGACGTCGGTGTAGCCCTCGCACACCACGACTTCGTCGCACTTGATGATGTCCTGTTTGGCCCAGTTGAGCGCATAGAGGGTGCGCCGCTTGGAGTAGATGGGGGTCTCGGTCGAGTTCTTGTACTTGGCCGGGTCGTCACTCCCGGGAAGGACCCTGCCCCCGAGGGCGACGGGGTGGCCGGAGGGATCACAGATGGGGAAGAGGACGCGGGCCCGGAAGGCGTCTTGGAGGCGTCCCCGGCGATTCAAGAACCCCAGACCCGCCCCCACCGCGGTCTCCTCACTGAGGCCGAGGCCCCGGCACAGCTCGTCCCAGCCGTCGGGGGCCCAGCCCAGACGGAACCGCCGGACCACGGCCCCGTCGTAGCCCCGACTGCGGAGGTAGTCCCGAGCCTGTCCGGCGTCGGCACCGGCCAGGAGCCGTCGGTGGTACCACTCGGTGGCCTGCTCCATGGTGTCGAAGAACACCTTCCGGCGCTGGCTGTCCCGGCCGGAGCCGGCGTCCTCGCGGATGGTGATACCGGCTTTGTCGGCCAGCCGGCGCACTGCGTCGACGAAGTCGAGGTGCTCGATCTCCCGGACGAAGGTGATGGCGTCGCCCTTGGCCTGGCATCCGAAGCAGTAGTAGAAGCCCTCCTCGGCATTGACGCTGAACGAGGGGGTCTTCTCGCCGTGGAACGGGCACAGGCCGACCCACCGTCGGCCCTGTCGCTTCAGTGCCGCGTGCTCTCCGATGAGGGCGACGATGTCGGTTGTCTCCCGGACCCTGGCGACGTCCTCGTCGGGGATGCCCATAGGTGACGACGGTACCGCGTGGCCCGCCGGACCCGTTCAGCCGTCCCGGGGGCCACCCGCCGGCCCGACCCGGAGGCGACCCGGGCCTGCTTCAGCTGCCGACCGGCACCTAGCCCTTGGGGCCCGACCCGGCCTTGGCCTTGCCCTTCGAGGCCGCGGTGGCCCGGTCCTCCGACCTGGTCTTCGTGTCCCCGGCCAGGACGCTCTGGGCTGCGGCCAGGCGGGCGATGGGAACCCTGAAGGGTGAGCAGCTCACATAGTCGAGACCGGCACGGGCGAAGGTGGCGATCGACTCGGGGTCCCCACCGTGCTCCCCGCACACTCCGATCTTCAGTGAGGGCCGGGTGGCCCGCCCCCGCTCGACCCCGAGGCGGACCAGCTCACCGACACCGTCGGGATCGACCACCTCGAAGGGATTCCGCTTCAACAGCCCCTGCTCCAGATAGGCCGACATCATGCGTCCCTCGACGTCGTCACGACTGAATCCGAAGGTCATCTGGGTGAGGTCGTTGGTACCGAAGGAGAAGAAGTCAGCCACCTCGGCGATCTCGCCGGCCCGGAGGGCCGCTCTCGGGGTCTCGATCATGGTGCCGATCAGCACTTCCAGCGAACCGGCGTTGGCCCCGGCCTTGGCGGGGGCCTTGGCCGACCGGGGAGTCGACGCCCCGGCCGCGGCCTCCGCCCCGGCGATGGCTCCCTCGACCCACGACCGGGCCAGCGCCATCTCCTCGCGGGAGATGGTGAGCGGGATCATGATCTCGACGATCGGGTGCCCGCCGGCGGCCACCCGGTCCAACGCCGCCTCCATCAGGGCCCGCACCTGCATGGCGTAGAGGCCGGGCTTGATCACGCCGAGCCGCACCCCCCGGGTCCCGAGCATCGGGTTGTACTCGTGCCACGACTTGGCCGCCTCGTACAGCCTGCCCTCGTCCTCGGTCAGACCGAGCGTGGCCTCCCTGACGGCCAGGTACTCGGTGTCGGGGAGGAACTCGTGCAGAGGCGGGTCGAGGAGCCGGATGGTCACCGGCAGGCCGTCCATGGCCTCGAGGATCTCCTCGAAGTCCGACCGCTGGGCCACCCGGAGGGCTTCCAGGGCCGCCTCTTCCTGGGCCGGTGTCGAAGCCAGGATCATCTGACGCACGATGGGCAGCCGGTCCTCGGCCAGGAACATGTGCTCGGTGCGGCACAGTCCGATGCCCTCGGCGCCGTGGCGGCGGGCGTTGGCCGCGTCCGGTCCGTTGTCGGCGTTGGCCCGCACGCCCAGCTGCCCGGCCCGGACCTCGTCGGCCCATTCGAGGATGATCCCGAACTCCGGGAGGGGTCTCCCCCTCGGACACCTCCACCTGGCCGAGCACGACGATCCCGTTGGTGCCGTCGACCGAGATCCAGTCGCCCTCGTTGACGACGGTGTCGCCCACCGAGAACGAGGCCCCCGAGATCCGCACCGCCTCGGCGCCGACCACCGCCGGCTTCCCCCAGCCCCTCGCGACCACGGCGGCGTGGCTGACCAGGCCGCCCCGGGCGGTGAGGATCCCTTCGGCGGCCAGCATGCCGTGCACGTCCTCGGGGGAGGTCTCGGTGCGGACCAGCACCACCCGCTCACCCCGCTCGGCCGCGGCCTGGGCGTCGTCGGCGGTGAGGTAGACCCGGCCGACGGCGGCCCCGGGCGACGCCCCCAGGCCCCGGGCCAGCACCGGGTGGCCGGATCCGGAGAACTGGGGATGGAGGACCTGGTCGAGGTGGTCGGCGGTGATCCGTCCCAGCGCCTCCTCCTTGGTCAGCTGGATGGCCTTCTCCCCGACCATGTCGACGGCCATCTTGAGGGCGGCCCGCCCGGTGCGCTTGCCCACCCGGGTCTGCAGCATCCACAGCTTGCCCTGCTCGATGGTGAACTCGGTGTCGCACATGTCCCGGTAGTGCGCCTCCAGGCGGTCGAAGATGGCGAGCAGCTCCTTGTGGATCTTGGGGAACTCGTCCTTCAGCGCCGACAGCGGCTGGGTGTTGCGGATGCCGGCCACCACGTCCTCGCCCTGGGCGTTGACCAGGAAGTCGCCGTACTCGCCGGTGGCGCCGGTGGCCGGATCACGGGTGAAGCCGACGCCGGTCCCCGAGGCGTCGTCGCGGTTGCCGAACACCATGGCCTGCACATTGACGGCGGTGCCGAGGTCGTGGGGGATCCGCTCCCGCACCCGGTAGGCGATGGCCCGGGGGCCGTTCCACGAGGCGAAGACCGCCTCGATGGCCCCGCGCAGCTGATCGTCGGGATCCTGGGGGAAGGGCTGGCCGGTGTGGCGCTCCACGATCTGCTGGTAGGCGTCGACCAGGTAGCGGAGGAACAGGACGGGGACACCGGCATCCGATGAGGTGCCGGCCAGCTCCTTGGCCGCCTCGAGCAGCAGGTCGAACTCTTCGCCGGGGACGTCGAGAACGATCCGTCCGTACATGGCCACGAACCGGCGGTAGGAGTCGTAGGCGAACCGCTCGTCGTCGGTCTGCTTGGCCAGCCCCTCCACCGACTGGTCGTTGAGGCCGAGGTTGAGGACGGTGTCCATCATGCCCGGCATCGAGAACTTGGCCCCCGACCGCACCGACACCAGCAGCGGGTCGGCTCGGGTCGCCGATGCGCTTGCCCATCTTCTTCTCCAGCCGGGCCCGGGCCTTGGCCACCTCGCCGGAGAGGGTGTCGGGCCAGCCGGCCTCCATGTAGGCCCGACAGGCGGTGGCGCCGATGGTGAACCCGGGCGGCACCGGGAGCCCCAGCACCGATGTCATCTCGGCCAGGTTGGCACCCTTGCCCCCGAGGAGGTCCTTCATCTCCATGGGGGGCTTGCGGTGGGCATGGTCGAAGTCGAAGACGAACGGCATGGGGACAGGGACTCCTGGGGTGGCTCGACGTGTGTGCACTTGCAAATGGCGCCGGCGTTGCGAGCGGACGCGACCGATCAACCCTACCTGTCCCCGGCCGGCACCAAGGATGTCGGGGGGTGGCGCCGCCCGACGGGGCGGCTCCGCTCAGACCGGGTCCATCCTCCGGCGCACCTCGGCGACCAGGCCGTCGATGGGGACGCGGACCTGGTCGGTCGTGTCCCGGTCCCGAACGGTGACGGCCCCGTCCTCGAGCGAGTCGAAATCGACCGTCACGCACCAGGGAGTGCCCACCTCGTCCTGGCGGCGGTAGCGCTTGCCGATGGACTGGGTGACGTCGTAGTCGCACATGAAGTGGGGCTGGAGCGAGGCCAGCACCTCCCGGGCCAGGGGCTCGATGGTCTCCTTCCTGGACAGGGGCAGCACCGCCGACCTGGTAGGGGGCGAGCCGGGGATCCAGACGAAGGACGGTGCGAGCCTCCCCGCCGACCTCGTCCTCGTGGTAGGCGGACAGCAGGAAGGCCATCATCGTCCGGGTGGCCCCGGCCGCCGGCTCGATGACGTAGGGCACGTACCGCTCGTTGGCGGCCTGATCGAAGTACTCGAGCCGCTCGCCCGAGGCGGCGGCGTGGGCCAGCAGGTCGAAGTCGGTGCGGTTGGCGATGCCCTCGAGCTCGTCCCACCCCCAGGGGAAGAGGAACTCGACGTCGGCGGTGGCCGCCGAGTAGTGGGACAGCTCCTCGGCGTCGTGGTGGCGGAGCCGGAGCTGCCCGGCCGGGATGCCCAGCCCGACGTACCAGGCGAAGCGCTCGTCCAGCCAGTACTGGAACCACCGGTCGGCCTCGGCCGGGGGCACGAAGTACTCCATCTCCATCTGCTCGAACTCGCGGGTGCGGAAGACGAAGTTCTGCGGGGTGATCTCGTTGCGGAATGACTTGCCCACCTGGGCGATGCCGAACGGCGGCTTCTTCCGGGTGGTCTGGAGCACGTTGGCGAAGTTGATGAACATGCCCTGGGCCGTCTCCGGCCGCAGGTAGGCGACCGCCCCCTCGTCCTCCAGCGGACCGGCGTGCGTCTTGAACATCAGGTTGAAGGCCCGGGCCGGCGTGAACTCGGTGGACCCGCAGTTGGGGCACACCCCGTCGATCTTGTCCTCCCGCCACCGCTGATGGCAGTTCATGCAGTCGACCAGCGGATCGGTGAAGTTGGAGAGGTGGCCGGACGCCTCCCACACCGCCGGCGGGGACAGGATGGCGGCGTCGAGGCCGACCACGTCGTCGCGGAGCTGGACCATGGCCTTCCACCAGGCATTCTTAACGTTGCGCAGGAGGTTGACGCCGAGCGGCCCGTAGTCGTAGGTCGACCGGAAACCGCCGTAGATCTCCGCCGACTGGAAGATGAAACCCCGCCGCTTGCACAGGCCGACCACCTTCTCCATCAGGTCCGAGGGCGCGTCGGTGGAGGTGTCGGGATCAGGCACAGGCAGGATGGTACCGGCTGGTTCCACCGTCCCGGCCCGCCTCGCTCATGCTCCGACCACCAGCCGTGAGGTCACTTCGTTGGCCAGCAGCCTCCCCCGCACCGTCAGCACGGCCCGTCCCCCCGTCCGGTGGACCAGTCCCTCGAGGGCGCCGTCGTCGGGCAGGGCCCCGGCCGGGATCCCCGACGGGGTGCGCAGCCCGAGGGCCAGGGACTCGAACAACCGCTGGTCGTCGGTGAGGACCTCCTCCCCTGCCGTCGCCGGGCGACCGTCGGTGATGGCGGCCAGATACCGGTCGGGGGTCCGGACGTTCCACCACCGGCGCCCGGCCCGGTGAGAGTGGGCGGCCGACCCGATGCCCCGGTAGTCGCCCTGGTCCCAGTAGAGGCCGTGGTGGCGGCACCGGTGCCCGGGCCGGGCCCAGTTGGAAATCTCCTCCCACTCGTAGCCGGCGCCGGCCAGGACCCGCTCGGTGGCCTGGTAGCGGTCGGCCTGGACGTCGTCGTCCGGATGCCGCCGGGGATCTGCCGCCAGCGGCGTGCCGGGCTCGACGGTCAGGGCGTAGGCGCTGATGTGGGGCGGGGGCGCTTCCAGCCCGAGCACGGCACCGAGGCTCCGCTCCCAGTCGCCGTCGGTCTCGCCGGCGCCGCCGATGATCAGGTCCATGTTCCAGGACTCGAACCCGGCCTCGGCCACCGCCGCCGCGGCCGAGAGGGCCTCGGCCCGGCCGTGGCGTCGGCCCAGCCCGGCCAGCACGTGGGGCACCGTCGACTGCACCCCGAGCGAGATGCGGGTCACGCCGCCGGCCCGGTAGGCGGCCAACCGCTCGGTGGTGACGTCCTCGGGATTGCACTCCACGGTGACCTCGGCGCCGGCGGCCCGGGGCACGGCGTCGAGGAGCCGGACCAGCAGATCGGCCGGAAGGCGGGAGGGCGTCCCGCCCCCGAAGAACACCGAGGTGGCGGTGGGGAGCCCCTCGACGTCCCGGGCCCGCCCGAGCTCCAGGATGCAGGCATCCACGTACCGCTCCATCAGGTGGTCGCGGTCGGTATAGGTGGCAAAGGCGCAGTAGTCGCAGCGGAACCGGCAGAAGGGCACGTGCACGTAGACCCCGAAAGGAGCCGGCTCGCTCCCGGCGGCGGCGGGGTCCACGTCAGGTGACCTGGCCCGAGTGGACCGAACGGAGCCGGCGGTCGAGGTGGGCCTCCATGGCCTCGGTGGCCAGGGCGGTCACCTCGTCGGTGACCGGAGACCGCGGTCGGCGAGCACACCGGCCAACCCCCCGCCCAGGGTCCGCCGCAACAGCGTCGAGGCCACCGGCGGACAGCGCCCGGCCCCGACGGCAGGTCGCGGCACAGCACGCCCCCCTCCACCGGGTCGAAGGCCACCAGCTGCTCGGCGTCCTCCTGGCCGCACGACACGCAGGCTCGAGCACCGGTGCCGATCCCTCGAGGGCCGAGCGACCTTCAGGAAGAACGCGGGGGCCACCATGGGCGAGTTCATGGGCCGCCAGGGTCCCGATGGCGCCGACCAGCATCTCGTAGAGCCGGGGATTGCCGTGGCGCTCCTGGCCGATCTGGTCGACGACTTCGAGCATGGACATCGGCGGCGGACATGCGGTCGAGGTCCTCGCGGACCGGCGCGGAACGTGTCGATGACCTCGACCTGGTTGATGGTGTCCAGGTCACCGCGACCCTGCCAGCCGAGCAGCGCCACGTGGCTGAGTGGCTCGAGCCGGGAACCGAACTTGGACGTCGTGCGCCGCACGCCCTTGGCGACGGCCCGGACCTTGCCGTGCTCCTCGGTCATCAAGGTGACGATCCGATCCGCCTCTCCGAGGCGGATGGTGCGTAGCACCATGCCCCGGTCACGGAAGAGGGTCATCGCGCGAGCGGTCGGCTGGTTCTCCCGCGGCCCGGTGGCGTGCCGACCGTCGGCACCGTGCCGGGCTCGCTGGGGGAGCCACCGGCGCGTGGCCGCGGCCGCCCCCGAGCAGGCTGTTGGCGGCGATCAGTCCGAGGACGACCGGTGGGAGCACCACCAAGGGGAGGACTTCGGTGAACCCGGCGACGTCCATCAGGACGACGAAGCCGTACATGAGACGCCAGCACGACGCCGGTGACGATCCAGACACCACCGGCATCGTCCGGCGCATCCGGGCCCGACCGGGTCGTCGGGCGCCGCCCGGGTGGGCGGCGTGGTGTGGCTGGTCGGATCGGTCCTCACGTGACCCCACCGTAACGGCGTTGGCGCCGCTGGAAGTCGCGCACCGCCTCGAACAGGTGGGTCCGACGGAAGTCCGGCCACAGGACGTCGTCGAAGACCAGCTCGCTGTAGGCCAGCTGCCACAGCAGGAAGTTGGAGATCCGGTGCTCGCCCGAGGTGCGGATCACCAGATCGGGATCGGGCTGGTCGGGGAAGTAGAGGCGGGAGCGGATGGCCTTCTCGTTGATCTTGTCGGCAGGGACCCCGTCGGCAACCAGGCGCCGGACGGCGTCGACGATCTCCGCACGACCGCCGTAGTTGAAGGCCATCGTGAGGGTGCAGCGCCGGTTGGCCGAGGTCAGCTCGATCGACTCGTCCATCCGCCGCAGCACCCGCTTCGGCACGCGCCAGTCGCGTCGGCCGGCGAACCGGATGCGGACCCCCTTGTCGTGCAGCTCGTCGCGCCGGCGGAGGAGGAGGCTCTCGTTGAAGCCCATCAGGTAGCGGACCTCGTCGGCCGGTCGTCGCCAGTTCTCGGTCGAGAACGCATACATGGTGATCCAGGGGATACCCAGCTCCAGGGCTCCCTCCACCGCGTCGAGCAGCGCCGCCTCACCGGCCGCGTGCCCCTCGGTGCGTGGAAGGCCACGACGGGCCGCCCACCGGCCGTTGCCATCCATGACGCAGGCCACATGGGCGGGGATCGGGCCGGAGAGCAGTCCGGACGACGTCACCGTCGGACGCCGGGGTCCGTCCTCCTCGTCGCCGCCTCCCTGATCCTCGTCGCACCCTGCGAACCTACCGCCTCGTCGTGGGCCTGAGTGCCCGATCGCCCGGCGCGGGCAACCGGGCCGACGGGGCCGTCCCCCGAGGCCCGTGTTTGGAGCATCGGGGCACCGGGCGCTAGACCCTCCCCATGTCCCCGTGGGCGCGCGCTGGCCATCTTCGCCGCCGGTGCTGGCGGCCGGAACGATCAACGTCATCGTGGGATCGGGATCGTTGATCACGTTCCCCACCCTGCTGGCCCTGGGGTATGCACCGGTGCTGGCCAACGTCTCCAACACCGTCGGCCTCGTCCCGGGGAACGCCAGCGCCACCGTCGCCTACCGCCGGGAGCTGACCGGCCAGCGCCGGAGGCTGCTGCAATTGGGCTCCGCCTCCATCCTCGGGTCGTTGCTGGGGGCCGCCCTGTTGCTCGCCCTCCCCCACAGCGTGTTCAAGGCGGTCGTGCCCGCCCTCATCGCCGTGGCCTCCGTGCTGATGGCGGTGCAACCCCGCGTGAGGGCCGTGCTCGATTCGCGGCGGTGGCCGCCACGAGCACGGCGGCGTCGTGCTGATGCTCGGGGTGTTCCTGACCGGCATCTACGGTGGCTACTTTGGCGCGGCCCAGGGCGTCATCCTGATCGCCCTGCTGGCCATCTTCATCGACGATGACCTCCAACGCCTCAACGGGACGAAGAACGTCCTGGCCTTCACGGCCAACGCCGTCGCCGCCGTGTTCTTCGTGGCCACCACCCACGTCTCGTGGTCGGTGGCCGGCCTGATCGCCGCTCGGGTCCGATGCATGGGCGGCCAGGTCGGTGGTCGTTACGGACGGCGCCTTCCGGCACCCGCCCTCCGGTGGGTCATCGTGGCCGTCGGGCTCGGGGTGGCCGTGGGGCTGGGCGTGGCGTGGCACTGAGGGCCGGGGCGGCGGGGTCCTGGCCGCCGAGGGGGCGGTGCCCGACGGACGGACCGGGCTGCTCGTGCCCGAGCGGGCCGTGGCCCGCCGGTAGGGTCGGTGGATGACCGACGAGGTGACGGCGACGCTGGCGGGGGTGGCCGGCGCGCTGCCCGATGGCGGTGAGCGGCGTGAGGGGCAGCGCCAGATGGCGGTGCGGTGGCACGTCGATCGCCGAGCGCCGCCATCTCGTGGTCCAGGCCGGCACCGGGACCGGCAAGTCACTGGCCTACCTGATCCCGGCCGCCCTGTCCGGCCAGAGGGTGGTGGTGGCGACCGCCACCAAGGCGCTGCAGGACCAGTTGGCCACCAAGGACCTCCCCCTCGTGGCGAGGGCCCTCGAGGGGAGCTTCACGTTCGCGGTGCTGAAGGGCCGGAGCAACTACCTCTGCCGCCAACGGGTCTCCGAGGTCGGCGGACAGGGGCAGCAGCTCTCACTCCAGGCCGGTGCCGCCGACCCACCGGACGCCGACGACCCGCTCACTGAGAGGGCCGGGGAAAGACCGACGACGCCGTCGACCACCGGCCGGCTCGGCGACCAGGTCCGGCGGTTGGTGCGGTGGGCGGGCAGACCACCACCGGAGACCGGGCCGAGCTCGACTTCGAGCCCCACTACCGGGCGTGGGCGGTGGTGTCGACCACGGCCCGGGAATGCCCGGGGGCGTTCCGGTGCCCGTCGGGCCGCGACTGCTTCGCCGAGGAGGCGAGGGCCAGGGCGGCCGAGGCCGAGGTGGTGGTGGTCAACACCCATCTGTACGGCGCCCATCTGGCCAGCGGAGGGGCGGTCCTGCCGCCCCACCAGGTGGTCGTGTTCGACGAGGCCCACGAGGTCGAGGAAGTGATGACAGACAGCCTGGGGGTGGAGATCGGGCCGGGCAGGTTCCGGGCCCTGGCCGCCACCGCCCGACCGCTGCTCGACCCGGCCACCTCGGCGGGGTTGGACCCCGTCGACGCCGTGTCCGACCTCGGCGACCTCCTGGCCCGGACGCTCGGCCCCCTGGTCGGACAGCGGGTCCCTTCCGCTGTCCTCGGTGGCGACGCCGACCTGTCGGCCCGGGGCGGGACCTCCGAGCCGGTACTGGGCGAGGTGGTGGAGCTGGCGTCGGGACGGGTGGGCCGGCTCGTCGACGGCCTGCGCCGGGCCGAGCGTGAGGCCGGTGACGACGAACCGTCCGCGGCCCGCTCCCGCCGGGACCGGGTGCTGCTGGCGGCCGGCCATCTCGCCGCCGACCTGGCCCGGGTGGGCACCCTCACCGAGGACGAGGTGGCCTGGGTCGACGGCGGAGCCCGATCGCCCAGCTTGCGGATCTCCCCCATCGACGTCGGGCCACTGCTGTCCGAACACCTGTGGGGCACGGTGACCGGCATCCTCACGTCGGCGACGGTGCCGATCGGGCTGCCGGAACGTCTCGGCCTCCCGGCCGACGGGTGCGACGACCTCGACGTGGGCAGTCCCTTCGACTACCGGGATCACGCCCTGTTGTACGTGGCCCAGTCCCTGCCCGACCGGCGGCGGCCCGAGGCCGAGCCCGCCCTCCACGACGAGCTCGAGGTGCTCATCGGCGCCGCCGGTGGCCGCACCCTGGCCCTGTTCACCAGCTGGCGGGCGATGCACGCGGCCCGCGACGCCCTGGCCGACCGCCTCCCGTTCCTGCTCCTCTCCCAATCGGACCTGCCCAAGCCGGCCCTGATCGACGCCTTCGGATCCGACGAGTCGGCCTGCCTGTTCGCCACGCTCGGCTTCTGGCAGGGGGTGGACGTCCCCGGTCGCACCCTCAGCCTGGTCACTCTGGACAGGATCCCGTTCCCCCGGCCCGACGAGCCGGTGCTCGAGGCCCGCCGGGAACGGGCCGGGTCGTCCGCCTTCTCCACCGTCGATCTCCCCCGGGCCGGAACCCTGCTGGCCCAGGGGGCCGGGCGCCTCATCCGGTCGGCCGAGGACCGGGGCGTGGTCGCCGTCCTCGACAGCCGGTTGGCGACGGCCCGCTACCGGGGAGCGCTGTTGGCCCGGGTCCCGCCCATGAAGCGCACCGTGGACCGCCACGAGGTGGTGGACTTCCTGCACCGGATCACCGCCGGAACCTAGCCCCGCCCGGTCACAGGCCGAGGCGGTCCAGGGCGTCCTGGCGCTGCTGCCACCGCTTCTCCACCCGCACGAACAGCTCGAGGTAGGCGCCGGGCGGCATCTGGCGGCGCACGGCCGTGCCCACCTCCTTGAGGGTGGCACCCCCCTTGCCGATGACGATCCCCTTTTGTGAGTCGCGCTCGACCATGATCTCGCAGCGGACCCGGGGCCACTCCCACTCCGTGACCCGGCAGGCGATGCTGTGGGGCAGCTCGTCCTGGACCCGATGGAGCAGCTCCTCTCGGACCAGGTCGGCGACCCAGAACGCCTCGGCCACGTCGGTGACCATCCCCTCGGGGTAGTAGCGGGGCCCCTCGGGCATCCGGGCCACCACGGCGTCGATGAGGGCGGCCACCCCCTCGCCGGTGGCGGCCGAAACCGGGAAGTACTCGACCGGGACCGGCAGCTGGCCGTCGTCCTGATCGATGGCCTCGATCACGTGGGACACTGCGGTCAGGTGGGTCAGCACACCGTCTCCCCCCACCCGGTCGATCTTGTTGACCACCACCAGCAGGGTCGGTTCGCCGTCGGCCTCATCGGCCTCATCGTGGTGGCCGTGCTCCTGGTCCACCTCGGCCCGGGCCGTCCCGGTGGTCAGGTCGGTCCCGTCGAGCGGGGAGGGATCATCGGCCCGGTGGCGTCGCCCGTCGCCGGCGTGCAGCTGGCGCTCGAGTCCGGCCGCCCGGGCCATGGCCCGCACCCGGCGGGCCGACTGGGCCAGCACCATGCGGTCGCCGGGACCGACGGCCCCGGTGGCCTCGACCATGGCCACCACCACGTCGACGTCGTCCAGCGACGAGGTGGCCGAGTCGTTCATCCTCTCGCCCAGGGCGGTCCGGGGCTTGTGCAGACCGGGGGTGTCCACGAAGACGACCTGGGCGTGGGGGCGGTTGAGCACCCCCCGCACCTGGGACCGGGTGGTGTTGGGCCGGGGCGATGTGATGGAGACCTTCGTGCCGACCATGGCATTGACCAGGGTCGACTTGCCGACATTGGGGCGGCCCACCACGGCCGACGAATCCCGACCGGAAGATCGTCACGATTCGGCCCCGCCGGCATTCCCGTCCGCGTCGCCGGCATACCCGGCCGTGGGGGTGATCCTGACCCGTTCGATCCGCCGTCCGGTGACCCGGTCGGCCACCAGCCGCAACCCGTCCACCGTGACCGACTCCCCGGCGACGGGAACGTGCCCCAGCAGGTCGAAGACCAGCCCTCCCACCGTGTCCCAGGCCCCGGTGGGCAGGTCGGCGTTGATCAGCTCGTTGACCTCGTCGACCGGTAGACGGGCACTGACCCGGAGGACGCCCGCCCCCAGCCGCTCGATAGGCGCCTCCTCCACGTCGAACTCGTCGACGATCTCCCCCACCAGCTCCTCGATCAGGTCCTCCAGAGTGACCAGCCCCGCCGTCCCCCCGTACTCGTCGACCACCACCGCCTGATGGAACTTGTCGGCCTGCATCTCCCGCATGAGATCGGACACCCGCTTGGTCTCGGGCACGAAGTGGGCCACCCGGAGATGGACCCTGACCGGGTCCGCCCCCTTCCCGGTGCGGACCGTCCGGATCAGGTCCTTGGTGTAGGCGATCCCGACGACATCGTCGACCTGCTGCTCCACCGCCGGCATGCGACTGAACCCCGCCTCGAGCGCCTGCTCCAGGGCCGCCTCCACCGACTGGTCGACCCCGACGGTCACCATGTCGGGGCGGGGCACCATGACCTCGCGGACGATGGTGTCGCCGAACTCGATGATCGAGTGGATCAGGGCCCGTTCCTCGGTCTCGATCACCTCTCCCTCGACGGCCACGTCGGCCATGGCCAACAGCTCCGACTCGGTGACGGCGGATCCCAGGTACTGGCCCTGCTCGCCGATCAGGAGGTTGGCGAAGCCGATCAACGCTCCCGACACGATCCGGACCGGCCAGAACCGCACCAGGGCGGACACCAGCGGCGCGGTGAACAGTGCCGCCCGTTCCGGATGGTGCACGGCCCAGTTCTTCGGGACCGCTTCGCCCAGTACGAAGATCACCACGATCTCGAACACGGTCGCCGCCGCCACGCCCCAGGCCCCGAACCAGCTGTGGGCCAGGATGCCGACCAGCGTGGCCACCACCAGCTGGCAGATCAGGACCAGCAGGAGTACCGGGTTTAGGAATCCCTGCGGGTTCTCGGTGAGACGGATCAGGACCCGGGCGCCCCGCCGGCCGTCGTCGGCCAGGGCCATGGCCTTGGCCCTGCTCATACGGACCAGGCTGGTCTCGGCCAGGGCCAGGACGGCCGAGGCGGCCAGCAGCACGACCACCACCACCACCAAGACCCCGTCGCTCCAGGTGAAGGAGCCCGTGGCGGTCAACACCGCGGCGGCCGGAGGTGGGAGGCGGTGGTCATGAGCCCCCGTGGTAGAAGCGGGAGAGCAGTTGCTGCTCGCGCCGTTCCATCCTCCCGGCCTCGTCGTCGACCTGGTGGTCCATACCCAAAAGGTGGAGGATCCCGTGGACGACCAGCAGAGCGATCTCGTCCTCGAAAGCCACCCCGTGATCGACGGCGTTGCGGGCGGCCACCGCCGGGCAGATGACCACGTCCCCGAGCAGGAGGAGGTGGCCGGTCGGTTCGGCCGAGCCGGGGCCGGTCCCCCCTTCGTCGGGCGAGCGGCCGCCGCGGTCGGACTCGTTCTCGATCGGGAACGACAGGACGTCGGTGGGGCCCTCCTTGGCCAGGAACCGCTCGTTGAGCGAGGCGATGGTCGCTTCGTCCACGAAGAGCAGTGACACTTCGGTCTCGCTCACGATCCCCTCGGCCTCGAGGACCGAACGGGCCAGGGCCGACCATTGATCGACGGCCACCGGGTGGTCGGCCTGCTCGTCGGCGGCATAGATGTCAAGGCTCACCACGGTCCTCCGATGCCGTGCGCCCTTCGTAGGCGGCGACGATGTCGGCCACGATCCGGTGCCGGACGACATCGCGCTGGCCGAGGTGGACGAAGGCCAGATCGGGGACACCCGACAGCACCGGTTCCAGACCGACCAGCCCCGACCGGCCCCCGGGTACGTCGATCTGGGTGATGTCGCCGGTGATCACGGCCTTGGAACCGAATCCGATCCGGGTGAGGAACATCTTCATCTGCTCGGGACTGGTGTTCTGGGCCTCGTCCAGGATGATGAAGCTGTCGTTGAGGGTGCGGCCCCGCATGAAGGCCAGGGGCGCCACCTCGACCGAGCCCCGGTCGATCAGCCGCTGGGCGCCCTCGGGTTCCAACAGATCGTGGAGCGCGTCGTAGAGAGGCCGCAAGTAGGGGTCGACCTTGGCCATGAGGTCGCCGGGCAGGAACCCGAGGCGCTCGCCGGCCTCGACGGCGGGACGGGTGAGGATGATCCGGTTGACCTGGCGGGCCTGCAACGCCTGGACGGCCAGGGCTACCGCCAGGTAGGACTTGCCGGTTCCGGCCGGTCCGATGCCGAAGGTGACGATGTTGGAGGCGATGGCGTCGGCATACTGCTTCTGCCCGCTGGTCTTCGGGCGCACGGCCCGTCCCCGGGACGACCGGAGCAGCTGGGACGTCAGCACCTCCGAGGGTCGGATGTCGTCGTCCATCATGTCGATGGTGCGGTGCACCTGCACGGCGTCCAGCCCCTGACCCGACTCGAGCAGGATGATCAGTTCCTCGAAGAGGGACCCGACCCGCTCGGCCCCGTCACCCTCGATGGAGATCTCGTTGCCCCGCACGGCGATGCGTACGTCTCCGAACGCCCCTTCGACCAGGCGCAGCAACTCGTCCCGCTGGCCGAGCAGGCCGGCCATGAGGTGGTTTCCAGGAACGAGAATTTTGACCTTGGTGCCTGCCACGTGCGTTCTGGACCCGACCCTACCAGCGGGTCGGGCACGGCGATCCGATGGTCACAGGCTCCGCCGGCGCCGGGGTTTCAGCCCGGGGGCCAGTCGAACGTGCGGCCGCCGAGGACGTGCAGGTGCAGGTGGTCGACCGAGTTGAGGGCGTCGGGCCCGACGTTGAAGACCAGCCGGTAGCCGCGGTCGGGGCCACCGATCCCCTCGGCGTCGGCCACCGCCTTGGCCGCCACCAGCAGAGCCGCCACCTCCGGACCGTCGGCAGGGACAACCTCGGATGCGTTCACGATGTGCCGGCGGGGGACCACCAGCACGTGGACCGGGGCCTGGGGACTGATGTCCCGGAAGGCCACGGTGTGCTCGTCGGTCGACACGATGTCGGCCGGGACGTCCCCGGCCACGATGGCGCAGAACAGGCAGTCGGCCAATCGGCGTCAGGCTCCTCGTGAGGTGGCCACACGGTCGGCGCCGAGGGCGGGCCGGCCGTTGGCGTTCTTCGCCTCCGGATAGAGGTGTTCCAGGCTGCCCGGGGCGATCCTGCTGGCGTCGATGAAGCGTTCGAGGTCCGACTCCTGGATGCGGATCACCCGGCCGAACTTGTAGGCGACCAGATCGCCCTCGTCGATGAACCGGTAGAGGCTGCGCAAGGTGAGACCCAGGCGCTCGGACGCCTCTTTGGTGCTCAGCCAGGTGATCGGCTCGGTCATCGAGCGGCCCGCACCACCGTCATACGTTCACCAGCAGGCCGAGCTCGTCGAGGCGCGAACCCATGCTGTCCGGGGTCACGCCGAACAGACAGGCGATGGCCCGGACGTCCTCGGCCCGGATGGTGATCATCCGTCCGTTGAAGTCCTGGCGGTGGACCTGGATCATGCTGAGGAACCGGCGGAGCAGATCCCGCTCGGGGCCGCTCACGGTGTGGAGCTTGGTCAGGTCGATGGCGACTTTTTCGGTGCCGGACGCGGCCTGAATGGCCCGGCGGGCACTGAGTGGCGCCACCACGTCGCCGCCGCCGCCGTTGGCACCCCACCGGGTGACGGCCACATCGTCGGGCGGCAACAGCTGGTCGACCGGGACGTCGTACAACTTGGCCAGCCTCTGGAGCCGGGGAACCGAGATGGCGCGCTCGCCGCGCTCGTAGGCACCGAGAACCGACGCCTTGAACTCCTGCTCGGACATGGCCTCGACCGCCTGGAGGGAAAGGCGCATCTGCTTGCGCATGGTGCGGAGCCGGGCGCCGACGGCACGGGCGTACGCAATGCGCGCCGCCTCTTCCTGCTCGTCATCGTCGTCGAGGATCTCGACGCCACTGCCAATCAACGACATGTGCACCTCCGCTCGTCTGCACCGATTGCCCCACTAGCCCCGGCTTTGCCCAAGAGATGCGGGCGCACACTCAGCACCGACGACTCCGAAAGAGTCACACTCAGCTCCGACGGCCCCCAGAAGGAACCGCCAGCCTCCTAGAAGGAGCACCCTGCCTCTGTGTGTAGTTTTCCTCACGTAGCGTGGTTACGCAAGCGGACTGATCACGCCGCTGCGAAGTGCGCACAGCACCGTGCCCACGGCCACGGCCGCAGTTTCGGCCCGCAGGACGGTCGGGCCCAAACCGATCCCCGCTCCCCACCGGTGCCGCTCGTCGTCGTCCCATCCCCCCTCAGGCCCCACGGCCACGACGGTATGGGCGGGACCGGGGCGGACGCCACCGGGATGGGCCAGCACCGGGTCGGTCCCCGTCAGGATGGCCAGCTCCTCCAACCCCAGCACCGGGGTCACCTCGGGCAGGCGCGTCCGACGGCTCTGGGCCGACGACTCCCTGACCACCCGCCTCATGCGCTCCACCACCCGGTCGGCCCGCTCGCCCTCCCACCGGACCACCGATCGGCGGGACCAGAGGGGCGCAATGCGATCCACTCCGAGCTCGGTCAGCTTCTGGGCCACCCATTCCGGCCGAGCACCCTTGGTCGGCACGAATCCGACGGTGATGGGCGGCTCGGGACGGGGCTGGCTCGACACCTCCCCCTCCACCACCAGGGTCCGGTCCGCCGATCCCGAGAGCCGGCACCGCACCCAGGAGCCGGCACCGTCCGATGCGATGACCACCTCGTCGGGTCGGAGGCGCAGTACGTCGGACACGTGGTGGGCCGTGGCCTCGTCCAGCACCGGGGCGCCCAGGTCGGCCACGAAGACCATGGCCGAGGCCGACACCAGCTCCGGGTCGGGTGCGCCCGGCACCACCGTCAGCTGAGCGCGGAGCGCAGCTTCGAGAAGATCCCCTCGCCGTGCGGCGCCTCGCCGAGGTCCTCGCCACGGGCCGATGCCAGCGCGACCAGGAGCTCACGTTGGTGCACGTCGATGTCGGTGGGGGTGTCCACTTCCACGTGGACGAAGAGGTCGCCCCGGCCCCGGCCCCGGAGCTTGGGGACGCCCAGGCCCTTCAGCGGGATGACCGCACCACTCTGGGTTCCGGCCGCGATGGCCAGATCACGGGAGTCGTCGAGGGTGTCGAATCCGATGCTGCCCCCGAGGGCGGCCAAGGTGACGGGGACATGGACGTCGGCGTGGAGGTCCACCCCGGAGCGCTCGAAGACGTCGTCGGGCTTCACCGAGACGTGGACGAACAGGGCGCCGTTCGGACCGCCCCTGAAGCCGGCAGGACCATGGCCGGCCAACCGCAGGGTGGACCCGTCGTCCACACCGGCCGGGATGTCGACGGTCAGGGTCCGGCGCTCGTTGCGACGGCCTTCGCCGTGGCAGTCCGGGCACGGCTGTTCGATCGCCTGTCCCGAACCTTGGCATCGGGGGCACGGGACCGCGGTGATCACCTGCCCGAGGATGGACTGACGTACCCGGCGCAGCTCGCCCGCCCCCTGGCACTCGGGACACCGAACCGGCGTGGTGCCGGGCTGGGCCCCCGTCCCCTCACACGAGTCGCACCGAACCGGTGTCTGCACCTCCACGTCGCGCTGGATCCCGAACACCGCCTCCCGGAATTCGAGACGCAGGACCAGTTCGGCGTCGGGTCCGGGCGTCGGGCCGGTGCGCCGACCCCGGCCGCCGACACCCGCGCCCCCCATCCCGTTGAAGAAGGCGTCGAACAGGTCGCCCAGCCCGCCGGCGAACGGATCGCCGGCGCCCCCGCCGCCGGCGCCGGGGCCGAAGACGCCCTCGGGTCCGAAGCGGTCGTAGCGGGCCCGGCGCTCGGGATCCTTCAGGACCTCGTAGGCCAGGCTGATCTCCTTGAACCGGTCGCCATCGTCGGCGTCACCCTGGTTGGCATCGGGGTGGTACTCCCTGGCCTTGGCCCGGTAGGCCCGCTTGAGCTCCTCGTCGGTGGCGTCGCGCCCCACGCCGAGCACGGCATAGAGGTCGGTGGACGTCATCGGCCCGCCTCGCCGAGACGCTTGCCCAACCGGTCCCCCACTACCTGGGCTGCGGCCAGGGCGAGCGGATAGTTCATCCGAGTCGGGCCGAGGAGGCCGATCGTGCCCGTCTCCACGCCGTCCACCGACACCGGCATGACCACGATGGCGCACGAGGCCAACGGCTCGACGCCGTGCTCGGCCCCGATGGCCACCGAAAGCCCGGTGTCGAGGATGTCGCGCAGCAACGTCACCACCACCAGCTGTTGCTCGAGGATGGACAGGACCGAACGCACCGTGTCGACCGCGTCGAAGGCCGCCGCCATGCGGGAGGAGCCACCCACGAACAGCAGCTCGTTGGCCTCCTCGCCGCCGAGGGAGTGCAGTGCCGCCACCGCGGCCGAGACCACCATGTCGGTGGCCGGATCGCCGCTGGCGGCGGGGTGGGGTGACACCTGGGTCAACGCGGCCCCGAGCGAGTGGGCGGCCAGTCGGGAGGCCGCATGGGCCAGCAGGTCGTCGTCGACCTCTTCGGCGAACTCGATCGACTGCTTCTTCACCGCCCCGTCGGCCAGCACCACCACCAGCAGGGCCAGACGCGGCCCCAGCCCGACCAGCTGCACCGAGCGGATGGCGGCGGATTCGTGCGACGGGCCCACCACCATGGCCGTGCAGTCGGTCAGGTCGGCCAGCAGTCCAGAGGTGTGCTCGAGCATCGACTCGATCTCGCCGTGGGCCCGGTTGAAGAACTGGCGCACCTGTTGGCGGCCGACCGGGTCCAGGGAACCGGGTCGCCCCAGGTGGTCGACGAAGAACCGGTAGCCCTTGTCGGTGGGGATCCGTCCGGCACTGGTGTGCGGCTGGGCCAGGAACCCGTCGCGCTCCAACGCCGCCATGTCCGACCGCACCGTGGCCGACGACACGCTGACACCAGGGGCATCGACCACGTGCTGGGACCCGACCGGCTGGGCCGAGCCGATGTACTCGGTGACCACCGCGTTGAGAATGGCCGCTTTGCGGGCGTCGAGCTCAGTCGGGGCAGTGACGCTCTCGTCTGGTCGTTTGTCGTGAGTGGTCGGCATGGGTGATCGTCGCTCCCGCCGGGATCCGCGGCCACCGGGAAAGCCGGCAGCCGGTCGCCCGGCGTTGGCACTCCACTCTAGTGAGTGCTGACCCTATGGGGGCAGCCACGGGTCTCCACCGGGCCCGCCGGCCGCCGTCGGCGATGGGCGCCGTGGCCCGGGGCCGGGTCTCGGGGCCCTCCCCGTCCAGGCCCGAGCGGTCGCGATGACCAGGGTGTCAGGCGGTGGCGACGAACATGCGGGCGGTCATGGCCGGGCCGAGAGCGATGGTCGCATCGCCAACGACGACGGTCAGGGTGCCGTCCGGCGCCTTGGACTGGATCAGGGCGGTGGCGCCCGGCGTCAGGCCGTGGTCGCCCAGGTAGGAGAGTGAGGCCGGCTCGTGCTCGACGCTCTCGGTGATCCGTTCGAGCCGGATCCTCTCGCCCGGCACCGCGTCGCCGAGGGACTTCTGCTCGGGGGGACGGGCGTGGGCGCCCGGAATGGGATTGCCATGGGGACAGGTGGCCGGATTGCCCAGTAGCGCCACCAGGCGCTGCTCGACATCGTCGGAGATGACGTGCTCCCACCGACCGGCTTCGATGTGGGCCTTGTCCCAGTCGAGACCGATCACGTCCACCAGCAGGCGCTCGGCCAACCGGTGCTTGCGCACCACGCCCTCGGCCAGGGCCGTGCCCTTCGGGGTCATGGAGATCTGCCGGGAGCTGCGGGTGATGAGCTCGTCGGACTCGAGCCGGTCGAGCATCTCGGACACCGAGGGGGCCGCCTTGTCGAGTCGCTCGGCCAGGCGGGCCTGGATGACCGGGATCCCCTCTTCCTCGAGGGCGAAGATGGTCTCGAGGTACTCCTCGACCGGCGGGTGGAAGCGGTCAAGCACGTGTTGATCCTACGGCACCCGGGGGGATCGCCGTTCGCCCGTTCGGCCCGGTGCCGGTGCCTGACCGGCGACCGGGGCCGCCCCACTACCTCACGACCGGCCCGGCCCCGGGAGTACCGTGGATCCGTGGACACGTCGCCGGGACACGGTCCCCCCGAGGATGAGGGCGGGGCCGACGGGGCCAGCGAGCCCGTGACCGACGCAACCGGGGCCGGGCAACCCGGTGCCGACAGTGCCCACAGCACCGACGGCAACCACAGCACCGAGGCAACCGAGGCCGGGCAACCCGCCGTCGACGGGCCCGGCCCTCCGACCGCCGAGGTCGATCCGACCGAGGGCAAGGATCCGCTCCGCTTCAACCGGTGGATGAAACGCTCGGCGACCGGAGCCATCATGACCGGGATCAGCATCGGACTGCGCGAGGCCCTCCAGCCCGCCGTCAAGGAGCCGGCCTTCATGATCGAGGCGTCGGGCCAGCCCGAGGACCCGGACAACCCGATCGAGCTCCACTTCGACCCCGACAACCCGGCCGACACCGTGGCCATCATCCGCCAGCCCTCGCCCGACGGTCACGCCGACGGCCCGCCTCCCGCCGAGTAGGACCTCGCCACCAACGAGGACCTCAGGTCGTCGTCCGTCCCGGCGCGGCCGGGTCCGATGGCGGCCCGGAGGTTGGCAACCGGCGTAGCGTCGCCCAGTTCCCGAGGGGGCGGGCCAGCCACCACAGGGCACCGTCGACCACCAGCACCGTCCCCACCCCGTAGGCCAGGCCGGCAAGGGCGTCGGTCGGGTAGTGCCAGCGCAGCGCGATCACCGCCACCGTCATCCACAGCGCGTAGGCCGACGCCACCACGGCGGTGACAGCGCGCCACCGGGCCGGGACGGCGATCACGGCCGCGGCCGCCAACGCGGCGGCGCCGACCGTCGATCCCGACGGGTAGCTGAACAGGCCGTCGAAGGTCCGGCCCACCGCCGGTTTGACCAGCAGCTCACTCGTGGCCAGCGCCAAAATGGGACCGATCACGCAGGCGAGCGCCCGGATTCGATCCCGCCGGAGGGTGAGCACCGCCACGATGAACGCCCCGACGATGATGACGACGGGATAGCGGAGATAGGTGACCCAGGTCACGACCCGGCTGTTGGTGTCCCCGATCCGGTCGAAGAACCACCGGTCCACCCCGTTCGGTGCCGAGCGGTCGGCCCAGCGGGAGCCGACGGCCACCGTGACCAGGATGAAGATGGCTCCGATCACGATTTCGACGGTGGCGCTCCGGCCTCGACGAGCGGCCCGAGCGGTAGTCCGGGCCGCCTGCGACCTGGTCGGATTCGCCGTCGCTAGTCTGCCGGGAACGGCTGACGCGGTGCCCACCCGGGGAACACTACCGGTCCGGTAGGGAATCTTTGCCTCGCCCTCGGCGGGTCCGGTGGCCGACCCGAGGGCGCCCCGTCGTCGGCCCCCGGGGTGCCAGGTCGTCGGCGGCCACACCGATCGAACGTGGCCGCCGTGGGCGCGTTCTCCATACCACGACTACGCTGGTTGTACGTTTCGGACGGCGGCAGGCCCCACTTCGCCGGCGGGAGTGCACGGCAGACCGGACAGGACCCAATCGAACGGCGATCGGGTGGAAATGGACACCCAGCCAACAGCATGCGAGGAGGGGCAGTGACACACCAGCTCGACCCGTCCCGCCCCGACGCGACCCCATTCTGGTTCGGCCCGGACGACCGACCGCTGTTCGGTTGGCTCCACCTCCCGGGCGACGGTCTCGTGCGCGGGGGGGTCGTCCTGTGCCAACCACTCGGCATCGAGGCCACCTGTGTCTATTTCAGCTTCCGCCAGCTGGCCAACAGATTGGCCGAGCTGGGCCTGGCCGTGTTGCGCTTCGACTATGAGGGGACCGGCGACTCCTACGGCGCCGAGACCGGGCCCGACCGCCTCGAGGCGTGGCTGTCCAGCGTCACGACCGCCACCGACCTCCTGGTCGAGTTGGGCGTCGGGTCGGTGGGCCTGGTCGGTATCCGCATGGGTGGACTGTTCGCGGCCCACGAGGCGGCCAGGCGCGGCGGCGTCGACGTCCTGGCCCTGTGGGACCCGTGCATCTCCGGAAAGGCGTTCCTGCGGGAACAGCGCTTTCTCCGTACCCTCAGCGGGGACAGGGAGCGCCAGGACGATGCGGTGGAGGCGCCCGGGCTCCGGTTCGAGCCCGAGACGGTCAAGGCCTTCGGCGACTTCGATCTCGGACGCGACGGCGTGCTGGCCCGCCGGACACTGGTATTGGTGCCCCCCGACGTCTCGAGGCCCCGCGCCCTCGAACGTCGCCTGGAGGGACAGGACGTGGAATGGCAGGAGGCGACCGGCCAGGCCGCGCTGATGGACTCCCAGCGCCAGGACACTCCCTACGAGACGCTGGAACGGCTGGCCACCTGGCTGTCAGCTGCGTTCCCCGGCGAACCGGTGCCGGTGGTGGCCCCGCACCGACCGAGTGCCGCGGTGGCCAGGACGTCCGCCGGGCAACGGATCGTCGAGTCGACGCTCCGACTGGGGGAGATCGGGCTCTTCGGCATCGTGACCGAGGGCCCCGACGTAACCGGGCGTCCCACCATCGTGCTGGTCAACGAAGGTGGGACCCACCACATCGGACAGGCCCGGGTCTGGATCGACGTGGCCCGCCAACTGGCTGCGTCCGGCTTTCGAGTGCTCCGGTTCGATCTGAGCGGAAACGGGGACAGCGAAGCCCGGCCCGGACAGCAGGCCCATGTGGCGCGGGCCCCCGAGGCGGTCGACGACGTCTCGGTGGCCATCGACGAGATCTCCCCCGGGGATCCCTCCGACGTGGTGCTGGTCGGGTTCTGCTCGGGGGCCTATGTGGTGGTCGAGGAGTCGCTGCGCCAGACACTGCGAGGCATGTGCATCATCAACCCCTCTTCACCTTCGATCCACCAGAACCGGCCGGGACGGCGGTGCGGCCGGCCCGCCAGGTCCCCAAGCGGTGGTTCGTGGACCTGGTCAATCCGGTGCTGCGATCGGTGGCCCGCCGGCGCCGCTCCGCCGAGATCGGACGCTGGATCAAGGCGGTGGAGATCGGGAGCTGGCCGGCCGCACTGAGCGTGCGCCGTCCCGGCGTACCGGAGCCGGTGTGGCGGATGGTCAACCGGTACATGTTCGAGAACACGGGAATGGCCAGCTTGGAACGGGCGGTCGGAACCGGCGTCGACACGCTGCTCATCGCCGGGTCCGTGGACCTGGTGCCCATCGCCCTCGGGCACGAGCAACGGCTCCAGGCGTTGCAGCAGGAGCCGAATTTCCGGCTGGTCGAGTTGGAAGAGCTCGATCACGCCTCGTGGGAGATGGAGCAACGGCTGGCCATGGTCGCCGTCATCATCGACCACATCGTCACCACCTTCGGCCAGGACCGGGACCCGTCGCGCCTCCTCTTGCCGAGGCCTGCCCTTGCCTGAGGCCTTGCCCTTGCCTGAGGCCTTGGCCGAGGAGCGACCTCAGCGGGCACGGGAGCGGATGCGCCGCCACACCGAGGCCCGGAAGTCGGGCTCGGTTCGGGCGATGACGAGGGCGAAGGCGGCCCACGAGGCGGAGACGACGATGATGGCGCCCACGATCGCCGCCACGCCCGAGTGGGTCGGGATGGAGATGGATCAGGGCCAGTGCCACCACACCCGCCACCGCCGCCACCGGAACCACCGGGGACCAGGGCGGACCGGACGTAGCGCCGGACGGATACGCCGAGGTACCGGCAGACCGACGATCGGGAGGACGATGAAGTCGAGGACCAGGACGACGGGCAGGGAGCCGATGGCCGGCCCCACCGGGCCCAGCCAGTAGGTGGCGGCGATGCTGCCGGCCAGGTTCACCACCGCCCCGATGGTGGACATCCTGGCCAGCTGGCCGGTTGCGACCGACCCCGGTGAGGAAGAGGAAGCACTGGTGCCCGGGGAGCTGGAGGGCGGTCACGATCCCGAGGGCGATGACGATCTCGTACGTCTTCGGTGGCACCGTGCCCAGCCAGAGCTTGAGGACCGGCTCGCCGAAGGCGGCCAGGGCGATGACGATCGGGCACCGAGATCACCAGGCTCACCATCACGGCCCGGAAGAAGTAGCCGGCCTGGCGGTGCCGGTCGCCCACCGTCTCGAAGTGGGTGTAGGTGGGCAGGAGCAGATTGGTGCCCAGGGTGCTCAGGTTCCGGGTCAGGTTGGAGGTGTTGAGGGCGACGTTGTAGGGAGCCACCTGGGCGACGGGGAGGATGATGCCGATGACGAGTGCGTCGAGCTGGTAGGCGACCACGCTCGCTGAGGGCGATCGACGGCCTGGATCCCGCCGAAGCGGATCAGTTCGCCGAGCAGGTGGCCGCCTGAAGCGGCCGTGGCGGACGGAGGAGCCGGTGATCCGCGCGGACCGCCATCGGTGCTGATGACCAGCCCGACGGCGATACCGGCGGTCTGGAGGATGGCCAGAGCGATCAGGCCGGCCCCGGCGAGCACGGCGACGATCTGCCCGACCTCGGTCGAGGATCAGGGTGACAAGCCCGATCTGGGCCAGCCGGTCGCCCCGTCCGGCCCCGAACAGCACGGCGTTCGGGACCGGTGGCCAGGAACGTGACCAGCGTCATCACGCCCGAGGATGATCAGGGTGGTGCCGGCCACGGTCGGGCTGATGGTGCCCAGGTTGAGGAACGAGGCCAGGAACGGGCGCCAGCCCCACGGTCATGCCAGCACCGAGACAATCCCCGACACCGCGAAGAAGGCGAACGAGGTGCGGATGACGTCGGCCACGCCCTCGGGGTCGTCCTTCGGCCGTCAGCTGGGCGATCCGCTGGACCGCGGCCGTTCCCACGCCGACGTCGAGCAGTCCGAGGTAGCCGACGATGGCCAGCAGCACGACCCACAGCCCGTAGGCGCCGGCACCGAGGTGGCGGAGGAGCACCCGGGTGAGGACCAGGCTGGCGACCAGCCCGACGCAGGAAGCTGGCGTACTGGTAGGCGATGTTGCGGAACAGCTGGCGAAGGCTGGCGTTGGCCGCTACCGGCGCGCCGTCCGGTTCGGGCGGCGCATCCCGATGGTGCCTTCGCCGTCCACAGGCCACGGTACCTCCCGGGCCGGTCTCAGACGGTCGCGCGCTGTCCCCCGGGTGACGCCGACGGCCCGTCCGGCCCGGTCAGGCCGGCGGTGCACCGGCGGCTCGTGGCGCCGACGGGTGCGCACACCCGACGGCTCAGTCGTCGAGGCGGAGCGCCGAGACGAAGGCCTCTTGGGGGACCTCGACCCGACCGATGCTCTTCATCTTCTTCTTGCCCTCCTTCTGCTTCTCGAGGAGCTTCCGCTTCCGGGTGATGTCGCCGCCGTAGCACTTGGCCAACACGTCCTTGCGCCGGGCCTTGACCGTCTCGCGGGCCAGGACCCGGCCGCCGATGGCGGCCTGGATGGGCACGTCGAACATCTGGCGGGGGATCAGCTCGCGCAGCTTCTCGGTCATCCTCCGGCCGTAGAAGTCGGCCTGCGACCGGTGGACGATGGTCGAGAAGGCGTCCACCGGGGTGTGGTTGATCAGCAGGTCCACCTTGACCAGGTCGGAGGTGGCGTACCCCTCGGGCTCGTAGTCGAGGCTGGCGTAGCCCTTGGTCCGGCTCTTCAACTGGTCGAAGAAGTTGACCACCACTTCCGCCAGGGGGATGGCGTAGACGAACTCGACCCGCTCCGGCGAGAGATACTCCATCTTGACCATCTCGGCCCGGCGGCCCTGGCACAGGTCCATCACCGTGCCGGTGTACTCGGCCGGGGTGAGGATGGTGGCCCGCAGCATCGGCTCGTCGACGTGGTCGAGGTGAGTGGGCTCGGGCAGCTCGCTCGGATTGTCCACGTCGACCATGGTGCCGTCGTTGAGGTAGGCCCGGTAGGCCACCGACGGGGCGGTGGCGATGAGGGAGAGGTCGAACTCCCGCTCGAGCCGCTCACGGACGATCTCCATGTGCAGGAGGCCGAGGAAGCCGCACCGGAACCCGAACCCGAGGGCCCGGGACGACTCGGGCTCGTAGGTGAAGCTGGCGTCGTTGAGCCGGAGCTTCTCCAGTGCGTCCCGCAGATCGGGAAGCTCGTCACCGTCGATGGGGAACAGCCCGCAGAACACCATCGGCTTGGGGTCGCGATAGCCGGCCAGCGCGGTGGCCGCCGGGTGGCTGGCGGTGGTCACCGTCTCGCCCGAACGGGCGCCGCCGACGTCCTTGATGCCGGCGATCAGGTAGCCGACCTCGCCCGGTCCGAGCTCGTCCACCGGCACGGTGGCCGGTGTACGGATGCCGATCTCCTCGATCTCGTGGTTGCTGGCCGCCTGCATGAACCGGAGCTTGGCCGTCCCGAGCAGGGTGCCCTGCATGACCCGGATCGAGCTGACCACCCCCCGGTACTGGTCGTAGGCCGAATCGAAGATGAGGGCCTGCAGGGGTGCGTCCGGGTCGCCGGTCGGAGGCGGGATCCGCTCGACGATGGCGTCGAGCAGCTCGGGCACGCCCTCGCCGGTCTTGGCCGAGATGTGCAGGATCGCCGGACTCCTCCATTCCGAGGACCTGTTCGATCTCGGCCGCGCACCGGGCCGGGTCGGCGGCGGGCAGATCGATCTTGTTGAGGACGGCCACGATCTCGAGGTCGTGCTCGATGGCCTGGTAGCAGTTGGCCAGGGTCTGGGCCTGAATGCCCTGGGAGGCGTCGACCAGGAGCACCGCCCCCTCGCAGGCGGCCAGCGAACGGCTCACCTCGTAGCCGAAGTCGACGTGGCCCGGGGTGTCGATCAGGTGGAGGGTGTGGTCCTTCCACGGCACCCGGACGTTCTGGGCCTTGATGGTGATCCCCCGCTCCCGCTCGATGTCCATGGAGTCGAGGTACTGCTCGCGCATCAGGCGGGGGTCGACCGCCCCGGTCAGCTCGAGGATGCGGTCCGACAGGGTCGACTTGCCGTGATCGACGTGGCTGATGATGGAGAAATTGCGGATGCGGTCGACGGAGAGCACGGAACGGCCAGCGTACCCAAGCCGCCCGAACTCCGTCCGGCCGGTCGCCGGTGCCGGGGAAGTCGGCGGCGCGGGTCGGCCCGGGGACCGGACCCCCGGCGGTGGGAGCCGGCGGACCGGGCTGCTACCCTGTGTGGTCTCCGGAGTCGGGATCCTCGACGGGTCCTCCGGGTCCGATCTCAGCGACGGAGCTGCCGGAGGCGCCCGAGCACCCCGGTGCGGAGGTCGCACTGCGGCACCGACCGGCCTGGACCGCGACCGACCAGGACGACGAGGAACCCAGTGGCAAACATCAAGAGCCAGATCAAGCGCAACCGGCAGACCGTCAAGCGGCAGGCCCGCAACAAGGCGGTGCGGTCCGAGCTGAGGACCCGCACCAAGCGGGCCATCGAGCGCCATCGAGGACGGGGCGGAGGACTCCGAGGAGGCGCTGCGGTTGGCCATCAAGCGGATCGACAAGGCGGCGGCCAAGGGCGTCATCCACAAGAACCAGGCGGCCAACCGCAAGTCCCGCCTGATGAGGCGGGCCGCCTCGGCCTCCGCCGACGCCTGACGCACCGGGCCGTCGGCCCGGACGGTCACCGGCGGTAGATCCGGAGCGTCACTTCGGCGGGTAGAAGTAGTACGGCTCGTCGCACCGGAAGCCCTGGGTGGGGCCGGTGACCGGCGGATCGTCGAGCGCTGGTAGTGGCCGTCGACGATCTTGGCGATGATGTAGCAGCTGCCGGGGATCTTCTCGGCCGGGTTGGACGTGGTGATGAGGCCGTCCCCGTTGAACGACGTGATCGTCCGTCAGCTGCTGGAGCACGGAGCCCCGGGTGGGGTCCTTGCCCGCCGCCTGGAGCGCCTGGGTGAACAGCTCGCCCGACAGCCATCCGTAGAGGGTGTAGAGGTCGGCGCTTGAATCCGGGCGAGGCCTTTTGGACCCAGGTCAGGAAGGTGGCCACCGCGGGAATGGTGAAGGCGTCCTCACCGAGGTAGAGGGAGGTGTTCTGCTCCATGTAGGCACCGTCGATGGCCGCTGGCCCCTCCGGAGTCGGGCACCAGCTCTCGCTGTAGGTCGAGGCGCCGAGCACCAGCACCGGGATGGAAGTCCTGCTGGTTGAGGGCCTTGACCACACTGGCCGCGTAGTTCTCGGGCATCTGCTCGAGGAAGAGGATCTTGACACCGTCGTTCTTCATGGCGATGACGTTCTGGTTGAAGTCGGTCTGGGTGATGTCGAAGGTCGGGTCGTAGACGACCTTGTAGCCCATGGGAATCCATGGCCGCCTTTTCTGCCGTCCACTTGTCGGTCGGCCGACGGCTGGTCGGCGATCAGCGCCCCGGTGTGGGTGATGTCCGGGGGAATTTGTTCTTGAAGTAGACGAGCGGACCGAGCTGCCACCCGCCGACCGCCGGGGACGGGCTGAAGGTGTTGGGCAGGTCGTTGGCGACCGGGCTCAACGACACGGTTACGTTCGGTACCTGAGGGTTGGCGGCCAGCACCGTGGCCCCGAAACTGTCCTAGAGGGAGAACCCGCCGACCATGGCGAAGTCCTTTTGGACGTCGGCCTGGGTGAGCTGCTTGTTGGGCGCACCCGCGTACTGGTCGTCGCCGCTGTCGACGTAGATCTTGCGGCCGTTGACCCCCCCGGGGCGTTGACGTAGTCGGCGTATGCCTCGGTGCCCACTGCTGCTCCCTTGAACAGCCCGCCCTCCAGGGTCGAGACGTTCCCGATGCGCACCGAGTCCGACGTCAGGCCGGTCGTGTCGCTGAATGCGGACGGCGGGATCTTCCGAGTGCGACCGACGAGCGTTGACCGTCGACGTGGTCGACGAGCACGCCGTCAGCGAACGCCGGCCACCATCGTGACGGCCATGACCCCGGCCAGCCGGCAGTCTCCAGTGTCGGCTCCGCCGTTCGCTGATCGGTTTCATGCATGGTGTTGCTCCCCCTTGTCCATTGAGTCCGGCGTGATCGGTCAAGGACCGCCCCACGCGGCTCATGCCGGTACGACTCTAGAGAATGCGATCTCGGATTCCGGGCGCCGGACACGACCTAGTGAACTTCACTTCCGGCTCCTGATCCGTGGTCGTCCGTGCACCGGGACGACGGTGCATGGCAGAGATCCGGGACCGCTCCATGTTGACGAACTCACCGACCGCTTCGACCGTGACCACGCCCGTCCTGGACGAGGCGGCCCCGGCTGTGGGTCCTGCGACCGTCGAGCGAGGTGACCCAGGCCTCGAACAAGGCGGGCTCGGCCGATCAGCGTGGGCTTCAGATAGCGGATGCGAGAGCTTGACGGTGGGCCCGGCACCGTCGGCGATGACGTTGGCCGCCGTCAACATGATGTCGAATGCCCCGGCCAGGGCCGCTCCGTGCACGCATCCCGGCGCCCCCTCGTAGGGAGCGGTGAAGGCGGCCCGACCGATCGCCTTGGGCGGCTCGAACTCGATGACGAGTGGGAGCGCCAGCGGATTGCAGGAGCCGATGATCACGTCGAAGGGCATGGCCGAGGCCAGGGTGTCCACCTCGTCGGCCGTCACCGAGTGGTCGGCGAACCGGGCGGTGGGCCCCTCCCCGGGCGGCGGGCACGTGCTGTTCGAGTTCGTCGGCCAGGGCCTCGGCCCGGCGGGCGGCATCGGCCAGGACCTCGGGTGGGGCGGTGGCGGTGACGGTGAGGGCGATCAGGCGGCGGACCGCGCCTGGCCAGCTCCTCGCGGCCTCCACCGCTCCACGGTTTGCCCGCCGGCGCCACCGGCTCGGCCCGCGTCAGCCATCGTCGCCTCCGAATCGCTCGAGGTAGGTCGGCGTGTCGGTCGAGGACCGCCAGCATCTCGTCGGCTCTTCCCGACGGGACCCGGAGCACGACCTCGTCGATGCCGAGGCTCTGGTAGTGGTCGAGCTTCTCCGTCGTCGGGAACGGTGCCGAAAGGGACCACCCGGATCTGGCCCGGGTCACGTCCGGCCTCCTCGACGGCCCGTCGGAGGACGGGGAGGGCGTCGGCCAGCCCGGCGCCGCCGACGGGGAGCCAGCCGTCGGCGTACTCGGCGATGGCTGCGAACACCGAGGGGTGGGCGCCACCTGCCGACCAGGGTGGTCACCCGCGGCTGCTGGACCGGCTTGGGCCAGCTCCAGCAGGGGTCGAGGTCGACATGGTCGCCGTGGTACTCGGCCTGCTCCTGCGACCACAGGGCCTGCATGCACAGCACGTGCTCCCTGGCCACCTGGCGCCGCGCGCCGAAGGCGACTCCGTGGTCGGCCGCCTCCTCGCGGTTCCACCCGAATCCCATGCCGAGCACGACCCGTCCACCGCTCAGATGGTCGAGGGTGGCGATCTGCTTGGCCAGCACGATGGGGTCGTGCTGGGCGACGAGCACCACCCCGGTGCCCGAGCAGGATCCGCTCGGTCACCGATGCCGCCGTGGACAGCGCCACGAATGGGTCGAGACTGCGCCGGTAGTCGTCGAGATGGACCCCTTCGACCAGCGCCGGAGGCGTGTCGGCCCGCACCGGCAGATGGGTGTGCTCGGGAAGGTAGAAGGAGTGAAAGCCGCGTTCCTCGGCGGCCCGGGCCAGGTCGGCCGGCGCCATGGCCCGGTCGGTCAGGAATGCGGTGATCCCGAGGCGCACCGCCGCTCAGCGCTCCAGGCCGGCGGTCAGCTGTGATCCCGGGTTGGTGAGCGGGTCGGCGAACAGCGATGCGAAGGCCGCCTCCTCGCGAGCACGGGCAGCGACGATGCCGTGGCCCCGGGCCTGCCATCATCAACCGTTTGATCCGCCGGGTGGCGTGGGGGGGAACGAGGCGATGCGCCGCGCCAGCTGCCATGGTCTCGGCCACCACCGTTCCCGGTTCTGCAGACCCGGAGGGCCAGCCCCGACGCCACCGCCTGGTCGGCATCGATCCACTCCGAGGCCAGAAGGGCGACGGCGGCTCGCTGCCATCCCATCCGCTCGGGGAGCAGCAGGCTGGCTGGCAGCCTCCGGCGGCACGCCCAGCTCGGCGAACGGTGCCCGCAGTCGAGTGCCCTCCTCGACCAGCACCAGGTCCACGTGGCCGAGCAGGGTGAGCCCGAGGCCCATGCCCACGCCGTGGACTGCTGCCAGCAGCGGCTTGTCGAAGGAGACCAGCGATGTCGAGCAGATCCCGGAACCCTGAGCCGGCGTCAGGTCCGGCATCGCCGGTGGCGATGGCCGCCATCTCCCGGAGGTCCTGACCGGAGGTGAAAGCGGCCGCCCCGTCCGGTCAGCACCACCGCCCGGATGTCGTCGTCGTCCAGAGCACCGGCCAGGGCCGCGGTGACCGCCGCGTACATGGCGCGCGTCGAAGGCGTTGCGAACCTCCGGGTCGGTCGAAGGCGATCAGCCGGACCCCGCCGGCGTCCTCGACGTCGATGCGGTGCTCGCTCAACGGATCACGGTCGGACCACTTGGCCGCCGTCGACGTTGAAGACGTGCCCGGTGATCCACGACGGCCTCGTCGGACAGGAGGAACAGGCACATGCCCGACCAGGTCGGAGGGCTGGCCCTGCCGCTTGAGGGCCAGCGAAGCCAGGATCGGCTTCATGAAGGCGTCGGGGACCACCGTGCGCGACGCCTCGGTGTCGATCGGACCCGGGGCGATGGCGTTGGTGCGGATGTTCTGGCCGCCGAGCTCGTGGGCCAGTTGCTGGGTGATCGAGTTCACCCCCGCCTTGGCCAGCCCGTAGAAGCCGGCGTACAGGTAGGCCGCCGTGGACGACTGGTTGACGATGGCGCCGCCACCGCGCTCCTTCATCGCCGGGTAGCAGGCCCGGACGCAGTTGAGGGCGCCGAGCATGTTCACCGACAGGAACCGGTTGAGGTACTCCCAGTCGACGGTCAACAGCAGGTCGAGCTGCATCCCGCCGAAGATGGCGGCGTTGTTGACCAGGTAGTCGATCCCCCGAAGCGCTCGACCGTCCGCTCGCCGCCATGGCCGCGGCCGAGGCGGGGTCGGCCACGTCGACACCGGATCGACTCGGCGATGCCGCCGCGCCCGACGATGCCCGCGGCCACGGCCGCGGCGCTTCTCCTCGTCGATGTCGGCCACCATCACCGCGGCCCCGGCTGCGGCCAGCGCCTCGGCGTAGGCCTGACCGATGCCCCACCCGAGCCGGTGACGATGGCCACCTTGCCGGTGAAGTCGAAGCGGACCATCGGCGTGACGTCGCTCATGAGCCGGACTCGCTCACGACTCGGCGCCTGTGCCGCGCGGGCGATGACCCGCTCGGCCACCTCGTTGACGCCGGTCGACAGCGGCCAGCCGATGTAGTGGGTGAGATGGGCCACCGTCTCGCGCACCTGGTCCTCGGTGAGCTCGCCCCGGTCGAGGGCCGATTGGAACTGGATCTCGATCAGCGGGGCCTGACCCTGAGCGGCCAGCACGCCGATGGTCATCAGCCGGCGGTCCCGGATGCCGAGCTCCGGCCGGGTCCATACCTCGCCGAAGAGGTGGTCGACGGTGAAGGCGACATAGGGTCCGGGGAGATCGGCCGGGTCGACGGAGAAGCCGTAGACCTCCTGCATCTTGGCCATGCCCTTGGCCCGGCGAGGATCCGCGGTCGCCGTGCACCCCTCGGCGTCGGTCACACCTGGTCGATCCTCTCCTCGGGCCGGTCCGGCTCACGCCGGCTCGGCCATCGACTTGGTCTCGAGGTACTCCTCGAACCCGGCCACACCCGACTCCCGTCCGACGCCGGACTGCTTGTACCCGCCGAAGGGCACGTCGGGGCTGAACCACAGACCGCCGTTGATCGCCGATGGTGCCGGTGCGGATCCGCTCGGACACCTCGACGGCCCGGTCGCCGGTCCCCCGACCACACCGAGCCCGACAGCCCGTAGGCGGAATCGTTGGCCAGGGCGACGGCGTCGTCGTCGCCGTCGTGGGGGATGACCACCAGGACCGGGCCGAAGATCTCCTCCTGGGCCGACCCGCGAGCGGTTGTCGACGCCCACGATCAGCGTCGGCTCCACGAAGTATCCCCGGTCCAGTCCGTCCGGGCGGCCACCGCCGGCGACGACGGTGCCGTGCTCCTCGGCGGCCAGGCGCGATGTAGCCCTCGACCCGGTCGCGCTGGCGGTCGCTGATCAGCGGCCCGCAGATGGTGCCGGGGTCGGTGGGGTCCCCGGCCGGGAGCTTGCCCAGCACCTTGGCCGTCGACTCGACGGCCTCGTCGAACTGGCTGCGGGGCACCAGCAGCCGGGTGGTGATGGCGCAACCCTGCCCGGCGTGGGTGCACACGGTGAAGGCGGCGGTGGCGCAGGCGCCGCGCAGGTCGGCGTCGTCGAGGATCACGAAGGCCGACTTGCCGCCGAGCTCGAGGAAGACCTTCTTCAACGAGTCGGCGGCCGCGCGCCATGACCTTCTGCCGGTGGCGGTCGAGCCGGTGAAGCTCACCTGGTCGACTCGGGGATCGGTCGGAGAGCCGGGCGCCGATGGCATGGTCCGACGAAGGCACGATGTTCACCACGCCGGGCGGGATGTCGGTCTCCTCGGCGATCAGCCGGCCGAGCACGGTGGCGCACCAGGGCGTGTCCGGTGCCGGCTTGAGCACCACGGTGTTGCCGGCGGCCAGGGCCGGTCCGAGCTTGGCCAGGTTGATCTGGTGGGGCACGTTCCACGGCGTGATGGCCCCGACCACGCCGGTGGCCTCCCGGCGCACCCAGCGGTGGGACGGGATGCCGAGCGGCGAGGCGTCGCCCGAGGTCGGTCTCCCACGCGTACGCCTCGGCCAGGTCCGCCACCCAACCGAGTGACTCCACCGGGCTGTCGAGCTGGGCCGAGTAGGTGAGCGAGAGCGGAGTGCCGGTCTCCGCTACGGTCATGGCCCGGATCTCGTCGGCATGGGCGAGCGAACGCCGCCTGCAGCTGGCGCAGACCGCGGACCCGGAGCTCGACGTCGGTGGACCACGTCGTCTGGTCGAAGGCCCGCCGGGCCGCCGCGATGGCATCGTCCAGGTCTTCCGGCCCGGCGTCGGCCACGACGCCGAGGACCTCTCGGTGGCCGGGTTGACCGTCTCGAAGGTCCGGCCCGACCGCGACGGCCGCGAGCTCGCCCGTCGATGAGCAGGCGCTCCTCGCCGGCCGCCTGCCACGGCTCGCGCCGGTCACGAGGGCGACCCCCATGCCGAAGATCTCGTCGCAGCGCGTCGCTCGGTCATCTCCGCCAGCGGGAGGTCGACGTCGAGCGCGTCGGCCAGCTGCGAGGGCGGCGGCCAGGTCCTTGTGGGCCAGCGTCGGCGCCGGCCCGCATGGCGCCGACCAGGCCCTTGTCGTCATCGGTCGGTGAAGGGCGCCACCGTGGGCCGGAACATGAGCGTCGAGGCACCCCCGATGAGGGCGTCGCTGGCCTTGACCACCTCGGCCAGCTTGGCCAGCTCGATGCCGGCCGCCTCCGCCAGCTGCTGGCCCTCGTAGGCGGCCAGCCACGAACCGTAGGTGACGAGGTTGCGGGCCAGCTTGGCGGCCAGCCCGCGCCGAACGGCCCATGGCCACCGTCAGCGAGCTGACGGCGTCGAACACGGGCCGGACCCGGTCGATGGTCGCCGGATCGCCTCCGACCATGCACACCAGTTCGCCGGTGGCGGCGGCGGCGGGCCCGCCGCTCACGCCGCAGTCGAGCACCGGGACGCCGAGGGCGGCGGCCTCGGCGCCGATGGCCTCGACGCACGGCGACGGAGATGGTGCTCACGATGATGAACGTGGTGCCGGCGCCGGCGGCGGCCAGGCCCCCGTCGGGCCCGGACAGCACGGCATGGACCTGCTCGTCGTTGACCACGGCCACCACCACCACGTCGGACCGCCGGCCAGGTCGGCCGGGGAGGTCGCCACCGTGGCGCGGTCGCGGTACTGCTCGGTGGCCTCGGCCCGCACGTCGCACACCACGACGGGAAGCCCTCGCGGACCAGGCTGGAGGCGACACCGTCGCCGATGGCCCCGAGCCCGATCACGCCGACGACGGGTGTCGGCCCGTCATCACCCGTCGGATCGTCGTTCGGCACTCGTCCCTCCCCCAGTCGATCGCTCCATGTCCGTCGGGTGATGATGCCACCCGCGGTGCCTCGCGCGACGACCATCCGGCGACGGCTGCGGTGCCGGCCCCGTCGCCCCGACCCATTGTGTTGGACACGTGTCCAGACTATAGTCCAGACTATGAGCGACGGCAACGCGGGGCGACGGGTCTGGCGGCGGCGCCGGGCCGGTCGGCGGTGCCGGCGCCGGGCGTCGGTGCCGATGGCGGGCGGCGTGCCGGTACGGGGCGATGATGACCGAGACGGCGCGTCCCCGCTCGACGACTCCCCGCATGCTCGAGGCGACCCGGCGCCGGCTCACCGCTCGCCAGGCCGAAGTGGTCACGCAGCTGGTGGAGGCCGCCGAGGAGGAGGCCAACGAGGGGGCTACGACGGGCTCACCGTCCGCGTCGTGGCCCGGCGGGCCGGCGTGGCCCCGGCCACCGCCTACACCTACTTCGGCTCGAAGGACCACCTGCTGGCCGAGGTGCTCTGGCGGCGGATGCAGGCGCTGCCCACCGGTCGACGGGTCGCCGAACCGTCCGATGCACGAGCGGCTGGTCGACGCGGTGCGGGCCATGGTGCTCTTCACCACCGAGAGCCCGGGCCTCGTCGATGCGTGCACGGTGGCGCTGCTCAGCACCAGTCCCGACGTGAAGCACCTGCGCGACCGGATCGGCGCGCAGATCCACCGCCGGCTGGCAGCGGCGCTGGGGCCGGGCGCCGACCCGACGGGTGGTGCGGCGTGCTGGAGACCACCTTCTCGGGGGCGCTGCTGACCGCCGGGCATGGGCCACATGTCCTCGATGGACATCCCCGAGTTCGTGGCCGGCGCCGCCGACCTCCTGGTGGCCGGGGTCGCCGACCGGCGGCGGACGCCGAACCGGGCCGCGACCGCGATGATCGGAGTCGCGTCACCTACAGCCCCTACGACTACGAGATCCACGAGGACCCCTACCCGATCTACGCCCGGCTCCGGAGCGAAGCGCCCGTGTACCGCAACGACGAGTTCGACTTCTGGGCGCTGTCGCGGCACGAGGACGTGCTGGCCGCCTTCCGCAATCTCGACGGATTCTCGAACGCCTACGGGGTGTCCCTCGAGCCCAGCGCCTTCGGCCCGGACGCCCACCGGTTCATGTCGTTCCTCGCCCTCGACCCTCCCCGGCACACCCGCATGCGGTCGCTGGTGGGCAAGGGCTTCACGCCGTCCAAGGTCGCCGAGATGGAGGACCGGATCCGCGCCATCGCCCTCGAGCACCTCGAGCCGGCGCTCGAGCGCGGCTCCTTCGACTTCATCGCCGACTTCGCCGGCAAGCTGCCCATGGACGTCATCTCGGAGCTGGTCGGCGTGCCCGAGGTCGACCGGGCCGAGATCCGCCGGCTGGCCGACCTGGTGGTGCACCGGGAGGACGGGCTGTTCGACGTGCCGCCGGCCGGCATGGAGGCCGCCTTCACCCTGGTCGGCTACTACCAGGACATGGTCGACCAACGCCGCCGGCAGCCGAAGGACGACCTCACCTCGGCGCTGCTCGATGGCCGAGATCGACGGCGACAGGCTCACCGACGACGAGGTCATCGCCTTCCTCTTCCTCATGGTGGTGGCCGGCAACGAGACGACCACCAAGCTGCTGGGCAACGCCTGGTACTGGGGATGGCGCAATCCCGACGAGCGGGCGAAGCCCTTCGCCGACCCCTCCCGGGTCCCCGACTGGGTGGAGGAGACCCTGCGCTACGACACCTCGAGCCAGATGCTGCTCCGGGTCGCCCGGACGGCCATCGAACTGCACGGCGTCGACGATCCCCGAGGGGGACCGGGTGCTCCTGCTGGTGGGCTCGGCGAACCGCGACGAGTCGGTCTTCCCCGACCCCGACCGCTACGACCTCGACCGCGACACCTCGCGGCTGGTCAGCTTCGGCAGCGGCCGCCACTTCTGCATGGGCGCACCTCTGGCCCGCCTGGAGGCGCGCATCGGCCTCGATGAGCTGACCAAGCGGGTGGCCCGCTACGACATCGACCCGGACGGCATCGAGCGGGTCCACTCGATCAACGTGCGGGGCCTCGCCGCCCTGCCGACGACCGTGCAGCTCCGCTGATGGCCCGTTTCGAGCCCCACCCCGAGCGACGTCCGGCCGTGGTCACCGGCGCGTCGTCGGGCATCGGGCAGGCGACGGCGGTGGCCCTGGCCGGGCTCGGGCACCCGGTCGTGCTCGGCGCCCGGCGGGTGGACGACTGCGAGGACACGGCGGCGGCCATCCGCGACGACGGTGGCGAGGCCGTCGCCGTCCATCTCGATCTGGCGGACGGGGACTCGATCGAGCAGTTCGCCACGGCGGCCGTGGACGCCCTCGGCCCGGTCGAGATCCTGGTGTCGAACGCCGGCCGAACATCGGCCGGCTCGGTGCTCGACACCGATCCCGACGCGTTCGGACGGCGTGCTCGCGGTCAACGTCAGCGGCACCCACCGGCTGGTCCGCGGCCTTGGCACCGGCCGATGGTCGAGCCGGGCGCGGGGCGACATCGTCTTCGTCACCTCCGACGTCGCCGAACGGCCCCGGCCGGTCATGGCCGCCTACGTGGCCTCGAAGTGGGGGCTGGAGGGCTACGTCCGCTCCCTGCAGATGGAGCTCGAGGGCACCGGCGTCCGGGCCTCCATCGTGCGGCCCGGTCCCACCGTGACCGGCATGGGCATGGACTGGGATCCCGGACGTGACGGCCGAGGTGATCGAGGAGTGGGCGGCGTGGGGGCTCGCCCGCCACTCCAACTTCATGCGCCCGGCGGGCGTCGCCGAGGCCATCGCCGCCGTGGTCGTCGCTGCCCCGGGGCACGCATGCCACCGTCATCGAGCTGCAGCCCGAAGCACCGATCCGCACGACCGAGGACAACGAAGGACGAGGGAGACCCATGACCATTGCAGTCGGACAGCGCACGCCGCCCAGGGTGTCCGGGGGCGAGGACGGAGAACGGCCACCTGGACGAGCTGCGCGTCGACCCGATCGAACTGCTCGAACGGGTCCGTGCCGAGTGCGGCGACGTCGGCGTCTTCCGGCTGGCCGACCGCGACGTCGTGCTGCTGACCGGTGCGGAGCGCGAACGAGTTCTTCTTCCGGGCTCCCGAGGAGATGCTCGACCAGGCCGAGGCCTACCCGTTCATGACCCCGGTGTTCGGCGAGGGGGTGGTCTTCGACGCGCCGCCCGAACGTCGCCGCGAGATGCTCCACAACCAGGCCCTGCGGGACAAGTTCATGCGGGGGCATGCCGCCACCATCGCCGCACGAGGTCGAGCGCGATGGTGGCGGCCTGGGACGACGAAGGGGAGATCGACCTGCTCGACTGGTTCGCCGAGCTGACCATCTACACCTCGTCGGCCTGCCTGATCGGGAAGCGGTTCCGCAACGAGCTCGACAAGCGGTTCGCCGAGCTCTACCACGACCTCGAACAGGGGACCGATGCCATCGCCTACGTGGACCCCTACGCCCCCATCGAGAGCTTCCGCCGTCGCGACGCGGCCCGTCGGGGCCTCGTGCACTGGTCGAGGGGATCATGGACGCGCCGCGCCGGCGGGCCCGCTTCGCGACCGACGACGACCGGGACCTGCTCGACGTACTCATGTCGATGAAGGACGAGGACGGCTCGGACCGCTTCAGCGCCGACCAGGTCACCGGCATGTTCATCTCGATGATGTTCGCCGGCCACCACACCACGTCGGGCACGGCGGCGTGGACGCTGATCGAGCTGCTGCGCACATGGCGACGAGCTGCAGGCCGTCGACGCAGGAGCTCGACGAGCTGTACGCCGACGGGGCCGAGGTCAGCTACCAGGCCCTGCGGGAGATGCCCCGGCTCGAGTCGGCCATCAAAGAGGCGCTGCGACTCCACCCCCCGCTCATCTTGCTTGTTGCGGGTGGCCAAGGAGGACCTCGAAGTCGACGGGTTCGCCATCACCGCCGGCCAGATGGTCGGGGCCAGCCCGGCCGTGTCGAACCGGATCGTCGAGGACTTCCCCGAGGCCGACGCGTTCCAGCCGGCACGCTACCTCGAGCCCCGGGAGGAGGACCGCATCAACCCCTGGACCTGGATCCCCTTCGGCGCCGGCCGTCACCGCTGCGTCGGGGCGGCCTTCGCCATGATGCAGCTCAAGGCCATCTTCTCCGTCCTGCTTCTGGACTGGGAGTTCGAACTGGCCCAACCTTCGGACAGCTACCGCAACGACCACTCGAAGATGGTCGTGCAGCTGAAGCAGCCCTGCGTCGTGCGCTACCGCCGGGGCCGCCGCCCGGCCCCCGGCGTGCGTCCCGGGCGGGGTGCGGTGATGCGGGTGTCGGTGGACCTCGACCTCTGCCAGGGCCACGGCGTGTGCGAGTCGGAGGCACCCGACCGTCTTCTCGCTGGCCAAGAACGCCACGGTGACCATCCTCGAGGAGCGGCCCGACGAGACGCTCCGCAGCCAGGTCGAGGCCGCCGTCCGGTTCTGCCCCACGTCCGCACTTCGTATCACCGAGGAGGAGTAGTCATGCCGGCATACCCGCGCCGCGAGCTGGAAGAGATGATGCAGCGATGGCTCGACGTCAACAAGTCGTGCGAGAGGGAGCTCGACTGGACACCCATGGCCCAGATGTACTCGGAAGACGCCACCTACGGCTGGAACAACGGCCCCAAGGACGAGTTCATGGCCGTGGGTCGGGACCAGATCCGCCAGTATGCCCTGGGCCTCGAGATGGAAGGCCTGGGCGGGCTGGACCTATCCGTACCAACGGGTGCTCATCGACGACCAGCAAGGGGAGATCCTCGGTCTGTGGAAGCAGGTCGCCGACGCCACCCGGGCTGACGGCAGCCACTACGAGATCGCCGGTCTGGGCGGCAGCTGGTTCCGCTATGCCGGAGACTTCCAGTGGGGCTGGCAACGCGACTTCTACGACGTGGGCAACGCCACCGCCATCTTCATCGAGATGATCAACGCCGGGGACCTGACTCCGGCCATGCAGAAGCGAATCGAGAGGATCGGCTCTGGCCAACGCCAACCGGGTCACTACCGACCAGGCGAGGCCCCGGTCGGTCTGTGGGAGGGCGTGTAGCCGAGCGGTCCCGGATGCGGCATGCTGGCCCGGTGAGGATGCCCCGTCGACCGCGCCGCCGAGCTGGTGGTTCCGGAGGTCCGGGAGGCCCGGTCGGTCGAGGGCCAGGAATCGGTCTGGGACTATCCCCGACCTCCCCGGCTGGAACCGACGAGCAAGAGGATCCGAGTGGAGTTCGCCGGGGTGCACGATCGCCGACACCACCGGCGCTTTTCGGGTACTCGAGACCAGCCATCCCCCGAACTACTACGTCCCGCCGGATGACGTCCTCGACGGCTGTCTCGATCGGTCCCTCCACTCGACCTACTGCGAGTGGAAGGGCATGGCGCACTACTACGACGTCATCGATCGGGGACTCGGTCGCCTCCGATGCCGCCTGGGGCTACCTGACGCCGAACCGGGCCTTCGCCAGCGATCGCCGGCTTCGTGGCCTTCTATCCCCGTCTCATGGACAGGTGCCTCGTCGATGATGAGGAGATCGAGCCCCAGCCCGGCGAGTTCTACGGGGGATGGATCACCTCCGATCTGGTCGGACCGTTCAAAGGGTGAAGCCGGGACGCAGGGCTGGTAGGCGAGGTCGGGGGCGGAGCCCATCCGGGCCGATGCGACGACCGGTGCCGCTCAGCAGTGGCCGAAAGCCGGTCGATGACCCGGCCCGCCAGCGCTTGACATCCTCGGCACGATCGCTGCCGGTCCGGCCCAAGCGCACAAGCACCAGGTCGAGGGAAGGGCACACGTCGATGAACTGTCCATCGTGGCCCGAGGCCCAGAACACCTGCCGGGAGGCCGACCTGGGTCCACCAATGCGAACCGTAGAGGTCACCGCCGTCGGGATCGGTGGACCGGGGCCGCCGACCGTGGTCCACCCAACCCTCGGGTAGGAGCGGGCGGCTATCCCACACCCCGTCGCGCAAATACAACAGGCCGAACTGGGCAAAGTCACGTGCGGTGGCGTAGACGTAGGAGGCGGCGACCCAGGTACCGGCCTCGTCAAGAGTGGCCGAGGCCGACGTCATGCCGAGGGGGCCGAAGAGCCGCTCGGCCAGGAACCGCCGATAGGGCGCACCGGGCCCGACCTCCCGGGCCACGATGCCCGAGATCACGTTGCTGGTGCCGCTCGAGTAGTTGAACGGGACCCGGGCGGCGCCGCCAGCGGCCGGTCGGCCGCGAAGGCGGCCATGTCGGACTTGCCCCGGCCGAACAGCATCTGGAGCACGTCGGATCCTCGGCATCGTCGGGCTCCTCGTACTCCTCGTCGAAGTCGAGCCCGTCCCGCATCTCCAACAGGTGCCGGAGCGTGATGCCGCGCCGGGGATCGGCGGGGCCCTGCCACTCGGGCTACGGGAGCCGGCTCGTCCAGCGCCAACCGCCCCTCGGCTACCAGCATCCCCACGACGGCGTGCAGCATCGATTTGGCCATCGACCACGAAAGCAGCGGCGTCTCCCCCGTCACCGGTTTCGGCGGTCGATCCCACCGAGGGATGGCCCCTCGTAGCGTTCGAACACCAGCCGGCCCTCGGTGGACGATCACCATCGCATAGGTCTGGTGCAGCGGCCCCCCGGGGTCGAAAGCGGCGTCGACCAGTCATCAAGCTCCACGCCGCCAGGGAGCTCTCCCATCGGCCAGAAGTCGTCGGCCACGGGACGGCTGGTCGCCTGCACCGGAAGGAGGGGGCGGTTGGCGAGGGCGGCTGCCCATGCGCCAGGGTTCATCAGTCACCGGACAGGAGCATCGCGCTCAACGAGAAGAGCCGGCGACCGGATGGGCCCACCGGGCTCTCCGGGAGGATGCTTCGGCTTCCACATCACATCGCCACGCGGGGATGAGCTCGTCCGATCCTCTGCCGCGACCAGGAGTATGTGGCGACCACCCTGGCCGATGTGTGGCACGGTGGACCGGTGGCAGAGTACGAGCGATTCGCCCGCTTCTACGACACGGTGATGGACGATCCGGGACCGAGGGCGGCCCGTGTCCGCCGGTTCATCGATCGGTACCGCCCTGGCGCCACGACCCTGTTGGAGCTGGGCTGCGGGACCGGCTCGATCCTCGCTCGCCTGACCGATGTCCCCTCGCTTGACCGGACTGGACCGTTCGCCGGAGATGCTGGCCATCGCCGGTCGGAAGGTGCCCCGGGCGCGGCTGATCGAGGGCGACATGTCGTCGTTCTCGCTGGACGAGCGGTTCGACGTGGTGATCTGCGTCTTCGACAGCCTGAACCATCTGCTGACTTTCGACGCCTGGCGATCGATGTTCGACGCCGTCCACGCCCATCTGGCCGACGATGGTCTCTTCATCTTCGACGTCAACACGGTCGGCGAGCTGCGACGTCTGGGGCACGAGCCGCCATGGGTGCTACGACTTCGAGGACCACGTCATGATCATGGACGTGGACTTCGCCGAGGAAGGCCTGTCGCGGTGGGACATCCAGATCTTCGAGCACGTAGGGGAGTCCCAGTACCTGCTGCACCACGAGGAGATCGGCGAGCTGGGCGTCAGCCTGTGGCGGATCAAGGCGGCGCTGGAGTCTTCGTTCGAAGTACTGGAGGAGATCGGACGAGAACGGCGACCGGCCCACCGACGACTCGGTCAAGGCGCACTTCGCGTTCCGCCGGTCACGACTAGACAGCGATTCAAGATCAGAGCGCCGTTTTGGCCGATGCAACGGTGCCGGGTCCGCCAAACGACAATGTCGTCGGGTTTGGCGGGCCCGGTGCCCGAACCGTGGCCGTTGCTCAGTCCGAGTCAGGTGTACATCAGGGATCCCGGTGTGGTGAGCAACTCACCCGTCTCGAGCCAGGTCTTCAAGCCCGGACAGGATCATCGGCCAGCCGCCGAAGATCTCTTGGATTGGCGTCCTCACCGAGTTCGTCATGAGTGACGAGCAGACGACAGGAGTCGCCGATCGGGCTCGATCTCCCAGGTAACTCGCGGCGGTACCTTCGCTCTTCACCTCATCGCTCCACAGGGCCGATCATGGTATGGACCAGTCGGCGGGGCGGATCAACCTCGATCACCTCTCCCTCACCCAGAAGCCCGCTGCCGCTTGCGGGACCCCATCTCCATCGCGCGACCCCACCTTCCAGTCCGAGCGGACCGCGGCCCCGAAGTTGTACTTGCTCCGGATCTCGGGATCGACGATCGCCTCCCAGAGACGCTCGGGTGAGGTGCGGATGTAGATCTCGAATACCTTTTCCATGGGTCTCTCCAGTCTGCTCTTGAGGCCGCTCAGTGCAGCAGCCCAGGGCTCGGCGTATTTACTCACCCACCGGTCGTGGACGAGCCGGATGGGAACGGGATTCAGGAAGTGGAGCTTCTCCCTCCCCCGTCTCTTGGTGACCACCAGGCCCGCCTCCTCCAGCAGGTGCAGGTGCTTCATCACGCCGAAACGGGACATCGCGAAGCGCTCTTCGAGCGCTCCCAGCGTCTGGCCATCCTGGCGGAACAGCTCGTCGAGCAAGCTCCGTCGGGTGGGGTCAGCCAGGGCCCTGAACACATCGTCCACGCGGCGCCACAATAGGTGACCATATGGTCACATGTCAAGAGGCGAGGCCGGTCCTCGCTCGCACGATCCGCTCGAAGGCGTCGGGATCGTCGGGGGTCAGAAACGGGACGATCCTCGCTCCCACATCGACGAAGAAACCGACGCTCTTCCGGGGCCGCCCCGGGTCGAAGTTGGCCCAATGACTGGAAGTCTCCCGATCCCCAGATCCGGCCCTTCCCCCGGTGACGGTCATGGCGAAGCGGTCGAGCGCCCGGATCGATGCGTAGTGGATTCTTTTGGTGCCCCAGGGGAAGTAGTACCCACGGACGCTGATCCCGCGATCGGTGCACTCGATCCGGCGATCCCGATACTGGTCCATCCGATCATTCGATCACACGTCCCTGGTGGGATGGGTCCTCGCCGGCTTCCACGCCCGGCCCGGGGCTGGTCCGAGCAGATTCGGGCTGCTCCGAGCAGCTCCGAGCAGCCAAGAGCATCGGCCGATCACTTTCGGGAATTGCATACCGATGGTCAGCCAAACAGAAAGCCAGTTGGGGAGCTCTCTCGACCCGCCAGCCCCTCGTCCACCCGGCCCCGATGGCACACGGTTGCCCAAAAGCGCGAGAGTAGGGTTCCGACTCAGAACTCTCGACAAGCGTCGATGGAGGATGGAATGCCGGTACTCACATGGATGGGCAACCATCGGTTCTGGATTCTGGGGCTGGGCCTGACCACGATCCTGGTAGCGGTGGCGGCTGGGGTGTGGTTCTTCCTCCTCCGGAGCCCCGGCACCCAAGTCGACCTGCGCCAGGCCCTGCGTCTCTACCGTCAGGACCAGCACGCCAAGGCCACCGGCAACGGACTTCTTCCCCCGCCGGGCGTCTACCGCTACCGGACATCGGGCGGCGAGCAACTGAGCATCGGGGGAATCAGTCGTTCCTACCCGTCGACCACCGAGATGGTCGTCACCGACGCCGGGTGCGCCACCATCATGTGGGATCCCCTCGAGCAGCATTCCGAAGGGGTGGTCGTGTGCACTACGAATCAGGGGGGCCTCACCATGACCACGGCCGTGTCCAATGAAGAGATCGCCGGCACACACGTAGTCGAGACATACCACTGCCCTACCGCGGCCTACTTCGTGCCACCTCATTCGAGCCCGGGCGAACGGTGGAAGGCGACCTGCCACGGAATGGGGGAGCGCGTGGGTTCTCGGGTCAGATGCTAGGGATCTCCGAGGTGAAGACGGGAGGGCTGGAGGTCCCGGCCATCCACACCCGACTGACCCTCACGTTCGCCGGCGCCGACGCCGGCACCGACCCGACCGACTACTGGATCTCGGGCGACGCTCTCATCCTGGCCGAGCGTGAGTCCGTGCACGTGAAAGAGGGCTCAAGCCCCCTGGGCTCGGTCTACTACAGCGAGCACCTCGACCTGGCCATCGACTCGACGGCACCGATTCGCTGAACTTCGGGGGGTGGCGGAATCGTCCCGGGACGCCGGACCGGACGGACGGTGATGGACGTCGCCGACCCGAACGGTGACGAGTTCCTCGTGGGTGTCACTAGAGTTCGATTTGGTAGGGAACGACCCCAGCGGAACATCCCGATGGAGACGATCGAGTGAACGAGCGAATGCACGAGCCCATGCGGCACCTGGCACCGGGCACGGGGGCGGCGCCTTCACGCGGGAGAACTAGCTCATGTCCGTCCCCAACCGCCGAGCCGCCGACGACATCCTCTTACCCATCTACCTCAAGAGCGACGAGTGCACCCTGTCGGTGGCGGACGGGGAGATCTTCGGGCTGCGGGTTCAAGCCGTATCTCGACCGGGAACGGACGGTCGAGCTCAGTCGAGAACGATGCCTCGCCCGTCCTACCGGGCGTGTTCTTCACCCGGGTGGCCGGCGTTGCCTTCCACGACGACGTGCTCCAACTCCCTCACTTCGAGGCGGGGAAGCCGGTCGAGATCAGACCCGAACCGGCAAATCCCGTGGACCGGAACGCACTGGCGGTGATGGGAGGCGGGCTGCGGGTCGGGTTCCTCCCGGCACCCATCGCCGAGGTCCTGGCCCCGGCGGGCACCCGGGTCGGGCATGGCCTGGTGCTCAAGGAGTGGTCGGCCAACGGGGTGCGGCGGGACATCTGGATCCTCGGCTCGATGCACGTCAACCTCTCGATTGCCACAGAGGACGGTCCGGTAGCTGAGTAGTTTGTCCACGGTGAAGGCAGCCACCGCCGCTCACCACGACTGTGACGAGCCTCGACGATGATCAGCCTGGCCGATGGGATCGGTCTCCTCATCGGGATCGTGGTCATCGCCACCGTGGCCGACCGGCTACGGATCGCCTATCCCATCTTGTTGGTCCTGGCCGGAATCGCGGTGGCCCTGCTCCCCGTCCATCACCGGGTCCAGCTCGATCCGGACCTCGTCCTTCTGGTCTTCCTGCCACCACTGATCTACGACGCCTCGTTGGACACCTCGGCACGGGATCTGCGAACCCACCTTCGGCCCGATCTTGTTCCTGGCCGTGGGATTGGTGGTGGCCACCATGGCGACCGTGGCGGTGGTGATCCACTCACTCGTCGGTGACATGAGCTGGGCTGTGGCCTTCGCCCTCGGCGCCATCGTTTCGCCCCCCGACTCCATTGCCGCCACCCAGATCGCCGGCAAGCTCGGGCTGCCCCGCCGACTGGTCACCATCCTCGGCGGCGAGGGACTGATGAACGATGCCACCGCGCTGACCGCCTATCAACTGGCCATCGCCGCCGTGGGATCGACGTTCACGTTGGCCGACGTGTTCGGGAAGTTCTTCTTCGCGGTGTTCGTGGGCGTGGCCATCGGCATGGCGGTGGGATGGATCGGGACCCGGATGCTCCGCTTCACCGAGACACCCGTGATCGAAAACACCATGTTGTTGATCCTCCCCTTCGCGGCATACCTCCCGGCCGACAAGGTGGGGGCGTCAGGGGTCCTGGCGGTGGTGGCCACCGGGCTCTACTTCGGTCGCTACGGATCGAGCTCGCTCACCGCCGCCGCCCGGCTGCAACAGCGGGAGATCTGGGACCTCATCGTGTTCCTCCTCACCGGGATGTCGTTCCTCCTGGTCGGCCTGGAGCTCCGGCCGATCCTGGACAGCTTGGTCAACCGGGAGTCCGGCTCGCTGGTCGTCGAAGCGCTGGCCGTGGTCGGCGTGGTCATCGTGGTGCGCATGGTCTGGATCTTCGGGGCCACCGCCCTGCCCGGTGGGCGACGGCTCATGGGTACCGGTCAGCGTTCGTCCCGGTCCCGGCGCGAGACGACGGTGATCGGGTGGGCGGGAATGCGCGGTGCGGTGAGCCTGGCGGCGGCGCTGGCGCTGCCCCAGAGCTTTCCCGCAGCGGAACCTGTTGGTGTTCCTGGCCTTCGCCGTCATCGTGGCCACCCTGGTCGGTCAGGGACTGACCCTCCCACTCCTCATCCGGCGATTCGGGCTGGTGACCCGGGACGAGCAGGACGTGGTGCTGGTGGCCGAGGCCCGGCGACGGCTGACGGTGCTGGCGCTGTCGTGCATCGACGACCTCGCCAGACCGACCAATTCCCCGACGAGGTGGTCGACCGGATCCGGATCGGCTACGAGTCGCAACTGGCCCGCATCGACCGGCGGCTCGAGCGTCGGGGTGGACGGGCGGCCGGTGACGGCCCGGAAGGCCCGGGGGGCGACCGGTTCGCCGACGGCTCGGGACACCTCGATGGCCGAGCGTGAACTGCGGGTGCTGGTCATCACCGCCGAACGGAACGAGCTCGACCAACTGGTGGCCCGGCGGAAGATCTCCGAGCGGGTGGCCGGCAGCGTTCGGGCGGCACTCGACGTCGACGAGACCACCATGCGCCCCTGAGGTCAATGACCGGCCGGGACGCGCTGCAGGGCGCCTCCGGAGAGACGCCCTGCAGGTACAGAGTGCTGATTGAGTGCACCGGGTTTCCCGTGAGGCGCCGGATGGGACCTGGGTCCGGCTAGGTGGCCCGGTGGGTGTCTGGCTGGGATTCGCCAGGCGGTACAGCAAGCCGACTCAGCGGCCAGCCACCTCCAGGGTCCCAAATCGTTGACTGCTCAGTTGGACCACCTCCTCTCTCTGGTGACCCCATGCTAGCGAGGAGACCGCGGCCATCGGGGACTCTCCAGCCGGCCGCGCCGCCGGGCAAAAACGACTGGGCCCGACAGGATCCGGGGCGTTACTCTACGAACATATGTTCGTAGCAGCCCACTGGAACGGCCGATACCCCGCCCGCAGGGCCGGCCCCACCAGGGCCCCGGCCGGGACGGGACCGCGTCCCTGGCCCTGCTGGCCGAGCGCACCCGCCCCGTCTCGTCGAGCCAGACCCGCCTCCTCCCGGTACTCCCACCCCTGGCCGAGCCTGCTCCCCGACGGCGCCTGCGCCGGGGCAGCACCATCATGGTCAGCGGCCTGTCCGGTGCCGGCGGACCGGCTCGGACGGGAGCGCGCGGGGCGACATCAGCCTGGCCCTGGCCCTCGTGGCCGCGGCGTCGGGAGCCGGCTCGTGGTGCGGACTGATCGGGCTGGTCGGCTTGGGGGCGGTCGCCGCCCATGACATCGGCATCGACCTCGGCCGGCTGGCCGTGGTCCCCCGCCCGGGCGCCGCCTGGGCCGAGGTCGCCGCCGCGTTGATCGACGGTGTCGACCTGGTGGTGCTCTGTCCCCCCTTCCCTCCCCGCCGGGCCATGGCCCGTCGACTGGTGGCCCGGACCAGGGAGCGCCGCTCGGTGCTGGTGGTGGTGCCCGGGCGGTCCGGGTGGCCCGACCCCCCCGACCTGCAGCTGAGCGTCAACGGCCTGCGCTGGGAGGGCGCCGGGGCCGGCGGGACGGGCTACCTGGACCGGCGCCGGATGACGGTGACCGCCACCGGCCGCCGGTCGGCGGCGCGTCCACTCCACCATCACCTGTGGCTGCCGTCGGCCACCGGGGCCATGGCCGACGGCGGCCGGGACCCGCCGACCGGGGGTGCCGTCGTGAACCGGCTCCTCGTCGTGCGCTGCCCCGACCTCCTCGAGGAGGACGAGGGCGGGGCCTCCCTCCGGCTGTTCGTCCGGGTGATCGAGGCGATGGAGGTCGTACTGCCCATGGGTCACCACCGTCCGCCCGGGCGTCTGCTCGCTCCCGGCCCGGGGGCCGGCCCGCTACTTCGGTGGTGAGGGGCCGCTGGTCCGGCTGATCACCGAGGCCGCCTCCGGCATCACCCCCGTCGAGGTCGGGTGTGGCCGACGGACTGTTCGCCGCCGTGCTGGCCGCCCGAGCGCGGCGTGGTCGTACCGGAAGGGGGCACCCCGGACTTCCTGGCTCCCTTCCCGGTGGGCATCCTCGACCGGCCGGAGCTGACGGAGCTGTTGGCCCGGCTGGGCATCCGCACCCTGGGCGACTTCGCCGCCCTCCCCGAGTCGCATGTGCTCGGGCGGTTCGGGGCCGACGGGGCCCTCTGCCACCGGGTGGCCGGTGGGCGGAGCGGCGAACTGGACGGCCTCCGCCTCCGGCGACCGGCCGTCGGCGGGTCGAGGAGCAGCGGACCGGACGGCGCACCGGGCCGCGGGACCGGTGGTGAGCCCGGATTCTGGGGCGGGGTGAGCGACACCGATGCCCGGGCGGCCCGGGCCCTGGCCACCGTGCAGGACCTGATCGGGGCGGACGGCGTGGTGACCGCCCGTCTGCAGGGAGGCCGCGGGCCGGCCCAGCGGGCCCGCTTCGTCACCTGGAACGCCCGGGAGGGCCACGAGGAGAGGGACCCCGGGGCGCCGTGGCCCGGCCAGATCCCTCCACCGGCACCGGCGGTGGTGCACCCCGACCCCCTCTTCGCCGAACTGGCCGACGCCGACGGCCGACCGGTGACGGTGTCGGGACGGGGCCTCCTCACCGCCGTCCCGTACCGCCTGTCGGTGGAGCGGGGGCCGTGGTCGGCGGTGGTCCTCCTGGGCCGGGCCGTGGCCGTCGGACGAGCGGTGGTGGTCGATGTCCCGGCGGAGGAGCGCACGTTTGCAGGCGGTCGTCGGGGCCGGCCGCCCACCTACTGGTGGCGGAACGGGGCCAGTGGTGGGTCGAAGCCACCTACGGATGACCGGACAGCTCCTCGGACCATGGCCTACGCCGAACTGCACGCCCACTCCAACTTCTCCTTCCTCGACGGCGCCAGCCATCCCGAGGAGCTGGCCGCCGAGGCGGTCCGACTCGGCCTGTCGGCCCTGGCCCTGACCGACCACAACGGCCTCTACGGCGTGGTCCGCTTCGCCGAAGCGGCCCGGGCCCTCGGGCTGCCCACCATCTTCGGTGCCGAGCTCACCATCAGCGGTGCGGACATCTCCCACCCCCGGACCGGCGTGCCCGACCCCGACGGCACCCACCTGGTGGTGCTGGCCCGGGACCCCGAGGGGTACGCCCGCCTCAGCCGGATGATCGCCGAGGCCCACCTGGCCGGCGGGGAGAAGGGGAAGCCGATCATCACCCTGGACGACCTGTCCGACCTCCACGGTGGGCACTGGCAGGTCCTCACCGGATGCCGAAAAGGGGCGCTGGCCGGCGCCCTCACCGACGGCGGCCCGGCGGCTGCCGCCCGGGTACTCGACCATCTGATCGGGCGGTTCGGCCGCGACCACCTGGCCGTCGAGCTGTGGGATCACGGCAACCCGGTCGACGCCACCCGCAACGACGTCCTGGCCCTGCTGGCCACCGAGCGGGGGGTGGCTCCGGTGGCCACCAACAACGTGCACTACGCCACGCCGTCGCGGTTCCCACTGGCCACCGCCCTGGCCGCGGTGCGGGCCCGGCGGACACTGGGGGACCTCGAAGGCTGGCTTCCCTCCTCGGCCACCGCCTGCCTGCGTGGCGAGGCCGAACAGCAGCGGCGCTTCGCCCGGTGGCCGGGGGTCGTCGAACAAGCGGCCGAGCATCGCAGCCGCGCTGCGCCTTCGACCTGCGCCTGGTGGCACCCCGCCTCCCCGACTTTCCGGTGCCCGACGGACACACCGAACAGACCTGGCTGATCGAACTGGTCCGTCGGGGGGCCGCCGACCGGTACGGACCGAAGGAGGCCGAACGGGTACCGGGGGCCTACGCCCAACTCGACCGTGAGCTGGGCGTCATCGGAGCCCTCGGGTTCCCCGGTTACTTCCTCACCGTCTGGGACATCGTCACGTTCTGCCGGCGACAAGGACATCTTCTGCCAGGGCCGGGGCTCGGCGGCCACCTCGGCGGTCTGTTACGCCCTCGGCATCACCAACGTCGATGCCGTCTCCCTCGGACTGCTGTTCGAGCGCTTCCTCTCCCCGGCCCGTGACGGGCCACCCGACATCGACGTCGACATCGAATCGGGCCGGCGCGAGGAGGTCATCCAGTACGTCTACGAACGGTACGGCCGGCTGCACGCCGCCCAGGTGGCCAACGTCATCACCTACCGGTCACGCTCGGCTCTGCGTGACATGGGCAAGGCGCTCGGGCACCCGCTCGAGGAGGTGGACGCCTGGGCGAAGTCGGTCGACCGGGGTGAGCCGCTTCGGCGAACGAGCCGACCTGCCGACCGTTGGTGAGGGAGCTGGCCAGCGAACTGGTCGACTTCCCCCGACACCTCGGCATCCACTCCGGGGGCATGGTCATCTGCGATCGGCCGGTGGTCGAGGTCTGCCCGGTCGAGTGGGGACGGATGCCCGGCCGGAGCGTGCTCCAGTGGGACAAGGACGACTGCGCGGCGGCCGGGCTGGTCAAGTTCGACCTCCTCGGGCTGGGGATGCTCACCGCCCTGCACCACATGGTCGACCTGGTGCGCGCCTTCCACCACGTCGAGATCGACCTGGCCCGCCTCGACCAGGAGCCCGAGGTCTACGACCTGCTGTGCCGGGCCGACACCGTCGGGGTGTTCCAGGTGGAGTCGCGGGCCCAGATGAACACGCTCCCCCGCGTGCAGCCCCGGTGCTTCTACGACCTGGCCATCGAGGTGGCCCTCATCCGCCCCGGGCCCATCCAGGGGCACGCCGTCCACCCCTACATCCGGCGGCGCAACGGGAGCGAGCCGATCACCTACCTCCATCCGCTGCTGCAGCCGGCCCTGGAGCGCACACTCGGCGTGCCCCTCTTTCAGGAGCAGCTGATGCAGATCGCCATCGACGTGGCCGGGTTCACCCCGACCGAGGCGGACGAACTGCGCCAGGCCATGAGCGCCAAGCGGTCGGGCGAGCGGATGGCCCGCCTGCGGGACCGGCTGTTCGACGGCATGGCCGCCCGGCAGGTCTCGGCCGAGGTGTCCGAACAGGTGTACACAGCGCTGGCCGCCTTCGCCAACTTCGGGTTCCCCGAGAGCCACTCGGTGGCCTTCGCCCATCTGGTGTACTCCACCGCCTGGTGCAAGGTGCACTACCCGGCGGCGTTCACCGCCGGGCTGCTGAACGCCCAACCCATGGGGTTCTGGTCCCCCCAGAGCCTGGTGGCCGACGCCAAACGCCACGGGGTGGAGGTCCGGCGTCCCGACGTGAACGCCGGGGAGGCCGACGCCTGCCTCGAGGAGGCCGGCCCGGGCCACGACCGCGGCCAGCGGACCGGCGGTGCGGCTCGGACTCTCCTCGATCCGCGGGGTCGGGCGCCGAGACAGCGGCGCGGATCGCCGGGGGGCGTCCCTGGTCGGGCATGGAGGACCTGGTGCGCCGGGCCGGCGTCACCCGGGCCCAGCTGGAGGCGCTGGCCACCGCCGGTGCCCTCGACAGCCTGGGGGCGGGACATTCGCGGGGCGGGGACCGCCCGGCGGGCATTGGTATGGGGAGCGGGAGCGGCCTCCCAGGCCACCGCCGATCGTCTGCCGGGCGTGGTCACCGGATCGGAGCCGCCGGCACTTCCCCGCCCCACCCCGTGGGAGGAGGTGGCCGATGACCTGTGGTCGCTCGGGATGGCGCCGGACACCACCGCCATGGAGTTGGCCCGGGGCGGACTGAGCCGACAGGGGGTGCTGCCGACCGTCGAGCTGGCGTCGAGACCGAGCCGGGGACCGGATCACCGTCGGGGGCGTGGTGACCCACCGCCAGCAGCCCGAGAGCGCCCACGGGGCGGTCTTCTTGAACCTCGAGGACGAGACCGGCATGGTCAACATCGTCTGCTCCCGGGGTGCCTGGGTCCGGTGGAGGCCGGTGGCCCGGTCGTGCCCGGCGCTGCTGGTGCGGGGGCGCATCGAACGGTCCGAGGGATCGATGACCCTGGTGGCCGAACGCTTCGAGCCCCTCGAACTCGGCCCGGTCCCCGCCTCGCGAAATTTCCGATAATTTCCTATTGACTACTCTTCGTGTCTGGTGAACACTTACAGTGACGTACGAGACAGGCCACAGCACCGACCGATCATTCCCATACTGCACTCGGTCATCGAGAGAACACCGGGCGCCACCCCGGTGGCGCCAGGACACACCGAACAAGGCATCAGCCGGACCCCCCCACCCGGGACGGTCCGGCCGGGGTCCGGCCCACCGGCCGGCAGCTCCTGCAGTGATGAGAGTGGAGATGGTGAGAACAGGAGGCTGTGGTTCATGATCAGGGGGTACGGCAACCTGTCCTTCGAACTGGTGGTGGTGATCGTCGTCGGGTCAATGATCGCCGGGGCCGTCGATGTGTTGCGCCAACCGGGATGGGCGTGGAAACAGGCCGAGGAGAACAAACCGGCCTACTTCGTCCTGGTCCTCTTGGTCCCCCTGATCGGACTGGGCATGTACGGACGCATCGCCCGACCCAAGGTGAAGGCCATCGCCGCCGCCGGCCGGGCGGCAAGCCTCCCGTTCGAGCGCTTCGGGGACGACGCCCTCCAGGCCCAACTGGAGGACGACTGGCCGGTCGAGACCGTGGCCGCTCCCGAGAGATTCACCAGCCTGGGGGCCACCATGATCGCCGACGGCGAGATCCGACTGGTCGAGTCCACCACCGGCCCGGCCCGGCCCGGCCCGGGAGACGGGCCCTTCGGCGGCGGGGGCGGTTCGACCCTCACGGCCACCGCACCGGTCGGCCTGGCCCGGACCTACCGTCCCCAGCAGCGGACCAGCCTGCCCGATTTCAGCTCCGGCCGTGCCGCCGCCGGCGGCGGTTCCGGCCGGATGGAAGGCCGACCCGACCGGCCGGCACCAGTTCCGCTACTGGGCCGGATCGACGTGGACCGAGAACGTCGCCGACCACGGCGAGCAGTCGAGGGATGCAGTGACCTCCTGACAATCCGCCGGTCCGGCAGAGCCGGGACCCCCGTCCCTACCGGCTCTGTCGGACCAGACGGCTCAGTCTGGCCACCAGGATCTCGAGCACCGTCTCGCCCGAGAGGTCGGTGACCCCCCGGAGGTCGAGGTCGGCTTGGGCCAGCAGCCGGAAGGCACGGGCGATGCCGGCCGAACCCAGCCGGGCCGACTGGGCCAGGGCCTTCCCGGCCGGGAAGGAACTGCGCAGACCCAGGACCTGGGCGGCCTGATCGGGTGAGGTGACCCCAGCACCATCGAGGGCCAGCATCTGGTGGTAGTGCCGGTGGAGCTGGGACATCACCACCAGGGGGTGGGTGTCGCCGGCCACGAGCATCCGATGGAGCACCGCCAGGGCCTTGGCCGTCTCGCCGGCATCGACGGCGTCGGTCAGATCCCAGGGGGCGAGGGATCCCGCTTCCCCGAGGAACGGCTCGAGATCGACGGCCGACACGGTGGCCCCGGTCCCGTAGGCCGAGGCCAGGGTGGCGAGCAGTCCCTCCAGCCGGCCCATGTCCCCGCCCAGGTGGCTGGAGAGGAGGGCTGCCGCCTGCCCGTCCAGCCGCACCGGTCCGCCCTTCAGGTGGTCGGACAGCCACCGCGACCGGGCCTTGCCGGTGCCCACCGAGGTGTCCACCACGTCACCGGAAGCGCCGGCCGCCTTGACCAGGGAGGCGGGCACCGTCCCGCCCCCAGCGACCAGCACCAGCACAGTGGTGTCCAGCGGGGCCTGGAGATAGGCCACCAGACGCTTGGCGTCCTCGGCCCCGAGGCGGCCGGCCTCCCGTACGACCACCACCCGCCGCTCGACCAGGAACGGAGGGGTGGTGCAGGCGTCGATCACCATCCCCACATCGAACTGGTCGACGGCGGATCCGCCGAACTCCTCGACCACCAGCGAGGGATCCCCCCCGCCGACCAGGCGGGCGGTCAGGGTGTGGGCGGCCTGGGCGACGAGGGAGGGGTCGTCTCCCCGGACCAGGTAGACCGGCCGTATGTCGGCGCCGCCCCCCACCGAGTCGTCGGGCCCGGCGGCCACCCTGGTGGTGCTCATGGCCTGGTCGCGGTCATCCGCGGCCCGGGGACAGCGCCTTCCCGGCGGGCGGCGTTGACGGCCGCCATCACGTCGCACACCTGGCGGTGGGCGGCCACGTCGTGGACCCGCATGATCCGGCATCCCCGGGCGGCGCCGAGGGCCGCCGCCGCCAGTGACGCCGACCGGCGCTGGTCGAGCTCGAGTCCGAGGATCACTCCGAGGAACGTCTTGTTCGAAGCCGACAACAGCAGCGGGTAGCCGAGCGCAGCCAGCTCATCCGAGTTCCGCAGCAGGGTCAGCGACTGGTCGGCCGTCTTCCCGAGGTCCAGCCCGGCGTCGATCACGATCCGGTCCGGCGGCAGGCCGGCGTCGCCTGCCCAGCGCCGCCCGCTCCAGGAGGAAGGACCTCACGGCACCGACGACGTCGTCGTAGACCGGTTCGGGATCGGGGATTCTCGGACCGAGCCGGATGTGGGTGGCGACCACGGTGGCGCCGGCGTCGGCGGCCACCCGCAGGTACTCGGGGTCGGCGAACCCGCTGATGTCGTTGCCCACCACCGCTCCGACCGCGTAGGCCTCCTTGGCCACCGACGCCCTCCAGGTGTCGACCGACAGGGGCACGTCGAACCGGGCCCGGAGCGCATCGATGGCGGGAATGACCCGGTCGAGCTCCTCGGGCTCCTCCACGACCGGACCGGGGCCGGCCTTGACGCCGCCGACGTCGAGCAGGTCGGCGCCGGCGCCGACCAGCTCGGCCGCCCTGGCCACCAGATCGTCGAGGGCATAGGTGAGCCCTTTGTCGTAGAAGGAGTCGGGAGTCCGGTTGAGGATGCCCATGACCACGGCCCGGTCGGTGATGTCGAAGGTCCGGTCGCCGAGCGTCAGCTGGGTGGCGTGCACGATCGTGACGCTATCGCCCGCTTCCCGCCGGCACGACCGGCGGGGCCGGCCGGACCGCGCTCAGAACAGCCGGGCGGCCAGGGCCTTGCGGTAGTCGGTGGTGCGGGGATCGTCGGGCCCCAGGGTCTCCAACAGATCGAGGAACTCCTGGCGGGCCGAGTCGTCCTTGCCGACCCGGTCGAGGAGTCCGTCCAGCAGGTGCTCGACGCCCACCGAGGCCACGTCGACCTGTTGGGCCGAGAGGCGGGCCTCGGCCAGGAGCCGCCGGGTCTCGGGGGTCTCGGGGATCCGACCGAGCAGGACGATGGCCTCGTCGGACTGCCCCCCGGCGATGAGCAGCGAGGCCAGGGCGGTAATCGCCCCCTCGTGATCGGGCTGGATCTCGAGGGCCTGTCGCAAGGGCTCCTCGGTGCCGGAGGCCACGCCTTCGGCCACCAGGAGATCGGCTTCGGATGGGGCCGGGGTCAGTTTGGCCACGAACTCGGCCACGGCCGCCTCGGGGAGGGCGCCGACGAACCCGTCGACCACCTTTCCTTCCTTCAGGGCGAACACGGCCGGAATGGACTGGACCTTAAAGCTGGACGAGATGGCCGGGTTCTCGTCCACGTTGACCTTGGCCAGGGCCACCGACCCGTCGGTGGCGTCGACGACCTTCTCGATGATCGGCCCGAGGGTGCGGCACGGCCCGCACCAGGGCGCCCACAGGTCCACCACCACGGGAACCTCCTCGGAGCGGCGGAGCACTTCCACTTCGAACGTTGCATCGGTGACGTCGACCATCGCCACGACGATACCGGGAGTCGAGGCCCGCGGTCCGACGAATCCGGAGGGGGTTCGCCACGCGGGTAGCGTCGTACGACATGAGCTCGGTTCCACCGACCGTCGAGGGGATCGATCAAGGCAGGGTCAGCGAGTGGATGTCCACGGCCATCGCCTCGGCCAAGCCGCCGTTCACGTTCGAGCTGATCGCCGGCGGCCGGTCGAACCTCACCTACCGGGTCACCGATGACGCCGGCCAGCATTTCGCCCTGCGTCGGCCGCCGGTGAGCCACGTCCTGCCCACCGCCCACGACATGACACGAGAACACACCGTGATCAGCGCCCTGGGCGACACGAGGGTCCCGGTGCCCCGGACCCTCGGTCTGTGCACCGACGACGAAGTGAACGGCGCACCCTTCTACGTGATGTCCTTCGTGGAGGGCCGCATTCTCCGGGACAAGGCCGCCGCCTCCGAGCTGAGCGAGGCGAGTCGGTCACGGGCCGGCGAGTCGCTCGTCGACACCCTGGCCATGCTGCACGAGGTCGACGTCGACGCCATCGGGCTCGGGGACTTCGCCCGCCGGGACGGCTACATCGTGCGCCAGCTCAAACGGTGGCACACCCAGTTCACCCAGTCGACCGTCGACGGTGTGCCGGGGCCGGCAGTGGTCGACCGGGTGCACGAGCTGCTGGCGGCCCGGGTCCCCGACCAACAGGGGGTGGCCATCGTCCACGGCGACTACCGGCTGGACAACACCGTCCTCGACGACAGTGGCGTCGTCCAGGCCATCTTGGACTGGGAGATCTGCACGCTCGGAGACCCGCTGGCCGACCTCGGTCTGCTCCTCGTCTACTGGGCCGAGCCGGGCGACGGGGACCAGGCACTCCTCGGTGTGGCCCCCACCGCGCTGCCGGGCTTCGCCACCAGGTCGGACCTGCTCGCCCGATACGGAGCCGATTCCGGCCGGGACGTCTCGGGGATCGCCTACTACCGGGCGTTCGGATTCTGGAAACTGGCCTGTATCCTCCAAGGGGTCTACGTGCGCTACGCCGGTGGGGCCGCTGCCGGCGACCGCTCCGGTGTGGATCAGTTCGCCGCCCACGTCGGGCGTCTGGGTGAGCGGGCGCTGGCCGAAGTGGAGTCTCTGTGACCGATCCCCAACGACCGTCCCTGATCGAGTTCGATCCGCAGTGGGGAGAGCCCGCCGGTGCCGGGCTCTCGCGGCCGGTGATGGTGGTGTCGCTGGAGGGTTGGGTGGACGCGGGCATGGGAGCCTCCGCCGCCATCGCCGAGCTCCTGAGCTCGTCCCCGACCAGCTTGATCGCCTCGTTCGACACCGAACTGCTGGTGGACCAGCGGGCCCGGCGTCCGATCGCCAGGCTGGAGGACGGCGTGACCACCGGTCTGACCTGGCCCACCATCCAGGTGGTGGCGGGCCAGGACCGGGTCGGCGCCGATCTGGTCTACCTGACCGGTCCCGAGCCCGACTTCCGGTGGCCGACCTTCATCGACAGTGTGGTCAACCTGGTCCATGACCTCGGCGTCCGCATCGTGGTCGGGCTCGGCGCCTTTCCGGCCCCACCCCTCACACCCGACCGGTCCGGCTGGCCTCGACCGTGCCTCCCCAGTCGGAGGACCTGGCCGGGCGGGTCGGCTCGGTCCACGGCACCCTCGAGGTCCCCGCCGGCGTGCAGGCCGCGCTCGAGGTGGCACTGGGCAACGCCGGGGTTCCGGTCATCGGTCTGTGGGCCCGGGTGCCGCACTACGTGTCGGCGATGCCCTACCCCGAAGCGAGCGCCGCCCTCATCGAGGGTCTGTGCGCGGTCACCGGCGTGGTCCTCGACGCCTCCTCGGTCCGGGCCGCCGGAGAAGCGTCACGTCGCCAGGTCGACGAGCTGATCGGCTCCAACCCCGAGCATCTCGACATGGTGCGGCGCCTCGAGACCGACCTGGATTCGGAGGAGAGCAATCCCATGGGCCTCGACGGGGAGGTGCCCAGCGGGGACGAGATCGCGGCAGAGCTCGAGCAGTTCCTCAAGAACGAAGGACACTGATCGCCCGGACCACCGCACCGGCGGCGGGCGCCAGACCCGACTGGTGGCCGTGGGCCACGTGCTCGGCGTAGAGCGAGAAGAACAAGAGCGCCAGCACCAGGACGACCACCACCACTCCCAGCGTCAACCAGGATTGGACCGGCCTCCGGCGGCCGGGTCGGCACGGTGATGCCCGTGGTTGAAGCCATGCTTGGTGGTGTAGCCATGCCGGTCGATGGAATGGTGCCGGCACCGGTCGCCTTGGCCGAACGTGTCCGCCTGGTCGGTTTGGCCGCCGGGCTCAGCCAGGATGGGCAGCTCGGTCACGATCTCGCGCATCTGTCGACGGTGGTGGCCGCGGCCAGCTCGCCCAACCTGAACCTGTACTCCCGGGGCGTGAGCAGGCCCCGCTCGGCGGCACGGTCCAACAGCAGTCCGTACCGGTCGCGTTCGTCGTCGTCGATCGCCCGTTCACGCACCGGGCCGTCCGCCGGCGAAGGCGGCCGATCACATCGGCCACGTCGTCGACCACCAGCAACTCGGGGATGGGCCGGGCGTCCGGGCGCCCTCGACGAGGTCGCGTCCAGCTGCGCCGAGCGCTGGGCGACCGTGGTCGGTACATCGGTCACCGACCAAATTGTGCGGCACGCAAGCGTCCAAGCGCAACACTTTCTGCGCGAATTGCCGATTCCCACCCCCCGGGGGTCGGGGCTACCGTGGCGCCATGCGCATCGACGGAGGGCTCGGGTTCGACCCGGCCGGGGTCATCGAGTCCGCCCGCGTGGCCGAACAGGTCGGCTACGACGGGATCTGGTCGGCCGAGACCAGCCACGACCCCTTCCTGCCGCTGGTGCTGGCGGCGGAGCACACCGACCGCATCGAGCTCGGCACCGGCATCGCCGTGGCCTTCGCCCGCAACCCGATGACCCTGGCCCAGGTGGCGAACGACCTGCAGACCACTGTCCGAGGGGCGGTTCATGCTGGGTCTCGGCTCCCAGATCAAGCCCCACATCGAGAAGCGGTTCTCCATGCCGTGGTCCCACCCGGCGCCGAGGATGCGCGAGCTGATCCTGGCCATCCGGGCCATCTGGGCCAGCTGGTCGGACGGCAGCCGGCTCGCCTTCCGGGGCGAGTTCTACCGGCACACGCTGATGACCCCGATGTTCGACCCGGGTCCCAACCCCTTCGGCAACCCGCGGATCTTCCTGGCGGCGGTGGGCGAGCGGATGACCGAGGTGGCCGGCGAGGTGGCCGACGGCATGCTGGCCCACGGGTTCACCACCGAGCGGTACCTGCGCGAGGTGACCGTGCCGGCCCTCGAGCGGGGCCTGGCCAGCCAGCGGACGGGTCCGCGCCGACGTCCAGATCTCCTATCCGGGACATGGTGGTCACCGGGACCGACGAGGCGGGCTTCGAGGCGGCGGCCCGGGCGGTCAAGACCCAACTGGCCTTCTACGGGTCCACCCCGGCCTACCTGCCGGTCCTCGAGCTCCACGGCTGGGGCGACCTCCATGTCGAGCTCAACCCGCTGTCCAAGCGAGGGGCCTGGGACGAGATGGCCGACCTGATCGACGACGACGTGCTCAACGCCTTCGCCGTGGTCGGCGAGCTCGACGACATCGCCGGCCTGGTGCTCGCGCCGATTCGAGGGCGTGGTCGACCGGTTCAGCTTCTACGCCCCCTACGCCATGGACCCCGAGCGGTGGGCCGAGGTGCTGGCCGGGTTCAAGTAGGGCCGTCCGGTCCTCGTCGACCCGACGGATCGCCAGGCTCGTCCCGGTTCAGACGACGATGTTGACCAGCTTGGGTGGCTTCGACGATGACCCGCCGGGGGGTCGCTCCGTCGAGCGCCTCCACGACGGCGCTCGAAGCCAGCGCCATGGCCTCGGCCTCCTCTTCGGAGATCGTCGGCGGCACCTCGATGCGGTCGCGGACCTTGCCGTTGACCTGGACGACCATGGTCACCGTCTCCTCGGCGACCAGCTCGGGGTCGGCCACCGGCCAGGGCTGGAGGTGGATGTGGTCGCCGTGCCGGCGCTCCCACGCCTCGGCGGTCACGTGGGGGGTCATCGGGGCCAGCAGCGAGCAGCAGGCGTGTCGACCGCCTCGGCCACGACATCGAGCGTGCCCGTCGCCCCGGACGTAGGGCTGGACCAGGTTGACGAACTCCATGCAGGCGGCCACGGCCGTGTTGTAGGACCACCGCTCGTAGTCGCGGGTGACCCGGTCGATCAGCCGGTGGGTGGCCCGCCGGATCGCCATGTCCTCGTCGGACAGCGGCACCGGTCCGCCGCACCGGTCGCGGCTCCGTCGGGTGGGACGGCCAGTCGCCACACCCGGTCGAGGAAGCGGCCGCACCCCTCGATCACGCTGTCGGTCTGGTCGGTCCAGTCGACGTCGTCGGCCGGGAGGACCGACGAACAGGTGGAAGAGCCGGAGGGCGTCGGCCCCGACCGTGGCCAGGTAGCTCGACGGGGCCACCAGGTTCCCCTTGGACTTGGACATCTTCGTGCCGTCCATGCGGATCATCCCCTGGGTGAACAGGCGGGCGAAGGGCTCGCGTAGCCCGGCCGGGGCCAGGCCGACGTCGGCCAGGGCCTTGGTGTAGAAGCGGGCGTAGAGCAGGTGGAGGATGGCGTGCTCGATGCCGCCGATGTACTGGTCGACCGGCATCCAGTGGCCGGCCAGCTCCGGGTCGAAGGGGAGGTCGGCGGTCCAGGGATCGGTGAAGCGCAGGAAGTACCACGACGAGTCGACGAAGGTGTCCATGGTGTCGGTCTCGCGGGTGGCCGGCCCCCCGCATACCGGGCAGGTGGTGTTGAGGAACTCCGGGTTGGTGGCCAGGGGTGACTGGCCGGTGGGCAGGAACTCGACGTCGTCGGGGGCCAGCACCGGCAGCTGGTCGACCGGCACCGGGACGATGCCGTGGTCGGGGCAGTACACGACCGGGATGGGGCAGCCCCAGAAGCGCTGCCGCGAGACCAGCCAGTCCCGCAACCGGTAGTTGACGGTGCGGATGCCGATGCCCTCGGCCTCCAGCCACTCGATGGCCCGCTCCTTGGCCGTGGGGATGTCGAGGCCGTTCAGCCACTCGCTGTTGATCTTCTCGCCGGCCCCCGTGTAGGCGCCCACCGGGGCCGCCATCCTCGTCCCAGCCCTCGGGCGGCTGCACGGTCCGCACCACGGGCAGCCCGTAGGCCTGGGCGAAGTCCCAGTCCCGGGTGTCCTCGGCCGGCACGGCCATGATGGCGCCGGTGCCGTAGCCCATGAGCACGTAGTCGGCCACGTAGACCGGGACCGGCCCGGCCGGTGAACGGATTGACCACCGAAGAACCGGTGAAGGCGCCGCGCTTGGCCAGGCTGGCCGCGCCGCTCTCGGACATGCGCTCGACGTCGGTGCTGGCCGCCGCCCGTTTCCGCAGGGCGTCGACCTCGGCGCGGTGCTCGGGGATGGTCAGCTCGTCCACCATGGGGATGCTCGGGGGCGACCACCGCGTAGGTCATGCCGAACGAGGTGTCCGGCCGGGTGGTGAAGACCCGGAGCGCCAGCGGGTCCCGGCCGTCGGTGCCGTCGCGTGCCTTCGACGACCAGATCGAACTCGGCCCCCTCCGACCGGCCGATCCAGTTGCGCTGCATGGTCTTGACCCGCTCGGGCCAGTCGAGGTCGTCCAGCCGGCCAGCAGCTCGTCGGCATACTCGGTGATCCGGAGGAACCACTGCTCGAGGATCGCGCTTGTTCCACCAGGTCACCCGACCGCTCACAGGTGCCGTCGGGCAGCACCTGCTCGTTGGCCAGGACCGTCTGGCAGCCGGGGCACCAGTTGACCGGGGCCGTTGGCCCGGTAGGCGAGGCCGGCCGCCAGCAACTTCAAGAAGATGACCTGGTTCCACTTCATGTACTCGGGGTCGTGGCTGCGGATCTCCCGCCGCCAGTCGTAGACGGCCCCCAACGACGATGATCGACTCCTTCAGCTCGGCGATGCGGGCATCGGTGAAGATCCGGGGGTGGGTGCCGGTCTTGATGGCGGCATTCTCGGCCGGCAGGCCGAACGAGTCGAAGCCGAAGGGGGACAGCACGGCCTGGCCCGGCATGGTGCGATGGCGAACCAGCAGGTCACCGAAGGTGTAGTTGCGGACGTGGCCCATGTGGGCGGGCCCCGACGGGTAGGGGTACATGGTCAAGCACGTAGGCCGGGGGGCGGGGATCGTCGGCGTCCACCTCGTAGGTGCCCTCGTCGGCCCAGCGCCGCTGCCACTTCTTCTCGACTTCGATGACGTCGTAGGCGCGTGCCATGGATCACGATGGTACCGGGGAGAGCGGTCGCTTCCAGGTGCTGGTCCGAAAGGCCGACCGGAGACCTGATCCCGAGTGTCGGCGACCTGCCCCCCGTCCAGCGTCCGGCTGACGCTCCGATTGCCCTTTGGGAGATCTCAGCCCAGCATCGGCTCGGGGCGACCCGAGGGCCAACGGAGGACCACCGGTCGATCCACGTCTCCGTTGTCGACGACAACGTGGGCCCAATCCAGTGGGTCCTCTCGCTCCAGATAGAGGTCGAACCCGGGGAAGTACCGCGTCCGGTATCTGGCGGCTACTCCCTCACTGCCACCCAGCCGCACCCGATCCCTCGACATGGCACGCCGCAATCGTTCCTCCTCGTCCACGACGAGTAAGACCCCGAGCGACCAGTATCCCCGGAACCGTCGTCGAAGCAGGAAGCAGCCGTCGACCACCACCACGCCGTCGGTGGGTATCTCCTCGACCGGGGCCTCAACAGGAGCATCTGTCTTCCGATCGTAAATCTGGCGCACGATCCGGCGGTCCCCCACAACCAGTGGTCTGAGCACCCGATCCTCGAAGGCGTCATGGTCGTAGGTGTCCTCGAGATACCCAACCGGCGAGTCGCTTCCCTGCCGGTAGCGATAATCCCTCGGTTGTTCGAAGTCGTCGACCTCGATCCGTGTGACGATCCGACCCGGCTCGAGTGCCGACCCGAGACTGTCCGCGAACGTCGTCTTGCCGGCAGCATCGCCACCATCCACCGCCACCAGAGCCGGCCGGCTCCGGGGCAGCAATTCAGCCAGCGAGACGATGCTGCCGACCAGCTCGCTCGACGTCGTGGTCGCAGCCGGCACGGCCGTACGGGCACCCACGGCCCGCTTGGGATACCACGGCGCGGTCCGGCGAGGGTCCTCGCTGTCGTCGGGCTTCGGCATACGAGCTCCTTGGGGCGATGTGCCGACTCGCCGGTCCTCCAGTATCGGTCACGGGCCCTAGCGGGGCTGCCCATTTCGTTCGGCCGAATCGATGATCGAACATCTGTTCCTCTATGGGTAGATGCGAGGACGACGGCACACTCGGGCCTGTCAACGTGGTCGAATCGTCGGCACTCCCGCCTCGGGTACGATGACCTCTCCGTACTTGTGGCCGGATCAGCGTTGCTGGCCCGGTTGCTACTTGGAAGTGTTGCTCAGTGGGAACAGTGGCCCTGAGCAGGTACGGGGGCGTAGCTCAGCTGGTAGAGCGCTTGACTGGCAGTCAAGAGGTTCGAGGGTTCGAGTCCCTTCGCCTCCACTCATAATCCCAGGTCAGAGCACCTCTGGCCTGGGATTACTTCGCGTTTGGGACGAAATGTCCGGACTGTGTAAGCAAGGGAAACGGAACCAGGGTCTACACACGTGGTCGTGGTTCAGGTCGCAGGCAGTTTCTCATGGGTAGATTTGCTCAGATGATCGAGCGGGCGCGGTTCGGGCGGACCGGGCACCTGAGCAGCCGCGTGATCTTCGGCGCCGCCGCGCTGGGCACCACGACCCAGGAGCGCGCCGATCAAGTGCTGCCGGTGCTGCGCGAGTTCGGCGTGAACCACCTGGACACCGCGCCCGCCTACGGCGACTCGGAGCTGCGCCTGGCACCCTGGCTGGCTGCACACCGCGATGAGTTCTTCGTGGCCACCAAGACCGGTGACCGCAACGGCCCGGCGGCCTGGAACAGCCTCGAGCGCTCGCTCGAACGGCTCGGTGTCGACCGCGTCGACCTCGTGCAGCTGCACAACTTGGTCGAGCCCGACGAGTGGGAGGTTGCGCACGCCCCGGGCGGTGCCGTAGAGGCATTGGCCCGCGCTCGCGACGAGGGGCTGACCCGCTTCATCGGCGTCACCGGCCACGGCCTGCGCATCGCCGCCATGCACCGGCGAAGCCTCCAGCGCTTCGACTTCGACTCGGTGCTCCTGCCCTACAACGCCGCGCTGCTCGCTGATCGGACCTACCATGCCGAGGTCGAGGCCCTTCTCGAGACGTGCGCGGCGCGTGGTGTGGCCGTTCAGGCTATCAAGGCAGTGGCGCGCCGGCGGTGGCCCGAGGACCACCAGGGACCGCAATTCAGCTGGTACGAGCCGCTGCCCGCCGGCGAGGAGCTAAGGCGCGCCGTGGCCTACGTGCTGGCACGGCCCCAGCTGTTCCTGAACAGCTCGAGCGATCTACGCCTGTTGCGCCCGACCCTGGAAGCAGCCGGCGCGCCGGCGCCCAACTCGGATGAGATCGCACGAGACCTTCGCGTCCTCGAAGCGGAGCCCCTGTTCGACGGCGCAGCGCTCGACCGCATCTAACTTGTCCGCAACGGGATCGGCTTGCGGGACGCCAAGCCGAGGCCCGACGTAACCAGGTCGGCAAATTTTCGCGTTGGATGACCCTCCTTCTTGATCGCCGATGCCCGTCTGCCAAACTCTGCAGGCAATCCGGCGAGCTTGACGATATGGCTAGACGCCCGGGCGCTTTTGTCCAGTTGCGTGTACGGCCGGCACCGCTGATCGCAGCAACGGATGGTCGAGCTCCGAAACTAATCAAGGCTCCTGTCAGATCTTAGAGTCGGGATGCGAACTCGATCACGTATTGGCCCCCGATCAACGCATGGAAATAGAGGCCCTGACCGTCCGGAGACAGAGCGGGGGCTTCGACGAAGCCGGAAAGCTGGGAGAGCTCGGTCGGGGTACCGAACGAGCTGGTGGCGGTAGCACGGGTGGTGACATAGATCGACGGCGGGGCCGACCCGAGCGGAAGTGGGGCGCGGGTGTAGTAGAGCTGGAGACCGTCGCTGGAGATGTCGGGAGCGTAGACCAACGCGCTCGGGTCATTGACCTTCTTCAGGATCTTGTCCGATTTGGTCAGGCGCGTGAACCCGTTCTGCGTCTTGGTGGCGATGGCGAGCGAAGCACTGAGGAGCTGTCCAGACTGGTTGTAGTCGCCGTCGTCAAAGTACAGCGTGTTTCCGTCGGGGCTGATGTCTGCGTCGAAATTGACCCAACCGGGCGTGTCCTTCGACACGCCCGGCACGAGAGCAACGCTGGTAAGCGATCCGTTGGAAAACTTCCCCTCGTAGATCGTCGAAAACGTCTGGCTGTAACTGCGCGTGGAGATGAAGAAGAAATCGCCCGATGAGTCCATCGAGGGGACAGCATCGAGAGCCGAGCTATTGGCGCCTCCGATCTCGCCCATGTAGATGAACGTGGTGTCGTCGATCCGCTTTGCGTAGTACAGGTTCGTGTCGGTGGCAGCATTGCTGTTATTGAAGAAGAGGTACTGGCCATCGGGGCTAACGAATGGTTCCATCTCGTCGCCCGAGTACCCCTCGACGGTGACGACTTTCGGGTTTCCGAAGTTGTCTGGCATGGGTGTCACGCGGGTATTGGCTGATGCACGCCCTTCGCCTTTGGCGTTGACGGCGCGAACCTGGATCCCGTACTTCTTTCCATTGGCCAGTCCGGTGACCTTGTACGCGAGGTCAGAGGTCTCGCCGACCTGGGCCGTGCTGGCGAATATGACATAGCCAGTGATAGGAGAACCTCCGTCGGCGGATGGTGGCGACCATGACACATCCGCCGCGCCGTTTTCCGCGATCGCAATGACGTCGGTCGGTGCCCTTGGAGCTTTGACCTTGGGACTTGCGACTGCCGTTGACGGAAGAGCAACCGCGAGTGCAAGGACGGCTACCGCCGCGATGAGGAGCGGTGCTGGCGCAGAGTGGGGTCGGCACCAGCCGGACCTGACCAACATTGCGGAGTGACACCTTGCCACTCGAGCATTTCTAGGGGAGCGCATAGGCGAGCCCTCAATTTCTCTGTGCACAACAATCTAGTCACCGGCCACCCTAATCTCGGTGGCCGATCCGAGTGCACAGCTCGGCCAATGGACTGGCGGATGCGCCCTCGGCTCTTCTCAGCCGCCTCGTGACTCCAATGGAGCGCTTGGCTCGTCGGACGTGTCCACCCCGAGCCACGCTGTCGGGAGGGCGATGAGCTCGTTCACAGCGAAGCCATTCTGCCACCAGCAAGGCACCAGCCAGTTGCCGGCGGCCGCGTACTGCCCCTGTAACTCATCGACCCATGTGACCAGCGACCGGGCTCAGCTTGTTGTTCCTCAGGGGATGGCCACTGTTGCTTGCCGTCTGTTGCGTCATTGTCATTGTGTTTAACCTTCTCGGCGTCTGATTTCCTTTTCAGCTCGCGCCTCAACTGGGCCACTAGAGCCTCCAGTCCCTCAAGCCGATCGACTTCCGGTCTTGTTTGAGACCTTACGAACCGACGGACTTCTCCCACTCCTGTGCGAAGGCGAGCACAGTTCGTAGCCTGGCTGGCTGCCGATTCAAGGCCGCTCGTGCACGTGGATCTCGTTGGAGCTCTTCGCGACCGTGCCAGTAGTTCCAGAACCAGAAGGCTCCGACCGCAACGCCTAGTAATCGCCTCTGAGCGTTGTCGCCGTAGACGTCGAGGATCTCTCGAATTAGCTGGTTCTTGTCACGAAAGGAGGACCACATCAACACCGTGGAAGCAGCCTGGGCGAGATCAGCGATGATTGGACCGATCATTGCGAATTGCCAATCGAGAACGGCGACGATTCGAGGAGGATCGTCTGGTGACATCAGCAGGTTGGGAGTGGCCCAATCGCCATGAACGAGTTGACGTGGCACTTGGTCGAGCCCATCGAGTCGGGGGTCGAGCCACTTCGCCATCTGCACAACGACATGTCGTTCTGTCGGGTCGTCTGTGAGGGTTTGCCAGTCCGAATCGAGGACGTGCACGACAAGTCCGCGGCTCTGGTCGGTCAACGGCATCACCACAGCACTGTTGTCGGGCAGGAGACGCAAGATCTCATGGAGTTGTCGAAGCGTGTTTGCTGACTGCCGATAGGTGTCGAGGGATTCATCGTCTGGACGCTGCCCGGAGATGTGCCGAGTCACTCGCCATCCGAGGCCCCCTAACACGAGGGTCTCGTCGCCGTTGGCAGCCGGCAGCGGGGTTGGCACGGTGAACGTGGCCTCTGACTTGTCGAGGACAGACACCAGACGGGTGAGCAAGGAGTTCTCGCGTCCGAGAGCTGCGGCGTCGTGCGATGCCGTGAGCCAGAGTTCTTGGCCGACTCGCCAGGTTCGACGACCATCCCCACCAAGATGAACCCCTGACAGGGGGTCGCCACATCCCCACCCTTCAGCAGCGACGTAACGCAGCGAGTTCTTGTTCCTGGCCGTCCTCAACCATCCCGACCAGCTAATCAGAGAGGGGCGTTGGGTTCAGCAATCCACCGACTCGGCAAGCAGTGGAATGATCGCCCGCTCAGAAATCCCCTTCGGAACATCTCGTTGCTCACGAAAATTTCGCACACGCCAAGGCGCTTGGGGACACTCCTCGCCTGGTCGTAAAAGGCCCCGACGGCTCGGTAAGCGGGATGCCCTCCTCGTCCACCCAGTATCCGGCAGTATGCACTGGTGCCGGAGGAGGGCTTCACGGAGTATCGATCTGTAAGGGAGATCCCACCCGGTATTTCTGTCGGACGACGCATCGTGGTCACTGGCAAGGCCGGATCTGGCAAGAGCACGTTCTCGCGAGCGCTCTCGGCCAAGACTGGCTTACCCGTTATCCATCTTGACGTCCACTTCTGGAAACCGGGCTGGGCGGAGCCTTCTGAGGACGAGTGGCGCGAGAAGCAGCGCGATCTGATCAGCAAGGACAAGTGGATTATCGACGGCAACTACCACGCCACACTCGACTTTCGGCTCGAGCGCGCAGACACGGCGGTGTTCCTCGATACTCCATGGTGGGTCTGCGCATGGCGAGCACTCGTCCGCGGGGTCCGCAAGCGCCCGGTTAGCTTCCAGCTGCCCAACGGTTGCGATGAGTCAGCTCTGCGCCGCTTGCGCGATGAATGGTCGCTGATCTGGCGCATCTGGCGAAACCGCCGATCTGAGCGCGAATTAGAACTCGGAATCCTGTCGCGACACCGTGACCACTTGGCGCTGTACGTTCTCGGCTCCAAGCGCGCTACCCGCGACTTCCTCGGTGGACAAGTGCCTGGTCACCGATCGATCTGACACGCCAAAAACCGGACTCCGCGGGTTTCGACAATCTACTGACGGCCAATGCCTACGTACCGCAAGCCGATCGGCTCGCGGATCGCAAGCTCCTTCGACGCCGTGCGCTTGGTCGGCGATCAGCGACAGGGTGATGATGGGACGATTTTGGACTGCTCTGCGGCGATCCGTGATCCCGCCCATTTCGTATGCCATCGCTATGCGCTCATCATCGACCGTGGTGGATCCGGGGTTACCGTGTTCTAACCGCAGCGCTGCGACAGGAGGTGACATTGTCATGCTGAAAAGGCCTGTTTCGCGAATGGCCGGCATTATTGCGATGATCTCAATCGTGGTCGCCGCATCGGGACAACCGTCGGCCGAAGCGGGAACGCATCTCAAAGGGCCGAGGTCTGTCTCCACCAGCCAATCCTTGCGGGCTCTTATCCAGGCCTGCCCCCAGCAATCCATCCTCCCCGCTTATTTCTACCCTGGCCCGACCTGGCAAGCGGCTCTGGCGTCGGCGACCTCGAGCTCAACCATCGTGGTCAATCCCGAGAGCGGACCTGGGAGCTCGTTCGATCCGCAGTACGCGCAGGTGATCAGCGCGGCCCGGTCCGAGGGTGTCCAACTCCTCGGTTACATCGACACGAACTACGCCACCGTGCCGCTCACCACCATCGACCAGGAAATCGGTGACTATCAGACCTGGTACGGCATCACCGGTATCTACTTCGACCAATCGTCCAGCAGCGCCGCCCAGCTTGCCTACTATCAACAGGCCACGGCTGCGGTTCGTGCCGCTGACAACGAGGCAGTGGTCATTCTCAACCCAGGGATCTATCCCGACCAGTCCTACATGAGCCTCGGCGACGTCATCAATGTCTTCGAGCAGCCTTACAGCGCCTTCGTCAGCGATCCGCCGCCTCAATGGGTCTACGACTATCCGGCAGACATGTTCTCAAGCCAGGTCTCAGCAGTGCCCAGCGGCGACCTCCTTGCGGCCGTCTCTCTGGCCGGGGCTCGTCACTCCGGTTACATCTATCTCACCGACAACGCGGACATCTCCACGCTCTACGAGCAACTGCCAACGTATTGGACCTCCGAGCTCCAAGACATCGCGGCATCGTGTGCCACCGCCGACGACCGCGGCTACTGGCTCACCGGCTCCGACGGGGGGGTCTTCAGCTTCGGCGACGCAGCCTTCTACGGGTCTACCGGCGGCATCCATCTCAACCAGCCGATCGTCGGCATGGCCGCCACCCCCGACGGTCGGGGCTACTGGCTGGTGGCCGCCGACGGCGGCATCTTCAGCTTCGGCGATGCCCAGTTCTACGGATCGACAGGCGGTGTCCACCTGAACAAGCCGATCGTCGGTATGGCCGCCACTCACGACGGCCGGGGCTACTGGCTAGTCGCGTCGGACGGAGGCATCTTCACCTTCGGCGACGCCCAGTTCTACGGATCGACCGGATCGGTCAAGCTGAACCAGCCGGTGACAGGCCTGGCATCCACCTCCGACGGCCGGGGCTACTGGCTGGTGGCCGCCGACGGCGGCATCTTCACCTTCGGCGATGCCCGGTTCTACGGCTCGACTGGCGGCATCCACCTCAACAAGCCGATCGTCGGCATGGCCACCACTGTCGACGATCGGGGCTACTGGCTGGTGGCCTCGGATGGGGGCATCTTCACCGGTGGGGACGCCCAGTTTTACGGGTCGGCCGGGGCCATCCATCTGGACAAGCCGATAGTCAGTATGGCCGGCACGCCCGACGGAGGCGGCTACTGGCTGGTGGCCGCCGACGGCGGCATCTTCACCTACGGCGATGCGCCCTTCTACGGATCGACTTCCGCCGCCAGTCTCAATTCCCCGGTAGTCGCCGCGAGCAGCAGATGACCAGGTCTCGTAGGGTCCGAGCCCTCGTCCGACCGATCACCCGGCGCGATACTCGTTGATTAGGAAGTCCTCGCTCTCAATCGACGTCCGTGCGTGTGCAAGCAGGAAGCCTAAGTTTCTCGGAATCTTCAGCCATGGGCTTCACAGGCCTGCGGCATGGGAAGCGCTGCGGTCCTTCCTCATCTACCTGGCTTACTGTCGCTGTTTCGCATTCTTGATGGTCGATAGCTGTGTCTGAGGCGAATTGACGACCAATTCTGTGAGCAACAGAGACGGAGCTGCACGATCAACATCCACATCGGTTAATTCATTCGACATCGAACCGTCAACCGGCACGTACCGGGACTACTTTGCGCAGAGCGGTCGCCAGGTCATCGATCCGGACCGGTTTGGGCAGATAGTCGTCCATCCCGGCCTCGGCGCAGGCTTGGCGATCTTCGACCAGCACACTGGCGGTCACCGCCAGGATGTGGGGCTGTCGGTTAGCGGGAAGCTGGGACCGGATGAGCCTGGTGGCTTCAATGCCGTCCATCTCCGGCATCTGAATATCCATGAGCACGGCGTCGTAGGGAGCGAGACGGAGAGCTTCCACTGCCTCTCGTCCGTTTCCGGCCACGTCGACGAGATGCCCGAGCTTTTCGATTAACCGGCGGCAGACCAGCTGGTTGACGGGGTTATCCTCCGCCACCAGCAACCGCAGTACTTGGTCGCCAGTCTTCCTATCGATCTGAGAGCTCTGGCCAGCATTAGTCGAGCCTCCGGGCGCCAAAGCGCGGCGCAGACTGGCCTGGAGCTTGCCGGCCTGGACCGGTTTGGTCAGAACGGCCGAGAAAAGATCGCGATCCGCCTCGGACGGGCGCTCCATATGACTACTGAGGAGGACAAGAGGCAACAACATCGTGGCCGGTGACGTTCGCAATCGGGCTCCTAGGTCGACGCCGCTCATGCCGGGCATCTTCATATCGACCACCGCGACGTCAAAGCGTTCGCCGGAAGCAAGGATGGTGATTGCCGCATCCGCGCTGGAAGCCTCAGTTACTTGCATCTCCCAACCCTCCATTTGGAGACGCAAGATCCTGCGGTTGGTGGCGTTGTCGTCCACCACCAACGCGAACCGGCCACCGAGCCCCACCGACGGCTTCGAATCAGAGCGGTCTTCAACCATCGAGACCGACGCCAGGCGGACGGTGAAGTGGAAGGTGCTGCCAACGCCGCTCACGCTCTCCACGCCGAGCGTGGCACCCATGGCTTGTACCAGCCGGTGGCTAATGGCCAATCCGAGCCCGGTGCCACCGTAGGTGCGGGTCGTGGATCCATCGACCTGGCTGAACGGATCGAACAGACTGGGCAGGCGGTCAGCGGCGATGCCGATCCCACTGTCGGCCACGGCAAAGCGGAGGGCGACGTCGCCGACCTGCTCGGTCAGGCTGACAGGCGCGACGGTAAGGACCACTTCCCCGTCGGTCGTGAACTTCACGGCATTGCCGAGGAGATTGACCAACACCTGGCGTAGACGGGTCACGTCCCCGACCAACCAATCCGGGCACCGCTCATCGACTTGGCCGACAAGTTCCAGGCCTTTGCCATCGGCCGTCACCGCCACCAGATCCAGAGCGTCATCGACGCAGGCCCGCAGGTCGAATTGCTGCAGCTGCAGATCGAGTCCACCCGATTCGATCTTGGAGAAGTCCAGGATGTCGTTGATGATTCCGAGGAGCGCGTCGCCACTGCTGCGAACCGTCTCGGCAAACTCCCGCTGTTCGTCGTTGAGACCAGTATCGAGCAGCAGGCCGGTCATCCCGATGACAGCGTTCATCGGGGTACGGATCTCATGGCTCATCGTCGCCAAGAATGCCGACTTCTGTCGGGATGCCTCGACGGCCACGTCGCGGGCTTTCTCGAGGACCTCAGCGACCTGCACTTGTTCGGTCACATCCAGCACCACGCCTGCCAGGCGGACCGGTTGATTATTCTCGTAGATGGTCTCGCCCCGCACGTCGAACCAGCGGAGTTCCCCGTCATTTTCCCGAAATAACCGGTAGCGCTCCGTGAAGGGAAAGCCGGTGCGTCGGCAGACACTGATAGCGACGTCCACCCGGCCCCGGTCATCAGGGTGGATGCGATCGAGATCACTTCCGAAGTCTCCATCGGTGGCGGTCGGATCGATGCCATAGAGCTCGAGGAGTGTTTCCGAACGGACGATGGCAGTAGTCGCCATATCCATCTCCCAGGACCCGACCCGCCCGATCGATTCGGCTGCACGCAACCTACGGTCAGCATTCCGACGCTCGGTAATGTCACGCGTGAGTTTGGCGAACCCGGTGAGTCGGTGGTCGTCATCGAACAGGGCGGTAATGACCACACTTGCCCAGAACTGGGAGCCGTCCTTGCGGACCCGCCAGCCTTCGGTCTGGATACTCCCCTTGGCAGTCGCCGCGATCAGTTCGGCGTCCGGGATACCGGCGGCGACGTCGTCTGGTGGGTAGAAGACCGAAAAGTGCTGCCCGATGATCTCCGACGGTCGGTAGCCCTTGATCCGCTCGGCCCCAATATTCCACGAAGTGACGAGGCCATCGACGTCCAATGCCAAAATGGCATAGTCGACCACCCCGTCGACTAGAAGTCGGAACTGACTTTCCGAGTCCTGCCCCCTGCCAGGTTCGGGTACGGGTTCGAGCACTTCACTCACGCGTGCACCATCGGACTACCGATCCAAGGACTGTAGAAGTGATAACCCTGTCGAGAGAGGAAGAGGGGACACCCCGATAAGTCTGAGGGTGAGCCCCCTTCAAACGCCAACAGTACGAGTGGCGGTCAGGAGGTTCGTGAGTTCGGTCACATCGCCTCCGCTCGGTCATGTCGCAAGACATATCCCGGCGTTTTCAAGGGATCCGATTTCATGTGAGTCATGTAACGGTCTATCAGTCCCTGTTTGTCCAGTGCCGGGGGGCCCTAAAGAGGGAACTAACGAAATGCCTGCGTAGTGGGCGTGGTCGCCAACGACCACGAGGGCGAAGCGAGGCCCGCGGTGGACAATCGAGCACGTTGGCGAGACATAGAACCCGACCTCAAGGGGCTCTTGAGGAACTTCTCTCGATCGCGAATCCGTGAGTGCCCCGCGAATCCTATCTCCCTTGGTCAAACGAACGCTCGAATCGTGATCTGTCTTCGAACTGAGCCTCCACTGACCACGTGATGCCAGTCTCACAACAGCGGGGGGGTCAGGTCGGAACTGACATTCGTATCTCCGCCATGATGACAGCTTGGCCTGCCAAGATCACGCGCTCCCCGGCCCTTCTCATTCGAACGATGCCACCCCTCGGTGATGCCTGTTCGCCAACAAGCTCTAATCGTCCTAGGTGCTCGCCCCAGTACGCGGCCAACGTGCAGTGCGCCGAGCCAGTGACCGGGTCCTCGGGAATGCCGGCGTTGGGGCCAAATACTCGGCTGACACAATCGATGCCGGGGCGGTCGCCGAGAGCACTCACGATCAAGGCCCGCTCTACAGCGTTGGCGATGCCCGGAAGATCGGGGATCAGTGTCCTCACAGACACAGGATCTTCAAGCACGGCAAGTCCATCCGAACGCCCGCGACCGAACCAGATGAGCCCTGGTAGGTCAAGGGTCGCGGGAGCCTCAAATGGTGTGGGCGGATCGGCCGGAAAGTCCATTTCAATCCATCCACCGTCGCTACGGGTGCAGGCGAGCAGTCCGCTCCTCGTGTGGAAACGAGCGGTGCCACCGAGGAGGTGGGCAGCGGCCAAGGTCGCGTGCCCACAAAGATCGACTTCAACTGTCGGTGTGAACCAGCGCAGATCGTATTCGCCGTCGGAACGAGCAACCACAAAGGCCGTCTCTGCCAGATTGATCTCCCTCGCGACCGCTTGCATAATCGCAGGATCCGGAAACTCGTCGATAATTGCGATGGCCGCGGGATTACCGGCGAATGGCTCCGAAGTGAAGGCGTCCACGGTCGTCAGCTCGAGCGTCATGCTCCGACCGTACCTGACGCACAGTGCTCCCAATCGCGGGGGCGAAGGCGACCGGTGGTCCGATTGCGAAATGGCTGGGCGGTGCGATCAACCCGAGGAGTGAAGCCGACACTCGCCTGCCAAGGACAGGCGTCCGGCTCAACTCTCGGGCCGCGAATGGGAATGAGATGGCTACCTCGTTTCTGACCGGATTGACAGCAAGCTCCTCCTGGGGGGCAGGCCGTCGACCGGTTGCAGACGTTGGCAGTCGGCGCGACGCCGGCGGTCCGACGGGGCGTCACCTAGACCCATATGTCGAGACGCGCCCAAGCCGTCCTCCGAAAACTCAGATTCGCCTGGTCTCGAGTGACTAGGGATGAACAACGAGCTATTCCCTACGAGCCTCTTGTGCGGTGCGGAATAAAGTGATAGCTATTTGATATCACTTTATTCCATTGCACTCCTCGGGAGGAAAAATGAACCAGTCCGTCCAACCCGACAACAACACCGAGGCGGCATCGGCCGGCCACTCGGCTCCTCTCGTCGAGATCCGAGAGCGGCCCGCGTGGGCCATCAATGGCTGGCTCGGCGTCCTTGTTGTCGCCGGCTGTGGCATCGCTGCGGGTTTCGTTGCCGAGAGTTCGGCCAAGGTCATCGCCATCGTGCCCGTCCTGGCGGCCGCCGTCATCTTGGCCTCACTGGTCATCGTGCAGCCGGGCCAGACCCGGGTCGTGCGGTTTTTCGGTAGCTACGTCGGCACCGTGCGCCGTACCGGCTTATCGTGGATAGTGCCGCTCACCGACCGACGCAAAGTAAGCATCCGGGTGAGGAACTTTGAGACGAACCACCTCAAGGTCAACGACGCCGACGGGAATCCCGTAGAGATTGCCGCCATTGTCGTTTGGCAGGTTGCGGATACGTCGCGCGCTCTCTACGCCGTCGAGGATTATCTCAATTTCGTACGGGTGCAGGCCGAGTCAGCGTTGCGGCATGTTGCGACTACCCATCCCTACGACGACCCCACAGAGGACGGTCTCTCACTACGCGGCTCGACGGACGTGGTCGCGGGTGAGCTCGCCGAGGAGGTCGCTCAGCGGGTCGGCATCGCCGGGATTGAGATCATCGAGGTACGGATTAGCCATCTTGCCTATGCCTCGGAGATCGCTCAAGCCATGCTCCGTCGGCAACAGGCCAATGCCGTCGTCGCCGCCCGCTCCCGCATCGTCGACGGCGCGGTTGGGATGGTTGAACTGGCGCTCGCCCGGCTGAGTGAACGCGGCATCGTGGACCTTGACGAGGAACGCAAGGCGGCGATGGCGAGCAATCTGATGGTCGTGCTTTGCGGTGACCAGCCGGCCTCACCGGTTGTTAACACCGGAACGCTCTACTCGTGATCCGTGAAAGACCGCAAGCAGGTACTACTTCGAATCGATCCAATTGTCCACGATGCCCTAGCCAAGTGGGCATCCGACGATTTCCGCAGCCTCAATGCCCACATCGAGTTGCTGTTGCGACGGGCCCTCGATGATGCTGGGCGAATGCCCAAGAGGGCTGGACCGATACCCAAGCGGGGCCGACCACCCACCGGTTGAGCCGCAGTTGTGTCAAAAGCAATCGCTCCCAGGGGTCAGCCAAGGGAGACTGACTAGAGCTCACGTAACCGGATCGGCCAGCAGATAGGCGCCCCATGCAGCGGTCTCTCATTCGGGAGCGCATGAGCTTTCGAAATCGACCCCGCGGGTGAGATGCTCCCAGGCGACGAACTCATCTCGGGCAGCGTCACGTGCACCGGCGATGGAGTCCTCGACATCGTTGCCGAGGGGGCGCCCGAGCAGGGTATCGTCGGCGCCGGGCGCGGCGAGGATGGGCGGCCGCCCTTGCCGGGTCTCCGGGCCGGGTTCCGTCGCTTTCGGGAAGGCCGGAGCGGACCGGCCCAACGGTGTCGTCGTAGGCGGGAAGGACGGCCATGATTGCTCGCACCCTTCCAGCATTGGCAAAGCCGCGGCCAAGCGCGGCCGAAGCCGACGAGCCGGCGCTCGTGATCAGCCAGACCCGTTACTGACCACGATCAGGAGTCGACACCACGTCCAAGCCAAACCTCGCATGACGTCAGGCAGGACCGTGACCCGGAGAGGATCCGAAATGTCCTGTCCGGTGAAGTCGAGGTGACGGGGCGTCATGCGGTGAAGGTGAGAACCGGGCCCTCTCCGAACGGAGAAGGGTCCTCCACTCCCCTTCCCGTTCGGGATTATCAACCGGAAATCTGAATCCTGTAGCCCCGTCCACGGGCAACTGTCCGATCCTTTGGGACCCTTCCCTTCTCAGCGGCCGTCGACGGAGAGATTTGCGTGGCCGCCGTCAGGAACAGCCGCCGACCGTGGTTGACTGGTTCCCGTGAATGGTCCCGCCGAGCCGCCCCAGTCCGGTCCGAAGGTCACGTTGTATTGGCGACCGGGCTGTGTATTCTGTCTGTGGCTGCGCCTAGTTTTGCGGTGGCATCATCTCACTGTTCACCAGGTCAACATCCAGGCGGATCCCGACGCAGCCGCCTTCGTCCGGTCGGTGGCGGACGGCAACGAGACGGTCCCGACCGTCGTGGTGGACGGGCACCCCATCGTCAACCCAGCCCCCAGCCAAGTGGTGGCCGCCCTTCGAGCCGGATAGGGCGTGGCCGAGCCTGGCCGTCCCGAATGACCATGGCCCAGACACAATGACCCCGTCGTCGGGCACAATGGTATTCGTGTCGTCGACTCCGCCCGGTGGTCCTCTTGGTCCTCGTCTCTCGGACGAGGACCGCGAACGGGTGGTCGAAGTCCTCAAGACCTCATGTGGCGACGGTCGACTGACACTGGACGAGTTCTCCGAGCGAGTCGAGGCCACGTACGACGCGGTGGCGCTCCCGGATCTCCACCCGGTGCTTACCGACCTGCCTCATGCCTTCGGCCCCGATCTCGCTGGCGTGCTCGGTGGACAGATTGACGTTTCGCCCATCCCGTTGCCATCCCCGGTTCCCGAAGCCGCCAGCGGCCGCGGAGTAACCCGTTGGACGGTCTCGATCATGGGGGGATCACAACGCAAAGGTCGCTGGAGACTGCGGGAGAAGACCAACGCAGTTGCCGTCATGGGTGGCTGCCTCCTCGATCTGAGGAACGCAGAAGTCGAGGGTCATGAGGTTGTCATCAACGCCATTGCCGTGATGGGCGGAATCGAGATCATCGTCCCAGAAGGTATCGAAGTAGAGCTCGGTGGCGTCGCCATCATGGGCGGCAAAGATGCCAGTCGGCTGAAGGACGTCCCTCCCCTTCCAGGATCGCCGATCATCCGGGTGAAGGCATTCGCCTTCTGGGGCGGTGTAAGCGTCCGGAGCAAACCGGCGCATGCCCGCCTGAGAGCCGGTGGAGCCGACCAGCTAGCCAACCCGCGGCTGATCGACGTCATTGCGGAAGGACCAAATGATGGTGGGGACGATCTCAACGCAGGAACTTTGCCCGACGGCACGGTGACGGTCATGTTCAGTGACATTGAAGGCTTCACTTCTATTACTGAGCGATTGGGCGATCGACGGGCCATGGAACTTCTTCGCGAGCACAACTGCATAATTCGTCGGCGCGTCTCCGCTTCCGCAGGACACGAGATCAAGGCTCAAGGTGACGGCTTCATGATCGCCTTCAGTGGGGCTACCCATGCGCTGGAATGTGCGGTCGGGATCCAGCAAGACTTCGCGGCCCGCAACCGTTCACAACCCGACATGCCGGTGCAGGTCCGCCTCGGGCTCCATTCGGGAGAAGCCATTCGCGATGGTAATGACTTCCTGGGTGGCTCGGTAATCCTGGCCGCTCGCATCGCGCAGCAAGCTAGGGGTGGCGAAATCCTGGTCTCGTCGGTTCTCAAGGAGCTGTGTGACCTCAGTGGTGAGTATCAGTTCAAAGACGGCAGAGACATCCACCTGAAGGGACTGTCAGAGACCCGTCGGGTCTATTCGGTCACTGGGACGCAACCTGAAGCCAGCTGAAGGAAACACTGCACACCTGATCACGTCCGTCGACCTTCTTCGCGGAACGATCGATTGCCATCACGACGACGTTCACTTGCCGTACTCGTAATTCGGCACGTCCCGGAGGACCCGATACGGCGTATGGCCAGTCATCCTGGACGGAGTTGTCGGGTCAGGATCACCATCTGGCGCCGCGATGAGCGACAATTAAACGAATCGATTTCGGGAAGACCGAGGTCGCCAAATGTATGTCAACCCGCGCTTATGGGAGCCACTCTGTCGCCGCGATGAGTTGGGCGGCCGGGATACCGGCGGCGACGTCGTCAGGGACGGAGAAGCGTCGCCGGATGATGTCCGACGGTCGTTGGCCTTGATCCGCTAGCCCCAGCGTTCCACGAAGCGACCGTCCCATTGGTGCCCAGTGCCAAGATGGCGTAGCCGGCCATCCCGTCGACAAGAAAGTCGGCACGGACTTTCTGAACCTACGCCCACAAGGTTCGGGCTCAGAAGATCGTCCACGCGTGCACTATCGGATCCCGATCAATCGCTCGTAGAAGCAATGACTCTGTCCATAGACGAACAAAAAGGAGAGCACACCCAAATTGCGCTAAGGGGGAAGCGTTCTAGAGGGCTCCTCTTCGCCAGACCGGGATGATCTAGCCGGGATACCAGTTGGCGTTCCACTGATATTTCCCCGACGAAGAGTCGGGCTCTACCGTCCCGTCGTAGTCGCCGATCTTGGAACCTGTCGAACCAGAGACAACGCAGGTGAAGTGTTCTCCTGTTTGCCAAGAATTTGGCGGAACGCAGACTACAGAGGCCACACCCGGCACCTTTAAACTGTCGGAGCCGTTGCCGGCGATCTGGGCCTCCACCGTTGACGTGAGACCCGACAGAGAGGGTCCAGGACCTCCCGACGTTCCCGAGCCCGCTAGAACAAATCCGGCGGCGGCCAACGCGATACCGACAAACACGAACCCGATGATGATGGCGGCGAGAGCGAGGCCGGCCCCCCTCTGCTGGCCACGCGACCTTCTAATTTGTCTACGCGCGACGAATCCCATGGGAATTGCGACCAGGGCACCGATACTGCCGAGCAACAGCAATGCGATCGACCACACCGAGAAGGTGTTTACGCGCTTTTTCGCATCTCCTGCCCCGGCGCGTGGGGTTTTCCGCGCTTTCGAAGTGTGCGATCCGGGAGCCGGCGACGTTCCCCGGATAGAAAGAGAGCACCCGCATCCTCCGCAAAATGAGGCGTCCGAGACGTTGTCCGTTCCGCACCTGGTGCAGCGGCGGAGAGAGCCCGAACTGGCGGCGATCGGAACCCCGCACACGGGGCAGAAATTCGAATGTGAGCCAACCGAGTGATCGTTGCCACAGGTCATCAACTCGGGATCGGGTACCACAGTAAACCGCGATGCTTTCTTGGACACTTCCCGGGTGCGGCGCTGCGTGTCGCCGCTGCCACCGTCGTAATCGCGTGTCGGGTCGTGCTCGGTGGGTCGTTGGGCTCCGTTGCCTTCGGAATTAGATACAACGTCGTCAACGGACCGATCGGCAACCGCCAGGTTCAACTGCCTGTCAATGACTTGCCACCAACCCTCTTCGGCATCCGGCTCAGGTGGATCGACGATGTCCGACGGTCCTTCCGTTGGGTTCGGGTGGCTTTCAGATGGGTCAGGACTGCCGTCAGTGATCACCGACCGTCCTGAACCTCGAGAGGTGTCGCTCACTGAATTCCCCTCTGACTGACAACATGCCGGTCCGCTCCGACACTCGCCGATTCTGCCATACGAGCAATCAGCTCGCTGCTGCCCGCTTCTGAGCCGAGACTGGGAGCGGAGCCAGTGGGGGGCGCCCTGGTCTACCTCCAACCGCGGTTTTAAATGGCACTTGATGGGTGCACCACCTGGTTGGGGCGCCAGTCGGCCCAGTGCAAATACCCCAAAGTGGCCGAAGTAGACCAGGACCTGATCAGTGCTCCGGCCTTGTCTCTCAGACAGTCATTCCGAGACCACCGTCTGCATCAGCGACCGCACTCTGTGCGGCCAAACTCGCAAGGCGCGTCACCGACTGTGCGAGGACCACTACTGATTGTGAATACCGAAGCTCGACGCCAAGCGCCGGGGCGGGTCAACTGGGCGTCTCTCATTTCGAACAGCGCGCTGGGTTCGTCGGAGTAGTGGCGGAGTTGCCGCAGGACCGCTCGAAACGTCGTCTGGACGACGATGTTCTGCGCTGCAATTCTGCCGCTGAGCTTCGTGTCGAGGACGCGGAGCGGAGAGGAACGATTTCCGATGGCACTGTGTGTGGCCAAGATCACACAGATGACATTTTGGTGTAACACGTTCTCAAACGCGGTGGCGTCGGTGCGCGTCACCGTGCCGTTTTCCGTGCCGCACCAGTCATTTTCCGTATCCAGAGCTACATCGTCAACGAGATCGGGATCAACAAGATGGGTGCACGCATCGACGCGCTATAAGGCGCAGCGTCACTGATAGTGAGGACGTGCCGTTCCCAGTTGACGCACAGGACTCCGTCGTTCAAGATGCCAATCGGTTGGCTTGTGAAGGGCATCAGGAGTCAAGCGGGGGCGCGAAGGCGGTTAGCGTGAATTGCGCTACCCATGAGTCGTGCCCGCGGAGACAATAGAGTGCCAACCCCCCACGCTCACAGCGCCAGGTCTAATGCGCGGAATGTCGGTAATCGCAAAAGAGCCCGCTTCCTCATCGCCAGCCTCACGATCGGCCTTATTGCAGCGACGGCGACACAGCTGCCGATCCTGAGCGCCACAGCAGCCACGTTGCCGGTCACGAACTGCAACGGATCGGGTTCTGGTTCACTTCCGGGGCAAGTCTCGGCGGCTTCTGCTGGAGACACCATCTCTTTGTCCGGCTCCTGTCCGCTCATCACCCTCACCGCGGGTGCAATCGAGCTCACCAAGAATGTCACCATCACCGGTCCAGGGGCCACCCTTTTGGCTGTGAGTGGCAACAGCGCATCCCAGGTGTTCGTGGTCGAGTCCGGAGTGACTGCCACCATCTCGGGATTGACGATCGAGAATGGAAAAACCTCAACGCAGGGCGGTGGCATCGATAACAAGGGCACGCTCACGTTGACGGCAGACACTGTCACGGGCAACACCGCTGGCGACGGCGGCGGAATCTTCAATAGCGGCACACTCACGGTTACCGACAGCACCATTACAGGGAACACGGCAAATATTGGTGGCGGAATCGATAACGATGGCGGCCAGACAACCATTACTAGCAGTACCATCTCGGGAAACTCGGCCACCACTGGCACGAGTGTCCCTAGTGGCGGGGGTATCGAGAACAGCGGCACCTTGGCGCTGACCAACAGCACCGTCGCCGGCAACAAAGCCATCGGCGGAAGCGCGACCGGCGGCGGCGTCGACAACAGCAATGCGGTGACACTGTTCGACGACACACTCGCAGGCAACACGGCCGTACACGGCGACGGGATCAACGGTGGCACCTTGAAAGTGGGCAACACGATCCTGTCCAACCCCACGAGCAATTGCGCAGGAACCACTGTCACCGACAAGGGTTACAACGTGGCGTCGGATTCCAGCTGCGGCTTCGGGCCGAGCTCAACAATCAATCTGGCGCCGACACTGGCTGCTAACGGATCCACCGGTCCTGAGACCCTGGCGATCGGCACGAACAGCTCGGCCTACGAAGAAGTGCCTTCTGCCGCTTGTACCACTCGTAGCGATGAGCGGGGGCTACCGCGGCCCGGCGTTGCCGGCCAGAACTGTGATGCCGGGGCCTTCGAATATCAGGCCAACGTCGGTGACACCGTCCCGAACCCCTGCACCACCGGCTCCTCCGGCGGCAACGGCGGCAACGGGAACAAGGGCGGCAACCCCAACGTGGTCGCCGGTGGTAACCAGGGCGGCAACCAGGGCGGCAACCAGCAGTGTGTCCCGAACCCCTGCACCACCGGCTCCTCCGGCGGCAACGGCGGCAACGGGAACAAGGGCGGCAACCCCAACGTGGTCGCCGGTGGTAACCAAGGCGGCAACCAGGGCGGCAACCAGCAGTGTGTCCCGAACCCCTGCACCACCGGCTCCTCCGGCGGCAACGGCGGCAACGGGAACAAGGGCGGCAACCCCAACGTGGTCGCCGGTGGTAACCAGGGCGGCAACCAGGGCGGCAACCAGCAGTGTGTCCCGAACCCCTGCACCACCGGCTCCTCCGGCGGCAACGGCGGCAACGGGAACAAGGGCGGCAACCCCGACGTGGTCGCCGGTGGTAACCAAGGCGGCAACCAGGGCGGCAACCAGCAGTGTGTCCCGAACCCCTGCACCACCGGCTCCTCCGGCGGCAACGGCGGCAACGGGAACAAGGGCGGCAACCCCGACGTGGTCGCCGGTGGTAACCAAGGCGGCAACCAGGGCGGCAACCAGCAGTGTGTCCCGAACCCCTGCACCACCGGCTCCTCCGGCGGCAACGGGAACAAGGGCGGCAACCCCGACGTGGTCGCCGGTGGTAACCAAGGCGGCAACCAGGGCGGCAACCAGCAGTGTGTCCCGAACCCCTGCACCACCGGCTCCTCCGGCGGCAACGGGAACAAGGGCGGCAACCCCGACGTGGTCGCCGGTGGTAACCAAGGCGGCAACCAGGGCGGCAACCAGCAGTGTGTCCCGAACCCCTGCACCACCGGCTCCTCCGGCGGCCGGCGGCAACGGGAACAAGGGCGGCAACCCCGACGTGGTCGCCGGTGGTAACCAAGGCGGCAACCAGGGCGGCAACCAGCAGTGTGTCCCGAACCCCTGCACCACCGGCTCCTCCGGCGGCAACGGCGGCAACGGGAACAAGGGCGGCAACCCCGACGTGGTCGCCGGTGGTAACCAAGGCGGCAACCAGGGCGGCAACCAGCAGTGTGTCCCGAACCCCTGCACCACCGGCTCCTCCGGCGGCAACGGCGGCAACGGGAACAAGGGCGGCAACCCCAACGTGGTCGCCGGTGGTAACCAAGGCGGCAACCAGGGCGGCAACCAGCAGTGTGTCCCGAACCCCTGCACCACCGGCTCCTCCGGCGGCAACGGCGGCAACGGGAACAAGGGCGGCAACCCCAACGTGGTCGCCGGTGGTAACCAAGGCGGCAACCAGGGCGGCAACCAGCAGTGTGTCCCGAACCCCTGCACCACCGGCTCCTCCGGCGGCAACGGCGGCAACGGGAACAAGGGCGGCAACCCCAACGTGGTCGCCGGTGGTAACCAAGGCGGCAACCAGGGCGGCAACCAGCAGTGTGTCCCGAACCCCTGCACCACCGGCTCCTCCGGCGGCAACGGCGGCAACGGGAACAAGGGCGGCAACCCCGACGTGGTCGCCGGTGGTAACCAAGGCGGCAACCAGGGCGGCAACCAGCAGTGTGTCCCGAACCCCTGCACCACCGGCTCCTCCGGCGGCAACGGCGGCAACGGGAACAAGGGCGGCAACCCCAACGTGGTCGCCGGTGGTAACCAAGGCGGCAACCAGGGCGGCAACCAGCAGTGTGTCCCGAACCCCTGCACCACCGGCTCCTCCGGCGGCAACGGCGGCAACGGGAACAAGGGCGGCAACCCCGACGTGGTCGCCGGTGGTAACCAGGGCGGCAACCAGGGCGGCAACCAGCAGTGTGTCCCGAACCCCTGCACCACCGGCTCCTCCGGCGGCAACGGCGGCAACGGGAACAAGGGCGGCAACCCCGACGTGGTCGCCGGTGGTAACCAAGGCGGCAACCAGGGCGGCAACCAGCAGTGTGTCCCGAACCCCTGCACCACCGGCTCCTCCGGCGGCAACGGCGGCAACGGGAACAAGGGCGGCAACCCCAACGTGGTCGCCGGTGGTAACCAGGGCGGCAACCAGCAGTGTGTCCCGAACCCCTGCACCACCGGCTCCTCCGGCGGCAACGGCGGCAACGGGAACAAGGGCGGAAATGGCCAAAACGTCGGTGGGACATGGACCAACACCGGCGGAAAATGGTCGTGCAACAAGTCCAACACCGGTGGCAAGGGCGGCGACGGCGGGACGTGGACCTCTGGCCAGTCCGGCTCCGGCGGGAGGGTCTGCCACAAGGCCGACACTGGCAACGGCGGTAAGGATAACGGCGGCGGTCAGGGTGGCAAGGGCAACAACGGTGGCAACGGTGGCAAGTGGACCAACACTGGCGGGACATGGACAAACACCGGTGTCACGTGGACCTCTAGCCAGTCCGGCTCCGGTGGAAAGCCCTGCAAGTCGACCACTGGCAACAAGGGCGGCGACGGTGGAAAGCCCTGCAAGTCGACCACTGGCAACAAGGGCGGCGACGGTGGAAAGCCCTGCAAGACGACCACCGGCAACAAGGGCGGCAACGGTGGCAACGGCAACAAGGGCGGCAACGGTGGCACGTGGACTAATACCGGTGTCACATGGACCAACACCGGTGTCACGTGGACCTCTAGCCAGTCCGGCTCCAATGGAAATCCCTGCAAGACGACCACCGGCAACAAGGGCAAAAGGGTGGCAAGGGCGGCAAGGGCGGCAAGGGCAACAAGGGCGGCGAGGGCAACAACGGGGACGGCAACAACGGTGGCAACGGTGGAAAGTGGACCAACACTGGCGGGACATGGACCAACACCGGTGTCACCTGGACCTCTAGCCACTCCGGCTCCGATGGGAAGCCCTGCAAGTCGACCACCGGCAACAAGGGCGGCAACGGAGGCAAGGGAAACACCGGGGGCAACAGTGGCAAGGGCAACAACGGTGACAAGGGTGGCAACGGCAACAACGGTGGCAACGGTGGAAAGTGGACCAACACTGGCGGGACATGGACCAACACCGGTGTCACGTGGACCTCTAGCCACTCCGGCTCCGATGGGAAGCCCTGCAAGTCGACCACCGGCAACAAGGGCGGCAACGGAGGCAAGGGAAACACCGGGGGCAAGGGAAACACCGGGGGCAAGGGAAACACCGGGGGCAAGGGAAACACCGGGGGCAACGGCAACAACGGCGACAACGGGGGCAACGGGGGCAACGGCAACAACGGGGGCAACGGGGGCAACGGCAACAAGGGCGGCAACGGTGGCACCTGGACCAACACCAGTGTCACGTGGACTGATGCCGGTGTGACGTGGACCTCAAGCCAGTCCGGCTCCGGTGGTAAGCCCTGCAAGACGAACGCTGGTGGCGACGGAGGCAAGGGCAACAACGGTGGCAAAGGCGACAACGGCAAGTGGACCAACACCGGTGGAACATGGACCTTTAGCCAGTCCACCTCCAGCGGGAAACCCTGCAAGACGAGCACCGGTGATAAGTGGACCTCTAGTCGCTCCAAGACGGGCGTTAAGCCCTGCAAGAAGTCGAACAACGGTAGTGGCCACCACAAGAATGGCAAGAAGTGTCACAAGTCCAACGTGGGTGACAAGTCGTCCACCACCGGTCTTGTATAGACAAACGCGACGCTAGAGGCGTTGGCCATGTGGTCATGCCCGGGGATCCGATCACACCAGCAGGTCGATCGTTAGGGTCAGCCCCACTCGCCGCAGTAGCAAGGGCCCGAGTGCCCGCGAGAAGTCGTCTCGGAATCAGGCCGCCACGCCCATACTCGTATTGGAAGCTCGACCTCGAGACCTCCCCGTGAAAACGACTTCCCGCCCCTCTGGCCCGCTCCGCCTGGTTACCGCCGGCGCCGGCGCAAGGGATGGCGATGGAGCCTTCGGAGTGTGCGGGCCGCCGAAATAGGCGGGCGCACTACCGCTCCATGGCCGACGATTCAGTGCGGATCTGGTCCCAAGGGTCTACCGGGGCGAATGGCCTCGAAGGGTTCACCAACCGACCCCGCGCCGCGATCAGGAGAACTGAGCGGTGGCTAGGACACGGCCTCCGGTGCCAACGAGCTCTGCGGTCCGGACCTGGTCCACTCCGGTTGGCAATGGGGCCAACCAGGCCCCCCGACCAGATACCAAATGAAACGAACCAACGGTCCGCGCTTCTCCATTGTTGGCGATTACTCGGCACTGGACGGGGCCTGACCATGTCGAGGATTCGACCGTCATGAGCAGCCATCCGTCCTCATCGGCGTACACGGTGACCATTCCGAGCGACTTCCCGCCGGAAACCAATGGTGCTTCCGCGAGATTGCTGTATGCCCCCGGTCCGATGATCGCGTTCGCTCCTGGCGATTTCCCTATTGCGTGCGTTGCCCAGCCGACCCCGAAGGCAACCGCGGCCATGGCCGCAACAGCAGCTATGGCGAGCGAACGACTGGGCCGTCGATCTCGCCCTCGAGGAATGTGGGCCCGGTCCTGGATCCTCTCCATCACCCGAGATTCAAATCCCACCGGCGGCTCGATCTCAGGAGCCAGATGGACAAGGCTGTCGGCTGCGGCCATCAACTGGTCAAGCTCATGCGTGCAGCTCGGGCAAGTACTGACATGGCTGAGCAGAGCCGTCCGTTCTCGACCGCCGAGCACACCGGCGGCCAAATCCGGAAGCTCTTCAATGAAGCGCTCGTGATCTCTCTCGTGCTCGTCGTCGATCATCGCCACTCCTCTGCATCGTGGAGGGCAACGCGCAACTTCTTGAGTCCAGCACGAATACGAGTCTTGGCAGTACCGGCCGGGATGGACTCCGAACGGCTGATTTCATCGATGGTGCGTCCATACAGCGCAGCCAGCACGACGGCACGGCGCTGCGGGAGGGGAAGAGCATTGAGTGCGGTCCGTAGCTCGGGCGCCAGCTGGCCCGATCCCAGATCCTCTGGAGATCGACCACTGCTAGCCATTCCGAGCGCAATCATATCGTTGGGGTCGGTCGGGAGCGTTCGATGCTTTCGGATCGCATCGATTGCCAGGTTTCGGGTGATCGTCAGGATCCAGGCGGTGGCTGAGCCTCGGCGTGCATCGAAAACCGATGCATGGCGCCAGGCCCGGATCAGAGCCTCCTGAGACACGTCTTCGGCGACCTCTGGGTCACCGAGCATCCCGAGAGCGAGCCCGAAGACTCGTTTCTGATACCGACGAACAAACGCGACCGCGGCACGATCGTCACCGAGTGCCATTCCCGCGATGAGTGCCTCATCCGAAGGATTTGCCGGTAATGCGCCGGCGTTCATCTTCGCTGGATCGCATCGTTGAGTGAGCGCTTCGCAGTGCTTGCTGGCTCTGTGTCCGTCATAGCGTCTCTCTTGTCTACTCGGTCCACGACGTACGTTCGTCGGCGAACTCGAGCGGGCTTGGTCCAGCTGTCTGCAGAGTGCTTCGAAGCTGTCGGTACGTGCTGAGGGAGCGGCGACCGAAGGGCAAACGAGACTCGACCCACAAGTGCGTCCGATCAGGCCAGGAAGCAACCGAACGTGCCGCGGGATGCCGATTGGCCGTCGCCAGGCTCCACGCTCCCTGATACAGCCGGCGCCACCAAGTCGACCTGTCCCTCCAAACAGAAATGGACCTCGCTGAGCTGTCGTGGTGTCGATGCCCGTCATCCAGGGTCGTGACCTGGTTCGATCCATGGTTGCCCCTCGTGATGCTCATACATCAGCAGCTACCTTCGTACTACGGATGAGCCGGACAAAAAGATTGCAATTTCTGGAAATAACTCGGCTGGTCAGCATTTCCGGCACGACTGGTCCTTGGGCTGGGCCACCGAGGTAGCCGCCCCGATCGGGTGGTGGGGCGAGGTCGCCGCGGTCGAACTGAGGCGGCCATATCTTCGACTGGACTCAGAGGCGGCGACTCTCGGTACGGCTGGCTCGGATGGGATCTTGGCCCCCAAGACCGTAAGCCGGCACCGGCGGCGGGATGGGCGGCGCCTATCGGGTGACATGACCCGATAGGTCCTGTACGAAGACAAGGTCGATGACCGGAGCCGGATCCCGCGGAGGATGGTACACAGACCGTCGACAGGCTCCTGGCCAAAGGGACCGCAATCCAGTTCGCCTCCTCTTTCGTAGAACCGGTCGGACTACGCACCATCTCGAGCTAGTCCACCTCGAACTACATGCAAAGGAGCTTCGCCATGGAATTGACCGGGAGCGCTCAGGCGTCATGGGCGCAACGTGCCACAAGATTCTTATTCAGCGACGACACGCAGGCCCCCGTGCCGCTGCTCGTGATGGGAGCTGGCCTGGCGCTGGCCATCGCTGTGATTCATCTTCAGGATCAAGGTGGACTTCTGGGAGACCAATCGCCGATGTGGTTGAAGTACGGCTACTACATGGTCGAGATCAGCAGCACGATCAGCGCCGCACTCATCATTCGCGGGAAGGTATTCGGGTGGGTGCTTGGACTGGCGTCCAGCATCGGGCCCATGACCGGTTACATCCTGTCGCGAAGTGTGGGCCTGCCCGGCGACCTCGGTGATGTTGGAAACTGGGGCTACCTCCTCGGAACCGTGAGCCTCATCGTCGAAGGAAGCTTCATCGTCCTAGCCGTGTTCTGCCTCATGCGGATGCGACGAGCTCGGCAGTCCCCATCCCCAATTCGCAGTTCGTCGATTTCGGAGCCGGTGCCCGGCCCGATGCCGAACATATCGATCGATCAACTGGCGTAACCCCCCACGTCGGCGATGGCCGCAGGCCCCTTCGTTCTCAGATCATCACCACGTTGACCGACCACTGAAAGTGGGCCAATGAACACACGGAGTGGTCTAGGCAGCCAATCCCAGTGCTTTCTCCAATAGGCCTGAACCGTGTGGACAACCCGCCCGTAACACCTGTGCGGAACTCAACCCGCATCTAACCCGACCATCAATCTGCGGAGGATCTGAACCATGACACATCTACGAATCCGGGGCCGATCCGGCCTCGCCGCCCTGGCCTGGCACAGTTCGCTCGTCGCGGCTGGAGCCGTGGCCTGCCTGAGCATCGCCATTGCTGCCGCGCCGATAGCCGCGGCGGCCTCTCCGAATTCGAATTTCCTCCTATCTCTCACACTTCTCCAAGGTCACCACCATTGCCTCGACCGTCCCGGCCAACGGGGACCAGAATCCCTATGGCATCGTCGGTGTGACTCAGACGGTGGGAAAGCTCGTGGCCGGTGACACGCTGGTGAGCAACTTCAACAACTCGTCCAACCTCCAAGGACTTGGCACCACCATTGTGGAGATCGCTCCCTCCGGAGTCGCCACCACCTTCAGCCATCTGAACCGATCGCTACCCGGTGCGTGCCCGGGAGGCGTGGGGCTGACCACGGCGCTAACCACCCTCCCCGGCGGTTGGGTGGTCGTGGGCAGTCTGCCGACCACCGATGGCACTTCAGCCACTGCCCAGGCCGGATGTTTGATCGTGCTCAACAGCGTTGGCACGCCCGTTGAGACCTGGTCGGGCGGTAACATCAATGGCCCCTGGGACCTCACTTCGATCAACGGGTTCGGCGGAGCCGAGCTGTTCGTGACCAACGTCCTGAATGGAACGGTGGCTCACAGCCCGGCCACGGTGAATCAGGGAACGGTGGTCCGACTCGACATCAAATTGCGAGGGGGCACGTTGCCTGCACTGGTGGGCTCCACCGTGATCGCCAACGGGTTCGCTGAGCGTACCGACCCGAATGCGTTGGTGGTCGGCCCGACCGGTTTGGCGCTCGGAAGCGGTGGACAGCTCTATGTCGCCGATACCGTGAACGGTCGAATCGCCGTGGTCCCCAATGCCATCTGGCGCTCGGCGCCAGTGACCGGTGGTGGGTTCACGCTCTCATCCGGCGGACAGCTCAACGGCCCCCTGGGGTTGGTGTTGGCTCCCAACGGCAACATCGTTGCCGCCAATGGCGGCGACGGTAACCTCGTCGAAATCACACCCTTCGGCCACCAGGTGGCCGCACCTCAGCTCATTGCCGCGGGTGCGGGGGATCTTTTCGGATTGACCATTGCCCCCTGCGGTCATGGCGTGCTCTTCGTCAACGATGGCGACAACACCCTGGACCTGTTCGGTCCCGCGTAGTCGAACGACCGACCGCCGCCATGCAGGAGGGACTTCAACACTTCCCTCCTGCATGGCGGGCCCGGGGAAATCTCGGTCGGTACTGACGTTCGGGAACGTCGGTCATCCGGGTTCGTCTGCGGCGAATGAACCGACCCAGTCGTACCTGGCGTTGAGGCCGTTCGAGCCGGAGGTCAGGGGGGCCAGTGGATCGAGAGGTGCCACCGACAGCGAGCCACCAGCCGAGGTCTTGTGCTCAGGGGTCTTCGTAGACGCCAGTTCGAACGAGAGTGTTCCCGGGGGCGTGCCGTGTTGGACCCAATCGATGAGCGGGGTCAGGAGGTCGGCGCCGGCGAGTGCCGGGGCCCCTCCGTCCAAGCAGTGGTATTGCGCCGGAATCATGTAGAGGCGGGAGAACATCTGGCTGGCCTGGTAACTCCCGGCGGCGTCGACCACTGCCTGGTAGTAGGCCACAGTGCCAAAAGGCGGAATCGCCTGGTCGGCCCATCCCTGGTAGATGATCAACTTTCCACCGTCGGCGGCGAACGACGAGAGGTCAGGATCCGTTGCATCGTAGAGCTCGGGAGAGCCCGGTCAGCTTCTGGTAGCTCGACAAGCTGAAGCGGAACTGTGACAGGGAATACGAGCTCGGTGGATCGGTCGGGTACGCCAGGTAGCGGAGGAAATTGATGGCGAACTGGTAGGTCAGTGTGTCGTGGGGCCAGTCCCTGATCGCCCGACGGTTTGACGAACCAAGCCGACCACCCGAGCTCTGAGCCGTAGGGTTCGCCGCCCGGATAGAGGGACTGTCCAGCCAGGTCGCTGGGGCCGCGATAGAGCGAGACCACCACCCGAACCTGCGCCGCCGTAAGGCAGGAATCGGTGGCCCGGCCGTGGCACTCGATACTCGAGGGGGAGAAATTGCAGGTCCGGGGGTCGAGGACGTATCCCCGTCCCTGGCCGCATGCCCGCACTACCGCCGCATGGAGCGCCGGGAGCTTCTCGGAGGTGAGGATCTCTCGACCTCCGGGTCCGGTATTGACCCGAATGTTCCAAGTTCCGATCTCGCCGAGCAATTCGGACTGAATGTCGGCCGGCGCGCCGGCCAGGATCCCATTGAAGTCGTGCGGATAGCGCTGGGCCTCGATGAGCGCTTCTCGCCCACCGTCGGAGCAGCCGTCGAAGTACGAGTAGGTGGGATCGCGGCCGTAGTAATCGACGATGAGCGCCTTGGCCACCGAGGCCAACTGGTGTTCCGACGTGGAGCTGAAAATGAGACGGCTCTCGGCGTCATTGGCGGCCCAGCGAGCGTCGGTATTCGATGTCGTCACATGCCCCTCGTTGTCGACCGCGACCGCCAAGGTGTTCCCGGTCACGGCTGGGCAGTTGTCGGCCGCCGAAGGCAGCGTGCGGGACCAAGTAGCCGCAGAAGCCGCCGCATCCCTCCTGTACGTACTGGCCCTGATAGGTCGATCGGGGCAAGCGGAGATCGAAGTAGAAATCTGTGCCGATCTCCCCGATCACGTGGCAGTACTCGGCGCCGGCCAGGTCCGAAAGGTCGGGCCGAGAAGAACCGCACCGGTGCACCTGTCGGCGAAGAGAGGTGCACCGAGGTGAGGTCACTACAGGGTCGGACCGGGAGAACGACCGAACTGGCCGAGGTGGTCGCCGCCGCCACACTTCCACCGGCGACAGAGGCGCACAAACCGAAGGCAAGCACCAGCGTCACCAGCAGAACGAAACGTGGCGAGGCGAGGAGGGCGCGTTGGCAAAGCCGCAGTCTTCGGGCCACCGGTCGGGCTGGATCGCTCCGATCTGACACCATGTCCTTCCCGCCGCCCACCGGCACCACGATACAGCCGAGCCATCCCACCCCCAGGTACACGGGGCGAGTACTGGGCCGGCTGAACCGCTGGGCCGCGTGCTGATTGGTCAGGACATCGGTCGGGCAGATGTTCGAACATGACAAGCGACGGCAGATCCAAGACATCACCACCAGGCTGTCGACAAGCCGCCGACTGACCCGCCTATCTACGCCGAGGCGCCTACTCCCGACCAGGTTGATGAGGTGGAGAGTAAAGGACCTTCCACCCAGTCCGAGTGAGTCGGCGTCCCCATGAGTTTGGCCTCCCGATGCGGGTTTTCCTCGACTTGAGGCGGCATCAGTCTGCCCGGGCCGCCGGGGTGAGGCTCCGAGGAGGAACGCGCCTGCGCCGCAAAAGCAGCACGAATAGCAAGCTGGTGATGGAAACGATGGCAATGGCGCCAACAAGAAGCACGTCGCTTCCCGACAAGGCGGAGTCGGCACCCTCGATGAGCCACACCATCCCGAAGCTGGTGAGGAGGATGCCGACAATGAACTTGAGCGTGTTCTCCGGAACACGAGCGAGTGGCTTGTGAAGCGCGATTCCCGCCAGGGCCACAAACCCGAAAGCGGCGGCGGCTCCGACAGAGGCCAAACCGACCTCGTGTTGCGCACTGCCGACAGTCACGACAATGAATACGACCTCGATCCCCTCGATCAAGACACCCTTGAACGATGCCACCAGTGCGTACCAGTCGATCGGCGTGTCGGAACGCTTCACCGACTGAGCCGTACGTGTCTCGGCCGCGAAAATCTCATCTTCGTCATGAAGCGCCTTGACGCCGCCTGCTCGGCGAACAGCCTTTTGGAGCCAGTGCAGCCCGAACACAAAGAGAAGCGACCCGATCACCAACCGAAGTGGTCCGATCGGCAGGGTCGACACCCGAGAGCCGAGCACGGCCACGGCCGTGCCCAGGATCACCACCGCGGCCACCGCCCCGGCCAGGGCGGACCTCCAACCTCGGGTCAGTCCAAGGGCCAAGACAATGGTGAGTGCCTCGACCATCTCTACAGTGCAAGCCAAGAACGCGGTAGCGACGAGGAGTGCGTCACGCATCGTTGTAGTGCGTGTAGCAAATGCTACATTGTTCCTTGTGCACGTCGTAAACACTACACAGGGATGGTCCGACCGTCTCGCCCAGGTGCGTGGGGCGACCGAGCGCCGGGTGGCCGAATACCTGATCGGCGCCGGTTCGAGAGCCTCATCCATGACGGCCCAGGAGATCGCGGTCGCCGTGGGCACCAGCGATGCCACCGTGGTACGCACCGCAAGGTCCTTGGGCTTCGGCAACCTGCGAGAGCTCCGACGGGCTCTGGCCGAGTCCGACGAGTCGGACCTGAGCGCCCGATTTCATACCGTCATCCGCGACAGCTCCGGACCGCAGAGCATTCTTGACGGCGCCATCGAAAGGCAGATCGAGGGACTCAGAGGGTTGCAACGCCGCGTCCCGGTCGAATCCTTTTCTGACGCCTGCGAGGTATTGGCGACAGCCGGCCATATCTGGTGGTGCGGCACCGGCCCGTCGGCACTGCTCGCCGACTATGCCGCATTCCTGTGCCGACGGCTCGGCGCGCCGTCAGGTTCGCTTACACATGCCGGCACCGACCATGCCGATGAGCTCCTCGAGCTCGAGAGCAACCATGCCGTCGTTCTCTTGGCTTACGGACGCATTCACCGATACGTGCAGGTCCTCCTCAGCCATGCCGCTGCCGTCGGGGTGCCTGTCGTCTTGGTGACCGATGTCCTTGGCCCCCGACTGGCTGAGCCGGTACGGGTCTGTCTTGAAGCAGGGCGGGGAGCCCCGGCGTCGTTCGCCAGTCACGGCCAGACGATCGTGCTGGTCGAATCCCTCGTTCTCGCGGTCGCGGCCGCCGATCCGGTCCGGTCCGACCGCGCCCTGGCGACCCTCAACTCCCTGAGGCGGGCTCTCGCCGGCACACCACTCGATGTCGATCCCACATGACTGGTCGGACTCGCTCGGATCGACGGCGGAGCGTCGTGGCTTGCGTCCGCATCAGGAGAGAAAATCGCCCGCGGCCAGACGGAGTTTGCGGATGATGCGGACGAGTTGTCGCAGATCCTGCCCACTGAGCGCGCCGAGGCCGAAAACAGCACCGTTGACCGCTTCGGTCGCCCTCCGGGCCAGGAGCCGTCCCTCGTTGGTGATCTCGGCCATGGTGGTCCTGCCGTCAGTCGGGTGGGGCACTCGATTCACCAGTCCTTGTGCTTCCAGCCGGTCGATGATGTTGGTGACGCTGGTCGGATGGATCATCAGTCGCTGTCCCATTTTGCCCAGCGGCAGTGCGCCGGTCCGGGTGAACAGCAACAGAACGAGACCCTCGTAGCGAGCGAAGGTCAGACCGAACGGTCGTAGTGCACCATCGACAGCCGCCAGGACCACCTGCTGGGCCCGCATGATCGAGGTGGCGGCAGCCATGGCATCACTGACATCTGGATCCCAGCGACCAGACCACTGCGACTGAGCCTCCGCGATAGGGTCGAAATCCAGTGGATCGCCGGGCACCGAGTGGAGGATATCCGGTAGGAGGGGCCGGTCGATGACGAAATCCCGGCGCCCCCGGCCGCCGGGGCAGAGGACGGACGGTGACGATGCTCGAGGATGATCTAGGCCACCCGGTCCCACTCGAGAGACCACCCACCCGGGTGCTCTCGTTGGTCCCGTCCCTCACCGAGGCGCTGGCGGTTACCGTGCCGGACCGCCTCATCGGGGCGACCGAGTGGTGCACCCATCCCGGGGGACTCGACGTGCCCCGGGTCCGGGGCACCAAGAACCCCAACCATCCGGCGATGGCACGGCTCCGTCCCGACCTGGTGATCGCCAACCAGGAGGAGAACCGCCGGGTCGATGTCGAACGACTACGGGCCGGCGGGTTCACCGTCTGGGTCACGGTCATAGAGTCGGTCGACCAGGCCCTCCGGTCGATGCGCCGCCTCTTCGTGGAGGTACTGGAGGTAGACGAACCAGCGTGGCTGGTGGCGTCGACTGTCGTCTGGGGCCACCCCCCCGAGCTGCCGGCCTTCCATGTGGTGACCCCGATATGGCGAGACCCGTGGATGGTCATCGGTGCCCACACCTTCAGTGGCGACCTGATCGCCCGCTTGGGGATGGTCCCTGCGTTCGGCCACGACGACCAGCGGTATCCAAAGCTCTCGCCGGCGGCCATCGCCGATCTGCAGCCCCATCTGGTGCTGCTGCCCGATGAGCCCTATGCCTTCACCCCCGACGACGGTCCCGAGGCGTTCCCCGACATCCCTACCGTCTTGGTGTCAGGACGAGATCTCACCTGGTACGGACCGTCGATGGCCACGGCCCGTGCCTCGCTCACCGCCGAGATCAAGGCGACGATGGCCCTTCGCTGACCGGGTACGGTGCCGGTCGGGGTCACACGCTCCGCCGGTACGAACCGCCCACCTCGAACAGCGTTGCGGTGATCTCCCCCAACGTGGCGTGGCGCACAGTGGTCATCAGCTCGGCGAAGACATTTCCTCCGCCGAGAGCAGTCTCACGGAGGGCATGGAGTGCGGCCTCGCTGTCGGGGGCGTGTCGATTCTGGTAGTCCCGCAACCGGCGGAGCTGGGCCTGCTTCTCCTTCTCGGTGGAGCGGGCCAGCTCAACCGGCAGTTCGACGACACCCTGGTCAAGAACAGTGAAGGTGTTCACCCCCACGATGGGGAGGGAGCCGTCGTGCTTCTTATGCTCGTAGAGCATGGAGTCATCCTGGATCCTGCCCCGTTGGTACCCGGTCTCCATGGCTCCGAGCACCCCACCCCGATCGCTGATCCGGTCCAGTTCGGCCAGGACCGCTTCCTCCAACAGGTCGGTGAGCTCCTCCACGATGAACGAGCCCTGGAGAGGGTTTTCGTTGGCGGCGAGGCCCCACTCCTTGTTGATGATCATCTGGATGGCCAAGGCCCGTCGGACCGACTCGGCGCTGGGAGTGGTGACCGCTTCGTCGTAGGCGTTGGTATGCAAGCTCGAGGCGTTGTCGTAGATGGCGCACAACGCCTGGAGAGTGGTCCGGATGTCGTTGAAGGCCATCTCCTGGGCATGCAGCGAGCGGCCCGACGTCTGGACGTGGTATTTCAGCTTCTGGGAGCGCTCGTTGGCGCCGTAGCGCTCTTTCATGGCGATGGCCCAGATGCGGCGGGCCACCCGACCGATCACCGTGTACTCGGGATCCATCCCGTTGGAGAAGAAGAAGGAGAGGCTGGGGGCGAAATCGTCGACCGACATTCCCCGGGCCAGATACGACTCCACATAGGTGAACCCGTTGGCCAGGGTGAAGGCCAACTGGGTGATCGGGTTGGCCCCGGCCTCGGCGATGTGATATCCGGAGATGGAGACCGAATAGAAATTGCTGACCTGGTGGTCGATGAACCACTCCTGCATGTCGGCCATCACCCCGAGAGAGAACTCGGTGGAGAAGATGCAGGTGTTCTGGCCCTGGTCCTCTTTCAGGATGTCCGCCTGTACGGTCCCCCGCACCGTGGCCAGCACCTCGGCGGTGATGGACTCGACGTCGTCGGCCCCGGCTGCCCGTCCCCGCTCGGCCTCGAGTTGATCGACCCGTTGATCAATGGCCGCGTTGAGGAACATGGCAAGAATGGTGGGGGCCGGACCGTTTATGGTCATCGACACCGATGTCGTCAGGGCGCACAGATCAAACCCGTCAAACAGGGCCTTCATGTCGTCGAGGGTGGCGATCGAGACCCCGGACGTCCCGATCTTCCCGTAGATGTCGGGGCGTTCGTCGGGATCGAACCCGTACAGGGTGACCGAGTCGAAGGCGGTGGACAGCCGGGTGGCCGGCTGACCCTCGGCCAGAAGATGGAAGCGTCGGTTGGTGCGGAAGGCGTCTCCCTCGCCGGCGAACATGCGGGCCGGGTCCTCACCCTCCCGCTTGAAGGAGAACACTCCGGCGGTGAACGGGAAGTGGCCGGGCAGGTGCTCGGACCTCAGCCATCGGACCAGCTCACCTTGTTCGGTCATCCGAGGCAGCGCCACCCGGGGGATGCGGGTGCCGGACAGGGAGGTACGCCACAGTGTCGTTGCTCCTGGCACCTCGTCGGTCGGCTCCGGATCCGTGTCGTCAAATGTCAGCGAGGCCCGCAGGGCATCCCACTCGTCGAGGAGGCGTCGGCCGGCGGGATCGCGACCGGCCTCCATCTGGCTGGCCAGATCACCGAGAGCGCCGGTGTCCACCTGGTACTCGGCACCGAGGTCGACCGCCGCGACCAGGTGTTCGGCTCGTCGCGCCTCATCGGCCAACCGCCGGGTGGTGGCGTGGTATCCCCGGATGGTCTCGGCGATCTCGGCCAGATAACGCCCTCGGTTGGACGGGACGATGGCCGACGCCCGGGTCGACTGGCGGCCCTCCACTCGGGCCAGCACGCCGTCGGTCGCCACCAGTCCCTCAGACGTAAGTTCGTCCTTCAGCCGGTCGAACAGCGCTGTGGTCCCATCGTCGTTGAACCGGGAGGCGATGGTGCCGAACACCGGTTCGCTCCCCGGTCCCGGCGAAGCGCCAGGGTGGTCCCGGCCCCACTGCCGGCACACCTGGCGAAATGCATCGTCGGCTCCGCGACGGTCGAACTTGTTGATGGCCACCACATCGGCCAGCTCGAGCATGTCGATTTTCTCGAGCTGGGACGGGGCCCCGTACTCGGGGGTCATCACGTAGAGGGACACGTCGGCGATCTCAGTCACCGCTGCGTCGCCCTGGCCGATGCCGGGAGTCTCCACAATGCACAGATCGAAGCCGGACAGGGCGCAAGCCCCGACCACCTGGGGCAGGTAGGCCGGGAGTTCGGAAGGCGATCCCCGAGTGGCCATCGACCGGAAGAACACATTCGGCGCATTGATGGAGTTCATGCGGATGCGGTCGCCGAGGAGCGCGCCCCCACCCCGGCGCCGGGTCGGGTCGACGGCCAGCACGGCAATGGAGAGCTTGTCCTCCTGGTCGAGGCGGAACCTCCGGACGATCTCGTCGGTGAGCGATGACTTGCCGGATCCACCGGTGCCGGTGATCCCGAGGACCGGCATCGTGCGGGGGGCGCCTTGGGCCCCGAGGACCTCGGCCAACTCCTCGCCGGCCGAGCCCGCCTCGATCAGGGTGATCCATCGAGCCAGAGCGCGGTGGTCGGTTCCGATGAGCGGATCGAGCGACGAGGGCGGCTCGGCGGCCAAGTCGAGGTCGCACTCCTCCACCAGGAGGTTGATCATCCGTTCGAGGCCAAGCCGCTGACCGTCGGCCGGAGAGAATATTCGCCGGACGCCGTAGGCTTCCAGCCTCTCGATCTCGGCGGGAACGATGACTCCCCCGCCGCCGCCATAGACCTTGATGTCGCCGCGGCCCTCTTGGCGCAGTCGGTCGATCAGGTACATGAAGTACTCCATGTGCCCGCCCTGGTAGGAGCTGACGGCAATGCCCTGGACGTCTTCTGCGATGGCGGCCGTGGTCACCTCGTCGACCGAACGGTTGTGCCCCAGGTGGATCACCTCGACACCCTGGGCCTGGAGGAGCCGGCGCATGATGTTGATGGCGGCGTCGTGCCCGTCGAACAGGCTGGCCGCGGTCACGAACCGAACCGGGTGGACCGGTCGGTGGAGGTCGGTCACGGTTGGGCCGGTTCGAGCAGCCGGGAGGCGGACGCCATGCCCACAGATTACTACAACGTCCTACTAAATGTCGATGTCCACCAGCGCGCCCAAGGCCGGCACCGACGATCCCGGCTCAGCGCACCTGGAGGGCGCCCGGCCATCCCGAGCCGGGGATATGGCCGCTCCCCCTGGCGGCGAGGAACGTCTCCACCGACTCCACCTCGAGGGGACGGGCATAGAGGAAGCCCTGACCGCTGTCGCAGTGCTCGCGTTCGAGTTGGGAGTACTGCTCGGTCTCCTCGATGCCTTCGGCCAGTGTTTGCAGACCCAGGGTCTTACCCAGCTGCACCAAGGTGCGGATGAGGGCTCCCGACTCGGCGGAGTCGGCCATGGAGGAGATGAAGGAGCGATCGATTTTGAGCGTATCGACGGGGAGCTGCTGGAGATAGGCCAGTGAGGAGTATCCGGTGCCGAAGTCGTCGATGGCAATGTGGACCCCGGTGGCCTTCAGGGCGGCCAGCCGCGGCACCACCTCGGCCACGTTCCTCATGATGGCGGTCTCGGTGACCTCGAGCGTCAGCGACGAAGCCGCGAACCCGGACGACTGCAGGGCGGCACGGACGTCGTCGACCAACCGCTCTGTCTCGAGCTGCCGGGTCGACACGTTGACCGACACGTCGAGCTCGTAGCCCATGGCGTGCCAACGGGCCCCCTGGAGGCAGGCCTGATCGAGTACCCATCGGCCGACCTCGATGATCATCCCCGACTCCTCGAGGAGGGGGATGAAGGCGGCGGGCTGGACCGTTCCCCGGTCGGGATGGACCCAGCGCAGCAGGGCCTCGACGCCGGTGGTCTGACCTCCGGCCAGGTTGAAGATGGGCTGGTAGACCAAGCGGTACTGGTCACTGGCCAGCGCCTCCCGGAGGTCCATCTCCAGCAGGTGGCGGTCCTGGACCGCCGTGTGCATCTCGGGCTGGAAGGCCACGTAGCAGTTCTTGCCGGCCGCCTTGGCCTGGTAGAGGGCGATGTCGGCGTCCCGGAGGAGCTCGGTGGCTGAGGTCCGCACGCCGGTGGCGATCCCGATGCTGGCGGTGAGGATCAGCGGACCGCCGGCGACACCCGAAAGCTCGAACGGCGACCGGAGCACCTCGAGCAACCGTTCGGCCACCAGTTCCGGTCCGACGTCCATGGTGCTGCCGTCGACCAATACGACGAACTCGTCACCCCCCAGACGCCCGATGCTGTCACTCTCCCGCATGGTCAGCGACAACCGATCGGAGACGGACTGCAGCAGCTGGTCCCCGACCCCGTGGCCAAGGTCGTCATTCACATCCTTGAACCCGTCGAGATCGATGAACAGGGCAGCTACCTGAACGTCGGAGCGTCGGGCCCGGGCCAGCATCTGTTCGGTGCGATCGAGGATCAGGGCTCGGTTGGGCAGTCCCGTCAACGCGTCATGGACGGCCTGAAAACGGATCTGGTCGACCAGACGGGCATTGGAGATGGCGGTGGAGGCCTGGGCGGCCAGCCCCTTGAGCCGGTCGGCCAGCCTGGGGGTGACGGCCAGGCGCTCGGGCCGGTCGGTCACGCTGGCCACGATGGATCCGATTGTCTCCCCGGCGACGACGATCGGAGCCGACACGAAGGCTGCGCTCATGGACTCGGCCGGGACGCCGTGGACGATTCCGTTGTCGATGGCTGAGTCGTGCGGAGCCGTGTTGAACGACTGGGAGGAGATGAGCGCCACCTCTTCGGCGCTGTACCCGGTCGATCCAGCCAACCGGACTCCATCGCCGTCGTCACCCCTGCCGGGCAGGCCGACGGCATCCAAGAAGACGGCGGCCCGATCGCAGTCGATGACATCGGGAACCGCCTGGGCCACCTTGGAGGCCATCTCCTTGGCGCTGACGATCTCGGTCAACGACGTGGCCAGTTCCAACAGGACCTGGGCCGTCTTGGCCTGATGACGGGCTTCGTCGAGGGCGTCGGCCGTATCGAGTGCGGCCGCCGCCAACCGGGCGTAGGTCTCGAGGGTGCTCCGCGACACCGAGGAGAACACTCCCCCACCCTCGTCGATGGCCAGGACGCCGTAGTGCCGGCGGGCTGACGCCACGTCGACGGCGATGAAATTGTCGGGCCTGGTCCTTCCGGCCAGAAGGTCGTCGGCGATGGATTCCGCCTCCGAATCGCTCAGTCCCTCGAAGTACAGCTTCCGGGGTGTTCCCGCCCGGGGCGCTAGGGCCAGCAGAGCGCCACAAGTACCGACGGCGGCCCGCAGCAAGGAAGCCACGAACCCCTGGAGGACGTCCTCGTAGCGCTCGTTGGAAGCGAGAGCGGTGATCATGTCCTGGATCTGTTCCAGCCGGGCTTCGAGCAACTCGGCCCGGGCCCGGTAGGCGTCAGCCGTCTGCGAGTCGGCCTCCTGGCGTTGCCACCGCAACCGGAACAGGCAGGCGGCGTCACCACGGCACTGGCACTCCTCTTCGACCACCTCGCCGGGAGGGAGATTGAACACAATGGGTATGAGGGCGTACTGGACGGCGGCGAAGTCGCAGAACTCGGGGAACGGCTCGTACCCGTCCTCGAACCACTCCCGGATGGTCCACTCGTTCGGCGCCACCTCGCACTTCTCGTAGCGCCGGATCGGCACCAACGGGTTCCCGTCCGACCCGTCGGCCAGCAGTGCGCCCGGAGATTCGAGTGTCTGTACGGCTTGAGACAGCTCCCAGCCCCTCAGCCAGTCCGCCAACAGCCCGGAATGGTCGTAGAGACCGGCGACGTCCATTTTGGATCGCTCCTCCAACAACCGCCTGAACTGACCGTACGAGCTCCACGAGCCGGCGTCGGCCAGCTCGTCGATGCTCCGGGTCTCACCGGCTCGGTCCAGCAGCTCTTCGACCCGGTCCGACGTCATGGTCTCGACCAGGAACTCCATCAACAGTCTCGTATAGACACCCGAAATATGGTGTTCCGCCAGGTTGGACTCCATATCCACAGATCGGCACGAGCAGATGACTGCTTTAACTGATCATCGGCCCGTCACCCGACCCCTGAAAAGGGGGGTGGCCCGGCGAACTCGCAGCTCACGTGCTTGGCAGGGTAACCATCTGCTGGTCGCGGTGAAGAGAACCCGGGACGCTCGGCCGGTTCCAGACCGCGTTGGATCCGAATACCTACGTTGCTCCCACAATCGGAGAGGATGTGGCTTACACCGGACCCTCGATCGGGATCGGAGCCGGATCGTTCACCGGTGAGATCCCCGAGCCATCGGGTCGGCGTCCGCGAAGAGGCCCCGGCATCTGCCGGGGCCTCTCACAGTCCTTCGGATCGGTGGGTCAGAACGTCGCAGTACCCACATTGGTTTCGTAGACGTCGGTGCTGCCACCGGTATCGCCTTTCGGGGCAATGTAGTAGCAAATGTCGGTGGTGCCGACTGCGGTGATCTTTGCGTTACCGCCGGTCGGGGTCACGGTAAGCACTTCCTCGCCCGAGGAGGCCTGGCCCCAGAACTGTGGGCAGGTGAAGGCGGTCGCCGGCGCCGTCACGGTGAACGTGTAGGTCGTCGTCTTCTTGTTCGTCCAGTAGATCGTTCCGGAACCGGCCCCATTGGTCGGACTCGGGTTGCTGAGCGTAGACGTGTCAACTGCGGTGGGAGCGGACTTTCCGCCCGAGCATCCGCTGTAAACCGATGAGGCAGTTCCCGACACCTCGATAGCTATGGTCGTCGTTCCGGCAATGGAACTACACGTCGCCGCCACCGGGGCCTTCGACGCGGCCGACACCCCACCGGTCGCAAGCACGGCAGCGGTCACCGCTGACCCGGCAAGGGCCACAACCGCCACAATTCGAACAGCAGTAAATTTACGCATGAATCCCCCAACTGGTCTCATCGGCCCGGGCCCTCTTGCCCGAACGACCAGAAGACTAGTTACAGGAGACAGAGTGCGAAAGTGTAAATCCGGTATGAACATTCGGTCACATGCAGAACGATGGTCTGTCAATGCAATAATACCTGTACGACGACCCAATTCGACGCTACGACCCGGTCGGATCCGGTCATGGGCCGAAGACCTGACTGGTGGTCAAAACCCTCGGGTGGCGGTTGGTCGGTCGATCACCGGGTCCCCCTGCCGGGTCGCAGAACCCCGACCGGGACCACGACCCGTTCCTACCGATTGACCGTCAATGGGCCGTTTCGGCGCCGGGACCACTTCCGACGATGTCGCCCGCCTGGTGGTCCCAGCGGTCGAGGAAGACGACCTCGGTGAGAGGGCGGCGGCGGACCGGTCCGTGGTGGCCCCGAGGCCAGCCGACCACGACGTGCCCGGCCAGCATCCAGTCATCGGGGACGCCAACGGCCTGGCGGAGCAGCTGCTCGCCGCCGTAGGAGGCCCAACTGGTCAGACAGGCCCCCAGTCCGAGGGCGCGCGCCGCCAGTAGGAAGTTCTGCATGGCCGGGAAGATCGAGCCGCCGAGGAGCAGCTCCGAGGCGGTCGGGTACCGCTGCTGGGTGAACAACACCGAGGTGAACTCGCCGGCTCGATCGTGGAGCTCGTAGGTCGCCCGGTTGGTTCGGGCCCGGCGACTCTCATCGTCGTCGGCGGGGCGGGTCATGCCGTACACCGGCTCGATGACCTCCAGGGCCTGGGCCGCGGCTTGGGCGACCACTGCCCGCTGTTCGGGAGACCGGAGGACGATGAAACGCCATCCTTGAGCGTTTGCCCCCGATGGGGCCCAAGTGGCGGCTTCGAGGCACCGGGCTAGGGTGGCATCGGAAACCGGCTCGTCGGTGAAGCGACGGATGGTCCTGGCCGTCGACATGACGGCCCAGACGTCGGTGTTCGGTTCGCTCATTCGGGGTCCTCCCCGCTCCGAGGTCGTCCCGGCTGATGGATCTGCACCTTCAGGATGTCGGGCCGCTCCCGATCCCGTGGATGATCAGGTCCCAGAGGTCCTCGGCCGTCCCGTCCCCGGGGGTGCCGACCGACATGCCGCCGATGGTGGAGGAGAACGAGTTGAACATGATGGCCTCCAGCACCACCCCGACGATCGGGCCCCGACGGGGCCCGATCCGGACCACCCCGGCCGAGGCGGCTCCGTCGAGGACGTGTTCGAACAGGGCCACCAGGGGTGAGAACACCCGGGCCGCCTCTTTGGGGTACTGGGTCAGCAGCTGCTGGGCGAACTCGGCCATGAACGGGGCCCGCCCGACCATCCCGGGGGCCTGGCCGGAGGTGGGCCGGCACAGCCGGTAGTACTCGACCACGAAGGTGTGCAGACGGCCGAGGGGGTCGTCGTCGACGGCGATCTGGTCGGCCAGGTACTCGGTGGTGGAGCGGACCGACTCTTCGAACAGGGCCAGGAGCAGCTCGTGCTTGCCCCCGAAGTACTGGTAGAAGCTGCGCAGGGACTGGCCCGACCGGTCCACCACCTCTTGGACGGTGAAGTCCTTGCCCGAGCCGGCATTGAACAGCTCGGTGGCGGCATCGAGGAAGCGCTGGACCCGGGTCTCGGCCCGGAGCCGGGCCGAGTCGAGCGACCGCGCCACCGCCTGTTCCCGCCAGCTCAGGGCGTCCAGCTCCGGTGGTTCCGCCACTGCCTCCTGTTTCGCCATCAGGGAAATGGTACCCGATAGCCGAATACACGACCGATCTCCCGACGGGGCGGCCCATGGCGCATCTGGGGAGAACGAGGTTCTGTCCCGGGCTGTTGCACCATGGCCGTCACCGACCGGTAGCGGGTACGGGCCCGGCGCCGGCCGGGCCGTGACCGAGTGCCGACGGGCCGGAGGTAGGGGCTGGTCAGTCCTTGGGCAGGAGCCGGTCGAGGTTGGCCCGCAGCTCGGGCGAGGTGAACGATCGGTCCTCGGCGCTCAGGGCGTAGTCCAAGGTGGCGACCACGGCCCGCTCGAGATGTAAGTTGAGGATGCGCTTGGTGTCCTCGACCGCCCCCCGGGGCAGTTTGGCGATGCGGTGGGCGCAGGCCACTGCTTGATCCACCACCTCGCCGTCGGGGCACACATGGTTGACGAGACCGATCTCGGCCGCCCGCCGGGCCGGGATGCGGTCACCGGTCAGCGCGTACTCCTTGGCCAGCTGCAGGCTGATCAGGAGCGGCCACGTCACCGGCCCGCCGTCGGCCGCCACCAGGCCCATGGCCACATGGGGATCGGCCAGGTGGGCGCTCTCGGCCATGAACACGATGTCGGACAGGGCCACGAGGCTGCAGCCCAACCCGACGGCGGGCCCGTTCACGGCGGCCACGATCGGGACCCGGCAACCCACCATGCCGACAACGAGTTGGCGGCCATGGGCCAGGGTCTGCCGACGGCGATCCTGGTCACGGGAGAGCTCGTCCAGATAGGCGAAGTCCCCACCGGCAGAGAACGCCCTGCCGTTTCCGGTGAGCACGATCGCACGCACCTCGTCGTCGGCATCGATCTGCGGGAACAGTCCGGCCAGACCCTGGTGGAGCTGGTGGTTGGTGGCGTTGAGGTGGTCCGGCCGGTTGAGCCGGACCACCCGGACCGGTCCGTCGACGAGGACCTCGAGCTCCTCGGGGACGTCGTAGGCACTCATGGGGACCGGGGGCCGGGAACGGGGAGCGCCGCCGCCTCGTGTGACTGCCGACAGTGGCCCACGGTCGTCCTCCCGGTTGGCTGGCGACGTGACGATAGCATCGATCTCCCTGTCACAGAATGCTGTTTTCGTACGTCCGGACGGCGGCGGAGGCAGAGCAGGGCCGGGGCGGCCGGCGCGGCGTCCTCAGGCACCGGGCAGCCCGAGGATCCGGCCAGCCACCAGGTTCCGCTGGATCTGCGACGTCCCGCCCATGACGCTCTGGGCCCGGCTGTAGAGGTAGGACCGCAACGGGGTGTCGTCGCCGCGGCCGTGGTCGATCCCGCCCACGGCCAGCGACGCGTGGCCGACGGCCTGCTCCACCCAGGTCATGAGCAGCTTGTCGACCGAGCCCTCAGGCCCGTGGGTGATCCCGTCGAGCCGGTCGGAGAGCCGCCGCCGCACGTGGAGCCTCAGCATCTCGACCTCGACCATCGCCCATCCGAGCTCCCGCACCTGGTCCGGCCGGAAGCGATCCGGATGGCTCCGCACCTGGCCGGTCAAGTCGTTGACCACTTTGGCGTAGCGGGCCACGTAGCCCAGCTCCCCCGGCTCCCGCTCATGGCTCACCACCGTCATGGCCAGGGGCCAGCCCTCACCAGGCTCTCCGATCATGTTGCCGACCGGAACCCGGGCGCCGTCCAGGATCACCTCGCCGAACTCCTTGGTGACCCCGTTGATCATCCGGAGCGGCCGCTGCTCGATACCGGGCTGCCCCATGGGGAGGGCGAAGGCCGAGATGCCCCGGTGCTTGGCCACGTCGTGGTCGGTCCGGGCCAGGAGCAGGCACCACTCGGCGTCGTCGGAGTAGCTGGTCCACACCTTGTGCCCGGTGATGACGAAGTCGGCGCCGTGGCGATCGGCCCGGGTGCGCAAGGAGGCCAGGTCCGATCCGGCGTCAGGCTCGCTGAACCCCTGACACCACCGGTCACGACCGGTGACGATGCCGGGGAGGAACCGCCGCCGGATCTCATCGCTCCCGTGCTCGAGGATGCCCTGGACCAGATAGCCCACACTGGGCCGGGGCGGGGCGCCGGCCGCGGCCAGTTCCTCGTCGACGATCACCTCGTAGACCGGGGACAGCTCCTGGCCGCCGATGGCCGCCGGCCACGACATGCCGAAGAAACCGGCGTCGTAGAGCGAGCGGTGCCAGGCCGCCATGCCCGCCCAGTAGTCGTCGTCGGTCGACGACGTGGGCAGGCCGGGGTCGTTGGCCGGGAGCCACTCCCGCAGCCGGAGGCGGAACGCCGACTCGGCCGGTGAGTCACGGAAGTCCATGGCCACCCCCGATGCCACGGTGGTGAAGCACGCGGGTGAGGCTGACCCCGGCATCGCCGAGGACGTCGCTCGACAGCAGGCACCGCCGGAGGTAGACGTGGGCCAGACACTCCCAGGTGTTGCCGATTCCGCCGTGCACCTGAACGGCCGTCTCGCCCACCTCGAGGGCGGCCCGGGCGCAATAGGCCTTGGCCACCGACGCCGCCGCCAGCGCCTCGGACCCCGGGAGCTCGTCCACCGCCCAGGCCGCGTGCCGGGTGGCGCTGCGGGCGCCTTCGGTCAGCACGAAGGCGTCGGCCAGAAGATGTTGGACCGCCTGGAAGGAGCCGATGGCCACGCCGAACTGGCGGCGCTCGGCCGCGTAGGCACGGGCCAGCTGTACCGCCCCCCGCATGGCGCCGACCAGGTCGGCACAGGCCAACGACAGACCGAGCGCCGTCCACCGGTCCAGGCCCTCACCGGTGATCGGTCGGACCGCACCGGCCAGGGGCGTCACCACCACCGACGGGTCGAGCGCCGTCGAGGGACGGGTGAGATCGACCCGCACCGGAGCCGCCACCAGGTCCGCCCGGGCCACGCCATCGCCGTCGGCTCCCCGGGCCAGCAACAACGCGGTCGACGACCCCTGCACGTCGATGGCCACACCGGCCAGCCCCTGGCCGTCGACGGCCCGGGCCAGGGACAACAGGCCGGGACCGAGGGCCACGGTCTCCGGCTCGGCCACCGGCGGGGCGCCGGACATCCGGCGGAGCTCGCTGGCCAGGATGGGCCCGAGAAAGGACACGTCGGCGAGGCCCCGACCCAGCTCCTCGGCGACGATGGCGACCTCGACCCCCGAGGCCAGCGGGGCGTCACCGGCGACTGGCGTCCGGAGCTCGCGCCAGCCGGCCGCGGTCACGGCGGCATCCAGCTTGGCCGTGCGCTCGGTGTCGGCGAGATCCCCGACAGCGTGGGGACCCAGTTGGTCGACGAGCCGGGCGGCCGAGTCCCGCAGGGCCTCCTGCTCGGACGAGAGCCGGACGTCCATCAGGTCTCGGTCCCCGCCGCCAGCCGCCGGGCCGGCCACTGGTCACGCAGGGTCCGCCGCAGCACCTTGCCCGACGGGAGGCGTGGGATCTCGTCCACGGCCACCAGGTAGCGGACCCGCTTGTAGGTGGCCAGTGAGTCGGCGACCAGCTGCTGCAGCTCCCCGGCGGCCACCGTGAGGTCCGGGTCGAGCGCCACGGCCGCCGCCGGCACCTCCCCGGCCCGGTCGTCGGCCACACCGAACACCGCACAGTCGAGCACGGCCGGGTGACGGAGCAGCACCGCCTCCACCTCGGCCGGCGCCACCTGGAACCCGTTCACCTTGATCATCTCCTTGGAGCGGTCGGTCAGATGGACCCATCCCTCCGGCTCCAGCCATCCGACGTCGCCGGTCCGGTACCAGCCGTCGGCGAAGGCGTCGGCCGAGGCGTCGTCGGGGAGGTACCCGGCCATCACCGACCTGCTCATCACCTGGATCTCACCGACCTCCCCGGCCGGGACCACCTTCCCGGTGTCGAGATCGGCGATCCGGAGCTCGACGCCGGCCGGTGGCAGTCCGGCCGAGTCCAGTCGCCACCGGTCGGGTCGGTCGACGGGATTGGCGGCGATGACGGGGACCTCGCTGGCCCCGTAGGCCGGGAGCCAGCGCACGCCGGTGCGCTCGGTCACCGTCTCGGCCACGCTCTCGGTCACCGGCGTCGCTCCCCACATGATGTAGCGGAGGGAGGAGAGGTCGTGATCCTCGAGGTGGGGATGGTTGGCCAGCGCCAGCGCGATCGGCGCCACCGCCATCTCGAGGGTCATGCGTTCGCTGGTGATCCGATCCAGTATCTCGTCGAGGTCGAAACGCCGGTGCAGTCGGACCGTGGCCCCGGCCGACACCGCCGCCAACAGGTTCAACAGGCCGAGGATGTGGGAGGGCGGGGTGGCCACTTGGAAGCGGTCGCTCTGGCCGAGGCCGAGCACCGTGACCCAGTGCTCGGTGGCCAGTCCGATCGAGGCGTGGGTGTGCCGAACCGCTTTGGGAAGACCGGTGGTACCCGAGCTGAATACCAGGACGGCCTCGTCCCCGCCGCCTGCTGCGCCGGGTGCCATCGGGCCCCGGCTGGGGGCGAACGGGTCGACGGACGGATCATCGAGGTCGGTGACGGCCCCCGCACCCAGGCAGTCGACCAGGAGGGGCGAGGCGTCGCCGTCGGCCACGGCCTGTGCCGGCTGGGTCAGGTCGAGGGCGTGGCGGACCTCGGTCAGCTTCCACGCCGGGCTCACGAGCACCGCCGCCGCCCCGAGCTTGCTGGTGGCCTCGACGGCGATGAGGAACTCCACCCGGTTGGCCGTCATCACCGCCACACGGTCACCGGTGCCGACCCCCCGGGCGGCCAGGTGGCGGGCGAAGGCATTGCTTGCGCCCTCGATGTCGGCGAACGACCAGCGCTCGTCCCCGCTGCGGACCGCGTCGCGATCTCCGAATCGGGAGGCGGCTCGCCGGAGGGCATCGTGCATCAGGGCCGCTGCCATCGGAAACATTCTTCTCCATTTTGAGATCGACCGTCAACAATTTATCAGAGCTACACTTCCCTCCTGTGCCGACCCAGCCGAGCAACCCCGCCACCAGCGAGGACGTCCGAGAAGCCATCGTCGATACCGTTCGCACCTTCGTCGCCCGTGAGGTCACGCCGGTCGCCTCCGCTCTGGAGCACGAGGATCGATTCCCGGCCGACATCGTCGAGCAGATGCGGGCCCTCGGGCTGTTCGGCATCACCATCCCCGAGGCCTACGGCGGGCTCGGGCTCGACCTCTTGACCTACATCGGGGTCATCGAAGAGTTGTCCTACGGATGGATGAGCCTGACCGGAGTGGTCAACACCCACACCATGGCGGCCACCCTGGTCCTCTCCCACGGCCGCGAGGACCAGAAGCGACGGTGGTTGCCGGCCATGGCCACCGGCGAGCGACGGGGGGCGTTGTCGCTGTCCGAGCCCGACGCCGGCAGCGACACCCGCAACATCGCCTGCCGTGCGCGAGCGGGACGGTGACGAGTACATCCTCAACGGCACCAAGGCCTGGGTCACCAACGGCGAACGGGCCGGGGTGGTGGCGCTGGCGGCCCGGACCGACGAGGGCATCTCGGCCTTCATGGTGGAAAAGGAACCCGGGCCCCGGTTCGGGGGGATCTCGGTCGGCCGGCACGTGGGCAAGCTCGGGTACAGGGGGGTCGAGACCGTCGAGATGGCCTACACCGACCACCGCATCCCGGCGGCCAACCTCATCGGCGAGCCGGGCCGGGGCCTGCCCCAGATCCTGGGCGTGCTCGAGATCGGCCGGATCAACATCGCGGCCCGGGCGGTGGGCGTGGCCCGGGCCGCCTTCGACGCCGCCCTGGCCTATGCCCAGCAGCGGACCACGTTCGGCAAGCCCATCGCCGAGCACCAGGCCATCCAACTCAAGTTGGCGGACATGGCCACCCGGCTGGAGGCGGCCCGCCTCCTCACCCGGAACGCGGCCGAGCGCAAGATGGCCGGTCTGCGCTGCGACGTCGAGGCCGGCATGGCCAAGCTGTTCGCCAGCGAGACGGCACTGGAGCTGGCCACCGAGGCCATGCGCATCCACGGCGGTGTCGGCTACACCACCGACCTCCCGGTCGAGCGCTACTACCGCGACGCCCCGCTGATGGTCATCGGCGAGGGCACCAACGAGATCCAGCGGCTGGTCATCGCCCGCGGCCTGCTGGCCCGGGCCCGCCCCTAGAACCCCTGGGGTCGGGACCGAAGGGTCCCGCTCAGAGCCGGGCCGACACCGGACGGGACCCGTCGACACTGCCGGCGGCGAAGGCCCGGATCATGCCGTCCTGGGTGAACGAGGCGATCAGCGCTCCCTGCTCGGTGAAGACCTGCCCCCGCACGTAGCTCATGCCCCGGCCGACCTGGGTGCTCTCGTGGTGGTAGAGGAGCCAGTCCTCCCACACCACCGGTTCGTGGAAGGTGATCGAGATGCCCATCACGCCGGTGGACACGGTGTCGTGGGCCATGGCCGTGCCGATCCCGGGATGACCCCGCATGGTGGCCGAGATGGACAGATGACCGGTGAAGTGGGCGACGAGGGCCTTGGCCAGGTCGGGGCGGCTGGGCACCGGGTCGTAGCGGAGCCAGGCGTCGATCACGCGGCGGGCCGGTCTCGTCGGGATCGTTGGGGTCGGTGATCCCGACCAGGCGGAGCTCCCGCCCGACCATCGGCATCGGAGTACGGGATGGCATCGGCCGGCGGTCCGACGTCGGGCATCGGCTGGTGGTGGGCGATGACGTCCTCCTGGTCGACGTCCGACAGGACGGTGACCGAGGCACAGCGCCGCCCGCCCTGGCTCACGGTGACGACGGCACCGGCAAAGGTCCGTCCCTGGTGCAGGACATCGACCGCGAACTCGAGGTCCTGGTCGGCGTCCACGGCCCTGACGAAGACGGCGTGGGCGGTGCGGACCGAGTGGCGAGGGAACGATTTGGCATCGGCCACGATGGCCTGGGCCAGCAGCTGGCTCCCGTCCACGACCCGGCGGGAACCCCCGTCACTCGTTCCCCGATAGCGGTGCTCGCCCGACCGGCTCGCCACGTCGAACACCGTCAACATGGTCTCGAGGGTGGACACCGTCGGCTCACCACTCATCGACCGGACACCGCCGGCGTGGCCACCCCGACCCGCAGGTCCACCGCGTCCTGGAAGAACGCCACGTATCCGGCCAGTCTGGCCACCTCGGGGAACGGCTCCTCGTAGGACCAGATGTACACGTCGTCCTCCTCCCGGGGGAACCGACGGTAGGTGGCCACACCCTTGAACGGGCAGACACTGGTCCGGTCGTCGGGAACGAAGAGGTCCATCCGGATGTCGTCGGCGGGGAAGTAGAAGACCAGCCCGTGGTCCTGCTCGTCGACCAGGAGGCAGCGCTCGCTGTCGGCCAGAACCTGATCGCCCACCGACACCGTGACCCGGTTGCGTCGGGCCAGGATGTCGACCCGGTAGTCCGGTCGTTCCGACGAATGCCGACTGCTCCACGGTGACTCCTCCTGCGCTCGGCGGCCCCGACGATCCGTAGTATCCAGGGTTGTACCACCAATGGGAAACCAAACTCCACTCATGGGGAGGGAGACAGCCGTGATCGTCGTTGCCGGATACTTCGACGTGGCCGAAGGGGATCGTCGGGCCTACCTGGACTCCAAAGCGGCCCAGGCGGCCCGGACCCTGCTGGAGACCGGCTGCCGCGAGTACGCATTTTCGGCCGACGATGTCCACGCCGGTCGGGTGCGCCTGTTCGAACTGTGGGACTCGATGGCCGACCTGGCCGCCCACCTGGCCAACCTGAGGGCGGCAGCCCCCGACCCCTCCCCCGTCGCCGTCCTGTCCTCCGACATCCAGGTGTTCGAGGCCACGCCGACGAAGCTGCCCTCGTCCTAGCCGGTCGGGGGAGGCATCGTCCTCGGGTCGGCCAGCTCCCCGAGCACCTCGTCGGTGTGCTGCCCCAGCGCCGGCACCGGGGCGTACCGGTGCACGGCCACATCCGAGAAGCTCACCGGTCCGTTCACCGAACGCTGCACCGAGCCGGTGCCGCCGGCGTCGATCTCGGCGATCCCGTCGTTGACCAACAGCTGCCGGTCGGCGACGACGTCAGCCGGTGTCTGGGCCGGGGCCCACCACACACCCTCCTCGGTCGAACCGCTCGGCCCAGAACGTCAAGGGATGCTCGGCAAAGATCCCGTCCAGGATGGCGATGACCTCGCGCCCGGTGGCGGCGGATGGTCGAAGCGTCGGCGAAGCGCGGGTCGTCGAGCAGCTCGGGACGGCCGACAGCCCGGCACACGACGGCGATGTGGCGCGCCGCTTCCAGACCGGTGAGGAAGAACCACCGCCCGTCACCGGCCCGGTAGGGGTTCATCAACGGCGCCTGGTTCGCATCCCGGGCCTCGGCCCGGGCCACCTTGCCGAGGGTCATCTGCAGCCCCAGGTCCCAACCCAGCACGTAGGTACCGGTTCGCAGCAGGGACACCTCGACCACGCGGCCGCGCCCGGTCGCCCGCTGCTCCATGACCGCGGCCAGGAGGCCGGCCAGGGCGGCCAGGCCGGTGATGTGGTCACCGATGCCCCCCCGGGCGTTGAGCGGGTTGCCGTCCGAGTCCGCCATCTGCACCGACAGGCCCGAACGGGCCCAGAACGCCCCGATGTCGTAGGTGGGACGGTCCCGGTCGTCGCCCCGGAGTCCGTAGCCGCTGACGCTGCAGTACACCAGTCGCCGATGGCGGGCCACGGTGGCGGCCGGCTCGAGATCGAGGCCGTCGAGGGAGTCGGGGCGGAGGTTGGTGATGAAGACGTCGGCCGTGGCCAACAGGTCTTCGAGGTGCTGGCGGTCCCCGGGCTCCCGCAAGTTGAGCACCACGCTCCGCTTTCCCCGGTTGTCGAGGGCGAAGGCCGGGTTCGGCATGTCGCTCTCGATGCCCAGCGAACCGAACACCTGTCGCATCGGGTCGCCGGCGGGCGCCTCGACCTTGATGACGTCGGCGCCCCAGTCGGCCAGGAGCGCCGCCGCCGACGGGGCCGCCACCCACACCCCCATCTCGACCACCCGGAGGCCGGCCAGAGCGGTGAGTCCCGGCCCGGCGGCCTCGCTCATGTGGCCGCCGGTGGCCGGTGGCCCGCGGCCCGTTCCCGGAGGACGTCCTTCATGACCTTGCCGGTGGCGTTCACGGGGATCTCGTCGACCACCTCCACCACCCTTGGGACCTTGTAGTTGGCCATCTCGTTCCGGCACCACTCGATGATGTCGGATGCGGAACCGGTACCGGTCCGCGTCACCACGAAGGCCATGCCGACCTCACCCAGACGCTCGTCGGGGATGCCGATCACCGCGGCCTGGACGGATGTCGGGGTGGCGGAGGAGGAAGTTCTCGATCTCGGCCGGATAGGCGTTGAAGCCACCGACGATGAACATGTCCTTCACCCGTCCCGACGATGTGCAGGTAGCCGGCCTCGTCGACCACGCCGATGTCACCCGTCCGCAACCATCCCTCGGGCGAGAGGGCCCGCTCGGTGGCCTCGGGATCGTCGAGGTAGCCGGCCATCACGCTTCCTCCCCGCAGCACCACCTCGCCCGGCACTTCCGGCCGGCAGGTCACCGTCGTCGCCCACGATGCGGAGCTCGAATCCGGGCCGGGGCCGGCCCACGGTGGTGGCGATGGTCTCGGGATCGTCTCCGGGCGACGTGGCCGCGGCCGTGCCCGCCTCGGTCAGCCCGTAGCCCGTGACCACCGTCGAGAAGGGCAGCTCGTCCTGGATGCGACGCACCAGCTCGACGGGGATGTCGGCGGCCCCGGTGACCGCCACCCGGAGCGAGGACAGTTGGTGGTGGGCCCGGCGGGGATGGTCCAGGATCGACTGGTAGAGGGTGGGCGGCCCCGGCAGCACTGTCACCTGGTCCTGGTCGACCCGCTCGAGGATGCGGTCCACGTCGAAGACCGGTTCGGGCAACATCGTGGCCCCGCTGACCGCACAGGCCAGGATCCCCGCCTTCAGCCCGAACATGTGGAAGTACGGGTTGACCATGAGATAGCGGTCGTCGGGGCCGAGCCCGGTCATCGCCACCCAGTCGGTGGCCACGCACAGTGTCCGCCCGTGGGTCATGACGACACCCTTGGGCACGCCCGTGGTCCCCGAGGTGAAGAGGATGTCCGACGGGTCGTCGGTCCGGAGCCCACGGCACCGCTGTTCGACCTCGGTCCGCTCGGTCCGACCGGCCCGGCCGAGGAACCCTTCCCACGACTCGGCCCCGGCCGGCACCGGGCCGGCGGCCACCACCACCGTCTCGAGGTCGGGGAGCTCGATGCCGGTGGCGGCCAGCATGGCCAGGTAGTCGGTCCCGACGAAGTCGGTCACGGTGACCAGGGCCCGGATCCGGCTGCGGGCGAGGAGGTCGGCCGCCTCCCTCCCTTTGAACCGGGTGTTGATGGGCACCAGCACCGCCCCGGCCTGGGACAGGCCTAGCAGCGCCACCACCCACTCGACGCTGTTGAAGGCCCAGATGCCCACCCGGTCACCCGGTGCGATCCCCGAGGCCACCAGGGCGGCGCCGAACGTCCGGGCCTCGTCGAACAGCTCGGCCTAGGTCAGCCGGACCGGGCCGTCCTCGATGGCGGTGCTGATCGCCGAACCGGCCGGCGGCGGCGGCGACCACGGCCGGGATGGTCGAACCGCCGGCGGCGGCGGCCGCCGTCATCGAGTGACGAGGTCGGCGACGTTCATCAGACCGGCCAGGTTGCCACCCATGATCTTGGCCACCGACTCCTCGTCGAGACCGGCCAGCTCATCCAGATAGCTGACCGGGTCGGCCAGTCCCTCGGGGTGGGGGTAGTCGGACCCGAACAGGACGTGGTCCACCCCGATCAGCTCGGCCAGGGCTCCGAGGTCCTCCTCCCAGAAGGGGCTGATGTAGATGTTGCGCTTGATGACCGCCGACCGGGTCCTCCGAAAAGTCCTGGGGCATCTTCTTGTACAGGTCGGCCATGTTCTTGAGGAGGGGCTCGACCCAGCTGCTCCCGTTCTCGATCACCGCCACCTTGAGGTCGGGGAACCGGGACAGGGCCCCGTGGCAGACCAGGGCCGAGACGGCGTCCTCCACCGGCCGCCACGCCGACAGCATCCGGAACGCCTGGGGCTGGAACGGCAGCATCTCGCTGTCGCTGCCCATCCAGTCGTTGGTGTAGCGCTCGTAGCCGCTGTCCGAGGAGTGCATGGCCACCAGGACGTCGTTGTCCACCACCTTCTGCCAGAACGGGTCGAACTCCTCCAGGCCGAACGAGCGCGGCCCCCGGAACCCGGCGACCGGTGCGGGGCGGATGAGCACGACCCGGGCTCCCCGCTCGAGCACCCACTCCAGCTCCTCGATGGCCCGGTCCACGATGGGCAGGGTGATGACCGGGGTGGCGAAGATCCGTCCCTCGTAGTCGAAGGTCCACGTCTCGTGGAGCCACTGGTTGAGGGCGTGGATGGCGGCGTGGGTGAGCTCGGGATCGTCCCGCATCCGCTCCTCGACCAGGCTGGCCAGGGTGGGGAACATGAGGGCCCGGTCGATGCCCTGCTCGTCCATCAGCTCGGAGCCGGGCCGCCGGCTCCCGGAAGGCGGGAATCGACTTCATGGGCTCACCGAAGATCTCCCGGCGGCTCTTGCCGTCGGGATTGCCGAAGCGGAAGTAGTCCTCCTGGGCCCCGGGACGGGCCACCACGTCGAAGGTGGGATTGGGGATGTACTCGCTGATCCGACCCCGGATGACGATCTTGGTCCGGCCGTGCACGTCGACGTAGTCGATGGCGCCCCGGTACCGGTCGGGCAGGTACTTGGTCAGCGCCTCCCGGGTCTCGTAGAGATGGTTGTCCGCATCGAACAGGGGGATGTTCGGCGCTGGCTTCGACATGGCTCCACTTCCTCCTCGGGGATCGTCCCCCGCTCGGGGAGGATCCCTACTACTTGAGAATGGCTACTATCGTAGTATGGAGAGTACGTTTTTCCATGTGGTGCGCTACCCGCCTGGCCGCGGCCGGCGTTCGCCGGCCACGCCTCGGAGGTCGCGGCGGCTCCGCCCGGGCCGGGCCCGGGCCGACGGCCTCCTGCCGTCGCCGTGTCCGGGCTCATCCCAGCCGTGGCCGGCCCATCTGAGAACGCTCTTCTTTCTTCTGTGCCATGCTGGTTTTGTCCATTCGAACTGCCGTCGAGCGGCGGCCCGACCACGCGCGACCACACGCGATGGGGACCGAGATGACCACGATGGAGTCCGACATCTACTACGACCCGTACGACTTCGAGATCGACACCGACCCCTACCCGGTGTGGAAGCGGCTGCGGGACGACGCGCCCGCTCTACTACAACGAGCGCTACGACTTCTACGCCCTCAGCCGCTTCGACGACGTCGACGCCTGCTCGAGGGACTGGGAGACCTACATCTCGAGCAAGGGGACCCTGCTCGAGATCATCAAGAGCCGACATCGAGCTGCCGCCCGGGTCGATCATCTTCGAGGATCCCCCCGCCCACAACATCCATCGCCGCCTGCTGTCGCGGGTGTTCACGCCCCGCAACATCAATGCCCTCGAGCCCAAGATCCGCGAGTTCTGCGCCCGCAGCCTCGACCCTTTGGTCGACCAGGGGGGCTTCGACTTCATCGAGGACCTCGGCGCCCAGATGCCCATGCGCACCATCGGCATGCTGCTGGGCATCCCCGAGGCCGACCAGGAGGCCATCCGTGACCGGATCGACGAGGGCCTCCGCCTGACCGACGGGCGGCCATGCCCGACTTCGACAACGCCTTCGCCGAGGAGGCGAGTGGCGGCCGACGGGTTCGCCGAGTACATCGACTGGCGGGCCACCCATCCCTCGGACGACCTGATGACCGATCTGCTCCAGGCCGAGTTCGAGGACGAGACGGCACGGTCCGCCGCCTGACCCGCGACGAGGTCCTGGGCTACGTCAACCTGATCGCCGCCGCCGGCAACGAGACCACCACCCGCCTCATCGGGTGGACGGGCAAGGTCCTGGCCGAGCACCCCGACCAGCGCCGCCAGCTGGTCGAGGACCGCTCGCCTCGTGCCCAACGCCATCGAGGAGCTGCTGCGGTACGAGTCGCCCTCGCCCGTCCAGGCCCGCTACGTGACCAAGGACGTCGAGCACCACGGGGTGGCGGTCCCGGCCGGGAGCGCCGTCCTGTTGCTGAACGCCTCGGCCAATCGCGACGAGCGCCAGTTCCCCGATGCCGACCGGTTCGACATCCACCGCACCATCGACGCCCACCTGGCCTTCGGCTTCGGCATCCACTTCTGCCTGGGGTCGGCCCTGGCCCGGCTGGAGGGCCGGATCGCCCTGGACGAGGTCCTGCAGCGGTTCCCCACCTGGGAGGTGGACTGGGACCACGCCGTCCAGACCCGGACCTCGACGGTGCGAGGCTGGGACAAGCTGCCCGTCGTCACCCCCTGACGACGGCCCGGGTTCGACGACGAGGATGTCCCACCCATGAGAGGACGTCCCACCCCATGAGAACAGTCGTCGTCGGTGCCTCGAGCGGTCTCGGTCGCTCCCTCGCCACGGGACTCGGGCAGCGGGGCGCCACCGTCGCCCTGCTGGCCCGACGCAAGGACCGGCTGGTCGACGCGGCCAAGGAGGCCGGCCCGGGGCGCTGGCCATCGTCTGCGACGTGACCGACGAATCGTCGTGCCGGTCCGCCATCGAGGAGGCGGCCGACGGCCTGGGCGGGATCGACGCCCTCGTCTACGCCACCGGGGTCGGCCCGCTCGGCCAGCTGGTCGACATCAGCGCCGAGACCTGGCGCAACGACCTTCGACACCAACGTGGTCGGGGCGGCCCTGGTCACCGCGGCCGCCATGCCCGCACCTCACCGAGACCCGGGGCGTGGCCGCCTACCTCTCCTCGGTGAGCGCCTCGTTCACCCCGCCCTGGCACGGCCTCGGGGCCTACGCCACCAGCAAGGCGGCGCTGGAGACGCCTGATCGAGGCGTGGCGGACCGAGCACCCGGCCGTCGGCTTCACCCGGGTCATCGTGGGCGACTGCGCCGGCGGCGAGGGTCCCTCGGGCACCGAGTTCGCCAACGCAGTGGGACTGGGACCTGGCCGCCGAGCTCCATCCCATCTGGCAGGCCCGCAACCTATCTGGCCGGCAGCCTGATGGAGGTCGACGAGCTGGTGCGGGTGGTGGACACCGTGCTGCGCTGCGGGGCCAGCGCCTACATCCCCTCGGTGGCCGTCATCCCCCGGCCGCCGGTCTGACGGCGGTCGGCCGGGCCCCGCGACCGGCGGCCTCGGCCGACGCGGTACCGGCCGAGCAGCATGTTGGCGATGGCGCGTGGCCCCGGGGAAGGACCCGGTGATGCCGGAGCTCATGTAGCCGGCAGTCGGTGATCATGATGATCCCGGTGACGGCGGCGGCGGCGTCGCTGCACAGGAAGACCAGCGGGTAGGCCTGCTCCAGCGGGGTGGCGGCCTCGATGCCCGACCTCGCCCCGGTAGTCGGCGCCGAAGCCCAGCCACATGTCCTTGTTGGCCTGGGCCAGCGGCGTGTCGGTGGGTCCGGGGCAGATGGCGTTGATGCGGATGCCCTGCTTGAGAAGGGGAAGGCCTGGCTGGCCACGTAGGCGCAGATGACCTGCTTGGTGGACATGTAGTCCGCCTTGCCGTGCGCCTCCACCCAGGCCACGGCGGCGTCGAAGTCCGGGGTGGCCAGGAGCTCCTGGATCTCGGCCAGGTTGGCCTCCCAGCCGAGGCCGGCGGCCGACGAGATGAACCCGATGGCGGACCCCCGGCCCAGCATGCCGCCGGCGATCAGCCGGTCGATCATGTGCCGGTGGCCGATGAAGTTGATCCGCTCGATGCCCGGCGTGCCGTCGGCCACCCCGGCACACGACAGCAGCACGTCCACCGGGCCGCCGCACTCGTCGATGGCGGTGTCGATCGACGGCCGGTCGGCCAGGTCGACGTGGATGGCCTCGGCCCCGGCCAGGGTGACCTCGGCGAAGTCCATGACCACCACCTCGGCCCCGGCGTCCTGCACCAGCTCGGCGGCGGCGGCACCCATGCCGGTGGCCCCACCGACCACGAGGACCCGTTTGCCGTCGTAGCGGAATGCGTCAAAGAGCGTCATGTCAGGTTCTCCTGTCTGCGGTCCGGCCGTCGGTCAGGCGACGACGCCGCGGATCTTGAGGTCGATGATGGCATCCTCGTCGAGACCGATGTCGGCCAGGATGCTGTCCCCGTGCTCGTTGAACTCCGGGGCCCGGGTCGGCACCGGCCGGCTCCTCGTCGAACTGGACGGGTGCCGCCACCAGCCGGAACGGCGTCCCGGTGGCGGTCTGGCACTCCTGGATGTAGCCGTTGGCCACCGTCTGGGGGTCGGCCGCCGCCTCCAGCGTGTCCTGGACCACGGCCCACTGCCCGATGAAGCCGTCGAGCCGCTCCCGCCACTCGGCCAGGGTGGCCGAGGCGAACACCTCGGTGAGGATGGCCGACGGCGGCGTCGCTGTTGGCCATGAGGGACTGGTAGTCGGCGAACCGGGGGTCGGTGGCCAGCTCGGGACGGCCGATCGCCTCGCACAGCGGCGCCCAGTACTTGGCCGGCTGGAGGCAGGTGAAGGCCAGGGCCCGACCGTCCTTGGTCTCGTAGTTCCGGGACAGCGGATTGGACCCGACCCGGTCGGCCGGGGGCGGGGTCCACGGCGTGTCCGAGCACCAGGGACAGGGCCACGGCCTGGCCCATGGCCCACATGCCCACGCCGAGCAGCGACACGTCGACGACGGTGGCCTCGCCGGTCCGCTCACGGTGGAAGAGGGCGCCCATGATCCCGCCGGCGATGGTCATGGCCCCGATCGAGTCCCCGAAGCCCGGGGCCGGCGGGACCGGCACCAGGTCGTACTCGGGCCGCTTGGCTCCCACGGCGATGCCCGGACCGGGCCCAGAAGGCCAGGGCGTCGTAGGAGCCCTTGTCGGCGTCCGGGCCCCGCTCGCCCTGGCCGGTGCCGCGCACGTAGATGATCTCGGGGTTGTGGGCGCGGATCTCCTCGACGCCGATCTTCAGCTTCTGGCGCACGCTCGGGAGCTTGTTGGTGAGGAACACGTCGGACGTCGCCGCCAGCTTGTAGAGGATCTCGAGCCCGTCGGGCGACGTCAGGTCGAGACCGAGGCTCTTCTTGCCCCGGTTGGAGTGCTCCAGCAGGGCGTGGACGTCGCTGGGCACGATGGCCAGACCCGACGAGGCCAGGCCCGCGCATGGCGTCGCCCCGCTCCACGTGCTCGATCTTGATGACCTCGGCGCCCCAGTCGGACAGCAGCGCCGAGGCCGCGGGGACGAAGGTGTGCTCGGCCACCTCGAGGACCCGGACACCCTGCAGCACTGCGGTCACTCTCTACCTCCGACGATCTCCGTACCGGGTGGCACCGCGGTGCGGCGCTCCCCCGAACTGGTGCCGAGTCAGCGGGACAGGTCGGACAGAGCCCGATACCCCAGAAGCGGCAAACCGGGACTCTAGCTTGACGAGACTGCGATTCTCAAGCGAGCGGATCCCGACGCCCGGGGCCGGCCCGGGTGCCGCCCCGACCGAGGCGGCCCCGGGCTAGCCGGAGGCTCGGGCGGGACCCAGCTCGGCGGACGCTTCTCCATGAACGCCCGCATGCCCTCCCTCGGCTCGTCCGAGTGGTCGAGGGCCCAGAACATGGTCTGGTAGTCGATCGTCGCCGTAGCGCTCGTTCAGCATGCGCTTGACGTGGACCCGGGCGACGGTGGCGTCTGGAGCACCTGGTGGGCCGCCTCCAACGCCGCCGGCCGCAGCCGGTCGTGGGGGACCACCCGGGCGATCAGGCCGAGACGGAGGCCTCGGCGGCGTCGAACCGCCGGGCCGACAGCAGCAGGTCCCGGGCCACGGCCACGCCCACATGGGCGGGCAGGGCGGCGGCGTAGGTGGCGTCGGGGATGCCCCGGAGGAGCTCGGGCACCCGGAAGGTGGCCCGGTCGCTGACCACGGCGATGTCGGCCATCATGGCGATCAGCAGGCCACCGGCCTGGCAGATCCCGTTGACGGCGGCGATGACCGGCGCCCGGCTGTCGCGGATGGCGAGGAACGGGAGGACGTCCTGGCCCAGGTGGTCGGGCAGCGGACTCCCCCGGCTCGGACCGCCCCCCGAGGTCGCCGCCCGGGGCGAACACGTCCCCGACCCCGGTGATGATCAGCGCGGCCAGCTCGGGGTCCCGGTTGACCAGGCCCACCGCCCGCTTGAGGCCGTAGTACATGGCGGGCGTCAGGGCGTTCCTCGCATCGGGCCGGTCGATGACGCACCAGGCGACGGGCCCGGCCCGCTCGAAGCGCAGCATGGCCGTGCCGAGGTCGTCATCCATCCGTCCTCCCTCTCTCCCGGCCACCGACCACCGGGGCTTGCTACGATATTGCGGCTCTTGTAATTCACAATCGAGTAATGATTCTGGGACAATCCCACTTTCACCAGAGCCCAAGGAGGACCCGATGGCCCGCCCCCGCACCCCGGAACACATCCACCTGCGCAGCGCCCACATGCTCGACGTCGCCGGTGGTGCACTGGTGTCTCCCGGCAACCTCCTGATCGGCGGCGAGCGGATCCTCGAGGTGGCGCCGACCTCGGTGCCCGACGATGCCGTGGAGATCGATCTCGGTGACCTGACCCTCCTCCCCGGGCTGATGGACATGGAGGTCAACCTGCTCCTCGGCGGGCCCGACCACCGGAGCCCCCTCAACGCCGTCCAGGACGACCCGGCCCTGCGAACCCTGCGGTCGGTGGCCAACGCCCGACGGACGCTCCAGGCCGGGTTCACCACCGTGCGCAACCTCGGTCTGTTCATCCAGACCGGCGGGCTGCTGTTGGACGTCGCCCTCATGAAGGCCATCGACTTCGGCTGGTTCGAAGGTCCCCGGGTCGTCCCCGCCGGCCACGCCATCACCCCGACCGGTGGGCACCTCGATCCGACCATGTTCCAGGCCCTGGCCCCGCACATCATGCCCCTCACCGTCGAGGAGGGCATCGCCAACGGCGTGAGCGAGGTCCGCAAGGCCGTCCGCTACCAGATCAAGTACGGCGCCAAGCTGATCAAGGTGTGCGCCTCGGGCGGGGTGATGTCCCACACCGGTCCGGCCGGCGCCCAGCAGTACTCGGACGAGGAGCTGGCGGCCATCGTCGACGAGGCCCACCGGGCCGGGCTGAGGGTGGCCGCCCACGCCCACGGCGACGACGGCATCCGGGCCGCCCTCGAGGCCGGGATCGACTGCATCGAGCACGGCTCGCTCATGTCCGACGAGACCCTCGACCTCCTGATCGGGCTGGGCCGCTTCCTGGTGCCGACCACCTACCTGGCCGACGGCATGGACGTGTCCCACGCTGCTCCCGAGCTGCAGGCCAAGGCGGCCGAGGTGTTTCCCCGGGCCAAGGAGACCATCCGCAAGGCCATCGCCCGGGGGGCCCGCATCGCCTGCGGGACGGACGCCCCGGCCATCCCCCACGGGAAGAACGCCAAGGAGCTGGTGGCTCTGGTCGACCGGGGCATGACCCCCCTCCAGGCCATCCGGGCCGCCACCACCGTCGCCGCCGAGCTCATCGACGTCGACGACCGGGGGCGGCTCGAGGCCGGCCTGCTCGCCGACATCATCGCCGTGCCCGGCGACCCGCTGGCCGACATCGGCGTCACCGAGGACGTGCGGTTCGTCATGAAGGGCGGCCAGGTCTACCGCCACGACGGCGGGGCCGCCTGAGGCGATCTCGGCCGCATCCCGCCGCGGTCAGGCGCGGGGCCGGTCCCGATGCCGTGGAGGATCAGGTTCCAGAGGTCCTCGGCCGAATCGCCGTCGTCGCTGCGGAGGGACATGCCGCCGATGGTCGACGAGAAGGTGTTGAACATGATCACCTCGAGGACGATGCCGACGATGGGGCCGCTGCGGAGGCCGGATCGGACGGCGCCGGCCGCCGTGGCCTCTTGGAGGACCTCTTCGAACAGGGAGACGAGCGGGGAGAACACCCGGGCCGCCTCCTTCGGGATGTTCGGTGAGCAGCTGCTGGGCGAACTCGGCCATCCCCAGGGGCGCCCGTCGTTTCGGATCGGTGGCGCCGGGCTCCTCGGCCGGTTCCTGGCTGTCGACGGTGGGCCGGCACTGCCGGTAGTACGCCACCACGAAGACGTGCAGGCGCTCGAGCGGATCGTCCTACTCGGCGATCACCTGGCGGAGCCGCTCGGTGGTCGAGCGCACCTGCTCCTCGAACAGGGCCAGCAGCAGTTCGTGCTTGCCCCCGAAGTACTGGTAGAAGCTGTGCAGCGACTGGCCGGAGCGCTCGACCACCTCTTGGACGGTGAAGTCCCGTCCCGGCCTGGAGTTGAACAGTTCCATGGCGGCATCGAGGAAGCGCTGGACCCGACCCTCGGCCCGGAGGCGGGCAGAGTCCAGCGACCGGGCCACCGCCTGCTCACGCCGGCTCGGTCCCTCCGGCTCGGTTGCATCGGTAGCCAGATCGTTGTTCGTCACCCGACAGAGCGTACCCGAGGATGCCCGCACCCCCTGGGCCTGGTGCCCGAGCGCGATCAGGACCCGACGGCCGGGCCGATGTCAGGTGTTGCGGCCGCCGTTCACCCCGATGACCTGCCCGGTGATGTAGCCGGCCTCCTCGCTGACCAGAAAGGCACAGGTCACGGCAATATCGCCGGGCGTCCCCACTCGGCGCACCGGGGTCAGCGACGCGTGGTGTTCGACGCCTTTGCCCAGCAGTCCCCTCTGCTCGGACTTCCGCAGCATCGGCGTGTCGATGAAGCCGGGAGGAATCGTGTTGACGGTGATGCCCTGGGGGCCGAGTTCGAGGGCCAGGGCCTTGGTGAAGCCGATCACGCCGGCCTTGGACGCCACGTAGTGGGTCATGAGCTGCTGGCCGCCGTGGGCACTGGACGACGAGATGTTCACGATCCGACCCCACCCCTCCTCGATCATGTCGGGGACGACCGCCTGGCAGCAGTCGAAGGTGCCGGTGAGATTGACGGCCAGGATGCGGTTCCACTTCTCGGCGGTGATCGACAGGAACGGGTCGAAACCGTCCAGACCGGCGCTGTTGACCAGGATGGTGGGACGACCGAGTAGGTCCCTCGTCCGGTCGACGCCGTTGTCGATCTGGGACCGATCGGTCACGTCGACCGTGAAGCCGGCGGCCGTGCCCCCGGCGGCGGTGATGGTGCCGGCGGCGGCCTCGGCCGCGGCACCATCCCGGTCGAACACGGCCACGGCCCGGCCGTCGGCGGCCAACTGCTGGGCGATGGCCAGTCCGATCCCGGAACCACCTCCGGTGACGATGGCGGTTCGGGGCGGAGTCATCGGGTCGGCTCGTCTCCGGACATGCAGCTCTCCTTCAGGGGAACACGTGGTTAGAGGGGCGCTTTTGCTCACCCAGAATCCTGTTTTCACTTTCTAGCAGCCGGACAGGCGGCGGGCGCGGGTCCTCGGTCGCAGCTGGCGGTGATCGGTCCCGGTACCGGATCCCGTCGGCGGGCGCGGCCGACGGTGGGGAATGTCACCATCCTAGTTCCGTTGCCATTCAATGAGAACTCCGTTACCATTTACCGACATGGCACTCTCCAAGCCCAGCCCGGTGGCGCTGGGCGTGCCACCCGACCGCAGCTTCCACCGGCTCCGGGTGGGTCGGGTGGTGCGGGAGACGGCCGAGGCCACCTCGCTCGTACTCGATGTGCCCGAGGATCTCCGCCCCGCCTTCGCCTACCGGTCCGGTCAGTTCTGCACCCTCAGGGTGTGGGTGGACGGCACACCCCACGTGCGCTGCTACTCGATGTCCTCGGCTCCGGCGGTGGACGACGAGCTGCGGGTCACGGTGAAGAAGGTCCCCGGCGGCACGGTGTCGACCTGGATCCACGACCACCTCTCGCCGGGGAGCATCGTAGAGGTGGCCCGGCCGGCGGGCTTCTTCCGCCTCGGTACCGAGGAGCGTGACGTGGTGGCGTTCAGCGCCGGAAGCGGGATCACCCCGGTGGTCTCACTGCTGAAGACGGCGCTGGCCACCACGTCGCAGGCGGGTGCGCCTCTTGTACGCCAACCGGGATCACGACACGGTCATCCTCCGGGCCGAGCTGGACCAGCTCGAGCGGCGGTTCGCCGACCGGTGCGTGGTCGACCACCACCTCGACGTCGAGCGGGGGCTGGTCGGGCCCGACGACGTCCGGACCTTCGTCGCCGGCACCGAGGGGTCCGAGTTCTACCTGTGCGGCCCGGGACCCTTCATGGACGTGGTGGAGAGCACGCTGCTCGCCGACGGGGTGGATCCGGCCCGGATCCACATCGAACGGTTCACCCCCGACGAGTGGCGGTCGGAGCCGGTTCCCGAGGACGCCGCCCGACCACGCGCATCACCATCGAGCTCGGGGGGCGGACGGCATCGACCGACCACTACCCCGGCACCACCATCCTGCAGACGGCCCGGCAGCTGGAGATGGACCCGCCGTTCTCGTGCGAATCGGGAAGCTGCGCCACCTGCATGGCCAAGCTGGTGGAAGGTACGGTCTCCATGCGGGTCAACAACGCCCTCACCGACGACGAGGTCGCCGACGGTTGGGTGCTCACCTGCCAGTCGCTGCCCACCAGCCCCTCCCTCCACGTCTCCTACGACTGCGAGGAGGACTGATGGGGGACGTCCCTGTCGAGGACGTCATCGAGATCCAGCAGCTTCTGGCCCGCTATGCCGTGGGCATGACCAAGGACGACGTCGAGGCGGTGATGGAGGTGTTCACCGCGGACGGCACCTACAGCGCCTTCGGGGACACCTATCCCCTGGCCGACTTCCCGGCGCTGGTGGCGGCCGCCCCCAAGGGGCTGTTCCTGGTGGGACCTCCGGCCCTCGACCTCGAGGGCGACGTGGGCACCGGGGAGCAACCGCTGTGCTTCGTCGACCAGACCAACCACGACATGCGCATCGGCTACTACACCGACACCTACCGCCGCACCCGGGCAGGGCTGGCGGCTGCACACCCGGTCGATGACCTTCCTGCGCAAGAGCGGGGCCCGCGACGCCGGCCGAGCCCACGACCCGACCCGGCCCACCCCGACGGCGGGCTGATGGAGCTCGAGGAGTTCCGGGCGTCGTTGGACGTCTGGCTCGACCGGCACGACGACGATCTCCGACGCCGGTTCGGGGCCGCGGCCGACGCTGGACGGCCAGATGGCCCAACTGGCCGAAGTCAAACGGCTCACCTACGAGGCCGGCTGGATGCGTTGGGGTTGGCCGTCCCGCGTCGGCGGACTCGGGCGGGTCCACGCTGCTCGCGGGCCTATCTGGGCGAGGCCCTCACCTCCCGGGACCTGGTCGAGCCGGGCATCTACTCGATGACCGAGGTGCTGGCCCCGACCATGATCGACTACGCCGCCCCGGAGCTGGCCGCGGCCATGGTGCCCCGGCTGCTCAGCGGGGCCGAGACCTGGTGCCAGGGCTTCTCCGAGCCCGGCACCGGCAGCAATCTCGCCGCCCTGGCCTGCCGGGCCATCCGCTCCGGCGACGCCTGGCGCGTCACCGGCCAGAAGGTCTGGACCAGCCTGGCCCAGTACGCCCAACGCTGCGTGCTGCTCACCCGCACCGGGCCCCCGGAGTCGGCCCATCGGGGCATCACCGCCCTGTTCGTGGACATGGACACGCCCGGGCATCGTGGTTCGACCCATCGAGACCATGCACGGGTCACCGGAGTTCTCCGAGGTCTTCTTCGACGACGTGGTCGTCCCGGTCGGACGCACCCTCGGTGACGAAGGACGGGGCTGGTCGGTGGCCATGGACCTGCTGCCGTTCGAGCGCAGCACCGCGCTGTGGCACCGGGCCGCCTACCTCCACACCCGGTTGCAGGACCTCCTCCACGCCGTTCCATCCGACGCCCTCGACCCACTGGTGGTGGGCGAGGTCACCCAGTTGGTGTACGCGCTGCGGGCCCGGTCCCGGTCCACCCAGCACCGGTTGGCCGCCGGCGACCACCTCGGTCCCGAGACATCTATCGACAAGGTGCTGATGGCCACGGCCGAGCAGGCGGTGTTCGACCTGGTGGCCGACGGGCTGGGCCCGGAGTTGGCCATCGGCGACGACGCCGCCAGCGACCGGTGGCGGAGCCAGTTCCTCTACTCCCGGGCCGCCACCATCTACGGCGGCACCTCCGAGATCCAGCGGAACATCATCGCCCGCCGGCTCCTCGATCTGGGATCCGACCGTTGATGGAGGGCACCGACCGCGATCTGTTCGAGCGGAGCCTCCGCCACGCCCTGGAGTCCGACACCGGCACGGGGCTCGGAGCCGTCCTCGGCCGGTACGGGTGGCACGAGGCGCTGGCCGAGGACCCGCGGACGGCGGTGTCGGTCCTCTTCGAGCTGCAGGGTGCAACCGACGCCGACGGATCGGCGCTCGCCTCCGTCCTCGGTCACGCACTGGGGTTGACCGTCCCCCCGCCGGGCGGGCTCCTGCTCCCGATGCCAGGACCCGGGACCCCTCCCGGCATGCTGGAGGGCGGAAGGCTGGCCGTCCTCGGTCTCGCCGTCGGCCCGTGGCCCGACCCCGGCCCGACCCTGGTGGTGACCGGGGCTGGCGACGACGATGTTCGTGGCCGAGGTGTCGCCGTCCGACCTCGTCCACCGCTCGGTCGAGGGCATGGCTCCCCACCTCGGCCTGGTCGAGGTGACCGGAGCCGATGTGGCCGTCACCGGGCGGCACGACCTGGACCGGGGTGACTGGGACCGGGCGGTGGACCTGGCCCGCCTGGCCCTCGGTCACGAGATGGTCGGAGCCTCGAAGAGGATGCTGCAGCTGGCCCGGGACCACGCCGTCCACCGGATCCAGTTCGACCGTCCGGTCAGCTCGTTCCAGGCCGTCCGCCACCGGTTGGCCGACACCCTGGTGGCCATCGAGGCGGCCGACGGCCGCCCTCGACTCGGCTTGGGACGACCGGTCACCTTCCTCGGTGGCCATGGCCAAGGCCCTGGCCGGACGGGCGGCCCGGACCGCGGCCCGCCACTGTCACCAGGTGCTGGCCGGCATCGGCTTCACCGCCGAGCACGAGTTCCACCGCTCCGTCCGGCGCGTCCTGGTGCTCGACGAGTTGTTCGGGACGGCCCACGCCCTCACCTTGGACCTCGGTCGCCAGCTGCTGGCGACCCGCCAGCTCCCACCGCTGTCGCCCCTCTGAGGCCCCGGCCGTCGCCGGTGCCCCGGAGGGTGCGGGGCCGACAGGTCAGAGCGACGGGGCCAGCGCGCCCAGCAGTTGACGGGTCCGTTTGGAGGAGGCGATGAGCTCGTCGCGGCCCTCCCCGATCGGCACCACCCGGACCGACAGGTCGGTGGCGCCGGCATCGGCGAAGGACTGCATGCGCTTCCTGATGGTCGACTCGCTGCCGGCCAGCAGGATGTCACCGACGCTCCGGGCGTCGCCGCGGTCGAGCAGCTTCTGATAGTTGGGCGACACCTCGGCCTCGGAGAGGATCCGGTTGGTCCGGGCCACGGCGGCATCGATCTCCTGGTCACCACAGAGGCAGACCGGGACGCCGGCCACGACCCGGGGAGCCGGCCGGCCGGCCCCTTCGGCCGCCCGCACCAGGTTCGGGACCACATGGGTGCCGATGGCCCGCTCGTCGGCCATCCACAGGATGGTTCCGTCGGTCCGGGCCCCGCACAGCTGGAGCATGCGGGGACCGAGGGCGGCCAGCAGCAGGGGCGTCGGTGTGACTCGGTGATGTCGAGCGGGTTGTGCACACAGAAGAGCTCGTTCTCGACATCGACGGTGCCCGGGCCGGCCAGGGCCTGGTCCAGTACGTCGAGGTAGGCGCCCATGGTGGCCACCGGATGTTCGTAGGGCAGTCCCAGCATCTCGTCGATGACCCAGTGGTGGGAGACGCCCAGCCCGAGCGACAGCCGCCCTTCGCACACGGCCTGCACCGACAGGACCTGCTGGGCCAGAGCGATGGGGTGCCGGGGCTGGACCGGCACCACGGCCGTGCCGATCTCGATGCGGCTGGTGTCGGCGCCGACCAGGGTGGCCGCCGTCAGGGCGTCGAACTCGTCGGGGATCTGCGGGATCCACACCCTGGCCAGTCCGGCCTCCTCGGCCCACCGGGCGTCGGCCCGGAGCCGCTCGACCTTGGTCCCGTACCGGCCCCGTTCGGGGCCGATCATCAAGCCGATGCGCACCGGTCCCCGGCCGCCTCAGGAGGCCGACGGAGCCGGCACGTCCAGCACCAGCGCCGTCGACATGCCCCCGCCGGCGCACATGGCCGCCACCCCGGTGCCGCCGCCGCGGCGGCGCAGCTCGTGGACGAGCGAGATGACCATCCGTGCCCCCGTCATGGCGATCGGATGGCCGAGACTGCAGCCGCTCCCGAGCACATTCACGACGGCGTCGTCGATCTCGAGGATCCTGGTGGTGGCGACACACATCGAGGCGAAGGCCTCGTTGATCTCCCACAGATCCACGTCCTCGATGGTGAGACCGGCCCGCCCGAGGGCCTTGGGGATGGCGATGGTCGGGGCCAGACCGGTGTCGGTCGGGGGAACGCCCGCCGATGCCCACGCCCTGACCACCGCCAACGGCTCGAGGCCCAGTTCGTGGCCGAGGGCCCCCTCGACCATGACCATGGCGGCGGCGCCGTCGTTGGTGCCGGCGGCATTGCCGGCGGTGATGCTGAAGCCCTCGATCTCGGGGTGCAGCGGCTTCAGCGAAGCCAGCTTCTCGAGGTTGGTGTCCCGCCTCGGATGTTCGTCCACGGCGAAGCTGAAGGCCGACCCGTCCCGACGCTTGACGTCGACGGGGACGATCTCGTCCTCGAAGCTCCCGGCGTCGATGGCCGCCACCGCCCGGTGGTGGGATCGCAGGGCCCAGGCGTCCATCTCCTCCCGGGTGACTCCGGCGCTGACGGCGGCGTTCCAGCCCACCGTGATGGACATGTCCATGTTCGGGGCCTCGGGGGTGTCCCGATGACTGGGTGACATCCAGTCGGCCCACTCGTCGGTTCCGGGGACCCGACGGGTGGCCCGGGGCGAGGTGGACTGGGAGTAGGCACCACCGGCCACGATGACGCGGTCCATGCCGGCCCCGATGGAGGCGGCCGCGCTCTGGACGGCCGACAGGGACGAGGCGCAGTGCCGGTTGTGGGCGACGCCGGGAGCGTGGACCAGCCCCGCCTCGATGGCGGCGTAGCGGGCGATGTCGCCCCCGCCGTAGAGGCTCTCGCCGAAGGCGACGTCGTCGACCAGCAGCGGATCGATGCCGGAGCGCCGGACCGACTCGGCGATCACCGTGATGCCCAGCTCGAAGGGGTCGACATCGACCAGTGATCCTTTGAACGCCGTCCCGATCGGGGTGCGGGCCGTCGAGACGATGACCGCTTCGTTCATGTTCTGCTCCTTCTGGTAAGAGTGGCGCTTCCTCGGTCGCCTACCGTCCAGTGTGCCCGGTCCCCCGACCTTCACGGTCGGGACCCGGACCGTCGGACTACTCGGCGGCGGACTACTCGGCGGCGGACTACTTGGCGGTGAACCTCAGCCCGCCGTCGAGTCGGATGTTCTCGCCGTTCACATAGGAGTTGCGGACCACCGACTCCACCATCTGGGCGAATTCCTCGGGATAGCCCATCCGCTTGGGGAAGGCGATCCCCTGGGCCGGGTCCTCCTTCAGGTGCTCGAGAGCGCCGAGCATGAGGGGCGTGCCCATCACGCCGGGGGCTATGGCGCACACCCGGATTCCGAGCGGGGCCAGGTCGCGGGCCATGGGCAGGGTCATGCCCAGGATGGCGGCCTTGGCCGCGGCGTAGGCCACCTGGCCGCTCTTGCCCTCCAGGCCGGCGATCGAGGCGGTGTTGACCACCACCCCCCGCTGGCCCTCGTCGTCGGGCTCGCCCTCCCCGATCGCCGCCGCCACCAGGCGGGTGGTGTTGAAGGTCCCGAGGGCGTTCATGTCCATGGTCTGGATGAAGGAGTCCTTGTCGTGGGGGACCCCGCCCCGGCCCACGGTCCGCCCACCACCGACCCCGCCCCCGGCCACGTTGACCAGGATCGACAGTGGGCCGAGCGATCTCGCAGCCTCGATCGCCGCCGCCACCGCGTCATCGTCGACCACGTCCCCGCTCACGGCCACGGCGGCGTCCCCCAGCTCCTTGGCCAGCGTCGCAGCCCGGTCGGCGTCCCGGTCGAACACGGCCACCCGGACGCCACTGTCGACCAGGCGACGAACCGTGGCCGCGCCGAGCCCTCCGGCGCCACCGGTGACGATGGCCGCACGTCCCTCCACCTCCATGACCTCGATCCCTTCTTCTCGGTCGGCGGACTCCTGTCCTGTCGACGGTCCACCGGAGTTGCATCCCGACAGCATCCTCACCGGGCCGGACCGGGCCGGACCGGGCCGGACCCGGTGTCGGCCCCGACGCCACCCAGCAGCAGGCACGATAACCATCATCTCTTCAACCTGCAACCCGATTATCCGAACTACCGTCGATGGCACTGGCTCAATCGAAACGCTGTTATCGGCCAGCTGGTGGCGGTCGGTGGCAGGGTCATCCCGCCGTCCTCCCATCAGGGGCGGGGCGTTCTACCCAGCCGGCCTCGTCTTCGACGGCTTCAGGAGCGGCATCGGGCGACGGAACGGGAACGCCGGATTCGACCGTATGCCGTGACCACATCCCCGGCCTGGACGCTTGGGTGAGGGCCCCTCGGGCCGAAGGCACCAGCCGGGACACGGACCGGGGGGCAAATGGCCCGGTCCCGGCTGGTACGGTCGGGCCCCACAGGGGGGATGGGGGCCCGACCACCTCGATGTTGATCACCCATGGTCAACCATCCATGGTCAACACCGAGGAGAACTGGGAGCGGCGGCTCATGGCGGGGACGGCCCACCCCGGGGCACGTCGCGGAAGGCCACGTCGCGGTCGTGCGAGCGCTCCCGCGGCATCCCGAGCACCCGCTCGCTGATGACGTTGCGGGCCATCTCGGTGGTGCCGCCGCCGATGCGACGACACCTGCCGCATCAGGAAGTCCGAGCCGCCGAAGGCCAGCTCGCCGTCGTCGTGCGGTCCAGGCGGCCCCGGCCGGACCGGCGATCTCGAAGGCGATGGTCCGACGGCGGGCCGTGGCGACGCCGCCGAAGAGACGACCGATGGCCGCCGACTGGTCGGCCATGGCCCCGGTGGCGATCCCCTCGCCGATCCGGCCGCCGGAGCTCGGCGGTCGACCACGCTCGAGCATGCGGGCCTCGCCCACCAGGTCCCGCACGTAGGGGTCGGCAGAGCCGACCGGCGTCCCGGGCCACGAGGTCCATCGGCCGGTGCCGGTGCCGCCGTGGCTGGTCCCGGCCGGCACGGTGACCAGCGGCGAGTTGGTGAGCATGCGCTCGTGGAACATCCACCGGGTGCCCACCGTCCAGCCGTCGTCGACGTCGCCGATCCGGTCGGAGTCGGGGACCCGGACGTCGGTCAGGAACTCCTGGCAGAACTCCTTCGAGCCGTTGAGCATCTCGATGCGGTGGACCTCGAGGCCGGGCTGGCGGATGGGGAGGATGAACACGGTCAGGCCGCGGTGCTTGGGGACGTCCCAGTTGGTCCGGGCCAGGCAGAGGCCCCAGTCGGACCACCAGGCCCCGGTGGTCCAGATCTTCGAGCCGTTGAGCACCCATTCCTCGCCGTCGCGGACCGCGCTGGTCAGGGCGCCGGCCACGTCCGAGCCCCCGCTGGGCTCGGACAGGAACTGCATCCAGATCTCCTCGCCCCTCAGGATGGCCGGGATGTGGGCGAGCTTCTGCTCCTCGGTCCCGAAGTCCAAGAGGACGGCGGCGCAGGGCGAGAGGGTGGGGGCCTGGATCCGGGCCGGGTACTCGTAGCCGGCCAGCTCCTCGTTGAGCACGCGCTGGTGGGCCGGGCGTGAGCCCCTGGCCGCCGTACTCCCGGGGGAAGCAGATGCCGGCCAGGCCGGCGTCGAACAGCATGCGCTGCACCTCCCGGTCCCGGGCCACCGCGGCCAGCTCCTCGTCGTCGGTGCGCTCGTTGCGCAGCGGGCCGATCGACTCGTTGGCCGGATCGGCCGGTCGGAGGTTGCCCGCGACGAAGGCCCGGGCCCGGGCCCGGAAGGTCTCGACGTCCTCCGAGCGTCGTGCGGTGGCTCATCGGCGCATGCCCTCCTGTGTTCGACGATGTCGGCCAGGCGCTGGCGGTGGTCGGCCGGCGTGCCGTACAGGGCCCGGTTGAGGGTGTGGCGGCGGAGATAGAGGTGGAGATCGTGCTCGAAGGTCACCCCGATCCCGCCGTGGATCTGGACGCAGTCCTGCATCAGCTCGCTGCCGTAGTCGCCGATGAACGCCTTGGCCGCGCTCAGCAGCTCGGCGGCGTCCGGGGATCCGCGGCCACGGCCGCGGTGGCGGCGTCGCTGATGGCGTGGCTGGCCTCGAGCCAGGTCTTCATGTCGGCGAACCGGTGCTTGAGCTCCTGGTAGGAGGCCAGCGGCCGGCCGAAGGAGTACCGGTCGAACGCCCACTCGACGGTCATGTCGAAGGCGGTCTGCATGGCCCCGACCGACTCGGCGTCAGGCGATGGCGAGGGCCCGCTGCAGCTGGCGCGCGACCTGGTCGTCGGCCGCCCCGACGCTCCCGACGACGGCCGCGACGGGCAGCCGGACCTCGTCGAAGGTGACGACCGAGAACCGACGGGTCATGTCCGACGGACTCCATGGGGGCGACGGACACCCCGGGGTGCCCGCCGGGCACCAGCACCTGGGTCAGCCCGGACCCGGTGCGTCCGGTGACCAGCAGATGGTCGGCCGCGGCCGCCGACTCGACCGGTCGCTTGACCCCGTTGAGCACCACCTCGTCGCCCTCGACGCGGATGTCGAGGGCGACGTCGCCCGAGCCGGTCGTCGGGCGGCGGTTCGCCGAGACACCAGGTGGCCACCGAGTCCCCCGACAGCAGGCCGGCGATCACCTCGTCGGCGCCCGTGGCCGCCGATCTCGCTGAGCGTGGCGGCCACCACGTTGGTCACGGCCAGGGCCCGGGCGCGGCGTGACGGCCGAACTCGTAGGCCACCAGGGCCAGGTCGACCAGGCCGTGGTCCCCGATGGAGCCGCCGCCGTGCTCCTCGCCGACCAGCAGCGACGTCCACCCGAGCTCGGCACCCCGGCGCCAGTAGTCGCGGTCGAAGCCGGCCGGGTCGTCGCGCAGCCGCCGCAGCTCAGCCACCGGGACCAGCTCGTCGAGCAGCTTCGCCGTGGTCTCCGAGAAGAGCTCCTGGTCGGAGCTCAGCGCCAGCAACATGGTTCGCCCTACTCCCCCGTCGTCCGTGGCTCTGCCTCTCGGCCGGCCGTCGCCGGCCGCGACGCCGGACGGTCGAAGTTACCTTGAAAACGTTGTTTTGTCTATGCGGATGTGACGACTTCCTGAAATACAGAGACGCATCGTCCCTGGCCACGGCCGTCGACCTGTCCTCGACGTCCACCGGAGCCGTCAGGCACCCGTCCCGCTGGAGGAGGAGCACGCCCGACGGTACTCCGCCCCCCGAGGTGACCACGGCGGTCGTCGGCGCCGGCCACCTGCCGTCGCCGGCGTCGTGGCGGAGCTGCTGCACGGCCTCGTAGAGGAAGCCGAAGCCGTGGGTCCGCCCCTCCGAGAGCTGGCCGCCGTGGGGATTGACCGGCAGCTCGCCGTCGAGGGCGATCCGCCGTCCCCCGTCCAGCCAGTCGTGGGCCTCCCCGAAGCCGCAGAAGCCGAGGGCCTCGAGCCACGAGATGGCGTTGAAGGTGAAGCCGTCGTAGAGCAGGGCCAGGTCGACGTCGGTCGGGCGCGAGGCTGGTCCTCGACCACAGGTGGGCGGCCTGGCCGAGGACCTGGGGCTCGTGGGTGATCGTGCCCTGGTCCCACGACACCCGCTCGGTGATCTGCGTCCCCACCGCCTCGATGCGGACGGCCGGCCGGGGCCGGTCGGCGGCCGTCGACGCGTCCGACACCACGACGGCGATCGAGCCGTCGCAGGGCACGTCGCAGTCGTAGAGCCCGAAGGGGGAGGTGATGGGCCGGGCCGACAGGTAGTCGTCCATGGTCATCGGGTCGCGGTAGATGGCGGCGGGGTTGCGGGCGGCGTTGGCCCGCCCGTTGAGGGCGATGAGGCCGAGCATCTCCCGGGGGGCGCCGTAGCGGTGCAGGTACTGGTGGGCGTTCATGGCGATCCAGTTGGCCGCCGACATGGCCCCGAACGGCGCCCGCCACGCCGACGGGCCCGACGAGCGCGCCGCTCCGCCGGCACCGCCGAGGCCGAGGGCGGCGAACGACGACTCCCAGACGGTCCGGAAGCACAGGACGTGGCGGCAGAGACCGGAGGCCACGGCCAGCATGGCGGCGATGACGGCACCGCCCGGGCCGGGGAGGTCTCCTCCCCCGTTGATCCAGGTCGGGTGGAGCCGGAGCGCCTCTTCCACCGCGGTGATCCCGCCCTCGCTCATGCCCATCCCGGCCGCGCCGGGATAGGTCGAGAGCCCGTCGATGTCGTCGAGCTCCAACCCGGCGTCGGCCACGGCCTCGAGGCAGGCGTCGACGGTCAGCGAGAGCGGGTCGACCAGCAGCCGGCGACCGAGTGCCGACCGGCCCACGCCGGTCAGCACCGAGCGGTGTTCGAACCGGTCCTCGCTGACGGGCGGGCGCGGGCCGGGGACGCTCGGGTTCGGCGACGGGGTCGACCGGCGGTCAGCCGACCGGTCGGCGCGAAGAGCGGGAGCCACACGTCGTCGTGGTGCTCGAACCGGACCGACACCTCCTGCCCGATGGCGACCTCGGCCGGATCGCACTCCACGATCGTGGTGGTGAGCCGGACCCCGGGGTCCTCGTCCAGCGCCACCACGGCGATGGCGTAGGGCGGCTCGAAGGCCGGATGCCACTGGTGCTGGTTCACCGTGAAGCCGATGACGGTGCCCCGGCCCGAGACCACCGTCGGCTCCCACGCCCGGCTCCGGCACACCGGGCAGATGGGCACGGGCGGATGGACCAGGGTGCGACACGCCGTGCAGCCCTGGATGCGGAGGCGGCCGTCGGCCCCCGAGGTCCAGAACCACTCGGTGGCCGGCGTCAGCTCGGGCAGTGGCCTCACCGGAACTGTCGCTTCAGCCCGGCCACGAGACGGGGTCCCGTCGGTGAGCGTGCCGATGATCTGGGGCAGGTCCACCGTCGTGCGGATGCCCGGCGCGGCCGCGCACACACGACCGGCACGGCGTTGACGGCCCGGTTGGCCGTGTAGCCGGGGGACGCAGGCGCCCATCTCCTCCAGCGGGACGTCGAACCGCATCTCGACGTCCAGCGGGGCGTCGCCGGCGACCGAGAGCCGCCAGCCGGTGGGCGCGAGGTCCCAGGCCGGCTCGAGGTCGGCGGTGCAGTACCAGGTGGCCGCGAAGCTGAGCAGGGCCCGGCCGCTCCGCATGCCGGTGACCCTCATCCGCTGGGCGGCCACGGTGCCGGCCTCGAGGGTGCCGGCGGCGATCTCGGTCGTCCGGCGGGCCACCGCCACCTCGCCGGTGGCCTCCACCGCGTCGAGGGGGAGGCCGAGCGCCTCGGCCACCAGCCGGAGCGACGGGCCGAAGCTCTGCGCCCCGTGGGACCACCGGCCGGGGTCGAAGCGAGCCCGGATCGGCGCCGAATCCCATCAGGTCGAACAGCAGCTCGGGCGAGTTCGCGCCGGGACAGGTCGGCGAACTCCTCGATGACCAGGCTCTCGAGCTCGCCGCTGGATCGAGGTCAGGACCAGCGGCACGGCCTCGGAGATGAACCCGGGACTGCTGCCGGTGCTGTGGATGGAGGTGCCACCGCGCCCGACAGGCCGCCTCGACCCGGTCGCGGGTGCTCGGCATCCATGCTGGCCGGATGGTGGAACTCGCCCCGGGTGGTCACGACGTTGGCCCCCGACTCGAGCAGCCGGCACACCTCGTCGACGTCGCAGGGCCCGCGGCATGTACAGCACGCAGTCGGCACCGAGCCCGAGGATCTCCTCGACGTCCCGTGGTGGCGAGCACCCCGGTCGGATCGAGCCCGCAGAGCTCGCCGGCATCACGGCCCGCCTTGTCCGGCGAGTACACGTACACGCCCGACCAGGGACAGGCCGGGGTGCTCGATCACGCCCCGCAGCGAGCGGGTGCCGATGTTGCCGGTGGCCCACTGGACCACCCGGTAGCGGCCGCGTCACCGGCCGTCCGCTCCCGCGTCTGAGCCGGCGGCCGCCGTCGGCCAGTGACGCCTTGTACAGCACGTTCTCGGCCAGCCGCATGTGGGCGGCGTCGACCAGCTTGCCGTCCCGGCCGATGGCCCCCACCCCGTCGGCCTCGGAGCTGCGGTAGGTCTCGATGGACTCCCGGGCCTCGTCGATCTCCTGCGGCGGTCGGGGCGAACACCTCGTTGGCGATGGCGATCTGGTCGGGATGGATGGCCCACTTGCCGTCGAAGCCCAGCAGGCTGGCGTGCACGGCGGAACGCCGGAACCCCTCGGGGTCCTGGTAGGCCGGATGGGGCGCATCGATGGCGTCGATGCCGGCCGCCCGGGCCGCCGCCAGCACCTGGACCCGGGCGAAGTGCCAGAAGTCGCCGGGGTACTCGACTGATCGGATCGAAGTTGCCGTCCACCCGGGCCCGCAGCGAGGCCGACAGGTCGCCGGCCCCGAAGATGATGGCCTCGAGCCGGTCGCTGGCCCGGGCGATCTCGGGGGCGTTGGCCAGCCCCTCGGCCTCCTCGATCAGCACCTCGAGCCCGATGCGCTTGGTCAGGCCCAGCTTGGTCTCGAGCTGGGTGAGGAGCACGTCGACCCACCAGACGTCCCGGGCCGACCGGGCCTTGGGCACGATGAGCACGTCGAGGGACTCCCGCGCCCCGGTGACCACCTCGATGATGTCGCCGTGGCACCACGGCGTCTCGAGACCGTTGACCCGGACGGCCCGGACCGTGCGGCCCCAGTCGAAGCCGGTCAGGGCGGCCACGGCGGTGCCACGGGCCGCCTCCTTGGCCACCGGGGCGCAGGCATCCTCGAGGTCCAAGAAGACCAGGTCGGCACCGGAGCCGGCCGCCTTCTCGCACATCCGCTCGCTGCTGGCCGGGGTGGCCAGCTCGGATCGTCGGGCACGGGGTGCTCGCACAGCTGCCTCCCTCACGGTCACGGTCAGATGACGCCGGCCGCCCGGAGGGCGGCCAGGCGGTCGGGGTCGACGCCGAGCAGGTCGCCGAAGACGGCATCGCTGTCGGCGCCGAGATGTCGGCCGAGATGGTCGATCCGGCCCGGCGTCTCGGTCAGGACGGCCACCGGGGCCTGCACGGTCATCGGGCCGAGGTCGGGATCGTCGACCTCGACGAAGGTTCCCCGGGCCCGCAGGTGCTCGTCGGCCAGCAGCTGCTCGGCGTCGTAGATGGGTGCGGCGGCCACCGAGGCGGCCTCGAAGGTCGCCATGGCCTCGGCCAGCGTGCGCTGCCGGACCCAGTCGGCCACCAGCTGCGTCGACCTCGCCGGCCCGCTGCTGGCGGGGGACGGGGTCGACGTAGTCGGGATTGTCGGCCAGGTCGGGGCGGTCGATGGCCCGGTAGACCCGGGCGGCGATGTTGGGCGAGGCGCTGGAGATGGCCAGCCACTTGTCGTCCGAGGTCCGGTAGGCGTTGCGGGGCGCGCTGGCGTCGAACCGGTTGCCCACCCGGCCGGTGATCGGTGCCCAGCTGGTCGTAGGCCAGGGTGGAGGACTCGATGAGGCGGGCCAGCGGCTCGATGAGGTTGACGTCGACCAGCTGGCCGCCGCCGCCGTGCACGTCGCGGTGGTAGAGGGCCATCATCACGGCGTAGGTGGCCGCCAGGGCGGCCACACCGTCGGCCAGCATGAACGGCGGCAGGGTCGGTGGCCCGTCGGGCTGGCCGGTCAGGTGGGCGAAGCCGCTCATGGCCTCGGCCAGGGTGCCGAAGCCGGGGCTGTCGCTCTTCGGTCCGCCCCGGCCGTACCCGCTCACGTGGAGCATCACCAGCTGCGGATGGCGCTCGTGCACCGACTCGTAGTCGATCCCCCAGCGGGCCATGGCGCTCGGCCGGTTGTTGACGATCAGCACGTCGCTCACCTCGAGCAGCCGGTGGAAGAGGTCCTGCCCGTCGGGCTGACGGAGATCGAGGGTCACGCAGCGCTTGTTGCGGCTCATGCTCTTCCACACCAGGCCGACCTCGCCCTTGCGGTCGCCCCAGGTGCGCAGGGGGTCGCCGACCCCGGGCTGCTCGACCTTGATGACGTCGGCGCCGAACTCGCCCATGGCCGTGGCCACCAGCGGACCGGCGGCCAGGGTGGCCGCGTCCACCACCCGGACACCGTGCGAGCGGCCCCGGCCGCCTCAGGCATGGGGCACCAGCTCGGGGCGGGCCAGCCCGAGGGTGTCGCGCAGGGTGTCGCCGGTGTAGCGGTCGCGGAACACCCCGCGGCGCTGGAGCTCGGGAACGACCAGCCGGACGACGTCCTCGTAGGCGCCGGGCGAGTGGGTGGCGGCCACGGTGAAGCCGTCGCACGCCTCGGCCTCGATCCACTCCTCCATCTGGTCGGCCACCTCGGGTCCGGTGCCGACGAAGCGCGGGCCCTGGAGCAGGGTGGCCCGGTGGCCGGCCAGGTCGGCCAGGGTCACGGTCTCCCCCCCGATGTGCTTCTTCAGGTTCTGCACCAGGCCCCGGATGCCCGAGACCGACCCGATGAGCTCGTCGGTGATCGGGGCGTCGAGGGCCAGCCCGGAGAAGTCGTAGTTCATGAGCTCCGACAGCAGCGTCAGCGACGCCTGGGGATCGACCAGGGAGTGGAGGAAGAGGTCCTCGCGCTCCTCGGCGTGGGCATGGGACTCACCCACGACGGTGTACACCATGGGCAGCATCTTCACCGAGTGCGGGTCCCGCCCGGCGGCGGCGATGGCGTCCTTTTGGTCCTTGTAGTGCGAACGGGCGACCTCGAGGCCGGGGTCGCCGGTGAAGATCAGCTCGGCCCAGCGGGCGGCGAAGTCGCGGCCCCGGCCCGACGAGCCGGCCTGGAGCAGCACCGGACGGCCCTGGGGGACCTCGGCACGGTGAGCGGTCCCCGGGCGCTGAACCACTCGCCCTCGTAGTCGAGCTCGTGGACCTTGTCGGGGTCGGCGAAGGTGCCACCGGCCCGGTCGAGCACCAGGGCGTCGTCCTCCCAGGTGTCCCACAGCCCGGTCGCCACCTCGAGGAACTCGTCGGCCCGGTCGTAGCGGGCGTCGTGGTCGAGGTGCTCCTTCAGGCCGTAGTTCTGGGCCTCGCTGTCGTTGACCGAGGTGACGATGTTCCAGGCCGCCCGGCCGCCGGACAGGTGGTCGAGGGTGGCGAAGGTGCGGGCCACGTGGAAGGGCGAGTAGTAGGTGGTCGAGTAGGTGGCCCCGAGCCCGATCCGCTCGGTGGCCGCGGCGACGATGCCGAGCACGATGCTGAGGTCCAGCTTGACCGGCCGGGCCCCCAGGCGCACGGCGTCGGCCACGGACCCGCCGTAGATGCCGGGCATGGCCAGGCGGTCGTCGAAGAACATCATGTCGAAACAGCCCTCTTCGAGGGTCCGGCCCAGCTTGGCGTAGTAGCTGGCGTTCAGGAATCCGTGCTCGGTGGCAGGATGGCGCCACGATCCGGCGTAGACGGTCGTGCTCCCCGCCTGCATGAACCCCACCAGGGACATCTGCCGCTTGGCCATGGTCACCGACACGCTCCTCTTCCTGCTGGTCTCGGCTGTCGCCGCCACCGCCCGCTGCTGGCGCCGCTCGGGCATCTGAAATGTAGTATCTGATATGTCAGATTTCAAGCCGATCGGCGGGACGGTGCGGGCCCGCGCCGCCAGCGAGCTGCGGGACCGGATCCTCACCGGTCGGCTGCGACCCGGCTCGCGGCATCGACCTCGACGAGATCACCCGGGAGTTCGGGACCAGCCGCACGCCGGTGCGCGAGGCGCTCCTCGAGCTGTCCTACGAGGGCCTGGTCTCGGTCACCCCGCGCAGCGGGATCACCGTGCTCGGGATCACGCCCGAGGACGCGGTGGACAACTTCGCCGTCCTGGCCACGCTGTCCGGCAAGGCGGCCGAGTGGGCCACCGAGCGGATCACCGGTCCGGAACGGGCCGAGCTGCACGCCCTGGCCGCGGCCGTCGTCCACGCCGACGACGTGGTGGCCGCCAACTGGAGCTTCCACCGCGCCCTCAACCGGGCGTCGGGGTCGCCGCGCCTCATGACCTACCTGCGCCAGGCGGTCCGGGTGGTGCCGGCCAGCTACTTCGAGCTCTTCCCCGAACAGGTCCGCCGCAGCCGGGCCGACCACGCCGTCCTGCTCGAGGCCATCGACCGCGGCGACGCGGCCGCGGCCCGGGCGCTCACCGAGTCCCACGTCCTCGACGCCGGGGCGGCCCTGGGCGACTGGCTGCGAGCGCAGGACCGGGCCGAGACCGAGGAGCGGGCGCCCGAGCCTGATCCGGCCGTCGGTCCGGCGCCGGCTCAGCCTGCCGCGGCGACGGCCCGTCGGGCCCGGACACGGAAGCCCTCGAGCTTCTCGTCGGCGGTGCGGACCCGGGTGCTCCGGGACATGGTCGACACGTCGTGGCCCGCGGCCCGACGCCGCAGTGCGCCCACGGTGGCGTCCTCCTTGGCGATGCGGGAGAAGGGGTCGAACGAGTACCACCGCATGGCGTTCTCGTGGGTCATCTTGGCGATGTCGCCGTCGGGGACGGCGTTCTTCGTGAACTCGGCCTCCAGCTCCTCGGGGGCCTCGGGCCACATCGAGTCGCTGTGGGGGTAGTCGGCCTCCCAGGCGATGTTGTCGATGCCGATGGCGTCACGCAGCTGGATGCCCACCGGATCGCTGATGAAACAGGTGAGGAAGTGCTCGCGGAACACCTCGCTCGGGCAGCCGGCCGCCGAAGTCCTGCAGCGTCCAGGCGTGGTGCATCTCGAAGGTGCGGTCCACCCGCGACAGGAAGTACGGGACCCAGCCGGTGCCGCCCTCGGAGAGGGCCACCCGCAGGTCGGGGAAGTTCTTCAGCACCCGGGACCACAGCAGGTCGGCCGCCGCCGACTGGATGTTCATGGGCTGCAGGGTGATCATCACGTCGGGCGGGGAGTCGACGGCCGGGATGGACAGCCGGCCCGACGAGCCCAGGTGGATGGAGAGCACGGTGCCGGTGTCGCAGCAGGCCCGCCACACCGGGTCCCAGTACTCGTCGTGGAAGCTGGGATAGCCGAGGGCGGCCGGGTTCTCGGTGAAGCTGAGCGAGTGGCAGCCCTTGGCCGCCATCCGACGGATCTCCTCGGCGGTCAGCTCGGCGTCCCAGATGGCCGGGACGGCCATGGGGATGAACCGCTCGGGGTAGGCCCCGCACCACTCGTCGATGTGCCAGTCGTTGTAGGCCCGCACCAGGGCCAGGGAGAGGTCGGCGTCGTCACTGGCGAAGACCCGGGCGGTGAAGGTCGGGAACGACGGGAAGTTCATCGAGGCCAGCACACCGCCGGCGTCCATGTCCTTCACCCGCTCGTGGACGTCGTAGCAGCCCGGCCGGACCTCGTCGAGGCTCTGCGGCTCGAGTCCGTACTCCTCCTTGGGCCGCCCGGCCACGGCGTTGAGGGCGGCCGTCTCCATGACCACCTGGCCGAAGGTCCAGACATCGGAGCCTTCGGCGTTGCGGGTGAGCTTGGGCGCCCGGTCCAGGTACTTGGCGTCGAGGTGCCCGACGAAGAGATCGGGCGGCTCGATCACGTGGTCGTCGACACTGATCAGGATGAGGTCATCAAGTTGGTGCATGGCTTGCCTCCCGAGAGGGACGGTGGTGGGATCGGGTCACGAAGCGTTGGCAGTCGTCGTGTTCGGGATGTCCTTCCCGCATATCGGCTGGGAGGAAATCGGGGTGAACCCGTTGGTCTCGGCCTTCATGACCCAGGTGCAGTTGGGCGAGTCGTGACCGAAGATGGTCGAGTAGTTGATGGTGTCGGGCAGCAGGCCGTTGGCGTTGTAGGACTTGAGTCCCCTGAGGTCCTTGATGACGGCCGACCGGGTCGGGTTCGGTCCCGCCATCTCCAGTCCCTTGATCATGAGGTCGGCCCCGGCCCACGACTCGTACTGACCGAAGTTCGGGAACTGGCTCGAGGTGAAGTGCTCATACTTCTCCAGGGCGGACTGCATCTGCTTGGTGCCGGCGTTGGGAAGGTCGAAGGGTCGGAACAGGGCCAGGAAGTAGTCGCCCTGGAGGGTCTTCCACACCGAGGAGTGGATCACACTCGGCTCGTAGCCGGTGGCGAACACCACGGCCTTGAGCTTGACCCCGGCCTGCTTGAGGGCGGTGGCCAGGGCGTAGTTGGAGTTGTTGTCGAGGGCCGGCACCATGGCGTTGATGTTGTGCTGCTTGGCCACCAGCGCGGTACTGGTGAAATCCACCCCACCGAAGGGGACGGTGGTGTCGAGGACCCCGACCTTGCCTCCGGCGGCAGTGAAGGCCAGCGCCGCGCTGATGGCGGCTCGACTGGAGGACGGCGAGATGCTGTAGCCATATGACCCGAGATGGTCCCGCCGTGCTGCTTGAGGAAGGAGCCCAACAACGTGTTGACCGGATACTTCGGGTCAACGCTTCCGAGGTCGGAGGCGAACATGTTGGTGTAGGGCTGCTCGCCCCACTCGGGTCCGTCGTCGTAGGTACCCGGTGACCGGGACACCCGCCTCTTGGGGGTACTTGGCGGCCAGGAAGAACAGAGGGCTCTGCGACACGATCCCGAAGGCCTTCGAGTCGGCATCCTGGACGGCGGTGGCGATGGACGACGGACTCGTCTGGTCGTCAATGATCAAAGCGAACGAGCTTGTGCCCGTTGACGCCGCCCTCCGCGTTCTGGAGGGCGATCCGGGCCTTGAACCCGGCCGGCGATGTCCCATTTTGGGAGCGCTCCTTCTCCGGTGAGGTCGGTGATGTAGGCGAGGGTGATCGGAGCCGAGGAGGCCGAGGCCGCCGTGGCCGTCGTCACCGCCGTCGCCGTGGCTCCCACCACCAGGAGCGGCAGCGCGACCAAGACGGCCATCCCCACCTTGGCCAACCGACGGACGTCGGGCATTGTTCCTCCATGGTGTGCAGATTGCTGCACCGATCGGGTGCCACAGGCACTGACAGCCGGGGTCACGGTTCTCACTTCAGGACTTCCCCTCCTCGGACTCGTCGGCGTGCCCTCGATGCTGTCGCCGAAGGCAGGTGGAACGAGCGGATCGTCAATCTAACTGGCCAGTTGCAACAGCAGGGGTCGCGGTCTCCCCTTCTCCCAGGTACCGCTCCAAGACCTCTCGACCGGCCTCCGAAGCGGGTCCCGACCACCCCACCCGACCCCGGCTCAGGATCACGCAGTGGTCAGCCATGGACAGGGCGCGGTGCACGAACTGCTCACTCAACACGATGGTGATCCCTGCCCGCCGGGCCTCCTCCAGGCTCTGGAAGACCGACTCGGTGATGAGGGGGGCGAGGCCGAGCGACAGCTCGTCGGCGATGACCAGCTTGGGGGAGACAGCCAGGGCCCGAGCCAGCGCCAGCATCTGCTGCTCACCGCCGGAGAGGCTGCCGGCCCGTTGCCCACTGCGCTTGCCGAGCACCGGGAATTTCTCGATGGCCCGTTCGATGGCGGCGGCGCGCTCGGTTGCGCGGTTCCTGCGCCACCGCCATCCGCAGGTTCTCGGTCACGGAGAGGCCGGGGAAGATCCCCCGGCCCTCGGGGACGTAGGTGAGGCCCAACCGGCGGACCTGGTGTGCGGATACGCCGGTGATGTCGTGTCCGTCGAACCAGATGCGGCCGGCCGTCGGCGGCACCAGACCCGACACCGCTCGGGCCAAGCGTGCTCTTCCCGGCTCCGTTCGGGCCCAGCACGGCCAGCACCGTTCCCGGGCGCCACGTCGAGCGAGACCCCGAACAACGCCTGCGACGTCCCGTAGTGGACATCGACATCCCGCACACTGAGGAGGGGTTCGGTCATGATGGATCCACCCAGTCAGGAAGGACCTCGTCGAGCAGAGCATCGATGAGAGGCGGTGCTGGAGCCGACGACCGCTGAGCTTGCTCGCCGTCTCCCAGATAGGCGGCCCGCACCGCCGGATCGTTGCGGATCTCCTCGGGGTCCCCCACCGCCGATCCATCTCGCCGAAATCGAGGACGACCACCACGTCCGAGAGGGCCAGCACGGCGGCGACATCGTGCTCGACAATGATCGATCGAGAGATCGTGCTCGTTATGGGCCACGATGCGCCGGAACACCGACAGCAGGTTCTCCGAGCCGTTGATGTCGAGGCCGGAGAGAGGCTCGTCGAGCAGCAGGACGTGGGGATCGCTGGCCAGGGCCCGACCGACCTCGACTAGACGGATGACGCCCAGGGGGAGGGCGGCCACGCGGCGCCTTGGCCACCCGGGTGAGCCGAAGGAGCTCGAGCAGTCCGTCAACCCGCTCGTTCTCAGCTTTCGAGGCCGGAAGCAGCGAACGAGGATCGATCATGTCCCGCCACAACCGACTGGGAGCGACCCGGGCCCGGTGGGCCAGGACCAGGTGCTCGCGGACGGTCAGTCCCATGAACAGTTCGGGCTGCTGGAACGTCCGAGCCAGCCCTCGCGCCGCCCGCGATCGAATGGAGGTATGGGTCACGTTCTCGCCCCGCAGCCATACCTCCCCGCCGTTGGGCCGCAGGAGTCCGGACAACACTCCAGCAGGGTCGACTTGCCGGCTCCGTTCGGACCCGACCAGGCCCACAACGCTTCGAGGTGCGACCTCGATGGAGACGCTGGAAAGAGCCGTCAGCCCGCCAAAACGCACGGTGATGTCGCGGGCGACCAGCGACAGCGTGTCGACACCGGCGGTGGCGGCTGGTCCGGTCGGGTCGGTCACCGCCGCCATCAGGAGACCTGCTCAACGATCAAGGGGGCGGCCTCGACCGGCTGGCGGCGCGTTCGAACCCGCGTTGACGCTTTCGAGCGAACTGCGGTGCCCCGAGGCGGGCCGGGGCCATGCGCACCATCAGTCGACGCACCCGGCGGCCCTGTTCGGCCAACACGCCGTCGGGGTACCTGGCGACGGCGATGGCGCCGAGTCCGAAGAACACCGGAACCAGGTTGGCCGTCCAACTCGGTGCGTAGGCCTGGAGGAGGGCCGGCGGCATCACCAGCGCCAGCCCGGCGATCAGAGCCGCGGCGTTCGACCGGATGCCGATCGTCACCAGCACGGCCAACCAGACGATTCCGGCGAAGGTGGCGAATTCGCTGGGTTGGAATGTGGTTTGGGCCAGGGCCAGCAGCCCTCCCCCGATACCGGCGATGAGGGCGGCGAGCCCCCCGGCCAGCACCTTCATCTGCACCACGCTGACCCCGGATGTCTTGGCTCCGGCTTCGCTCCAGCGAGCCGCGTTCAGGGCCATCCCGGTCGTCGATCTCCGGAGGTTGACGATGAACAGCGCCACCAGGATGAAGGCCACCAGACACAAATAGGAGAAGGCGATGTCGGAGGTGGCAAAGCCGGGCCGGTTGAGGTTGAGGCCGAGGCCCTGGTTCACGAAGCTCGGCAGGGTGAACACGAGGTTCTCGACCAGGAGCCCGAAGGTGAGGGTCACCAGGGCGACGTACAGGTCGCCCGAGTCGGATGCTCAAGAAGCCGACTACGGCCCCCACGACTCCGGCCACCAGCCCGCCGACGATCACACCGGCCAGCACCGGCCATCCGTAGTGGTTGGCCAACTGGGCAGTGGTCAGGGCCCCGACCCCGGCGAAGGTGATCTGGCACAGCCATAGCATCCCGCCTTCCCCGGTCACGAGGGTCCACGACAGGAAGATCACGCCGTAAGCGAAGGCCTGGGCCACCAACCCCACCCAGTACCCACCGAGGATCATGGGCAGGGCCCCGACCACGACGATGAGCGCCACCGGACCGGCATATTTGCCGAAGAAGTTAAGCGACGCCGTTTCGACGACGTTGGTGGTGGATCCGGCCAGCCGGCTCTCGCCCTGGGGCGTGATGGCCCGGTCGAGGGCGCCGCCCCAACCGTCATTGTCTCCGATCGTCCCCCGCCGAATCAGGCTGTAGATGAGCACCACGGCGATGACGATGAAAGGAACGGCATCGATGATCTCGCTGGTCCACGCGCTGGCCGGTGGGAGGTAGCGCTGGATGAGCGAGGTGGCGATACCCATCAGCAGGGCCACCCCCACGGCGACCGGGAGGTTGCGGAGCTTGGCGGCGATGACCGCCGCGAAGGTGGCCGCGATGAGCAGGGTGAAGTTGGCGGCGTCGAGTCCGATGATCGGAGCGGCCAGCACGCCGGCCAGGCCGGCGAAGAAGATGCTCACCGCCCACACGCCGATCGACACCGCCCTCGGATTCGTGCCCGACAGATCGGTCATGGCCGGGGAGTCGACCATGGCCCTCACTTTGAGGCCCACATCGGTGAACCGCAGGACCACGGCCCCTACCGCCACGGTGACGATGACGCAGCCGTACACGATGACCTGGTCGAGGGTGACCGGCACCCCGAGGAAGCGGAAGACGTGGACGGGTTGGGGGGCCAGGCCCGGTGCCTGCTGGATGGCGGCGTTGCCGAAGATCAGGGTGGCGAGGGACGGGATGGCCACCGACAGGCCGATGGTCGCCACCACCTTGATCAGCGGGGACGAAAGCCGCAGGTGGCGGAAGAGGACGGCGTAGAGGACGATCCCGAGGACGGGGGAGGCGATCCCGATGGCCACCACGGCGGCCGGAACGATGCTCCAACCCTCTTGGGTATTGAGGAAGTAGTAGAAGCGGGCGATGAAGAAAGCGAGGGACCCGAAGGCGAAGTTGAGGATCCCCGAGGACGTGTAGGTGATCACCAGGCCGGCGGACGCGATGGCGTAGATGCCACCCAGCACGAGTCCGGCGATCACGAACTGAAGCACTGCGGTCCCCCTTTCTTGCCGCTCGGGGCTCCACCGGGTAGGGCGGAACTCCGGCTCACTCCGAGAGCGCTACGACCCAGTCCACGGGAGCATGCGAACCTCCCCTCTGCTCTCGCGCAACACCGTATATCAAAAGAGGAGATGCCGCTTGCTCAGCGCGAAACGTCCTTCTGTTCTTCTGACAGACGCTATATCGCATGAGGAGATCTGTCGTGTCGGGGTCGGACCGTTGACCGTGTCCGAGACCAGACCACCGGCCCGGATCGGGCATCGACCGATCCGGGCCTCGGTCAGGCCCTGGGGGCGAGCAGCCGCTCCAGGCTGGCCCTGGTCTGGTCATTCTGCCAGTGGTCCAGTACCTGTCGGTCGAGGGCCCGGCTTCCCTCCTCCCCGAGGGCCGAGAGCATCGGCCGCCGGACCGACGTCTTGGCCAAGGCGTAGGCACGTGCATCGAGCGAGGCCAGCTGCTCGGCCGCGGCCACGGCTGCCGCCTGGAGTTCGGATGACGCCAGGTGCTGGTGGGCCAGGCCGTACCGGCAGGCGGCGTCGGCGTCAACCAGTTCGGCTTCGAAGATGAGCCTCTCGGCGTGGCGGACCACAGACGTGCCTCAACAGCTCGACGGCCATCACGGGAAAGGCCACGCCCACCCGGAGCTCGGTCACACCGATCCGCGCCTGGTCGGCGATCAACCTCCTGTCGAAGGCACAGGCCAAGAGGCAGCCGCCGGCGATGGCCGAACCGTTGATGGCGACGACGGTCGGGATGGGGCAGGTGAAGATGCGCAGGAGGGCCTCTTCCAGGGCGGCCAGCAGCTCCTCGGTGTAGTCCCGGTCGTTGGCCAGCACCTCGTTCACGTTGAGTCCGGCGGAGAACACGGAGCCCTCGCCCGTCATGACCAGGGCGTCGATCTCGGGATCGTGCTCGCAGAGGTCGATGATGGTCGTGATCTCCCGGAGCGCCTCCACGTCGAGCGCATTCACCTTGTTGGTGGCCAACGCCACCACCGCCGTGCGGCCGTTGCGCGACAACTTGGTTCGCTGGAGCGGCGGCAGGTTGGTCACGTCTCGGTCCTGACGGGTGGCACGGCGTACCCTCCTTTTCCGGTGGTGACCGACCTGGTGCACCTATGGTGGGCCATGGTAGGGGGTGGGGTGTCCGTCGTTCCGACGAGGGGGGTCCGGTCCGGCTCAGCGGTACCGGCGGGGACGCCTTCCAAGATCACGGTCTTGGTCTCGAGGAACGGGAGGAGGCCCTCGGTTCCGCCCTCCCGCCCGATGCCCGACTGCTTGAAGCCCCCGAAGGCAATGCCGAAATCGGTGCGGAAGGCATTGTGGCCGACGGTGCCGGATCGCAGCCGGCGGGCGATCTGGCGGGCCCGGTCCACGTCGGGCGTGAACACCGACGCATTGAGGCCGTAGACCGTGTCGTTGGCGATGGCCACCACGTCCTCCTCGTTGTCGGCCGGGATCACAGTCAGCACCGGACCGAAGATCTCCTCTTGGGCGATGACCGAGGAGTTGTCCACACGCGCCGAAGACCGTCGGCTCCAGGTAGTAGCCACGGTCGAGGTCCTCGGGTCGTCCGCCTCCGGTGGCCAGCACCGCACCTTGTTCCACACCCTTGGCGATGTAGCCCTCGACCCGGTCGCGCTGGCGACTGGAGACGAGCGGGCCCATCTGGGTGGCCGGGTCGAAGGGGTCACCCACCCGGACCTCGGAGAACGCACCGGCCAGTGCCTCCACCAGCTCGTCGTGACGCCGACGGGTGACGACGATGCGGGTCAGCGAGGAGCAGACCTGTCCGGACAGTGAGCACTCGGCCTTGGCCAGGGTGGCGGCCGCCTCGCTGCAGGTCCATGTCGTCGAGGATCAGGGCGGCCGACTTCCCACCCAGCTCCAGGGTGCAACGGGCGATCCGCTCACCGCAGATCGAGGCGATGCGCCGACCGGCCGCCGTCGAACCGGTGAAGGTGATCTTGTCCACCCGGGGATCGCGGACCAGTAGTTCGGACACCTCCCGGTCGGCGGTCACCACGTTCACCACGCCGGCCGGGAGGCCGATGGCCTCGGCGATCTCGGCCACCACGTAGGCGTCACCCGGGGCTTCCGGTGAGCACTTGAGCACCACCGTGCAGCCGGCCAGGAGGGCCGGGGCCAGCTTGTAGGTGATCAGCCCGATCGGGGCGTTCCAGGGAATGATGGCGCCCACCACTCCCACCGGCTCCCGCACCAGGAGGCCGAATTCTCCCATCTGCGGCTGGGCCCGCTCCTCGAATGGGAATGTCTCGGCCAGACCGGCGTAGTAGTCGAAACTGCCGGCGATCCCCATGGCGCCGCGCCGGGCCATGGTGTAGAGGGCGCCCGATTCCCGGGGCCAGATCTGCCCGATGTCCTCGGCCCGCTCCCGCAGGCCATTGGCGAAGCCGGTGAGGAACTCGGCCCGGTCGGCGTGGGTCATGGTGGGCCAGGGTCCCCGGTCGAATGCCTGTCGGGCCGCGGTCACGGCCCGGTCGATGTCAGCCGGCTGGGCTTCGGGCACCCGGAAATACACCTGCTCGGTGCTCGAGTCGATCACGTCGAAGGTGGCGTCGGACGACGGAGCGACCCACTGGCCGTCGATGAAGAAGCGGTCAGCATGTCGCAGGGGAACCGCGGTATCGCTCGTCAAGGTCACGTGGTTGCTCTCCTCTTCGATGGCCGGTTCGATGGCCGGTCCGGCTCGGCTCGTCGGCGGCCGTCGCCATCGACCAGCGTACTCATCCCACCCGTTGGCCGGGCATGGTCACCTCGACCCGGCCACCTCCGATCGGTCGCCGTCCACCGGCCTTCAGGGTTTCGGCGGCAGGCTGTCCCGGTAGGCGCCCGGCAGGAGCTCGATCAGCTGGCCGTCGGGATCGCGGACGAACAGGGCCATGCCGGCGACGTCGCTGTCCTCGACGATCTGACCTCCGTACTCGACGGCCCGTTCGGCCGTGGGCCGGATTTCGTCGACGGAGATCGACAGGTGGGTGAGCCCGGGCTCGTTCATGGTGCGGGCCCGGTAGGGGGCGACGGCCCCGGGGGCGGCGTAGTGCATCAGCTCGAGGACGAAACCGTCGAGAGTCAGGTAGGAAGCGGTGACTCCGAGCGGTGGCGTGAGACCGCTGAGCTTGGCCGTCGGTCCGTCGGGCGGACTGATCTCGTACCAGAACTCGAAGCCGAACACCTCCTGGTAGAACCGCTTCGACCGTTCGAGATCGGTGACGACGTGCCCGGTGTGGTTGTACGTGCCCATGCGCTGTCTCCGGTCCTGCCCGCCCAGTGGTCCGTGCCGGCCCGGGACATTGTAACGAGACCGGTCGTCACCTCACCGGGCCGTCCGGTTCAACCCCGATCGGCGACCCGATGACCTCGACCCGAGCCTCGGGGGCACTCGCACCTACCCCTCCCTGGCCACTGCCCCTGCCCCGATCTCTTGAACATAGGCGTTGGACAGCTGAGTGGCGGCATCGAGATCGGGCGCCACCACCACGTCATTCCTGTTCGGAACGACGACCTTCAGTGGCTCCTGGGAGTAGGAAATTTCCTCGTCGTCGGTTACGTGCAAGAGGCTGGGCAGATTGGTTTGCTTTACAAGGTAAGTCGTCTCCACTTCGAGCGGTAACCCCCGGTCGTCGATCCACATCTCCATGTGGATGGTGTTGGTCTCGGCCACGGCAAGGGCTGATTGAATAAGCCCCCTTTCGGATGGAACGGCACCACCCAGAACATAGGCATCGACTGGGACGGTGAAGCGGTAGCCGCTCGTGGACATTCCGGCAATGGTTCGCTGACCCAGCGATGTCACTGGTCCCCGCACGCCCCGCAGGAACACGAAGGAGGTGGGGGCCGCAGGTCCGTGTTCGGCCGGGTAGGCGATACAGGGTTTCTCTCCTATTGATCTGAAGTCCGGATCACAGGGCAGGTAGACGAGCGACCCGTCGGAGACATAGGTGGCGCTTGACCCCTCACCTCCGGGATTGATCAGGGACGACGTGAACGTGAATGCATTGGTGCTCGGGCTGTATGCACCTGTCGATCGATACGAGCCGGCGATGTATCCCCGGGGAGCCCTCAGCACCTCAGAGGCCGTGATGTGCATGGTCTTCCACCGGGCGGCGAGGACGGCTGTGCTCCTGATGCGCTTGAGTATCACGGCCTGAGACGGGGATGAAGGTCCCAGTGTCAGAGCGATGGCGATGATGCCCGCCGTCGCCACGCCTATGGCCGCCACCAGCCATTGAGGTCGACGAACTCGAGCCCGAGGCGGTAACGCAGGGCTTCTCCCCTTGGAGAGGTGGACCTCCTCGGGAGGTGATCCCAGCCGGCCCAGGATGCGATCCGTAAGGTCGTCACCGGCAGCCGCCGACGAAGCCACGGCGTCGGTCACGACGGTTGAGATCCTGCGCCACGTCTCCAGTTCCTGCCTGCAGCTCGCACAGTGCCCCAGGTGCTCCGCCCCTCGGGCATCGAGTGGAGCATGGGTAGCGACGGCAACCAATCCTGGCTCGTCCAAATGGTCGGTGTCGGTCACTGTCGGTCCTCCCGTTCCCACTTGCGCTGCATCGCCACTTTGGCGCTGTGCACCCGGCTCTTCACCGTGCCGAGCCGAACTCCGAGGAGCTCGGCGATCTCTGGTTGCGTCAACTCCTCGGCAAACGTGAGAAGAAGGATTTGGCGCTGGATCCGTGTGAGTCCCGACAGGTCCTCGATCATCCGATCGGCCTCCAATGAGGCGATGGCCCTACTTTCGGGATCCGGCTCATCCGACACCGGATCATCGACATGATTCCCGACCGGAAATCTCCGCCGGCGCCGTCGGGACTTGGCCTGACGTATGGCTATGGCCACCAACCACGTCCTCACCCGAGACCTTCCGTCAAAGCGGGCACCACCCCAGACGGCCAGGAACGTGTCCTGTACAACCTCCTCGGCCATCTGGTGGTCGTCGAACATCCTGGCCATGAGGGCGGCCAGGTACAGCCCGTGGCGCCGATACAGTTGCTCCAACGACCCCTTGTCGCCGTCCCCGATCTCGATCCGCAAGTCGGCGTCGCTGCTCTCACTCAGCTCGGATCGCGGGAACCCCTGTCCGTCCTCCCCGGCCAGCGCATTCGATCCCACCACCCCTTTGTAGCCCCCGGAGCACCAAATGGTTCGGTGTCGATCGGAGAAATGCTTTTGTGGCCGAGCCCGAGGCAGCCCAACCGCCATGGCCGGATGCCGATCAAACGGATCTCAATTAAAAATCCCAAATAAAGGGGTGGCGGCCCTCATCCGACCGAACCGTTGCCTCGTCCCGGTGGACGGCGGTGAAGCGTCAGACCGGGAACATCCGGTCGAGCCGGATAGCCGCCGTCGGGCAGAAGGCGGCCGCTTTCCGCACCTCTTCTTCCCGGCCCTCCGGATCGCCGACGACGACCGCGATCCCGTCGTCGTCGAGGTCGAACACGCCGGGGGCCCAGAAGGCGCAATTCCCCGACCCCATGCATGCGTCCCGGTCCACCACGTCCCGGGCCGGAGCTTCTCCGACCGTCATATCGGTGACTCCTCGGCCATGCAGACCAGGCTAACAGCGGCATACCGGCGGGATGTCGTGCCCTATGCTGACCCCGGCCACCGGGACGGTGGGGAGAGGGAGACCATGGAGCCGATGAAGTTCGGAGTCGCCTTCGCCAACATCGGAGCCTTCGTCGATCCTGTCGAAGCGATCCGGTTGGCTCGGGCCGCCGAAGCCGCCGGATTCGAGTCGATCTGGACGGTGGACCATGTGGTGGTCCCCGGCGGGTACCGGTCCAAGTACCCCTACGACCCGTCGGGTCGGCTTCCCTCCGGGGAGGGGACGGTCTTCCCCGATCCTCTGATCTGGTTGGCCTACGTAGCCGCCGGGACCTCGACCCTGCGTTTGGGTACCGGAATACTCATCGTGCCTCAGCGCAATCCCCTGGTGTTGGCCAAGGAACTGGCGACCCTCGACTCCCTCTCGGGTGGACGCATGATCCTGGGGGCGGGCATCGGTTGGCTGGAGGAGGAGTTCCAGGCGTTGGGTATCCCCTTCGACGGCCGGGCCCAGCGGATGGAGGAAGCCATCGCCGCCATGAGAGCGCTCTGGACCGAGGAGCAGGCCAGCTTCGAGGGCGTCACCGCCAGCTTCGCCAACTGCTTCCTGCGACCACAGCCCCCGGGCGGGACCATCCCCGTGCACCTGGGCGGTCACAGCCCGGCCGCGGCCCGGCGGGCAGGCCGGATCGGGGACGGGTTCTTTCCGCTGGGCGTCAGTCCCGAGGAGCTGCCCCCTCTGATCGACTTAATCCGGACCAGCGCCGAGGAGGCGGGTCGCGATCCGGCCACCATCGAGGTGACCATGCAGTGCAACGCCACCAGCGGTGGGGAAGCCGCCGCCGCCGTCGAGTCGCTGGAGAAGGTCGGTGTGACCCGGGTCCTCATTCCGGCCGTCCTGTTCGGCGCCGACTTCGAGTTGTCGCTGGCGCGGTTCGGACAGGACGTGATCGGGCGGGCCGGGATCCGGTGAGGACAGGTTGAGCGAGTCGGTCGAACCATTCGAGATCGGCATTGACGATTCCATCCTCGAAGACCTCCATCGTCGCCTGACACTGACCCGGTTTCCGGATCAGATCGAGGACACCGGTTGGGAGTACGGGATCCCCGTCGACTATCTGCGCCAGCTCGTCGAATACTGGCGCGATACCTACGACTGGCGCTCGGAGGAAGCGAGACTGAACCGATTCGAACAATTCCGGACCACCGTCGACGGCCAGCGGATCCACTTCCTCCACGCCCGGTCGGCCCACCGGGATGCACTTCCCCTCCTCCTCACCCACGGCTGGCCGGGGTCGGTAGTCGAGTTCCTCGACGTCATCCCCCGGCTGACCGACCCCGAGTCCTTCGGGGGCCGGGCCGGCGAGGCCTTCCACGTGATCGTCCCCTCGTTGCCGGGCTACGGGTTCTCCGGTCCGACCCGATCTCCAGGTTGGGACCCGCCCCGCGTCGCCCGAGCCTTCGCCGAATTGATGGATCGACTCGGCTACGGGCGCTACGTGGCCCAGGGCGGCGACTGGGGGGCCCAGGTGACGACCCGACTCGGCTCTCTCGATCCCGAGCACTGCGTTGCCATCCACCTCAACATGGCCCTCGGCACCCGGCCCGAGACGGTCGGCCCCCTCACCGAGGAGGAGCAGGCCGACCTGGCCGCCATGAAGCAGTTCGCCGACGAGGAAGCCGGCTACGCCAATGAGCAGGGGACCAAACCCCAGACCCTGGGCGTGGCCCTGAACGACTCGCCGGCGGGGCTGTTGGCCTGGATGGTGGAGAAGTTCCAGGCCTGGAGCGACTGCGACGGTCATCCGGAGCACTGCTTCACCCGCGACCAGCTCATCACCAACGTCATGCTGTACTGGGTCACCCAGACCAGCGCGTCCTCGGCCCGCCTCTATTGGGAGACCAGACATAGCCACTCCGGCCCACCTCCCTACGTCGAGGTGCCCACCGGCGTGGCCCGCTATCCCAAAGAGGTGCTGCGGTGGCCCCGCTCGTGGGTCGAGCGCCAGTACAACGTGGCCCACTGGGCGGTCATGGAACGCGGAGGTCACTTTGCCGCCATGGAGCAGCCCGAACTGTTCGCCGACGATCTTCGCCAGTACTTCCGTCTGGCTCGCTGAGAAGCCCGGGCCGAGCGTTGTTCAGACGAGGTTGGGACGGGCTCCGGGGGACCGCTCCGGTTCGAGCTGGCGCTCATCGCTTCGGATCAGCGAGCCGTTGACCATCACGTGGCGCATTCCCACCGGCTCCTCATTGGTCAGTCGCTCGCCGTCAGCAGGGAGATCCCGGACGCGGCGCTGGGGACCGGGTGCCACCGTGGCCGGGTCGAACACGGTGACATCGGCGGCATAGCCCGGTCGCAGGTATCCGCGTCCTTCGAAGCCGAACATGTCGGCGGGTTCGCCGGCCAGCTTCCGGATGGCCCGTTCGATCGGCATGATCTCCCGGTCGCGGACCCAGGTGCCGAGGAGGTCGGTGGGCTGGGGCGCATCGCACAGTTGGTCCACGTGGGCACCGGCGTCGGTGAGGCCCAGCACCACATGGTCCTCGGTGAGCAGGCGACCCACCTCCTCGGGGTCGTCGTTGGCGATGTAGGCCCGGAAGCGCGTGGTCAGACCCTCGGCCAGGGACAGCTCGCACATCACGTCGAGGGGGCTGGCGTTCCGCTCCCGGGCGATGTCGGTGACCCGGCGGCCCAGCAGTTCGGGGAACCGCTCCGACTCGGACACCTCGAATGTCTCCCAACGCGGCTTCATCCCCCCGTCGTTGTCCTCCAGATCGTTGAAGGCCGCCGTCCGCCACTCCTGGTCGCGAAAGGCCGCCCTCCGCACTTCGGGACTGACCTTGATGAGCTCGCCGAATACCCGGCCGACATTGAGGTTGTAGGCGTCGGCCAGGGTGAACTGCATGGTCAGCGGTCGCGGCGTGACCTGGGGCCAGACGTCGGCTCCCCGGGCCAGGGCCTCCTCGTGCCATTGGACGACCTCACGGTGCTTCCCGCTGGACAGAGCGAACAGAGGGCAGGTGAACGGCCGTCCCACCTTCGGCTGCCAGGTGAAGACGTCCGGGTACTCGCACTGCCAGCCCGGGGTGGCCAGTACCACTCCCTTGCCGGCCTTCCCCACTGCCATGAACAGCGCTTCGACCTCGTCCATCTCCGCGAACCGACTCGGCACCGGCTTGCCGTCGACGCCCCGGTGGGCGAACGAGAAACTGGTGGACAACCCGGCCGCTCCCACCTCCATCGCCTCGCCCACCAGCTGGCACATGCGCTCGATCTCCTCGGTGGTGGCGGCCCGCTCATAGGCGGCGTCCCCCATGACATACAGCCTGAGGGCGGTGTGCCCGATGTAGGCGGTGAAGTTGAGCGTCGTCCCCCGCCGGCCCACCAGGTCGAGATAGTCCGGGAACGTCTCGAACTCCCAGGCGATACCGGCCGAGAGCGAGTCGGCATCCATCCCCTCGACGTTCTCGAGCGTGTGCACGATCACATCGTGGTGCTCGGGCCGGCACGGGGCGATGGAGAAGCCGCAGTTGCCGGCCACCACCGTGGTCACCCCGTGATACGACGACGGCTTGAGTTGGGGGTCCCAGAACACCTGGGCGTCGAAGTGGGTGTGGATGTCGATGAAGCCGGGGGCGACGGCGCAGCCGGATGCGTCCAGTTCCACCGGCCCGTGGAGATCCGGGCCGATCTCGTCGATCACCTGACCGGAGATGGCCACGTCGGCCAGCCGGCCGGGACCGCCGGTCCCGTCGTAGACCGTTCCGCCCCGTATCACCACATCAGCTGCCATCGGCTTGCTCCTTTGACTCGTCCGGGTACGTCATGAACTCGCTGAGGCCGTCGTCCGGTCAGGCGACATACTCGAAGCCGTACAACTTGGCGCAATTCGACGCGGTTATCCGGCGGCGGTCGTCGTCGGAGAGCGCCCCCAGCGTCTCGGCGATGGAGCGCCGGGACTCGGGGAACGTGCTGTCGGTGTGGGGGAAGTCCGCCGCCCACATGCAGGAGTCGGCGCCGAGGAGCGGGATGTACCGGTAGGCCGACTCCTCCTCCTCGAAGGTGGCCATGACCTGTCGTCGGAACAGGTCGCTGGGCGCCACGCTCGGGCCGTCGTCGATCTTGTCGCGGAGGTTCTCCCACTCCATGTCCATCCGGTGCAAGAAGTACGGCAACCAGCCGACACCGGCCTCGGCCAGCACCAGCGTCAGCCCCGGATGCCGCTCGAGGGCCCCGGAAAAGATCATGATGGCCAGCGCCTCGTCGAGCTGGAGGGGAAGGAGGGAGGCGAACGCCGCCGACTGCCACTTGCCCACCTGGTAGCTGAGCCTCGGCGATGCACCCTCTTTGATGTGGAAGCTGAGGGGCAGCCCGGTGTGCTCGGCCGCGGCCCACAGACGATCCCAGGCCGGATTGCCGGCGTCGAAGTCGAACACGTCGATGATCGCCCCCCGGTGGCCCCGGCCGGCCACCCGTTCGAGTTCGGCCACGGCCGCCTCGGGCGAATGGCTGGGCAGGAACGGGAGCGCGCACAGCCGATCCGGCGCGTAGGCATTGAACTCTTCGATGGCCCAGTCGTTCCACGCCGCGTAGCAGGCGGTCTGGAGGTCCGGCTCGGGGATGGAGAGCGTGAGTGGGATGGGACCGTAGATGACCGAGGCCCACACCCCGTCGAAGTCCATATCCTCGAGCCGAAGTTTGGGATCGCTGACCCGGAAGCCGTCGTCTTCGAGGCCGGCCCGGCTGACGGCGCTGAGCGCCTGGAGCTTGTCCCCGGTGGGGATCCCGCTGCGGCCCAGGACGCGGTCGTTGCAGACCCACATCGGATCGCCCTCGCCCGTCACCACCCTCGGTCCCCGCTCGACCAGGTCCTGGGCCAGGCGCGACTGCCACAGATCACGGGGAACGGCCCGCAGATCCAGATGATCGTCGCAGGAGTAGATGCTCGTCTCGTCCATCTGGCTGCTTCCTTCCCTTTGGTGGTTGCCGGTTGGCGTCACCCGGCCATCCCATCCGCCACCCCGTGCGGGTGCGGATGCCCCTCGCTAATCCAGGCGGTACCGGATCGGCAGGTGTTTGATGGCCCCGTTGACCGACGAGTTGAGCCGCTCCACCGGTCCCGACGGCTCGAACCACACCAGCCGGTCGACGAGGAGGCCGAACATGGCCATCAGCTCGGCCCGGGCCACGTGGGCACCCATGCACAGATGGGGACCGAAGCCGAAGACGACGGGCTGACCCGGTGGGCGGTCGATGCGGAACTCGAAGGGATCCTCGAACACCTCCTCGTCCCGGTTGGCCGACGCCCAGTACAGCGCCAGCTTGTCGCCGGCCCGGATCTGCTGCCCGTGGAGCTCGCAGTCCTCGGTGGCCGTCCGGGCGAAGTAGCTGATGGGGGTGACCCAGCGGAGGATCTCCTCCACCGCCTCGGCCAGGAGTTCGGGCCGGTCCCGCAGTTTCTCCCATTGCTCGGGGAACTCGCAGAAGGCCTGCATACCGCCGGCGATGGCATCGCGGGTCGTCTGGTTGCCCGCCTCGACCAGCAGCTCGCAGTACGAGACGAGCTGGCGCGACGTCAACGGGCCCCCGTTGACCTCGCTCTGGACCAATTGGGTGACCAGGTCGTCCTGGGGATGCTGGCGGCGATCGGTCACCATCTGTTTGAAGTAGCGGTGCAGCTCGCCCCGGGCCCGCATGGAGGTCTGCTCGGGGCTCTCGCCCGGGAGTCGGTATTCGGGATCGTCCTTACCGATGATCTCGTTGGTCCAGCGGAAGTGGTGCTCCCAGTCGACCTGGGGCACGCCCAGGACCCAGGAGATCACCGCCACCGGATACGGGGCGGCGAAGGTGTCGACGAAGTCGCACTCCCCGACCTCGCCCCCGGTCGAGGCCTGATCGACGACGTCGGCCGCGATCCGTTCGATCTCCTCACGACGGGCGGAGACGGCGCTGCGGAGGAACTTCTTGTTGGCGACCCGGCGCATGGGGCCGTGCTCGGGGGGATCGAGATAGACGATCATCTCCACCGGCATGTCCACTCCGGTGAGATCCATGTCCAGGGTGATCCCGCCCGCGCTCGAGAACAGCTGGGGCTGGCTGGCTGCGTACTGGACGTCAGCGTGCTTGGTGACCGCCCAGAACGGCGGATACCCGGGAGGTTCGATGTAGGCCACCGGAGCCTGGGCCCGGAGCCGGGTCCACACGTCGTGCGGATAGCCGTGGCGGGCGAAGCGACTCGGGTCGACCAGGTCCAGCGGGTCGATATCGAGGCTCATGGCCATGGGCTCCTCCTGGGGAGGGCTGACATCTTCCACCCTTTGGGTGCGATCGGGACGGTGCCAGCGTGGAGCCTGACCGACGGGACGGGCCGGTCGTCGTACCTGCCGGCCGACGGGACACCGGCTGCTGATCGGGGAGGGGGACAGAGGCCGACGGGGGCGACCGTCGGCATCGCCGACGGTCCGTACAGCTCCCGGTCGGTGGGCCACGGCCCCGGTGCTGTCGGATCTCGGCCGCGGGTCGGGCGCAGGAGGGCGCTCACTCGAACGTGACCACGCCTCGGAGGTTCACGCCGTCGAGCATGTCCCGATAGCCCTGGTTGATCTGGTCGAGCCGGTAGGTCCTGGTGATGAGCTCGTCCAGCTTGAGTTGACCCGAGCGGTACAGGGCCAGGAGATTGGGGATGTCGAAGCGGGGGTTGGCCGCTCCGAAGATCACCCCCTTGATCTCCTTTTGCATCATGGCCAGGTCGAACAGGTTCACGCTGGCGTCCAACTGGGTCTGGGGGGCGACCGCGGTGACCACACAGGTCCCGCCCTTGCCCGTCAGGGACAGGGCCCCGGCCATCAGGTCTCCGTACATCACCCCCGGAACCATGATCACGGCGTCGGCCATCTGGCCCCGGGTCAGCTCGGTGACCATGGGCAGGGCCTCCTCCATGGACCCGGCGGTGTGGGTGGCGCCGAAGTCGAGCGCCGACTTCTGCTTGAACTCCACCGGGTCGACGGCCACGATGTTGCGGGCCCCGACCATCTTGGCCCCCTGCACGGCATTGATGCCCACTCCACCGACGCCGACCACCACCACCGTGTCGCCCGGCATCACCTGGGCCCGGTACACCGCCGATCCCCAGCCGGTCGCCACTCCACACGACACCAGGGCCACCGCCGTCAGCGGCAGGTCGGGATCGACCTGCACCAGCGACGCTTCGTGACTCACGCCGTGCTCGGCGAAGGTGCCCAGTTTGGACATCACGTTGAGCGATCGGCCGTCGAGGTGGTACCGCACAGTGCCGTCCGAGATCTGGCCGCGGGCGAAGGTGGCCGCCCCCAGATCGCACAGGTTCGAGTGGCCGGTGATGCACATCCGGCACCGCCCACAGATCGGGAAGAAGCTGGCGGCCACGTGGTCGCCGGGCTGGAGGGTGGTGACGTCCGGGCCCACCTCGAGCACCACCCCTCCCCCTCGTGCCCACCCACCATCGGGAACAGACCCGCCCTCGGCGGTTCGCCGGTGCCGGCCTCCGAGCCCATCTCCGTCGACTGGAGATGCTCGTCGGAATGACACAGGCCGGCCGCCGCCCATTTGACCAGCACCTCGTGGGCCCGGGTGGATCGAGGTCGATCTCTTCGATCCGCCAGTCCTGCTCCCGTCCCCACAGCACCGCAGCATGCGTTTTCATGGTCCCCCGATTCCTCGAACGTCGCCGGCTGACAGCAGTGTCCGCGCTTGACCGTGCCACAGCTTAGTGTCACAGTACGACATGAAAGCAAGGCGAGGTGCGGTGTGACGAGCCAGAACGTTAGCGATGTGTACTTCGACCCCTACGACGTGGACATCGACGCCGACCCGTACCCGGTCTTCCGCCGGATGCGGGACGAGGCTCCGCTCTACTACAACGGGACCCACGACTTCTACGCCGTCAGCCGGTTCGCCGACGTCGAGCGCTGCTATCTCGATCCGAAGACCTTCATCTCCGGGCGGGGCGGCATCATCGAGCTCATCCGGGCCAACATCGAGATGCCCTCCGGCGTCCTCATCTTCGAGGACCCGCCGGTGCACACCATCCACCGGCGACTGATGTCGCGGGTGTTCTCACCGAACCGGGTGGCCGCCCTCGAACCGCAGATCCGGGAGTTCTGCGCCCGCAGCCTCGACCCCCTGGTCGGGGCCAAGGAGTTCGACTTCATTGCCGACCTCGGTGCCCAAATGCCGATGCGGGTCATCGGGATGCTGCTCGGCATCCCCGAGCAGGACCAGGAATTCGTGCGGGACAAGGTCGACGCCAACCTCCGCACCGAGGCCGGCCAGCCCATGGAGGTCTCAGAGAACTTCGTGCCCACCGACATCTTCGCCGAGTACGTCGACTGGCGGGCCGACCACCCTTCCGACGACATCATGACCGAGCTCCTCCAGGCCGAGTTCGAGGACGAGACCGGGACGGTGCGCCGGTTGACCCGTGACGAGCTTTTGACCTACATCAGTGTCATCACCGGGGCCGGCAACGAGACGACCGGCCGGCTGATCGGGTGGACCGGCAAAGTCCTGGGCGACCATCCCGATCAACGACGGGAGCTGGTCGAGGACCGGTCGCTCATTCCCGGCGCCATCGAGGAGCTGCTCCGGTTCGAGACGCCGGCCCCCCACACGGCCAGGTACGTCACCGAGGACGTCGAGATCCACGACCAGACGGTGCCCGAGGGCAGCATCATCATGCTCCTCCCGGCGTCGGCCAACCATGACGACCGACGATTCCCCGACGGTGACACCTTCGACATCCACCGCGACGACGGGAAGCCGCTGACCTTCGGCTACGGAATCCACCTCTGCCTGGGGGCGGCCCTGGCCCGCCTCGAAGGCCGGGTGGCCCTCGATGAGGTCCTCAACCGATTCCCCATCTGGGAGGTCGACACCGACCGGGCCACGCTGGCCCCGACGTCGACGGTCCGGGGGTGGGAGTCGCTCCCGGTCCTCACCCCATGACCGGACTGCTCGACGACAAAGTGGCGGTGATCACCGGGGCCGGCTCGGGGATGGGCAAGGCGTCGGTCAAGGTTTTCGTCTCCGAGGGCGCCAAAGTTGTGGCGGCCGACATCAGCGGAGCCGAACAGGACACGGCCGACAACGTGGGCGGGGACGTCCTGCCCGTGCACTGCGACGTGTCAGAGGAGGCCGACGTCGAGGCCATGATGGCCGCCGCCGTCACCGAGTTCGGGCGGGTGGACGCCGTGCTCAACGTGGCCGGCATCGCCGACGGTTGCGCCCTCGCCGACCTCACCATGGAGTTCTACGACCGACTGATGGACGTCGACCTGCGGGGGGTGATGCTCGGGATGAAACACGGCATCCGCACCATGCTCCCCACCGGAGGTGGCTCGATCGTCAACTGGTCCTCGGTCGGCGGTCTCAACGGGGCCGCCTTCACCAGCGTCTACCAGGCGGCCAAACACGGGATCATCGGCGCCAGCAAGTCGGCGGCCATCGAGTACGGCACCCAAGGAATCAGGGTCAACACCATCTGTCCGGGATTCATCCTCACCGAGATCATGGCGGTGGGGGCTGACGACTTCATTCCTGACATCGCGGCCAAGGCCGCCCTCAATCGCGCCGGGCAGCCCTACGAGGTGGCCGAGGTCGGTGCCTTCCTGGCCTCCGACAAGGCCTCGTTCGTCACCGGTGCGGTCATCCCGGTCGACGGAGGTTGGTCGGCGAAGCTGGCATAGCAGAATGGACGCCGTGACCACCGCCAAGAAGCCGACGACGGACCATCCGGCCCGTAGCGGTCGGACCTACGACGGTACGCTCCGCCGGGAACGGGCGGCCGAGACCCGGGAGAGGATCCTCGTGGCCGGATCCGAACTCATACACCGGACCGCGGTGCGGGACTGGAAGAAGCTGACCGTCCGGGCCGTGGCCGACCGGGCCGGAGTCAACGAGCGGACCGTGTACCGCTACTTCGGGAGTGAGCGGGGGCTGCGCGACGCGGTGATGCACCGCAACGAGCAGGAGGCCGGCATCGAGCTGACCGGCATGGAGCTCTCGGACATCGCCACCGTGGCCACCCAGATCTTCGACCATGTGGCCCAGTACCCGAGAGAGCCGCGACCTCCCCTCGATCCCACTCTGGTGGCAGCCAAGGAACGCCAACAGAAGGCACTCCTCGGAGCCCTGGCCGAGCGCACCCGACCGTGGTCCGACCCCGATCGGACGGTGGTGGCGGCCGTGTTCGACGTGCTGTGGAGCGTGGCCTCCTACGAGCGCCTGGTCGTCGACTGGGGGATCGACCACGACCGGGCGGTGGAGGGCATGGCCTGGGTCATCGGGTTGGTCGAACAGGCCGTCCGGGACGGTCGGGGGCCGACATGACGCCGGGCGCCACCGGGGACCTACCGGCCTCAGCCGGCATCGCCCATGGTGGTGGGCACCTGGCCTCTCATCGCCTGGGGCACCGGCCGTCCGGCCACCGTCCCCCGTCCACCGGAACCACGATGCCGGTGATCTGGGCCGAGCGCTCACCGGCCAGAAACAGCACGGCCTCGGCCACATCGTGCGGGGACCCTCGGCGGGCCAGTGGTTGGTCCGCTTCGATGGTGGGGCCGAGATCGTAGCTGGTGATCCCGGTGGGGATGTGGCCCGGGGCGATGCAGTTCACCCGGACGCCGTACTCGGCCAGGTCGGTGGCGACCATCCGGCTGAACTGGACGACCGCCGCCTTGGATGTGCGGTAGGCGATGGGCGGACCACCCCCGGTCAGGCCACCGATGGACGAGGTGTTGATGATCGAGCCGCCGCCGTGCTCGGCCATGTGGCGGGCCGCCCGCTGGGTCCCGATGATCACGCCGAACAGGTTGACGGCCATCACCCGGTCGAAGTCGCGGAGGTCGTCGCGCAAGAAGCGGCGGAAGGAGCTGGAGATCCCGGCGTTGTTGAACATCACGTGCAGCCCGCCGAAGGTGTCCACGGCGAAGTCGACCAGCGACTGGACTTCGTCCACGTCAGCCACATCGGTCCGCCGGAAGGCCACGGCCTCCCCCAGCTCGTCCGTCAACGCGTGGCCCTCATCGGCATTGACGTCAGCCACGACGACCTGGGCGCCGGACCGGGCGAACAACTCGACGGTGGCGCGGCCGATACCACTCGCGCCCCCGGTGACGACGGCGACCTTCCCCGACAGTTCCTCACTCATGTCCGGCGGTTCCTTTCGACTGGCCTCCGGCACCGGGCGGCGACCTCGGCCCCTCTCCGTCTGCCGGCTCCGTCGAGTCGGGGCCGGCAACCGAACATACCCCGGGCCTCCGACCCCCGACGCACCGGTGCCGCCCCCGTATCCATCCGATCAGGGACCTCACCCTGCGCAACCATGGAGCACCATTGAGCGATCAGCAGTTCGATTCCATCGACTTCTTCTTGACCAAGGACCTGATCGAGAATCCCTATCCCTACTTCGAACACCTGCGGGAGCGATGCCCGGTGGTCAAGGAGCCGTACCACGACGTCTTCATGGTGACGGGCTACGACGAGGCGGTCGAGATCTACCACGACCAGACCACGTTCTCGAACTGCAACTCGGCCATCGGTCCCTTCGCCAAATTCCCGGTCCCACTCGAGGGCGACGACGTCACCGAGATCATCGAGACCTACCGGGACGATCTTCCCTTCGGCGATCAGCTGCCCACCTTCGATCCCCCCAAGCACACCGCCCAGCGCGGGCTGCTGATGCGGTTGATCACCCCGAAGCGCCTCAAGGAGAACGAAGAGTCCCTGCGAAGATTGGCCGACAACCAGATCGACCGGTTCCACGCCCGGGGAGCGTGCGAGTTCATCGGCGAGTACGCCCAGCCCTACACCATGCTGGTCGTCGCCGATCTGCTGGGTGTGCCCGAGGAGGACCATGCCGAGTTCCTCGAGAAGCTCATGCACAACGACCACATCGAAATGACCCACAGTCCGCTCGAGTACCTCTACGCCCAGTTCACGCGCTACATCGAGGACCGGCGCCGCCAGCCCCGCCACGACGTGATGACCGGGCTGGCCACGGCCACCTTCCCCGACGGCACACTTCCTCCGGTCGAGGACGTCATGAAGATCGCCTCCAACCTGTTCGCCGCCGGCCAGGAGACCACGGCCCGGCTCCTCGGCACGGCGCTGCAGACCATCGGCGAGCGCCCCGAACTGCAGCAGCGGCTCCGCCACGACCGCAGCCTGGTCCCGATGTTCATCGAGGAGACGCTGCGACTCGAGCCTCCGATCAACGGGACGTTCCGCCTGTCCCGGACACCGACCACGGTTCGGGACACCGACATCCCGGCGGGGAGTACGGTGATGGTCCTGCCGGCCGCGGCCAACCGCGACCCGCGCGAGTTCGAGCAACCCGACGAGCTCCGGCTCGACCGGGACAACGCCCGCCAGCACATCGCCTTCGGTCACGGTATCCACACCTGTGCCGGCGCACCGCTGGCCCGGGCCGAGGCCAACGTCTCCCTGCAGCGGTTGCTCGATCGGATGGGGGACATCCGCATCTCGGAGTCGCATCACGGCCCGGCGGGCGGGCGCCACTGGGAGCACACCCCCACCTGGATGCTCCGGGGCCACGACCGCCTATACCTCGAGTTCACGCCGGTCGGCTGAGCGGCCGGATCCGAGCCGACCGCCGTCCCATCGTCCTCACCCCGACCGCGGGAGTCCCAGCCCCTGTTGGGCGATGATGTTGCGCTGGATCTCGCTCGTCCCGCCGTAGGTGGTGGTACCCAGGGCGAAACGGATGTCGTAGTCGGCGGCCCCTGCGGCCGGAGCGGTCGGATCCCCCTGGCTCCGGATCCCGTCCGGACCGAGAAGGTCGACGAAGTCGGCCGACTGCCGGGTCAGCGCCTCGGAGGCGAACAGCTTGCTCATCGACCCCTCCACCCCGGGTAGTCCGGCTGAGGCGTGGATCCACGCGCTTCGGCGACACAGGAGCGTGGTGACCTCGTTCTCGGCCGCGGCCCGTCCCAGCCGGGCCCGGACGTCGTGGTCGTCGGCCCTCGGGCGACCCTCGTCGTCCACCGCGGTGTGGGCCCACTCCTCCATCGCCCCCAGGAGCCGGATCGATTCGCCCCCGTGGTCCCCGGCCCGCTCCAGGGTCAGTCCCACCTGCATGACATCCCATCCGCCGTCCACCTCACCGATCCGCATGGCGTCGTCCACCCGGACATCGGAGTAGAAGGTGAGGTTGGTCCGTTCGCCCGACAGGGTGTACACGGGCCGGATCTCCACCCCCGGTTGGCGGAGCGGCACCAGAAACGTGGTCAGGCCCCGGTGCTTGGCGACGTCGGGATCGGTCCGGTCAGCATGAAGACGTAGTCGGCTTCCTGGGCGTTGGTGGTGAACATCTTCTGTCCGTTGACCACCCACTGGTCGCCGTCCCGGACCGCCCGGGTCTGGGCCGCAGCCACGTCTGAGCCCGATTCGGGCTCGGTGAACCCCAGCACGATGATGATCTCCCCGCCGAGGGCCGGGGGCAGGATCAGTCGCTTCTGCTCGTCAGTACCGACGTGGCGGATGATGTCGGCCACCATCAGCGTGGTGCCCATGGCGTAGGTCGGGGCCCCGGCCCGGTGGAACTCCTCCATGAAGGCCAACATCTCCAGCGGGTCACGGCCCTGGCCACCGAACTCCTCGGGCCACCCGGGGGCCAGCCAACCTCGCTCGGCCAAGTTGCGGTGGAAGTGCCAGCTGTGATGGACCCCGGTCCGTTCCATCTCGTGGCGCACCTCGTCGGTGAGCACCTCGTCGAGGAAGTCGCGGGCCTCCTGTCGGAAGACCTCGCTACCCTGGCCGAGCCGGAAGTCCACGGTTACTTCTCCCCTGGCCGCGGCCGACTGAGTCCAGGTCGAACCCGGCCAAGAATCAGCCGTCCCTGCCGGTGATCACCAGGGGCCGATGCCGCTCCGACGCCTCGTGGGCGGGGGACCGGAGGGGGGTCGATGAGCTCGGCAGGAACGGCGTTGACCTTCCCGTCATCCATGGTCGACAACCACGCTCCCGTCGACGCCCTCGGACTCCACCAACCCGCCCGGGTCCCCAGACGACCTACGGCACCGGTTCGACGACGACGTCGATGCTGGAGGCGCCACTGTCCGGCACCCGGGGCTGACGCCACACCTCCACCGGGAACGAGACCGTCACCAGCGAGGAGAACAACCACAAGAGATTGCGATCCTGGTCGGAGATCCCCTCCAACTGGACGCCCTTGAGGTAGTCGGTGCCACCCTCGAGCCGGGGGAACGCCGCGTCGTAGAACGCCTGCAGGTCGGCCATCGAGAGTGGCCAGACGCTTGGCGTAGCGGTCGAACTCGCTCGGCAGGGCCCAGTCGGCGAACGGCTCGAGGTCGACGAATGCGGTGGGGAGGGCGGCCACGGGGGTCTCCTCTTTCAGGACGCGGCCGAGACCCGCACCGGGGTGCCGGGCTTGGACTGCTGGTAGTCGGCGACGTACTCGACGGCACGTCTTGTGGAGATGGCGCAGCATGACCTCCTGGTCGCACAAGGGGAACTCGGTGACGGCGCGCGACTCGATCATCGTCTGGGTCGCCTCGAGGGTGTTGCCGTCCTGCAGGCCGTACTCCTTGAACGAGACCACGGCCAGTTCCTGTTGGAGCCGCTCATAGGCGTTCGTCGGAGGCACGAAGTACAGCGTGCCCTCGAAGATGTGGGTGTTGTACGACGTCGGCCAGTAGTGGTAGGTGAGGTACCAGTTGGGCTTCCAGATCAGCAGCATGAAGTTGGGGAAGAACAGGAACGAGTCCTCGCCCCAGGCCGGATGCCCCGACGGGTTGAGCCCCTCGGGCAACTCGCCGATGTCGGGGGCGTCCCACACCCCGAACAGGCCGCTGCGCAGGACCCGCTCGATCGGCTTGACCATGGACAGGTCCTTGGGTGGTGCCATCCCGCCCCACGAGGACACCACGGCGTGGGGCCCGTCGACGTCGTAGGCCAGGGCCTCGTAGCCGTACCTCTGCAGCTTGCGTGACTCCTCCTCGGTGGACTGCTTCGCGTGCAGGACCGGTGCATGGTAGAACTCCATGAAGGCGTCGATGAACAGCTTCCAGTTGCTGCCGATCTCGGCGCGGTACTTGTGGACCTGGGTCATCTTGTCGAACGGGTATGCCTCGATCCCGGCCCCCAGCCGTCCCATGTACTCCTCGAGCGGCTGTGCCTCGGGATCGAAGTTGACGAAGATGAACCCCGCCCACTCGTCCACCTTCACCGGCGCCAGTCCGAACTCGGACTTGTCGAGGTCGAAGAACTCCGACTCCTGCTGGACGAAGGTCAGCTCGCCCTCGAGACCGTATCGCCACCCGTGGTACTTGCAGGTGAACTGGCGGCAGGTGCCACTGGTCTCCTTGCGGGGATAGTCGTTCCACACCAGCTTGTTGCCGCGGTGGCGGCAGATGTTGTGGAAGGCCCGGATGGCACCCTCCTTGTCACGCACGATGACCACCGAGGTGCGGGCGGCGTCGAGTTCCTTGGTGAAGTAGCTGCCCTTCCTCGGGAGCTGCTCGACGCGACCGACGTTCAGCCAGGTGCGGCGGAAGATGGCGTCGCGCTCGAGCTCGAAATGCTCGGGTGAGATCGAATCCTCGTAGGACACCGGTTCGGTGTCGAGTCCGAGGTGCTCGGTCCAGGACCCTTCAGCGGGCTTGGTGAAGTGGGGCATGGGCGTTCGTTCCTCCCGTCGTTCGACACCTGGGATAGTAGCATCGGTTCCCGCAAAAAGAGAAGGCCGTTTCGTTTACAGGAGATCGGCGTCTAGCGCGACGCCGAACGAGCGGAAGGCCATGGCGAGAAGGTCGTAGGCCCCGACAGTGAAGACCAGGTCCATGACCTGTTGCTCGTCGAGCTCATCGGCCAGGGCCGCCCAGGTGGCGTCGGTGATCTTGGCGTCGCGGAGGAGCTCGTCGACCGCCGCCACCATGGCCCGGTCGAGTGGTGACCACCCCGGCGCTTCGGGGCCGTCGGCCACCCGGGCGATGTCGTCGGGCGAGAGTCCGGCATCGCCGGCCAGGATCACGTGCTGTTTCCACTCGTAGTCGCAGCGCCGCACGTGCGGCCACCCGGAGCACCAGGAGCTCACGCTGGCGGGGCGTCAGGGTGGTGCCGAACAGGACGTGGCCGTTGAAGGTGTGAAAGGCGCGTGTGAGCTCGGGGTGCAGGGCGAGCGTGCCCAGCACGTTCAGCCCCTTGGGCCGCCGGTCGTCCCTGGGGGGGAACGGGTGGCGGGGATTCGGCACCCGCAGAGCGGCCATGGCCTCCCGCATCTCGGGCGGCCACTCCCTGGGGGGCAGGGGCTGGAGCCGCGGCCGTCCGGAGGTCGCCGTCACTGCTCCGCCACCGACCAGCTGCCCGTCTCGCAATCTGCTGGCGGAGCACGACCTTTTGGACCTTGCCCGACGCCGTCCGCGGGAAGTCGTCGACCTCGTGGATCGACTCCGGCCACTTCTGGCGGGCCAACCCGGCGGCGCCGAGATGGCCTCGCACCTCCTCCATGCGTCGGCACGGTAGACCCGGAACGGACCCGCAGCACCGCGGCGGCATGCTCCCCCAGCCGCTCGTCGGGCGCCGCCACCACGCGACCTCGGCCACGGCGTCCAGCCCGAGGAGGAGCTCCTCGATCTCGGCGGCGCTGATGTTCTCGCCGCCCCTGATGATGATGTCGGAGATGCGGTCGGTGATGGTGAGGTAGCCCTCGTCGTCGAGCTGGCCGACGTCGCCGGTCCGGTACCAGCCGTCGTCGTCGAAGACCGTGGCCGTCAGCTCGGCTGATCGGTGTAGCCGAGGAAGCAGTCGGGCCCACGACTCAGGATCTGTCCCTCGTTCGTCGAGCCGCATCTCCACGCCGGGCAGGGCCCGGCCGTCGGTGGTGAGGCGCTTCACCTCGGGATCGTCGATGAGGCAGCCGGTGATCGACGGATGCTCGGTGCTGCCGTACGAGCGGAAGGCCTTGATGCCAAGGGCCGTCACCCGCTCGGTGACGGCCACCGGCACCGCCGATCCGCCCAGTCCGGCAAAGGGCATCAGGGCCAGGTGCTCGGCGGTGAAGTCGGGGTGGTCGAGGAGGCTGGTCAGGAAGTACGTGGCCCCGCCGCCGACGGCCAGTCCCTCCTCCCGCATCATCCGCAGGACCTCGCCCGGGTCCCAGACGTCGATGAGGTTCACGGGTCGGTCGCGCAGCAGCGGGATCAGGAAGGCGTTGAGCATGCCGATGAAGTGGCCGACCGGCGCCCCCGTGATCTGGGGTGGACCACCGGTCGGGAAGAAGCGGTCGAGCTGCCGGGCCTCGCACCCGATGGTGCGGTGGGAGTGCACGACTCCTTTCGGGTCACGGGTCGTCCCCGAGGTGAAGCCCACGATGGCCGGGCGTCCGGGTCGACCGGGACGGGGCCCGGCGACGGGTCGCCCGTCCAGCAGCGAGCCGAACGCGGTCGCCGCGGCGGGCAGCTCGGCCGTCCGGCGTCTCGCCCACGACCAGCCACGCGGCGCGTCGGGCCGGCCGGCCAGGAGCGTCTCGTAGGTCCGAGGTAGTCGGCGTGGCCGAAGTGGTCGGCGGTGACGACGACGTCGGGCGTGGTGGTCCGGAGGATGTAGTCGACCTCCTTGGCCCCGTAGAAGTGCACGATCGGCACGACCACTGCCCCCAGGTAGGCGGCGGCCCAGAAGGCGATGCCCGCCTCGACCCAGTTGGGGAGCTGGATCACGACCACATCACCCGGGCCCGACCCCCTGGGCCTGCAGCGAGCCGGCCAGCGAGCGGGCGCCCCGGTCCACGTCGCCGAACGTTCCCCGCCACGGACGGACCTCGCGAGCGCACATTGAAGCGCCATGGCGGCCCGGGCCCCCAGCCCGCGGGCTCGACCATCGCCCGAGCGAGGCGTCGTCCCACCAGCCCTCGGCCCGGTACCGCCGTGGCCAGTCCTCGGGAACCGATCGCAGCCGCCACCGCTCAGGCACGTCCGTGCTCCGTTCCCCCACGTCTGCTCCCCCAGCCGGCCTGCTCGAACGCTCCATTCGTCGCAAGACGCACCCGACCTCGCCAGTCCCATTGTTGAAACCGAGAACCACGTGTTGATTCGTCGCCAGGTCGGATCCCGGGGCAACGGGACTGACCCGGAGGCAGTCGCGGGGCGCATGCTCCGGGCCAGCGGCGGGATGCCCTGCGGACTCCGGGCCCGGCACCGGACGTCGGCTCGCCGGTCATCGTGGGATTGCCGTTCCGAAAGATGAGAACGTTCTTCTTTGTCTAGTATCATATCGATCTTCGAGGTCGGGGGAGGTCGTGTCGGGACCGGCGCCGTGCGATGGCCACTCCGCCACCCCGTCGAACCTCGTCCAGAGGACCATCACCCGACCGGCGATCGAGGAGATCGGTGACGACAGCGAGAGACCCCGACGCAGTCGACTTCTTCAGGGACGAGGACATGCTGGTCGACCCCGTATCCATACTTCGAGGCCCTCCGAGCCGAGTGCCCGGTGCGCGAGGGAGCCCCATCACGACGTGGTGATGGTGACCGGGTACGAGGAGGTGATGGCGATCTACAACGACGCCGAGCACTTTTTCCTCATGCACCTCGGTGACCGGGCCGTTTCCGGGGTTCCCGGTGCCACTGGAGGGTGACGACATCAGCGCGCTCGATCGAAGCGCACCGCGACGAGCTCCCGATGAGCGACCAGCTCCCGACGCTGGATCCGCCGAAGCACACCGATCACCGCGCCCTGCTGATGCGGCTGATCACGCCCAAGCGACTCCGGGGGAACGAGGAGTTCATGTGGCGGCTCGCCGACCGCCAGATGGACACGTTCCTGGACCGGGGCCAGTGCGAGTTCATCGGCGAATTCGCCAGCCCCTTGGCCATGCTGGTGATCGCCGACCTCCTCGGCGTTCCCGAAGAGGACCACCCGCGGTTCGTCGAGGCCCTCCTCCACGGCCAGATCGGACCACGGCACGATCGGGAGCACCGGCGAGGACACCATTGCCCTCACCCCGCTCGAGTACCTCTACCAGCAGTTCACCGCTTACGTCGAGGACCGCCGCCTCACCCCGCGCCAGGACGTCCTGACCGGACTGGCCACGGCCACATTCCCCGACGGCACGACCCCCGAGGTCATGGACGTCGTGCGGGTGGCGGCCAACCTGTTCGCCGCCGGCCAGGAGACCACGGTGCGGCTCCTCGGTTCCGCCCTCCAACTCATCGCCGAGGACCCGGAGCTCCAACAGCTCCTGCGACGCCAGCGCCACCGGATCCCCAATTTCATCGAGGAGACCCTCCGGATGGAGAGCCCCATCAAAGGTGACTTCCGCCTGTCACGGGTGCCTTCCACCGTCGGGGGGGTCGACCTCCCGGCCGGCACCACGGTCATGCTGGTGAACGCGGCGGCGAATCGCGATCCGCGACGGTTCGATGAGCCGGGGACGTTCGACCTCGACCGCGAGAACGCCCGCCATCACCTGGCCTTCGGACGGGGAATCCACACGTGCCCCGGCGCCCCGCTGGCACGCACCGAAGCCCGAGTGAGTATCGAGCGCCTCCTCGATCGGACGAGCGAGATCCACATCTCGGACGAGCATCACGGCCCGGGCGGCGCCCGGCGCTTCCACTACGTACCGACGTTCATCCTCCGGGGACTGACCCGGCTCTATCTGGAGTTCACGCCGGGATAGACCAGACGGCTGCCCACGATCGGGCCGGGCTTCCGACGCCAACCCGCTCCGGGTCGTTCCGACCCACCTCGGGCGGGAGTGACCAGGGGCAAACTCCATCAGCCGAGATTGTGGACGCAGGTACCCCCGTCATTGTCACTGTTCGTTCCGTCCGGGCACGTCGTGTTGCTCCAGGTAGCGCCGGTGAAGTTGGCTGGGGGGAACCCCCCGCCGGCGACTTCGGCATCGGTGAGGTTGGCGTCGGTGAGGTTGTCGTCGGTGAAGTCGGCACTGGTTATGTTGGCCCCGGCCAGGTCGGCGCCCGTGAGGTCGGTTCCCCCCAAGGGGGCGTAGATGAGGACGGCACCGGGACCGACCAGGTAACCATTGACGAGCCGCCAATCAGCAGGAAGCGCGGCCGGGGTTCCGGAGATCCCACCCGACACCACGCCCGACAGGCTGGCGCCGGTCAGGTTGGCGCCGGTCAGTTTGGCGTCGGTCAGGTAGGTATGACTCAAGTTGTCACCTCTGAGGTCGGTGCCGGTCAAGTTGGCGCCGGTCAAGTTGGCGCCGGGACCGATGAGGTAGCCGTAGCGGACCAACCAACCCGGGGGAAGTACGGACGGCTTTCCGGTGATCCCGCCGGAAGACACATAGCCCAGGCTGGCCCCCGTCAGGTCGGCGCCGCTCAAGCTGGCACCGCTCAGGTCGACGTCCCCCAGATTCGCACCGTTCATCTGGGCGTGGTTGAGGCGGCTGCCGGTCAGAGTGGCGCCGAACAGGTCGGCATCGGTCAGGTCGGCCCGGCTGAGGGTGGCGCCGTTCAGGATGGCCCCCGACAAGTTGGCACTGTCCATCTGGGCGTGGTTGAGGCGACTACCGGTCATAATTGTGCCGTTCAGGTCGGCGCCTGACAGATCGGCCACCCTCAAGTCGGCTCCGGTCAAGTTGGTGACTTCGAACATGCGACCGCCGACGACCGCTTCTGACAGGTTGGCATTGGCCAGATTTGCGTGCCGCAATGTTGCAGAACCGAGGTTGGCACCGGCCAGGTCTGCGCCGCTCAGGTTGGCGAAGGAAAGATCGATCCCGGCCAGGCTGGCCAGTGACAGGTCATCGCCTGGACAGTCGGTGAAGTCTCTTGCGGTGGGCTGGCCAACGATGGTGCAGCCGTCGACGACCGTGTCGGCGTAGGCAGGCGTAGAGACTCCCCCGATCGCGGTCATCGTGGAGAAGATCAGCCCGCCGATGACAGCGGCGGCGATCAGACGGTGGCCCCTGCCACCGCGCCGTCGACGACCGAGCCTGGCCTCGGCTGCCCCCCGGCCGCCTCCCGGATCGGTGCTGGATCTCGGCCACGGGCGCATAACGATCCCCCTTGCTCCTGGCTATCCCGGCCCGGGTCGGCACACGCACCTTCGTTCGCCTGGGCAGCCGAAGCTATTAGAACACGTCCTTTCGTCGTGTGCTGTTGCCGTCAGTCGGGGTCGGTGAGGGGTGCTCTGACCCGGGCCGGGTGGGTGACGGTCGGGTCGGGGACCGAGCCGGCAGGCCGGACTCCGGCGGCACGTTCCGAGCCGCCCGTCCCGACGCCGCCCCTGATCGTGGGAGGCCGGCGAGCAGTCGATCAGTGCCAGCCGGCGGGTGCCTCCCGGTCATCATCGACTTGGATGTTCAGAGCCGGCAGCACCCCCAGGGCCACCGGGAGCACCTGGCCCGTCTCGATGGTTGACCCCCCGAGGTACTGGCTGCCCCTGAGGTCGAGCAGATTTGAGCCGTGGAACCTGACTTCCTGCATGCTGGTCTTGGAGAACTCTGCGCCGGCCAGATCGCAGTCGAAGAACCTCGTGTTCTCCAGCACTCCGCCGTAGAAGTCACCTTCTCTCAGATCCACATTCTCGAACATGACCGACTTGGCTTCGGCCATCCGAAGGTTGACCTGGTCGAGTCGACAGTCGGTGACGGTGACATCGCTGAGCCGGCATCGGGTGAGGATCACCGCCGACATGCGACAGTCCCGGAAGTGGACCCGGTTGAGCAAGGACTCGTCGAGGTCGGCTCCAGAAAGGTCCACGTTCTCGACCACCACGTCGGTGAGGCGAAGACGGTGGAACTGTGATCCGGTGAAAGCGGCGTTGGATATGCGGCATCGCTCGAACCCGGCATCCTGGTGCTCCTGTCCGGCGAAGTCCCCACCGAGGGCGACTTCGGAGACCACCCCATCGTGATCCAACCACCGATCAGCGGCTGTCTCGAGCCCCTCCGGAATGCGGGGCAGCATCGGCCGTCGCCGGGCTGGATTCACCCGAGGAGCGTAGATCGTCGGTCACCGTCGCCACCGGGATGTCTGTCGCAATCACACCTCGGTGCCTCCGACCCACTGGCGACACGGACATCGGCGGTCGGACCGGTGATAGATCCCAGACTGAGGCAGGGTTGCCCGTCATGGTCGGCTGCACCGGTCCCGACTCGGTGGGCCCTTCACCAGCCGAGGGTGATCAGGATGTCGGGCCGCTCCCGATCCCGTGGATGATCAGGTCCCAGAGGTCCTCGGCCGTCCCGTCCCCGGGGGTGCCCACCGACATGCCGCCGATGGTGGAGGAGAACGAGTTGAACATGATGGCCTCCAGCACCACCCCGACGATCGGGCCCCGACGGGGCCCGATCCGGACCACCCCGGCCGAGGCGGCTCCGTCGAGGACGTGTTCGAACAGGGCCACCAGGGGTGAGAACACCCGGGCCGCCTCTTTGGGGTACTGGGTCAGCAGCTGCTGGGCGAACTCGGCCATGAACGGGGCCCGCCCGACCACCCCGGGGGCCTGGCCGGAGGTGGGCCGGCACAGCCGGTAGTACTCGACCACGAAGGTGTGCAGACGGCCGAGGGGGTCGTCGTCGACGGCGATCTGGTCGGCCAGGTACTCGGTGGTGGAGCGGACCGACTCTTCGAACAGGGCCAGGAGCAGCTCGTGCTTGCCCCCGAAGTACTGGTAGAAGCTGCGCAGGGACTGGCCCGACCGGTCCACCACCTCTTGGACGGTGAAGTCCTTGCCCGAGCCGGCATTGAACAGCTCGGTGGCGGCATCGAGGAAGCGCTGGACCCGGGTCTCGGCCCGGAGCCGGGCCGAGTCGAGCGACCGCGCCACCGCCTGTTCCCGCCAGCTCAGGGCGTCCAGCTCCGGTGGTTCCGCCACTGCCTCCTGTTTCGCCATCAGGGAAATGGTACCCGATAGCCGAATACACGACCGATCTCCCGACGGGGCGGCCCATGGCGCATCTGGGGAGAACGAGGTTCTGTCCCGGGCTGTTGCACCATGGCCGTCACCGACCGGTAGCGGGGTACGGGCCCGGCGCCGGCCGGGCCGTGACCGAGTGCCGACGGGCCGGAGGGGGCGGTGCGATGAAGCACGCCGGGCACTACCTGAGCTGGCTGTAAGAGCCGAGGGCTCGCAGCGCGAAGCCGATGAGCGGGGACAAGGATTCGGAGGTGGGAATCGACCTGTCGATCAGATGAGTGCGGACTGCTCGCGTGGAATAACCGAAAATCAAGCGCGCATCTCCCGAGGGGTCGGGACTCCAGCCCGACCCGTCTGCCACTGCCGACTCGATGGCTTGCTCGAGCGGAGCCATGATCCGGCCCTGGTAACTGTCGATTTGTGCCGGAAAGGTGAGGGCAAACCGCCCGGACAGTAGCGCCCACGGTGGCGATTGTGCTCCCGGCGAGAGCGGCATCGTCTGGCTGCGCACGTAGGCTTCGATCCAGACGCCTATCTTCGACAGGGGCTCCTCCACGGTGGCCATCCCGTCCTCGAGGTGCTGGACCAACACGGATGCGCCCCGGTCGAGAGCAAGGAGCAAGAGCTCGTCCTTGGACTCGAAGTTCCTGTACAGCGCCTTGGTCGACAAGCCCGAATATTCGAGGATGTCCCGCACCGAGGGATCGACGTTCCCAGGCACGGCGGCTACCTTCCAGGTCGCTTCGACGAGCTCGTCGACCGCTGATCCGTGCCGTGGCCTCCTTGTTCCTCGGACACCCTGCGTTCCTCGGACGCCCTGCGTTCCTCGGACGCCCTGCGCCGCGCTGCTCCTGACCGACGTGCTCTCCGTCACGGGAGAAGCTTAACCGGAGGGTGGATACTCGAAATTAAAGAGGATCATTACCTATTTCTGGACGTACTTCTCCCACATTCTCGCCAAGCGATTCTTTACCTCTCAGAACCGATGCTCCGACGGCTCACCCGAGGCGTCGCAGCTCCCGCTTGAGGACCTTTCCGGACGGGTTGCGGGGCAACGCATCGAGAAACGTGATCGCTTTGGGGGTCTTGAACCGTGCCAGCTGGGCTCGACAGTGACCGAGAAGCGCGTCCTCGGTCGCCGTCGCGCCCTCGCGCACGACGACGAACGCCACCGGAACCTCACCCCATCGATCGTCGGGGCGGCCCACCACGGCCACTTCGAGCACGGCCTCGTGCTCATAGAGCACCCGCTCCACTTCAGAACTGGCGATGTTCTCGCCGCCCGACACGATCATGTCCTTGAACCGATCGACGATATAGAGATAACCGTCCTCGTCGCGGAACCCGATGTCCCCGGTGTGGAACCAGCCCCCGGCGAAAGCATCGGCGGTGGCATCAGGATCCCTCCAATAGCCGGTGAAGACCTTGGGACCGCGCATGACGATCTCCCCTCGCTCCCCCGCCGGCACCGATGCCCCTTGCTCATTCCATATGTCGAGGTCGAGGTAGAGGCAGGGACGGCCGACGCTCCCAACCTTGCTCACGATGCTTCCCCGGTCGAGAAAGGTGTCACCGGAAACCGTCTCGGTGAGGCCGTAGGCGTCGGCGAACCACGCCGACGGAAACGTGCGCTGGAGTCGCTCGATCAGCGGGATCGGCATCTTCTCGCCGCCGTTGATGATCAGGCGCACCGACGACAGATCGTGCTGCTCGACATCGGGCAATGCCATGATGGCGTTGACCATGGCGGGTGCCAGCCACACGGTGGTCACCCGCGATCGCTCGAGCTCCTCGACCACGGCGGAGGCATCGAACGAACGGTGGATGATGGTCGTAGCCCCTGCTGCGACCAGTGAGGTAGTGGTGAGATCGAGCGCGCCGACGTGGTACATGGGCCCACAGGCAAGTCCGAGATCGGCGTCGGTGAAGCCGAACTCGATGATGTGTGCGAGGTTCTTCCAGGCCAGATTGGCGTGAGTGATCATGACCCCTTTGGGCCGCCCCGTGGTCCCCGACGTGTACATCAGGCGGTGGATGTCGTCGGCGGCGGACGGGTCGCGCCCCGCCGTGTTCGCGGTGGTGGCCCGCAGATCGGCGAGTGTCGTCCATCCGGTCCGGGCGCCAGCCGGCGACACGCATGCACGAACGATCGTCTCTTCGATGCCGGTCATGGCTTGGTTGGCCAGATCGACGAGTGGTTCGTCACACACGAGGGCGCCAGCCCCGGAGTGCTCGAGGATGTAGCGGACCTCCGGCGCCGCCAACCGCCAGTTGATCGGCATGGCGATGGCGCCGAGGAAGTTGGCGGCGAAGATTGTCTCCAGGAACTCGGGGCAGTTGTACGAGAGCAGTCCTACGACCTGGCCACGATCGATGCCTCGTGCGGCCAACCCGCCCGCCAACGAGGTCGCCCGCCTGGCCATCTCCCCGTAGGTGATCGACTCGTCCTCGAACACCGTGATGACCCTGTCCGGCGTACGGGTGGCGTGGTGGGCGAGGACAGAGAACCAGTTCATGTCGGGCCGCATCACTTGGGGGTTCATGATCGCCGCTGCCCGTTCACGACGTGGTCCGCTCTGGTGCCGACCGCGGGCCGCCCCAGCCACCGGAAACGATCGAGGTGAAGCAGCGGCCACGGCCGGTTGGCAGTTGCCGGCCGCCGACCGCCCCCACTGAGGTTCGAGTCACCACTTCCCGAGTGGACGGCCCGCCAACCGCTAACCTCGCTTTCCGATGCCAAGTGAGCAAGCGACGGGCGAATCTCCACGCAGGGCGAACTGGGAAGCCCGTCGCAAATCGATCATCGACACCTCGGCGCCCGTCTTTGCCCGGCACGGGTATCACGCCACCGGGATCATGGAGCTCTGTGCCGCCAACGACCTCGGCAAGGGCGCTCTGTACCACTACATCGGCTCGAAGGAGGAGCTCCTCGCCGCCATCCACGACCGGGTCATGGACGAGGTGATGCTCGGTGCCGATCGGGTGGCCGATGCGGGCGGGCCGCCGTCGAAGCAGTTGACCATGCTCGGCAGTGAGCTGCTCGACGTGATCCACCGCTACCCGGACCACGTCTGGGTCTTCCTGCACGAGTTCCCGGCACTCACCGGCGAGCGAGCCGCCCAGTTCCGTGAACGTCGTCGCCAGTACGAGCAGCGGGTGGAGGCTGTCCTCCGGGCCGGTGTCGATTCGGGTGAGTTCCGTGACGTGGAGCCGAGGCTCACTGCCATGGCTTGGCTCGGGATGCACAACTACACCTACCTGTGGCTGAAGGCGGGCGGGCGGTTGTCGGCTCGGGACGTGGCCAAGCCGTTTGCCGAGATCTTCATGCGGGGGATCACCACGCCGACCGACGGAGGGCACGGGTAGCCGTTCTCATGGCGCCGAGTACCCGCCGTCGACCACGATCGCCGATCCGGTCGTCCACTTCGACGAGTCACCCGCCAGGTAGGAGTAGGCACCAGCCAGGTCGGTGGCCGATCCCAGCCCGAGGGGATGACGCCCGGCGGTGGCGTCGAGCGCGTCCGGTGGCAGGCCGGCATGGATGCCGGACAGGAAGGTTCCCGGGCACACACAGTTGACCCGAATGCCGTCGCGTGCGTACTCGACCGCGGCCACTTTCGCCAGCTGGATCACGGCCGCCTTGGTCGCACAGTAGGGAGCGGCGTGTGACCAGGCCGTCATGCCGGCCACCGAGGCCGTCAGCACGATGGAACCTGACTGCTGAGGTCGCATGACGGCCACGGCGGCGCGGATTCCATTGACGGCGCCGAGGAGGTTGATCCGGAAGGCACGTTCCCACTCCTCAGTGGCCAAATTGTGGATCCGACCATTGGGCGAGAGCACCCCGGCATTGCTGATCAGTACGTCGAGGTGGCCAAAACGCTCGATCGTCAGCGCCACCACCGACTCGACCTGAGCGAAGTCGCTCACGTCGGCAAGCGCCGTCTCGACCGAGCCGTCGGTCACCGGGAGACCGGCGACGGTTGCCTCGAGCGACGGGGCGCTGATGTCGCTCAGCACCAGATCGGTGGCGGGTTCGCCGGCCAGCTGACCGGACACTGCCGCCCCCAGCGCACCACCCGCACCCGTTATGGCGACGACCCGTCGCTGGGTTGTCATACCAGCAAGTATCCGCCATCGATACTGAGCACGGTGCCCGTGATGAACGCCGAGGCGTCGGAGACCAGGAACTGGTAGGCGCCGGCCAGGTCGGCCGGCGCCCCCCAGCGTCGTTGGGCGGTGTGCCCGGTGATGGCGTCCGAGAGCTCGGGGTCGCTCTTCCATCCCTCCGCCAGCGGAGAATCGAACCATCCAGGGGCGACGACGTTCACGGTGATGCCGGCTGGGGCCAGGTCCAGGGCCAGACCTTTGGCCAGGCCGACCATCCCGGCCTTGGAAGCGCTGTAGGCGGTCAGGCCCTGGCGCGGCCGCTCCCCCAGAACCGAGCCGGTGAAGATCACCCGCCCGCCCCGGCCCATCACCCGGGCGGCAGCCCGTGCCCCGAGGAAGGCACCGGTCAGGTTCACGTCCATGACCCGGCGCCAGATCTTGACATCGGTCTGGCGGGGACCGGCCACGACCGGCGAAATTCCCGCGTTGCACATCCAGGCGTCGATGCCGCCCCATTCGGTCACCGTGGTGTCGGCCAGCGACTCGTTGAAGTCCTCGTCCGTCACGTCTCCACTGAGGACCAGGGACGGGCCGGGCAGCGTTTCGGCCACCGCCTTCAGGTCCCGTTCCGTCCGGGCCACGAGCGCCACGGATGCGCCGGCACGCGAAAACGCGTGTGCCAGCAGTGCACCGAGACCCCGGCTGGCGCCGGTGATGACCACCCGCTTACCGGGGACCGCGCCGGGACTGGGGAACGACTCGGGGATCTCGATTTCGTCGATCATCGCTCTTCCCTTTTTGTACCGACCGACCGGTATACTACACGGTCCGTGACCTTCGACCCATCCCCAGCATCCGAATTCTCGAGGGACGACCTGGTCGAGATGCACCGCCGGATGCTGGTGATCCGGGGCTTCGAGCAGAGGGTCGCCACCCTCTACCGTGATGGTGAGGTCCCCGGCTTCGTCCACCTGTCAATCGGGCAGGAAGCCACGGCGGTGGGGGCGTGCTGGTGGTTGGGTCCGGCGGACGTCATCACCTCCACCCACCGCGGCCACGGCCACTGTTTGGCCAAAGGTCTCGACCCGTTGGGCATGTTCGCGGAACTCATGGGCAAGGACCAGGGCACCAACCGGGGCCGAGGGGGATCGATGCACATCGCCGACCCGAAGCTCGGGATCTTCGGCGCCAACGGGATCGTGGCCGCGGGTCTTCCCATCGCCGTCGGGGCGGCGACCGCGGCCCAGCTCCGAGCCGCCGACAGCGTGGCGGTGGCCTTCTTCGGCGACGGGGCGTCGGCCCAGGGCGCGTTCCACGAGGCGCTCAACCTCGCCGCCGTGTGGGAACTACCGGTGATCTTCTTCTGCGAGAACAACGGCTACGCCGAGTTCTCACCGGCATCCACCCAGCATGCCGCGTCTCTGGAGCAGCGGGCCGCCGGCTACGGTGTCGACTACTTCGCCGTCGACGGCAACGACGCCACGGCCACGGCCGCCCTGATGAACGACGTGGTCCTGATGGCACGCGCCGGCCGCGGCCCTGCCGTCGTCGAGGCGGCCACCTACCGGTGGCATGGTCACTACGAAGGGGACCCGCAGCGCTACCGGCCCCCCGACGAAGTGAGTGCCTGGGAGGCGCGCGACCCGCTCCTCACCCACGAGGGCCGACTCAGGGCAGTGGGCGTGGGAGACGACGAGATCAAGGCACTCGGGTCGTCGGTGGCCGACGAACTGGACGAAGCGGTTGAGGCCGCCCGCCGGCTCACCAGCCCCGGGGCGGCCTCACTGGCCGACTTCGTCCTACGGGCGAGACCCCGTCGGGTGGAGCCGCCGCCGCCGCCGGCCGATGCGCCGGAGTTCCGCACCATGGACGCCATCCGCTCGGCACTCGAAGCCGAGCTGGCCGAGGACGACCGGGTGTTCGTGGCCGGCATCGACGTCGGTGCCGGGGGCAACGTCTTCGGGCTGACCCGGGGGCTCGCCGATCGGTTCGCCGGTCGCGTGCGTGACACGCCGATCTCCGAGACGGCGATCATCGGCCTCGGCGTCGGCGCGGCGATGGCGGGGATGCGTCCAGTGGTGGAGATGATGTACCTCGATTTCCTCGGGGTCTGCTTCGATCAGCTGCTGAATCAGGCGGCCAAGCTTCCGTTCATGACCGGGGGGGCGGCGGAGATGGCCCTGACGGTGCGCACCCAGTTCGGCGCCGGACGTTCCTCGGGGAGCCAGCACTCCCAGAGCCTCGAAGTGCTGCTGGCCCATATCCCCGGGCTGAGCGTCATCATGCCGTCGACACCAGCCGACACCTACGGCCTGCTCCGGGCGGCGATCCAGGACCCGAACCCGGTGATCTTCATCGAGAACCGGCTGCTGTACGGCATGAAGGGGGCGCAGCCACCGCCCGACCACATCGTCCCCATCGGCACGTCGGTGGTGGTGCGTCCCGGAACCGACGTCACCGTGGTGTCGATCTCGAGAATGGTCCACGAGGCGATCGCGGCGGCCGAGCGGGTGGGCGAGGAGGGCATCTCCGTCGAGGTGATCGACCTGCGGACGGTGGCTCCCCTCGATCTCGTACCGGTCCTCGAGTCGGTGCACAAGACCAGCAGGCTCCTCATCGCCCATGAGGCCGTCGTCCCCTTCGGTATCGGCGCCGAGATCGCCGCCACCGTGGCCCGGGAAGGCTTCTGGGACCTCGACGCGCCCATCGAGCGGATCGGGGCCGCACCCACACCGCCTCCGTACGCTCCCGATCTCGAGCGGGCCTGGCTCCCCGACCGCGACAACATCGCCGACGCCATCCGACGCCTCGTCGCCGTGTAGCTCAGCAGCCCAAGGCCCGGGCGATCACCAGGTGCTGGATCTCGTTGGTGCCCTCGCCGATCTCGAGCACCTTCGAGTCACAGTAGAAACGGGCCACCGGCGTGTCCAGCATGTATCCGAGCCCCCGTGGATCTGGACAGCCTCTGACGCCGCCCAAGCCGCCACCCGGCTGGCCTTCAGTTTGGCCATGGCCGCCTCCTTCAAGAACCGCTGGCCGGTGTCCCGCAGGTAGGCGGCCCGGTAGGTGAGCCAACGGGCCGCCTCGAGTTCGGTGGCGATGTCAGCCAGCTTGAATTGCACGGCCTGGAACTTCCCGATGGGCCGCCCGAACTGCACCCGCTGGGTGGCATAGGCGGTGGCCAGGTCGAGCACGGCCTGGGTCAGGCTGAGGGACAGGGCGGCAACCGAGATTCGTCCGACCTCGAGCGTGCGCAGGAACTGGCTGAGCCCCAAGTTGGGATCACCGAGGAGTTGATCATCGGGAACCCACACATCATCCAGGTAGAGCTCGCGGGTGTCGAGGCCGCGCCAACCGATGCCCCGCATCTTCGGGCCCATGGTGAAGCCGGGGGTGTCCTTCTCGACGATGAAGCTCCCGAACCCGGGCGTCTCGCTGTCGGTGGCCTCGGTCCGGGCCAGGAGCGTCACCCCGAACGACATGTCCGTGCCGGCATTCGAGATGAAGGTCTTTCGACCGTTTATCAACCAGCCCCCGTCCCGCTGTTCCGCTCGGGTACGGATCCCACCGGCATCGGATCCGGCATCGGGCTCGGTCAGTCCGAAGGCTCCGAGGACACGACCCTCGGCCAGTGGTCGCAGCCACCGCTCCCGTTGCGCTTCGTTGCCGAACAGGAAAAGCGGCAGCGAGCCGATCGTCACGTGGGCCTGCCAGGCGGCTGCCACCGACTGGTCGGCCAGGCCGATCTGTTCCATGGCGGCCACGAAGCCGACCGTGGTCATGCCAATGCCGCCCCACTCCTCGGGGATGAGCATCCCGAGCAGGCCCAGTTCGCCCATCTCCCGCAGCAGATCGGTCGGGCACCGCGCCTCCTCCCACGCCAGGGGGCGCGCCGAGCGATCTGTTGCTGGGCAAAGTCGCGGCACAGGCCGACCAGATCCCGTTCCGGTTCGCTGAGGGAGAGGTCCATGGCCGACCTCAGAGGGCCGATCGGTCGGGCGTCGGGAGGCTAGGTGGCATCGGGCTCTGCGCCGCTCGGGCCGGGCAGATGGGCCATGAAGGCGGTGGACCAGGCCATGAGGTCGGCGGGGACGTAATAACCGCTCTCGTCGTTGATGGCGGCCCAGTTCTGGGCCACGTCCTCGATCGTCGGCTCCGCCGTCTTGCTGACATATCCCTCGGTCGAGGCGATGAAGATGCGGGCGAACCGGCCAAAACCGGCGGCGTAGATCTCGCCGGTGACCGGGCAGTCCTCATGGGCCAGGAAGGCCACCATCGGGGCCACGAGATCCGGCGACATCTGCGCCGGGGCGGCGCCGCCGGTCGAGTCGGTCTCGGCGGCGGGTTGGCCCGCCATCCGGGTGAAGGCGGCCGGCGCGATGCAGTTGGCTCGTATGCCGTGAGCAGCACCGGCCACGCTGAGACTGCGGGTGAGCCCGATCACACCGCCCTTGGCCGTGGCGTAGGCCAGGTTGTTGGGTAGACCGAACAGCCCCGAGGACGTGGTCATGACGACACGGCCGTAGCCTCGGTCCACCATGTGGGGCCAGGCGGCCCGGGCCGTGTTGAAGGAGCCCATCACGTGGACGGCGAGGTGACTGGCGAGGTTCTCCTGGTCAGCCTGGGGAAAGCCGGCCCATCTGATGATGCCGGCGTTGTTGACCAGGATGTCGAGGCGACCGAACTGCTCGACAGCGGTCTCGACGAGCCTCTGCGCTCCTTCGACTGTGGCCACATCGCTGTCGTCGGCGATGGCAACTCCCCCGGCGGCCACGATCTCGCCGACGACGCGGCCGCCACTCCGGCGTCGGCCCCGACCCCGGCCATGGACCCTCCCAGGTCGTTGAGCACGACACTGGCCCCCCGCTGGGCGAGAAGCGCGGCATGGGCTCGACCGATGCCCCGTCCGGCGCCGGTGACGACCGCCACCCGTCCCTTGAAATTGTGCTCGTTCACTGCCATGTCGACGTTGGCGTCATCGGATCAGTGATCGCAGTGAAATCGCATGGTTGCTGTTGATGTCGGCAGTGGCGGGTCAGCCACTTCGGGTCGGGCAAAGCGCGGCGCCGGTGCCGTCTCAGGCCCCGGACGCCGCCGCGCCGACCGGAGCGTTGAATCCGAGGAGCCCGCTGAGGGTGCCGCCCACCATGGCCGCCCGCTCGTTCGCCGGCACCTCGGCGAACAGCTTGTCCATGAGATGCCGGCTGCCGCGGAACGTGCCCTCGGCATGCGGATAGTCATTGCCCCACACAATCGTCGACAGCCCGGTGATGTGCCGGCAGGCCACCGCCACCGGGTCGTCCTGGAAGGAGACGTGGAACTGGCGCCGGACGTACTCGCTGGGCATCAAGGGGTAGGGCCACTTCTCGTTCAGCTTGAACAACCGGGCCATGTTGCTCTGCTCCGCGGGCGGGAGGGATTCGTCCCAGACTCCCAGCCACCAGTCGGGGTCCTGGCCGATCCCGGTGATCCAGCACTTGTCCATGCTGCCCACCAGCGAGGCCAGCCAGTGGGCGTTGAACTCGATCAGGGCGAAGTGGAGGTCGGGGTAGCGCTCGGGCACGCCACCCCCGATGAGCTGGCAGATGACCTGCTGGGGGGCGATGGTGCTGTAGATGGCCTGGGTGACCATCCGCTTGGCCGCCGACTTCTCGGTCACCGGCTGGTTGACCTGGGCCGCGTTCTCCATGACCACCTTGAGCGTGACGGCCTCGGGATCGTTGATCTTCACCCCGCCGGTTTGGGTGTGGATGAACACGTGGACCCCGTTGGCCTGAGCCGCCGCCCACACGGGGTCGAAGTCCCGTGAGTAGTAGGGCTTGGGTGGTGTCGCCGGCAGGAGTATGGCCCGGAACCCGCTGGCCGCCGCCCGCTCGATCTCGCCCACGGCGTCGTCGACGTCGGTGAGCGGGATGGGGGCGGTGGGGGCGAGGCGGGAGAAGTACGGCGAGAACCGCTCGACGATGTAGTCGTTGTAGACACGGGCATGGGCGATGGACAGCTCGTGGTCGTCGGTGTAGAGACCGAAGAGCGACAAGTTCGGATGCATGACTCCGACATCGACCCCGTCGAGTTCGAGGTCCTCGATGATGGTCTCGGGATCTCCCTCGGGCATCCGACCGCCGGTCTGGCGGTATCGCGAGATCGTCCACCCCTCGAACCCGGGCGTGTGCAGGCGCCGGAATATGCGGGCCCCGCCTTCGACCAGCGGCTCGATCTCGAAGTCGTCCTCCCACACGGCGCGGTCCCGCAGGTGCTTGGGCAGGCGGGTCCTGAAGAGGTCGGTTGGCTCGAGGATATGCCCGTCGGCGGAGATGACGAGTTGGTTCTCTGTCATGGTTGTGGCCTTCCTGCGCGAACACGCAGGATCTCGCTGACCGGGCCGGTGCGGGCGCGGTACCCTGCGCCCAGGAGTGTAGACCAACCGGTCGGTACAGGCAACGCTGACAGCCGGTCGCTGAGTGCTGCGGCCAGAAGGAGAAGGATCCGTGACGCAGCGGTGGAAGCAACGCCCACCCGGCTCGACGTGGGGCGACTGGGGCGAGGACGACGAGCTCGGCCGCATCAATCTGCTCACCCCCGAGAAGGTGCTCCAAGGCGTGCGGGAAGTCGAAGCCGGCATCAGCTTCTGTTTGAGCCTTCCCCTCGACTACCCGGGCGGGACCGCCCTCAACCAACGGCGCCACCCGCCGGTGCTGGCTCCGACCGAGGACATGCAGGGTGATCCCGACACCTTCTACAACGTCCACATGAGCGAGATGGAGAGCTGGGGGGACCCCAAGTACGTGGACGTGTGGGCGGACGACGTAGTGACCCTCTCGCTCCAGTACTCGACGCAATGGGACTCGCTGGCCCACGTCGGGGCCGAGTTCGACGCCGACGGCGACGGCGTGGAAGAGGCCGTGTACTACAACGGGTACCGGGCCGGGGTCGACCTGGTGGGACCGGCTCCCGACGCGGCCGGTGACGGCGGCGACCACCGTTGCTTCGCCCGTCATCTGGGTCTGGAGCACATGGCCTACCAGGGCGTCCAGGGACGGGGCGTCCTGGTCGACCTGGCCCATCACCTGGGGCACGACTGGCGTGGCGTGGACCTGAGGACCCTCGAGGAGATCATGGCGGCCGACCAGGTCGTGGTCGAGCCGGGCGACATACTCCTGCTGCACACCGGGTTCGCCACCGAGATCCTCAACTGGAACCGCCAACCCGATCCCGTGAAGATCCACACCCTGTGCAGTTACCTCGACGCCCGTGACGAGGCGCTGCTGCAGTGGATCAGCGACTCCCAGATCTCAGCACTGGTGGCCGACAATTATGCAGTCGAGGGACTGCTGGGCCGAGATCGCGACGAGAGCCGGCACTCGTTCCTCCCCATCCACCACCTCTGCCTCTTTCGCCTCGGCGTCCCCCTGGGAGAGATGTGGTACCTGCACGAGTTGGCATCGTGGCTGCGCCAACACGATCGGAGCCGGTTCCTGCTCACCGCTCCCCCGCTGCGGATGCCCGGAATCGTCGGCTCGCCGTTGACCCCGGTCGCCACTGTCTGAATCGCTCCCGCCCGCCGGGCAGCCGGGAGTCGATCCCTCAGGCCGTGATCTCGGCCGGGTCCGAAGAGCGCCACAGTCGGAATGCGTCGTAGTCGCTCTCGAGGACTCGCCTGATCTCCTTTTGGAGCTTGGGGCGCCCGCCCGAATTGAGGAGGTACCGGCGAGGCTTGCCGGGGATGTTGGTCCCGAAGAAGTAGCTGCCCTCCCCGAACGGGGACTCGGCCGCGCCGGCGTCGACCATTGCCGTCCACCGCTCTTCGGCCGCGGGCTCCACTTCGATGGTGTCGTAGCCGTGGTGGCGCAGGTAGACGAGCGTGTCAGTGACGAAGTCGACCTGGTCACCGTTGTAGCGGGGATTGTTGCCGGCAGCGGCGTGGGGCCCACCGGGAAAGAACAGGTTCGGAAAACCGGCGGCCAGGATGCCGAGAAATGTCTTCGGACCATCTTCCCAGTAGTCCTCGAGGGCGAGACCGTGCCGGCCCCGGATCCCCAGGCGGGTCAGCGCCCCGGTCCCGAAGTCGAATCCGGTGGCCCACACGACGATATCGAACTCCCGCACCCCCTCGGCCGTCTCGATCCCGTCCTCGGTGACCCGCACGATGGGCGTCCGGTTGAGATCGACGAGTGAAACGTTGGGGTTGTTGTAGGCCTCGTAGTAGCGGGTCACGAACGGGGGCCGCTTCTCGGCGTAGCGATGGTCCTTGGGGATCAGTTTCTCGGCGGTCTCGGGGTCGTTGACGATGCCGCGAACCTTGGCGGCGATGAACTCGCACCACAGCTCGTTGGCGGCGTGATTCACCGTCAGGTCGGTGTAGTTGCTGGTCAGCTTGGAGAACCCGGGGCTGTTCCACATTCGCTCGAAGAAGGCCAAGCGCTCGTCGACCGGGTCGTCGAAGGTCTGGCGATCGTGCACGGGATGGAGGAATCCCGATGGCGATGTGCTCAGCGTCTCGCACATCGCCTCGAAGTCGGCCCTGAGTTGCGCCTGCTCCTCATCGGTGATCGGTGCATTGTTGAGCGGTGTGCACCAGTTGGCGGTGCGTTGGTACACCGTCAGGGAGGCCACCTCGTCAGCCACGGCCGGGATCACCTGCACACCGCTCGATCCGGTGCCGACGACGGCGACCCGCTTGTCGGCGAAGTCCACCGGCGTCGTCGGCCATCGGCCGGTGTGGTACGACTCACCTCGAAATGTCTCGCGCCCGGGTACGTCCGGGAAGTACGGCACCGACAGGATGCCGGTGGCGGCGACCAGGAACGTCGTCCGGTACTCGGAGCCGCCGGCCGTTGTCACCGTCCACCGCCCTGACGACTCGCTGTACACGGCCGAGGTGACGGTGGCCCCGAATCGCATATGGCGCCGAAGGTCGAACCGGTCCACCACATGATTGAGGTACCGCTCGATCTCGGGCTGTTGGGCGAAGTGCTCGCGCCACTCCCACTCCTCGAACAGTTCCCGGGAGAACAGGTAGCCGTAGGTGTAGCTCTCCGAGTCGAACCGCGCCCCCGGGTACCGGTTCCAGTACCAGGTGCCTCCCAGTCCGTCACCCGCCTCGAGCAGCATGGCCGAGAACCCGACCTCGCCGGCCCGGTAGAGCTGGTAGATGCCGGTGATACCGGCGCCGATCACCAGCACGTCGATGTCCGCCTCTACCCGGCTCGGGCTGTTGTCCTTGGCGGGTTCCGGGGATGTCATGTGCCTCCGACGGCGGTCAGTCCATCAAGGAGTGTATTGCGGGTCGTCGGCGTGCACTCCATGCGCTCCTGGGTGCCGGTGGAAAACTTGTACCGACCGGTCGACCGGTGAGTATACACTCTGCAAAACGCACGCCGACAGGAAAGGGGGACCGCGTGGCGATCGTGGATCGGCGATGGTCGGCACTCCCGGTGCCCTACGCCATGGAGTTCCCGGACCGGGCTCCCAAGCAACGCTATTTCGATCCGGACTTCTACCAGATGGAGGTCGATCTGTTGTGGCCGCGGGTCTGGCAGATGGCGTGCAGGCTCGAAGAGATCCCCCAGCCGGACGATTTCGCCGAGTACCAGATCTTCGATCAGTCGATCGTCGTCGTCCGCACCGGCGACCTGGGCGTGAGGGCGTTCCAGAACACCTGCCGCCATCGTGGCGTCAGACTCGTCGAAGGCACGGGGACGTGTGAAAACGGGTTCACCTGCCCGTTCCACGGGTGGTGCTACGGCCCGGACGGCAAGAACACCTTCGTGACCCAGTCGAAGACGTTCGCCGAGCACAACCTGGTTCCCGAGGATCTCGATCTCACGCCGGTGCGGTGCGAAATGTGGGGCGGGTGCGCGTGGATCAACCTCGACGGCGATGCGCCGCCGTTGCGGCAGTGCATCGAGCCCTTCGCCACCATCTTCGACGCCTGGAAGGTCGAGTCGATGAGGGCCGAGTGGTGGTACGCATGCCGTCTCCCCGTGAACTGGAAGCTCGCCGAAGAGGCGTTCATGGAGCAGTACCACGTGATACAGACCCATCCTCAACTCGTCATTCCCGGGAGGATGCCACGTCGGGGCACGGCTTCCGATCCTCGAGCACTCATCGAAGCCGAGATCCACTATCTGCGAACCATGAGCGAGGGCATGGCCGGGATGGTCCACGCCAACGACGTCCGGGTGGCCGAGGGACTGGCGGACATCGAACTGCCGGCCGACCCGGAGCTGGCCATGTCCGTCTGGAACCGAACCCTCAACGATGCCGTCGTCCGCTGGCACCGCCAACGGGGCTCTGAGATCCCCGACCTCAACGATCTCGATGCATCCGGGCTGAATGAGCCCATGGGTTACTGCTTCCCGCAGTACTTCATCCTGCCCATGTACAGCAGCGCCTCCTCCTACCGTTTCCGTCCGCTAGGGCCGGAGGAGACGCTGATGGAGATCTGGTCGCTCACGAGGTTTCCCGAGGGGAGCGAGCCGGCCAAGCCCACACCGCCAGAACTGTGGGAGTGCGACGACCCTCGGTGGCCGCCCATCCCCGCCCAGGACTTCTCGAACCTCCCGAGACAGCAACGGGGCCTGCATGCAAGAGGATTCGAGTACATGCGCCTGTCCGAACGGGCCGAGGGAGGGATCGCCAACTTCGAACGAACCCTCGACGGCTTCCTCGCCGGCCTTCCCTACGAAAAGTTGCTACCGGCCCTGCATGCGGTCAACGTGAATCCCCTCGAGAGCCCCGTGGCTGACATTGGTCTCTGAGAGCAGATCCTGATCGTGAACGAAACCGCAGCTACTTCGGGAAGGCTGACCGGATGGACACCAAGATGACCCACGCCGAGGTCACCGATGGAGTCCGCGCCGCCCTGGCTGTCTACACCCAGGCCCTGGACGACGGTCGGACCGACGACGTGGTCGCCACCTTCTGTCCCGACGGCATCATCGAGATCCCGGGCCTGGGCACCCATACCGGCCGTGACGCCCTCCGCCACGCCTACTCCAAGTGGGAACCGAAGCGACCCCAGCGCCACCTGGTCCTCAACACCGTCGTCCCCGAGTGGAGCGACACCGAGGCCACTGCCATCAGCGACGTGGTCTTCCTCCTGTTGGACGAATCGGGCTGGGCCATCCAGCTGGTGGGCCGGTACCACGATGTCCTCCACAACGACGACGGCACGTGGCGGTTCCACCATCGCGCCGCCACGTTCGTAACGGACCACTCGAGACACAAAGGGAACCCATGAGCGACGACGCCATCTTCGACTACGACACCATCGACTTCTTCCGCGGCAACGAACTCGTCGCCGATCCGTACCCGTACTTCGACTGGCTGCGGACGCAGTGTCCGGTGCACCGCGAGCCCCAGCAGGGCGTCTACATGGTCACCGGGTACGACGAGGCGTGCGCGGTGTACACCGACACCGACACGTTCTCGTCGTGCAACTCGGTGACCGGGCCGTTTCCCGGTTTTCCGGTGCCGCTGGCCGGCCGCGATGACGTGAGCGACCTGATCGACGAGCACCGCCACGAGCTGCCCTTCAGCGACCAGCTCACCACGATGGACCCGCCCGCCCACCGTGACCACAGACACCTGGTCATGCGGCAACTCACGCCCAAGCGACTGAAGGAGAACGAGGAGTTCGTCTGGCGCCTGGCCGACCGCCAGATCGACGAGTTCATGGGGGCGGGCGAATGCGAGCTCATCAGCGGTTATGCCAATCCGTTCACGCTCTTCGTCATCGCCGATCTCCTGGGGGTACCGGAGGAGGAACACGAGGAGTTCCGGGAGGCATTGGCCCGGCGGCCCAACAGCGGCGCGGTCGGAAGCACCAAGGACAGCTTGTCGCACAGCCCGCTGGAGTGGCTCTACGACCGCTTCAGCGGCTACATCGAGGACCGCCGGCGCCAGCCCCGCCAGGACGTGCTCACGGCCTTGGCCACCACCACGTTCCCCGACGGCTCGTTGCCCGAGGTCATCGATGTCGTCCGCGTCGCCGCCAACGTCTTCGCCGCCGGGCAGGAGACGACGGTTCGGCTGCTCGGCACTGCCCTACAGCTCATCGGGGAACGACCACAGCTGCAGCAGATTCTGCGAGAACGACGCGACCTCATCCCCAACTTCGTCGAGGAGACGCTCCGGATCGAGGCCCCGGTGAAAGGGGACTTTCGGCTGGCCCGCCGGTCGACGTCCGTCGGAGGGGTCGACATCCCCGCCGGCGAGACGTTGATGGTGCTGAACGGTGCCGCCAACCGCGATCCCAGTCACTTCGATGACCCAACCGAGTTCCGGGTCGATCGCGACAATTCCCGCGAGCACCTCGCCTTCGGACGTGGGGTCCACAGTTGCCCCGGTGGGTCGCTGGCCCGCATGGAAGCGCGGGTGAGCATCGAGCGGCTCCTCGACCGCACGACGCATATCGGCATCTCGGAGACGCACCACGGTCCCCCCGACGCCCGCCGCTACCAGTACATGCCGACCTACATTCTCCGCGGCTTGACCCGGTTGTACCTGGAAGTCACACCGGCGGCCGGGACGCCGACCAGGTGATGGCCAAGACCATTTCGCCCGTCGGGTCGTACCCCGCCTGCTCCGGGCTGCTCCCGGCGGCCCCACCCCGCACCAGGAGCCGGTCATGACATCAGATCGTGTTCCGGTGCAGTTCCCGAGATCGAACACCTAGAAGACGAGCGCAGGCACCGCAAGCAGCGCCTGGCTGCCGCCCTCCGGTTGTTCGGTCAGTACGGATTCGACGAGGGGCTCGCTGGTCACATCACGGCACGGGATCCCGAGCTCCTCGACCACTTCTGGGTCAACCCACTGGGGATGAACTTCAAGCTCATCCGGGTCAGGGACCTCATCCTCGTCAACGACCAGGGTGACGTCGTGGACGGCAACTGGCCGGTCAACGCGGCCGCCTTCGCCATCCACTCTCAGATCCATGCCGCCCGCCCGGACGTCGTGGCGGCCGCCCACGCCCACTCGGTGCACGGCAAGGCGTGGTCGTCTTTGCGGCGACCACTCGATCCCCTGACCCAGGACTCGTGCGCCTTCTATGGCGATCATGCGGTGTTCGACGACTACACCGGAGCGGTGCTCGAGCTGGAGGAGGGCAAGCGCATCGCTCATGCCCTGGGCCCGAACAAGGCTGTCATCCTGTCCAACCACGGCCTTTTGACCGTCGGGCAGACGTCGGTCGACGAAGCGGCGTGGTGGTTCATCACGATGGAGCGCACCTGCCAGGCGCAGTTGCTGGCCGAAGCGGCCGGCACGCCCGTGCTCATCGATCGCCAACAAGCGGAGAAGACCGCCCCCCAGGTCGGGCCACCGATGGCGGGATGGCGGGCGTTCCAGCCGCTCTATGAGTGGATCGTCAGGGTCCAACCCGATCTGCTCGACGAGTGAGTAGTAGCGATTCCGTGTTTGTGTTGCCTAGTCCCCGACAGAGGAGGTTTCGATGATCGTCGTCATCGTCAAGCAACCGGTGCGTGCCAAGTACGCGGATGACTTCCCCACCCTGGTGGAGGAGTTCACGACGGCTACCCGAGCAGAACCGGGGAACATCTCTTTCGATTGGTACCGGAGTGCGGAAGATCCCAATCTGTGGATCCTGATCGAGGTCTTCCGCGATCGGGAGTCGGGAGACGCCCATGTCGAGTCGGTCCACTTCAAGGCGGCCATGGAGCAGATGCCCCGCCTCCTTGCCGCCGCACCGGAGATCATCAACGTCGAGGTGCCCGGTGACAGTTGGTCTCAGATGGGTTGAGCCGGCTCGAGGGTGCATCCCTCACTAGAGTCGGGCTCACGGTGATTCGGTCCGGAGGAAGACAGTGACCAACACACAGCGGGCAACGTTCAAGGAAATCCCCGGCGTCGCTCCTGACGTCATGCGTGATTACGATCTCGCCGCCCTCGGATACGGGGAGACCGAGTTCAGCGTGGAAGGGACCGCAAGCTCGTACGTACTGGAGGGCGACCGGGGCCAGGACGGTCATTGGGACGTGGTCGGTGGCGCCGAGGCTCCTTTCCGGACCCGGTTCGTGGTGCGAAGACCTCTCGAACCGGACCGGTTCAGCGGCACGGTCGTGGTGGAGTGGCACAACGTGTCGGCCGGTATCGACGCCGCCCCCGACTGGGGATTCTTCCACCGCCACCTGGCTGCCCAGGGACATGCCTGGATCGGCGTCTCCGTTCAGAAGGTGGGCATCGACGGTGGGGGGTTCGCCGAAAGCATTCACCTGAAGCTCCTGGCTCCGGAGCGTTACGGCGGACTCGAGCACCCCGGTGACGCCTGGTCCTTCGACATCTTCACCCAGGTCGGCGCGCTGGCCCGGATACCGGGCGACGAGAATCCTCTGCGCGGGCTGGTGGCCGACTGCCTGATCGCGGCGGGCGAGTCGCAATCGGCCGCCGGCCTAGTCACGTACATCAACGCCATCGATCCGCACGCCCGGCTCTTTGACGGCTTCTTCGTGCACGGTCGGCCCGGGGTGGGCGTGTCGATCGACGGAGAATTCGCCTCCTCTCGAGATCAGGGGTTCGAGGGGACTCGCCGTGCCATCTCAGCCAGGGGTGAGCGCATCCGCCAGGACGTACGGGTGCCGGTGCTGGTGCTGCAGAGTGAGACTGACGTCATCCTGCTCGGGGCCAGCCGGGCCGAACAACCGGACGCCGAGAACCTTCGAATCTGGGAGATAGCCGGTGCCGCCCACGCCGACACATACACGGTCGGCGCCGGTCGCCATGACGACGGGACCCTCGATCCAGAACGCATGGCCGAGCTATTGCTCCCGACCACCAACCTGTTGATCGAGAACACCGACACGCCGATCAACTCGGGTCCCCAACAGCACTACGTGGCGCAGGCCGCGTTGGCCCATCTGACCCGGTGGGCAACCGGCGGCGAGCCGCCCCCGCGGGCACCCCGGTTGGCCATCGACGAAGGAGGGACGGGATTCCGTCTGGACGAGTACGGCCTTGCCATCGGTGGAGTTCGGACTCCGTGGGTGGAGGTGCCGACGGCGGTCATGTCGGGGCTCGGCCAGAGCGGCGGGTCCTTCGCCATGCTCTTCGGTCGCACGGAGCCCTTCAGTGAGGACGTGCTGGCCGAGCTGTATCCCGAAGGTAAGGCCGAATACCTGAAGCGGTTCGAGAGCTCGCTCGACTCCGCCATTGAGGCAGGGTTCATCCTCGAAGACGACCGGGAGGAGATCCTGGCGGTGGCGGCGTTCTCGTACCCACTGCGTGTCATCGGTTGAAGGCTCCGACCATCGCGGACCCGTTCAGATGTACATGCCGCCGTTGACGCCGATCACCTGACCGGTGATGTAGCTGCCTTCTTCTGAGCACAGGAACGAGCACGCCGCCGCGATATCCGCCGGCGTTCCCGCCCGTCCGACCGGGACCATGGGCCCGACCACATCGACGCCAGGGAAGTCGCCCGCGGCTTCCGCCTTCTGGACCATCGGGGTATCCACCAGGCTGGGGGGGATGGTGTTGACGGTGATACCAAGTCGGGCCAGGTCGACCGCCAACGCCTTGGTGAGCCCGATGACTCCACCTTTGGATGCCACATAGTGGGCCATGTTGGGCGCGCCCGACTGGGCACTCGATGAGGAGATGGTGACGATTCGCCCCCACCCGGCGCCGAGCATGTCGGGGAGGGCAGTCTGGACGCAGGTGAACGTCCCGGTGAGATTGACTCCGATGATCCGGTCCCACAGGTCGCCGGAGATGTCGAGGACCGGGGTGAAGGCTTCGATCCCGGCGCTGGTGACGAGAATCTCGACCGGGCCGAGCTCCGTCCGGACCCGGTCGAATCCGGCGCCGACCGACAGCCGATCGGCCACGTCGACGTCGACGGCAATGGCCGTGGCGCCCTGGCTCTGCAAGTCAGCGGCCGCGGCCTCGGCCGCGACCCCGTTGCTGTCCAAAATAGCGACGCGATGACCATCATTGGCGAACCCACGGGCGACGCCGAGTCCGATGCCCGACGCCCCTCCGGTGACCACGGCCACGCGGCTCACTTGGTGGCCTCCGCCGCGTCGAACTCGAGGTAGAGCTTGGAGAGTCCCCGGAGGATCCAGGTCGGTTCGTACTGGAAGCGCCGGGCGGCTGGAGGCCCATGGTGCTCCTCGGACAGGCGGATGTCCCGGGTGCGGTCGAGAATGCGTTCGATACTCACCCGACCCTCGGCCCGGGCCAACGGACCGCCCGGACAGGAGTGGGCCCCCCGTCCGAAGGCCACGTGGGACTGGGCGTTGGGGCGGTCGGCGCGGAACTCGGCGGGGCACTCGAAATGCCGCGGGTCACGGTTGGCGGCTCCGTTGAGCAGCATGACCGGTGTGCCGGCGGCGATCTCGACGCCTCCAACCGATGTCGTGCGACGGGCCAGGCGGAAGTCGGCTTTCACCGGGCTCTCGACCCGCAGCACCTCTTCGAGGAAGTCGGGGATCCGGTCGCGGTCGGCCCGCAGCTCGTCCTGCAACTCCGGGTGCTCGGCCAGGTGCTTCAGGGCTGACGCCAACAGGCGGGCGGACGTCTCCTGTCCGGCGGCGAACAAGAACGTCGCCGTGCGGACCACCGAGGTGACCTCCGGCGTCGTGCCATCCGGATAGGTGGCCAGCGCCAGGTCGGTCAGCACGTCCTGGCGGGGCCGACGCCGCCGATCCTCGATGTAGTCGCTGAACCACTCGTCCAGCCAGGCCAGCGGGTTCTCTCCCGGGCTGCTGGCCTGGCCGGCGCCCACCTTGCCCGGGGAGGCGCTCAGTCCGAAGCCCTCACGGAAGCGTCGGTGGTCCTCCTCGGGAACGCCGAGCAGATCGGCGACCACCAACATGGCGAAGGGCTGGGTGTACTCACTGATGAACTCGCACCGACCGTTGCCGAGGAATTCGTCGAGCTGCTCGTCGGCGAGGCGCCAGATGAACGCCTCGTTGTCCCTCAAGCGCTTCGGGGTGATCAGCCGCATGAGCAGGGCCCGCTCCCGTGTGTGGTCGGGCGGGTCCATGGTCACCATGTGCTCGTGCATGGGCAGTTGATCCCGGTTGCCATCCACTATGTCGCTGACGTCGTCGCCCTCGAGCGGCACCGGAAAGGTGGCGAACGGCCCGATGACCGAGTTGCACGATGAGAAGGTCTCGTTGTCCCGGTACACCTCGCTCGTCTCGTCGTAGCCGGTCACCGCCACCACCCCGAGATGGGGGAGCTCGAGTACCGGGCATTGCGACCGCAGCTCCTCGAAATACTGGTAAGGATCCTCGACCAACGACTCGTCGAAGAAGAAGTCGGTCGTCTGCCAATCGCCCATGCCCGGTCTCTCTTTCGTACCAGTGCTGCGCACTTGCACAGCAAAACTGAGCAACTGCTTAGCACCGGTCCCGCCGGTGTGGCAAGGTATCGCCGTGACGCCCGCCTCCTCGCCCCGCCGCATCGGTGCCGTCGACTCCAAGACCGCGCCCAGCTGCTCGATGCGGCCGAGCTACTGCTGCTCGAGGATGGATATGCCGCCGTCACCTCGCGCCGGGTGGCGGCGAGGGCCGGTCTCAAACCGCAGCTCGTCCACTACTACTTCCGGACCATGGACGACCTCTTCTTGGAGGTGTTCCGGCGACGAGCCGAGGAGAATGTGGCGCGGGTCGAACGGGCCATCGCCGCCGACGCATCGCTGAGGACGCTCTGGCAACTGAACGCTGACCTCCGTGGGGCCAGATTCAACATCGAGTTCGTGGCCCTGGCCAATCACCGGAAGGCAATCCGCACCGAAATCGCTCGATACGCCGAGCGCTTCCGGGCCGCTCAGCTGGAAGCCGTGACCACCGCCCTCCACGAGCTCGGCGTCACCGACGACCAGCTCCCACCGATCGTCGCCCTACTCATGATGACGGGTCTGACCCAGGTCTTCGCCCTGGAAGACGCTCTCGGCGTAACCGCCGGCCACGACACCACCCGCTCGTTCATCGAGCGAACAATCGACCGGATCGATCCGGCATCAGTCGATGCCTAGTACCGGCTCGGCGCAGGGGAAGGAAGGGTCGGTGGCACAACCAACCCCGCGGCGGGCACTCGTCCAAGACGTGCGCGGCCGTGGATCCGGGTGTATCAATGGGCCCGAGCAGAGTGAGGGGAATTGGTGATGGACGTCGAACGGCTTGCCACCTGGATGGACCGAGCGGATCTGCCGGGCACCGGAAAACCCATCGAACACCGATACGTTTCCGGGGGGTCGCAGAACGAGATCTATGAGATCAGGCGGGGCGACCTCCATTGCGCCATGCGGATCCCTCCGCCAACAGCACCGACCAGCCGTGACGACGGTATCTTCCGCGAATGGCGCATCATCGAGGCACTCGATGGGACCGATGTGCCCCACACCCGGGCGGTGGCGATGTGCGTCGACCAGTCGGTCCTGGGACGCGCCTTCTACCTCATGGGTTTCGTCGACGGATGGTCACCCATGGGCGTCGACCAGATGGCCGGAGCCGTTCGACACCGACCTCGAGGCCCGCCAGGGCCTGGCCTACCAGCTGGCCGAAGGGATTGCCCTGCTGTCGAGAGTCGACTGGAGGGCCAAGGGCCTGGACGATCTGGGCCACCCCGACGGATTCCATGAACGTCAGGTCGACCGCTGGACGACCTTCTTCGAGCGGATCAAGGGCCGCGAACTCCCAGGCATGGACGTCGCCGCCACCTGGCTGCGCCAGCATCGACCTCTCGACTACATCCCGGGCCTGATGCACGGCGACTACCAGTTCGCCAACGTCATGTACCGCGACGGACCGCCGGCCCGGCTGGCTGCAATCGTCGACTGGGAGATGGGCACGGTTGGCGATCCCAAGCTCGATCTGGCCTGGATGGTCCAGGGTTGGCCCGAGGATACCCGGGCACCGGAGGCCGCGACCTCGAGTTATGTCGACATGACCGGCATGCCGACCCGTGCCCAGGTCCTTGACCACTACGCCGAGGTGTCGGGGCGCCAGGTCGACGACATCGATTACTACCTGATCTTGGCCAAATGGAAGCTGGCCATCGTGTTGGAGCAGGGATTCCAGCGAGCCGATGGCGACGAGAAGCTCACGGCCTTCGGCCCGATCGTGGTCGATCTGATGAAGGGCGCAGCCGAGCTGGCAGAAACGACGGACTACAAGTAGTGACCGACGACGACGAACTCGGTGCCGCGAACGCCGGGGGTCGGTGCTCGTGGCGCGACTCAATCGGCCGGCGGCCCGCAACGCCCTCAGTCCCTCGCTGATGGCCGCCATCGGATCGGCGTTGCTCGACGGCGAGAACGACCAGGCGATCCGTGTGGTCGTCCTGACTGGTACGGGCGATCGGGCTTTCTGCGCCGGCATGGACATGCAGCAGTTCAGCGACGGACGGGAGATGGTTCCGGGCGACGACCAGGCCGCCCAAGCATTCTACCGACTCCTCCGGGGAGACATCGGAGTACCCGTTGTCGGGGCGGCCAACGCCACGGCGGTGGCAGGCGGCTTCGAGCTCCTGTTGGGTTGCGATGTGATCGTGGCGAGCTCGGAGGCGAAATTCGGCCTTCCCGAGGTGAAACGGGGTCTGTTCCCGGCCGGAGGTGGCACCCAGGTGGGGACGAGGATCCCCCTCAGCGTCGCCCTCGAGATGGTGCTCACCGGCGACAGCATCGATGCCGGGAGGGCATACGAACTCGGACTGGTCAACGCTGTCGTCGCCCCCGATCAAGTTCTCGCCACCGCCATTTCCTACGCCGATCGAATTGCGGCCAATGGCCCCCTCGGCGTGGCTGCCGCCAAGGAGCTCGTCCGGCTCGGGGTTGCCGATGCGAGCCGTGCCGCGGAGCGCCTTGGGGATCTGCAGACCCAGGTGTTTGCCAGCGAGGACGCCAAAGAAGGAGCCCTCGCCTTTCTGGAGAAGCGAGCACCCGCTTGGCGAGGCCGCTGACCGCGCAGCGGCCCGATGGGCGGCTCGTGGAGCCGCCAGCCACGGTCGTGCCCATGGCAACGCTAGGGCTGTTGGTCCGGTCTGCTCGGTGTGGCCTCTTTGCTCAGGGATCGGATGATGGCCGTGGCGGTAGCCACCGCCACGATCGCCCCCGTGTCGTCGACCAGCTCCCCGGCCAAAAAGGCGATGCCACGTCGGCGCCTGACGATCCTGCCCCGCCCGATCAGGCGACCGGGGCGGGCCGGGGCCAAGAACTGGACGTGCAGGTCGGTGGTGGGAGCGAACTGATGGGACTCGAGCGTCGCCACCAGTGCCGGTCCCAGCGTGTCATCGAGCATGGCGGCCAAGAAGCCACCCTGGACCACGCCGACCGGATTGAGGAACCGGTCGGTGGCGACGAAGGCAACCTCGATCGTCCCCGCCTCAGGGTCGATCCCGACCAGCTCCCAGCCGAGCGTGGCCGCGGCGGGAGGAAGTTCCGCTTTGCCGTCCATCGCATCCCAGAACGGTCCTTCTCGCACCATCTCCTCAGTCTGGCACCCGGACCCGAGAGGCACCGAGGCGAAGGGCCTGTCTCGTTCGGGGAGCCCACCGGTCCGTCCTCACGTGGGTAATCGCGGCTGAGTACCGTATGCCTGTGCCGCGGCTGATCCTCGTCAACGGACTCCCCGGTAGCGGCAAGTCGACGCTCGGACGTCGATATCTCGACGATCACCAGCTCGCTCTGGCGCTGGACATCGACGCCATCCGTTCGATGCTCGGTCGTTCCCTTGACCAGCCGGCCGTGTCGGGGCTCGCTTCGAGGGACCTTGCTCGTGCCATGGCCCGGACCCACCTCGAGGCCGGATACGACGTGCTCGTGTGCCAGTTTCTCGGGCGGCTCGAGTTCGTAGAGGCCTTGGATCAGTTGGCTACCGCCATCGGGGTCCCGTTCGTCGAAGTGGTGCTGGTCACCACCATCGCCGAAGCCGCGGGGCGATTTCGCGAACGTACCGGAGGCGGGAGCCGTCCGGAGCACGAGGAGGCGGCCATCCTGCTCGATCGGGCTGGAGGTCCCGAGGCACTGGCCGAGATGTGCGGCCGGTTGGAGGACGTCGTCACTTCCCGCCCGACCACCCGCCGGGTCGTCGTCGTCGATGGGGATCTGGATCAGACCTACCAGGGTCTCCTCCGGGCTATCGGCGAGTGACTGCCCACTCAGGGATGAACACAACGGGGCCGGATCCGGCCCGACCGAACCGGACGGCGCTGAGACAGACCCTGGGGGAGCCACTGAAAAGGCGAATCGCACCCGAGGCCCAGAGTTTTGGCTGGCGGCCGAGGTCCCAGACCGTTCGGGGTGCGATGGGTAGTGCCGTCAGAACTGGGTAGAACGCGTCCATGGCCATATCCCGACGTATCGCCCGTCCCCTGCTCGCTTCGATCTTCGTGGCTGGCGGGATGGACGCCCTTCGACATCCAGACAGCAAGGTCAAGAAGGCGGAGCCCGTCACCGGGCGCCTCAGCGAACAGGTGGAGTTCATTCCGAACGACCCCGTCACGCTGGTGCGCATAAACGGGGCCGTTCAGGTCGGCGCCGGGTTGCTCCTGGCCACGGGCAAATTCCGACGTATCGCCTCCCTGGCCTTGTGCGGATCGATCATCCCTACGACACTGGCCGGTCACCGATTCTGGGAAGAGACGGATGAGACTTCTCGGTCGCAGCAGCAAATCCACTTCTTCAAGAACCTGGGTCTACTCGGCGGGCTCATATTGGCGGCAGTAGACACCGAGGGAGAGCCCTCCCTCGGATGGCGGGCCCGAAGAAAGGGCCGCCAGCTGGAAACGGCACTCGCCCTGGGGAGGGCGGCGAGCACCGCCAAAGCACACGGAGCCGGAGGCAAGGCGAAGGCGACTGCCTCCGACGCCAAGAAGGCGGGAGGGCGCAAGCTCCGAGACGGGAAGGTCGCGGCTCGCCGGGCCGGACAGCGGGCGAACGCGACTGGGACCGGCACAGCCCACAAACTGGCAACCGCGGGCGCGGCCGCAGCTCAGATTGCCAACCCGGCGGTGCAGAAGAGTCTCCGCCGGGTCCAGGGAGCAGCATCTGACGCCGCACGTTTCTCCGGTGGGTCGGCCAACGATGCGCTCCATCAAGCCGCATCGGCGGCCACCCAGGCGGCACATCAGTTGGAACCGCTGGCTCAAGGTGTCGTACAGGCTGGGCTTGACGCAGTCGAGCCTCTATTGACGTTCGGTACCGAGCGCGCCGCAGGCGTACTCTCCAATGATTAGGCGGACAAGAAGCCGGCGACCTTCGCCGGTTTGACTGGCCCGCAGAGGAGTAGGATTTGCCGATGCCCCCCAAGAAAAGCCGAGCGGCCAAGATGATCGAGGAAACGGTCGACACCCTCGAGACGGCGACCGCGGCCGCAGGCCAGAAGGTAAAGCAAGGGCTCAACAAGGCCGTGGACACCGTCGCCACCTCCGAACCTGCGGAACGGATAGCCAAACAAGCGAAGGTTGCCCGCGGGGTCGGCGCCAAAAAAGCCGGTGCGGCGAAGAGAGCCGCCAAGAAGCAGGTTCGGGCGGCGGCCAAGAAGGCCGAGACGGCGAAACAGGTAGGCAAGCAGCAGGTCCAGGCGGCGGCCAAGAAGGCCGAGACGGCGAAGAAGGCCGGAAGGAAGCAGGTCCGGGCAGCGGCCAACAAGGTCGCCCCGGCCAAGAAGGCCGCCAAGAAGCAGGTTCGGGCCACCACCACGAAGTCCGCTCCGGTCAAGAAGACGGCCAAGAAGCAGGTTCGGGCCACCACCACGAAGGCCGCTCCGGTCAAGAAGACCGCCAAGAAGCAGGTTCGGGCCACCACCACGAAGGCCGCTCCGGTCAAGAAAACGGCCAAGAAGACGGCCTGACCCTCGACCTCCCGGGTGAAGCGACGAGCGGCAGTAAGGCGCTGTGGATGCCCCGCCTCCGTCGATCCGATTGCAAGGCCCCGGGGATTACCCGAAGGCGACGGGGCAAGGGATGTTCGGCCCGATGCGAGCTCGGTGCAGGCCTGAGCCGAGCCACAAGGTAGCGACCCGAGGGGTGGGCGCCGTTCCGTCGCCGCGGTTAGCAGCCCACCTGGTGGGTAGTACCACAGACGGCTCCAGACCAAGGACGGAGGATGGTGACCATGGCTACCGCCAAACAGAAACAGGCAGCTCGAAAGAACATTGAGAAGGCCCGAACCGCCCAGAGCGAAGGGACCCACGCAAAGCCAACCAAGAAGAAGGCCAAGGGGCTGAGCACCGCCGAAAAGAACAGCCTGCCGAAGACGACGTTTGCGTTCGAAGACGAGCGGAAGGAGCCGTTGAGCGATGCCCGTCACGTCAGAAACGCCATTGCTCGATTCGACCAGGTCGAAGGCGTGACTGATGCCGAGCGGGACAAGGCCTGGAAGCGGATTCGGTCTGCGGCCAAGAAATACGACGTGGAGATTTCGGCCAAAGATTGGCACGACCTCTTCAAAGGCGGCAAAGCCAAAGAGAAGGCCAAAGCCAAGAAGAAGGCTTCAGCCAAAAGGTGAGCCGGTCGTTGGTTGACGGTGCTCCGACCCCGTTTCACCTTTTCAGATCAGCTCTTCCTCAGTACGGCTCGTCAGCCTTGACGATGTCCGGTCCCTGAACGGACGGATCGGATACCTGGGAAGGGTCCGGAGCCGCTGGACTCATCGCCGGAGTCCACGTTCTCCTCGGATGGGATCGATTCTCTCTTTGACCGTTCATTTTCCAGTTCAGCCAATTGAGCTTCCGAGAAAGCAGCGGCACCGATGGGCCGGTCGGTCGGGACGGACTTCGGGGTGTTAGTCATGTTCATGCTCTACCCGGCCGTCGATGTGGCAACCCGGTGAACCGGTTCCCCGTTCGCAGAAGAACTGGCTACCGCCCCGCTCAGTGCCGATCGCCCAGTGGGGACTCAGACCCTTCATCGGCGATGACCGCCTCCCCGCAACCCGCACAAAGGCGGAACTCGGTACCTTCCCGGGCCTGGACGTCACTCGACGAAGCCCGCACAGGAGCGGTACGCAGGATAATCCGCTGCTCTTTGCCCGAACTCAGCAGCAAAATCGCCGAACGGTTGGGGGTGCCGGGTCGATCGACGGATGCCACGACAGCGTCAGCCCGCCTGCCGTATTTCACCTTCGTGCCCTTACGGAGCGCGAGGCCTTCAGCGTTTACCCAGACCACCCCGTGAGAGCCTGAGCAGTGGCTCCCATCGTGGTGGACGGGTAGAGAGCATCTGGCCCGACTGTGCGGGTACTTGGAATTGCAAGTCGCCACCGGATTCGCAATGCTGCCGGTCTTGGGTCGACTCGGCCTTGCGCTCTTGCCCGAGCTCGTTGGCATGACCAGGTTCTAGCAGTCGCCTGCGACACCGCTGGTTGTCCCGCTCCCGACCCACCTCGACGGACGAGGCGGCCGAATCAGGGACGAAGTCGGCTGGGCAAATGCGCTGAGTAGATCCACCTGGTCCTACTCACTATTCCTCGGGGGTGCCGGTCGCCTCGCGCTCATCCTGGGGATGTCGTTGGGCCCTGGAGCCACGTCCGCCCACTCGGAGTCCTCTGACCCGGCGCGTTTCCGACCAGGCACTGCTCACTGCGGGCCCTCCGGCTCATTTCGGGTCTTCCGGGCCGGCCCAGGATGATGGCGGGTCACTGGCGGGAAAGGAGTCGGCCATCTCCCGGTCGAGTTCCTCGTCGGCGTCAAGTGTCGCAGCCGGCTGATCGGGCGGCAGATCTTCGGGATCAGGGCGGTATCCGGGCTCGGTCGCCTGGCCCGCCTCCGGCGGGGGCTCAGGCGGATGTGTACTCGCACGCCTCGTTGGGACTGTCATAGCGGCGACCTACCCAGGGGGCCGTGAATCAAACAGGCGGATCTGCCGAAATCGCATATACGGGTCCTGTTTTGAAAGTGACCTGTTCGGGTATTTCATGGGTATTCCGCACATTGGGGACACCGAACAACAAGCTAAGGACCACGGTCTTTTCATCGATGTGGAGGTCGCGACCATTGAGGAAGTACTGGTGGGAGACTCCCAGCCTGAGCCAGCCCCGAAGGTTCATCATCCGGGGCAGCCACAAACGAATAAATAAGTTTTATTCTCCCCGAACCGGGTAGACGTTTGAGGCAGCGATTGACCGGAAAACTGATCTATCGAAGGGTGAGAAGCAGATGGCCAGTGGACTCGTAGCGAGCATCATTGCCTTTGCCGTTGGAGCGGTACTGAATTTTGCAGTCACCACCAACACTGAGCAGCATGGATTCGACATCCACACGGTGGGCATTATTTTGATGATCGTGGGTGCGGTCGGCGCGGCACTGTCTCTGGTTGGGCTCATCGGCTCGAACTTCCGCCATCATCGAACGGTGGTTGATGACGGCCGGGGAAATGTCGTAACTCGTCAAGACTCCAGTTACTAGGAAGCGAGGTCACCGAGCAATGGTCATCTTGATTGCGCTCGTGCTGGTTTTGATATTCGCCGGGCTGGGTTTTGCTATCCACATCTTGTGGATCGCGGCGGCAGTCCTGTTTGTCCTGTGGCTGGTGGGGTTCGTCGTCGGAAGGGGCGAATCGGCTGGTACGCACCGGTTCTATCGCTGGTGATTTCTCTTCCAGGCTCGTGACTCCTGCCCTCGGCTGTGTCTGAGGAACGACCGAGGGTGGCGAAAAGCACTTTCCCCGGTGGTGCTCCCGCCGCAGAACACTCAACGGCCGACGAATCCGCGTGGTCCCGATCCACCATGGTGGGGCACCCCGGCGACGCGACCGAGAAACCGGTCGTTCATTCCGGCCCGTCCGGGACATCCCGCGTCGACACACCTTGCTACCTCTGGCCAAAGAAAACGGCAACGCATTCGCGCCATGCCATCCTGACCGCCACCGTGCCCACTACTCTGGAGACAAGGAGCGACACCAACGACATCAGCGCCACGTCACCAACTAGCGAGGGAAGCTTTGGCCAACCGACGTCCGAGGATCCGTCTGGCGTCCGGGGGCACCGCGACGAAAGTGTCTGGCGACGCGCCGGTCATCGGCATCTCGACCGGCCGTATCGCCGTGGCGGCGAGGGTCATCGATGGGACTCAACGCGAATATGCCGACCGAATCAGTGACGCCGGTGGCGTTGCCATTCTCCTGCCGGTCCAGCCGACCGGTTCGCTTGACTCGGTCCTTTCGCTGGTCGACGGCCTCCTGCTGACGGGCGGGGGGGACGTGGAGCCCCAGCGATATGGTGCCGAACCGGCTCCCGAGTCGGCGGGCATCGACCCGGATCGTGACGGGGTCGAGGCGTTCCTGGTGGTGGAGGCCCAACGTCGTGGGATCCCGGTACTGGCGGTCTGCCGGGGAATCCAGATACTCAATGTGGCCCGTGGTGGCTCGCTCGTGCAGCACCTCCCGTCAGTCACGCCAGAGCCCCATCTGGTCCTCGAGCGCCGGACCGAGGCCGTGCACACGATCCGGATCGACCCCGAGAGCCGGCTCAGTCGCATCGTCGGGAGGGATCGGGTGGAGACGAACTCCCTCCATCATCAGGCAGTCGATCGGCTGGGTCGCCAACTGTCGCCCGTCGCCTGGGCCGAGGACGGAACGGTCGAGGCGGTCGAGGACCGGCAGAGTCAGATCGTGGGCGTCCAGTGGCATCCCGAGCAGATGCCGGATCGACCCGAACAGATGCGCCTGTTCGCCTGGCTGGTCGAGAGGGCCCTCGAGCACCGTCGGTCGGGGGACTCAGATGCCCGACCTCGCTCAGTTACCGGCTCGTAGGACTCCTGAACGCTCGTCCGCCCCCGCACCGAGCGCACTGATCAGGAACTCCGTCATGGTGGCCAGCAGCCGCTCTCGGGAGGTCCTGTTCCGGTACTCGTGGCCCTCACCTTCGAGCTCCAGATAGTCGACCCGTCGGCCCAGCGCTCGAGGGCGGCCACCACCTGGCGGCCTTCGCTGACCGGGACATTGGTGTCGAGCTCCCCATGCACGACGAGAAGCGGCACGGTGATCCGATCGATGTAGATGGAGGGGCGAGAGGCGTTCCAGAGAGTCGGCATCCTGATCGGGATCGCCGTACTTGGTCACCGCTGCGGCGGCGATCCAGGGCTCGGTGTCGCGGAAGAAGGTCAAGAGGTCGGACATGCCGCAGATGTCCACGCCGGCGCTGAAGACCTCGGGGAACATGGTCAGCAGCCATCAGGACCGCGTAGCCCCCGTAGGACCGACCGGTGACAGCGATCCGGGCCGGATCGGCGAACCCCCGGTCGGCCAGCCAGGCCGAACAGACCGCCACGTCGGCGATGGCGTCCACCCGCCCGAACCGGTCGTCGGCGTGCACGAAGGAGCGACCGAATCCGGACGATCCCCGGATGTTCGGGGCCAGCACGACGAAGCCAGTGGCCGCCAACAGCTGGTGCTCGGGATGGAATCCCGGCCGCTCCTGGCTCTCGGGGCCACCATGGATACTGACGACGGCGGGAGACGAATCGTCCGCTCCTTCCGGGCGGTACAACCAACCGGTGATGCCGAGGCCGTCGTGGGATTCGAATCGCTCGAGTGAAGGCGTGACCAGTAGATCCTCGTCGACCGTCGAGGGAGTGAGGCTGCGCCACAAGCCGCTGTCGAGCTCGAGCTCCCAGAGCCTCGAAGGGCTACGGGGGCCCTCTACGGCCAGGACGGCACGATGGCCGTCACGGGCTACGACTCCGCCCCGCAGGACCGTGCCGGGGAGGTCGGGATAGGGACGGCGGGAACCGGTGGCGGTATCCAGCAGTTCCAGTTCGGTCCGGCCTTCGACATTCCACGCCACCAGCACCTGTGACCCGTCGTCGTAGGCATCGGCGAATTCGGGCTCGGCGTCGTCGCGTACGGCGATGGCTCCGGCCTCGGACCGAGCGCCCCCGGGGCCGAAGGGTACGGCCACGAGGGCACCGCGCGGCTGCCCGGCATCGGTGACCACGTAGGCCACGAATGCCGCCGACTCGGTGGTCGGAGGCGGGCGCAGGATTCCCAGCTCGGTCGATCCGGTGGCGGGAAAAGGCAGGACCTCGTGCAACGTGCTCGTCGCCCGGTCCAGCAGCCGGCAGAACTGGCGGCCACGGGGGCCGTCCCGGAGGAGCGCAAACTGCTCGTCGGCCGAGAGATCGAGGACGTCGACGAGCTCGCCCTCGGCAATCAGTTCTTCTGCGCCGGTGACGGCGTCGATCAGCACGCACCTGTTGACCCGGTCGGGATCCGGGTCCCGGATGGTCACCACCAGCCGGTGGCCTGTACGGGCCCAGGGCCCGATGACGGCATGACTGGGTTGACCAGCCAGGCGCCGGCGCTCCGAACCGTCCGGTCGGGCCACCCAGACGTCGGTCCGGACGCCTCCGCCCGCGGCCACCGAGATGGCCAGCCACTCGCCGTCGGGCGACCAGTGGACGGACAGCACCGGGTCGTCGGACACATGGACGACCGCAGGCTCGTCGAGACCGTCGACGGACTCGACCCAGAGCTCGGGGACACCCCTTCGATTGCTGACGAAAGCGATGCGGCGCCCATCGTGGGTCAATGTGGGAGCCCAACACCCCCAGGCGGCCGAGAGGGTGGCGGCCAGATCGCCGGCGTCGTCGAAATCTGTGTTCCGGGCCCGGTGCCAGCCATGACGGTCAGAGACCCATGGCTTGCAGCCACATCTCGATGATGCCCAACTGCCACAGGGCGTTGGACCCGAGGGTCGTCCGGGTGGCGTTGGGGGCGGCCAGCATGCGCTCGACGGCGTCAGGACGGAACAGGCCGCGAGCCTGGGCCGCCGGGTCGAGCAGGGCGGCCCGGACCCGGTCGAGGTACGGGCCCTCGAGCTGACGAATCGCCGGTACGGGAAAGTATCCCTTGGTTCGGTCGATCACGGCGTCGGGCACCAGGCCCCGGGCCGCCCCCTTGAGCACTCCTTTGCCCCCGTCGGCCAATTTGAGCGACGGCGGGATGCGGCCGGCCAACTCGACGAACTCATGGTCGAGGAAGGGAACGCGGGCCTCGAGTCCCCAGGCCATGGTCATGTTGTCGACCCGCTTGACCGGATCGTCGACCAGCATGACCGTGGTGTCGTTGCGGAGGGCGGCGTCGACCGCCGTCTCGGCGCCGGGCCGGCCGAACTGCTCCTCGATGAATGCCGTCGGTGCGTCGTCGGCCAGAAGCCAGTCGGGCTCCAGGAGCTCGGAGAGGGCGGAGAACCTCCGGTCGAAGAAGACACTCGAGTAGGCATCCACCGACTCCTCTCGAGACACACCAGCCAGGGGCGGGTACCAGTCGTAACCGCCGAGCACTTCGTCCGCGCCCTGGCCCGACTGGACCACCTTGACGTAGGACGCCACCTCTTCGCTCAGGAGGTAGAAGGCAACGCAGTCATGGCTGACCATGGGCTCGCTCATGGCGGCGACGGCATTGTCGATGGCGGGCAACAGCCGGGAGCTGTCGATCTTGATCTTGTGGTGATCCGTGCCGAAGTGGGCCGCCACCAGGTCGGAGTACTCGAACTCGTTCCCGGACTCACCACCGGCGTCGTCGAAGCCGACACTGAAGGTCTGGAGGTCGTGCTGTCCGGCCTCGGCCAGGAGGGCGACCACCAGGCTGGAGTCGATGCCCCCGGAGAGTAGGACGCCGACGGGTACGTCGGCCACCTGTCGGCGCTTCACCGCCGTCCGCAGCGACGTGATCAGAGCCTCTTGCCAGTCTCGATCGGACCACTGGTCGCGTTGGCGCTCCCGTTCGAACGAGGGGTCCCAGTAGAGAATGTCCCGGGTACTCCCGTCGACCTCCACCGTCCGGACAGTTCCCGGAGGCAGCTTGCGAATCCCATTGAGAATCGTGTGGGGCGCCGGCACCACCGAGTGGAACGTCATGTAGTACTGCAGGGCCACGCAGTCGATAGAGGTGTCGACGTCACCGGCCGCGAGCAGGGCGGGCAACGTGGAGGCAAACCGAATCCGGTCGTCACGGTGGGAGATGTAGAGCGGCTTGATGCCGAGCCGGTCCCGGGCCAGCATCAGGCGTCCCGTCTCGTGCTCGACGATGGCGAAAGCGAACATGCCGTGGAAGTGGGACACGCAGTCCGTGCCCCATTGGGCGTAGGACTTGCCGATCACCTCGGTGTCGGAGGTCGAGAAGAAGGTGTGGCCCCGGCTGGCCAGTTCTTCCCGGAGTTGGACGTGGTTGTAGATGCACCCGTTGAAGGCGACCGTCAAGCCCAGGCCCGGGTCCACCAGTGGTTGCGATCCCCGCACGGACAGATCGATGATCGACAGGCGTCGGTGGCCGAGACCGACCGGGCCCCTTACCCACAGCCCGGACCCGTCCGGTCCTCGGCAGGCCATGATCGCACAGCTCCGCTGGAGGGCATCGGCCTCGGGTGATCTCCCGTCGAACCGCAGCTCACCGCACAGTCCGCACATGGGTGGCCCCTTCCTCGAGATCGTCGGGATCGACGAGGATCCAGGTGTCCTTGGCGCCGCCGCCCCGCGAGGAGTTGACCACCATGCTGCCTTCGGGCGCCACCCTGGTCAGGGCCAGACCGGCCAGTTCTGCCTCGCCCGCCCCGGTGCCGGTCAGGTAGACGAACGCCCGGAGGTCCACGTGCCGGGGTTCCATCCGACCGTCGACGAACGTGGGCAGGGTGGAGAGAGCGACCACTTCCTGGGCCACCCAGGCCGAGGGATCATCGACGATCTCCCGCCGGCGCTGGGCCAGCTCCTCGGGTGCGGCCTCCGGCCCGATGAGCACGCCGCTTCCCCCGTAGCCCCCCACCGGTTTGGTCACCAGCTCGGCCAGCCGGTCGAGCACGGCCTCGGACTCGTCGGGATCCGAGCACCGGTAGGTCGGCACCGGCGCCAGCAGCGGACGCTCCGACAGGTAGTAAGCGATGAGGTCGGGGACGAAGCAGAACATGGCCTTGTCGTCGGCGATGCCGTTGCCGGGAGCGTTGACCACCACCACGCCGCCTTGCTGGGCCACTCGAAGCACCTGCTCACCCACCGGTCGTCCTCGGGCGTCGGTTAGGTCGATGAGCTCGCACCCGAGCCGCAGGTAGACGACGTCGACCCGTCGTCCCCCGACCACCACCCGATCACCGTGGACCTCGATCTCACTCGGTTGGGCCAGCAACAGCCCGACCTCCTCCGCGATCAGGCGGTGCTCGTACCAACCAGAATTGTCGGCCCCCTCGGAGAGCAGCGCGACCACGGCGTCGTCGACCGGGGTGCAGGCCCGAAGAGTCCGGCCGATGAGCTCCAGGGCGTCGTCGGCCTTGCGCTTGGTGACGATGGTGTCGAACTCCGGCATCACCTGGGTCATCAGACGCCGTATGGCGATGGAGTACCCGATACCGGAGGGGACCCGGGCATTGTCCTCCAGGACCCGCCATCCTTCGATACTGTCCCGGACGAGATCGAATCCGATCACGGGCGCCCGCATCACACCCTGCGGCAGACGTCGTCCTTCGGGTCGCCAGGCATCGCAGCCGGTGAAGATCTCCTCGGCCATGACACCGTCGGCGACGATGGCTGCCGGACCGTGGACGTCGCGGAGGTAGGCCTCGAGCGCCCGGGCCCGCTGGGTCAGACCCGAGGCCAAGACCGCCCATTCGTGGGCCGGGATGACTCTGGGAACCAGATCAACGGGGAACGGCCGCTGCTCACCACCGACCCCGAAGGTGAGGCCCTGCTCATCCACCTGACGGGCCCGACCGGCCAACCGGATCGGATCGAACTGTTCGAGCACTTCGAAGATCGGTCGGTAGGACGAATAGGGCATTCCACCAGGGTGGACGGCCTCGTCCGCGAGCGGTGCGGAGTAGCCGGCCGACCAGCGCGTCCTCGACGGCGTCGACGAACCCCTGCCCCGGGTCTCGTCCACCAACAGCTGCACCACGTCGGCGGCACTCCCCCGCTCCGCATACCGGGCCCGCTGGCGCTCACAGGAGCTTCCCCGGGCCAATGTCGCCCCGGTCAACTCTTGCACGACGGCCCAATCGGCGGCGACTTCGAGCTCGGGGCGGAGGTCGTTTACCAACCGGCGTAGGACTTCGCTGGCCGGGAGCGGCTCGGGCTCGTTGCCGGTGCCGAGAAGGGTGTCGGACATCCCACTCCGGGCTGCCCGCCACATGGAGGCCCGATACATGGCGTCCGGCCGGTGGGGCCTGGGCAGTCCGGCCATCTCCTGGCGGGCGGCTCGCTCCACCGCGGCCCGGAACAGTCCGGCGATCAGAATGGCGTCGTCGACCAGGGGGGTGGAGTCGCACACCCGAAGCTCGAGTGTCGGGAGATGGGCTGAAGGTCGTACATCGAAATACGCCATGTTGGTGTCCGAGATGATGCCGGCGGCGATCAGGCTCTCGAGCAATGCCTGGTATTCCCGGTACGACTCCACCCGGGGAGTGCGGCCGGCGGTGGGCCATCGCTGCCAGATCACTGTCCGGACGCTGGCGTACCCGGTGTCCTGGCCCTCGAAGAAGGGTGAGCTGGTCGACAGCGCCAACAGGATCGGCAAGGTGTCCTCGATCCGAGGGATCAACCGCACGGCGAGATCGGGGTCGTCAACGCCTACGTGGACCTGAAGTCCGCACACCAGGTGCTCGTCGACCAGCAGTCGGTAGTCCTGCTGCATGCGCCCGTACCGACCGAGTGCGGTGAGTTCGAGGTCGGCGGCGCTGGACAGGGGTGCGGTTCCGGCCGCGGCGACGGCCAGACCTTGCGCCTCGGCGGCAGCGATGACCCCCCGTCGCAGACCCACCAGCTCCTGGCCCATGTGGTCGAGTGAGGAGAAGACCTCGGTGTTGGTCTCCACGGTGCTTCGCTGGAGCTCGGCAGAATAGCTCTCGGTCGACAGCTGCCTCAGGAGCTCGGGGGCCCGGAACGCCAGCTCCAAGCTCGTGGCGTCGACGATCTGCAACTCCTCCTCGATGCCTAGTGTCCGGGCCTCGGCCATCAGATGACTCTAGGGCGGCAATGTTTCGGGGGAGTGTCCTGGTCCGATGGCGCCGACGTCATACCCGTCTATATAGCCAGCCCCGGCCTTGTCGACACGTGCATCAACCCGGCCCGACCGCACCCCAACGGCGCCACCGGAGTTCTGTTGACGACCAGTATCCACGTCTCGGGACCGCCACCAGCTGGGTATGCATCGAGACTCGGGACCGGGCCCCACCACCGATACCCACAACACGCCGTATTCAGGCCGAGGTGTGCCTCTCAGGGTGACCGGGACGAGGTACGGGCCGCCGTCATCGCTGCTGTGAACGAAGGGATGTGAGAGCGGTCACCATCACCGCCTTGGCAACTCCATTGACTCCTCCGGTTGCTCCCGTCGCCTCGACCGAGAGGAGGGCACCACTGGTGGCAGCCGAGAAAAAGGCAGTGCCTCCGCCTGAGCCCGAGTACGGCCGCCACAGCGCTGGTGTGCCATCGATCGAAATCTTGAGGATGGGCGGCAGGGCCCGAGCCAGGCTGCTCGTGAAGGCATGAATGTCGGCGGTGGTGCGGTACAGGAAGACGCTGACAGAGGGCTGCCCTCCCTGCGATCGTGATGGATGCCACAGGCAGGAACTGTCGCCGTTCGCGTCGGGGCGGGTCGGGACGGCCGTGGCGGCCCGTCCGAGGATGCTCGATGCTTTGGAGACCGTCATGAGGGCACAGGCCGGGCTCACCGTCGCCGCCACCGATCGGGTGTCCTGGGACGGCTGGGCGGTAGGTGTGCCGCCACAAGCCGATGCACAGCCCGCGATGATGGTTATACCGGCCAGGACTCGCATCCTCCTCGGAGCGCGGAACCACGCCCCGCTTGGTAAGCCATGACTCATCACCTGGCCCCGAGTCTGTGATGGCCGCGATCGCTTCGATGATTCGGGCTCAAGCTCGGCGGATCCGGCCAGCATGGGTGCGGAGACGCGGCGTCCTCACCTTCCCCGCCCTAGACCCGACCGCCGGCTGACTCTGGCTCTGCTCGGTGGTCTGTTCGGGAGCTGTAAGCGTGAAAACCGTGGTCGCCGAATGGTGACGCCACTTTCTCCCCGTGGCCACAATCAGATGTGGGCCAACCGGTCCGGCCCGCTTCTGATCCATCTGGATCGTCTTCTTGTTTTCAATCGTCGTGGAGCACTCGAACGCGCCGTTGGCGGCGACGGTGGCGGTGCAGATCAGGTGCGCACCCCGACCGTTGTCATATTTGACCTTGATGGTCAGGCCGGCGGGGAACTCGCCTCCCCTGATCTCGACGGCGGCGTTGGATGGCCCCGAGGAGGGTGTGACCGTCAACATTGCCACCGTCAGGTCAGCGGTTCCCTCGATCCCGGTTCCGGGATCGGTGGCTTCGATCGTTGTCCCTCCCGGCCCGACGCCGGTGGCCAGGCCCTGGGAGCCCGAGGCGTTGGACTCGGTGGCGACGGAGGTCAGCGACGACGACCAGCTCACGCTCGACGTCAGATCGGCGGTGGTCTGGTTCGAATAATGGCCAGTGGCGGTGAACTGCTGGGTCTCCCCGGCCGCGATCGAGGCCGGGTTCGGGGAGACGGTGATGCTCGACAGCGTGGCCGAGGTGACGGTGAGCACGGCGGTGCCCAAGATGAGGCCGTCGGTGGCGGTGATGGTAGTGGCACCGTCGGCCACCCCGGTGGCCAGGCCCTGGGAACCCGAGGCGTTGGACACGGTGCCGAACGAGGTCAATGACGACGACCAGCTGACGCTGACGTCAGATCGGCGGTGGTCTGGTCGAGTAATGGCCAGTGGCGGTGAACTGCTGGGTCTCCCCGGCGGCGATCGAGGCCGTGGTCGGGGAGACGGTGATGCTGACCAACGTGGCCGGGAGGACGGTGAGCACGGCCGTGCCCAAGATGAGGCCGTCGGTGGCGGTGATGGTGGTGGCACCGTCGGCCACCGCGGTGGCCAGGCCCTGGGAACCCGAGGCGTTGGACACGGTTCCGAACGAGGTCAACGACGACGACCAGGTGACGGTGTCGGTCAGATCGGCGGTGCCCAGGTCGGAGTAGTGGCCGGTGGCGGTGAACTGCTGGGTGCCGCCGGCGGCGATCGAGGCCGTGGTCGGGGAGACGGTGATGCTGACCAACGTGGCCGGGAGGACGGTGAGCACGGCCGTGCCCAAGATGAGGCCGTCGGTGGCGGTGATGGTGGTGGCACCGTCGGCCACCCCGGTGGCCAGGCCCTGGGAACCCGAGGCGTTGGACACGGTTCCGAACGAGGTCAGCGACGACGACCAGGTGACGGTGTCGGTCAGATCGGCGGTGCTCAGGTCGGAGTAGTGGCCGGTGGCGGTGAACTGCTGGGTGCCGCCGGCGGCGATCGAGGCCGTGGTCGGGGAGACGGTGATGCTGACCAACGTGGCCGGGAGGACGGTGAGCACGGCCGTGCCCAAGATGAGGCCGTCGGTGGCGGTGATGGTGGTGGCACCGTCGGCCACCCCGGTGGCCAGACCCTGGGAACCCGAGGCGTTGGACACGGTTCCGAACGAGGTCAACGACGACGACCAGGTGACGGTGTCGGTCAGATCGGCGGTGCTCAGGTCGGAGTAGTGGCCGGTGGCGGTGAACTGCTGGGTGCCGCCGGCGGCGATCGAGGCCGTGGTCGGGGAGACGGTGATGCTGACCAGCACCGCCGGAGTCACGGTGAGCACGGCCGTGCCCAAGATGAGGCCGTCGGTGGCGGTGATGGTGGTGGCACCGTCGGCCACCCCGGTGGCCAGGCCCTGGGAACCCGAGGCGTTGGACACGGTTCCGAACGAGGTCAGCGACGACGACCAGGTGACGGTGTCGGTCAGATCGGCGGTGCTGAGGTCGGAGTAGTGGCCGGTGGCGGTGAACTGCTGGGTGCCGCCGGCGGCGATGGACGCCGTGGTCGGGGAGACGGTGATGCTGACCAGCACCGCCGGAGTCACGGTGAGCACGGCCGTGCCTTGGATGAGTGACGATGGGTCGGTGGCTTCGATGGTGGTGACGCCGGTGCCGATGCCAGTGGCCAGGCCCTGGGAACCCGTGGTGTTGGAGATGGTGGCGGCCGAGGCGAGCGTCGAGGACCATATGGCCGTCGACGTCAGATCCTCCGTGCTCAGGTCGGAGTAGTGGCCGGTGGCGGTGAACTGCTGGGTGCCGCCGGCCGCGATCGAGGCCGGGTTCGGTGAGACGGTGATGCTCACCAGCACCGCCGGAGTCACGGTGAGCACGGCGGTGCCCAAGATGAGGCCGTCGGTGGCGGTGATGGTGGTGGCGCCGGCGGCCACCCCGGTGGCCAGGCCCTGGGAACCCGAGGCGTTGGACACGGTGCCGAACGAGGTCAGCGACGACGACCAGGTGACGGTGTCGGTCAGGTTCTGGGTGCTCAGGTTCGAGTAGTGAGCGGTGGCGGTGAACTGCTGGGTATCGCCGGCGGCGATGGAAGCCGTGGTCGGGGAGACGGTGATGCTCACCAGCGCCACCGGCGTGACCGTCAGTGCGACGCCACCGGAAATGAGCCCGTCGGTGGCCGTAATGGTGGTGGCGCCGGTGGCCACCCCGGTGGCCAGGCCCTGGGAGCCCGAGGCGTTGGACACGGTGCCGAACGAGGTCAGCGACGACGACCAGGTGACGCTGTCGGTCAGGTTCTGGGTGCTCAGGTCGGAGTAGTGGCCGGTGGCGGTGAACTGCTGGGTGTCGCCGACGGCGATGGACGCCGTCGTCGGGGAGACGGTGATGGTCAACAACGTCGCCGCCCCGGCTGGCTGGCTCGTCAGCGGCACCGCCACTCCGATCGCCGCCAATGCCAGCAGCAATGTCAGGATCAGGCGACGGACCATTTGATGACCGAACCCCCTACTCAGCCGAAACACCGAGCCCTCACTTCCCCACGGCTGGGGAGAATTTAACGGTCGGGGTTCATTGCTGCAACTGACTTCTCACTACTGATCCACCAATGACAGGAGTCTTGCGCCGCACCCACCGGTCTCAATAAGTACCAAAATTTGGTGATGGCCCTGCCGGCATTCGGGGCTCAGGGCCACGTCCCGAACATGATCGCACCCGTCATTGGGGCGCAGGATGGAGTCGTCGGGGCGACGATCGGAGTAAGACTAAAGCCACCTTCAGGTGTCGGCCGTTCGGAATCGCACAGGGGCATGCCGGTAGCCGGCATGTTTGTTCGACCTGGTGCGCTCGACCGGTCCGGCGGGCTCGACCCCCGCCACCCGGTCGAGCAGGCCGTCAAAGACCAGCGCCATCTCGAGACGGGCGAGGCCGGCCCCGAGGCAGAAGTGGCTCCCCATCCCGAAGCTCAGATGTGGATTCGGACTCCGACGGATGTCGAAGGTCAAGGGATCGGTGAACACCCGCTCGTCGAAGTTCGCCGATTGCCACCACAGCACAACCTTGTCCCCGGGACGTATGACCTGGCCGTGGCGTTCTATCGTCTGGGTGGCAGTGCGTCGGTTGTAAATGGTCGACGATGCCCACCGCAGCATCTCCTCGATCGCCGAGGGCAGCAGGGTGCGATCGGAGCGGAGCACTTCCCAGTCCGGGGACCGATCCATCAGAGCCAGCATTCCGGCCGTGATCGAATTCCGAGTGGTCTCGCTTCCGGCCGCCACCAGTAGGTGGAAGAACATCTGCTGTTCTTGTTCGGTCATGCGGCCGCCCGGTTCGGCCCCGTCGGGCAGATCGGTGGTTGCGACGACGGACATGATGTCGTCAACGGGACGTTGGCGTTTCTCCTCGAGCAGTCGAAGGGAGTAGGCCGACATGGCTGCGCCGGCCTCCTGCGTCCTGGCCGAGGTCTCTCCCGGATCGTGATCTTCGTAGTCGAGCGTGGTGTCGGCCCAGTCGAGAAGGAAGTGACGATCGTCCTGGGGAACGCCCAGCAGAGACGAGACAGCTTGCAACGGCAACTCGGCGGCGACCTCGATGAGGAAGTCACAGGTCCCAGCCTCGATGGCCGCGTCGAGAATTCATTCACACCTCGCCTCGAGTTCGGCTTCGAGAGCTCGCAGCCGCTTCGGGCTCACCGACGGTGTGACCAGCCGGCGGATGTGGTGGTGGCGGGGATCATCCTGCATGTTGAAGAGCACGCCTGCTGCGAAGCCGATGGGCAGATCTTCGATCAGGGTCCCGCCTCCAGGTCGACCGCCGCCGCCCTCCGACGAGAACAGTTCAGGGTTCTTGGCCGCCCACGCGACGTCCTCGTGCCGGGTCAGGCACCAGAACCCCTCTCCGCCAGGCGTCGTGGCCGTAGGTTCGTGCCAATAGACCGGTGCAAAGTCCCGGAGGTGCCTGAAGGCGTGGTGAGGGGGGCCATCGGCAAACCTGTCGGGGTCGGTGAGGTCAATGTCGCTAACGCCGCTCATCACCTGGCCTTGAGTCGATCGGTCAGCCGAGATCCATGTCTAGTTGATCTGCCGGCGTGATGGTCGTGCCTCTCGGAGGTCGGCCACCACGTAGCCATCCACCGGGCTGTGACGCTCCCGGCCCATCGAGCTGACCCGTACTCCCCCGAGTGGAGACGGAAGCGACGGGCACGCGATTTCGGCCCTTCAGTCCACATTGGCAACTCTGGCATCATGTCGAGGTGGCCGAACCGGCGGAACCTGACCATCGAGCGGTCGCGGGACTTCTCTACAGGCATGGTCGAGCCCTTCTTCGCCATCGCTCGCCTCACCGTCACTGGTACCCCGACACGTGGGACCTGCCCGGAGGGCATGTCGAACAGGACGAGGAGCCACCCCTGGCCCTCGCCCGTGGGCTGAGGGAGGAATTGGGGATCGCCGTCGTGCCACCGGCAGACGAACCCTTTGCTCAGGTACAGGGCCCTGGGCTCCATGTGGACATCTGGCTGATCGAGGAATGGAGCGGTCGACCATCCATCGACGTTTCGGACGAGCACGACGCCCTGGCCTGGGTCAATGCCGAAGAGGCACGCGGGCTGCAATTCGCCGACCCTCGAATACCTGTCTTGATCGAATCGGTGCTTCCGTAGTCCGGCGGCCACCGACACTGCGGGGAGGTGAAGCGACGGGATGCGCATCGGGGTGATCGGAGTCGGTGTCGTCGGCGCCAGTATCGGTTGGCATTTGGCAGACCGCGGCGTCGAGGTGGTGATGGTCGACGCCGGGCAGCCCGGCCACGGGGTCACCAACTGGACCTTCTCGTGGGTCAATGCCTCCAACAAGACCGAGACCAAGGAGTACTTCGATCTCAACGTCGCCGGCGTGGCCGCCCACATGCAGCTGGCGGCAACCCTCGGTCCGGGCGATTGGTGGCACCCGAGCGGGCACCTTCGATGGTTCGAAGATCCCACTGGAGCCGAGGGGCTTCAGAACCAAGTCGACCTCCTGAGATCGTGGGGGTACGACGCCGCGGTCTGGGAGGCCGGTAAGGCCCGCCGCCTGCTCGAACCTGAGGTCGAGTTCCCCTCCGACGACACGCCGGTGGCCGTTTTCGGCAACGAGGGCTGGGTTCACGGTCGATCGCTGGTCGACAGGCTGGTGGCGGACGCTCAACTCCACGGGGCCGAGGTGCGGGTCGAGAGCAGCGTGGTCGGAATCACCGTTCGGGACGGCCGGGTCAGTGCAATCGCGCTGGCCGGTGGGCGGGAGTTGGAGGTGGACGGGGTGGTGAACGCGGCCGGTCCGGCCGGTGCCGGCATTTCGGCCCTGGTCGGACGGGATCTCCCCATGCGGGACGAGCCGGGGTTGGTGGTCAGACTGCAGTGTGGGCGGGTGCCGATCCGTCGGGCCATGCACGCTCCGCACGTCGAATTGCGTCCCGATGGTGAAGATCTCGTGGCGATCCACAGCCGGGAGATCGACACCCTGATCGAACCGGATGAGGGGTGGGGAGAACTCGCCGAGCGTCTCCGTCAACTTGCCGTCGACGTGGTACCGGCTCTTGGCCCGTCCCAGCTGGTCGGCTCGAAGGTGGCAATGCGTCCGATACCGGGCGACGGCCTCCCGTCCGTCGGTGCCCTAGAGGGTCTGACCGGGTACTACGAGGCGATCACCCACAGCGGAGTCACCCTCGCGATCATCGTCGGTCGACTCCTGGCCCAGGAGATCGCCGAAGGCACTGTCGACGAACTGGTGAAGCCCTTCAGACCGGGACGTTTCCCAAGCCGTTGAGCCGGATCCGTCCGGACACCTCGATCGACGCTCGGTCTAGCGTCGATTGGATGGAGGAGGAGATCGACTGGGACCAGGAGATCGCCGAAGGCACTGTCGACGAACTGGTGAAGCCCTTCAGACCGGGACGTTTCCCAAGCCGTTGAGCCGGATCCGTCCGGACACCTCGATCGACGCTCGGTCTAGCGTCGATTGGATGGAGGAGGAGATCGACTGGGACCAGGAAGCCGACGGCTGGACGGCGTGGGCCCGCACACCGGGCCACGACTCCTACTGGCAGTACCGGGACGCGTTCTTCGACCAGATCGTGCCCCCACCCGGGCGGTGCACGGTCGAGTTGGGATGCGGTGAGGGCCGAGTTGCCCGCGATCTGACGAGGCGTGGTCACCGGGTGGTGGCCATCGACCGCTCCCGACGCCTGTTGCACTACGCCCGGGACGCCGACCCGGCTGGCGCCTATCTGCTGGCCAATGCGGCCCGACTGCCTCTGGGCGATGCCAGCTGTGACCTCGTCGTGGCCTACAACTCCCTCATGGATGTGGCCGACATGCCGACCACCGTCACCGAGGCGACCCGGGTTCTCGAGTCCGGAGGGCGCTTCTGCATCTGTGTCACGCATCCCTTGAGCAATGCCGGCCATTTCGTCACCTCCGAGCCGGGGTCGGTGTTCGAGATCACCGGGTCCTACTTCGGACGCCGACGGTTCGAGGAGACCTTCGAGCGAGACGGGCTCACCATGACGTTCCGCGGCTGGAACACGGCGATGGAGGACTACATGCGGGCCTTCGAGGGGGCCGGGCTGTTGATCGAGGCACTCCGAGAGCCGTTGCCGGTGTCCTCAACTGGCCGCCACGCCCCCTGGCATCGCCTACCCATGTTCCTCACCGTGCGGACGGTCAAGCCATGAGGGCGACCCAGCCGAGCCCCCAGCCCAATGTGTGTCAGGGACCGTCACGCGTGTCGATATCGAAGAACGGCTATCGGCGTGAAGATGCCGATCATGAGCGCTGACCACACGAGGGCCAGGGCCAGATCGCCGGTGGATCCGACGAGCACGGACCGGACCGCGTCGACCATCGGCGTGATCGGTTGGTACTTGGCGAAGGGTTGGAGCCAACCCGGCATCGTGCTCACGGGAACGTAGGTGCTGGAGATAAATGCGAAGACGAACGCCACCATCGACATGCCCTGGGCGGCCTGGCTGTTGGGCGCAACCAGGCCCACGACAATGAACACGACGGTGAACACCACGCCATAGAGCAGGCAGAGACCCAGGGCGGCCAAACCCTGCGTATCGCTGCCTTCGAGGCGAAAACCGAAGGCGAACCCGAATGCCGCGGTGGCAAAAATGGTCCAGGCGTTGGTACTCGAATCAGCAATGGTCCGCCCCACCACGAGGGCAAGGCGCGGTATCGGGAGGGACAGCAACCGGTCAGTGAAGCCCTGGACACGGTCGTCGGCCACGGCGACGGCGATACCACCCCCGGTAAAGAGCACGATGGTGGCGACGTATCCGGGCACCAGGTAGTAGACGTAGCTGGAGGCCCCGGTGGTAACTGCACCACCGAAGACATAGCGGAAACTGAACAGGAACATCGCCGACTGGACAATGCCCATGGCGAAGAGGCCCGGGGTCCGGAAGTACTTCCGCAGAGCCCGGCGGGTGACCTCGAGACTGGCTCGGCCCGCACCGGGCACAGCGACAGGGGCGGTAATCGTCTGGGTCATCGCCCGCTCCCCACCGGGTCGGTCCCCACCGCTGTGGGCCGGTCGGCACGGTCGCCGGTGAGGGCCACGAACACCTCGTCGAGGGTGGGTCGACGCAATCCGATCTCGTCAACCGCTATGGCCGCTTGGTCGAGCCGCCGGATGGTGCTAGCCAGTTGGCTCGTGCCCTCGGTGGCCGGGGCGTTGGCGCGCCTGCCGGCGAGGTCCACTCTGACCTGGTCGGCGGTTACGTCGCCGAGTATCCGACCAGCGGCTTCGAGCCTCGACGGGTCGACCACGGTGACCTCGATGACGTCCCGCCCGACACTCGCCTTGAGGTCGCCGAGTGTGCCCGATGCGATGGCCTTCCCGTGGTCGATGACCACGACGTGGTCGGCCAGCTCGTTGGCCTCATCGAGGTAGTGGGTGGTCAATACGACGTCGGTGCCTTCGGCGACGAGTGTCCGCACGGCGTCCCATACCTCGCCGCGACCGGCGGGATCGAGACCGGTGGTCGGCTCGTCCAGCAACAGGAGACGCGGCGCTCCCACCAGACTGGAGCCGAGGTCCAGCCGGCGGCGCTGGCCTCCTGAGTACGTGCCGGCCCGTCGGTCGGCGACCTCTCCCAGACCGAGCTGCTCGATCACGATCGACGCCGCCCGATCGGCGGCTTTCCTCGGTTGCCCGAAGAGCCGGGCCGTCATCACCAGGTTCTCCCGTCCGGTCATGGTGGGCTCGACTGCGGCGTACTGGCCGGCCAGGCCGATGTCGCGCCGGACCGCCAAAGGGCTTCGAACGACGTCGTTCCCCCGCACGTGCAATGTGCCGCTCGAGGGCTCGATCAGGGTGGCAATGGTCCGGACCAACGTGGTCTTGCCGGCACCGTTGGGACCGAGGATCGCCACCACCTCGCCGGGCGGGGCAACCAGGTTCAGCCTGTCGAGGGCGGTGACCTTTCCGAACCGGACAGTGAGGTCGCTGGCCTCGATGAGGGGGGCACTCCGCCCCGCCGGGGCGTCGAGGCAGGGGGTAACGGTCGGATCGGCGGTCATCGTCCTCCTCCGGAGCTGTTCGGCATCGAGGTATAGTTTCATTCTTACTAGTTATCTGTCAACTATTCTTAAAGATTCTAGTCCCTACATGACTAGTTCCTGGGAGAATTCGGGCTACGGTGGGGCCATGAGTTCTGAGCTCCGCCCGTCGCCACTCGGGTTGGCCGTGCTGGGCCTGCTGCAGGTCGGGCCGCTTCACCCCTACGGGATCCAGCGCCTCATCAAGCTGTGGGGAAAGGACCAGGTCGTAAAAGTCGGCCAGCGCGCCAATCTCTACCGGATGATCAACCGGCTCCACGAGGCCGGCTTCATCGCCGTCCGCCAAACTGAGCGCGACCAGCAGTTCCCGGAGCGCACCGTGTACGAGCTGACCGATAGGGGCCGGACGGCGGCCCGGGAGTGGCTGACAACCATGCTGTCGGGCGCCAAATACGAGTTCCCGGAGTTCCCTGCCGCCCTGTCGTTCATCATGGGTCTGACCCCCGAGGAGTCGCTGGTGGTGTTGGGGCAGCGAGCGGGAGCGCTGGTCGATCGGGTCTCTCAGCTCGACCACGAGTTGGCCGACCTGTCCGACTCACTGCCCCGGGTGACACTGCTCGAGTCCGAGTACTTGCGGGCCGTCACGGACGCCGAGTTGACGTGGGTGCAATCAGTGATGGCTGATCTGCGAGCGGGCTCATTGACTTGGAGCTACCAGGACTTCGAAGCGGCCATCGCGTCGGATGAAGCGTCCCTCGAGGCCATCGATCCCGGTTCGAAGGTGTCCCCCACGACCTGAACCCGGCGTCAACCGATGCAGTCACCTTCATGTGCCCGGTGACCGGGCAACGATGGGTGCTCGGTCGGTCATTGGATCCGCCCGTCTACGAAGTCGTGGTCGATCTCTGCGACTGGCGTTCGTGGTCCGAGCTGTCGGCGACGGCTCCTGCGATCAGCCACTGCATGGCCCGAGCCAACCCCTCGGCGTCGCCCTGTTGATCGGCAGCCGCGCCGAGCAACCAACCCCTCCAGATCGCCTGCAGGGCGGTGGCCAGGGTGAGATCGTCTTCGATACCCGGGAGTTGCTCTCTGAGGATGCCGGCGATGGAGGAGCGGCTGTAAGCCTCCACCGAGCTGAGAGGCCAAACTTTGGCGGGATCGCGCTGGGCCTCGATCACCGCTTCCAGCCAGAGCAACCACCACCGACGCTCGTTTGCATCCTGATCCAGGAGCCGTCGGGCAATTCCCGCCAGGTCCTCGACGGAGCTGCCGAAGGTGGTGGCCAGAGCGAACGTCTCGTCGCTCTTTTGTGCGAAGACCGCTTCAAAGAGGGCCCGCTTCCCTGAGAAGTTCGAATAGACGGCGCCGACGGTGTAGCCGGCCTGGGCGGCTATTTCGGCCACGGAAGCAGCGTCGTAGCCCTTTCGTGCGAACACCGTGGCGGCCGCGTCGACCAACTCCTCCCTGACAAGGGCTCGTCGTTCGGATCGGCGGAGGCGGACAGGAGCCGGCATGTTGAACCTTCCCCCTCAGTAGGATAATGTACATTATTAGAATAACAGATATTATCTGAACTGGAGACGACCATGGCGATAGCGGGCGGGTGTGCCACCCTGGCGGTCGCAGATTTCGACCGGGCCATCAGCTTTTACACCGAGACGCTCGGGCTGACGCTGATCGTGCGATTCGGCGACGAGTGGGCCTGTATGGACGCCGGAGAGGGGATGCTCATCGGCTTGATCCCCGGATCCGATGATCCCGAGAACGGCATCTCGGTTGGCCTCTGCGCCTCGGGCCAGTTCGATTCCATGGTCGACAACCTCAACCAGCGCGGACTTTCCGTGGACAGCCGTACGGAGAGCGGGGGTGCGGTCAGACTGGCATTCTTCACCGACCCCGACGGGAACAGCGTCTACCTGACGGACGCGCCGCCCAATCCCACCACGGGATTCGCCGGAGGGCCGAACAAATCTGCATCGCTTCCGTTCTTCGAATACCTCGGGCTGCGATGGAACACCGTCGATCGGGATCGCGTGACGGTGGAGTTCGATATCCGCGACGACTTGCGAGGTCCAAAAGGAGATCTCCAGGGAGGGATCACCGCCACCCTCGTCGACGTCGCCGCGGCGTCGACCGCAGCCCTGTCCGGCACCGGGTTGGTGACGACGAGCGAGATGACAGTCCATTATCTGGCCCCCGGGAGAGTCGGCCCGGTGCGGGCTGTCGGTGAGCTGCTGCGCAGTGGCGGGCGGGTGGTCTCCGTGGAGGTCCGAGTATTCGACGCCGGCATGGATGGTCGTCTCATGGCCATCGCCCTGGTGGCATTTGTGTCCGCCACGCCCTACCGCCCGGCGGACGTTGCCACGGTGCCCCCGGTGACCGAACGTCCCGGCTCTCCATCTCCGTCGCCCACCGGTTGACACCTCGCCGCCGGGCCAGACCGACGGCCGCCGAGTGGCGGCGGTGACGTCGCACCGGCCCCCGCCCGGCAGGCAGGATCGGGTCCGTCAGCAGTTGGCCATTCCACCGCCGTCGAGGGCGGGGAGGGCGGTGGCACGCATCCTCTTGAGAACCCGGTGTGTGACCGGCACCGCGTCCGGATGGGTGCCGCCGTTCGACTCGACCGCAGCCTGCCAGGCGGCGGAGCGCCGGGCCAGGGTATCGGCGTCGTCCAATTGCCGGCAGTCGATGCGGTCAGTGCCGATGTCGACGACGATCGAGTCCCCGTCCTCCACCAGAGCAATCGGTCCTCCCAGAAAGGCCTCGGGAGCGACGTGCCCGATGACCAGTCCGACCGAACCTCCCGAGAACCGGGCGTCGGTCATGAGGGCGATGGTGATTCCGCGCTGCCGGGACAAGGCCGTGATCCGGGAAGTGGGATCCAGCATCTCGGGCATGCCCGGGGCACCCCGCGGTCCCTCATAACGGATGACCACCATGTCGTTGTCTTGAAAGTCTTCGGGATGGGCGTCCAATGCCTCGATCAGGGCACGCTCCGTGTTGAAGACCCGGGCCCGACCGGAGAAGACCCCGTTTACGACCCCGCCTTCGATACCGGCAAGCTTCAGGATCGCCCCTCCATCGGGAGCGAGGTTGCCTCGGAGCAGACGCAACCCGCCGGTGTCCTTGAATGGTCTCGCCACCGAGTGGATCACATCATGGTCGGGTAGGGGCGGCCCGAGCCGTTGCACCTGTTCCCCCAGGTCTCGCCGGTGCAGGTCATGGCGTCACCGTCGAGGTAGCCGGCACCGAGGAGATCGCTGACTATCACCGGCAGACCGCCCCTGGACTCGATGTCCACCATCGAGTAGTAGCCGAAGGGCCTCATGTTGACCAGCACCGGCACCCGCCGGGTGAGGGCGTTGAACTCGGCCTGGCTGAGCACTTCGGACCACAAGTCGATCCCGGCGGCACGGGCGATCTCGACGCTGTGCAACATGACGTTGGTGGAGCCCCCCATGGAGATGGCGACCGTCAAGGCATTGCGGAGGGACGAGGGCGTGACGATGTCCCGGGGACGGATGTCGGAGGCCGTCATGGTGGTCAGGCAGTCGACCAGCTGATCGGGGAACTCCTTCAGCCGACGGGGGTCGTCCGATGTCGGGGACACCATGTGGAGTGGTTCCAGTCCGAGCACCCCGATGAACGCCTGCATGGTGTTGTAGGTGAACATTCCCCCGCAGCTGCCCTGGCCGGGGCAAGCATGCAACGCAACCCGGGCGCGGACCTCGGCGTCGGGGTCCCCCGCCGTCTGGAACGCATCGACGAGATCGATGCGGGCGCCCGTGGCCGGGTCTAGGCCCGGCTTGATCGAACCGTCCGAGAGGATCACCGACGGCATGTTGTGCTCGAGGAGCGCGGCCACGGTGCCGACCGGTGGCTTGTCGCACGCCACCACTGCGATCAGTCCAGCGACGCGGTTGGCGGCCAGGTGAACGGCGGTCGCGTCATGGACCAGCTCCCGACCGATCAACGAGAAGCGCATCTCGGGAGTCCCGTTGAGCTGACCGTCCGACACGCCCAGGGTGAATGCCGGCGCGATCAGGCGCACCGGCAGGTCGTCCCTGGCGATGCGCTCTGCCATGGCGGCCTGGACCGCGGCCACCTTGGCCTGCACTCCCAGGTAGCACTGACTGTCGCCGAGGGTTCCGAGCACCGCCCACACCGGATCGTGGATCCGGAGGACGTCCTCCCCGAGAAATCTGGCGGTGCCGACCCTCTGCACGTCCCGACCGGGGTTCGTCGACTGGAGGTTCGACGTCTCGTCCCGGCCCGATTCGCTGGCCGCATCAACCAGCGGAGTCACGGAGGCAGCATATAGGCACCCGTCTGCCATGTGATACGCCAGCCGGCTGGTGACAGGGACCGGACTTCGAGCCGGGGACGGGCCCGGGACCGGTGGAACGCCCCGCCGCAGAACTGACGCACGCCGACCTCGGTGTGTACATTGCCCCCGTGAGCGATGCGAGGGTGGCGCTGGTCACCGGGGCGAGCCGGGGCATCGGCAAGGCCATCGCCGTCCACCTGGCCGGTGCCGGGTTCGACGTGGCCCTCGGGGCCCGGACCCGTCCACGAGGGGGAGGAGCGCGAGCACTCCTCGACGGTGGCCGCGTCCGACACCCGGGCCCTTCCCGGGTCCCTCGACACCACGGCCGCGCTGGTGGAGGCGGCCGGCCGCCGGGCCCTGCCGGTCTACCTCGACCTGCTCGACCGGACCTCGCTCGGGTCGGCGGTGGCCACCGTGCTCGAGCGGTGGGGCCGGATCGACGTGCTGGTCAACAACGGCCGCTACGTGGGCCCGGGCCACATGGACCTGCTGCTCGACACCCCGGTGGAGCTGCTCGACCGCCACCTCGAGGCCAACGTGATGGCCCCGGTCATCCTCACCAAGCTGGTGCTCCCCCAGCATGGTCGAGCGGGGGGCCGGGGTCATCATCAACCTGGCCTCGAGCTCGGGCACGATGGACCCGCCGCGCCCGGCCGGGCAGGGGGGCTGGGGGCTCGGCTACGGGATGTCCAAGGGCGCCCTCCACCGGCTGGCCGGGATCCTGGCCGTCGAGCTGGGCGACCGGGGGATCCTGGCGTTCAACCTGAGCCCGGGGTTCATCGCCACCGAGCGGATCGCCATGGACATGGCCGGGTTCGGCTTCGACGCCATCGCCGGGGCTCCGGCCGACGTGGTCGGGGCGGTGGCGGCCTGGCTGGTCACCGCCCCCGAGGCCGCTGAGCGCAACGGGCAGTGGGTCGAGGCCCAGGAGGTCTGCCGGGACCTGGGGCTGCTGCCCGGCTGGCCCTGACACCCGGGCCAGCCCGGCTCCCGGCCGGTCGCCGCTACTGTGGCCGCGGACATGGCCGAGCCGACGTCCACGCGCGACCGCCTGCTCGATGCCGCCGCCCGGCTCTTCGCCGAACGGGGCATCGACAACGTCTCGCTGGCCGAGATCGTGCGGGCGGCCGACCAGCGCAACGCCTCGGCCGTCCACTACCACTTCGGCAGTCGGGACGAGGTGCTCCGGGCCCTGTTGGCCCGGCACGTCCCGGACATCGCCGACCGCCGACACCAGCTGCTCGAGCAGGCCCGGTCCGCAGCCGCGCCGACGACGTCCGGTCGGCGGCCGAGGCCATCGTCCGCCCGGTCACCGAGTTCGCCCAGCGGGGCTGGCGGGAGCGGGCCTACCTCCAGATCGGCTCGGAGATGACCGGCGCCGCTCGACCGCACCACGCCCGAGATCCGCGACCTGCTGGCCCAGACCGAGGGGCACGAGGCCTGGGACCTGTTGCGCCAGCGCTGCCCGGAGGTGCCCGCCGACCTGTGGCGGGTGCGCCGGGAGATCTGCATCGCCTTCATCGGCCGGGCCGCCGCCGACCGGGCCCGGCGGCTCGACCAGGGTGGCCGCCGGGCCAGGTGCTCTCCGACGACCGGTTCGTCGGACAACCTGATCGACATGGTGGTCGGGGCGATGACCGCGCCCCACCCGGCCGGATGACAAGCTGGGCCCATGGCGAGCGAGTACGGGGTCCCGACCACCGACGAGCTCGATGCCATGTACGAGTAGCTCTGAAGAACTGGGGGCGCTGGGGCGCCGACGACCAGCGGGGCGCCCTCAACCACCTGACCGACGCCCGCCGGGCGGCCGCCGCCCGACCTGGTCGTGACCGGCGAAGTCGATCAGCCTGGCCCACGATCTGGCCACCGAGCCCCTGCCCGAGCACCCCCACCCGGTGCAGCACCACATGCTGGCCTCGGGCGATGCCCGGGACCGCAACGGGATCCCCGGGTACGAGGCGGCCCGCGACCACCTGGCCCTCGACGTCCACGGCCTGTTGACCACCCACGTCGACGCCCTCTCCCACATGTTCGTGCGGGGCGAGATGTTCGGCGGCCGGCCGGCCAGTGAGGTGCGGAGCGACGGGGCCCGTGTCCAACACCGTGCTGTCCATGGCCGACGGCGTGGTCGGCCGGGGCGTGCTCCTCGACATTCCCCGGGCCCTCGGCTGCGCCTACCTCGACAACGGGGAGGTGGTCACCGTGGCCGACCTCGAGGCGGCCGAGACGCCCAGGGCGTGCGTCGGACCGGCGACATCCTGCTGGTGGCCTGGGGCCGGGAGGCCCGCAGGCGGCCACAGGGGATTCGACGGCTTCTCCGGCCTCCACGCCGAGTGCCTGCCCTGGCTGCAGGAGCGGGAGGTGGCCGTCCTGGGCAGCGACGGGATCTCCGACCCGATGCCCTTCGTGGGCACTCCGAGTGGCCGTTCCCGGTCCACCAGATCGGGATCACCGCCATGGGCCTCCACCTCATCGACAACGTGGCCCTGGCCCCCTGGCGAGCGGTGCGCCGCCGGGCGGTGGGAGTTCCTCTTCACCATGAGCCCGCTGCGCATCGCCGGGGCACCGGCTGCCCGGTCAACCCGGTGGCCGTGCTGTGAGCGCCCACGAGAGCTCCGGGGCCTGGTCCAGCGCTACGCCCGGGCGGTCGACCGACGCGACTCGGCGCCCTGGCCGGGCTGTTCCACCCGGACGCCACCATCGTCGGCGCCCGCGGCACCCAGACCGTCGAGAGTGGCTGGACACCATGCGCGGACCGCGGGCCTTCCCGACCAGCATGCACGTGCTCGGCGACCCGCTGATCGCCCTGGCGGACGGGACCGACGCCACCTCGACACCTACGCCGTCGTGTACCAGCTGAGCGACCCGGCTCGGGCAACGCCGACCTCACCCTCGGGATCCACTACCTCGACGACGTCGTGCCCGCGACGGCCGCTGGCGTCACTCGACGGGAGTCCGCACCCTCTGGATGCGCTGAGCGGCTCGGCCGGGCGACGGCGACCAGGTCGCCGGTGAGGGCCCGGTGGGCTCCCCGTCCCGGATGGTCACCTGGCCGGCGACCACGGTGGCGGCAGAAAGCCCGACCGACCGCTGCTCGAGCCGCCGGCCGCCGGCCGGGCAGGTCGTCGACCAGCTCGGGCACGGCCGGGCCCACCGTGGCCGGGTCGAAGACGTTGAGGTCGGCGGCCATGCCCGCCCGGAGCAGGCCCCGGTCGGTGAAACCCCAGGCCAGGGCCGGGGCCAGGGTGATCATCCGGACCGCCTCTTCCAGGGTGAACTCCTGGCGGTCCCGCACCCAGTGACCCGAGCAGGTGGGTGTGGATGGACGAGTCGGCGATCTGGCTCAGGTGGGCGCCGGAGTCGGAGAAGGTCATCACCGCCCGCGGGTGGCGCAGGGCCCGCAGCAGGACCTCCTCGTCCTGGGGGTACAGGCTGGGCTGGATGAACAGCTGGTCGCCGCCGGACTCGACGCAGAGGTCGATCATGGCCTCGGCCGGATGGACCCCACGTTGGCGGGCCGACGTCGGCCACCGACGGGTTGGGGGGCAGCCCGTGCCGGTAGACCCGGATGCCCTCGAAGTCGGGTGGCCGGGCCTGGGCGCCCACACCGCTCCACCGCCCGTAGTCGGCGTCGGACGGCGGCATCGACGTAGGGGCGACCGGCGCTCGGGGTCGGCCAGGACGGCGAGCTGGTCGTCGACCGGCCGGGCCCGCAGGTCGCCCCAGGCCGGCGATCAGGTCGAAGGGCAGCCGGGTCTGGAGCGAGAGCAGCACCGAGATGCCCCGGCAGTGGGTCTGGGCGATGCACCGGCCCCCGACGCCGCCGCCTCGTCGAGGAAGTCGAGCAGGTAGCCCGACGCCCGGGTGGCCACCATGCCGAAGGTCACCGGCACCCGGGTGTCGGCGGCCAGCTGCGGTCATCCGCGTCGAGGCCGCGCGCTCGCTGACTCGGGGTCGGGGACGGACATGCCGGCGTCGGCGTCCTCGAAGATGCCCGTGCCGAGGTCGCCCATCACGCCCACCAGCTGCATCGACCTCGTCCCAGGAGGCCAGGCGCGAGGCCACCGGCCGGTTGTCGGAGGTCTCGTGGTGCTCGGTCCGCGAGGTGGAGAAGCCGATGGCCCCGGCCCGGAGGGAGTCGGCCAGCTGGCGCTTCATGACGACCAGGTCGTCGTCGGTGGCCTCCTCCTCGAAGGCCCGCTCGCCCATGGCCCAGGTCCGCAGGGCGGAGTGCCCGACGTTGGCGGCGAAGTTGATGCCCTTGTCGAGCCGGTCGACGGCGTCGAGGTACTCGGGGAAGGTCTCGAAGCTCCAGTCGATACCGGCGGCCAGGGCGGCCGGGTCGATGTCCTCGGCCCGCTCGAGGTTGCGCACCACGAGGGCCCGCTCGTCCGGTCCGGACCGGGGCCAGGGTGAAGCCGCAGTTGCCCATGACCGCCGAGGTCACCCCGTGCCAGCACGAGCTGCGCCGGTGGCGTCCCAGAACACCTGGGCGTCCATGTGGGTGTGGCCGTCGATGAACCCCGGGGTGACCACGTGGCCCTCGGCGTCGATCTCGTCGGTGCCCCGCTCGCCGATGCGGCCGACGAAGGCGATGCGGTCGCCGACCACGCCCACGTCGGCCCGGAAGGACCCGAGTCCCGAGCCGTCGACCACGGTGCCGTTGCGGATCACGACGTCATAGGCCACGTGGCCCTCCTCATCCGGCAACCGCCGAGTAATGCGCGTATATTAGACGCGATGGCCTCATCCTCCGAGATCCGCCGTCGGCTGGGCCACCCGGTCATCGACATCGACGGCCACATGGCCGAGCACCTGCCCACCCTGGCCCCCTACCTCGAAGCAGGAGGGGCTGTCCCTCGACCACCCCTCGCTCCGCCGCACTGGTCCCGCCCTACGGCGGCACCGACCGGACCTGGCACGAGCAGACCCCGGCCGAGCGGGCCGCCACCCGCACCCCGCGGGGGCCGTGGTGGAGCGCGCCGGCCGGCCGGACCATCGACCTGGCCACCGCCCTCTTCCCCGAGCTGCTCTACCAGCGCCTCGACGAGATCGGCATCGACTTCGGGGTGGTCTACCCGAGCCTCGGACTGGTCTTCCTCCACACCGACGACGAGCGGTACCGGCGGGGCATGTGCCGGGCCCTCAACCGGGCCAACGCCGAGACGTTCGCCCCGCTGGCCGACCGGCTGACCCCGGTGGCGGCCATCCCCATGCACACCCCCGAGGAGGCGGTGGCCGAGCTCGAGTACGCCGTCCCGGAGCCTCGGGTTCAAGGCGGTGGTCTGCGCCGGCTACGTCGCAGCGACCCTTCGACGCCCTGGCCGGCAAGGATCCCGAGCTGTCCCGCTACGCCTTCTGGCTGGACCAGTTCGGGATGGACTCGGCCTACGACTACGACCCGGTGTGGGCCAGGGCCCAGGAGCTCGGGGTGTCGATCGCCTTCCACTCCGGCTTCATCGGGATGACCCCGTACCGTTCCCTCTCCAGCTACGTGTTCAACCACCTGTCGATGCTGGCCGAGGGCCAGCAGTCGCTGGCCAAGTCGCTGTTCCTCGGCGGGGTCACCCGCCGCTTCCCGGACATGAACTTCGTCTTCCTGGAGGGGGGCGTGGCCTGGGCCGCCGCCCTGTACAGCGACATCGTCGGCCACTGGGAGAAGCGCAACCTCGGCGCCCTGCGGGCCAACCTCGACCCGGCCCTCGTCGACCGGGCGCTGATGCTCGGAGATGATCGGCCGCTTCGCGCTCGGACGCTCCCCGGCTCGATCGCCCGACTGACCGCCAGGCCCGCCGAGCCCGAGGACATGCTCGACGAGTGGGCGGCGTGCGGCATCACCGAGGCCGAGGACATCAAGGCCCTGTTCGCCGACCGCTTCTACTTCGGCTGCGAGGCCGACGACCCGCTCACCTCCATGGCCTTCAACACCACGGTCAACCCGTTCGGAGCCGAGCTCAAGGCCATGATGGGCTCGGACATCGCCCACTGGGACGTGCCCGACGTGACCGAGGTGCTGGAGGAGGCCTGGGAGATGGTGGAGCACCGGTGGATCGACGAGGCCGGCTTCGAGAAGTTCACCTTCACCAACCCGGCCCGCTTCTACACCGGCACCAACCCCGCGCTTCTTCAAGGGCACCGTGGTGGAGGCGGCCGTCGACCGGCTGCTGGCCGGGGACTGACGATGCTCGATCTGCTGCTGCCGGGGGCACGGTGGTCGACGGCACCGGGGCCGCGCCCATGGTGGCCGACGTCGGCATCCGCGACGGCCGGATCGTGGTGGTCGGGCGAGTCGACGAGCCGGCAGCCCGGGTCGATCGACGTCGACCGGCCAGGTGGTGTGCCCGGGCTTCGTCGACCTGCACACCCACTACGACGCCCAGCTGCTGTGGGACCCGACGGCCAGCCCCTCGGTCCTCCACGGGGTGACCACGGTGCTCGGGCGGGAACTGCGGGTTCTCGGTGGCCCCGCTCGGAGCCGGCGACGCCGCCTACATCCAGCGGATGATGGCGGTGGTCGAGGGCATCCCCCTCGAGGCCCTGGAGGGTGGCGGTCCCTGGGACTGGCACTCCTTCGCCGAGTACCTCGACCGGGTCGACGGCGGCCTGGCCGTCAACGCCGGGTTCCTGGTCGGCCACTCCACCGTGCGCCGGGTGGTGATGGGCGACGACGCCACCCGGACGGAGGCCACGCCGGAGCAGCTGGCCGCCATGGTCCGCCTGGTCGAGGAGTCGCTGGCCGGCGGGGCGCTCGGGTTCTCGTCCTCGCTGGGCGAGGGCCACCTCGACGGCGACGGCCGGCCGGTGCCCTCCAGCTCGGCCTCGTTCGAGGAGTTCGTGGCCCTGGCCGGCGCCCTGCGCCACCACCCCGGCACCACCCTCGAGTTCATCCCGGCCGTCGGTCCCATCCCCGAGGAGCGGATGCAGCTGATGGCCGACATGTCCCTGGCCGCCGACCGGCCCCTCAACTGGAACCTGCTCGGCAGCCTGGCCTCCGAGGAGATCTACGAGCAGCAGCTGCAGGCCTCCGACCGGGCCGCGGCCGTCGGGGCCCACGTGGTGGCCCTCACCCTTCCCGACATGATGCGGATGCGGGCCGTCCACCCTCCTGCCCGGCCTGCCCGGCTGGCGCGAGGTCACCGGTCTCGACCTGGCCGGCCGCCGGGCGGCCATCGCCGATCCCGACACCCGGGCGCAGCCTGCGGGCCGGCGCCGAAAAGGTGGCGGCCCGCGGTCCATGGGGGTGCTCTCCGACTTCGCGCTGATGGAGGTGGCGGATCCGGACTCGGTGTGGGTGGGCCGGTCGCTGGGGGAGATCGCCGAGGCCCGCGGCACCGACGTGGTCGACGTGCTCATCGACGTGGTGCTGCCGACGGGCTCACGCTCTTCGTCGTGCTGCCGTCCCTGACCCCGTCACTGGGCCGCACCGACGAGGGCTGGGCGGCCCGGGTCGAGATCTGGAAGGACCCCCGGGTGATGCTCGGCGGTTCCGACGCCGGGGCCCATCTCGACCTGATGTGCCACGCCAACTACCCGACGGTGGTACTGGGCGAGGTGGTGCGGCGACCGGGGACTGCTGACGCTGGAGGAGGCGGTCGAGATGATGACCGACCGACCGGCCCGCCTCTACGGCCTGCGCCACCGGGGCCGGGTCGCCGAGGGGTGGCACGCCGATCTGGTGGTCTTCGATCCCGCCTCGGTGGCGAGCCTGCCGGTCGAGCTGGTCCACGACCTGCCGGGTGGGGGTGAGCGGCTCGACGCCGGCTCGCCGGGGAATGGACCACGTGTTCGTGGCCGGCACCGAGGTGGTGACCGACGGGGCGGTCACCGACGAGCGTCCCGGCCGGGTGCTCCGTTCCGGACCCGACACCGAGACGGTATCCCTCGAAGATGTCAGGCCGTGGCGGCGCCGTCGATGACCAGGGTGGTGCCGCTGACCGGACCGGCGTCGTCCGATGCCAGGTAGGCGACGGCGGCCGCCACCTCGGCCGGCTCGATGAGCCGTCCCATGGGCGAGGTGGACCCGGCGAACAGCGACAGTCGGCCCCGTCGGGCAGCTCGAAGGCCCGGAGGAACGGCGTGTCGACCGAGCCCGGGCAGACGGCGTTGACCCGGACACCGGCTTTGGCGAACTCGATGGCCATCGACTTGGTCAGCAGGACCACGCCACCCTTCGATGCGCAGTAGGCGGCGTTGTAGGGGGTGGCGCGGATGCCGGCCACCGACGCCATGTTGACGATGGTGCCCTTCGATTCGATCAGGGCCGGAATCGCCGCCTGTGACAGCAGGAAAGTGCCGGTGAGGTTGATGTCGATGACCGTCCGCCAATCGTCGGGGTCGAGGTCGGTGGTCGTACCGGGAATGGCGATGCCGGCCACGTTGGCCAGCACGTCGAGACGGCCGTGGCGCCTGAGAGCGGTCTCGACCGCGGCGGCGCAGGCACCGGCATCGCGCACGTCGCAGATCACCCCGCCGGGGATGTCGGTCACGTCGCACCTCAGCACGGCCGCCCCCTCGTCGGCCAGCCGGTCCGCCACCGCCAGTCCGATGCCACTCGCCGCCCCCGACACCAGAGCCACCCGCTGGTCGAACCTTCCCATCGCCAGCAACGTAGCTGGGGATGGTGTCGACCGGTACCATCCCCACGAGGAGGGGGCGACCCGGTGAGAACGACAGCGACGTCGAAGACGGTCGAGCGATTGGCGGCCCAAGGCCACCTGATCGGCTCCTCGTGGACCACCAGTGCCGCCGGAGGGACCTACCAACACCGTTACCCGGCCACCGGAGAGGTCCAAGCTTCCCTCGGACTGGCCGGTTCCGACGATGTGGGGGCGGCCGTAGCCGCCGCCCACCGGGCCCAGCCGGGATGGGCCGGACTGGCCCCGGTCAAACGGGCTGGCATCCTCGGACGGTTGGCCGATCTGCTCGACCACCATGGCGGCCAGGCCGATGAGTTGGCGGCACTGGACAACGGCACCCCGATAAACACCATGCACCCGGGCCGCTATTCGGCCGCCTGGATCCGGTACTACGCCGGGTGGTGCGACAAGCTCCACGGCGACGTGTTGTCGGGCCAGCCCGGACTCACCTTCGTCCGGCTCGAGCCCTACGGCGTGGTGGCGGTGATCCCCCCGTGGAACGGCTCGATGATGGGCATGGCCCAAAAGTGCGGACCGGCCCTGGCTGCCGGCAACACCGTGGTGGCCAAACCTCCCGAGCTGGCGCCGTTCGGCCCCTTGCGATTCGCCGAGTTGGCCCTCGAAGCCGGGGTGCCGCCGGGAGTGCTCAACGTGGTCATCGGCGACGGTGGGGCCGGCTCGGCCCTGGCCGGCCATCCCGGAGTGGACAAGATCAGCTTCACCGGGGGCAGCACCACCGCCCGCACGTTGATGGAGACGGCCGCCCGCCATCTGACCCCGCTGGCGCTGGAGCTGGGGGGCAAGTCACCGAACATCGTCTTCCCCGACGCCGACCTCGATGTGGCCGCCTCGACCGCGGCCGTGGCCGGAACCGCCATCCTCTCGGGTCAGGGGTGCGCACTGCCCACCCGGCTCTACGTGCACGACGACGTCTACGACCAGGTGGTCGCCAAAGTGCTGGCCACCCTGGCCTCCCTGCCCGTCGGGGACCCGTTGGACCCACAGACCTTCGTCGGTCCGGTGGTGTCCGAGGCGGCCATGGACCGCATCCTCGGGGTCATCGACCGGGCTGGGGCGGACGGCGCCACCCTGTTGGCCGGCGGGATGCGGCTCGGCGGGGATCTGGCCCACGGATGGTTCGTGGCCCCGACCGTGTTCGGGGACGTGGACCACGACAGTGACCTGGCCCGCCACGAGGTCTTCGGTCCGGTGCAGGCCATCCTCCGCTTCAGCACCGACGACGAGGTGGTGGCCAAGGCCAACGACAGTCGGTTGGGGCTGGGGGCCTATGTCCACACCCGGGACGTCGGACGCATCCAGAGGTTCATCGGCGAGATCGAGGCGGGGACCGTCTTCGTGAACGGGGCCGGCCGCGCCTCTCCGGCCATGCCCTTCGGCGGCACCAAGGAGAGCGGCTTCGGGCGCGAGGGCGGCCGGGCCGGCATCGAGGAGATGGTCCGACGCAAGACGGTGATGGTGGCCCCGTAGCCGGCCCGGTACCGGTCAGCCGGCGCCGGTCAGGACGCGACCCGCACCCAGCCACCTGGTCGAAGGGCGGGGAGTTGGCCCCAAGGATCGCTCACACCCGTTGCCGTATGCGCCCGCGCAGGGCCAGCAGGGCCAGCGTCATGCTGACCAATCCCAGTCCGGCCAGGGCGGCCACGCCGAGCAGAAGGGGGCGATCCTGCCACCCCCCGGTGATCACCGACCGTTGGGCTCCGAGCAGATAGGTGACCGGGTTGTACGTGGCGACGGTGGAGAACCAGCTGGTGAGATCGGCCTTGGGAATGATGGCGTCGGTCAGGAAGGCGAAGGGGAAGAAGACGACGAACGTGGCATTGACGGCGGCGGGACTGCCCGTTTTGAGGGCGACGGCATAGGGGAAGCCGGTGAACACCAGCCCCCAGAGGGCAGCGAGGACGATGAAGACGAGGATTCCCTCGATACCGGTGGAGAAGCGGACGCCCACCGCGAAGCTCATGGCCAGCACCAGGACGGTAAGGGCGATGATGACGGCGACATCGGCAACCATGAGACCGAGCAGGAGCGCCAACCGGCGTACCGGCGTGAGGCACAAGCGGTCGAAGTATCCGCTCTGGATGTCGGTGACCAACGTCGGGGCTCGTGACACCCCGGTCACGGCAAAGGCAATGGCCATGGGCACGAGGAACGCCTTGTAGTCGAGGCCCCCGTTTCCGGCTACGTGACCGAGCGCCCCGAGGTTCACGATGTAGAAGAAGGCGGGGATGAACACCGCCGGCAGAAAGGAAGCAGGTTCACGACGCATCTGGCGCAGGGCCCGGTCGGCCACCGCGGCCAGGTCCCGCCAGAACCCGGCGGCCTGACCCCGGATCACCACGTCGGCCGAAGGGGTCGCCGTCATGCTGCTCCCTCGACCCGGGTATCGGTCAACGCCAAAAAGACGTCGTCGAGGCTGGGCGTCTGCATGCTGATGCTCCGTACTTCCAGATGGCTCCCGGACAGTGTGACGGCGACGGGGCCGAGGGCGGCGGGACCGTCGACGGCCAGTATCGTGACCCGGTCTCCGTCACGGGTGACCGAGCACACTCCCGGCAATCGGGTGAGCCGGGTGAGGACGTCGGCATCGTCGTAGCCGGCGACCTCGGCCACCACCAGGTCATTGGCGATCGAGCGCTTGAGCAGGTCGGGTGACCCCTCGGCCACGAGTTTGCCTCGGTTGATGATGCCCACCCGATGAGCCAGGACATCAGCCTCCTCCAGGTACTGGGTGGTGAGAAAGATCGTCATGCCCAGATCACGATTGAGGCGGGCCACCTCCTCCCACACCGTGGCCCGGCTGGCCGGGTCGAGCCCGGTCGTCGGCTCGTCGAGGAACAGGACCTCCGGGTTGTGGATGAGGGCCATGGCCAGATCCAGCCGGCGCTTCATCCCTCCTGAGTAGGTACCGACTCTGCGATCGATGGCGTCCCCGATGTCGACCATGCCCAGGACTTCGGCAATCCTGCGTTTGATCTGGCCCCCGGTGAGCCCGAAGAGCCTCCCTTGGAGTCGGAGCAACTCCCGTCCGGTCTGGACATCGTCGAGGGCGGCATCCTGGAGGGCGACTCCGATTCGAATCCGGACAGCCTGGGGTTCGTGCACGACATCGCGCCCAGCCACCCGGGCGGTTCCCTGGCTCGGGCCCAGCAGCGTGCACAGCATGCGCACGACCGTCGACTTCCCGGCCCCGTTCGGCCCGAGAAAGCCATAGATCTCGCCCGGTCGGACCTCGAGATCGATCCCGTCCACCGCCACATGGGGGCCGAACCTCCGCACCAGTCCTTCGGCCTTAATGGCGGCATCCGACCGGGTGGCCCCGGCCGCGGACCAGGTCCGGGGCAGGGCCTCCGGCGCTTTCCCATACTGTTCCGGATCGTACATACTCATTAGTATCTAGTATGCTCGCCCGTAGCGCAACCTATGGCGATCGAACCCCTCACTCCGGAGCGAAGGCGGCAGCAGACCCGGGAGCACCTATTGGCGGCGGCGGCCCAGGTGTTCGCTGAGCGGGGCTTCCATGGCGCCACCCTCGACGAGGTGGCGACCGTCGCCGGCTTCACCAAGGGTGCTGTGTACTCCAACTTCAAGAACAAAGAAGATCTCTTCCTGGCCCTGTTCCGGGCCAGGTACGAGCAGGAGACGGCGGCCCTGCGGGCGACGCTCGACGCCTCCGACGTGCCCTCCGAGGCCCGGCTATCGGACTTCGTTTCCCTCTTCCAGGACCAGACCCACGTGGCCCGCAGCGACTTCGGCTTGCTCTATCAGGAATTCTGGCTCTACGCCGCCCGCAATCCGGACGTGCGGAAGCAATTCACCCAGATCGACGATGAAGCCGTGGAAGCTCTGGCTGAGCTCATTGCCACCGAACGAGATGGCCTGGGCCTCGACCCTCTGGACAATGCGGTCCAGACGGCCAGGATCATCGAACTCCTCTTTCGAGGAATCGGACTGCTTCGAATCCTCCAACCGGAAGTGGCCGACGAATCGCTCATCGAAGCCGCCATCGTCTTCGTCTCACGGGGATTGGGCGCTCGGCCCCAATGACCACGGGGACGATGACTGTCTCGGGCCGGGGGTCACGAGGCTGCCAGCTCGCCCACGATCCGAAGCACGATGGCCCGGGCCGGGTGTGAAGTGACATCCCGCCAGCCCCGACCGGCCCAGAGGTTCGGCGTGCTCGGATCGCCAGCAGCGGCCGCGGCGACCCGAATCGGCCGGGTGAGGTGGTGAACCTCGGGATAGGCCTCCGGAGCCGAGTCCCCGTAGGTCAGGGCGAACTGGTTTGCCAGACCCCGGGCGTACCGCCCACTGAACGCCCGAGTGAGGACGGTATCGGGGTACGTCCGCTCCAGCAGCGCCCGGCGATAGGTATCTGATGTACCCGCTTCCGGGCAGCAGAGGAAGGCTGTCCCGAGTTGGATGCCGATGGCCCCCTGGTGCAGCACCTCGGAACCGTCGGCACCGGTCATGATTCCTCCACATCCGATCATGGGGATTCGGATCGAGTCTCTGATCTCTTCCAACAACGTCAACAGCGGACTGATGTTGGGCGCGAGGTCCACGAACGTGCCTTGATGGCCGCCGGCCTCGGTCCCCTGGACCAGAACCAGATCAGCTCCAGCCTCTTCGGCGAATCGAGCCTCTGGACTCGATGTCACCGTTACCGCCACCCGGCACCCGGCGCGGTGCAGCCGGTCGACGGTGCCCGAGGGCGGACACCCGAAGGTGAAGCTCACCATGTTCACGCGCCGCGATCCGACGATCTCCGCCTTCTCGTCAAAGTCATCGTCATCCCAGTGCGGCTCACCCAGGGCCACTCCGAGTCGGTCCGACTCGGGCTGAATCAGCTCGGCGTACCTTCGGACCGGGCCCGGGTCGGCCGGGGCCGACGGGCAGAAAATGTTGACCCCGAAGGGGGAGCTGCTGAGCACCCGGGTCACCGAGATCAGTTCTTCGAGCTGTGCCGGCGACAGGTAGCCGGCCGCCAGGAAGCCGAAACCCCCGGCCCCGCCCACGGCCGCGGTCAGCTCCGGAGTCGACGGGCCGCCGGCCATCGGCGCCTGGACGATCGGTAACTCGCTCACCAGCTTCATCTCGGCCATGGTCCCCGTTCCTTCCTCGCGGACCGGTCAACCCGATCGACGGAGCGGCCCGGGTCGTCGGTAAAGGTAGCCGCCGCCCGCGCCGGGGCGGCTTGCACGCGGTTCCATCCTCATATACCATTCCACTAAGTGATTAGTGGAATGAGGAGTGATGATCGAATTCCAGCTGGACCCCACTTCGGGAGTCGCCACCTATCTGCAACTGGTCCAACAGGTCCACCAGGCCCTGCAACTGGGCCTCCTCGAGCCGGGCGATCAGCTGCCGACGGCCCAGCAGGTCGTCGGAAAGCTGGCCATCAACCCGAATACCGTGCTCAAGGCCTACCGCGATCTGGAACGCGAGGGTCTCGCCCGGGCCCGACCGGGTCAGGGGACCTTCATCGTGGGATCGCTGCCCCGCACCGACCCCGCCGCCCAGGCGCGATTCCTCGCGTCGATGATCAAGTGGCTCGGGCGCGGCACGGGCGGCGGGACTGGGCCCCGACGACATCGAGGCGATCTACCGCACTGCGGTCCGGAACTGCTTCGCGGAAGGTGTGGCATGACGGCTGTGTTGGAGACCAGCGGGCTGGGCAAGCAGTACGGGAGGCGCTGGGCGCTGCACGACTGCACGTTCGCCATCCCTGAGGGGAAGGTCGTCGGGCTGGTCGGACCCAACGGGGCGGGAAAGACCACATTGTTGCAGCTCGCTGTCGGACTGCTCGCCCCGACGGCGGGAGCGATCACGGTCCTCGGCGGACGCCCCGATGACGGCCCCGACCAGCTCGGGCGGGTCGGTTTCGTCGCTCAGGACACGCCCACCTACGCCCGGCTGTCGGTCGGCGAGCACCTCCGCATGGGCGCCCTCCTCAACCCGCACTGGGACGATGCGCTGGCCGATCCACCGGATCGAGAGCCTCGACCTCGACCTCCGCCAGCGGGCCGGGATCGCTGTCCGGTGGCCAACGGGCCCAACTCGCCCTCACGTTGGCCATCGCCAAACGACCCGAGCTCCTCCTGCTCGACGAGCCGGTGGCCAGCCTGGATCCCCTGGCCCGGCGCGAGTTCCTCCAGGTGCTCATGGAGGTCGTCGCCGAACACGGGGTCAGCGTGGTGCTCTCCTCGCATCTCGTCGCCGACCTCGAGCGGGTCTGTGACTACCTGGTCGTCCTCGTCGCCTCCCACGTCCAGCTGGCCGGAGAGGTCAGCGACCTGCTGGCCTCGCATCACCGCCTCTCCGGTCCCCGCCGCGATCCGCGAAGCCTCCCCGGCGAACCAGCACGTCATCGAGGAGAGCCACACCGACCGGCAGAGCACGCTCCTCATCCGCACCGACGAGCCGATCCTCGACCCGGCCTGGACCGTCAAACCGGTGACATTGGAAGATCTGGTGCTCGCCTACATGGGCCAGGGGCGCGATCGAGCGAACGAGCCCGGCACAGTCCGGAACTGGAGGTCCTCCGATGAGCCGGTTCGCGTGGCTCCAATTCCGCACCCAGGCCGCAGTCGTCTTCGGTCGGACTGGCAGTCGTGGCCATTGTTCTGGCCGTCACCGGCCCCCACCTGGTCCACCTGTATGACACGACCGTCGCCGACTGTGCCAAGACACGGCGACTGCTCGACGGCGTCATCGACGTTCCTCCGGAACGACCGCACCCTGCAGATCCTGCTCGATGGCCTTGTCGTGGCGGTGCCCGGCATCGTCGGGATCTTCTGGGGGGCGCCGCTCGTCGCCCGCGAGCTCGAGACCGGCACCTTCCGGCTGGCATGGACCCAGAGCGTCACCCGCACCCGCTGGCTGGCGGTGAAGCTCGGCCTCGTCGGACTGGCCAGCATGGCCGCGGCCGGGCTCCTCAGCCTGATGGTGACGTGGTGGTCAAGCCCGGTCGACCGGGCCAACATCAGCCTGTACACGTCGTTCGATCAACGCGGACATCGTGCCCCTCGGCTATGCGGCATTCGCCTTCGCCTGGGCGTACTCGCCGGCGTGCTCATCCGCCGGACCCTCCCGGCCATGGCCGTCACCCTGGTCGGGTTCGTGAGCCACCCGACTGCTCTTCAACCACTTCGTGCTGTCCGAAGCTCATCGCCCCGGTCCACGGATCCTTCCCGCTCAACCGGGAGACCGGTCCAGGGGTTTCGGCAGCATGAACGGAGGGCCGCCCATGCTCCTGGCCAGCGATCCGAACCTCCCGAATGCCTGGTTCTACTCGGCCCAGTTCGTCAACCGGACCGGCCAGCCACTCAGCTCCCATGTCCTGACGAACGCCTGTCCCCTCCTCGGCACGGGTCTGGGCCCGGGAGGTCCTCTCGGAGGCGGCGGCGCAGGAGGGGTAGGAGTCCGCAGCTCTGCGGTCCCGGCACCCGCCGCCACCCAGGGGGTCCTTCAGAACTGCATCACCAAGCTCGGCGCCACCTACCACGAAGTCGTCGCCTATCAGCCCGCCGGCAGGTACTGGCCGTTCCAATGGTACGAACTGGCCATCTACCTCGGCGCGGCCCTGGTTCTGGCTGCGGCTGGCCTGTGGTGGATCCGCCGTCGCCTGACTTGACGGCTCCCGCCCTTCCACCGCTCCGGCACCGCATGATGACGGCGGGGAGCGCTCGCCCTCGAGGACCGGCGTCTCTAGTCTGTCCCCAGTGCGTCATGCCCTCTACCTTCCACCGTTCGGAGAGTTCGCCGACCCCCACGTGACAGTGGCACTGGCGGTAGCGGCCGAGGAAGCAGGGTGGGACGGCATCTTCCTCTGGGATCACATGTGGAGACCGGCCTCGGGCGGCCTCGCCATTGCCGACACCTGGATCACCCTTGCCGCCATGGCCTCGGTCACCGACCGTGTCCGGCTTGGGCCGACCGTCACTCCCCTGTCCCGTCGTCGGCCCCAGAAGGTCGCACGCGAAGCGGTGACTCTCGACCATCTCTCCGACGGTCGACTGACGCTCGGGATCGGCCTGGGCGTCAACACCGGAGGCGAGCTCGAACGATTCGGAGAGTGCGCCGACGAGGCGGTGCAGGCCGAGCGACTCGATGAGGCCCTCGAGGTCATTCTCGGTCTCTGGTCAGGAGAGGAGATCGACCACCGTGGTCGTCATTTCACTGTCGACCACGTACGCTTCCTCCCCCGGCCGGTCCAACAGCCCCGCATCCCTATCTGGGGAGCGGCCAGGGGTGCGGGAAATCTGAAGCCTCTTCGCCGGGCCGCGAGATTGGACGGTCTCTTTCCGGTCAACACCACCGTCGACCAGCTGGCCGAGATGCTGGATTTCGTTGCCCACGAGCAGGGCTCCTTGTCCGACTTCGACGTGGCCATGTTGGCGGTTCCGGACACCGATCTCCAGGCTCTGGCCACTGCGGGAGTCACCTGGGCGATGTGGCCCCCCTACGAGGGAGAGACCGCAGCCAACGTCCTCGGGTTTGCTGAAGCCGGACCCGGAGCCCGCAGTGATTGATCCGAGCAAGAAGGGTCGATCGTCGGCCCGGCCGGGGGGTGGGGGCCCGAATCTTGGGGGATCCGCAGGCGCGACCGGAGTCTTTCGACTACCGGCCACCCGACACTACGCCCCGACTCCGCCGTGCACAGTTGCCCACTGCGCTACTAGCCGGTGATCGTCACACCGACTCTATCAGTCGGGGCTGGTACACCCCAGTCGGGGGATCGGGCCTGTCCGGAGCTGGAGGCAGTGACCGGCGCCGCCGTCTCGCACTCGTCGCCACCAAAACAGCCAGGAAGACGAGGAGATCGAGCACCGACCACAACAGGACAATCAGAGCCAGAGTCGCCCACATGCCCCGGGATCTTAAAGGACCCCACCACTGTTGCCAAGAGAAATTCTCGTGACGAATTGTCGACATCATGGACATGAAGGAACCGGTATTCCCTCTACCTGCGCCACCCGGTCCCATCCAAAGGCAGCGGACCGGGTGGCTCGAAAATCCCCTCGGACTGACCCGCTTCGGCCTTCGATCTCATTGCAGTTCGGTCGGCGCCGGACCGTTCCATGTCCGCCTCCACCGGTTAACGTGGCCCGATGTCCGGCCCGCCGGAAGTCGGTGGCGTCGGTGAGGTCGACGAACGGGAGGTCGGGATGACGGAGACCCATGCACGGGCGGTTCGCTTCGACCGCTACGGCGATCGGGGGGTCCTCTACGTCGCCGATGTGCCGATGCCCACCCCGGCCGCGGGCGAGGTCGTCGTTGCCGTCCGGGCCGCCGCCATTAATCCGGGCGAGAGCAAGATCCGCTCCGGTGCAATGCACGAGCGATTTCCGGCCACGTTCCCCTCAGGCGAGGGCAGCGATCTTGCCGGGGTGGTGACCGTGGTGGGGGATGGTGTCGAAGGGTTCGCGGTCGGCCAGGAGGTGCTGGGCTTTTCTTGGAACCGCTCCAGCCACGCCAGCCATGTCTCGGTTCCGACCAGCCAACTGATCCACAAACCCTCCCAGCTGAGCTGGGAGGTCGCGGGCTCGTTGTACGTGGTCGGCTGCACCGGCTACGCGGCGGTGCGAGCCGTCGATCCGAGCGAGAGCGATACCGTCGCCGTCTCGGCCGCGGCCGGCGGTGTCGGGACGGTGGTGGTGCAGCTCCTGGCGGTCCGGAACGCCCGCGTGCTCGGCATCGCCTCACCCGCCAATGCCGAGTGGCTGGCCGCTCACCGAGCCATCCCCGTACCCTACGGTGACGGCCTGGCTGAACGTCTGCAGGCGGCGGCACCGGACGGAATCGACGCCTTCATCGATCTCTTTGGACCGGAGTATGTGCAGCTCGCCGCCGACCTCGGGATCCCCCACGATCACATCGAGACGATCACCGCCTTCGAAAAAGCCGAAGAGCTGGGGGCGAAGGCCGACGGCAGCGGGACCGCCTCCACTGTCGAAGTCCTGTCGGAGATGGCACAGCTCGTGGCGTCGGGAGCCATTGAGATCCCCATCGCCGCCACCTATCCTCTGGACGAGGTGGCCGCGGCCTTCGAGCAACTCGAGCAGGGCCACACCCGAGGGAAGATCGTGCTCATCCCGTAGTGCCACCGTCCGGTCCTGCCGACCAGGCCGTGGAGGCTCCGGGTGAGCACCGGGCACACCGCCGGCCGGCCTGGTCGGGACCGCCGGCCGGTCCCGACCATCGCCTAGGCTGGCCCACGACGCGATGACAGCAGATCCTCCACGTCGGTCAGGTCGGTTCGGACCGACGTGGCGACGGTACTGGCCCTTCGTGAAACTCTTGCTCGGTGTCGGCGTTGTCGCTCTTGCCGTATGGGTGCTTTCGGCCCATACTGACGAACTGTCGGGACTTCCCGAGGTGTTCGACAAGCTCAACTGGTGGTGGGTATCGGCCGCGGTCATCGCCGAGACGATGTCGTTCGTCTGCTTTGCGGCCATGCAGCGTTGGCTGCTGAAGATCGGAGGCCTTGGTGCGCCGATGGCTCCGCTGTTGAAGATGTCATTTGCATCGCAGGCCATCGCCAACTCCCTTCCGGGCGGCAACGCCGTTTCGGCCGTGTACGGATTCCGGTGGTATCGGCGTTTCGGGGCCAGCAACACCCTGGCGGCGTGGGCGATGGTCGGCACAGTGATCGCATCGATCGTTTCGCTGGCCCTGGTAGCGACCCTCGGACTCGTGTTGGCTACCGAGGAGGGAGCATCGCTGGACCTGATCCCCGCCATCGTCGGGGCGCTGGTGGTCACCACGGCCATCGGTGTCCTGTTCGTCTACGAGCGGCCCCTCCTGAAGGTCCTGACCCTCTCGCTTCGGCTGTCACGGTCCATCACCGGGCGACCGAAAGGTGACACCGAGGCCCACATCGCCAAGAGCATGCTCTGGGTGAGGTCGGTGCAGCTGGGATGGCGCCAGGCCGCGATCACCGTGGTCTGGGGTGCGGCCAACTGGCTGTTCGACTGTGCCTGTTTCGCCATGATGTTCCTGGCCATCGGGGCCGCCATCCCCTGGAAAGGACTGTTGCTGGCCTATGGCGCCGGCCAACTGGCGGCCGCGCTTCCCATCACTCCCGGCGGACTGGGTGTCGTCGAAGGGAGCATCACCATCGCCCTGGTCGCCTTCGGAGGGGCCGAGACGACAACCGTCGACGCCGTCTTGATGTACCGACTCATCAGCTTCTGGCTCGTCCTGGCCGTCGGGTGGGCGCTGTGGGGGGAGCTTGCATTCGAGGTGCGGAAGGGCCACTGGGACCGGTACGCACTGTCGACGCCGGTCGAAGCCGGACGCATCTCGCGGTCCGTCCCGGCGCCACCGTCGATCACGGTATCCGGACAGCCATTGGAGGCCGGGCCGTGATCGCCCCAGACTCCGGACTCCAGAAGTCGGCATCCAAGCTGGCCGCGCGATTGGCGATCTGCGGGCTGACGGTATGCCTCCTCGTCGGTTGCGCCAACGCCCGCAGCGACCTCGGCACGTCCGACAGCTCGTGCTACCTGGCCCTGCCGGCCGCCACCAAGGCCGTGCACTCCCACGGAAAGCTGGTCGGCGTCCACCTCTACACCCTGGCGACGCTCCACAAGAAAGCCCCGCACCTGTTCCGCAGGCTCTCCATCCAGCACCCGTCTCCGCAGCGGATCTGCGTGTTCGAGTTCACCGGGAAGTTCACCAAGGAGGCAGTGGCCAGACCGCTCGGGGCCGACTCCGGACGGTGGGCGGTCGTGGTCCTGAAGACGCCCTCGAACCAACTGGTGGGAACCGTCGTTCTCAGCCATCCGCCTCTTCGGTTCAACCACACCCACATCGGCTGATCGTCGGCCGGTGACGGGGGCCCGGGCCGCCCGGGGCAAGCGGGACTACGACGCCCGGAGGGCGCGGGACTCGGCGTCCGACCAGTCCCAGTTGCACACCCGGCACCGCCAACTGGCACCGGCCAGGGACAGTCGCGCCGAGCGGACGATCAGTTTCGGCACCTCGTGCGATCCGCAGTTGGGGCAGATCCGAAACACTTCAGATTCGACCATCGGCCTACCTCCGACTCGGTGGCTGTTCGATGTCTCATCGACAGTAGTACCGGGAACTTGAGAGAAATCGTCACCCACCCCCCACTGCGTCTGGATGCTCCGGACCGGAGGAGCCGGGCGCCGTCGGCGAGGTGGTCCGAGGTCGGCATCGATGACGCCGGGGCCACCGAGGAGCTGCAGTCGCCGGATGGCTCCGGATAGGATCCGGAGTCCATTCCCGTACCGTTGCCACGTGGAGCCAGCTGCCCACGTCAGGAAGAGGAGGCCCTCGATGACCAGCATCGATGTACTGGAGGACGCCTTCGAGAGGATCCGCGACAACGTGCATCCTGCCGTCAACGGCCTCTCCCCCGAGGAGCTTTCGTTCAGGCCCGAAGCCGAGTCCAACTCCATCGCCTGGCTGGTGTGGCACCTGACCCGCATCCAGGATGACCACGTGGCCGCCATCGACGGCACCGAGCAGATCTGGACGGCCAAGGGGTGGGTCGACCGCTTCGCCCTCCCGCTCGACGTATCGGACACCGGTTACGGCCACGACCCCGAGAGGGTGGCGGCGGTCACCGCCGACGCCCTGTCCCTGCTCGGCTACTTCGAGGACGTCCACAGCCACACGTTGGAGTTCGTGCGCTCCCTCTCGGAGAACGACCTGACCCGGGTGGTCGATCGTAGATGGGACCCGCCGGTGACAATGGGCGTTCGTCTGGTCAGTGTCGTCGAGGACGATCTCCAGCACGTCGGGCAGGCCGCCTATGTCCGGGGGATCCTCCAGCGGCGCTCCGACTACTAAAAGGGCATTCCCACGACGTGCAGGTCGGCGTCGGGTAGCTCTGCCCCGTTCTCCAGCGGCGTCCAACACGTCACCAATGGGATCGCCACCGTTCCGGTCGGTTGGTCGGCGGTCACGCTCCGGTGTACCGGCAGCCAGCCGAGACGTTGGTAGAACGGGAGACGCACGTCGCGGCAGAACAACATCGCAATCGGCTCGCCGGCCCTGCCCATCCGGTCCATCGCCCCCCGGACCAACCGGCCCCCCACACCGTTGCCCCGACGATCGCGGTGCACCATCACCGACCCGAGTCCGAGGATCCTGACCGACGGGCCCGATGCCGGCTCGACCTCGGTCGGCACCCAGCCGGCGTGGCCGATGAGGCGGCCTCCGTCTCGCAATCCGATGTGACCGGTCTTGGACCTCCAGGTGATGCCGAGTCCATCGGTGCCGAAGGGATCCGGCTCCCCGTCCACTATCTCGGCGTAGTCGTCGGGACCGAACTGGGGCATGTCCACGAACTCCACGGATCCCACGGTAGCCGGGCGGCCGCGGTTCACCCAGGACGCGTGACGGCCCTATTTCCGACCCGCCACACCAGTCTCAGGGCCGTCCAGGTCGGGTCGACCGCACATACCTTGTTGTCGACCAACCCCCGGTGCAGGGCCAGACTCCGAACCACGTGGTCCGACATGTCGGTCTCCATCCCGGAGGCCCTCTTGGGCCATGCGATCCACACTCCCCCGGCTGGATGGGCCATGGCGGCCAGCGCGTCCAAGCGCTTCTCGAGATTCACCGACTGCGTGAAGAAGGCGAGGATAACGTCCACGTGACCCCGGGCCCGATGCCGTACGGCCGCGCCCGGCGGAAGCTCGAGGTCCAGATCGTCCGGAGCGCCAAGGATTGCCACCGTCGAACCTTCACGAATCCCGAGCTTGGCGGCGAGCGGAGTCGAGGAAGAGCCCGCCACCGGCTACGGGGTGCCGACCAGGACGTTGCCCGATTGGTCGACGGCGACACAGAATGAGGCAGTCGGGCATGAAATGGACAAGAGACGCGCCCCCCGGGCGTCCACCGCGGACCTCGTCCAGGTGCCATTGCTCCATTGGATGATGCCGCCCGAGTCGTCGACGGCCGCACAGTACCCGCTGGTCGGACAAGACACGGCGGTCGGGGAGACGCCTATCGAGTTGGGCGAGGGCTGGCCCGGTTCGATCCGCACCGGCGCCGACCACGATTGGCCGTTCCACTGGAGGGCCTGGCCCGACTGGTCGACAGCCGTGCAGAAGGCCGCAGTCGGGCACGAGACGCCGGAGAACGACGCGGTCGAACCGTAGGGGGTGGGCTGGGTCCATCGGTCACCGTTCCACTGGGAGATGCCCCCCGACACCGAGACACAGAACGAAGACGACACGCAGCTGATCGACGAGACGGAACCCCAGTCCCCGCTGGTCCCCTGCCATGACAGACCACCGTCGGACGAAAAGGCGTACCCTTCCGCGTCCACTGCCGCGCAGTAGCCCGTGGGTGCGCACCCGACCCCTTCGAGTCCGTTGGCCCCGGTGAGAGTGATGGGCGGCGACCAGGTCTGACCGTTCCAGGTGACTACCTGGTTGCCAGCCGTTGCAATCGCCACACAGAAGGTGGGGGCGCACGAGACCGAGAGTGCTCCCGAGCCCATGGCCTGGGGGGTCGGCGGGACGGGACCGGACCAGGTGGCGCCATTGAAGTGGTAGCCGCGTCCCTTGGAGTCCAGGGCGATGCATGAGGTCGGGCTCCCGCAGGACACCGAGGCGAAGCCGGCGCCCTGGGCGACGGGCTTGGGACCGGAGAAGTGCAGCGGCCCCGACGGGGCCAGCGTGGTGGTGGGGGCGGAGGTGGTGGGGGCGGAGGTGGTGGCCGGCCTGGCGGTGGTGGCCGTCGACTTCGTGGTCGAGGCGGCCCCGCAGCCGGCCACGGCCAGCCCGACGAGGATCAGCAATGGGAACCAGGATGCCGGGCGCAATTCGCATCACCTGACTGGCCGGTGCTCGGGCTAGTGGACGGGACCACAATAAGCGAGATCCAATGCCGGTTCTGCGCACCGGAAATGGCGCCACCGAGAAAGGAGACTCCCAACGACCTACTGTTGTCGGCGGAAGGGCCACGCCTTCCATGGTGTCGGAGGCCGTCGGCCCCCGACCATCGGCGACGTACCACGGGGGGAAGTCGACGTGCCCAGGTGTGACCGGAGGAGAACGGTGGGATGGGGGCCGGTGATGGCCGTGGGGGCGGCGACGATCCTGATGCTGGCCGGCCCGATCGGCTCGGCCCGGGCCGCCGCCCCGGCGCTAGGCGCGGCCCGGGGTGGGGCGGGATGGTCCCATCGGCCGTCGGCCGCCGTAGCCAGGAGGTGCGCCATCTCCCAACCGGCGCGCTGGATGGGTTGCATCACCGCTGACGATCCCGGCTTCGGCGCCACCCCGCTCTCGGAGGTGGCGATCCCCGGCGCCCACGACTCGGGCACGTTCGATCTGGATGAGAACGACTTCGACACCCAGAGCGGCTCGGACTGCACCAGTTACAGCCCGATCTTCACCGGCGTGGCCAGTCTGGTGAAGGAGTGGTCCGAGGCCCAGAACATCGACTACCGGCGCCAACTCAATGACGGCGTGCGCTACTTCGATGTGCGAGTCGCCTATACCGGCAACCAGCAACAGGGCTGGCGCATCGTCCATACCCAGTTCAGCAACGATCCTCTGCGGTCGGACCTTGCCTCCATCGCCTCGTGGGCCAAGGCACACCCCACCGAAGTGGTCATTGTGGACGTACAGCACCTCTGCTACGACAACTCGCCGACCACCGCCGACGACGCCGACCTCTGGTCCGAGTTCTCCGCACTGGCCTCGGTCAGCTACGACCCGGGCCAGCAGTCGGTGGCCACCGCCACCTTGCGCGACATCACCTGCCAGCGGGGTGGAGGACACAACGTCGTGCTCATGCTCCCGAGTTCGGTCCTCCAACCGACGACACTGCTCGACACGTACCACGTGCACGCCACGTTCGTCACCACGCCCGGGGCCTCCCCCGTTCCCGGCGCGCCGACGCCTTCGGTTCCCGAGGCCTACGCCTGGGCCTCCAACGTGTCGCCGGCCTCGGCCTCCGACTACGACGCCGCCAATCAGGCGCTCGAGCAGTTCCCGACCACCTACTCGCCGCCCCTCGGGAGCCTCCAGGGACGGGGGCTGTACCAGTCCCAGCTCATCTACAGCCTCAACGGTTCGAACATCGGTGCCGACCTGTCCGAGTTCGAAAAGTTCGGAGGCCTCATCCCCGCCCTTCACCTGGGCCAGGCCACCTCGGCCTCCCTCCCCGCCTGGGAGCTCGGGTTGTGGACCGCCTCCTACAACCGCAATGACGTCCTGTCCCAGTGGGGGCGCCGCCTGAACGTGGTGGTGAGCGACGGTGTCCAGTACGGCGGCTATGTCCCGGCCGTGGTCGAACAGAATGCCGCCTGGTGATCGCCGGCGACAGTCTCTCGTTGCCGGGCACCCGCCCACATCCGGCACGAGGACCGGGAGCCGTCCCGGCCCACGGTCGGGACGGCCGTCGTCCAAGGACCCTCGTTTGCTATCGTCTAGTCTCGCTGGCCCGGGGCACGAGACGAGCGCGTGCGAGGCGGACCCCGGGTATCGCACGGATTGGAGGGGGGATGCGAATCATCCGCGTCGGAGGAGCGACGCTGCTGGTGGCGGGAGGCCTGGTCCTCGGTGGCCTGGCGGCACCGGTCAGCGCCGGGGCGACCCCGGCGGTCACCAACCTGTACCGCCTTCCGGCCACCCGGACCGTGCACACCCGCACCAAGTCCAGTTGGGAGTCGTCGAACTGGTCGGGCTACGCCGAGGCCGGGCATTTCACCGCCACCTCGGGGAATTGGACGGTCCCGCGCGTGACACCCGGTGCCGCTGGCGGTGACGCCACCGGGTGGTTTTCCTCAGCCTGGATCGGCATCGACGGCTTCAACAACAAGCACCTGATCCAGACGGGCACCGAACAGGACTACTACGACGGGTCGGCCCATTACAACGCCTGGTGGGAGATCCTGCCCGCCGCCGAGACAGCCATTCCCAATCCCGTATCGCCGGGCGACTCGATGAGCGCCTCGATCGTGCAGACAACCGTGACGGTCAGCAAACCGAAGGCCAAGAAGATCAGGGTCAACACGAAGTACTGGGACATCACTCTCTCGGACCACACCCAGGGATGGACGTTCACCACGACCCAGCGGTACCGGGGTCCGGGAGACTCTTCCGAGTTCATCGTCGAGGCCCCCCTCGTCGGTCACTCCGTCTCCACCCTCTCCAACTACAGCTTCCTCCCCGGTGCCGCCATCGACGGCGACTTCAACTCCGCCGACGTGGCTACCACCATCGGCGGCGCCAGCGTCGGGGCCGGCCTCAACTACTCCAACGATGCCGGGATCCTCGTCCAGAACGGGGCCCAGGTATCCACACCCGGGCTCCCGGACAGCGCGGACACCGCCTTCAACTCCTCCTACGGGGCGACCCAGCCACCGGCACCTACGCACTGAGCGCCGGCCGCCGACCGTCTAATCGGTGTCGGCCGAGTCGAGCAGGTCCCGTAGCAGTCCGGGGTCACCTTCGACGGTGACCGAGGTGTATGGCAGGCGGCCGTAGAGCAGCAGCACCAGGTCCGAGGCCGGGGCCCGGACCAGAGTGCGTGTCCCGCGCTGATCGCCCACGATCCATTCACCCCCGGTGTCCTCGGAGACCAGTGACACCGAACCGAGCAGCGTGGACGCCGCCGGGCCCACGACTACTTCGAGGAACTCGCTGACACCGTCGTCGGCGACCGCGGCATCGATCGGTGCCGGAGTCCCCACCGCCGACTGCGCATCCCACCGGTGCACGGCCGACTCCTGCACCTGGTGACGGGCCACGGCACCACAGGTTCGGGGCTCGCCCCACCACGTCCAACAGGGTGCATCGTCAGCCGAGTCCCCCAGGGCGGCTAGGAGCAGCTCCGTGCTCGCCCGCATCCATTCGGCCAGTTCGTCGGCGGGACGGGGAGGGATGTGCTCCACCCGGGTCGGCTGTTCGGGGTCACCCGTCCTGATGGTGTCGGCCCAGAATCGCTGGACTCCCCCGAGATGCTCGATCAGCCCCCGCACCGACCACTCCGGGCAGGAGGGGACGGGAGCCTCGAGGTCGACCCCGAACAGTGCGTCTCGGAAGCCAGCGCTGTCCGCTCGGATTGCCTGCAGCGTGTCGATCATTGCAGCGATGGTAGTGAACCACGGCTGGCTCCAGCCGATTCAGAGCAGGAACGAGAACAGGGGCGAGCCGGCCGGGACCGGTTCCACCTGCAGCGGGCTGGCGTCCATGCGCTCGAGCAGACCCCCGATATCCGAGGCCCGCTCCAGCTCGATCCCCACCAACGCCGGGCCCGTCTCACGGTTGTTCTTCTTCACGTACTCAAAGGCGACGATGTCTTCTCCGGCCACCAGCACGTCATCGAGGAAGCGCCGGAGAGCGCCTGGTTCTTGAGAGAACGTGACCAAGAAGTAGTGGCGCAGGCCCTCGTAGAGCAAGGAACGTTCGACGATCTCGGCGTAGCGACTGACGTCGTTGTTGCCTCCCGAGACAATGCACACGACAGTTCCGGTCACCGGTACCGAGCCGACACGCAGCGCCGCACTGGCCAGGGCTCCCGCCGGTTCGGCGATGATCCCCTCCGACTGGTAGAGATCGAGCATCTCCGAGGAGACGGCTCCCTCGGGCACCGCCACCACCTCGTCGACGAGGTCACGAACCAGCGGGAAGGTCAGGTCGCCCACCCTCGAGACGGCGGCCCCGTCGACGAAGGTGTCGATGGGGTCGAGCTCGAACGGGGCACCCACCGCCAGGGCGGCCAGCATGCTCGCCGCCCCCGCCGGTTCGGCCCCCACGATCCGGACGTCGGGAAGGTGGTCGCGGATCCACAGGGCGACCCCGGCGATCAGTCCTCCCCCGCCCACCGGCACCACGACGGTGTCCAACTGTCCGTCACACTGCTCGGCGACCTCAATGGCCACCGTGCCCTGGCCGGCGATGGTCCGGAGGTCGTCGAAGGCGTGGACGTAGACGGCCCCGGTGCGCAGGCAGTCCTCGTGGGCGGCCCCACTGGCCTCCTCGTAGGTGGCGCCGGCGACGATCAGGTCCACCCAGGTCCCCCCGATGGCTTGGATGCGTTGGCGCTTCTGGCGGGGCGTGCTGGTGGGGACGAAGACCCGGCCGTGCAGCCGGAGCTGGCGACAGGCGATGGCCAGGCCCTGGCCGTGGTTTCCTGCGCTGGCGCACACCACCCCCCGGTCCCGCTGGTCCGGACCGAGGGAAGCGATGAGGTTGTAGGCGCCCCGCACCTTGTAGGACCGACCAACCTGGATGTCTTCCCGCTTCAACCGGACCGGGTGTCCGACCGCGGCAGTGAGCCGGTCGCTCAACTCGAGCGGCGTCCGTCGGACCACCGGTCTCAACTGTTCGGCAGCCCGGTCGACGGCGGCCGAGCTCAGGTCCTCGGGCACCGGCAGATGGTAGTGCGGCCGGTCGACCACTGCGGTGGGCCACCCCCGGAACACTCCCGGTAGGGTCCACCAGCGTGTACCAGCTGGCACAGGTCGACGAGGTTCGGGCTCTGGGCGAGTCGGTGGCCAGCGACGGCTTCGAGCGACTTCGGAGCCAGATGCAGGGCCAGCTCCGGCGCAGCCTCGGCGCCACCGGCGAGCCGCGGCCGGCATGCGAGGACCCGGCCGAGGCCTTCTTCAGCCCCGGGTCGGTGACCCGACAGATCCACTCCGACCTACCCGCCATGCTCATCGGCGGGATCGCCGCCTTGTTGTTCCAGATGCTCCATCCGCTGGCCATGGCCGGCGTGGCCCAGCACTCCAACTACCGAGAGGACCCCCTGGGCCGGCTCGGGAGGACGGCCACCTTCCTGGCCACCACCACCTTCTGCTCGCGCTCGGAGGCGGAGGTGGCCATGTCCCGGGTCCGGACCGTCCACGGCTCGGTCGTCGGGACCGCCCCCGACGGCCGTCCCTACGCCGCCAGCGACCCCGACCTGGTCGCCTGGGTCCACGCCTGCGAGATCCGTAGCTTCCTCACCTCGTCGCTGATCTATGGACCCCGGCCACTCGACCAGGACCAGCAGGACCGCTATGTCGACGAGATGGCCAGGGTGGCGATCGGCCTCGGGGCGATCGACGTTCCCCGCGACGTCGCCGGCCTGGAGGACTACTTCGAATCGGTCCGGCCCGAGCTGACCTTGACCAGAGACGCCCGCACGGCCCGGAACTTCGTGCTGCGGGGCGTGGGACGGTGGCCCCACGAACTGACCACCTACGGGCTGCTGGTGGCCGGGGCCCAGGGCGTGATTCCGGCGTGGGCCCGGCGACAGCTGCACCTGGTCTCGGTGCCGGCTGAGCGATCGGCTGGCCGTGCGACCCACCGTCCAGGTACTCAGCCGGGCACTTCGCTGGATCGCCGCCCCACCGGCACGATGACCCACCCAACCGGCTCGGCCGCGGCCGTCCCCGAGCGCGGGACCCCGGCACGGGCAGAGCAGTAGGGTTCGACGGGTGAGCGAGATGGATGATTCGATGGACCTGGAGCTGGCGGCGGCATCGTTGCGTGCCGACGGTTCTGACGTGCGCATCCTGGTCAAGGTTCTGGCCGACCAACTGTCCGACGCGCTCGGCTCCCGCCTCGAGGTCAAGCGCTCGGGAGGGCGGTTCCGCAAGTCCGACCAGGTCCGCTCGATCCGCATCGCCATGGGCGACGATCAGTTCGACGCCGAGGTTGACGGGGACGTGCTGGCGTGCACCATCGGCCACTCGTCGGGGGGCATACGAATCCGCAGCGAAAAAGTGACTGTCGACGCCTGGCTGGCCCGGCTGCTCGGCGCCCTCAAGGTCGAGGCCGACCACAGCCAGGCGGTTCGCAAGGCACTCGAGACCATGGTCATCGGAGGACCCACATGAGTGAAACACCCGAGGATCTGCCGGAAGGAGCGAGCCGTCGACTGGCGGAGCTCGAACACGGTCTATTCACGTCCGACCTGTCGGTCAACGAGTTCCTCCTCATCAAGGAGGTCGGATTCCATCCGCTCGGGTTCGTGATGGGATCGTCGATCTACCACACCGGCATCCAGACCCGGAAGTGGGGCCAGAGCCAAGAGCTGGAGAAGTTGACCGGTGCCATGTACGAAGCCCGGGAGCTGGCCATGACCCGAATGGAGGAAGAGGCGGCCGAGCTCGGGGCCGACGGTGTCGTCGGTGTTCGGCTCGACGTCAACTATTACGAGTGGGGCAAGGATGCCGCCGAGTTCATCGCCGTGGGCACGGCGGTAAAGGCCGAGAGTGGCGTGTCCCATCGGAACAAGCTGGGCAAGCCATTCACCTCCGACCTCTCGGGACAGGACTTCTGGACCCTCATGCAGACCGGCTACATCCCCCAGGGCCTGGTCATGGGCACGTGCGTTTACCACATCGCCCATCGGGGCCTGGGCCAGACACTCGGGTCGGCCGGGCAGAACGTGGAGCTGCCCAACTTCACCCAGGCGCTGTACGAGGCAAGGGAGCTGGCCATGACCCGGATGCAGGACGAGGCCAACCAGCTGGACGCGTCCGGCATCGTCGGGGTGCGGCTAGAGGAGAAGTCCCACCAGTGGGGCAGCCACACCATCGAGTTCCTGTCGCTGGGGACGGCGGTGGTGAAGACCTCCGACCAGGTCACCCTGCCCACACCCCTCACCATCATCTCGCTCGACAACTGATGACCGACGTCCTCGACGCCCCCGATGACCTGCCCGAGGCGGCCGAGCGGCGGTTCGAGGAAGGCGCGTTCACCTCCGGCCTCACCGTTCCCGACTTCGCCGCCTGCCTCCAGATGGGACTGGAGCCGGTCGGCTACGTCCAGGGGTTCTGCGTCATGCAGTGGCAGTGGTACGGCATGGGCTCGCCATTCGGAACCTTCGGCGCCACCTACACCGGTCGGCCAGAGGGGCTACGCCGAAAGCTGGCAATGCCCCCACGGCTTCGTCTCGGCCGAGCACCGGGGCTGGGGACAGAACTACGAGCAGTCGTGGATCGAGGACGCCTGGCGCCAGGGCTTCGACTCGGCCTACCAGCGGATGTCAGAAGAGGCCTCCACGGCCGGAGCCCACGGCATCGTGGGAGTGATAGACGCCACCCAGCCCCTCGGCGATCTCGGGGTACTGGAGTTCCGGGTCCAGGGCACAGCCGTGAAGGTCAAGAACGGCGTCACCGCCGGCCGGAGGCCGCCCCTGGTCGACCTACCTGGCCGGGCAACGGCTGGCCAAGTCGGTCCAGGCCGGATTCGCCCCGGTGTCGATCGTGGCCACGGTGGCATCGGTGCGGGTCTGGGCCTACTGCGTCACCGAGTACCTGACCGAGGGCGCCTCGGGGAGCCTGGGGCTACCAGACAGCTGCCGCCGAGATCGAGCAGACCTCCAAGGCCCACATGGCCGTCCGCCGGCTCGCCCGCGAGCAGGTGCGGGCCCAACTCGGCAGCGACTCGCTGCACAGCGCCTCGCTGATCACCAGCGAGCGTGAGCTCGGCCAGGGGGACGCCGAGCTCCAGTGCATCCTGCGGGGCAACCGGGTGCGCCGGTTCAAGGCCTACGATCCGTTGCCGGCGCCCCGGCCCACGGTGCGCCTGCTATGAGCCCGGCTCCGGCCGGCGACGGCACCGGTCCCGTGGACAGCCCGGTGGACATCGGGGCGGAGATGAGCCAGGCCGCGGCGTACTTGTCCAAGCCGGAGCCGACCGGTCCGGCATCGGCCACCCACCGGGCGGCCCGGACGTCCGACCTGTCGATCGACGAGGAGATCGCTCTCCACTCCATCGGCTGGGAGCCCCTGCAGCTGGTCTGTGGTGCGTCGTTGTACTCGATCCCGACGGGGGTGTGGAACTGGGGACAGGGAGAGATCACCTACGCGTCGAACGCCTATGCCAGAGCCTTCGCCGGAGCCGGCAACCAACTCCACGCCGAGTGCACCAAGGTCGGGGGGCGGGGGGTGGTGGGCGTCCACGTGGAAGCGGCGGTGCACCGGCATCATGTCGATGTGGTGCTGGTGGGGACGGCCGTCCGTGCTGTCGATACCAAGGCCCACTCGGCCGAGCCGGTGTTCGTGTCGGACCTCTCCGGGCGAGACTTCTCGCTGCTGCTGGCGTCGGGATGGGCACCGCTGGGGCTGGCCGTGGGTGCCAGCTTCGTCTACGCCCCCCGCCGGTCGGCGGGAACAGCCATGCGGCAGAAGTCCCAGAACGTCGAGCTGACCAACTTCACCGAGGCGATGTATTCGGCCCGTGAGTCGGCCATGGAGCGGATGCAGCAGTCGGCCCTGTCCATGGACGGCACCGGGGTCGTCGAGGTGAAGGTTACCGAGGGGCCGATGGAGTTCGCCCGCCACGCCATCAGCTTCTCCGCCTACGGCACGGTGGTCCACCTGGCCGCCGACCGTCACCGGGGGCTCTCGCCCCAGATGATCCTTCCCATGGACGATCCGGTCCAGGGGTTCGACGTCACCTCTCTTCGAGGTTGATCTCCCCGGCGGACCGGTCGGCCGACCATGCCGGCGGGCCAAATTAGATGCCTGCTGGCAAGCATCTAGTTGCTAGACTGGAGGCATGCCCCAGACGGAGGACCCAGTCGAACTGCCCGCCACCTTGCGGACCCTCATCGCCCGTCTGGGCCGTCATCTCCGCCAGACCCGGGCCGGAGCCGGCCTCTCCCCTACCCAGTACCAAGTGCTGGCGTCCATCGTCCGCTTGGGCCCCGTCCGCTTGTCCGACCTGGCGGTGGAGGAAGGCCTCAACCCCACCATGCTGTCCCGCATAGCATCCAAGCTCGAATCTGCCGGTTTGGTGGTGCGGGCCCCGGACGTCGACGACGGCCGGGTGGCCCGGCTGTCGGCCTCCAGCGATGGTCGGTTGCTGGTGAAGCGGGTCCGTGGCGAGCGCACCGATGCCCTGAGCCGGGTGCTGGACCAACTCGACAGCGACCAACGGCGGCGACTGACAGAGGCGCTCCCCGTCTTGGAATCGGTGGCCGAGGCCCTGCGGGAACGGAAGCCGTGAGCATCCAGACCGCCACCAGGACCACCTTCTCATCGCTGTCCGTTCCCAACTACCGCCGGTACTTCACCGGCCAGGCCATCTCGCTCATCGGCACCTGGATGCAGACCACAGCCCAGGCGTGGTTGGTTCTCACGCTGACCGACTCGGCGACCGACCTCGGCATCACCGTCGCCCTTCAGACACTGCCCGTACTGCTCCTCGGCCCCTACGGCGGCGTGATCGCCGACCGGGTCGACAAGCGCCGCCTGATGATCGTGCTGCAGTCGTTGATGGGGGTCCAAGCTCTGGTACTCGGAGCGCTCACCCTCACCCACCACGTGACCTTCGTCGACGTGTGCATCCTGGCGGTCGTGCTCGGACTCAACAACTGCTTCGAGAACCCGTCGCGCCAGGCATTCGTCCTCGAAATGGTCGGGCCCACCGACCTGCGCAATGCCGTCAGCCTCAACTCGACCCTGGTCAACGCGGCCCGGGCGGTGGGTCCGGCGGTGGCCGGCCTGTTGATCGCCACCGTGGGCACCGGCTGGTGCTTCATGCTCAACGCCGTCAGCTTCGTCGCCGTCGTGACCTCCCTGGCCATCATGGACCGGTCCGAGCTGCGACCGTCGCCCCCCACGGTGCGGGGTCGCGGCCAGCTGAGAGAGGGCTTCCGCTACGTGGCCCGAACGCCGGCGTTGGCGGTGCCCCTGCTCATGATGGGGCTGGTCGGGATGCTCGCCTACGAGTTCCAAGTGACACTCCCCGTGGTCGCCAAACATGTGTTCCACGGTGGAGCGGAGACCTACGGGGTCATGACCGCGGCCATGGGGATCGGTGCCGTGGTCGGCGGGCTGATGACTGCGGCCCGGGGCAAGACCGGGCTCCGGGCGATGGTGCTCGCCTCGACCCTGTTCGGGGTGGTGATCATGTTCGCTGCCCTGGCCCCGGTGCTGGCCGCCGAGTTCGCCGCCCTGGCCCTGGTCGGCTGGGCCAGCGTGTCGTTCCTCTCCATGGGGAACTCGACCCTGCAGCTGGCCACCGATCCCCAGATGCGGGGACGGGTGATGGCTCTGTGGTCAGTGGCCTTCCTCGGCTCCACCCCCATTGGTGGCCCCGCTATCGGCTGGATCACCGAGCACTTCGGCGCCCGGACCGGCCTCGCGGTGGGCGCCGCCTCGTGTTTCGCGGCGGCCGGTCTCGGCTACCTGGCCATGCGGCACCTCCGCTCCCGGGCGGCGTCGCGTCGCCACGGGGAGGCTGGCCAGCCCGGGGCGTCCGGTGACACCGGAGTTGTCGCCGTGGCCGGGGAGCCCGGTGACGCCGAAGATGTCGGAGCTCTCGCCGTTGCCGGGGAACCCGAGACGGCCGGGGAGCCCGGTTCCGCTCAGGCCGCTCCGGGTCCCTGCTGACGGACCGACTCGACAGCCTGCATGGCATCGCGGAGGTCGCGCAACCACTCATCGGCGTGGTCGGCCACCAATTTCACGCACCAGGCCAGAGCGTCCGAGCGGCTGCGGGCCACACCGCTGTCGACCAGCGTGTCCAGGACCAGTCGCTCCGGCTGGCGCAGCCGGGTCATGACCGGGATCGACAGGTTGGTGAACAGCGCACTGGTGTCCCCGACCTCGGCGCCCCAGGCGATGCTCCGGCCGTAGCGGTGCTGTGCCTCCCGGTCGATGGCCATGCGCTCCTCGCGGGTCTCCTCCCGGAATCGGGTGATGCGACCCGCCTCGGCCGCGGCCGTGGTCACCTCGTCCTCATCGGATCCCACATCTGGTGAGGTCACCTTGCCAATGATCACGATCTCGTCCCGGTCCACGGTCACCGTCGGAGCCGCCTCGAACCAGTCCTCCGGCAGCCGCCCGGCCAACCATCCAGAGAGGCCCTCGGTCGACGGCCTCTCCTCGCTCGCTCCCCCTGCGTGTCGCCTTCCCATTCCTCGAGGGCCCATGGTGTCACTCCTCATCTTGATCGACGATGCTGTTTGATTACATCATTACAATATCAGAAGGATTACACCGTGAGTGACGTGTGGCTTCGGGGTCTCCGTGTCTCCCGACCCTGGTCAGAGCCGACCGCGGTCCACGCCCCACGGCCGCGGCCCGGAGGGCGGAGACGCCTACGTCACCCGACGGTACGAGCGGATGGCCCCCGCGACCACGGAGAGGACCGCAGGTCAGGCGTCGAGAGCGGAGGCCACCACCACGCCCACCTGGTCCGTCTCCAGCAGAAAACCATCGTGGCCGGACGACGATTGGACGACGGCCAACGGTCGGCCGCCGGGCAGAACCCGGACCAGTTCCTCTTGAAGGCGGAGCGGATAGAGGCGGTCGGACTAGATCCCGGCCACGGTCACGTCGGCACGCACCCGGGCGAGGGCCAGCTCCACGCCGCCCCTGTCCCTGCCGACGTCGTGTTGGTTCATGGCCTCGCTGAGCACGATGTACGAGTTGGCATCGAAGCGCCGGGCCAGCTTGTCCCCGTGGTGCTGGAGGTAGGACTCGACGGCGAAGCGGCCCCCCTTGCGCGGGTCCTCCTCCGCCTGGGCCTTCCGACCGAACCGGCCCTCGAACTCGAGGTCGGTCCGGTAGCTGACCTGGCCGATCCCGCGGGCCAGGGCCAGCCCCTCGTCGGGTCGGGCCCCGGTGAGGTAGTAGTCGCCCGCCGGAAAAGGCCGGATCCGACTGGATGGCCCGGATCTGCAGCGAGCACAGTCCGATCTGCTCGGCCGTCGCCGCCGCCCCCACGGCCAGGACGACGGCCCGGTCGACCCGGTCGGGGTGACCGACACACCACTCGAGGACCCGCATGCCCCCCATCGATCCCCCCACCACTGCCGTCGCCAGGTGCCGATGCCCAGACGATCGGCGAGGGCTACTTCGGCGGCCACCTGGTCGCGGACGGTCAGCATGGGGAAGCGGGACCCGTAGGGAGTGCCGTTCGGCGCCGACGAGGCCGGCCCGGTCGATCCCTGGCACCCGCCGAGGACATTCGGGCAGACCACGAAGAAACGGTCGGTGTCGATCGGGGCGCCCGGTCCGATCATGCCGTCCCACCAGCCCACCTCGGTGTGGCCCGGCGCGGCAGGTCCGGCCGCATGGGAGTCGCCGGTCAGCGCATGGAGGACCAGCACGGCATTGGTGCCGTTCCGGTCGAGCTCGCCCCAGGTCTCGTAGGCCACGCTGACCTCGGCCAGCGAGCCGCCGGCCTCGAGCGCCAGTCCCCCCGGTCCTCGTCCGAGAACACGGTGGCGAACTGGCGGCGGCCGGGTGCATCACCGGGCTGCCAGACCCCGGTGAAGGCTGGCTGCGTCACGCCCCCTTGATGGAGCGGAACCCGGCCTCGAGGTCGGCCAGGATGTCCTCGATCGACTCGAGTCCGATGCACAGGCGAACCAGGTCGGGGGTCACGCCGGTGGTGATCTGCTCGGCCTCGGTCAGTTGCGAGTGGGTGGTGGACGCCGGGTGGATGGCCAGGCTGCGCACGTCGCCCACGTTGGCCAGGTGGCTGAACAGCTCGAGCCCCTCGATGAAGGTGCGCCCGGCCTCGGCGCCGCCGTTGATGCCGAAAGCCAAGATGGCTCCTCCGCCATTGGGCAGGTAGCGCTGCTGGCGCTCGTGCCACGGGCTCGACTCGAGACCGGGGTAGGCCACCCACTGCACGTCATCACGGGCTTCGAGCCAGTTGGCCACGGTGGTGGCGTTCGGACGTGGCGCTCCATGCGCAGGCTCAGGGTCTCGAGCCCCTGCAGGAAGAGGAACGAATTGAGCGGGGCGATGGCCGGTCCCATGTCCCTCAGGTACTGGAGGCGGGCCTTCAGGACGAAGCGGGCCGGGAACAACGCCTCGGGCAGCTGGCCGAACACGAGACCGTGGTAGCTCGGGTCCGGCTCGGTGAACCCGGGGAAGCGACCGCTGCCCTCGTAGTCGAAGGCACCACCATCGACGATGATTCCTCCGATCGACGTGCCGTGGCCACCGATGAACTTGGTGGCCGAGTGCACGACGATGTCGGCCCCGTGCAGGAGGGGCTGGGCCAGGTACGGCGTGGCGACGGTGTTGTCCACCACCAGGGGGATATGGTGCTCGTGGGCGATAGCGGACACCTGTTCGAAGTCCAGCACGTCACCCTTGGGGTTCCCGAGGGTCTCTGCGTAGAAGGCCTTGGTGTTGGGTCGGACGGCGGCCCGCCAGGCGTCGAGATCGTCGGGATTCTCGATGAAGGTCACCTCGATCCCGAACTTGGGCAGGGTGTAGTGCAACAGGTTGTAGGTGCCGCCGTAGAGCGAGGCGGAGGACACGATGTGGCCGCCGTTCTCTGCCAGGTTGAGCAGGGCGACGGTCTCGGCCGCCTGGCCGCTGGCAACAGCCAGGGCCGCCACTCCGCCCTCCAGCGACGCCACCCGCTCCTCGAACACCGCCTGGGTGGGGTTCATGATGCGGGTGTAGATGTTTCCGAGTTCCTCCAGCCCGAACAGGGCGGCGGCATGGGCGGTATCGCGGAAGGTGTAGCTGGTGGTCTGGTAGATGGGAACGGCCCGGGCCCCCGTGGTCGGGTCGGGCGATGCTCCAGCATGGATCTGGCGGGTCTCGAATCCCCAGTCGGGCATGGTGACGACCTCCTTCGAACCGTCGCCGGGCGTCATTCGCCGGTCGGGACGGCATTCGTCGCCTCCGATCCTTCCAAATCCGACTGATTTGGTCAACTAACAATGGCCGACCGCCGGGCCTCGACGCATGGCGCCGATCCTGACCCCATCTCAGAAGAACCGTTCACTATCTTGGGCCTTCGACGTGAGCCGCTCCCCGAACACTCGACGGTCCCCCGGCGTGGCCGGAAGGGACGGTTCGCGTCGAGGGGATGGCCGGCGGTGGCCGCCGGCGGCGTCGTGGCTGCCCTCATCGTGGTGGCCGCCCTGGTGGCACGCAGCACGGTTCCCCAGCACCTCATCGGCGCCGTCACCGGCTCGTCGGCGCCGACGCACCGGACCAGTCGACGGTGCCGGGATGCGGTCGGCGACCGCCGATGTCGCCACCCGCTGCCGCTGGCTGCAGTCGGCCATCGACCGTCACGAGTCGGACGCCCAGCTGGCCCGGTTGGTGCTCAGCCGGATGACCTTGGGCGAGAAGCTCGGTGAGATCGTCCTGGTCGCGAACGACGGGTACGAGAACATCGATGCCGGGGTGCCCAGGCTGTGCATCCCTGCCCTCACCCTCCAGGACGGGCCGGCAGGGCGTGGCCTATCGGCGCCGCCGGCGTCACCCAGCTGCCCGCACCGCTGGGAATCGCCGCCACCTTCGACCCCTGCGTGGCCAGGACCTACGGCCAGGTCCAGGGCAATGAGGCCTCGGGTCTGGGGATCGACGTCGTCCAGGGTCCCAACCTCAACATCGATCGCGTCCCGCAGAGCGGACGGACCTACGAGGGTTTCGGCGAGGATCCTCTGGCTGGTGTCGGCCATGGGCGTGGCCGACATCGAAGGCATCCAGTCGACCGGGACAATGGCCATGGCCAAACACTTCGCCGTCTACAGCCAGGAGACGGACCGGGGCGTCCTCGACGACATGGTCTCGGACCGGGCCCTCCAAGAGATCTACCTCCCGCCCTTCGAGGCCGCCGTCACCCAGGCCCACGTCGCCTCGATCATGTGCGCCTACCCCAAGCTGAACGGCACGTACCAGTGCCAGGACCCGGAGCTGCTGTCGCTGCTGGCCCAGTGGGGGTTCACCGGGTTCGTCCGATCCGACCTGGGCTCGGTCCACGACCCGGTCGCCGCCCTCGACGGCCGGCACCGACCTGATCAAGCCGTCCCGGGTGCGAGCTCTGTCGACGCTGGTCCACGAGCACCAGCTCTCCCTGCCGGTGGTGGACAACGCCGTGACCAAGGTGCTGACCGAGATGTTCGCCAACGGTCTGGTGGGTCAGGCCCAGTCGGGATCCCTCGACGCCCCGGTCGACTCCGACGCCCACACCGACTTCGCCCTGCACGCCGCCGAACGGTCGGCGGTACTGCTGAAGAACGCCGGACTCCATCCTTCCCCTCGACCCGTCGCCCAAGCGATCGGTGGCCGTGATCGGTGCGGACGCCAGCGCCGAGCCGGTGACCGCCGGGTACGGCAGCTCCCGGGTCGTCGCCCCGTTCGTCTCGACCCCCCTCGACGCCATCCGCCACCGGATCGGGGCCGGCGCCGTCGTGAGCTACGCCGACGGAGGAAGCACCACCCGCAACCTGCCGCCGGTGCCGACCCAACTGGTGAGTCCGGTGTCGGGCGGGGGCCAGGGCCTGACCCTCACCCTGGACCGGAGAGATCCCCGCACCGGTGCCACCGAGGTCGGGGAATCGGTCCAGACGGTCGTGCCTACCGCCGACGTGGCGATCCACCCCCATCCGACCTCGGCGCAACGGCTCCCGGGAGCCCTGGCCCTGTCGCCGGTCGGCCGCTCACCTCGCTCGCTCTCCTTCGCCAGGGGGGTGCAGTCCTTCGGAGCTTCGGCCACCCCGATCCGCTCGGCGATCGTCCTGCCGCCGGGTTGGTCGGACGTCGTGGCCACCTTGACGGGAACCCTCACCCCCCATCGGACTGGGCTGTACATCGTGTCGCTCCAGGGATCGGGCGCTGCCAGCCTCACCCTCGACGGATCGCCCGCCGTCTCCGACCCGCTCGTCCACGGCATCGGCCGCTGGTCACAGACCGTGTCACTGGAGGCCGGTCGCGCCTACCGGGTAGATCTCACCTGGGACCCGATCGACACCACCACCCCCTCGGGCGAGACCAACGTGGTGTCCAGCACCCTCACGCTCGGCTGGGAGTTCGTGAGCGACCAGATCGCCGCCGCGGCGCAGGTGGCCGCCAGGGCCGGCACCGCGGTGGTGTTCGCCGGCCGACTTCAACTCCGAAACCTTCGACCGGCCCTCCTTGTCGCTCCCCGGCGACCAGAACGCGCTGATCGACGCGGTGGCCGCCGCCAACCCCCGCACGGTGGTGGTGCTCAACACCGGTGGGCCGGTGCTCATGCCGTGGCTGCACCGTGTGGCCGCGCGTCATGGAGGCGTGGTACCCGGGTGAGCAGGACGGGGCCTCCATCGCCGCCCTCCTCTTCGGGGACGCCGACCCTTCGGGCCGACTGCCGGTCACCTTCCCGCCAGAGCCAGGCGGGCATCGGCCATCAACAGTGTGGACCAGTGGCCGGGAGTCGACCTGACCGCGACCTATTCCGAAGGGCTCGAGGTGGGCTACCGCTACAACCAGGCCACCGGGGTCAAGCCTCTGTTCCCGTTCGGCTTCGGGCTCTCCTACACCCACTTCTCCCTGGCCGGGCTGCGGACCCGCTCATCGTCCCGGGGCATGACCCTCACCGTCTCGGTGACCAACGACCGGGGACCGGGCGGGTACCGCCGTGCCCGAGGCCTACCTCACCCACCCTCCGTCGGCCGGCGAGCCGCCGGATCAGCTGGTGGCGTTCTCCACCGTCACCCTCGACCCGGGGCAGACCCGGTCGGTCACGCTGACCGTCCCGGTCGTCGGCGTTCCGGGCCTATTTGGATGGTCGCTGGACCACGGTGCCCGGCACCTACACACTGTCGATCGGACAGTCGTCCTCCGATCTGCCGCTCTCGGTCCCCGTCGCCGGCCCCTGACGTCCGCCCCGCCGGCGGACTGCCGGCACCCCCGGCCGGGGACGGCGGAGGCCGGCCTCAGACCGGTTTCCCTCCCGTGCACCAGGCGTTGGCCGGCACACCGGCACACGGGTTCGGCATGGTGGGCAGCCGCCTGGGCAGGGGGTGCATCACCGACTCCGGTTCTGGGTCGGATAGTCGGCTCCGGTCGGACAGCGAGCCGAATCCCGTATCGCACAGCACCTGGCCGAGGAGGGGCTCACCGTCGCTGGCTGCGGTGGTTCTTTTCCCACAGGTCGGCTGGACCTGCTCGAGGTCGGCCGGGGTGCTGCCGTCGGGGGCGATGTTGCCCGAAAAGCAGTTCGAGGGCTGACCGGATTCCAGGGTGATCTGCCCGAAGTCGGAGTTGCCCGGATTCCCGAAGTACCCGTTGTGGGTGAATGTGTTGCCCACCAGGGCATCACCCATGGGGTCGTAGACGCAGCCGAAGCCAGGGGTCTCGACACCGCCGGTGTGCCGGGCAGGACTGGTGGAGCGACGGCGTACCCGAGTCCGGGTACGGGACGATCAGGAACCCCCAGGCCCCGTTGTCGGAGAAGGTGTTGTCCATCACCGTGTCGTTCCGGCCCCCCGACAGGGTCATGCCGGTTCCGGTGGGCCCGGCGGCGGCGTTGCCGGCCTCGGGCACGTTCGGCGTTGTTGTTGTTGTGCGAGTAGTTGTGGATGAACACCCAACACGAGTGGGTGTGGGTGATCGGACTGATCCCGTTGTCGGGACAGTCGCCGTTCTGAGGCGCCGGAGGGTCACCGTTGATCTGGGTGTTGGTGTCGAGTGCCGTCCTGGTTATTGTCGAACTGCGGAGTACTCGATGACCACGGCCCCGCCCGAGTTGGTCCCGGAGTACCCGAGGGCGTTGTACTCCATCCAGGCGTGGTCGATGGTGACGTCGCACTGCCGGTGGCAGGCGCCGACGTACATGCCCGAGTCGTTGAAGTTGCTGGCGTAGAGCTGGTTCCACCCAGCCGGGCCCCGGGAGTTGGACGAGAAGATCCCGTACTCGGCCGCCGTGGCCTCCTGTTGGTCGGCCGTGCCTTGGTGGTGAAGAACGTGGACGTCGCGGTCAGGTAGCTCCCCCAGTACCCGTTGAGGCCGATCTTGCCGCTCTCGTCCCCGCCGTTCCACCAGATCTCATTGCCCGAGTCGCCGCTGCCGGCCAGGAAGTTGCAGACGGTCAGGTTCTCGACGTACACGTCGTCGGCCTTCCACACCAGGATCCCGTTGCGACCGACCGGCGTCGCCGTCGCGGCCCGGCGGCACCGTAGTTCTGGCGCGCTCGGATCCGCGCTGCAGGCACCGTGCGAACCCGGCTTGGTGCCGTCCACGATCACCTTCGAACGGTTCATGCCCCGGAGGTGGATGTCCCGTTTGGTGATCACCACGCCGCCCATGTCCCCGTGGCGATGGATCGGTGGTGGCGCCGGCTCTCGTCGGCGGTCTCGTGGTAGTCGCCGGGGGCGACCAGGATCCAGTCGCCCGGCTTGGCCGCGTCGACGGCGGACTGGATGGTCGAGTACCGCACCGGCGTGACCGTGGAACGTACCCCACCAGCAGCACCGACCCGCTCGAGCCACTTGAGCCGCCCGGGCCGGCGGCCCCGGCGGCCCCGGCGGACGAGCTGCAGGCGCTCAGGATGCCACTCCCGAGCACGCAGGTGGCGACGAGAACGACGGCCCGGATCAACCGATTCGGACCCGGTCCACCGCGGCCGGGGGGCAGTCGCCAAGGTCCGAAGGTCGCGCCGCTGGGTCCTCGCACCATGGATCCTCCCCCTTGTCCGGTCCCCCGGCGCCGCCGGGTGGCCACGTCACCGCCGATGGTAGCGGGCCGGCGGCCTTCGACCCGGATCGACTCGATCGCCAGCTCGTGGGCTACGATCGGCGGTCGATACCGGGGCGCAGGGACCAAGACGTGATGGGCCAGTGTCCGGTCCGTTCCTCCCGGCCCCCGTGTCGGGGCCGGTCCACGAGCCAACGACCGAAGGAGCCCTCATGACCAGCGAGCAGCGCCGTCCCGACTTCAAGGTGGCCGACCTCTCCCTGGCCGAGTTCGGCCGCAAGGAGATCGAGCTGGCCGAGCACGAGATGCCGGGCCTGATGGCCATGCGGACCGAGCACGCCTCCGAGCAGCCGCTGCCGGGGGCCGCGGATCACCGGCTCGCTCCACATGACCATCCAGACGGCGGTGCTGATCGAGACACTGACCGCCCTGGGCGCCGAGGTGCGGTGGGCCAGCTGCAACATCTTCTCCACCCAGGACCACGCCGCCGCGGCCGTGGCCGTGGGCCCGGACGGCACGGTCGACGCTCCCGGCCGGGGTACCGGTCTTCGCCTGGAAGGGCGAGACGCTCGAGGAGTACTGGTGGTGCACCGAGCAGGCCCTGCTGTGGCCGGGCGATGGCCCGACCATGATCCTGGATGACGGCGGGGATGCCACGCTGCTCGTCCACAAGGGTGTCGAGTTCGAAAGGCCGGCGCCGTCCCCGATCCGTCCACGGCCGACTCGGAGGAGTTCGCGGTGGTGCTGGGCGTGCTGGCTGCCGGAGCTGGCCGAGGACCCGGCCCGGTGGACCACCATTGCCAGCGGCATCAAGGGGGTCTCCGAGGAGACCACCACCGGCGTCCACCGGCTGCATCGAGATGGAGCAGGCCGGCGAGCTGCTCTTCACCGCCATCAACGTCAACGACGCGGTGACCAAGTCCAAGTTCGACAACAAGTACGGATGCCGCCATTCGCTGATCGACGGGATCAACCGGGCCACCGACGTGCTCATCGGCGGCAAGGTGGCCGTGGTGTGCGGCTTCGGCGACGTGGGCAAGGGTTGCGCCGAGTCACTCCGCGGCCAGGGGGCCCGGGTCGTGGTCACCGAGATCGACCCGATCTGCGCGCTGCAGGCCGCCATGGACGGCTACCAGGTGGCCACCCTCGAGGACGTGGTGGGGACGGCCGACATCTTCGTGACGACCACCGGCAACAAGGACGTGATCACCGCCGACCACATGGAGCAGATGAAGCACCAGGCCATCGTGGGCAACATCGGCCACTTCGACAACGAGATCGACATGGCCGGACTGAGGCAAGATCGATGGCATCGAGCGGGTCAACATCAAGCCCCAGGTGGACAAGTGGGTCTTCCCCGACGGCCACGCGGTGATCATCCTGTCCGAGGGCCGGCTGCTCAACCTGGGCAACGCCACCGGTCATCCGAGCTTCGTGATGTCCAACTCCTTCACCAACCAGACCATGGCCCAGATGGAGCTGTTCAACAACAGCCGGCGACTACGAGAACAAGGTCTACGTGCTGCCCAAGCACCTCGACGAGAAGGTGGCCCGCCTCCACCTCGATGCCCTCGGCGTCCGGCTGACCACGCTCACCAAGGAACAGGCCGAGTACATCGGGGTGCCGGTGGACGGGCCCTACAAGCCCGACACCTACCGCTACTGAGTGCCAGGCCGCCGACCGGTGCCGATGCCCGCGACGGGCTGGAGGTCACCCGTTACCGGGTCGGAGGACTCGGTGGCGACGATCACCCTCCACCGCCCCGAGCGCTTGAACGCCTGGACGGCCCAAATGAACGCCGAGTACCGCTCCCTGCCTCCAACAGGCCTCGGACGACCCGCGGTGCGGGTCATCGTGGTCACCGGGTGCGGACGGGGCTTCTGCGCCGGGGCCGAGTCCGACGACCTGGCCGGCCACGCCGAGCGTGGCACCTACCGCTCGTGGGACTCGGACGAGCTGGCCCGACCCGGATACGGCGTACGGCCCGAATTCGACGCCGAGCTGGCATACCACTTCGGGATCCCCAAACCGATCATCGCCGCCGTCAACGGACCGGCCGCCGGCATCGGCTTCGCCTTGAGCTGCTACTGCGACGTGCGCATCGCCGCCTCGGGTGCCAAGTTGACCACCGCCCACGGAAAGCTCGGGCTGCCCTGTGCCTTCGGACTGGCCTGGTTGCTGCCCAAGTTGATCGGGCACTCCCGGGCCCTCGAGCTCGTCCTGTCCAGCCGGACCTTCACCGCCGAGGAGGCGCTCGAAATGGGGCTGGTGGCAACGGTGGTCGCCGGCGACCAGCTGGCCGGTCCGGGTCGGCGAATACGCGCGGCATGTTGGCCACCACCGTCTCCCCGGCCTCGATGGCCGCCTCCAAGCGCCAGGTGTACGAGGCCTTCCACCTCACGCGCGGCCGAGGCCGTCGCCGAGGCCGAGGCCCTGCTCGACCCGATGATGGCCGGTCCCGACTACCGCGAAGGGGTGGCCGCCCTGCGGGAGAAGCGGCCGCCTCGCTTCTCCGACCTGTCACCAGGCTGACCGGGACCACCGAGCCGCCAGGATCGGCACCGCTCCGCCTCAGTGGTCGGCGGTCTCCACCTCGAGCAGGTTGGCGAAGCGCTGTCTGGCCTCGGCCCGGCGGGTGGGCACGTGCTCGCTCGGCACCTCGACCGGCTTGTACCCCTTGAGGGTCTGGCGGGCCACCGTCACCTTGTGGACCTCGTCGGGACCGTCGTAGATGCGGGCGGCCCGGGCGTGGCGGTACATCGACTCGAGCGGAAGGTCGGTGGAGAAGCCCAGGGCGCCGTGGATCTGGATGGCCCGGTCGATCACGTTGTAGAGGACGCCGGCCCCGTAGTACTTGATCATGGCGATCTCCACCCGGGCCGCCGAGGCGCCCTCGCTCGTCCATCTTCCAGGCCGCGTACAGCGTCATGAGCCGGGCCGCGGTCATCTCGGCCAGCGAGTCGGCCACCCAGTTCTGGATGGTCTGCTTCTCGGCCAGCAGCGAGTTGTGGGTGGTGCGGGACACCGCCCGCTCGCAGAGCATGTCGAAGGCCCGCTGGGACTGGCCCAGCCAGCGCATGCAGTGGTGGATCCGACCCGGGCCCAGCCGCTTCTGGGCCAGCACGAACCCCTCGCCCTCCAGCCCCACCAGGTTCTCGTAGGGCACCCGCACCTCGCGGTAGAGGATCTCGGCGTGGCCGCCGAACTTGCCGAAGTGCTCGACCGGGTCCTCCATGGTGGCCACGTCGCGCACGATCTCGACCCCGGGGGCGTCGGCCGGCACCACGATCATCGAGCAGCCCTGGTAGGGATGGACGTCGGGATTGGTCACGGCCATGACGATCAGGAAGTCGGCCACCGAGCCGTTGGTGGTGAACCACTTGTGGCCGTCGATGACCCACTCGTCGCCGTCCCGCACGGCGGTGGTGGCGATCATGGTCGGATCGGCCCCGGCCCCCGGCTCGGTCATGGAGAACCCGCTGCGCATGCGCCCGTCGAGCAGAGGGAGCAGCCACTTGCTCCGTCTGCTCCTCCCGCCCGGAGGACTCGATCCCGATGGCCAGCAGCTCGGCGTTGCCCGAGTCGGGGGCGTTGTTGCCGAAGACCACCGGTCCGTAGGGGGTCTGGCCGAGGATCTCGTGCATGAGCCCCAGCTTGACCTGGCCGAAGCCACCACCCCCGAGCTCGGGAGGGAGGTGGGAGGCCCACAGCCCCCGGCGCCTTGACCTCCTCCTGCAGGGGCTTGATGGCCTCCATCATGCCCTCGTGGGGGAGGTCGAGGGTCTCGAGCGGGAAGATCTCGTCGCGGACGAACCGGCGCATCCAGGCCAGCTGCTCCTCGAACTCCGGCTCGGTGGAAAAATCCCATGCCACGGTGGTGCTCCTGTCGGTCGTTCCGGTCGGCTCCCCGGGCCAACTACCGTAACGGCATGCCCGGCGACACCACTGCCACCCCCATCCGTACCACCGTCACCCTCTCGGCGCCCGGCCGGGGCGCCCGGCCGGCCGAGCCGCGAGCGTCCCCCGAGTCGACTCGTCCGCCGCCCGGGCCCTCCTGGCCGCGGCCGAGACCGCCCTCCTCGACGAGCGGCGGCTGCTCACCGGTGACGAGCTCACCGCCCTGGCCGCGCTGCCCGACGAGTGGGTCACGTCCCTGGCCGCCCTGGCCCACCAGGTCCGCCTGGCCTGGTGCGGGCCCGAGGTCGAGGTCGAGGGGATCCTGTCGGCCAAGACCGGGGGTGCCCCGAGGACTGCCACTTCTGCTCCCAGTCGTCCCGGTTCGACACCCCGGTGAAGGCCACCCCGTTCCTCGACACCGACGAGGTGCTGCGGGCAGCCGAGGAGACCAAGGCGGCCGGAGCCTCCGAGTTCTGCATCGTGCTGGCCGTCCGGGGTCCCGACGAGCGCACCATGCAGCGGATCCTCGAGCTGGTGCCGATGGTCCAGCGAGCGGACCGGGTCTCAACGTGGCCGTCAGCGCCGGACTGCTCACCGACGACCAGGCCCGCCGGTTCGCCGAGGGCGGCGTGCACCGCTACAACCACAACCTCGAGACGGCCCGGTCGTTCTTCCCCAAGGTGGTGACCACCCACACCTGGGAGGAGCGCCAGGACACCTGCCGCCTGGTGCGCGACCACGGCATGGAGCTGTGCTGCGGCGCCCTGATCGGCATGGGCGAGACCGACGCCCAGCGGGTCGAGCTGCTGCTCCAGCTCCAGGAGCTCGACCCCACCGAGGTCCCCCTCAACTTCCTCAACCCCCGGCCGGGCACACCGCTCGGAGACGAGCGGCCCGGTGGCCGCCTGGGAGGCCATCCGCTGGATCGCCCTGTTCCGCCTGGGACTGCCCGGGGTGATCCTCCGCTACGCCGGCGGGCGGGAGGTCACCCTCCGCGAGCTGCAGGCCATGGGCATGACCTCGGGGATCAACGCCCTCATCGTGGGGAACTACCTGACCACCCTGGGCCGCTCGGCCGACGAGGACCTCCGGATGCTCGCCGACCTGCGGATGCCGGTGGGCGCCCTCACCGGCGTCCTCTGATCCCGATGTCCAGCGCGGGACGCCGCCGAGCCCGGTGCCGCAGCGTCGAGGTGGCCGAGCGGCCGTTCTGCACCGGCTGCGGATCGGCGGCCGTCGACTGTGCCGGGTGCAGCCGGGACGCTCGACCCCCCGCGGTTCTGCCCCGAGTGCGGCCGGCGGCTGACGGTGCAGGTGACGCCGGGCGGCTACCGGGCCCGGTGCCGCGACCACGGCGAGCTCGACTCGGGCTAGCTGGGATCGACTGACCCGGCGCACCAGCCGGTAGCCCGGCTAGGTCGCAGCCGGCACCGGCGTCGGCCTCAGCCGGCAGGGACCTTCCAGCCCCGGGCCTCGGCGATCTCCTTGCAGGTGGGGCAGAGCGGGATAGCGCTTGGGGTTGCGGCCCGGTACCCAGATCTTCCCGCACAGCGCCTTGACCGCCGTGCCGTTGACCATCCCCTCCACCACCGACGGCCCGGCCGAGACGAAGTCGCCCTTCTCCGGCTTGAACCCCTCCAGCACGATGTGGGACATCCGCTCGTGGTCGCCGTCGAGCTCGGGGTCGACCTGGGTGGGTGCGAGAGTGATGCCGGTGTCGGTCATGCCACCAGGATCGCGCATCCTCCCGGCCCGGTGCGATCCGTCGACCGCCGCCGGCTCCCCCTACGCTCGCTGGCATGGCCCCACGCACGCTGGTCCTCGCCTCGGGCTCGCCGGCCCGTCTGCGGCTCCTCCAGGACGCCGGATTCGACCCCGAGGTGGTGGTCAGCGGCGTGGACGAGGACCGGGTCACCGCTGACGGACACGGCACGCTGGTCACCACGCTGGCCGAGCGCAAGGCTCGGGCCGTGGCCGACCGCCCCGGCGAGGCCGTGGTCGTCGGGTGCGACTCGATGCTCGAGTTCGACGGGAGCCCCCACGGCAAACCGTCGTCGGCGGACCAGGCCCGGGCGTGGCTTGACGCGCCATGCGGGGCCGGTCGGGCACCCTGTTCACCGGCCACTGCGTGATCGACGAGCGCACCGGGCGGCGAGGCCAGCGGCGTGGCCGGCACCACCGTCCGGTTCGGGGTGACCACCGACGCCGAGCTCGACGCCTACCTGGCCACCGGAGAGGCCCTGGCCGTGGCCGGCGCGTTCACCCTGGACGGCCGGTCGGCCCCGTTCATCGACGGGGTGGACGGCGACCCGGGCAACGTCATCGGGCTCTCGCTTCCGCTGGTGCGTTCCCTGCTGGCCGAGCTGGACATGCCCATCACCGACTTGTGGGCAGGAGTCCGGGCATGAACAGTGCCGGCGAGAGGACCGGTCAGCTCCGGCCGGAGACCCGGTCGGCACGGACGCCGGCCCGGCGCTCAAGCTGGGGTCGCGTCGCCGTCGACCCGCCGGTGGTGCTGGCCCCCATGGCCGGGGTGACCAACATGCGCCTTCCGGACCGCTGTGCCGGACCTTCGGGGCCGGGCTCTACGTCAGCGAGATGATCACGGCCCGGGCCCTGGTCGAGGGAAATGCCAAGACCCTGGCCATGGCGGCCTTCGCCGACGACGAGCCGGTGCGCAGCGTGCAGCTGTGCGGCGTCGACCCCCGAGGTGATGGGGGCGGCGGTGACCCGACTGGTCGACGAGATCGGCGTCGACCACATCGACCTCAACTTCGGCTGCCCGGCCGGCAAGGTGACCCGCCAGGGGGCGGGGGCGGCCCTACCCGTGCACCGGGCCCTGTTCGCGGTCCATCGTCGGTGCCGCCGTCGGGGCCGCCGGATCGGTGCCGGTCACCGTCAAGCTGCGGATCGGCATCGACGCACGAGCACATCACCTACCTCGAGGCGGGCGCCATCGCCGAGGACGGAGGGGCGGCGGCCGTGACCCTCCACGCCCGCACCGCCGAGCAGCTCTACTCGGGCGAGGCCGACTGGCGGGCCATCGGCCGAGCTCAAGGCGGCGGTGACCTCCATCCCCGTGCTCGGCAACGGCGACCTGTGGGAGGCGACCGACGCCCTGGCCATGATGGCCGCCACCGGGTGCGACGGCGTGGTGGTGGGACGGGGCTGCCTCGGACGCCCGTGGCTGTTCCGCGACCTGGCCGACGCCTTCGCCGGCCGGCCGGCCCAGGCGCCACCCGGCCTGGGCGAGATCGTCGACCATGATGCGCGACCCACGCCGAGCTGCTCGTGCCAGTCATTCGGCGAGGACCTCGGGGTCCGCCAGTTCCGCAAGCACGCCGGCTGGTACCTGACCGGGTTCCCGGTGGGTTCGGCCGTGCGGCGGTCGCTGGGCCAGGCCGGCTCACTGGCCGAGCTGCACGAACTGCTGGACAGCCTCGCCTCCCGACCTGGCCTTCCCGCTCGAGGCGCTGCGCATGGCCCGGGGCCACACCAACGGCCCGCGACCGGTGCGGCTCCCCGCCGGATGGCTCGAGGACGTGGACGACCCCACTCCTCCGGTCGGGGGCGACATCCTGGTATCGGGAGGATGACGGGGGGCGGCTCAGGCACCCCTGAGGCCGGCGCCAGGCCCCAGGGCCCAGCTGTGGGAGAATGGCAGAGGTTGATCACGTCGGGCGCCGCCCGTCGTCGGACACGGAGGACGGCTCCGGTCCTGACCAGGTCGGCCCTCCCCCCTGATGATCGTCGGCTCCTCCCTCACCATCGAAATCGGCGACCGGACGCTGCTCCGCGACGCCTCGTTCGTGGTCGGCGCCGGAGAGAAGGTCGGACTGGTCGGACGCAACGGGACCGGGAAGTCCACCTTCATCTCGGTCATCATCGACGAGCCCGGCCGCAACGTGCGCTCCACCGGCAGCGCCGCCATCCGTGGCACCTACAGCTACCTTCCCCAGGTCCCGGTGCCCCACGGGCTGGGGCTCGAGCCCAACGGCTTCTCCCACGTCCTGTCCGGACGGGGACTCGACGTCCTCGACGACGCCCTCAACAAGGCGCGGGACCAGATGGCCAAGGACCCCAACACCGAGAACATCGAGCTGTTCTCCGATCTCGAGGAGCAGTTCCGGGAGAACGGGGGCTACGAAGCCGAGTCGACCATGGCCCGGTTGGCCGACGGCCTGGGCCTCCGCCAGGAGCTCCTCCTCGAGGACATCGAGAGCCTGTCCGGGGGCCAGCGCCGTCGGGTCGATCTGATCCGGATGCTGTTCCAGGGCCCCGACACCATGATCCTCGACGAGCCCACCAACCACCTGGACCTACCGGCCAAGCGCTGGCTGATGGAGGAGCTCGAACGGTTCCCCGGGGCCATCCTGGTGGTCTAGCCACGACCTGAAGCTGCTGGACCGGTCGATCAACAAGGTGCTCCACCTCTCCGACGGGCGGCTGCACGAGTTCAAGGGGACCTACTCCTCCTACATGGTGCAGCTCGAGGCCGACCAGAGCCAGCGGGAGCGGGCCTCGGTGCTGGAGGGCAGGGAGATCAAGCGGCTGTCCACCCTGGCCGACTCGATGCGGGGCAGCACCAACCGCCGGGCCCGCATCGCCAAGTCGCTGGACAAGCGGGTCGAACGTCTCGAGTCCTCGCAGACCGAAGTGCACAAGCGTGAGAAGAGGAGCTTCTTCCGGCTGCCCACACCTACCCGCTCAGGCGAGGTGCCGCTTCGAGCAACCGACCTCGGCGTCCACTACGGCCCGCTCACCGTGCTGGAGAAGGTCAACTTCCACTGCCGCCGCGGAGACCGGACGGTCATCATCGGGCGCAACGGAGCCGGCAAGTCGAGCCTCCTGCGCTGCCTGGCCGGTGTGCAGGAGCCGAACGACGGGCCAGGTCGAGCTGGGGGCCAACGTCACCATCGGCTACTTCGCCCAAGAGCACGAACAGGTCGACCTCGGAGTCACCGTGCTCGAGAACATCGACGACACCGTGTTGGTCCAGGAGACCGAGCGGCGGGCCCTGCTCGGCATGTTCGGAATCGCCGGCAAGGCCGCCCACCAGATGCCCAAGACACTTTCGGGCGGTGAGCGGGCCAAACTGGGTCTGGCCATGCTGGCCGCCGGACGGGCGAACGTGCTGCTGCTCGACGAGCCCACCAACAACCTCGACCCTTCCTCCATCGAAGCGGTCGGCACCATGCTCAGCCGGTGGCCGGGCACCATCGTGGTGGTCAGCCACGATCGAGCCTTTGTCAGGCGCTCGATCCCACCCACACCCTCAAGCTTCCCGACGAGGTGTTCACCCACTGGAGCGACGACTATCTCGACCAGGTGGAGATGAAGTAGCGGGCATTGGAGCCGCACCCGCACCGGATCGTCGTCGATTGGCGCTCCCTCCAAGTCCACCAGCACAAGCGAGCCCGGCAAATATCTGCCAAGCTCTCTATTGGTCGGGGCAGATGCTCCAGGTGGCGATGAGGTAGGTGGAGCGTGGCCGGTTCGGGCAGGATTCACGTCGGCAGTTCGGGTTCCCGTCTGTCCGTGCCCTCCGGCTGCAGATCGGTCATTTCCTAGGGTGCGTCGATGGGCGGACCTCCGTACTGTCCTCGACGAGCCGCCAAACGGCCCGGTTGACTCGTCGGCGGTAACCCCCGCTGAGTCCGCCGGAACTGGAGTGCGACCGGCCACTGTTGCCGTCGGTGTGCTGTTGTTGGCGGCCGCCACGATTCTCCCGTTGTTCCGCCAGACCGGCGCCCGCAGTTGGCAGACCATTTGGGCAGAAGATGGATCGATCTACTTCCAACAGGCGAAGCAAAGCGGTGGTGTGGCCGTCTTGCTGCGGTCATATAGGGGTTATGAGCAGCTTCCTCCCCGATTACTGGCCGTATTTTCCACCGCAGTTCCTCTCCACCAGGTGGCCATCTATCTGGCCATTTCGTCGTCTCTCGTCGCAGCCCTGCTTGCCTGGTTCCTCTATCACCACTCCGCGGGCTGGATTACCAGCCGACCCGTACGATTGGCGCTCGCGGCCCTGCTGGTCCTCATGCCCGCGCTGGCTGCCGAGAACACCGCCAACATCACCAACACCATCTGGGCGTTTGCGGCCGTCACCCCCTGGGCACTGATCTCGTTGCGGGACCGCCGTCGAGACATCGTGGTTCGCAGCGTCGTCGTCTTCCTGGCCGCCACGGCCACGTCCCTGTGTTTGCTCTTCATCCCCTTGGCCATCGGCTATGCCCTGATCCGCAGGGCCGGGGCGACGTGGGTGGTGGCATCGGCCTTTCTCGGGGGTCTTCTCGTGCAAGTTGCGGTGATCCTCGACTCTCACTATCAATCCTCCGCTCTCGGTCATGCGACCGACTCCGTCCTTGTCCAGGCCATGGCGGTGCGCGTGTTCGCCATCTTTCTCATCGGCACGCGAGGGCAGCACATCTCTTTTGGCTCCGGCGGCGAGAGGGTATTGATCGTGGCTGCGGTCATCTGTGTCGTGGTGTTGGCGGTCCTCTTCCTGGGCGCAGGACGAAAGAGCCAAGTGCTGGGAATTGTTTTCATCGCCTATGCGGTGGTTACCTTTGCGTTTCCGTCGTGGTACCGCAATGCCGCCGGCACCGGGGTGTTCACCAGCCCTTTCCGCTTCAGCGTGATCCCGGTGATGATGCTGGGGAGCGCGGTCGCCGTCCTGGTTGCACCGGCCGATAGTTCGAGGGACCGGAAGATCGCTCGGATTGGTCGCCCTGTCTTTGCGGTCTACATCCTGCTGCTGATAGCTACCGGGTTCTCGGTTACCAACACTCGTTCCAGTGGTCCCACCTGGTCGGCAAGTGTCACCCAGACCTATCGATCGGAGTGTCTCGGCGCCGAACCCGACAAGTCAGTGGCTATACCCACCGAGAAGCCAAGTTGGCTGAGTAGCAGCCCCCAATTTCCGGTGACCCTGCCTTGCCGAGACCTTTCGCCCTGAGTGATCGGGATGACCCGTCGGACCGATGGCCCAGCCGTCGGGGACCAGACCTGTCGATCAACACGACCTCAACGGCGGACTCCGTAGGCTTGTCCGGATGAGCCGCTTCGACCTGGTGATCTTCGACTGCGATGGGGTCCTCGTAGACAGCGAGCGCCTTGCCGTGCGAACGGAAGCGGAGATACTTTCCAGCCTCGGCTGGCCACTGACGGAGACCGACATCGTCGAGCGGTTCGTCGGGCGATCAGCTGCCTACATGCACCGCGAGATCGAAGCCCACCTCGGGCGGAGGGTCGACTGGAACGCCGAGTTCGAGCCCCGCTATCGGGAGGTGTTCGACCAAGAGCTGGTCGCGGTTCCGGGGATCACGGAAGCGCTCGATGTGATCACGGCTCCGACCTGTGTAGCGTCAAGCGGCAGCCATGACAAGATGCGGTTCACCTTGGGCAAGACCGGACTCTTCGATCGCTTCGATGGCCGAATATTCAGCGTCGACCAGGTGGCGCACGGGAAGCCGGCCCCGGATGTCTTCTTGTTCGCCGCAGAGAACATGGGTGCAGCCCCCGATCGATGTGCCGTAGTCGAGGACAGTGCCTCGGGAGTGGTGGCCGGGTTGGCGGCGGGCATGGCGGTCTTCGCATTCGCCGGGAGCGTGACCAGTGCTGAACTTCTCTCGATCGACGGTGCTGTGGTCTTCGACAACATGAGGGATCTTCCGGCAAGACTCCAGGCTCGTTAGCATCGGAACACCTGAAGATGTCACGCATATCCGGCATTGTGGGCAGGGGGCGATCAGGAGCATGGATACACGTAAGGGGCCACACCGATGGGATCGAGAGCTCTGGATGAGGACATGCCTCTAGAGGGAGGACCGCCTTCGCTCACAACGACCCGCACCGGCACCCGGCCCGAAGGGTCGACCGCCGGCGGTTCGACCATTGAGCGATCCTTTTCGGCCAAACGCAACAGCCTCAATTTCCTGAGGTTGGTCTTGGCGCTGTCGGTCCTCTTTTCCCACTCGATCACGCTGGGAGGGTACGGGAGTGAATCGATACTCGGGAAGACCACACTGGGCACCGTCGCAGTCTTCGGTTTCTTCGGAATCAGCGGATACCTCGTCACCGGAAGTGCCGACCACAATAACGTCGGGCGCTATTTGTGGCAGCGCTCCCTCAGGATCTTCCCGGCGTTCTGGATCTGTCTGCTGGTAACCGGGTTCCTGTTCGGAGCGCTCGCATGGATCCACTTCAATCCGGACCTCTATCGGACCTGCGGACTCCACTGCTATCTCACCGAACCGAATGGACCCGTCGATTACTTCACCCGCAACTTCTGGTTGCAGGTGAATCAGGACAACATCGCCGGGACGCTGCCCGGGGGCGTCCTGGGCTTTGGATGGAACCAATCGCTCTGGACGTTGGAGTTCGAATTTCTCTGCTATTTGTTGCTGGCGGCCTTCTCCCTACTTGGACTGCTCCGACGACGATCGCTGGTCGCCCTGATAGCCGCCATCGCATGGATCGTTGAAATCGCCATCGTCTCGACCCCCTCGCTGGCCGTGAACTTCGTCTCCCCTATCTTTGGCAAATGGGACCCCATCCGGATCGGCGATCTCAACTTGGAATCCATGAAGCTATTCGTACTCGTGCCGATCTTTCTCTCCGGTTCTCTCCTCTACCTCTATCGCGAGAAAATCCCGGACGCTGGAACCATTGCCCTCGGAGCATCCGCTCTGTTCTTGGCGGGACTCGTCATTCCGGTTGGTTACGGAGGAACCGACTACTACCAGACCGGTCTGGATCTCACCGCCGTCTTCCTCGTGTATCCACTGGTCTGGCTGGGAATCCACCTTCCATTCGCCCGTGTCTCCGCTGTCAATGACTACTCGTACGGGATTTATATCTATGCCTTCCCGATTCAGCAACTATTGGTAATATGGGGAGTAAGCAAGTGGGGATATTTTAGTTATACGCTGATCACAATCCTTATGGTGATTCCCTTTGCGGTCGCCAGTTGGTGGCTCATCGAGAAGCACGCTCTGAAGCTGAAGAAAGTGAAAATACCCGGGTCACTTCGTTCGAAATCGTCCTAGAGATCAGCCACCCCGGAGGGGAAAGCGTGGTGCCCACCACGTCGTGCCCACTCGTGTAGGTGCTGATCGGGGATAGTTGTTTTCGCTGGGCTGAGGGCCGTCCACGTCGGCCTCGACCAGGGGGAGGCGTGAGGGAGCGACGATCCGTCGCCGGGACCGACGGCGGGCATAACGTCCTCTTGAGGAGGTTGCACGATGATCATCGGTGTGGTCGGGCCGGGTCAGGGAGAGAAGCAGTACTCCGCCCGCGGGAGCATGATGTTCTTCAAGGCGGTGGCTGAACAGGACGATGGCGACTTTTCCATGATGGAGCGCACGCTCCCGCCGACGGGCCGTCGGCCACCCCCACATCGTCATACCAACTGCTCGGAGGCGTACTTCGTGCTCGAAGGCCAGGTGTCGGTCATCGTCGAGGGCGAGGAACTGACGGTGGGACCGGAGGGATTCGTGCTGATTCCCCGCGGCACCGCTCACACTTTCGGCAATGCCGGTGACGTCGAAGCCCGGCTCCTGGTGATCCACGCTCCGGCGATGGACGCCTACTTCGCCGGCCTCCATGACTTGTGGAACCGGGATGAACCACCCGGGACCGACGAGGAGCGGGCACTCATGGCCCGCTTCGGCATGGAGCCGGTCTGACCACTGGGACCCACCGGTCGCCACCTGACAGATTATCGAGGTGGTCCCCGAAGCAAGTGACACTGGCACCGAGGTCGCCGGGGCGAGATGGCGGCCTGAGCCCCGTGCGTGGGATGGCGACCCCGTTGAAATGCCCTGGTCCAGTAGCCCACACTCCGCGCCCTGGGCCCCACCGTCTGCAACACTGCATCGCGATGGCTCCCCGGTCCCCCGACGCTGTCGAAGCAGCCGAACTCCCCGGAACCGAACGGCTCATGGCCCTCAGCGACGGCGTGGTGGCCATCGCTCTCACCCTCTTGGTGCTCCAGCTCAAGGTGCCATTGCAGCATTCGATCGACCAGAAATCAGCGTCTCAGTTGGCCCGAGCCCTGGGCAACGAGTCGTCGCAGTTCATCAGCTACCTGGTGTCCTTCTACGTCATCGCCGTCTTCTGGCTGGCCCACCACCGCGTGTACCGACTCGTGCGGGGGCATCGCGAAGGCCTGGCGTGGTGGAACTTTGCGTTTCTGTTCACCATCACCCTGTTCCCGTTCTCGAGCGCACTGATGGGGACGTTTTCGGATAACCCGTTGGCCGTTGTCGAATTCGCGGTCAACCTGCTGCTGGCCAGCCTCTCCACCTCCGTCGTCATCGTGCTGGCCGGGCGGCTGGACCTGCTCAACGAGAAGGCCACACCGGAGGCCGTCAGGGCGATCGTCGCCCGAGGGATAACCAGCGCCGCCATCATCGTCGTGTCGATCGTGGTGGCGATATTCTCGCCCCACTACGCACCCTTTGTCTGGATCCTTCTGGCCGCGACTCCACTCCTGACCAGGAGACTGCCGAGTAGCGGGAGACCGCCAGTGGATCCCGACGTCGGTGACCAGTGACGAGAGGGGTACCGACGCCCTACGCGGGCTGAGGTGACCTGCCGTTGCCAGACACGCCGGGCTCCTCGGGATCACCGGCATTCTTCATGGCGTCCACCAACACCTGGGCGGCGCCCACCAATCCGGCGGCTTCATAGGGGACGACCATTTTCGAGTTGGGCGATGTCGCTAGGGCCTGGAGGGCCCGCAACTGCATGATGGCCAGCGTGTTCGGATGGATGACCGAAGTGTCAATGGCGTTCAGAGCCGCCGACTCCCCTTCACCCCGGAGCTGGGCGGCGCGCTTCTCACCGTCGGCCCGCAACTCGAGCGCTTGCTTCTGGGCCTCGGCGGCCAGGATGGCCGCCTGCTTTTGACCTTCGGCCTCGAGGACGTTGGCCTGCTTGCGACCCTGGGCACTGTTGATGGCCGCCTGCTGCTCGCCTTCGGACTTCAAGATGGCTGCCCTCTTGTGCTGCTCGGCTTCTTTCTGCTCCGACATGGCCTGCAGCACATTGGTCGGTGGGGTGATGTCCAGGATCTCGATGCGGTTGAGGCGCACCCCCCACTTGAGGGTGGCCTCGGCCATGTGGTCCTGCATCTTGGAGTTGATCGTCTCCCTCTCCGACAACGACTCGTCGAGGGTCAGCTCGCCGAACACGGCCCGCAGTGCGGTCCGGGCCATCTGATCGATGGCCAGGCCGAAGTCGTTGACCTCGAACAGAGCCAACTTCACGTCGGTGACCTGACAGAAGATGGTGGCACTGACCCACAGGGAAACGTTGTCCTTCGTGATCACCGCCTGTTGATCGCCGGTGCGGGGGAACTCCCTGACATCCACCTTCTCCATCCGGTCGGCCAGGGGGATGAGCACGTGGAGCCCGGGCTGGTGGATGGTCTTGAACTCACCGAACCGTTTCACCACGCCCACGCAGCCCTGCTGCACCACTTTCAGGCAGGACTTGAAGAACACGACGATGAGGGCGAAGATCGCAACTGCCACCACCACCAGTGCGATTGATGCTCCTACGGAACCGATGATCATGGAGACCACCTCCTGGTCCCCACTGTAGGCACTGCGGCGGGCGTTTGGCGCGCCAGGCCCCTACGGCGGTGATCCTGAGCTCAGTCGGCCGGGTAGACAACCAGGAGGCCACGCTCCACGTCGGCCACCACCACCGTGGTCCCCGTCTCGATGGTGGTGCCCGGAAACAACGGAACGGCGTACCACTCCTCACCCCGGCTGAACACCGAACCGGGCTGGTGGCTGTCCGCCACCGCCTTTTTCACCACCGCTGTCTCGCCGATCATGCCGGAGACACCGTTCAACATCACCGACTCCGTTTCCGACCTCGAACGCGTACCCAGCAACGCCGTCTGATCACTACCCGGCACTATACGGCGTCCATCCCACGGTCATGCCCAGCCAGGGGTGTTCGGCCGTCGGGCCGCGGCCAGGCCGGGGCCGGGAGGCGGGCCGGACACCGGGGTTCGGGTTACCGTTGGCCATGGCCCCGTATCCCGCCGGCTCCCCTGTCTCCCCTGTCACCGCCCGCAAGACGTGGCGCTCGCTCGAGCCCCTGCACGGCATGATCTACTTCGCCCCCGAGGCCTCGGAGTCGTATGCCCGGCTCGGCATCCGCCAGGAGGCCGGCTACTTCGCCTCACGCGCCGCCGCCATGGGGAAGGTGGGAGCCGAAACCGTCATCGCCACCTTCTTCAACTTTGCCCCCGGGCTGGTGCGCTCAGCCATACCCGAAGCGTGGGATGCCGCCCCTCCCCCGGCGGTCCTCGAGGCGCGGCTCCAAGCGGCGGACGGCGCCCTCACGAGAATGCTCGCCGAAGGTGTCCGCTCGGCCGAGATGACTCGATCAGCCGAACTGGCCCGCCGGGCCGCTGAGCGCGCCGCCCTCCGCTACGAGGGGCGACCCCTGTTCGCCGCCCACGCCGGACTACCCTGGCCCGAGCTCGACCATCTGGTCCTGTGGCACGCCCAGACCCTGCTCCGGGAGTTCAGGGGCGATGGGCACATCGCGCTGCTGATCATGCACGATCTCGACCCGGTGGAGGCGCTGGCGCTACACGTGGCGACCGGGGAGCTGCCCGAGACGTTCCTGCGGAGCACCCGGGGATGGCCCGATGTCGAGTGGGAGTCGGGCGTGGACCGATTGTGCGGACGGGGGTTGGTGGAACGGGCCGAGCCGTCCGAGGACCACCGGGCATCGCTCACCCTCACCGACACGGGAAAGGCTCTACGCCAGGAGATCGAAGACGCCACCGACCAGCTGGCCGTGTTTCCGTACGAGGCCCTGGGTGAGGAGGAATGTGCCGAGCTGCGGGCCGCAGCCCGACCCTTCAGCCGAGCCGTCGTCGACGCGGCCGGGTTCGGGGTGTAGCCCCGCCGGCACCCACTGCGTCCCGCCCGTCACGGCGCCCACAACAAATCGGCCAGCCGCGGTTCCTCACCGGGCACGGTAACCACCTCAAAGTGGTCGCGTTCGGCCAGCCAGGCCCGATTGCGACGGTGAATGTCATGGCGGCCGTCGAACCGGTCCAGCACGACCACGGTTCGCGTTCCACCGGCGTCGTTTGCCTCCTCCCCTCCGCCGGCCGCCCCGCCGGTGACGGTGTGAAGCGCCTCCATGGCCAGGCGCACGCTGTTGATGGTCCCGAGGCCGGCATCGGCGACCAGGATCACCACGTCGGGCCGGAGGGACGCCACCAGATCGGTGGTGTCACCGTCGGAGGCCTGCGGTGAGCGGACGCCGCCGGCCGTCTCCACGATGCCGACGTCGACCCGATCGGGGGGCCAGACCATCTCCTCGATCAGGTCGGCCACCGTGAACGCCGGGAGGCCCAGCGCCTCCGCGGCCATAGGGGGTGCCATGGCCCGGTGGTAAGAGCGGAAGGAGTGGCAGATGTCCCCGGGATGCTCGCCCGAGGCCGCCCCGAGCACCTCGGCATCGGTGGCCCCACCCAGTCGGGCACCTTCGGAGTCGAGGTCGAACGACTGGGCCGGCTTGCGAGCCGAAACCGACGCACCCCGATTCCGCAGCTCGACCAGGAGCCGCGCACATACCCAGGTCTTGCCGACATCGGTCGCTGTCCCGCACACCAGCGCCAGCCGCTCAGGGCGCACGGTCACCGCCTACGACGGCGCTCCGATCGGCCCGTGGGCGGCCAGCACCAGGGGGATCGGAAAGCGCGCTCATGGACAGGAGTCTTGTCGACGGGAACGCCCTGGTCGAACTGACCCGACGACCCCGCCCCGTCGTGGAACCGGTCGAGCCGGGTGGAACCGGTCGAGCCGGTCGGCAGGCACCGGGCCGGTAGGCTCGGGGACATGGACCTGATCGGTGTGGTCGACACCATGTTCGCCCGCTATGACATGGGGGCCGAGGCGGTCGACGAGCTCGAACACTGTCCGGGCTACGGATCCACCTTCGGAGTTGTGCACCGGACGGTGCCTGGGTTCAAGGACCTGGCCGTCGAGTGCAAGCGGCTCATCGAGGGCGAGGGATGCTTGATCGTGGTGGCGCTGGGCATGCCCGGAAAGGCAGCCATCGATCAGATCTGCGCCCACGAGGCGTCTCAGGGACTGATGCAGGCCCAGCTGATGACCTCGACCCACATCCTCGAGGTCTTCGTCCATGAGAACGAGGAGGAGGTCCCGGCCCGCCTGGCCGCGGTCTGCGTCGATCGGGCCCGCAAGCACGCGCTCAATGCCTACTGGATGCTCTATGAGCCCGAGCAGCTGTCCCGCCGGGCCGGGCAGGGTGTGCGCCAGGGCTACGACGACGCCGGGCCACTCTCTGCCCGGGTCTGAGCGCCCCGGGTCCGAGCGGGCGGGTCGTGAGGAAGACCGAGGGTGCGTTCGGCGATGATGTTCCGCTGCACTTCCGAGGTACCACCACCGATGGTCAGGGCCGGCGCGAAGAAGTAGCCGAAATCCCACAGCGCCCCCGGCGGTGATGACAGGTCCTTCGAGGAGTCGGCCTCCGGGCCCGCCCCGTGGAGCATGCCTCGCGCCCCGGCCAGGTCGCGAGCCAGGCCCATCACGTGTTGGCCATGAACATCGGAGAGGGCCTTGCGTACCGATGCCTCCGGTCCCGGCTCCATGCCGGCCATGGCCGCCGAGACGGTGCGCAACCGCAGCAGTCGAAGGATCTCACCCTCGGCCCACACTTCGGCCAGGCGCTGGCGCTCGAGGGGGTTGGAGGTGCCGCCCGAACGTCTGACCAGTTCGACCAGATCGGCTGCGGTGGGACCCGCCCCCCACAGCGCGCCCGAGCCCGAGAGCGAAACGCGCTCGTTCCCCAGGGTCACCTTGGCCAGGGACCATCCCTGGCCGCGTTCCCCCACCAGGCAGTCGGCCGGCAGTCGCACCTGGTCGAGGAAGACGGCGTTGAAGGTGTGGGCTCCGGTCATGTCCACCAGGGGCCGGACGGTCACGCCCTCGGCGTCCATCGGGCAGATGAAATAGGAGATCCCCTGGTGTTGCGAGGCTTCGGGCTCGGTCCGGGCCAACAAGATGCCGAACTGGGACAGATGGGCGTAGGACGTCCACACCTTCTGGCCGGTGACGACCCACTGGTCGCCGTCCAGTTCGGCCCGAGTGGTCAGGGAGGCCAGATCGGATCCGGCCCCGGGCTCGCTGAAGAGCTGGCACCAGGTCTCCTCGCCGGCCAGGAGCGGCATCAGGTAGCGCTCCTTCTGCTCCGGAGTTCCCGCCACCAAGATGGTGGGACCCGCCCATCCGATCCCGATGACGTTCGTGGGCCGGGGGACATGCGGCACGGTGCAGCTCGTCGTCCACGATCAACTGATGGGTCGGATCGGCTCCCAGACCCCACGGGACGGGCCAATGGGGCGCTACCAGTCCGGCTTCGGCCAGCTCCCTACCGGTGGGGGCAGGATGGGCGGCGAGCCACGAACGCACGGCAAGTCGCCGGGGGTCGTCGTCTGGCGGTAGAGCGAAGTCCACAGAGGCGAGCGTAGGCTGGACCGGTCGGGGAATGCGTCCCCGGGGGACGAGGAGGGGTCGTTGAGCAAGTGGAATTACGCCGATGCGTGGGAGACGGTGGCCGATGAACTGCCGGACGCCCCGGCACTCACCCATGGCGCCCGCACCCTGTCATGGAGAGAGTTCGACCATCGGGCCGACAACCTGGCCCGGTGGCTCCTGTGTGCCCACTGTGACCATCAGGACAAGGTGGGCCTGTACCTCTACAACTGCTCGGAGTACCTCGAGACCACGTTCGCCTGCTTCAAGATCGGCCTGGTACCCATCAACACCAACTACCGCTACGCCGACGACGAGCTGGTCTATCTGTGGGAGAACGCCGACACGGTGGCGGTGGTGTTCCACGGTGTGTTCACCGAGCGGATCGAGAACATTCGCCATCGGCTTCCTGGCATCAGGAGCTGGCTGTGGGTCGACGACGGGACGGCGGCCTGTCCTTCGTGGGCCACGTCCTACCAGGATGCGGTGGGCACCACCGGCCAGGCCGCTACCGGAACCCACGAGCGGGTCCGTGCCCCGTGGGGGCGGGGGCCCGACGACATCTACATGCTGTACACCGGGGGCACCACGGGCATGCCCAAGGGTGTCATGTGGCGCCAGGACGACCTGTTCGCCCGACTCAACAGCGCCGGCTTCCGCCGCTATCCCGAGGACGGCGAGCACAGAGGACGTGCGGTTGGAGCTGGCCCGGAGCGGGCCGGGCATGACGCTGCTCCCGGCCTGCCCCCTCATGCACGGGACCGGGGGGTTCACCTCGCTCGAGTGCCTGAGCGAGGGCGGTCGGGTGGTCACCCTCAGCCTCGCGCCAGTTCGACCCGGTCGAACTGCTCGACACCGTGCAGAGCGAGCGAGTCAACGGGCTGATCATCGTGGGCGACGCCTTCGCCAAGCCCATCCTGGCCGCCCTCGACGCCGACCCCGGCCGGTGGGACCTCACCAGCCTGGTGGGGATCGTCTCGTCTGGCGTCATGTGGAGCGAGGAGACCAAGCAGGGCCTGCTCCGACACCACCCGGCATGCTGCTGGTCGACGCCTTCTCGTCGTCCGAGGCCATCGGCATGGGGAATTCGGTCTCGTCGGGGGGCTCGGCGGCCAAGACGGCGCAGTTCACGCTGGGCCCCGACGTCCGGGTCATCGACCCGACGGCCACGACGTCGTCTCCGGGTCCGGCCAGATCGGCGTGCTGGCCCTGGGCGGTCGGATCCCGCTCGGCTACTACAAGGACGAGGCCAAGACGGCCGCCACCTTCCGCACCATCGACGGGACCCGGTACTCGGTGCCGGGCGACTTCGCCGAGGTGGGCGAGGACGGTTCCATCCACCTGCTGGGTCGCGGCTCGGTGGTCATCAACACCGGGGGCGAGAAGGTCTATCCCGAGGAGGTCGAAGAGGCGGTCAAGACCATCGACGGCGTGGTCGACGCGGTGGTGGTCGGCATCCCCAACGAGCGATTCGGCGAGGAGATCGTGGCGGTGGTCGAGCTGGACCGGGCACCCCGGAGGGATCGGTCGCGGCCGAGGCGGTCATCGACCACGTGAAGTCGAAGCTGGCCGGCTACAAGGCTCCCCGGCGGGTCCGTTTCGTGGCCACCATCGGCCGGTCGCCGGCCGGCAAGGTCGACTACGCCCGACACCGGGCCGAGACGGCCGAATGGGCCGGCGTGTCCCTCGACTGACGTCGATCACTGATCCGCTGACGATCGACCGCCGGCGTGCGCGACCGCCACCGGCTCAGCCCTTGTTGGCCCCGTTGGTGCGCACGAAATCGTTGACCGCGTAGTACGCGTCGATCGACTCGCCGGCGTCGCCCCAGAAGCCCTCGAGCACGTCGTAGGCCATGGAGCCCTGCGGAGATGTAGTGGTTGTTGACGTCGGTGATCTCCAGCTCGCCCCGGCCCGACGGCACCAGGGTGGGGATGACGTCGAACACATCGGCGTCGTAGCAGTAGATGCCCGTGACGCCGAAGTGGGAGTCGGGCTGCTCGGGCTTCTCCACGATGCCGATCACCCGCTGGTCGTCGTCGAAGGTGGGCACGCCGAGGTGGCGCAGGTGCTCGACCTCTTCGACCGGGGTCAGCAGGATGCGGGCGCCGTGGGGCTCGGCCCGGAAGGCGTCGACCATCGGCTTGATCGACCGCTCGACGATGTTGTCGGCCAGCATCACCAGCACCGGCTCGCCGTCGACGAACCGGGCCGGCAGGCCCAGGGCCTCGGCGATGCCGCCGGGCCTGTCCTGGTAGCCGTAGCTGAGCCGGTCGATGCCGAACTCGTGGCCGTTGCCCAGCAGGCGCAGGAACTCGCCGGCGTGGGTGCCCCCGGTGACCAGCATGATCTCGGTGATCCCGGCATTGACCAGGGCCTCGATGCCCCAGTTGATCATGGGCCGGTCGTAGATCGGCAGGAGGTGCTTGTTGGTGATGCGGGTGAGCGGGATGGAGACGCGAGCCGGTACCACCGGCGAGGATGACACCCTTCATGGGCCAGAGCCTAGGCGTCATCACCACACGGTGCTGAGCGGCGGCGAGGGTCCGGGTCGAGGACGCCGCCCCGGCGACCCCTGGCCACGGCCACCTTGTTTTCCTTCCGGGCCTACCGGTGGCCGGGTACCGGCGGACGAGAAGCGCCGCGGGCCGGGCGTCACCTACCGCCAGCCAGAGGCAGGCCCGCTCCCCGGACTTCCTGCCGCCACCTCGGCCAGCACCGCGTCGGCCAGCACCGGCCACGATCGTGCCGCCCACGGCCCGAAGGGACGGTCGCCGAGACCGGCACAGACCACCCGGGCTTCGGGATCGACCCACAGGAAGGAACCACTCTGGCCGAAGTGGCCGAAGGTCGCCGGCGAGTTGGCCGAGCCCGTCCAGTGCGGGTGCTTTTCGCCCCGGATCTCCACACCGAGCCCCCACGGGCAGGGATCGAACCGCCCGAATCCGGGAAGCACGCCGGCCAGATCCGGGGTATTGGACCGAGACGGCGTCGCGGTGGGTCGCCGAGCTGATCAACGTCGGGCCGGCCAACTCCACTCCGAGAGCCAGGAGGTCGCCGAGCGGACCGGACAATCCGGCGGCGGGCCCGCCCGGCCCGTCCGGTGACAGGTCCGGTCCCAGTTCGGTGCCGGTCATGTGGAGTGGCTCGAGCACGGCCTGGCACAGGTAATCGCCGAAGGACATCCCCGAGCGTTCGGCCAGCAGTGCGCCGAGCACGCCGAAACCGGCATTGGAGTAGATCCGCCTGGTCCCGGGCGCGGCCAGCGGCGGGCCCAGCTCGGGCCCGGGGCCCAGTCCCGAGGCGTGGGCCAGCAAATGGCGGACCGTGGACCCGTCGGGTCCGGCCGGCTCATCCAGATCGAGCGTGCCCTCCTCCACTGCCACCAGCACGGCGAGGGCGGTGGCGGGCTTGGTCACCGACGCCCAGGGGAACGGTCGATCCGGAGGACCGACGATCGGAGCCGGGTCGGGCCCCGGGCCGAGGACCACGACACCGACGGCGGAGTGGTCGACCGGCCATCCCTCCACCAACCGCAGTGCATCCATCCGAGCTCGAGCGTAGATGACGCCGAGCTCGGCTCCTGGCTACGCTGGTGACAGATGTGGGCGACGGGTCCCAGGGGCAGGGAACGCAACAGCAGGCACGTCACTATCGGCAACAGACGGTGGTCGACGCCCATCGTCGCGGTCCTTTCGTTGGCGGCGCTCTCCGGTTGCACGTCGCTTACCGGCGCCGCGACCCCAGTGGCCACGGTCCATCCGGCCGCCAAACCAGCCGGCACCGGGGCCGACCCGGCCCAGAACCCATCCCAGAAGGATCCGGCCGACGACCCCGCCCAGATGGCACCGGGTGCGCCGCTGGACGGGAGCCTCGCCGCCTTCTACACCATCCCGTCCCCGCTCGAGCCGGCTCCGGCCGGGACGATCATCCGTTCGGCGGTCATCGCCTCGGCTGGTCGCTGCCCCACGGCGCCACCGCCTACCGCGTCCTCTACCACTCGGAGTCGATCACCGGCTCCGACATCGCCGTGTCGGGCATGATCGTGATCCCCGGAGGCGCTCCCCCCGCCGCCGGGTTCCCGGTGGTGACCTGGGCGCACGGGACCACCGGGCTGGTCCAGCAGTGCGCGCCCTCCCTCGACGGGGTGGCCTCCATCCCCTGGTGAACGCGCTCCTCGACCGGCGGATTCATCGTGGCCGCCACCGACTACCAGGGACTCGGGGCGCCCGGGCAGCCAGCCCTACCTGGTCGGCCAGAGCGAGGCCCAGGCGCGTGCTGGACGCGGCCCGGGCCGCCCGCAACCTGGTCGGGGGCGAGGCCTCCAACCAGGTGGTGATCCTCGGCTTCTCCCAAGGAGGCCAGGCCGCCCTGTTCGCCTCCCAGATCGCCCCCACCTATGCGCCCGACCTGTTGGTGGCCGGAGCCGCCGCGGCCGCCCCGGTCACCTCATCGACGAGTTCGTCCCGTCGGTGAGCGGTTCGGCTCGACAACCACCAGCCGCCGTCTATGCGGTGATGGCGCTGGACGCCTGGTCGACGGCCTACGGGAACCTGGCGTTGTCGTCAGTGCTGACACCCACGGCACTTCGACGGCCTCGATGATCCCTCGGAGTGCAGCGGCGCCCTGGCGGCATCCTTCGACACCACCGACACCGGGCAGTTGTTCCCACCGGGGTGGGACCAGAGCCCGTGGCTGCGAGGCCGACATGCGCCGAGAACCAGCCGGGACGTTCCCCGACGGCCCCTCTCCGTTGCTGGTGGTGGAGGGCACCAAGGACACGCTGACTCCCTACCCCACCGTCTCGGCGTTCGTGACCGACGTTGTGCCGTACCGAGGCGACACGGTGAAGTTCGTGTCACATTGCCGGTACCGGGCACGGTGCCGTGATGCACGAACGCGGCGCCGGTCATCCTGCAGTGGATCTCGGACCGCCTGTCCTGGGCCGCCGGCGGACCGTACACCCAGTGGGTGACCGGCCCTCACCGGTCGCACCCGGCGGCCGGCCCACCGGCGGACCGTGTCCGCGGAGTCAGACGTCGAGGAAGCGGCGCACGGCAAAGGCGGACCCCACCACGCCGACCACTACGCCGACGACGGCGACCAGGATGCAGGTCCCGGCCACCTCCCAGCCGTCCAGCGACATCTGGGCGATGATGCTTGACTGGTTTGCCGCCGTCTTGACGGTGTCCAGCCCGATACCCCAGTAGAGGGCCAGGACCACCAGCACCGCCACCGCCGCCCCGAACAGCCCCTGGATCAGGCCCTCGGCCATGAACGGCAGGCGGATGAACCAGTTGGTGGCGCCGACCAACTTCATGACCGACACCTCCCGCCTACGGGCGAAAATGGCCATGCGGATGGTGTTGAGGATGAGGACCGACGCCGACAACAAGAGCACCACCGCCACCGACAAGAACACCCACTGGAGGATGCGGATCACGCTCTGCATGGTCTTGATCTGCTGGCCCGGGTACTTCACCGCGTACACGCCGGGCTTGCCGTTGAACTGCTGGTAGATGTCGGGGCCTGGGACGGGTCGTTGAGGACGCACCGGAAGGACGGAGGGATAGTCCGACAGGGTGGTGGCGTCGTACATCGTCGGCCGGCTCGATCCGCTGCGCCTCTTGTAGTCGTAGGCCTGCGAACGGTAGATACACGACTTGATATAGGGCGACTGATTGAGCTCGGTGTGGATGGCCTGGGTCTGCGAGTTGGACGCACCCGGGATTCACCCAGACCACGGCGTTGACACCGTTCTGCCACTGGATGGTGGCCTTGGAGGCGCCCTGTTTCAGCAGCAGTGACGATCCCACCAGCGCCAGGGATACCGCCACGGTGAGGATGGCGGCCACGGTCATCAGGCGGTTGCGCCACAGGTTGGTGGCGGCCTCCCGCGACACGTACGAGGCGGAGAGCGGCATCAGGTCCGGGCGGCGATGGTTCCGGGGAGCTCATTGGACGGCAGCCCCGGTGGGGCCTGATCTGCCATCGCTCCGGTGGGCGAACCGGCTCCCGCCGCGGCGGTGGCACTGTCGATGCCGTAGACGCCGTGGGCCTGGTCCCTGACCAGTAGACCGCGGTCGAGCTCGATGACTCGTCGGCGCATCTGGTCGACCATGCCGGCGTCGTGGGTGGCGACGACCACCGTGGTTCCCGTCCGGTTGATCCGATCGAGCAACCGCATGATCCCGAGACTGGTGGTCGGGTCGAGATTTCCTGTCGGCTCGTCGGCCAACAGGATCAGCGGGCGATTCACAAAGGCCCGGGCCACCGCCACCCGTTGCTGCTCGCCACCGGAGAGCTCGTGGGGAAGGTTGTCCCTCTTCTTGGTCAGGCCGACCAGATCTAGCACCTGGGGAACCTGGGCGGCGATCACGTGTTTGGGCCGCCCGATCACTTCGAGAGCGAAGGCCACGTTCTCGAACACGGTCTTGTTGGGGAGCAGACGGAAATCCTGGAACACGCAGCCGATGTTGCGACGGAGATAGGGGATCCGCCACTTGGACAGGTGGCCGATCTCCTTACCTGCCTCCCAGATGCGCCCGGAGTCGGGCGTCTCCTCGCGGAGCAGCAGCCGGATGAAGGTGGTCTTCCCCGAGCCCGACGGGCCGACCAGGAAGACGAACTCACCCTTGTCGATCTCGACCGAGCAGTCCCGTAAGGCGACGGTCGATCCCTTGTAGGTCTTCGTGACGCTCTGGAACTTGATCATGAGCGACGAGCGGCCGCGGACGCGAAGCGCGTGCTGAGCAAGGTTTTCATTCCCTTCAATGCTAACGCGCCCCCACGGTCAAATGATTCAGGCCCTCTGACCTCCGGTGACGCACTATACCAAGGGCTGGGAGACGATCGTGGTTCTCCGGGTGGCCCACGGCGCCCTCAGCCATCATTGCGCCGCTCGTCGGCGCGTCGGCGCAGCTCGGCCTCGATGAAGGCATCGAGATCGCCATCGAGCACGGCGTCCACATTGCCGGTCTCCTCGTTGCTGCGCAGATCCTTCACCAGCTGATAGGGCGCCATCACATAGGAACGGATCTGGTTGCCCCACGCATTGTCGGTACGGTCTCCGGAAAGCTCGTCAAGCGTGGCCTGATGCTCGGCCCGCTGGCGCTCGGCGAGCTTGGCTCCGAGGACCTGCATGGCCTTGGCCTTGTTCTGGTGCTGGCTGCGCTGGTTCTGACAGGACACCACGATCCCGGTGGGGAGGTGGGTCAACCGGACGGCCGAGTCGGTCTTGTTGACGTGCTGACCGCCGGCGCCCGACGACCGGTAGGTGTCGATGCGGAGGTCCTTCTCGTCGATCTCCACCTCATCGGACACGTTCTCGAGAAAGGGGACCACGTCGAGCGAGGCGAAACTGGTCTGGCGGCGGTGTTGGGCGTCGAACGGTGAGATGCGTACCAGCCGGTGCACGCCGCGCTCGGCGGCCAGCAGTCCGAACGCGTACCGCCCCTTGACGATGAAGGTGGCCGACAGCAACCCGGCCTCCTGGCCCGGAGTGGCCTCTTCGACCTCGATCTCGAACCCGCGTCGCTCGGCCCAGCGGGTGTACATCCGGAGCATCATCTCCGCCCAGTCCTGGGCGTCTGTACCTCCGGCCCCGGCGTGGATCTCGGCCACGGCGTCGCCGGCATCGTAGGGGCCGGCGAACAGCGAGCGCAGCTCGAGCACCCGGAGCCGACGGTCCAGTGCGTCCAGCCCTTGTTCCACTTCGGGCCGCAGCGAGTCGTCCCCCTCCTCCTCGATCAGTTCGTTGAGGGTCTCCGCATCGGAGAGCTCCCGGGCCAGACCGGCCAGCTGCTCGAGGTCCTCGGTCACACGTCCGAGCTCGGTGGTCACGTGGCGGGCATGGTCGGCGTCATCCCAGAGGCCCGGTTCGGAGGCCGCCTTCTCCAGTTCCGCCCGCCGTTCGAGGAGCCGGTCGATGCCGAGGAACCGCTCGGCCTCGGCCAGCCGCTCGGCCAGCGATTCCAGGGCGGCAGGGATGTCCACGCGCTCGGGCTCACCGGACCCCCGTCGGGGGCCGTCGGACGGGGTCATCTCAGTTGGCGCCGTGGCAGAACTTGAACTTCTTGCCGCTGCCGCACCAGCACGGGTCGTTCCGACCGATCTTCTCGCGATCGGACTTCACGATGGGAAGCTGGGTCTCGGCGTCATCGGCCACCCGGTTGGTGACTCCGCCGGCCGTCCCGTTCCCGCTGCCACCGTCCATGATCGCGGCCGCCTGTTCGAGCTCGGCCGGTGAGGCGGCGGCGAAGGCGGCGCTGATGGCCCCGTCGCCCTGAACGGGGTCGTCGGCGGCCAGGTAGCTGGCCCGGTCGAGGTCGGGTTCGGCCGCCGGCTCGGCCAGGACCTGGACGTGGAATACATAGCGCAGGTAGTCGTCGTTGATGCCGTCCATGAGCTTGCCGAACATGGCGAAGCCCTCGCGCTGATAGGCCACCAGCGGGTCCTGGTTCCCCATGGCCCGCAGGTTGATCCCCTCTCGCAGGTAGTCCATCTCGGCCAGATGGTCCTGCCACCGCTGATCGATGATCTGCAACATGATGTCCCGCTCGAGCTGGCGGGCGGTGTCGGCACCGCCGGGGATGGTCTCGTCCCGCTCCTCGTAGAGGCCGAGGGCCTCGGTCACGATGCTCTCGGTGATCTGGCCGACCGTGCTGGCGTCGGCCAGATCGTCGGCCACGAACTTGGTCGGGAAGTACTGGGTGACTTCGGTGACCAGCTGGGACAGATCCCACTCTTCTGGATAGTCCGAGGGGCACGACGACGCCACCAGGGAGGTGATGGCCGACTCGAGGAGCTCGATCGTCTCGTCGTGGAGATCCTCGCCGTCGATGATCTGGTACCGGCGCCGGTAGATCACCTTGCGCTGTTCGTTCATGACGTCGTCGTACTTGAGGACGTCCTTGCGGGATTCGGCGTTGCGGCCCTCGACGGTGTTCTGGGCCCGTTCGATGGCCTTGGTGACCATCTTGGCCTCGATGGGCACGTCGTCGGGAAGGGCCCGGCCCATCACCCAGTTCATGGCGCCGGTGGCGAACAGGCGCATCAGGTCGTCCTCCAGGGAGAGGAAGAAGCGGCTCTCGCCCGGATCGCCCTGGCGCCCCGAGCGCCCACGGAGCTGATTGTCGATTCGCCGGCTCTCGTGTCGCTCACTGCCGAGGACGTACAGGCCGCCGATGGCCCGGACCTCGTCGCCCTCTCGCTCGCAGGAAGCCTCGAACTCGGTGTGGATCGCCTCCAACTGGGACTGGCCCTCTTCGGTGGCCAGGTCGACGCCCCGACCCTGGGCCTCACGCAGGGCCAGTCCGTCCGGGTTGCCTCCGAGGATGATGTCCACGCCGCGACCGGCCATGTTGGTGGCCACCGTCACCGCCCCCACCCGGCCGGCCTGGGCCACGATCTCGGCCTCCCGGAAGTGCTGCTTGGCGTTCAGGACCTCGTGGGCGATCCCCTTCTTCTCCAACAGCCGGGACAGGTGCTCGGACTTGGACACCGAGGCGGTGCCGACCAGCACGGGCTGGCCGGTGGCCTGGCGCTCGGCGATGTCGTCGACCACGGCCGCGAACTTGGCGTCCTCGGACTTGTAGATGAGGTCCGCACCGTCGTCACGGATCAGTGGCTTGTTGGGCGGGATGGGCACCACCGGCAGGTCGTAGGTGTTGGCGAACTCGGACGCCTCGGTCTCGGCGGTGCCGGTCATCCCGGACAGCTTCTGGTAGAGGCGGAAGTAGTTCTGCAGGGTCACGGTGGCCCAGGTGTGGTTCTCTTCTTTGATCCTCACCCGTTCCTTGGCCTCCACCGCCTGGTGGAGGCCATCGGACCACCGACGGCCGTCGAGGGTCCTCCCGGTGAACTCGTCCACGATCTTCACTTCACCTTCGGCGACCAGATAGTCCTTGTCCCGGCGGTACAGCTCCTTGGCCAGCAGCGCCTGGGTCAGATGGTGGACGTAGTTGACCGCCACCGCGTCGTACAGATTGGAGACACCGAGCTGACGCTCGACCTTCTCGATACCGGCCTCAGTGGGGACGACGATGCGCTTCTCCTCATCGACTTCGTAGTCGTCCTCGGCCCGGAGGGTGCGCACGATCCCGGCGAACTGGTAGTACAGCTGGGCCGTCTCGGCCGCCGGCCCGGAGATGATCAACGGCGTCCGGGCCTCGTCGATGAGGATCGAGTCCACCTCGTCGACAATGGCGAAGTGGTGGCCGCGCTGGACCATGGCGTCCTTCGAACGGGCCATGTTGTCGCGGAGGTAGTCGAAGCCGAACTCGGTGTTGGTCCCGTAGGTGACGTCGGCCAGGTAGGCCTGGCGCTTGGCCGCCGGATCGTCCACATCCGGTCCGACCCGGCCCACCGTGAGGCCGAGAAACTGGTGGAGCTGGCCCATCCACTGCGAGTCGCGGGTGGCCAGGTAGTCGTTGACCGTGACCACATGGACGCCGTCGCCGGCGATGGCATTGAGGTACACCGGGAGGGTCGAGACCAGGGTCTTCCCCTCACCGGTCTTCATCTCGGCGATCCAGCCGAAGTGGAGCGCCATCCCCCCCATCAGCTGCACGTCGAAGTGGCGCTGGCCGAGCACCCGCCACGAGGACTCCCTGACCAGGGCGAAGGCTTCGATGAGCATGTCCTCGAGGCTCTCGCCCTGGGCGAAGCGCTCGCGGATACACCGCGGTCAGAGCCTGCAGCTCGGCGTCGGAACGAGCCTCCATCTCCGGCTCGAGGGCGTTGACCAGCGGGACCAGCTCGGCCAACCGTCGGACTTTCTTGCCCTCACCGGCGCGGAGGACTTTGGAGAGCACGCTCATTGGTGCCCCACTCTACCGTCGGGAAGAACGGTCGGGACTGCCGGGGTCCGGTCGCCTGCCGGGTGACGTGGGCGGGGTCGCCGAGTCACCCTGGCGACAGATTCAGGCGGTGCGGACCCGCTCCCGCAGGACCGAGACCGAGTTGGCCGGCCGGCGGCGGGGATGGGAGCGCCCGACCAGTCGGCCCTTGGTCTTCTCCAGTTGGTGCTCGAGCTTCTCGACCACCAGGTCCACCGCGGCCAGAGGGACCGGTCCGGCGGCATGGGCGATGATCGACCGTCCGTGGCCGAAGATGATCACCTCGCAGCACTCTTTGTTCGCGATCCTCGGGTTGCGCTCCTCGGAAAACCGCACCTCGGCACGATCGAGGCCGGGACAGAGGTGTCCGAGCCGGCCCACTTTCTCCTTGGTGAGCGACCTCACTTCGTCGGGCACGATGTTCCTGCCGTACGCAATGACCACGTCCATGTGTTGGCCTCCTGTTTGTCTGCGGGCTGTTTCGCTGGTCTACTGGTTCGGTCGGCCGGTCCTCCTGATCGGTCGTAGGGCGGTGCATGTGAGCTGCGTGTGGCTGACCTGGTCTTTGACCCCACACTCGCCTGCGGGGAGATTGACGGCCGAACCCCGGCGGCACCGATCGGTATCGATCGGTGTCCCTGCGGAGCCGCTGGTGGCACGCATCATCCCCTCTCCGCCCGCCCCCGACAGCCGGGAGCGCCACGGGCAGGTCTTACTCCTAAGCCGCACCATGCTCAGCAACCACAAGTTGCCTTACGTGGGTCGTTTTGCCTGCGACTGGCATCGACTTGCAACCACAGACCCACACGCAGCTCACGTGAGGAGTGTACGCCACCCGCTCTCGAATTCGGGGGGTCGCGTCATCGAAGTTCACCAGGTTGTGACGATGTCGTCACACGATGGCAACACGACGGCGTCGTTGCCCTCAAACCCTCGGTCTGTGGCGAAAGTCCAGTTCACGGGGTCGAGCCGTCCGCGGCCGAGGGAACCGTGGGGCGTCAGAGGGTGCCGGCCCCGAGCTCCAGCTTGAGATCGACCAGCACCGGGATGGGCCCGGGGTCGATGCCCTCGTTGCCGGCCATGTGCAGGGAGACGAAGTCGCCGATCAGGGCCAGGTCGAGGAGTTGGGCCAGGTCCCCCTCCCCCGACGCCCGAACCTCCACCACGTCGGCGACGACCTCGCGCAGCACGTCGGCCACCAGGTCGAACCGGCGGCTCACCTGGGGGTGTTCGGCATCGTGGCGCAGATTGACCAGCGTGATCAGCTGGCGGGTGGCGTCTCCGTGCTGTCCCCATCCGGCCAGCTCGTTGTGACAGAGCTCGGGGTACACATTGAAGAAGGCCGGGCACTTGGCGTTCTCGTTGCACTGGGCCTTCCATCTGAGGGCGGCGGCCGCACCCAGATCGCCCGAGCTGTGGACGAGGGGGATGGTGCGCCCGATCCGACGGGCCAGCTCCTCGGCCATGCTGCCCGGCCTGACCAGCTGGTCGCGGCGGCGCCGGAGCTGCCCGACCGCCTGGTCCACCCACTGCAGAGCGCCGGGGAACAGTCCGATCTCCTCCAGGAGCACCAGGGGCGGTATGGCCATCGCCCCGAGGGCGGCCCGCGGTTGGGGGATGTCGGTGGGCACCGGCACCACCGGCACGTCCCACTCTCCGGCCAGGTTGACCAGGGTTCCTCCCCCGGCCACCACCACCAGCGACGCCCCGGCCTCGAACGCACCGGCGGCCGCCTCCAACGTCTCCTCGGTGTCACCCGAGAACGAGATGGCGAACACCAGTGAGCCGGTGCCCACGAAGTCGGGGGGTTCGTAGCCCTTGACCACGGTCACCGGCACCGGCATGAACGGCGCCGCCGCCGCCACCAGCACGTCGCCGGCGATGCCGCTGCCGCCCATGCCCAGGACGACCACGTTCTCCACGCGGTCGTGACGGGGCAGGTCACCGATGCCCCGGGCCGCCGACACCGCCGCTTCGACCTGTTCGGGCAGTCCGGCGGTGGCCCGCCACATGTCGAGCGAGTCGACGGGCAACGGCGATGCGGGAGCGGTCGCCGGTCCGCCGTACCCGACCCTCACGACTGGGACGCCCCGCTGGTGGTGCGGGCACCGCCGGCCTCGGCCTTGGCCGTCAGGCGGTCATGTTCGCCATCGTCCACCGCCGTGGCTTCGTCGATGAGCATGACCGGGATGCCGTCCTCCACCCGGTAGGCCCGGTGCAGGCGGGGGTTGTAGAGCAGGTCCTCGTCGTCGAAGTAGAGCAACGGCCCCTTGTCCTCGGGACAGGCGAGTACGTCGATCAGCAGTGGGTCGAGCGTCATCATGGAATCCTCTCTGGCTCTGGTCGAACCCGTTCAGGTCGGCCCGGACGGAACCGGGCGCATCTCGGGGCCACCGTTCAGGGGCCGGCCAACCGGGCGATGTCGGTCTGCACCTCGTCCACGTGGGCCGCGCACGCCGCCGCGTCTTTGGCCTCCACATTGAGGCGAAGGAGCGGTTCGGTGTTCGACGGCCTCAGGTTGTACCACCAATCGCCCCGGTCCACCGTCAACCCGTCGAGACGGTCGGCCAGGCCGAGGGCACCGCCGGCCTCCTCCACATGGGCCGCCATCGCTTCGACGGCTCCGGCCGGATCGTCCACCACGGTGTTGATCTCCCCCGAGTCGACGTAGCGCTCGAAGGGTCGGAGCAGTTCAGACAGGGGCTGGCCGGTCACGCTCAGGAGCTCGAGCACGATCATGGCGGCGATGATGCCCGAGTCGGCGCGGTAGTTGTCGCGGAAGTAGTAATGACCCGAGTGCTCGCCGCCGAAGATGGCCCCCGTCTCGGCCATCACCTGCTTGATGAAGCTGTGGCCCACCTTGGTCCGGATGCCGACGCCACCCTGTTCGGCGATGACCTCGGGAACGACGCGTGAGCAGATGCAGTTGTACAGCACGGTGGCTCCCGGGTGCTTGGCCAGCATCGAGGAGGCGACCAGCGCGGTGGTGAGCGACCCCGACACCGGCTCGGCCCGCTCGTCCACCAAGAAGACCCGGTCGGCGTCGCCGTCGAACGCCAACCCCACGTCGGCGCCTGCAGCCAGCACTGCCTCTTGCAGGTCGACCAAGTTCTCCGGCTGGATGGGATCCGCCGGGTGGTTGGGGAAGTTGCCGTCGAGGTCGGCGAAGAGGAAGTCAACCTTGAACGGCAGGCCCTCGAACACCTTGGGTGCCACCAGACCGCCCATGCCGTTGGCGGTGTCCGCCACCACCCGCAGAGGCCGGAGGGCGGCTCGGTCGACGAACGAACGGACATGGTCGGCGTAGGCGTCGAGCACGGAGCGCTGGTCGAGCGGCGCCAGCAGATCGGGCTCCAGCTCGGGAGGACCGCCCGGTCCCCACTGGTCGAGGAGTGATTCGGCCACGGCCTGGATGTCGGCCAGACCGGTGTCGCGCCCGATGGGACGGGCGCCCGATTGGCACAGCTTCAGCCCGTTGTACCGGGCCGGATTGTGCGATGCGGTGAACATGGCCCCGGGGGCGTCGAGACTGCCGGCGGCGAAGTAGAGCAGGTCGGTGGAGGCCAGGCCGAGGTCGGTCACGGCCACGCCCTCGGACCGGGCACCGTCGGCAAAGGCCCGGGACAGTTCGACTCCCGACTCGCGCATGTCCCGTGCCACCAGCAGCCGTGGGTTGTCGACAAACCGGGCCACCGCCATGCCGATGGCCCGGAACTGTTCGGCGTTCAGCTCGTCGGGGACCACCCCTCGGATGTCGTATGCCTTGAAGACGTTGGAGAGGCTGCCCATGGCCCGGCCATCCTAGCCAGCCCGTCCATGGTCACCGGAGGGTTGCCACGTCATCCCTCGATCCCCCCGGCGAGCATGCCGATGACGTCCTCGGCCATGGCGTCGCACAAGCCGGTCAACAGCTCCATCTGGTCCCGTTGGCCCGGAGTCGCCAGCACCTGCTGGCGATCGAGGGGGTTGAGCGGGGCCAGGTCGCACAGCTGCCAGGCAGCCTCGCCATCGCGGCCGGAGAGGTCCAGATCATGGGGGAGGGCGGGGAGCCGGCCGAGTTCGGACAGGAGCGAGCGCAGCCGGCGGACGGCGAGCTCGGCAACCCCGATGGCGTCGGGGTCCCCGCTCCCCGCTCGGAACGGGAACTCCTCCACCTCGGCACGGGGATAGGGATCGTCCTGCAGCCAGGAGCTGACCCGCAGCCGGGCCGAGCCGCGGGCCGTCACCAGCAAGCGGCCGTCCTCCAGCTGTCGCACCTTGGAGATCCGGGTGGCGGTGCCGACGTCGACCCTCTGGTCACCGCCCCCGACCTCCGACCCGCGGGCGATCAGCACCACCCCGAACTCGCCGTCCCCGTCGAGGCAGGCGGCCATCAGCTTCCGGTATCGCTCCTCGAAGACGTGAAGAGGGAGCAGCGCCCCGGGGAAATGCACCATGGACAGGGGGAACATCCCCAGGGTCCTCGTCCGGGCGTCGACTCCACTCACGGAAAGGGCACAGCGGGGCCGGCCGTCCCCGATCGTCGGCGCCCCCGCCACCCGACGATGACCAGAGCCGCCGCCGCCGCCAGTGCCGCCAGCGTGACGACGTCGCCGATCTGGTTCGAGACACTGGTGCCGTAGGTGAGGGTCACGTCGTGGCTGGTCGGGACCACCACCATGAGGTTCGGGGCCACCCGCCACGGACCTTCGGCTCCGGTCGACTTCCAGTTGGGGAAGTACGACACCTTGACCTCGACCGGGGTACCGACCCGGCTGACGTGGAACGACACCGAGCTGTCCGTCTGGGCCACGTCGGTCACCGAGGTATGCGGTTCGGGCACCGCCGGGGGGTTGGTGTCGGTGGCCGGGATCCGGGCCCATGAGGCGGGCCCGCCGGCCGACGGCACCACGTTCCACCTGCTCGGGTCGTCATACCAGCTCACTGCCGGGGCCAGCCAGCTGCTCTGGGTGGGTTTGACGCTGGTCCACACCACCGGTTGGTCGACCATGGGCTGGACGAGCGAGGAGTCGCTCACCTCGTAGACCTTCCAGGTGGTGTCGAGGGCCTCTCCGTTGTAGTTGTCGCTCCACGGTCCGGTGGAGGCCACCTCGGTGAGGGCGGGATCGACTGCCGCCGCCTGTTCCACGGTGGTGGAGGAGGCCAGGAAGTACCGCACGCCGAGCTGCTGGAGATGTTCGATCCCGAGGGGGACGTCGAGCCCGCCGTAGGGCAACCCCACTACCGCATCGGACGGGTTCACCGACAGCTCGTTCTGGTTGATGAAGTGGAACGGCGTGGTCGTCGACGACTCGAACAGCAGGCCTTCCATCGAGTCGACGCACCCGTTGGTCCAGTACGGCAGCAGCATCAGCGCCATGGTGGTGCCGAACCGGTTGAGGGACGGGTCGTACTCCCACATGGCCCGCCCGCACCCCTGGTCGGAGCCCACCTTGGCCATCATCTGGACGACGGCGTGGTACTCGGCATAGTCCGGCTTCTCCTGGTAGCCGGTGTAGTTCCACTCCGCCCACGCGCTGGGCTGGTCGGCGCCCACCGTCACACCGACGTGGCTGAGGGTCGTGGCCGGCAGCACGAATGGAGGCACCACGGCCAGACAGGCTCCGGCCAGAGCGATGAGCGGGCCGATGACCGCACCGGGCGGGTTCCCGCCGGAGGTCGGCCGCCGGAACCGGCTGATGCGGTCGCCCGGTCGCCAGGTGATGCCCTGGGCTGTGCGCATTCGGTCCCGGACGACCGACACCCACAGTTCGAGCCGCCGGCGCCGGTTCCAGCCGGGCGATGGCGGCCACCGACTCGGCCACGGCGTAGCCGGCCATCAGGTACAGGCAAAGGAACCAGAACGGGAGGAACCGGGCGTTGTAGAGCTTGTTGGCCGGATCGAGGCAGACGGCGGCGGCGGACAGGCCCGCCATGATCACGATGAACAGCGCCACCCGGTTCCGACGGGCGATCATCGCCACCAGGCCCACGAGGTCGGCGGCCAACACCCAGCGCGCCGAACCCGGGAAGAGCAGATGGGGGAAGCCCAGCACCTTGGTGTATCCCATGTTGGTCGTGTAGGCCTCTTCGGTGGTGAAGGGGACGAGCCACCACGCCGCCAGACCCATCCCGATGGCTCCGGTCGTCACCGACCACCACAGGCGGCGCCCGAAGCGCCGGCGGGCCCGGGCCCCCGATGCCCGGCGGGTCGCACCCCGTACCAGGTCGGCATCGAGCAGGAGCCACACCACGGCGCCGGCGCCGGCGAACAGTGCGGGCAGGAGATGGCACAGCAGGGTGATGGCGAACAGCACCGCCGCCAGGACGCGGTACTTGCCGGTCCGCAGGCCGGAGGCGAAGACGCCGAGGAACAAGAGGGCGACCGACAGGCTCAACGAAAACGAGTACTCACCGGCCAGCGTCGACAGGATGTTGCCCCCGTAGATCGAGAAGCTGGGCTCGAACAGGAACGGCAGCGTGGCCGCGGCCAGACATCCCGGCGCCGGGTCCCGCAGCCCGGCCAGCCGACCGAAGGCCCAGGCGCACACCGGCAGGGTCAGCGTCCCGAGCACGGTGACGAACTTGAACGCCACGTTGTAGGTGAAAACGGTGTTGAACAGCACCGTGATCAGGCCGGGAAGCGGGAAGTAGAAGGTGTAGAGGGGATAGCCGTCGTACCAGTCCGGGTCCCAACCGGTGAGGTGGCCGTGGGCCAACAGGTTGGACTTCAAGAACGCCGGCAGCATCACATGGGCGCCGGTGTCGCCTCCCGCCGTCGTGGTGTTGGCGATCAGCAGCGAGGGGTGCAACTGGGTGAGGGCCACCAGGGTGACGCCGGCCACCGCCATCAGGTTGGCCCAGCCGGGCCAGGCCGACCGGCGGGTCAGTCGGTGAGTACGGACCCGGCCGCCACCGGGCAACGGACGGTCCGGCGGCGGAGCCGTCTCCACGGTCGGGGCGGTCGGGACCGGCTGGGCGGTGACCTCGGAAGTCATCTCAGAACAGCACCCCGTGCCCGAGGCCGAGCGGTCCGATCACGGCGGCGGCCGCCACGGCCACCAGGTTGAACGAGGCGTGGGCGGCCATGTTCATGCCCAGGCGACCGGTCCGGTAGGAGACGAGCGACAAGATGATGCCGAAGGTGGCCAGACCGAGGAGCTGGAGGGACTCGGCATGGGCCAGGCCGAACAGCACGCCGGTCACGATGACCGCCAGCGTCGGGCCCACCCACCGCCCGATGGTCCCGAACAGCCGGGCCAGCGAGCGCAGCAACACCCCGCGGAAGAACAGCTCCTCGAAGAAGGGGGCGCCCAGCACGGTGAAGATGGCGATGACGGCGAACCCGAGTCCCGTGCGATCCCCCGGTCAGCTTCTGGCTGGGGGCGTCGAACCGCTGGTTGAAGTTGTGCACGTGGTGGGAGATGGGGATGTAGATGAGGGCCACGAGGAACTGGCCGGCCGACCCCGATCGGGATCCCGACCAGGTCGACCCAGCGGAATCGAAGGCCGAGGTCTCGCCGGAAACTCCTGGTGCCCTGGACCCTGGTGGCGAGCCAGGCCGAGCCGAAGAACCCGGCCCACAGCCCGAGCAGGGTGGACACGATGTACCAGGTCGGTGGCTCGCTCAAGTTGGCGAGGGCGGTGAGCGAGGTGTGGTTGCCACTGATGGCGGCGGTCACCGCCACGAAGATGCCGGCGAGTACCTGGCCGCCGAGGAAGCCCAGGGCCGCGAACAGGAGCCACATCCAGGCCGTGGGCACGGGTGGACGGGGCACCGCCCGGCGGCCAGCTGCAGGCCGAGCGAGATGTCCCGGCCCCTCAGGAGGCGATCCGGCGTCGGCCCATCGACGGCCTGGGGCGGCGGCGCCCAGCCCGGCGGGCGGGCCGAGGGCGGCGGTGGCGCCCACCCCGGTGGCGGCTGGGCCGGGTCACTCTGGCTGACGACCGGGTCGCCGGCCGGCACACCGCCTCCAGGCGCGCACGAGGGTCCGCCCCCGGTTCGGACCGCTCGATCACCCTTCCACGTTACCGACGGGAGGTCCCCCGCAGCGCCGGGCGCGGCCGGCGCCGATGCCTCCGACGACCGCCCGGGCGCATAGCATGGAGAGGTGACTCCGCCCAACCCCGAACGTTCCCGGCGGCCCTCCGGGCACCGGTGGCCCTGGGCAGGAGGCGCCGGCACCAGAACAAGAACCGCATGGTGGCTCTATGTGGTGATCGTGGTGGCGGTACTGGCTGTGCTCGTGGTCCCGAACCTGGTCCACAAGTCGACCACCAACACCCTCAGCTACAACACCTTCCTGAGCGATGTCCAGAACAAGCAGATCAAGACGCCACCGTCGACCAGTCGACCGGGGTGATCACCGGCGACCTGTCCAACGGGGGTACCTACACCGTCAACGGGCCCCAACCCGGTGGTGGACTCCGAGCTCAACGCCCTCAAGCCGCTCGGCTCGAACTACCACCTCGTTTCCGGCGACGACGAACCCGCTACTCGGCATCTTGCTCGAGTGGGTCCTTCCCTTCGCCATCCTCGGCGGTATCTTCTTCTACATCAGCCGAAAGGCGCAGGGTCAAATGGGAAGCATCATGTCCATCGGCCGCTCGAAGGCCAAGCTCTACTCCACCGAGCGGCCCTCCACCACCTTCGACGACGTCGCGGGCTACGACGGGGTCAAGCTGGAGATCAGCGAGGTGGTCGACTTCTTGAAGACCCCGGCCCGGTTCAAGGACATCGGTGCCCGGATCCCCAAGGGCATCCTGCTGGTCGGTCCCCCCGGGACCGGAAAGACGCTTCTGGCCCGAGCGGTGGCCGGTGAGGCCGGCGTGCCCTTCATGTCGGTGAGCGGGTCGGACTTCATGGAGATGTTCGTCGGGGTCGGCGCCAGCCGGGTCCGCGACCTGTTCGCCACCGCCCGCAAGCAGGCACCGGCCATCGTCTTCATCGACGAGATCGACTCCATCGGCCGCAAGCGGGGCGCCGGGCTCGGAGGAGGACACGACGAGCGCGAGCAGACGCTCAACCAGATGCTGTCGGAGATGGACGGGTTCGACCCGACCGAGGGCATCGTGGTGATGGCGGCCACCAACCGGCCGGACATCCTGGACGCGGCCATCCTTCGGCCCGGGCGGTTCGACCGCCAGATCGTGGTGCCGCTGCCCGACCTGGACGAGCGGCTACCCATCCTCCAGGTCCACTGCAAGGACAAGAGGGTCGACCCGACCGTCGACCTCGGAACGGTGGCCCGGGGCACGCCCGGGCATGAGTGGCGCCGATTTGGCCAACCTGGTCAACGAGGCGGCCCTGCACGCGGTGCGTCGGGGCTCCAAGGTGATCCAGAACGTCGACTTCGAGGCATCCACGGGATCGGGTCCTGATGGGCCAGCGGCGCGAGAGCCTGGTCTTGTCCGGGGCCGAGAAGGAGCGGGTGGCGTTCCACGAGGGTGGTCACGCCGTGCTCGCCTACGTGCTGCCCGAAGCCGACCCGGTCCACAAAGTGACCATCCTGCCCACCGGCATGGCGCTCGGCGTCACCATGCAGCTCCCCATGGAGGAACGACACATCCATCCCCGCCAGCACATCGAGGACTCGCTGGCGGTCCGAATGGGCGGTCGGGCCGCCGAGTTGCTGGTGTACGGGGACCTGTCCACCGGGGCGAGCAACGACCTGGTGGGGAACACCGAACTGGCCCGCAAGATGGTGCGGGAGTGGGGCATGAGCGACAAGATCGGCCCGATGGCCTGGGGATCCCAGGGCCAGGTGTTCCTGGGCGAGGACCTCATGCACACCCGCGACTATTCGGAGCACACCAGCCAGATCATCGATGATGAGGTCGAGATCATCTTCCGCGAGCAGGAACAGCGGGCACTCGAGGTGTTGGCCCGCCACCGCGGCGGCCTCGACGCCGTGGCCCGTGCCCTGCTGGACGAGGAGACCATCGACGGCGAGACGGTCGGCCGCCTGGTCGACACCGCCTACGGGCGCCCCGTCCACGAGCACGGGGTGAAGTCGGTTCCCCCGATCTTCGTGGCGTCCCAGCACGGTCCTACCGGTTCGGAGGACGCCGACGGCCCACCCGAGCCGCCGACCGACACCTCCGTGGACGACACCTCCGGTTCCACCGCCCCGGCCGATTCGACCGCCGGAGCGGATGCCCCAGGAACTGCCGGCTCGGCACCCGTCGACACCGGTGTGTCCAGTGCAAATCGCGCCACCGACCAGTCGGGAGCCACGAACCCGGCCGACTCCGGGGCCACGGGTGGGGATGGCAACAGCGGATCGGATCCCTGGCCACCGCCACCTCCGCCACCGAACGGGCACCGGCCCCAGGCCCAGTCGCCGCTGCCGTCCCAACCGGCACCCAAGCCCTGGCCCAAGCAGGCGCCCTGGCCGCCGCCGCCCCCGCCGGCGTCCCGCTAGTCCGGCCTCGTCACCTCTCTGCTGCGTGCCGCGGGCCCTCGCCGTCCTGGGTCTCTCGGCCATTCGCTTCCGTAAATAACATTCGGTCAGTACGTTATTTGTAGAAGGTCCAGGCAGGCTCCCGGGGATCGCATCGTCCCACGACTCACCCGAACATCCGGCCCGTCAAGCCATCCGACCGGGCGGTCATCGGCCGGCACGACCACGGGCGCCGAAGGATGCCAGGATGCTCCGATGATCGATCACCTGTCCATCCAATGCGCCGACGTCGGGGTCAGCGCGAAATTCTATGACGCCGTGCTCGCTCCCATCGGCGGAGAACGTGTGGCCGACTTCGGCGACGTCATCGGCTTCGGTATCGCCCCGAAGGCCGAGTTCTGGATCGGACCCCGCCAGACCGGCGAAGGATTCCGCGAGTCCCACATCGCCTTCACCGCCGCTGACAGGGAGACTGTGGATGCCTTCTTCGAAGCGGCCCGTTCAACCGGCGCCGACGTCCTGTACCCACCCCAGGAATGGCCCCAGTACCACGACGGCTACTACGGGGCCTTCGTCCGTGATCCCGACGGGAACAACGTCGAGGCTGTCTCGCACTCCCGGCCGTGACCGGAGCCGCGGGCGGCGGACAGCCAGTCGGCGGACGTCAATCCAGCACTGTCCCCACGGTGATCCCCGGGTCGGCGGCATGGCGTGCCACCCGTAGCTCGTACCGTCCCGGTCGTACCACCATGCTGTGCGAGCCAACGTCTCGCTCGGCCAGACTCGGCCTGGCCACGACCACCTCGATGTCGGCGGTCCGACCGGCCTCGAGTTCGACACGGGCGAATCCCACCAGGCGGGCGGGCCGGTCCGAATCCAGCCTTCGGGCGTAGACCTGGACGACGTCAGCACCGCGTCGTGAACCCGTGTTGCTCACGCTCACCCCGACGCGGAGCTGCCCCGTCGACCACGGCGGCCTCGGACCGCTGGCGGGCGAAGGTCGGTGTAGCTGAGCCCGAACCCGAACGGGTACGCAGCGGGGGTTCCCTGACGGGCCAGATGCCAGTAGCCGTGCCACCCGTCGTAGCTCGAACGAGGTGGCAGTCGGCTTGGAAAACTGGGAGGTCCGAATCCTGTGCCGGCACGCTGAAGGGCAGCCGTCCCGGTGGCGTCCACCCGGCCCAGCAGCACATCGGCCAGGCCGTGGCCACCCTCCATGCCCGAGTACCACGCCTGGACCACGGCCGGAACCGACTGGTCCCACTCCGAGATAACGACGGCGCTGCCAGCCACCAGCACCACGACGGTGCGGGGGTTGGCAGCCGACACCGCCCGGATGAGGACCACGTCGTCATGGTGGAGATGCGATGGGACCCGGTCGCCGCCCACGGCGAAGCCACCGGGCTCGGGTCGACGGGCCACATGGTCCGGTGGCTCGATCAATCGTTCGGTGGCGATGCTCTCGGTGAAGCGCTCGACCAGGGCCGGGTCGTCCTCCCCCGGGAACAGGTCGACCAGGTGCGAGGTGGCGAACTCGCCGATGAACTCTCCCTCGTCCGCCCGGGTGTACCCCACCACCACCACGGCGAGATCGGTGGTGGCGGCCAGCGCCGCTGCCCGCCCGGCATCGCCTCCGTCGTCCTCGAGCAATGCCGCATCCGGGAGGGCGGAGCGGATCCCGTCGACCACCGTGACCGCCTCGGGGGCCCACACGTCGCTCGACCCACCGTCCCCCAGATTGACCTCGGCGGCCAGCTTTCCCACCACTGCCACCGACGACAGCCCGGCCGGGTCGAGGGGCAGAACCGGGACACCGTCCACGGGCTCATTGCGCAGGAGCACCACCGACTTGGCCGCCGCCTCCCGGGCCAGGGCCCGGTGGGCGGAGCCGGCCAGCACCGACCGGTCCGGAGGCGGATCCGACAACACGTCGTCGAAGCGCATACGGGTCGCCACCACCCGCTCGACCGCCCGATCGACCTCGGCCCAGGTGAGATCCACACCGTCCAGATCGCCGACGAGGTGGCCGGCCCGGATCATGCGGTAGGGCATCTCCACGTCGAGTCCGGCCCGAACCGAGCGGGCGGCGTCGCGTATGCCGAGGATCCAATCGCTGATGACGAAGCCGTCGAATCGCCACTCGTCGCGGAGCACATCGGTCAGAAGCGTCCGGTTGTCGCCGCACCACTCGCCGTTGACGCTGTTGTACGCACTCATCACCACGGCTACGCCCTCATCGACGATGCGCTTGAACTGGGGTAGATAGATCTCGTGGAGGGCGACCTCGTCGACAGTGATGTCGACCTGGAAGCGCGAGTTCTCCATCGAGTTGCAGGCGAAGTGCTTGACGCAGGCCATGGCGTGACGTTGAACGCCCCGGGTCAGGGCCGCCCCCATCTCCCCGACGTGGTGGGGGTCCTCGCCATAGGTCTCTTGGGCCCGGCCCCACGCCGGGTGCCGGAGGATGTTGACGCACACGCCGCCGTACAGGTCGGCGCCCACGGCCCGCAGCTCCTGGCCGATGGCGTCGCCGATGCGCTCCTCGAGATCGAGGTCCCACGTCGCCCCGCGGGCCATGCTCACCGGAAAGCAGGTCGCATGGTCGACGACCACGCCGCGAGGGCCGTCGGAGAACGAGAAGCCGGGAAGGCCGAGCCGGTCCACCCGGGCGGCCCGGAACGGGCTCTTGTGGTAACCGGACTCCCCCAGATAGGTCAGACCGGCCCAGAACGGAGCGTCACCGTCGAGGCACCAGAGCTTCTCGTCCGGCGTCATGGTCGACACCACGGAGCGGGCGTCACGCCACCATCGGTCCCCGGATTCGACGGCCCCGTCAACGATCATCGGGTCATTGTGGCAGTTAGCCGAAGTCACCGTCGGATGCACCGGCCCGACCGCCCCGGGGCCGGGCCCCGGCTCAGCCGACGAAGGGGAACCCGGTCGACGAGACCACCCCCGGGGTACCGGTCGGCCAGGCGTCCTGCTCCACATTGACGGGCTGGGTGGCGGACACGGTCACGGGCTTGAGACCGCCGACCAGCAGGGGGCCGAGCACCATCAGCCGCCCGGCTCCGACCGTGACCACTGCCAGGGGATGGCCGGAGCCGAGGTCGGCGATGGTCACCCTGGTCGGCGACGGTCCCGGGTCGGCCACGGCCAGATAGTTCAGCTTGGCGTTGGGCGCTCCCGGCGTCCCGGGAACACCCGGAGCGGGGACCAACCACCGGTTGGCCACCGTCACCGTTCCCATCGAGGAGCCCCACACCGGGACCTGGGCCCCGGCCGGCAGCTTGGACCGTCCGCCCTACCACGATGGGGGCGTCGGACTCGACGGTCAGCGAGTACGGCACCTGCTCGGGCAACCCGTTGGCGCCCGAGGCGGCGAACACCGACGTGGACAGTGGAGCTATGGACACCTGTTTGGGGACCACCGAGCCCGACGGCAGTCCCACCGAGATGGTGGCCGTCGCCGTCGTGGTGCCCGGGTTGGCCAGCGTGAAGTGGACCGAGGAACCGGATGCGGTCGTCTCCGACTCGGTGGTGGTCTGGGCGAAGCGCCAGACCGTCGAGGCCTCGGGTGCCCCCAGCTGGAGGGAGAGCCCTCCGGTGGGGCCCGAGCCCCACTGCTGGAACTGGGGGCGACCACGGTTCCCGACTCCGGCGCTCACCAGGGTGGCGACGGCGGACGCGTTCTGGACGAAGTCGCCCACGTTCTCGACCACCAACCGGCCGGGAGGAACCACCAGGCCCTGGTAGGACTGGGGGGACACCTTTCCCGAACCGGTCAGGAACGAGATGTTGACCACCGCCTCGGTGGACGACGGGTTGAACAGGGAGAGGCTCAGGGTGTTGCCGGCGGTGGTGGATCCACCGGCGAACGACCAGTCGGGCGACGTCTGGGACGGCGCACGGCGCCATGCTCCAGCCGTTGGGGCCCGACACCACCTGGTCGGCGACCACCCCGCCACCGTCGAACACGAACGAGGCGGCAACATCGCCGGCGGGAAGGCCGGTGGCCGGGTCGAAGGCCCTACCTCCGAATGCAGGGACCGACACTCCGCTGCGCACCGCGGGACCGGCCCCGCCGGCGGTGGCCGTCCCGACCGCCGTCGCCACTCCCGGTCACGGCCCGGGGTGTCGAGTTGGTCAGGAAGATGGTGTCTGCCGCCGCCGTCCCGGATCCGGCCGTACAGAAGGCCGACGAGGAGTAGGCGCCGGCCGGTGGGACAGGGACGGCGTCGTAGAGCCCGGCGGCGGGGGCGGCCGGAGATACAGGGAGGCAGGGCGGCTGATCACGGCCACGACCGCCACCACGGCCACGGCGGCGGTCACCGCCGCCCACCGCCGCCGGATCGTGCCCAGCGAGGCACGCCGTACCCTCCCGGCCACCAAGGCCGGATGGTTCGAATCGTCAGGCCGGCGCGGGCGGGTGCGCTCGCCGGTGTCGCTGGGGTCGGGGGACCCGGTGGGCTCGGGGGACCCGGTCGGGGTCGGTGGTCGGTCGGTGGGGTCAGTCACGGCCGGACCTCGACTGCTACCGGCTCGGCGCCGCCCTGGACCGGTTCAGGAGCGACCGGAGCGTCGGTGGCGGCGTCCTGTTGTGGTCCGGGCCGGCGGCGTCGGCGCCGCAGGCGCCACTCCCCATCCCGACGGCGCCGGTCGAGCAGCACGGCGGCGGCCACCACCCACACCAGGACCGAGTACAACCCGATCAACAGCGGCAGGATCCCCCCGCCGAAGCGCAGTGTGCTCTGGCCGGGTTCCACCCGATAGCTGCCGGCCCAGCCGAACGAGGGGCGCCCGGCACGCCGTCGCTGCCGTCGGCGCCGACCAGGCTCCACCGTCCGGCCGGGGCCAGCGCGGTGAGCACGGTGCCCGCCGGCAACGCGGCCGCTGGTAGGAGCGCGAGGCGGCGGCGCCCGGCAGGACCGGGACGGCCCCGGGGACGATGCCGGTCCCCGGGGTGCCGGCCAGGGGCCCGGGATCGGTCGGCCGCGTTGGCCACCGGCGTCCCGGCCCGGCACGGCCGCCCGCTCCGGGATCCACGCGGTGTTCTGCGTAGACGGTGATGCCCGAGCCCGAAAGGACCGGGTCGAGGTCGAGCTGGGCCGGCGAGCGCGGGGGCCAGGTCCGGCGGGGACCGGGTACTCCTGGGGGTTCTGCTCGCCGCTGATCTCGGGGGCCAGCGAGGTCAGCAGCACGACGTAGCGCACCCCGGACGGGGCCAGCATCCGGCCCAGCTGGTCGGTGCCGCCGGCGATGGCCTGGTCGACCGACGAGGCCAGTCCGGCCGCCGGCCCGGGCTCGGCCGCGTTCCACAGCCAGCGGGCATCGGGGGGGCCGTCCTCGGAGGTGGCATAGGCCAGGCCGTCGCCGGCGGCCCACGATCCCTGGTTGAGGGCACGCGGGTCGCCCAGCCACAGCACCCGGAACGCCCCGTCGGCCGCCTTGGCCTGCATCCACGACACCGACTGGCTGAAGTCGTTGAGCGGGAGGTCCCACCGCCCGGGCAGCGCCGAGACCAGGCGTGGGGAGGGAGCCGAGACGGCCATGACCGACGCCAGCACCACCACCAGCTGGCGCCACCCGAACTCGGCGGCCCGCAGATCCTCCTCGAAGGCGGCGATGCCGAGGCCGATCGAGGCGGCGACGGCCACGGCCGCCGGTCCCAACAGGACCAGGGGGTCGATGGCCAGGCTGCCGGTCCACCCCCGGCCGATGACCCAGGCCAGCCACCCAGAAGACCAGGGCGATGGACCAGAAGCGGACCGCCCAGCGGAACCGCACCCCGCGGGCCAGCACCAGCGGCACCACCGCGGCGACGGCGAACCCCCAGGCCAGCGGCGAGGCGCCGATCGGGTCCGGCGGCGAAGCGGAGGAGCGATCCCCACGTCGGCCGCCTGCGACGCCGGGATGGGCACGCCGAAGACCGCCACCGCCCCCCGTCCGGCCGACAGCACGCCGATGACCCACGGCAGGCAGATGGCGGCGGCCACCCGGTCGACCCGAGGGCCAGCCAGAGGGCGCGGCGCGGTCGAGCGCCAGCGTCGCCGATGCAGGAGGACGAGGAGCAGGGCGAGCGCCGGCCACGACCACCACGACGGCGGCGGCGGGGACGAACGACACCAGCACCGCCTCGAGGAGCCCGAGGGCCACGACCGCCCGGACCGCGGACGCCGACCCGACCGGTAGCGGGCGCCGCCGTCCCGGGCGCTGACCCGGTCGGGTCGACCCGGGTAGGGAGCGGTCCCGGTGGCCCGGAACAGCCGGGCCAGCACCCAGGGGCGACCCGGCGTAGACCACCAGGGCCCCCCACCGCCCGAGGGCGAGGGCGTTGTAGGGCAGGGCCATGGCCAGGTAGGCCAGGCCGGCCACCAGCGAGGCGCGCTGGGAGCCGAAGGGCCGGAGCAGGCGCACCGCCCCCCACGCCCCGAGCGGGATACAGGCGAAGACCAGCACCTTCTGGGCCAGTCCCATCGCACCCAGCAGCACCGTGCCGACCAGCCCGGCCAGGGCCAGGGCCGGTGTGGCCGGGGCCGTGGTCCCCACCCCCGAGGGGTGCCATCCGGTGGCGAACTGGGCAGCGTCGAGGACCACCCGGGGAACGGGACGAACTGGCCGACGGCGGGCAGGCGTCCGGTGATGACGCCCCGCGGACCCGATCAGCACGATCAGGCGCGGCGATCACCCAGGCCGTCAGTCCGGACCCGCCCGCTGACCCGGCCCCGGGCCGGCGTCGCGGACGGCCGGGCGGCTCGGGGCCTCGTCGCCGGGGCCGTCGACCCGGTGTCGTCCGCGGCCGGCGGCGTCGGCGGCGGCCAGCTCGTCGGCGTGGGCACCGTGGAACCCGTACTGGAAGACCCGCCGGCCGTAGGTCGAGAGCCGGGCGCTCCCGCCGATCTGCAGGAGCCTGATCTCCTTGTCGGCCAGCCGGCGGTGGGCCTTCAGCTCCTTGCGCTGGCCCCGGATCACCGCCGAGCCGGCCGAGGTTCCAGCGCCACGCCCGCACCACGGCCCGGGCCCTGGCCCGGTTGCCGGCCAGCGCGGCCACGATGACCTCGCCGACGGCCAGGACCAGCACCTGGGGGACGACCCGGAGGAGGTGGAACCGTCCCGTAGCACTTGAGGACGGCCAGCAGCTCGTGGCGGCGCTGCAGCTCCTGGAGGGTCGCCGGCCGGGCGACGACCCGTCACCCATCCGGGCCGGCCAGCGCACGGGTCGATGGACCGCGAGCCGGCGGCCAGCTCCTCCCGGTGGCGGACCCGGGCGTCGGGGGCGACGATGATCCTGGCGCCGACCACCTGGGCCCTCCAGCACAGGTCGAGGTCCTCGCCCATGGCCACGATGGCCGGGTCGAAGCCGCCGAGCTCGTCGAACAGGTCGGCCCGGACCAGGGTGGCGCCGCCGGGAGCGACGAAGACGTCACGCACCGCATCGTGCTGACCGTGGTCGATCTCGTTGGGCTGGACCCGGTCCACCACCGAGCCGCCCTTGTCCACCGTCATGCCCACGTGGATCAGGCGCTCGGGGTCGTCCCAGCTGACCACCTTGGGGGTGACGATGCCGGCGTTGGAGCGGAACGCCTCCTCGACCAGGAGGTGCGACGGTGTCGGGGAACAGGGCGACGTCGTCGTGACAGACCAGGAAGTAGGCGGCACCGTCCACCATGTCGCTGACCTCGTTCGACCGTGGCCCCGAAGCCCCGGTTCTCCTCGAATCGACGCACGTAGGCGGTGGGCAGCACGGCGGCCACCCGGGCGGCCACGTCCTCGCGCGCTGGCCGGCGTCGAGGACCAGGACCGAGAGCTCCGCATAGTCCTGCGAGGCGAGCGAGGCCAGCGTCTCTTCGAACCACGGACCGGGATCGTGGGCGACGACGACGGCGACGACCGGCGGTGCCAGTGTGTCCATCAGGGGTCAGAGGCTATCGGGCCGAAACCGGCTCGCGGTGTATTCCCAGGTCACCGCCTACAATCCCGGCGACGGCCCGAGTGCTTGCAACTGTTTAACAAAGCGAATACACTTGCATCCATCAGGCGCCGGCAGAGCACGACCGGCTCCGGGAGTCCAGCCCCGGCCCCGACCGACGAAGTCCCCGTCGACCGGGCATGCACCCGGCGACGAAGCGAGCAAGGAGAGCACCATGCCGACCATCAAGAAGCCGGAAATCGAAGATCCCCGAGATCAACACCGACCTGCCAAGGCGGCCAAGGACGTCGCCGCCGTGGCCAAGGACGCCACCTACGTGGTGATCGGGGCCGGTGTCCTCGGGTACCAGCAGGCCCAGGTCCAGCGGCAGGAGCTCCTGAAGCGCCTGGCGGATCCCAAGTCGGACTTCGAGGACGGGTGGCCACCGTCCGCACCGACCTGAGCGGACGCACTCCACACCGTCGACACCACCGTCGAGAGCCTGATGGAGCGGTTCGAGGAGATCATCGAGCGGCTGGAGTCGGCGGTCGCCCCGCTGGAGGACCGCCTGCCCACCCAGGCCCGCGACCTGGCCAAGCAGGCCCACGTCCAGGCCAAGGAGGCCCGGACCCAGATCCGCAACCGCCGACCCACCGCCGCCGCCTGACCCTCCGCCCGACCGGACGCCGGCTCCGCCGTGGACGGCGCCCGGATCTGGCGAGGGGTCCGCCGGTCGGCCAGCACCGGGGCCGAGACGGCCCGGCCGGGTGCCGCTCAGGTCGGTGTCGGCGGATCAGCCGCTGCTGGCGCCAGTAGGCCAGGACGTCGGCCAGGGTCTGGTCCAGGGGGATCCTCCGGCTTCCACCCGGTGGCCCGACCAGCCGGCCCGGGTCGCCCCGCAGCACCGGGACCTCCACCGGCCGGACCAGCGCCGGGTCGGTCTCGAACTCGAGCGTGGTGCCGGCCAGGGCCAGCAGGCCGTCGGCGATCTCGCGGATCGACACGTCGCGACCCGGAGCACACGTTGTAGACCTCGCCGGCCTGGCCCGACTCGATCGAGGAGCCGGTAGGCGCGCACCACGTCCCGCACGTCGGTGAAGTCGCGACGGGCCGAGAGGTTGCCCACCGGGATGGTGGGCGCCCCGCGCGCATCGGCCTCGACGATCCGCTTGGCCAGGGCCGGCACCGCGAAGTTGGGGGTCTGGCCCGGACCGATGTGGTTGAACGGTCGGACGGTGATCACGTGCTGGCCGTGCCCCAGCCAGGCCTGGGCGATCAGGGCTTCCGCCGCCAGCTTGCTGGCCGCGTAGGGGGTGAGCGGGGCGGTCGCCGACTCCTCGGTCAGCGGGAGCCGAGCCGGGGTCGGTGACGGCGCCGTAGACCTCGGCCGAGCTGGTGACCAGCACCCGGGGATCGCTGCCGCACTGGCGGGCCGCGGCCAGCACCGCGGCCGTGCCGATGACGTTGACCTCGAGCACCCGGAGCGGCTCGTCCCACGACTGCCCCACATGGGTCAGGGCGGCCAGGTGGTAGACGGCATCGGGGGCGGCGTCGGACATGGCGGCGAGCAGCGGCCCCGGGATCGGTGACATCGACCTCCTGGTCGATGGCGACCACCTGGTCGCCCGAGGTCTCGGAGATGGTCGGCGAGCCAGTGGCCGACGAAGCCGCGACCGCCGGTGATGAGGGAGCGCACGACGGGTCACCCTACTGTGCTGGCCGCCCGGACCAGCACCACCGCCGAGCGTCCCGGCGTCCGGCAGCGTACCGGTAGGCCTCCATGTGGCGGCCGGCGCTGGCCTCCCAGGTGTGGGCGGCGGCGATGGCGAGTCCCCGCCCCCGCCGGCCGGCGCCGTCGGTGGGCTCGCGCCTGCTCAGGGCCGGCCCCGATGGCCTCGGCCAGGTGCGGCCACGTCGCCCGGGCGCACCAGCACGGCGGCGTCGCCGGCCACCTCCTCCATGGCCGTCCCCGAGGTGGTGATCAGCGGGACTCCACAGGCCAGCGCCTCGAGGGCCGGCAGCCCGAACCCCTCGTAGAGGGCCGGGTAGACGGCGGCGGTGGCCGAGCGGAGCAGGGCCGGGACGGCGCCGTCGGGCACGTAGCCGGTGCGAACGATCCGGGACGGCCACCCCGGAGCGGGCGATGGCCCGCTCCACGTCGGGCACCCCCCAGCCGGTCCCCCCGGCCAGGACCAGCAGCGCGTCGGGGTGCGGCCCGGGCCGCCCGGCCGAACGCCGCCGACCAGGGTGGGCACGTCCTTGCGGGGCTCCAGGGTCCCGACGAACAGCAGATAGGGCCGACCGTCGACCAGCCGGGCGTCGACCGCGGCCAGCAGGCGGGCGTCGTCGCCGGGCCGCGGCTCGTCGGGCCGGAAGCGGCCGGTGTCGACGCCGTGATGGGCGACGAAGACCTCGGCACTCACCTGGCACCACCGGGCCAGCTCCTCGGCCGTCACCCGGCTCGGGCACACCACCGCCGCCGCCCGGCGGGCGGCCACCGTGATGGCCCGCCGGAACAGCAGCACCTTGGACCGCTGGTGCCAGGCCGGCGCCTCGAAGAAGCTGAGGTCGTGGACGGTAACCACGGTCGGGACCGGCGGTGCGCTCGGGCATGGTGTAGTGCGGACCGTGGTGGACGTCGACGTGCCGGCCCGAGACCAGGGCGGGCAGCCGGACCTGCTCCCAGGCCAGCCGGAGGGGACGCGGTCCGGGCGCCGACGCCGCCAGCGCGCGGCCGGGGCCACCGCGCCGCCACCGCGCCCGGTCGTCGGTACGGCTGAACACGCATCAGGTCGACGTCACCCCGGCGGTCGAGGGCCGCGGCCAGCTGCAGCGTGTACTGCCCCGCGCCCACCGGATCGGCGGGCACGGCCGTGCCGTCGAAGGAGAGGCGCAGCCGGGCCTCAGCCACGGGTGTCCCCCGGGGGACCGGCGTGCCTCATCGACCTCGGTCCACACGGCCAGATGGCGACGGGCGACTGACGACCAGGGCAGCTCGCCGGCGCTGCCGGGACCGCCTGCAACACCAGGCGCTGTCGCTCGCCCTCGTCGGTCGGCCACCACGAGGAGGCCATCGGCGATGGAGTCGATGTCGTGCGGGTCGACCTCGAAGGCGGCCCCGGCCGTGCTCGGGAGGGGGCTGGCCACCACCGGTGCTCCGAAGGCCATCGCCTCCACCGGCGGCAGGCCGAACCCCTCGACGAGCGGAACGTAGGCCAGGAGCCGGGCGGTGGCGTAGAGGGCGGACAGCTGCGGCGGCCGAGATGGCCCGGTCAGCACCACCCCGGCGCCGGGCTTCGATCGGCTCACCCCAACCCTCGGGCCGACCAGCACCAGCGGCCAGGGCTCGGGCAGCGACGCTCCGTGATCCGCTCGTAGGCCTCGATCAGCCGGGCCAGGTTCTTGCGGGGCTCGAGGGTCCCCACACTCAGCAGGAACGGCCCGTCGACGCCCAACCGGGAGAGCAGGTGCCGCCCCCGACTCGAGGTCGGGCGGGGGAAGGTGGTCGGAGCCCATGGGGATGACGAGGATGGCCTCCGGGCGGGCGCCCGGCCTCCTCGCAGGTCGTCGGCCACCACCTCGGCGGGAACGATGAACCGCTCGGCACGTCGCAGGGCCCGACGCAGAGCCGCCTCGTGCCACCGCCGGCCGCGGGCCGGGTAGGCCTCGGGCACCCGCCGCCACAACAGGTCGTGGACCGTGGCCACCAGCGCCGCTCCCCTGGGCTCGACCGTCGCCAGCGAGGTGGCGTGGACCACGTCGAATCCCGGTGCTGCTCGCAGCAGTCCGTGGTCCCAGGCCCGGGTCAGCAGCGGGCCCGGCAGGTGGGAGATGCGCAGCGGGTGGCCCAGCTCGGCCAGCGGGTCTGGGCCGCTCCCGAAGCCGGGTGGGCGGCTGGCTACCAGCTCGACCTCGGGCCGTTCCCGGGGGTCGAGCTGGTCGAGACCCTGGAGCAGGCCCCGCGACGTAGGTGCCGATGCCGCCCGACGCCGTCCGCCGGAGCTGCTGGACCATCATCGACAGCCGCATCGACGTCACATCGCCCGGCACCGGCTGGCCGCCGCCGGGGTGCCGGTCGGGCCGGTGGCTGGGATCGGGCCCGGGCCTCGGGCCCGATCCCGATGTGGCCGAGACGTGCGTCGCGGTAGAGGTCGGCCAGGCCCCGGCGCACACCCGTCCCAGCTGAACTCGGCGCTGCGGTGCGGCCCCGGGCCACCAGACTCGTCGATCTCCGACCCTCCGGCCAGCACCTGGCTCAGGGCCGCGGCCAGGGCGTCGGCGTCGGCCGGGCCGACCAGGAGGGCGCCGTCCCCGACCACCTCGGGGATGGCGCCGGCCGCCGTGGCCACCACCGGCACCCCGGCCGCCATGGCCTGCAGGGGCGGGAAGCCGAAGCCCTCGTAGAGCGACGGGTAGGCCAGGACCGAGGCGCCGCCGGAGGAGGGCGGCCAGGGCCGGTCGTCGAGGTACCCCGGGCCGCACGATCCGCGATCCCGGGCCGGGGAGGCCTCCACGGCGGCGGCGAAGCCGCTCGGCCCCCCAGCCGTCGCCGCCCACGACGACCAGGGCCACGTCGGGATGGAGCGTCGGCCACGGTCGGCGAAGGCCGACACCAGCAGCGGGATAGTCCTTGCGCGGCTCGATGGTCCCGACGGCCAGGACGTACCGGCCGCACCCTCCGGGCAGCGCGGACGGGGTGGGGTCAGGCCGCGGGGTCGGGACCCGCGCCGGGGAGCGGAGGGATGCCGTGGTGCACGGCACGGATCCGGTCGGGGTCGACGCCGAGCTCGGCGGCCACCTGGTCGGCGACGAACTGCGACGGGGTGTGGACCCAGGCACCCTCGTCCACGGCCCGGCGGACCGAGCGCGGGGAAGGCCAGGGTGGGCGGGTCGCACAGCTCGGGGTAGAGCACGACGGTGAGGTCGTGGACGGTCACCACCCGGGCGGCGCGCCTGGTCGGCGGGCACCACGAAGTTGGAGCCGTGGACCACGTCGACCGGCCCGATGAACCACTCCACCGGGGGGAGCGAGCGATGCCGCCAGGCCATGTGGAGCGGTCGGGCCGGCATGGCCCGCTGCCCGGTCGAGACCCCGGCCGGGACCACGGGCCGCGATCCCCCGGCGACGGCGCCAGCTCACCGCGAAGGCCGACACCGCTCCGACGGACGGGGCGACGGCCGGACAGCCCGGACAGGGCGCCGGCGCAGAAGGCGCCGACGCCGGTCGGCCGACCGAGAAGGGGGGTGGCGTCGAACCCGACGGACAGCCGGCCCTGGTCGGAGGGTGCAGATCGCTCCGGCACGCAGCGAGCCTTGCACATGGCGGTGCCGGCCGGGACCCGGGCGGAGGGCGGGGGCGATGCCGGCCCGGGTGGCCGGCCCGACCGCCCCGCGGCACGCAATCCCGTTGGTGGCCCCTGATGCCCGCCCCCGATGCCCGTCGCCGACAGCCCGGGCGACCCCGATGATCGCCGCCCTGGCCGGCGGCGTGGGTGCGGCCCGGCTGCTGCGCGGCATGATCGAGGTGGTCACCGCCCGAGGAGATCACCGCCATCGTCAACACCGGCGGACGACACCGACCTCCACGGGCTCCACATCTCGCCGGACCTCGACACCGTCATGTACACCCTGGCCGACGCCATCAACCCCGAGACCGGATGGGGCCTGGCCGGGGAGACCTGGCGGGTCATGGAGTCGCTCGAGCGGCTGGGCGGGATCACCTGGTTCAGCCTCGGCGACCAGGACCTGGCCACCCACTGCTACCGGACCCAGCGCCTGAGCGAAGGGGCGCCACCTGGGCCGGGTCACCGCGGAGCTGGCCCGCTCGTTCGGCGTGGCACGGTCCGGCTGCTGCCGGTCACCGACGACCGCCTGCGGACCCGGGTGCAACTGGCCGACGGCCCGGAGGTCGGCTTCCAGGAGTACTTCGTCCGCCTGGGCCACGACGTGGCCGTCTCCGCGGTCCGGTTCGAGGGTGCCGAGTCGGCCCGCCCGGGCCCCGGGGTGCTCGAGGCCCTCGACGCCGCCGAGCTCGATCGTCGTGTGCCCCTCCAATCCGGTGGTCTCCATCGGTCCGCTCACCGCCGTCGCCGGATGTGATCGACCGGCTCACCCGGCGCCGGGACCGGGTCGTCGGGGTCTCCCCCATCATCGCCGGGGCCGCCCTCAAGGGCCCGGCCGACCGGCTCCTGCGCGAGATGGGATTCGAGTCCTCGGTGGTGGGGGTGGCCCGGTGGTACGCCCCGTGGATGGGCACACTGGTGATCGACGAGGCCGATGCCGACCTGGCCCCCGCGGTCGAGGCCGAGGGGGTCCGGTGCGTGGTCGCCCCCACCGTCATGTCCACGGTGGAGCGCTCGGCGCGGCTGGCCCGGACGGTGCTCGATGCCGTCGGGTGAGCCGGCAACGGTTCCGGCCGGCCTGTCCGTCTTCCCGGTCAACGGGTTGGGCGAGGTGAGGCCGGGTGACGACCTGGCCGAGCTGCTGGCGTCGGCGCTGACCGGCCAACGTCCGACCCGCTCCTCGGTCCCGGGTGGGCTGGCCGACGGCGACGTCGTGGTGGTCACCCAGAAGGTGGTGTCCAAGGCCGAGGGCCGGATCGTGGCCGATCGACAGCCGACGACCCCGACGCCAAGCGGGCCCTGGTCGAGCACGAGGCGGTGCGGATCGTCCGCCGGCGGGGCGACCTGGTGATCACCGAGACCAGCCACGGTTTCATCTGCGCCAATGCCGGCGTGGACCTGTCCAACGTGGACGTGGGCACAGCCGCGCTGCTCCCGGTCGATCCCGACCGTTCGGCGCGCAGGGTGCGCGAAGTGCTGGAGCACCGCCACGGGGTGTCGGTGGGGGTGATCATCTCGGACACGTTCGGCCGGACCTGGCGCCAGGGGGTGACCGACGTGGCCATCGGCATCGCCGGGGTGGCCGGCATCGTGGACCTGCGGGGGACCGCCGACGCCAACGGCCGCATCCTCGAGGTCACCGAGGTGTGCGTTGCCGACGAACTGGCCGGCGCAGCCGACCTGGTGATGGGCAAGGACCGGGGCATCCCCGCCGCCGTGGTGCGGGGCGCCGATCCGAGCTGGCTCCGGCCGGGATCGGTGAAACGGGAGATCGTCCGGCCACCGGCCGAGGACCTCTTCCGCTGAGCGCCCTGTAGCCGGGGTCAGCCCACCTCGAAGAGGTCGACCACGAAGACCAGGGTCTCGTTCGGAGCGATGACACCACCGGCACCCTGCTCGCCGTAGCCGAGGTGGGGGGGAATGGTGAGCCGGCGGCGACCGCCGACCTTCATGCCGGCCACGCCCTGGTCCCACCCCGGGATCACCTGGCCGGCGCCGAGCTGGGAAGCCGAACAGCTCGTTTCGGCTCCACGACGAGTCGAACTCGTCGCCGGTGGACCACGAGCACCCCACGTAGTGGACGCCGACCGGCGTACCGGCCACCGCCTCGGGGCCCGGCCCGATCTCGAGGTCCTCGATCAGCAGCTGGTCCGGAGGCGGGCCGTCGGGGATGGCGACGACTGGTTTGGTGGCGGGGGCCATGGATCCGACTGTAGACGGCCGGAGCGATCGCTCAGTGAGCAGGCACCCCGGGCCCGGGGACGGGGCCCGGGGCCGCTCAGCGGCCGCGGCTGCGCTGGCCGGCTCCGCCGGCCGGCGACCTCTTGGCTCCTGGCGACGGCTTGGCGGGCCGGCCCGGACGTCCGGACCCGTTCCGCTTTTCCCAGGTGGCGCTGGTGGACCGCTTCTTCTTTGTTCGACTGCCCGCCGGCCTCTGAGCTCCGTTGCCCGACGATCCGCCGGCCGACCCGTTGTGCCGGTGGCCGTCTCCCGACGATCCGTTCCCGTTCCCGTTCCCGGTCACCGGGGGCCGGGCCTTCCAAGGCTTGGTGGAGCGCCGGGCCCGGTCGGAGCGCCCGCTCCTCGGCTGGGTCTTGGGGTGGTCCGAATGGGCGGCGGTGCCACGGTCCTGGCTGGCCCGGCGGGCCGGGGGTGCACCGAGGGCGGCGGTGCCGCGGTCCTGGCTGGCCCGGCGGGCCGGGGGTGCACCGATGACGGCGGTGACGCAAGCCGGGTCTGGATGGGTGGTGCCGATCGGGACACCCAGGTCGCGCTGGAGGTGCTTGACGGCGCCTGCCTTGTCCGGGGTCACCAGGGTGACGACCACCCCGGTGGCACCGGCCCGAGCGGTTCGACCTGAGCGGTGCACATAGTCCTTGGCGTCGGCAGGTGGGTCGAAGTGGACCACGGCGTTGACGCCGTCGACGTGGATACCCCGGGCGGCCACATCGGTGGCCACGAGGGCGTCGACCGCGCCCCGGACGAACAGGTCCAGCGCCTTTTCCCGTTGCTTCTGGCTCCGGTCACCATGGATGGCTGCGGCCCTGATCCCGCGCTGCTCCAGCTGACGGGCGATGCGATCGGTGGCATGCTTGGTCCGGCTGAACACGATGGTCGGTCCGGCGGCGGCGGCGATGTCGGCAGTGACCGCCACCCGGTCTCCCGAGGAGGCCCGCCAGAACAGGTGCACGGCGGCGCTGGTGTCGTCCTCGTCGACCGCCAGCTCATGACGGGCCGGATCGTTCTGGTAGCGGCGGACCAGTACGTCGATGTCCCCGTCCAGGGTGGCCGAGAAGAGCAGGGTCTGGCGAGTGGCCGGCGTCAGGTCGAGCAGGCGCTTGACATCGGGGAGGAAGCCCATGTCGGCCATCCGGTCGGCCTCGTCGAGCACGACGATCTCCACGGCATCGAGGCGGATGCTCCCCCGCTCGATCAGGTCCCCCAATCGGCCGGGACAGGCCACGACCACGTCCACGCCCCGGGACAGGGCCTTCAGCTGGGGACCGTACCCGACCCCCCCGTAGAACGAGTCCACCCGGAGGTTGCGGGGCGTGGCCAGCACCTGCAGCTCGACGGCCACCTGGGCGGCCAGCTCCCGGGTGGGGGTGAGGACCAGCACCCGGGGGTGCCGGGGACGGGACGGCTTGCCGGTGAGCCGGGCCACGGCGCCGATACCGAAGGCCAGGGTCTTTCCCGAACCGGTAGGCGCCTTGCCGCACACGTCCCGGCCGGCCAGGGCGTCGGGGATGGTCATGGTCTGGATGGGGAACGGCTCGGTGATCGACTTGCGGTCGAGGGCGGCGACGATGTCGGAGGGTACGCCGAGGGAGGCGAAGGAGGGCTGCAAGGGGGGCACCAGGTGCTTTCGTGCGACAGGGAACGGACACGATGACGTGCCCGAAGGGACGGCCTGCCGCCACATCGGCGCACCAGGACCTCCCCAGGTTAGTGCCTCCGACGAGCCCAGCCCGCGCACCGGGGGCCAGCGGGGTCATTCCCGCCCTGGGCTGGGCCCGGTTCGAGGGCCCGGTGCCGGCCGCCCGGTCCGGATGGTGGCCCGAGTGGACGGGTCAGTCCGTGCCTGCGGCCAGGCGCTCACGCACGAAATCCAGTACTGCCGCGGTTCCGCGGTCCCAGCTCGGTCCACGGCTTCCATCCGAGCTGGATGCCGGCCCGGCTGGGATCGACGCAACTCCGTCGGAGCTCGCCCGGGCGCAGAGGCTTGGCGATGGCCTCGCCTTCCACGCCGGCCTGGGCGGCCATCTCGCGGTAGAGCTCGTTCACCGAGGTCTCCTTGCCGGTCCCGATGTTGCAGATCAGGCCGCCGCCCCGGTCAGCGGCCCGGACGAAGGCGTCGACGACATCGTCGACGAAGACGAAGTCGCGGGACTGCTCGCCGTCGCCGAAGATGGTCACCGGCTGGCCGCGGAGCAGCCGCTCGGCGAAGATGGCCACCACGCCGGCCTCGCCGTGAGGATCCTGGCGCGGCCCGTAGACGTTGGCCAGGGCCAGGGCGGCGAACTCCAGCGAGTGCAGCTCGCGGTAGGCCACCAGGTAGTCGATGGCCGCCTTCTTCGACACCCCGTAGGGCGACAGCGGCCGATGGGGCAGGGACTCCTTCAGCGGGAGTTCCGAATCGTCTGGCTCGCCGTACAGCGTCCCGCCGCTGGCCGCGAACACGACCCGGTCGGGCCTCGGCCCGCCTGGCCCCCTCGAGGATCCGCAGGGTACCCGAGCACGTTCACGTCGGCGTCGAACACAGGGTCGGCCACCGATCGCCGCACGTCGGCCTGGGCGGCCAGATGGAAGACCACCTCGGGGCGGCGGCGGGCGATCAGGTCCACCACCTCGGCCGAACGGATGTCCATCTGGTGGACGGTGAGCTGGTGTCCGGCCGACGGCACGGGCGTCGGCCAGGTTGGCGAGCGAGCCGGTGGACAGGTCGTCCACCACATCGACGGTGTGGCCCTCGGCCAGGAGCCGGTCCACCAGGGTCGAGCCGATGAACCCGGCTCCTCCGGTGACCAGGGCCCTCACGATCAGATCCCCGCCGGCACCCGTTCGCCGTCGATGACCGTCCCCGAGGCGGTGATGGCGTCGGCGCCGATCACCGAGAGTCCGTGGATCACGCACCGTTGACCGACGATGGCACCCGGACCGATCACCGAGCCCTCGACGGTGGCCTTGGACGCCACCCGGACCCCGGCGCAGCAGCACCGAGCCGGTTACCGAAGCACCCTCTTCGACGACGGCCCCGGCTCCGACGACCGAATCCTCGACCAGGGCGCCCTCGGCCACCGATGATCCGGAAGCCAGGAGGGAGCGGGCCACCGAGGCGCCGGTGGCGCTCGACTTCCCCGATCCGCCATACCCCGGGTCCGATCGACGGATCCAACTCGGCGCCCGGGGCCGGGACGGCCCGAGCGGCGACCGGCCAGCAGATCGCGGTGGGCCCGCAGGTAGGCATCGGGCGTGCCGGTGTCCAGCCAGTAGGCGTCCGAGCCGAGGGCATAGAGGGACCGGGCCTTCACCAGGTCCGGGAAGGTCTCCCGCTCGATCGACACCCGGCGGGCTTCGGGGATGCGTCCAGCACCGAAGGCTCGAAGACGTAGGTGCCGGCATTGATCAAGTTGGTCGGGCGCCTCGTCGCGGGGCGGCTTCTCGATGAAGGCCTCGACCCTGCCCTCGTCGTCGGTGGGGACCACGCCGAAGGCACTCGGATCATCTACCGGCGTGAGGCCGATGGTCGCCTCTGCGCCTCGCAGCCGGTGGAAGTCGACCAGTGCCGACAGATCGGAGTCGGTCAACACGTCCCCGTTGATGGCCACGAACGTCTCTTCGATGCCGGCGTGGGGGGCGGCGAAGCGGATTGCGCCGGCGGTATCGAGCGGAGTGGGCTCGACTGCATAGGTCAGACGAACGCCGGCGATGGTGCCGCTCGGAATAGGCACTGATGAACGCGTCGGGGCGGTAGCCGAGGGACAGGACGGCCTCGTCGATTCCATGATCGGCCAGATGGCCGACGACCCGCTCGATCATGGGCTGCTCGACTATGGGCAGCATCTGTTCGGGCGTGGTCAGGGTCAGTGGCCTCAGGCGGGTGCCCTCCCCGCCGACCAGGACAACTGCCCTCACTTCTTGGTGCCGCCCGAGCTCTTCGTCGTCGTCGACGTCGAGGCGGCCGTGGTCGGCGTGGTGGCGCTCGTGGTCGGCGTGGTGGCGGCCGGGGTCGGCGTGGCCGGGGCCGTGGTCGACGTGGAGGAGCTCTCCAACGCCTGCAGTAGTGCGGTGATGGCCAGAGCGGGGGGTTTGGGGACGTTGGCGGTGGCCGGCACGAATGCCGCGGTGATCATTTGGCCGTTAGCGAACAGCAGATCCTGTGGATCCCCGCTGGTCTCGGTTCCCTTGCCGTTCGACTCTGGGCTGGACCAGGTATCGACAATGACCACTCCCGGTTTGCCGGAGTCGGGCGTTCCCTTGGGGCACACGTCACCATTGGTGTAGAGGGTCTTGTCTGGGATACTTGAGCGTGGACGAGTTCAGTTCGAGGCCCTTGTAGCCCGAGACGAAGGTTCCCAACGTGGCGTTGGCACCTGACTCCGAGCTGTTCTTCGGGGCGATGGTGAGGACACCGTTCCCGTTGGCGGTCAGTCCGACCTTGGATCCGTTGGTGCTGGCCGGCAGGTCGGGCTCCACGGTGCCGCAGACGTCGATGCCCAGAGCGGCGTGCCAGACCTGGCTGGTCGTCGGGGGACCCGAGGACGAAGCGGTCCGGTGGGTGTTCTGATAGCGGCTGAACCCGATGAGGGCGAAGCCGACGATACAGATGAGCACCAGGGTGGCGTACCAGTTGACCGGCATCTGGCCGCGATAGGTCCGCCCACCACCAGTGGTGGCGGCGCGCTCCACCCACTTGCCCGTCGAGTTGCTCGGCATGATCGGACGTCACCCTACAACCTGGGCTCAGGCGCCCCGGTCACGCCCGTCACCTGGCTGTGGCCTGGGCCAGGCACGCCAGGGCGGCCCGAACCGATATGCCGACAGCCACCAGAGGCAGGAGGGCCCGCTTCCATCCCCGGGTCGAACGGACGGCGAAGCGCATCAACGAGCGGTGGTGTTCGGCGATCATCCGGTAGGGGTGGCGGCTGGTGGAGACTCCCTGGAGGTGGGTGACCTCGGCCCCGGTGGCGTAGGAAACCCGCCATCCGATCCGGCCCAGGCGCCAGCAGAGATCGACGTCCTCGGCGTACATGAAGTAGCTCTCGTCGAATCCGCCCACCTGCTCGAAGGCCGACCGGCGGACCAGGAAGCAGGCCCCGGACACCCAGTCGACCGTCTGGGGTCGTCCACCGTCGTCGCCGAGGTCGGTCTGTTGGTAGGAGTGGGTGAACCGGTTGTCCGGTGCGAAGATGCCCAGCACGGCGTGACCGGCGGCGTCGACCATCGAGGGAAACCGTCGGGCCGACGGATAGCGCTCGCCGGCCGGGGTCCGGATCAGGGGCCCCACCAACGCGCATCCGGGGTCGTCGGCCAACGCCTGGGACAGGACGGCAAGCGCTCCCGGGCGGACCTCGAGATCGGGGTTGCACACCAGTACCCACGCCGCCGCGGTGGCAGCCACACCACGATTGGCCGCCGCCCCGTATCCGAGATTGCGGCCGGTGGCCAGGAGCCCGACCTCGGGATGACGGAGGGCCACCTGGTCGACGGATCCGTCCCGCGACCCGTTGTCGACCACCACCAACTGGCCCGGTCCCTCGTCCTGCCACCCCTCGACGCACGACAGCAGGGAGGGACCCGACTCGTAGTTCACGATCACCACTGCGGTGGCCGCGGCCGGTGGTCCCGCTTGAGCTGCGCCATCGCGCCCTTCGGCGCGTCTGCTCACGTGTCGAGCCGGGTGAACCGGTACTTGATCAACGTCTTCAAGGCCCCGAAGCCGTCCCGCCAGGTGATCTTCTTCCCCTCGTCCGGCTCACGGCCGGCATAGGAGATCGGAACCTCGTAGATCCGATAGCCGCGGCGGAGGACCTTGGCCGTGATCTCCGGCTCGAATTCGAACTTGTCGGACTCGATGGTGATGCCCTCGAGGACCCGGCGGTCGAACAGCTTGTAGCAGGTCTCCATGTCCGAGAGGGTCGTCGAGTACAAGAGGTTGGTCACAAGGGACAAGAAGCGGTTGCCGATCCAGTGGAGGGGCAACATGTTCTTGCGTTCCCCGGTGAACCGGCTGCCGAAGACCACCAGGGACTTCCCCCGCAGGATGGGCTCGAGCAACTTGATCCAGTCCTCAGGGTCGTATTCGAGGTCGGCGTCCTGAACCAGGACCAGGTCGCCGCGAACTGCCTCCATCCCGGTTCGGATGGCGGCCCCCTTGCCCCGGTTGACCTCGTGGGTGATGATCCGAACCGTCGAGTCGCCCACCGCCGCCAGCACCTTGTCGCTGCCGTCGGACGATCCGTCGTCGACGACGATCACCTCCATGTCCATGTCGAGGGGCAGCTCCACCGCCCTGATCCGTCGGATCACCTCGGCCACGGTGACCCGTTCGTTGAAGACCGGGCACGATGACCGACAGCAGGGAGTAAACGACGGACCCCGTCTCCCGCCGCTTCCGTTGGTCCGCTGTCAGTCATGGCGTCAGTCTCCTCCGCTTGCCCCCCGGTCTCGGTTGGGATCAGTCTCAGACACGACTACCTCCGGATCCGGCCGCTGATGTCGGACGGAGGTGGTGCCTTCACTCCCGCCTCGGCGGCCAAGAACGCCGCAGTACGGGTCAGGCCGTCCGCGTAGCTCGGTGGTCGGTTCCCAGTTCAGCGCGTTTCGGGCCAGGGTGATGTCCGGCCTCCGACGGGTCGGGTCGTCGACCGGGAGGGGGAGATGGACGATCTCAGAGGCGGAACCGAACAAGTCGATGACCGTGCGGGCCAGCTCGAGCACGGTGTACTCGTCGGGATTGCCGATGTTGACCGGACCGGTGAGATTCGAATCGAACAGGGCGATCAGTCCACGGACCTCGTCCTCGACATAGCAGAGGCTCCGGGTCTGGCTGCCATCGCCGTAGACGGTGATGGCCTCACCCCGCATGGCCTGGAGGAGGAAGTTGGAGACCACCCTTCCGTCGTCCGGACGCAGTCGGGGCCCATAGGTGTTGAAGATCCGGGCGATCCCGACGTCGGTACCGAGCGCCCGGTGATGGGCCATGGTCAGGGCCTCGGCGAACCGCTTGGCCTCGTCGTAGACGCTTCGGGGACCGACCGGGTTCACCTTGCCCCAGTACGCCTCTGATTGAGGATGGACGTCAGGATCGCCATAGACCTCGCTGGTGGACGCCAGCAAGAAGCGACAACCGGCCCGGGCGGCCAGCTCGAGACCGAGCCGGGTGCCTTCGCTGCCCACCGCCAGTGTCTCCAAGGGGCGGGCCAGGTAGTCGGGAGGGGAAGCCGGGCTGGCCAGGTTGAGCACACCGTCCACCGGCCCCTCGATAGGTAGGGTCTCCGACACGTCCGCTTCGACCAGGGTGAACCTCGGATGCTCGGTCAGGTGGGCCACGTTGGCCGGCCGCCCGGTCGAGAAGTCGTCCACGCAGACGACCAAGTCGCCGCGTTCGAGGAGCTGATCGCAAAGGTGCGAACCCACGAACCCGGCCCCGCCCATCACCACCAGGCGACCGCTCATCTGCGACCGATTCCGGTGTACTGGAATCCGATACGTCGCAGCTGGGCCGGATCGAGAAGGTTGCGGGCGTCGACCACTACCGGCTCGCCCATCTTGGAAAGCACCTTGGTGAAGTCCAGCCACCGGAACTGGTCCCACTCGGTCAGCACGACGGCGACAGCCGCCCCCTGACAGGCCGTATACGCGTCGGAGAAGGCACGCACCGAGCCGGCGGGGCCCAGTGTCCCCTCGTCGTGGGCGAACGCCGGCAGTTCATCGACGGGGATGGATTCCTGACCCGGAGGCACCAACAGGGTCGGATCGAACACCCGGACGATCGCCCCGTCGGCAACGAGCCTCTGCACCACCTCTACCGCCGGCGAGTTGCGCAGATCGTCGGTGCCAGCTTTGAACGTGAGTCCCCAGACGGCGACAACGGCACCGGCGAGCTCTCCACCCACCGCCGTTTCGATCTTATGGACCACCCGGACGAACTGCTCGTCGTTGGTGGTGATGGCGCCCTTGAGGAAGGAGAAGTCGTACCCGGCCTGTTCAGCGATGTGGACCAGGGCCCTGGTGTCCTTGGGAAGGCAGCTTCCACCCCACCCCGGTCCGGGTCGCAGGTACTCGAACCCGATCCGTTTGTCGTAGCCCAGACCGAGGATGACGTCCCGAACGTCGGCGCCGACCGCTTCGCACAGTCCGGCCACCGCGTTGACAAAACTCAGCTTGGTCGCCAAAAAGGCGTTCGAGGCGTACTTGATGGTCTCCGCCGTGGCGGCGTCGGTGATCAGTAGGGGGGCGTGCGTGCCGGCGAAGAGGTCACCGACTCTGGCCGCCGCCGACTGGTCGTCGGCACCGACCACGATCCGCTCGGGGTGAAGGCTGTCGGGTACCGCCGTCCCCTCACGCAGGAACTCAGGATTGGAGACGACTTTGATGTCATGACGACCGAGCACCCGCTCGACCACCAGGGTGGAGCCGACCGGCACCGTCGACTTGTTCACGATGATGCTGCCCGGAACCAGGTGGGGTCCGATCTCCTTGGCCACCGCCTCCACGTACGAGAGGTCAGCCGATCCGTCGTCCCCCTGCGGCGTGGGAACGCAGAGAAAGACGAACTCGGCGCCCTCCACGGCATCGGCCGCCCCGACCACGAACTTGAGACGGCCGGCAGCCTGCCCCTCCCGCACCAGCTCCTCGAGATGGTCTTCGACGATGGGAACCTTCCCGTCCTGGAGCATCGCCACCTTGGCCGGGTCGGCGTCCCCGCAGGTGACCTTGTGCCCGAGGTGGGCCAACGTGGCCGCGGTCGGAAGACCGACGTAGCCGACCCCGATTACCGCCACGGTGCGCCCCCGCCCATGGGGGAGCACGCGCACGGCTGCGCCTCCATGTCCGAAATAGGCGCCGGGCGGCCCGCTGTCAGGCGCCCGGCCCGAACCGGGTGATCCCGTGGAAGCGGCCGAACCCCACGACGTCACGAGCTGGTCCCTGTCATCGTCATCCTCATCGTCACCGTGTGCCCCGCCCGTCTTGACGAGCTACTTCCTCGTCTTCCTCGTCGGCTCGTGGGTGTCCATCCTGAAGGGATTGGGTGCTGGCTACCGAGGGCCATCGGCGCTCACGCCGCCATCGACAGAGCTCGGACCAGGCGCCCCAGGGAGTCGGTCCACAACGGGAGGAGATCGAGGCCCGCCAGCCGTAGGGCGGCATTGTCCAGTCTCGAGTTGGCCGGGCGGGGGGCCGGGCGGGCCGGGAGGAGATCGCTGGTGGCGATGGGCTCGACCCGCTTGGCGTCGAGACCGGCGGCCGCCAGCGTGGCCTGGGCGAAGCCGAACCAGGTGGTCTCGCCCTGGTTGGTGACGTGGAAGGTCCCCGGTCGGCGGTCGAGACCGAGTCGGACCACGGCCCGGGCCAGATCAGCCGTGAAAGTGGGGCACCCGTGCTGGTCGTCGACGAAACGGAGTGACGCCTCGGGGTCGGCAGTGGCCAGGCGCAGCACGGTCTTGACCATGTTCGCCCCATGGGCGCCGCTCACCCATGCCGTCCGCACGATGGTGCCGGACGACCCGGAAATGGCCCGAACCTCGAGCTCGCCGCCGAGCTTGCTTCGGCCGTACACCGACTGCGGATTGGGCTGGTCCCACTCGTCGTACGGTCGGTCGAGGGTCCCGTCGAAGACGTAGTCGGTGGAGACGTACACCAGGTGGGCGCCGATTCCGGCTGCCGCCTCGGCAATGTTCCTGGTGCCGAGGGCGTTGACGGCGAACGCCGTGCCTTGATCGGACTCGCAGGCGTCGACAGCGGTGAACGCCCCCCCGTGCAACACGATTTCCGGCCTGAAGGCTTCGACAGCAGCCCGGACGGCATCCCGGTCGACCACGTCGAGGTTGTCGATGTCGGTGGACAGCACGTCGAAAGCTCCCGCTCGGACGGACGGAAGGAGGCGATCACCGTCGGCATCGTCGGCCACACCCCCGACGGGGACCTTCCCCGACAAAACGTCCTGCAGATCTCGGCCCAGCTGTCCCTGCCCCCCGGTGACCAGGACCCGCGTCGGAGCGCTCACGCGGACTTGGTGGAGCCCGACTCCGGCCCGGTCGACCATGCCCCTTCGACCACCGGAGCCCGGTCACGCAACGGTTCCCACCAACTGCGGTTGGCCGTGTACCACGCCACCGTCTCGGCGAGACCCTGTTCGAAGGGCACGGTCGGTTCCCAGCCCAGGGCCTTTCGGATCTTGGTCGAGTCCAGGAGGTAGCGCCGGTCGTGGCTCGGACGGTCGGGCACGATCTCCTTCAGGCTCTGGGGCTTGCCGGCGGCATCGAGCACCGCGTCGGCGATCTCTTCGATGCTCGCCTCTATCCCGCTCCCGACGTTGTAGGTCTCCCCGACCTCGCCATGCTGCAGGACCAGCTCGATGGCCCGGCAGTGATCGTCGACGTGCAACCACTCTCTACGGTTCTGGGTGGATGCGTAGAGGGGCAGCGGCTGATCGTCGAGCGCCTTGGCGGTGAACAGGGGGATCACTTTCTCCGGGAACTGGTAGGGCCCGTAGTTGTTGCAGCAGTTGGTGATGGTGGCCGGCAGTCCGAAGGTCTCCACGTAGGCACGTACAGCGTGGTCAGCCCCGGCCTTGGAGGCGTTGTAGGGCGTCCGGGGGCGGTAGGGGGTCTCCTCGGTGAACACCTCGTCGGAATCGAGAGGCAGGTCGCCGTAGACCTCGCACGTCGAGATGTGATGGAACCTCGACACCCCGTGGCGCCGAGCGGCCTCGGCCAACGTCTGGGTGCCGAGCACGTTGGTTCGGAAGAACCGGGCCGGGTCCAAGATGGCCAAGCTGTTGTGGGATTCGGCGGCGAAATTGACGATCACGTCGATTTCGTGCTCGGTCAATGTCTTGGCCACCGTCTCGAGGTCACCGATGTCCCCCTGGACGAATTCGATCTGACCCTTCAGATCATCCAGGTTGGGAAGATTCCCCGCATAAGTGAGCACATCGAAGGCCACGACGTCATCGGCGGGGTGGTGGTGCACCCAGTACCGGACAAAATTCGAACCGATAAAGCCGGCGCCGCCGGTTACGAGTAGTCGCATAATCGGGGAATGCTAGTCGGACCAGGACCGATTTCCCGGAGCACCCCAGGTCAGGCCCCCGATCGGACGTGAACGACGTCCCCGGCCACGACGATCCGGCTGACGCCTGCGACGTCGACCACCAGGTGGCCCTCGGGAGTCAGGCCGGTGGCTGTCCCCTCGAAGCGATCGCCGGTCAGCTCGATCTGCACCCGGGTGCCGAGTGTGGCGCAGTGGCCCTGGAAGTCCGACGCCTGTCGAGCCCGACCGGCAGGCGTTCTGAGGTCCACCACCCTCGGGGCCAGGGCCGTGAGCAGCGCCTCGAGCAGCTCGTCGAGATCGACGGGACGCCCCGACTGCTGGCGCAGGGAGGTCGCTATCCCCACCAGCTCCTCCGGCAGGTCCGAGTCACGGGCCGGCCAGTTGGCGTTGATCCCGATTCCGACCACGATGGGTGCGTGACCCGAACCCGGTGAGCCGGTCAGATCGGCTTCGGCCAAGATGCCCGCCAGCTTGCGTCCGTCGGGGGCCAGCAGGTCATTGGGCCATTTGATACCCAGGTCGAGCCCGACCGGGGCCGGGGCCGGGGACGGGGGCGGGGGCGGGGGCGCAACAGCGTCGACGGCGGCCAGGGCCACCACCCCGGCGGCCAGATGCCGTTGATCGGAGGCCAAGTCGGGGCGGAGCAGCACGGAGACCAGCAGGTTCGATCCGGCCGGGGCCTCCCAACGTCGGCCGAGCCGACCCCGCCCGGCGGTCTGGTGACCGGCGACCGCCACCACACCCTCGGGGGCCCCACGGCGGGCCTCGTCCAGCAGGTAGCGATTGGTCGAATCGATCGAGTCGAAGCGCCGGACGTCGGCGAAGAACGGGTCCGACATGGCACACACCCTACGGGCCGTGACAGTGTTGTAGGAGCCTGGGGCGGTGACGCCACTGCCCGGTGACCAGGTGACAACCCGAGTCGAAAGGCGCAGCGTGCTGAAGAAGGTTCTCATCGCCAACCGTGGAGAGATCGCCGTCCGGGTGATCCGAACCTGCCGCGAGATGGGGGTGGCCACGGTTGCCGTGTACTCCGACCTGGATCGGGACGCGCTCCACGTGCGTCTGGCCGACGAGGCCTATTCCCTGGGCGGCCAAACCGCCGCCGAGAGCTATCTCAACACCGAGGCCATCCTCGACGTAATCCAGAAGAGCGGCGCTGACGCCGTCCACCCCGGCTACGGCTTCTTCTCGGAGAACACCGACTTCGCCCGAGCCATCACCGAGCGAGGTGTCACATTCATCGGCCCGCCTCCCGAGGCCATCGAGATCATGGGCGACAAGATCAGTCCGCGACATGCCGCCGAACGAGCCGGCGTTTCCGGCGTGCCGGGGCGCTCGGAGGTCCTGGCCTCGCCCGACGAGGTCATCGCTTTCGGTGACGAATTCGGCTGGCCGGTGGCCATCAAGGCGGCTTACGGAGGCGGCGGCCGGGGGATGAAGGTGGTCGGGGCACCCGAGGAGGCTGCCGAAGCGCTGGAGTCGGCCATGCGCGAGTCGCTCTCCTACTTCGGCCGGGACGAATGCTACGTCGAGCGTTATCTCGCCTGGCCCCGCCACGTGGAGATGCAAATCATCGCCGACACCCACGGGGCGACCCTGTGGCTGGGTGAGCGGGACTGCTCCTCCCAACGGCGGCACCAGAAGCTGATCGAGGAGAGCCCGGCTCCCGAGTTTCCCGACGAGGTGCGCCAGGCCATGGGCGCGGCCTCGGTCAAGGTGGCGGAGGCCTGCGGGTACGTGAACGCCGGCACCGTCGAATTCCTCTACCAGGACGGCGAGTTCTTCTTTCTGGAGATGAACACCAGGCTGCAGGTGGAGCATCCGGTCACCGAACTAGTCACCGGACTCGACCTGGTCGAGTGGCAACTACGGGTGGCCTCAGGTGAGCGGCTCGGGTTCTCACAGGACGAGGTGCGGCGGGACGGGCACGCCATCGAGGTCCGGATCAATGCCGAAGATGCCACCGGCGGGGCTTTCACGCCGTCGCCGGGCACCATCACGCAGTTCGTCGCCCCCGGCGGTCCCGGTGTTCGGCTCGATGCCGGCTACGCCGCAGGTGACACCGTCAGCCAGTACTACGACAACCTGGTCGCCAAGCTGGTGGTGTGGGGCCACGATCGGGAGGCGGCCCGGCGGCGGATGCTCAGGGCAATCGACGAGACCGTGGTGGCGGGGGTTGCCACCACCCTCCCCGCCGACGTCGCCATCCTCTCCCATCCCGACTTCGTGTCGGCGACCCACTCGACCAACTGGGTGGAGCAGACCCTCGACCTGAGCGGAGTGGGCTCGGGCAACGCGGCACCGGCGACACCCCAGGTGTCCGAGGACGAGGACGAAGCCCCCAAGGTGCTGCGCGACGTCACTGCCGAAGTGGACGGCCGGCGGTACCAGGTCAAACTGTGGGTACCCGATCTCGGTGACGTGGTCGTCGCCGGCGCCGCCGGTCCGGCACGGGCATCGGGACCCAAGCGACCGAAGGCGACCGCCTCGGGAGCCGGATCGGGAACGGTGGCTGTGCCCATGCAGGGCACCATCGTCAAGGTCTTGGTGGCGCCCGGCGACACCGTGGAGGTCAACCAGACCATCTGCGTGCTCGAGGCGATGAAGATGGAGAACAACGTCAACGCCGAGAAGGCCGGCACCGTCAAGGAGGTCCGCGTGAAGGCGGGCGAATCGGTGGGCCCCGGAGACGTCATCGCGGTCATCGAGTAGTGACAGGCTCCCGAGCCCGATGAGCACTCCCTCCGCCCTCAAGGAAGCCGCCCGGACCGTCATCGACGCCGAGCTGGGCGGGTTGGTCGGACTCAGCCATGCCATTCACGACTACCCCGAGACGGCATTCGAGGAGGATCGGGCCTCGGAGTGGACGGCCGAGGTCCTCGAAGCAGCCGGGTTCGAGGTGAGTCGGGGCACGGCCGGGATGCCGACCGCATTCAGCGCCGAGATCGGAACCGGCCCCATGGTCCTGGCCGTGTGCGCCGAATACGACGCGCTCCCCGGAATCGGCCATGCCTGCGGTCACAACATCATCGCCGCCTCCGCCGTCGGTGCCGGCCTGGGGCTGGCGGGTCTGGCCGACGAGCTCGGCCTGACCGTTCGGGTGCTCGGCACACCGGCCGAGGAGGGTGGGGGCGGCAAGATCACGATGTTGGAGGAGGGCGTGTTCGACGGCGTCCACGCCGCCATGATGATCCACCCGTGGCCGGCCGATCGACTCGAGGGGACGTGCCTGGCGGTTTCCCACTTCGACGTCACCTACACCGGGAATAGCGCCCACGCCTCGGCGGCTCCGTGGGAGGGGATCAATGCCGGCGATGCCCTGACGATCGCCCAGGTGGCCATCGGCCTGTTGCGCCAGCACTTCCGTCCCGGTGATCAGGTGCACGGCATCGTCACCAACGGCGGCGAAGCAGCCAACATCATCCCCTCATCAGCCGCCGGCCGCTTCATGTGCCGGTCCTTGTCGTTGGAGGACTTGGCGGTGCTCGAGCCCCGTGTGATGGCGTGCTTCGAAGCCGGTGCCTTGGCGTCCGGGTCGACGCTGAGCCGTCAGGACCTGTCGCCGACCTACTCCCACATGGAGAGCGATCTGGGGCTCTTGGCCATCTATCGGGCCAACGCCGAGGCCCTCGGGCGTCAATTCGACTCGATGACAATGGCGCCCCCCGACCCACCTTCTCCACCGACATGGCCAACGTGTCCCTGGCCGTACCCACCATCCATCCCCTGGTCGGCATCGACGCAGCCGGCTCGGTCAACCACCAGCCCGAGTTCGCCGCAGCCTGCGCCACCCCCTCGGCCGATCACGCCGTGCGGGACGGAGCCCTGGCGATGGCCTGGACGGCGATCGACGCCGCCGGACCGGGTGCCGTGCGGGACAGGCTGTTGGCGGGCTGAGGCCTGGTCTCCTTCGGCCGACTTCGGCCCTACCCCGGTTGAACAGGGTCTCCCTCGGCATTGGTTTCACGATTACAGACCAGCGGTATCCAACATTCCGCGGCCATGCAATTTCGGAAACCAATTGCGGGAGGGAGAGGGGCGCCAAGAGGCTCAAAGAAGGGCGGCGGGATCAGCCGGTCGGGTGGAACTCGCCGAACACACCTCGCAACACATCGGACACCTCTCCGAGGGTGGCCATCCGGGCCAGGGCGATCTTCATGGGAACGAGCAGGTTCTGGGTGCCTCGGGCGGCCGACTCCACGTCGGCCAGGGCCGCGTCCACCGCCGACTGGTCCCGCTCCTCCCGCACCCGCTTGACCCGGGCCACCTGGGAGCGCTGGAGCTCGGGATCGATGGGGAACACGTCGGTCGGCTCGAGCTCCTCGTCGACGAACTTGTTCACCCCGACGATGATCTTCTCTCGGCGTCCACGTCCTTGGCGTAGGCATAGGCGGCCTGCTCGATCTCCTGTTGCATGTACTGGGCCTCGATGGCGTCGACCGCGCCACCCATGGCGTCGATCCTCTCGAGGTACTCCCAGGCGTCCTGCTCGACCTCGTCGGTGAGCGACTCGACGAACCACGATCCGGCCAGCGGGATCGACCGTGTCGGCGATCCCCGACTCGTAGCCGACGATCTGCTGGGTGCGGAGGGCGATTTTGGCGGCCCGTTGGGTCGGAAGGCCGAGCGCCTCGTCGAACCCGTTGGTGTGGAGGCTCTGGGTGCCACCCAGAGCGGCGGCCAGGGCCTGCAGCGGTGACCCGGACGATGTTGTTCTCCGGCTGCTGGGCGGTGAGCGTGGATCCGCCGGTCTGGGTGTGGAAACGCAGCAGCGTCGATCTTCTCGTCCTTGGCCCCGAACCGCTCGGTCATGATCTTGGCCCACATCCGGCGGGCGGCCCGGTACTTGGCGACCTCCTCGAACAGGTTGTTGTGGGCGTTCCAGAAAAAGCTGAGCCGGGGGGCGAAGGCGTCGACGTCGAGACCGGCGGCCAGGGCGGCCTCCACGTAGGCGATGCCGTTGGCGATGGTGAAGGCGATCTCCTGCACCGCCGTCGATCCGGCCTCGCGGATGTGGTAGCCGGAGATGGAGATGGTGTTCCAGGCCGGCAGATGCTCAGCGCAGTAGGAGAAGGTGTCGGTGACCAGTCGCATCGACGGTCGCGGCGGATAGATGTAGGTGCCCCGGGCCACGTACTCCTTCAGGATGTCGTTCTGGATGGTGCCGCCGAGGAGCGTCGGGATCGACCCCGTTCTCCTCGGCCACCAGTTGGTAGAAGAGCAGCAGGATGGCGGCGGTGGCGTTGATGGTCATCGAGGTGGTGACCTTGTCGAGCGGAAGCCCGGCCAGCAGGAGGCGCATGTCGGCCATGGAGTCGATGGCCACGCCGACCTTGCCGACCTCGCCCTCGGATCGGGGGTGGTCGGAGTCGTAGCCCATCTGGGTGGGGAGATCGAAGGCGCAGGACAGGCCGGTCTGGCCAGCGCCGAGCAGGAACTTGAAGCGCTCGTTGGTCGACTCGGCCGTGCCGAAGCCGGCGTACTGCCGCATGGTCCACAGCCGACCCCGGTACATGTCGGCCCGGATGCCCCGGGTGAAGGGGTAGTGCCCCGGGACGACCCAGCTGCTGCGTCGGGGTCCCAACCCTCGAGATCGGCCGGGCCGTAGACAGGTCGGATCTCGATGCCCGAGTCGGTGAGTCGCTTGTTCTCGGGCGCCGGACGGTGTCGCTCTCGGTGCCATGGGCCCAGGTTACGGTCTGTCCGCCGCTCGGCCGGAAAAAGCGACGGGCCGGTCTCAGGCGTCGGCCGGAGGGGCGCGACGGCGTGGGGCATGCACAGGTCGTCGTACTCGGCGATGACGATCTGCGCGGCATCGGGTCCGCACGCCGGGCAGTGCGGGATCGCGGTGCACCTTGAACGTCCGGAAGCTCTGCTCGAGGGCGTCGTAGGCCAGCAGGCGGCCCTGCGAGCGTCTCGCCGATGCCCAGCAGGATCTTGATGGCCTCGATGGCCTGGATGGAGCCGACGATGCCGGGCAGCACGCCCAGGACGCCGGCCTCGGCACAGCTCGGGGCCAGCTCGGCCGGCGGGGGCTCGGGGATCATGCACCGATAGCAGGGACCCTACGTAGGGGTTGAACACCGTGGCCTGGCCCTCGAACCGGAAGATGGAACCGTGCACCACCGGGATCCGCTTGAGCAGCGAGGCGTCGTTGACCAGGTAGCGGGTCGGGAAGTTGTCGGTGCCGTCGACGATCACGTCGTAGCCGTCGATGATGTCGAGGATGTTGTCGGCGCCGAGGCGGACGTCGTAGGTGACCACGTTGACGTCAGGGTTGATCAGGGTCAGGGTCTTCTTGGCCGAGTCGACCTTGCGCTCGCCGATCCGGTCGGTGTTGTGCAGGATCTGGCGCTGGAGGTTGGAGGCGTCGACCACGTCCATGTCGATGATGCCGAGGGTTCCGACCCCGGCGGCGGCCAGGTAGAGGGCGGCCGGCGAACCGAGGCCGCCGGCGCCGAGCAGCAGCACCTTCGAGTCGAGCAGCTTGAGCTGGCCGGTCTCGCCCACTTCGGGAAGGAGCAGGTGGCGCTGGTAGCGGTTGCGCTGCTCGGGGGTGAGCGACCGGGGGGCCGACCAGTCGCGACCCTCGTCCTTCCAGCGGTTGAACCCGCCGATGACCGAGGCCACGTCGGTGTAGCCCAGCTCCTGCATGGTCTGGGCCGCGAAGGCCGAACGGGTGCCGCCGGCGCAGTACACGACCACATGGCTCGACTTGTCGGGGATCCGACCCTCCACCGAGGTCTCGAGGGTGCCCCGGGGGATGTGGACGGCGCCGGGCAGCGCGCCCTGCTCGTACTCGTCGGGCTCGCGCACGTCGAGCACCACCGTGTCGCCGGCCGCGATCTCCTGTTCGGCCTCGGCCGGCTCGACCTCCCGCACGGCCGCCTTGGCTTCGGCCAACATCTCCCTGAACGTGGGCACGCGATCACGATCCTTCCTGCACGCGCCGGACCGGTCATGACCGGCGCCGCCATCCATCTGCCACTGAGTAAAACACTACCAGCGGGGTCAACATTCCCACCGGGCCACGCCGGGCCGCGGGCCCCACCGGCCCCACCGAGGCGGAGCCGCCGGAGGGCCGGTAGCGTGCGCCCGATGGAGATCTGGAGCGAGGCGGTCGCACGCGTCGGCGGATGACCCGGAACTTCTCCGGTCGGCCGCTCGAGCCCCGGGATCGTCGACCGGATGCTCGAGGACGCTCTGCGGGCGCCGTCGGCCGGCAACACCCAGGGTCGGGAATTCGTCGTGCTCGAAGGGCACGGACCAGACCTCCCGGTACTGGGCCGTCACCACCGACGAGGCCTGGCGGGAACGGTCTACGACGATTCGCCGGCCTGTCGAGGGCACCGGTGATCGTGCTGCCCTTCGCCGATCCCGAGGCCTACGTGGCCCGCTACCGCGAGGAGGACAAGGCGCCGCCACGGAAGCCGGGAGGTCGAATGGACGGTCCCCTTCTGGCTGGTCGACGCCGCCTTCGCCACCATGACCGTGCTGCTCGGTGCAGCCGACCGCGGGGCTCGGGCGCGGCGTTCCTCGGGAACTTCCGTGGTGAAGGGCGACTCCGCGGCCGAATTCGGCGTGCCCGAACGGCTGCGGTGGCTCGGCGCAGTCCTGCTGGGCGAGGCGGCCGAGCCCGACCCACCCTCCCGCTCGGCGGAACGTCCGCGGCGGACGCTGGAGGACAGCGTGCACCGGGGGCGGTGGTGATGGCGATCGGCTCAACGGCCGTCGAGCCGAACCCAGGGGAGCTGGCCGGGGTCGGCACCCTGAGCGAGCCGGACACGAATAGGAGAACCATGATTCGTCTGATCGCCGCAATGGACACCCAACGGGGCATCGCCACCGCCTCTGGCATCCCGTGGCATCTGCCGGGTGATGCGGCGTACTTCCGCGACCAGACCAGCACAGGGCTGATCGTGATGGGTTGGGCCACCTATGTGGAGTTCGCGGCGCCACTCCACCACCGGGACAACTACGTGTTGACGCATGACGGAACGGAGTCCCTCCGTCCGGGCTTCCTCCCCGTCGGCAACCTCGATGAGCTCCGCGACCGCCACCCTGACCAGGATGTCTGGGTGATCGGTGGTGCTGCTGTCTACGCCAACACCATTTCCCAGGCTGACGAACTATTCATCACTCAAGTTCTCGCCGACTACCACTGCATCAAGTTCTTCCCCGTCTACCAAGACCGGTTCACTCTCACCTCTGAGAGCGAGGACCACCAAGACGGAGGCGTCAGCTACCGATTTGAGAGATGGCGAAGGGCCGGGTAGAGGCGGCCGGACCGTGAGTCATCACTGGTCGAGCAAATCGATGAGCCATCCGGGACTGGCTAGATTCGCCCCCAGGACCCCGGCTCGCTGGCGCAGCTCACGATCTGCCGACACCAGCGTCACCTGACTGCTGGCCTCGGTGGCCACAGCAATGAGCGTGTCGTCACCACTCCGCGGTGCATGGAGAACTCTGACGCCGTCGGCGACGCCCTCCTCCACGCCGTTGCGAGCGGCACCTTCGAGGACGACGACAACGGGTTCGCCGAAGCGGTCGGCTTCCGCCGCAGCCCGAACTCGTTCCACGAACGACCGGGCGGCTCCGGGGCGATCGCGCCACCACCCCGTCGGCCGAGACCCGACCACATTGGCGGCATCGATGAGAAGCACCGTCCCAGTCTCGCCGACCCGAGGTGGACAGCACGGGCAGGTGCGTGTCAGGTTGCCGGCAAGTTGGGAGCCAGGTGGCAGGTGGAGCCTACGACCACACCGACCCGGCTCCGGTCGACCCCAGCGGGGTCACCGCGCCCCGACTCACGGAGGTCATCGTGCCCACCCCTCCATCCGTTCCGACCCTGTCGAGGCAGAGATCGCGGCCTCGCCCCGGTCTGCCGCCGCTGTTGGGAGGCACACAGATCCGTGTGGTCCCCTGGGTCGACCCGGTGGCGGACCCCCACGGTCTCCACCCCTGCTCACGCTATGTCGAGCTGTATTGGCTTCCCGTCATCGGACCGTCGACCACCTGGCTGCTCAGGCGGCTCTCCTACGGGATCGAGGTCCACGGTGAAGGATTCCAGCTCGACCTCTCCGAGACGGCTCGCTCCTTGGGGCTCGGGGAGCGGATGGGCAAGAACTCGCCTTTCCGCCGGGCCCTGCAACGCCTCTGCACCTTCGAGCTGGCCCGCCCCCACGGGCCCGACGCACTGGCCGTCCGAACCCTCATCCCCCCCCTTCCGCTCCGACATCTGTGCCGGCTGCCCCCATCCCTGCAGTCCAGTCATCGCCGATGGCTGAGCGAACAGCAGTTGCCCGAGCCCGAGCAGATGCGCCGTCGGGCCCGGCGATTGGCGCTGGGGCTGGCCTCGACGGGAAAGAGCAGGCCCGAGATCGAACGCCAACTCGGCCTCTGGCGCTTCCACCCGGCCATCGCCTTTGCTGCCGCTGAACACGCCCGGGGCTCGGGTCCCGCCGATAGGGGGGAAACCGATGCCCTTCAGCCGGGTTCGTCCTCGTGACCTGCCGGCGTGAGCCCCCAATACGAGTCCAACGGTTCGAGCTCCCCCTTCACCACCCGATCGATCATGGTGCAGATGGGCAGGTCGAGATGGTGCCGCTCGGCCAGCTCGAGGGCGACGGTGGCTGTCCTCACCCCTTCGGCCACCATGTTCATCTCGGCGAGGATGTCCTCGAGCCGCCGGCCCTTTCCCAGCTGCTCGCCCACCCGACGGTTTCGACTGTGCGGGCTCATGCAGGTGGCGATGAGGTCGCCCATGCCGGCCAAACCGGCGAAGGTGGTGGGTTGAGCTCCCATCGCCACCCCGAGCCGGGTCAGCTCGGCCAGACCCCGTGACATGACCGCGGCGCGTGTGTTGTCCCCCACTCCGAGTCCTTCACCGATACCGGCGGCGATGGCGATGACGTTCTTCAGGGCACCGCCCATTTCGCACCCGATGACGTCGTCGTTGAGGTACACCCTGAACACGCCCCTGGTGACCACCTTTTGAATGGCGCTGGCCACTTCGAGGTCTTCGGTGGCGATGACGGCGGCAGCCGCTTTGCCGGACATGATCTCGTGGGCCAGGTTGGGCCCGGTGAGCGCCGCCACCGGATGGCCGGGCACCACTTCCCTGATCACCTGGGTCATCCGCAGGTGGGAGCCCTTCTCGAGTCCCTTGGACAGACTGACGACGGGGATCCACGGCCGGATGAATTCGGCCGCCTGCTGGAGGACGCCCCGAAAGCCCGAAGTCGGTACCCCGACGATGAGCAGATCGGCTTCGTAGACCGCATCGGACAGGACAGCTGTGGCCGACAGTTCTTTCGGCAGGTCAAAACCGGGGAGGTAGGCGACATTGGTGTGCTCGACATTTACCGCCTCGGCCACCTCGGGGTTCCGGGCCCACAACACCGTCTCGTGTCGCGGGGCAACCAGCGAGGCCACGGTGGTGCCCCACGAACCGGCACCGAGGACGGCTATCCGCACCCGCCGAACCTACCGCGCCGGGTACGACGGTGCCCGCCCACTCCCGAATGGCTCAATCGGGACCGAGACCCACCAGCGAGTGGATGAAGTCCTCGGACATGATCAGGTCGACCAGGGTCCGCACCCCGAAACCGGTGGCACCTTTGGCCAGATAACGGCTGGCTTCGTCCGATCGTGCCGGTCCGGCGATGTCAAGGTGGGCCCACGGAACGTCGCCCACGAACTCGCGCAACAACAGGGCGGCGGAGATGGTGCCGGCCTGACCGGGCCGTCCGATGTTGCGCATGTCGGCCACCTCGGAATCGATGTGGACCCGGTAGTCGTCGGGCATCGGCAGCGACCAATTGGGTTCGCCGCTGCGTTCGCCGGCAGCGTGCACCTCGGCGATGAGCGTCTCGTCGTTGCCGAGGAGTCCGGCGATCTCCTTGCCCAGCGCCACCACTGCCGCCCCGGTGAGCGTGGCCAAGTCGACGATGGCATCGGGCCCGCCCTCGGCCGCCAGTGCCAGCCCGTCTGACAACACCAGGCGGCCTTCGGCGTCGGTGTTGAGCACCTCGATCGTCTTCCCCTTCCGGGTGGTGAGCACATCGCCGGGCTTGATCGCCGACCCGCCCGGCATGTTCTCGGTGAGGGGGGCGAAGGCGGTGAGCCGGATGCGGGCACCGAGGGCGGCTGCGGCGTCCATTGTCGCCATCACCGCGGCCGCCCCGCCCATATCGGTCTTCATCGTCTCCATGCCGCTGGCCGTCTTGAGCGACAGCCCACCCGAATCGAAGGTGATCCCTTTACCCACCAGGGCAAGATGCGGGACCCGCCCGTCGATCTCGATCGGATCGTCGGGCCGGTACTCGACCCGGACGAACCGGGGTGGCTGGGTGGAACCTCGGGCCACACCGAGCAGTCCCCCCATGTGCTCTTCGGCGATCCGGTCCTCGTCCCACACCTCGACGGTGAGCCCGGGCACCCCCGAGAACCTCTGAACGAAGGTCTCGGCGAACTTTCGGGGGGTGAGGGAGCTGGGTGGCTCGTTGACCAGGTCCCGCGCCAGGCTGACGGACTCGGCCACCCGGGCGCCGCCACGGGCACCAGCGGCCACCGGGGCGATGCCCGTTCCGGGCCCGATGGTGACGACAAACGTGTCCAGTTGACCAGGCTCCTCGTCAGTCCGAAAGTCGGTGTACCGGTAGGAGGTGAGGACGGCAGCCAGGGCCACGGCTTCCGCCCGCCGGGCCACCTGGTGGTCGTCGCCGTCCGGCAACAGGAAGGCAGCGGCATCGCCACGACCCACCGCCCGGACGAAGGCGGCGGCGGCCCGCCGGAGCGACTCGAGGCCGCGGTCGGTGTCCAACAGGAGGGCGTCGCCGATACCGACCAGCACGATCTCGGGCTCATCCGCCGCCCCGGTGGACCGTAAGACGGCGGTCTGTCCCACCTTGCCGCTGAAGCCGTGGCGCGAACACCAGGCCGGGTCGAGGGCGGCGGGCACCCCCAGGCGTTCCGGCATCTCGCTGACCGATGCCGCCAACCGGAGTCCATCGGGATGGGTCGACACGGGCACCCCGAGAGCCTCCAGCCCGGACGGGAGGTCCCCGGCCGACGTCGTTTCGATGTTCACGGCTGGGCTCCGTCGCCGGCGCCGGGCTCGAATCCCGCCGTCGGACCGCCCACCTCGTGTCCGGGTCCGGGCCAGCAGATGGCTCTCCCCCTCGGTCCATCGGGCCACGGCCCACAACAGGTCGGAGAGCCGGTTCAGGTACTCGCCCACCAGCGAGTCTGTGATCGGTGAGGACCACACCAGCCGTTCGGCCCGGCGCACCACCGTGCGGGCCAGGTCCAACGAAGCCGAGAGGCGGTTGGCCCCCGGCACCACGAACTCGCTGGGCATGTCGATGCGGGCGATGAACCCGTCGATCTGCTCCTCGAGCCCATCGACCATGGTCGAGGTGACCAGCGTGGTCCCGGCCTGCAGCTTCGACCGGTTGGAGGGGTCGGTGGTCACCTCGGCCATCAACACGTACAGGTCACGCTCGATCCCGGTCAACAACCGGTCCAACTCGGACTCCGGCTCGACTTCGGCCCGGGCCAGTCCCAGTGCCGCCTGAGCCTCGTCCACGGTCCCGGTGATGTGCATGATCGGCGGAGTCCTTGCTCACCCGGCCTCCGAAGAGCAGCCCGGTCGTTCCGTCGTCACCTGTCTTCGTGTAGATCCTCACCACCGGTTCATCACCGGGACGATGCTAGACAACGGCGGAGGCTTCGCCGGTCGGACCTGGTCTGGCGGACACACACCGGACGGACCGATCTCGGTGCTCAACGGGGCCCGGGGCGGACCGGCTGCCCCTGGCATGCGCCCTCCCCGGTAGCCTTGAAGGGTTATGACCACCGAGTTCTCCACTCCTGCCTCTCGCTCATCGGGCTATCTCGAGGCCGCCGCCCGGCGGGTGGTGATCTTCGACGGCGCCATGGGGACGAACCTCCAACTGGCCGAACTGACCGAGGACGACTTCGGCGGCCCCGAGCTCGAGGGCTGCAACGAGCTGCTGGTGGTGTCCCGACCCGAGGTGGTCGACCGGATCCACCGGTCGTTCTTCGAGGTCGGGATGCGACGTGGTCGAGACCGACACCTTCGGTGCCTTCGCACCGGTGCTGGCCGAGTACGGACAGGCTCACCGGGTCCGGGAGCTGAACCTGGCCGCCGCCGGCCTGGCCCGCGGGGCAGCCGAGGACTTCTCCACGCCCGACCGGCCCCGGTGGGTGGCCGGCAGCATCGGGCCAGGTACCAAGTTCCCCACGCTCGGCCAGATCCCCTACGCCGATCTCCGCGACGCCTACCAGGAGCAGGCCGCGGCCCTGATCGAGGGCGGCGTCGACTTGATCGTCATCGAGACGGTGTTCGACCTGTTGCAGGCCAAGGCGGCCATCAACGGCGCCCGGCGGGCCATGAAGGCCTGCCGGCCGCCACCTGCCCATCCAGACCCAGGTCACCATCGAGCTGACCGGGACCATGCTGCCCGGCACCGAGATCGGCGCCGCCCTGTGCGCCCTCGAGGCAATGGGGGTCGACGTGATCGGTCTCAACTGCGCCACCGGTCCGGCCGAGATGTTCGAGCCGCTCCGCCACCTGACCGGTCACTCGTCGGTGCCGGTGACCTGCCTGCCCAACGCCGGCCTCCCGTCGGTGGTCGACGGAGCCATGCACTACGACCTGACCCCGAGCCAGCTGGCCGAGTTCCACCGCCAGTTCGTGAGCGAGCTGGGCGTCTCGGTGATCGGGGGCTGCTGCGGCACCACCCCCGCCCATCTGGCCGCGGTGGTGGAGGCGTGTGCCGACCTTCAGCCCGGCGACCCGTCATCCCGAGCCGGAGTACGGCGCCGCCTCGATCTACACCCAGGTCCCGTTCGACCAGGACACCTCGTTCCTGGTCGTCGGTGAGCGCACCAACGCCAACGGCTCGAAGAAGTTCCGCGAGGCGATGCTGGAAGCCGACTGGGACACCTGCGTGGCCATGGCCCGCGACCAGGTCAAAGAGGGTGCCCACCTCATCGACGTCTGCGTGGACTACACCGGCGCCGACGGCGTGGCCGACATGGAGGAGGTGGCCTCCCGCTTCGCCACCCAGTCCACCGTCCCCCTGATGGTCGACTCCACCGAGGCACCGGTGGTGGAGACGGCGCTGTCGTGGATCGGGGGGCGGGCGGTGATCAACTCGGTCAACCTCGAAGAGGGCGACGAGCCCGGCACCCGGCTCGACTCGTTCCTGACGCTGGCCAAGGAGTTCGGCGCCGCCGTCGTGTGCACCTGCATCGACACCGAGGGTCAGGCCCGCACGGCCGACTGGAAGGTGCGGGCGGCCACCGCCATCCACGACATCGCCGTCGAGCGGTACGGGCTGCGGCCCCAGGACCTGCTGTTCGACGCGCTGGCCCTCCCCCTGTCCACCGGCATGGAGGAGAGCCGGAAGGACGGCATCGAGACCATCGAGGGCATCCGGCGGATCAAGGCCGAGCTGCCCGGCGTCTACACCGTGCTCGGCCTGTCCAACGTCTCGTTCGGCCTCAACCCCGCGGCCCGCCAGGTGCTCAACTCGGTCTTCCTCCACGAGTGCGTCGAGGCCGGACTCGACGCCGCCATCGTGCACGCCTCGAAGATCCTGCCCCTGTCGAAGATCGACGAACGGGCCCGGGAGGTCTGCCTCGACCTCATCTACGACCGGCAGGCACGACGGCTACGACCCGCTGACCGAGCTGCTGGCGCTGTTCGAGGGAGTCTCCGCCTCGGCCGGCGTCGCCCAGGAGGACCGCATCGGGCTGGCCGGTCGAGCGGCGCCTCGAGCACCGGATCATCGACGGCGACCGCAACGGGATCGAGGCCGATCTCGACGAGGCCATGGCCGACGGCCACACCCCGCTGGTCATCATCAACGACTTCCTGCTGGCCGGCATGAAGACGGTCGGCGAGCTGTTCGCCTCCGGCGAGATGCAGCTGCCGTTCGTCCTCGGGTCGGCCGAGACCATGAAGACGGCGGTCGCCTACCTCGAGCCCTACATGGAGAAGGCCGACCAGGGCGGCAAGGGCGCCATGGTGCTGGCCACCGTCAAGGGCGACGTGCACGACATCGGCAAGAACCTGGTCGACATCATCCTCACCAACAACGGCTACACGGTGAAGAACCTCGGGATCAAGGTGGGCATCACCGACATGGTCGCCGCGCCTCGAGGAGTCCAAGGCCGACGCCATCGGCATGAGCGGGCTGCTGGTCAAGTCCACGCTCATCATGCGGGACAACCTCGAGGAGCTCAACCGACGCGGGCCTGTCCCACATCCCGGTCATCCTGGGCGGGGCCGCCCTCACCCGCACCTACGTCGAGCGGGACCTCCGGAAGGTCTACGACGGCCGGCTCTTCTACGGCAAGGACGCCTTCGAGGGACTGCGCACCATGGACCGGCTGGTCGAGCTGAGCCAGGTCCGGTGAGGACGACCCCGAGTTCGGGACCGCCATCGGCGGCCGCGACCTCGGCCCCCGCAAGAGCGAGCTGCGCACGACAGGCTGCGGCCGAGGCCCTCGAGCGGGGTGAGACGCTGCCGGCCCGATCGCCCGAGGTGGCCACGGACAACCCGATCTTCAAGCCGCCCTTCCTCGGGCAGCCGGGTGGCCAAGGGCATGGCCATCGACGACATCGCCGCCTACCTGAACGAGACCGCCCTCTTCCGCAACCAGTGGGGATTCCGGCCGGAGCAGGGCGAGGACGACCCGGCCTTCAAGGAACGGGTGCGGGCGCTGCTGCGGGAGCAGCTGGCCGACGGCCAAGGCCGAGCAGCTGCTCGTCCCCCAGGTGGCCTGGGGCCACTTCGCCGCCAACGCCGACGGCGACGACCTCGTGATCTTCGAGGACGAGAGCCGGACCAACGAGCTGATGCGTTACACCTTCCCCCGCCAGACCGAGGAGCCCTGGCTGTGCATCAGCGACTTCTTCCGCTCCGTCGACTCCGGCGATCCCGACTGGGCCAGCTTCATGGTGGTGACCATGGGTTCCGGGTCTCCGAGGAGGCGGCGCGGCTGTTCGCCGACAACGAGTACCAGCAGTACCTCTACCTCCACGGTCTCGGGCGTGGAGATGGCCGAGGCCCTGGCCGAGTACTGGCACCGCCGGATCCGCGAGGAGCTCGGGCTTCGCCGACGAGGACGGGCCCACCCTGACCGGCCTGTTCCGCCAGAAGTACCGCGGCGGCCGCTACTCGTGGGGCTACCCGGCCTGCCCCGATCTGGAGGACAACGCCAAGGTCGTCGAGCTGCTCGGCGCCGACCGCATCGGCGTGGAGGTGAGCGAGGGGTTCCAGCTCCATCCGGAGCAGTCGACCACGGCCATCATCTGCCACCACCCCCAGGCCAAGTACTTCGTGGCGTAGGGGACGGCGGCGTGCCATCTCGTCGGCGGCGCTCCCCGGTCGGTGCCGGACGGCGCCCGGCCGAGCCGCGCACCCGGTCCCGATCCGGAGCGGCACCCGTGGCTCGGCGGCGGCCGCGCCTGGCCGCCGTGGCGCGCCCGCGTCGTGGCCGGCCCGCCATCGGACCGCCGCGGGCGGTCCACTCGGCCCGACCGGTACGCACCGGTCGCCTCCCGCTGGAGTCGATGGTGCTGTCCCAGCTCCATGCCGGGCTTCGTGGCGGCACCGGCCGGGCCGACCAACGGCCCGCTCACCGCCACGGAGTTCGCATCCCAATCGCTCGGATCCCCAACAGGCCGACGAGCAGTTCGCCGCCCTGGCCGCCCAGCCCGGCTTCGGTGCCGTACATCCGCCTGTGGACGGACCGGGGCGGCTCCGGGCAGTGGCGCCAACGACCTGGCCGTGCTCCTCTTCCGCATACCGGGTGTCACCGAGCCCGAGTGCCTTCGCCACCGGGCTGGCCGCCCCGTTCACGGCTCGCAGGGCACCGAGCCCCTTCGCCGTCCCGAGCATTCCCGGGGCCCAGGGCTACTCGATCCAGGTCAGCTCACCCGGTGCACGCCACCGAGCAGGTGGTGGTCTTCCGGGCCGGGCACTACGTGTCGATGATCCAGCTGGCGTCGGCCACATCGGCATCAAATCCCACGCCGCTCACGAGCTCCCAGGCCATCACGGTGGGCTATCGAGCAGTTCCAGCTTCTCCGGCAGGTCGATCCGGGCGGGACGGTCCCGACGGCCCGACTTCGGTCGTGCCGCCCTGTGTGGCACCGCTGCCTGGCCCCGCATCAGGGTCGGGATTCGCAGCGGTCGGCGCTCGGTGGGGCCTGGCCACTGGTGGCCTCATCGCCATGGTCGTGCTGGTGCTCGCCGTCGCCGGCTCGCTCCTCGTCGTCAACCGGGCGCCGGAGCCGGGAGGACCCCTGGGGGCCCGACGGCATCTTCGCTGCGTTCGGGGCCCTCGACACCCGCTCGGAGGACGAAGGCGCCGGATCCCGGGCCGGGCGGCCGAGACCGGTCCGTCCGGCGACGCGCCGGAGCACCCGGTGCGCTCCATCCCCTCGCTCGTGCCGTCGGTCGAGGCCGACTCCCGCCGGAGCGCCGGTCGCAGGCCGCCCCGGTGCGGACCTGACACCGGACCGGGCGCATCGCAGCGCGTTCGTGCACCCGGTCACTACCATGGTTGGGGATGCAAGCAGTCGCCGTGGGCTCCACGGAGATCGTCGCCATCGAGCAGCGGGTCGGCGATCCGAGTTGGCGTCATCGCGGCGGCCGTGGTGCTCCTCGTCCTCGTCTTGATCCTGCGGGCCAACGCGCACGCCGCCAGGAGCTGCGCCGAGGGGCCAGCGTCGGCTACTACGACCGGGACATGGCCCACTACGCCCGTGGGGGTGCCGCCACGCCGGCCAATGGACGGGTGGCGACCCGTCGGATGCGTTCGTCTCCCCGTCGTTCGTGTCCTCGCCGAAGGCGGGGAAGAGCAAGGGAAGGAGTGCAAAGGCGAAGGCCCCATACCCGCGACGCCGCGGCCGGTCCCGTCGTTCGGGCCGGCCGACCTGGCCCCCAGGGACCGGTCCCCGCCTTCGACCAGACGACCATGCCGAGGCCATGCGACCGGTCCCGAGGATGCCTCCACCGCCACCTTCGCCCGTCACGCCGCCCCCTCCACCGCCGCCGCCCCGGGAGCAGGAGCCCGCGCCCCTCCGCCACGCTCCCGACCCTCCCCCCCCTTCCAACCTTCCCGACCATGGACCATCCCGGGCCAGCCGCTCCCCCGGATGCGGAGGATCCGCCGAGACCGTGACGCGGGCATCCCCATGCGGTCAGCCGGAGGGCCGAGTTCATTCGGCACGGCCGGTGCCCTCGACCGACTGCAGACCGGATCGAACCGCGCCGGACCCCGACGGTCACGGTCGGGTTCACGCCTCCACGCCATGCCACCGACGCCACTGGGACGGGCTCGACCGAGTCAACCGCCTTGGAGACCCCAGCACCACGGCCGTCGGCGAACACCACATTGACGCTGGCCGCCGGCCGCCCGCTCGAGGGGCTGACCGCCCCGGCGTGGTCGCATTGCCGCCGCCTGTCAGGTGGGGTGGACAAAACTGCACTTGCCGGGAGCCTCCCCGCTCGGCGGACCAGGAGGACCATGTACCACATTCGCTTGGCCAGTCCGACCGAGAGCACCCCCCGGATCCTCGAAGTCCTCGGCAGCCAGCAGTGGCGCCGTCAACGTCACGGTGTTGCCCGGATCGGCCCGGTTCCCCGACGGCGACATGGTCGAGTGCGACCTGACACCCGAGCGTCGCCAACGAGGTGATCCACCAGCTCCGCGAGCTCGGGCCCGCCATCGGGGACCTATCACCGTCGACCGGATGGACGCCGGCCGTCATCCGGACCCATCGGGAGATGATCAGACCGATGATGAGCGATCGGGAGATCGCCCCGGTGTGGGAGGTGGTGGACGCCACCATCCGGTCCAACGCCGTCTACCCGTTCAGCTTCTTCTTGCTGCTGGTATCGGCCGGACTGCTCGCCGCGGTCGGGCATCCTCACCAACTCACAGATCCTGATCGTGGCGGCCATGGTGGTGGGCCCGGAGTACAGCGCCATCCTCGGCACCGCCCTCGGGATCACCGAGCGGAACCGCAGACCGGTCACGGCGGGGCTCGATCGCCCTGGGCGTGGGGTTCGCACTCGCCGTCGCCGCGGCCCTGGTCTTCTCGCTGATCATCCGCTGCCTCGGTCGGTGCCCCGCGCGACTACCAGCTCGGGATCGTGCCGGTAGCCGATCTGATCAGCAAGCCCGACCTGTACTCGGTGGTGGTGGCTGTCATCGCCGGCGTCGTAGGGGTGGTCTCCATCCTGCAGGCGCGGGCCAGCGCCCTGATCGGCGTCTTCATCTCCGTGACGACCATTCCCGCCGCGGCCGACATGGGGGTGTCGGCCGCCTTCGGCCACTGGAGCGAGACGGCGGGGGCGACCGAACAGCTCGTCTTGAACGTGGCCATCCTGCTCATAGTGGGAGTGGTGACGCTGGTCCTGCAGCGACGGTTCTGGGCTGGCCGTGCCGCCCGATTACGACTGCCCGGTTGAGACAGTCGACAACGGCTCCGCCGCCGTCGGATGCCCTAGAGCGCCAGGGTGGCTCCTCCGTCGACCACGATGGCGGCACCATTGACGAAACCGGCCTGGGTCGAGCAGAGGAACGCCGCCACACTGCCGAAGTCGGACGGATCGCCCATCACGCCGCCACCCCGCCGAGCTCACGCATCCGGTCGGTGGCGTGAGGGCCCGGGACACAAGAGGTTCAAGGTGATGCCGCTGCCCTCACCGGCCAGATCCTGGGCGGCCGTCTTGGCCCATGCCCACAACCCGGCGCGGGCCGTATTGGACAGGGCCAGAGTCGGGATCGGTTGCACCACCGAGTACGAGGTGATGCAGCAGATGCGCCCCCATCGATGCTGGCGCATCACCGGGACGGCCTGGCGGGTCAAGCGGATCGCCGACATCAGGTTGGCGTTGAGTGCCGCGGTGAGAAGGTCGTCGTCCAGGTCGAGGGCCCGTGCCGCCGGCGGTCCTCCCGGCATTGGCGATCACGATGTCGAGGGTTCCGAACGACTCGACGGTGGCGGCCACCAGTCGGCCGGGCGTGTCGGCGTCGTTGATGTCGGCCGCCACCGTCGCCACCGTGGCCCCGGTGGCACGGAGCGAGGAGCCGACTTCTTCCAACGACGCCTCGTTACGGGAGGACACCATCACCCGGGCTCCCTCGCCGGCGAGGGCCTCGGCCGTGGCCCGGCCCAGGCCCCGGGAGCCCGCCACCACCAGCGCCACCTTGCCCTCGAGTCCCAGATCCATCGCCGCCCCTCCTGGCCAACTAGGCCTCGACCACAACCAGCCCGTGGTCGACCGAGTTGAGCGGTTCCGGCGATCCGTCGTCACCGATCACCACGATGTCCTCGAGTCGCATGCCGAACCGACCCGGCGCAGTAGATGCCCGGCTCGACCGAGAAGGCATTGCCCGGACGCAAGCGCCTCCCGGTTCCCCGACACCAGGTAGGGATCCTCGTGCTCCTCGATCCCGATGCCGTGACCGGTGCGGTGCATGAAGCAGCTCGCCGAACCCGGCGTCCTCGATGATGTCCCTGGCCACCTGGTCGACGTGCTCGGCGGTGACCCCGGCCCGCGCGGAGGCCACCGCCTGCCCGCTGCGCCTCCTCCAGCACCCGGTAGCACGCGGCGACCTCGGCAGACGGGGCGCCGGTCACCACCGTGCGGGTGATGTCCGAGCAGTAGCCCGACATCACCGTCCAGGGAGTAGGTCCCACCGAAATCGCACACCACGGTCTCGTCCTGCCCGATCACCCGCTCGCCCGGCTTCGTGGTGGGGGCTGGCCGCGTTGGGGCCGCTGCCGACGATGGCGAAGTTGACCTGCTGGTGGCCCTCCTCGACCAACAAGGCGCCGATGTGGCTGGATACCTCGGCCTCGGTCCGACCGATCAGGGGCAGGTCTCCACCGTGCAGGGCCGCCGCCACCCGGTCGGCGGCGGCACCGGCCATCCGCAGGGCCGCCACCTCGGACGGGTCCTTGACGGCGCGGATGGGCGAGGTGACGCGGGACGCCTCCGATCCATCGGGCACGGGGAGGCGCTGCTGGAGCGCCAGCAACGATAGTGGCCCAGGCCCGATCGGACACGGCCAGGCCGAGAGGCCGGACTCCGCCCGCCGGCCGCCGCCCCGAGGAGCGAGGCGACGGCATCGATGGGGTCTTCGCCGTCGGACCACGGGTCGACGGCGAAGAGGTCGTCGGCGACCGCGACCCGGGGCGCCTCGAGGGCCGGTACCACCAGGCAGGGATCGTCCGCCACCGGCAGGACCAGCATGGTCAGCCGCTCCAGGGGCATGGCCCGGTAGCCGGTCAGCCAGGGCAGGTCGGCGCCGTGCGAGAGCAGCAGGGCATCCACGCCGAGCTCGCCCATGCGTCGGCGCACCCGGTCATGCGATCCCGCTCGTGCCGCAGTGGCCGCCGGTGCGAGCGCGTTCGCCGGGCCGTCGCCCCCGCGGGGTCCGGATGGCCGGGGCTCGAGGCCTCGGCCGCCTCGCGGGCGTGGTAGCTCGACCGGGTGAGCGGCGAGGCCTGGACATGGGAGAAGCCCATGGCCATCCCGGCCCGCCGCAGCGACTCGAACTCCTCGGGAGTCCACCACCGGGCCACCGGCAGATGGCGGCTGCTCGGCCGCAGGTACTGGCCGATGGTCACGATGTCGACCCCCACCGCGCGCAGGTCGGCCAAGGTGGCCAGCACCTCGGCCTCCTCTTCGCCCATGCCCACGATGATGCCCGACTTGGTGGTCAGGCCGGCCTCCTTGGCCCGGGCCAGCACGGCCAGGCTCCGGGCGTAGCCGGCGGACGGGCGCACCGCCCGTTGCAGCCGGGCCACCGTCTCGATGTTGTGGTTGAGGACGTCGGGACCGGGCACTCGAAGATGGTGCGCAGCGACGCGCTCGTCGCCCTTGCAGTCCGAGATGAGCACCTCGATGGTGGTCCCCGGGGATCCGCCGGCGGACGGCGCCGATGGTGGCGGCGAACCCGGCCGCGCCTCCGTCGTCCAGGTCGTCGCGGGCCACGCAGGTGACCACGGCGTGGGCCAGGCCCATACGCTCCACCGCCTCGGCCACCCGTTCGGGCTCGGCCGGGTCGAGCGGGAGGGGATGGCGGGTGTCCACCTGGCAGAAGCCGCAGGCCCGCGTGCACCGGATCCGTTGATCATGAAGGTGGCCGTGCCGTCGGACCAGCACTCGTAGATGTTGGGACAGCCTGCCTCCTCGCACACAGTGACCAGATCGAGATCCGGCAGGCCGCGGTCGAGCTCGAGGTAGCCCGTGCCCCATCGACGCTTTGACCCGCAGCCACGGCGGCTTGCGCTCGGCCAGAGCCAGCCCGGCTGCCGGGGTCGACCCCGGCCCGCCGGAGCCGTCGGTCGAGGGGCCGCCGCCCCGCCCGCGCGTCGGGGCCAGGGCGACGGGCACCGGTGCTCGCGCCGGCCGGGAGGTCGCGATGGCCGGCGTCGGCCAGTGGGCCACGGCCGGGGTCGTTGCCGTGGCCCCGTCGGTGACCCGCTGGATCTCGTCGGTCCGGCCCCCAGACGGACCTCGGCCGCGGCGATCACTGCGTCCACGGCTCGGTCCATGGTCGACCGCCACGCCCTCGGCCCGGAGCGAGGTCACCGGCTTGTCGGCGATCCCGCACGGCACGATGTGGTCGAACATGGAGAGGTCGGTGCGTCACGTTGAGGGCGAACCCGTGGGTCGTGCGGCCCCTCGACGTCCGCACCCCGATGGCCCGATCTTCGGGGACCGGTGGCGCCGGGCCGCGTCGGGCTCGTCCGAGACCCACCCACACCCCCGGGTACCGGCCAGCCGGCCGACACCCGACGGCGGGAGTCCGAGGGCGACCAGCGCGTCGATGACGCACCTGCTCGACCCGGTGGACGTGCTCGGGTCCGCGGTGGGGCCCGGCCCCTACGGTGATCAGCGGATAGCCGACCAGCTGACCGGGGCCGTGGAAGGTGACGTCACCACCCCGGTCGACCCGGACCAGGTCGGCACCGACCGAGGCCGGGTCCACCAGCACGTGGTCGAGGTCACCGTGGCGGCCGATCGTGTAGACCGACGGGTGCTCCAACAAGAGGAGGTAGTCGTCGGTCGAGCGCCCGGGCGACGGCCCGCTGCAGCGCCCACGACTCGCGGTAGGGCACGCGGCCCAGCCAGCGGACCCTCATCGGCGAGTGGACGATCGAGCCGGTCGGGGGCATCGAGGCGAGAGCCCTAGAGCTCGCCGGCCCAGTCGCGGTCGTTGAGGATCTCCGACAGGCGGGCGAGGAAGCGGGCCACGTAGGCGCCGTCCACCGCCCGGTGGTCGAAGGTCATGGCGGCCAGCCCCACCGAGTGGATGGCGATGGACTCGGACCCGTCGGGGAGCTCGACGACGACCGGCTTCCTGGCGACCCCGTCGGTGGAGAGGATGGCCACCTGGGGTTGGTTGATGATGGCGCCGGTGAGGAGGGTGCCGAACGGCCCGGCATTGGTGATGGAGAAGGTCCCACCGCTGATGTCGTCCAGGCTGAGCCGCTTGTTCCGGGCCCGGTCGGCCAGGTCGCGGATCCGCCGGGCCATGCCCAGCAGGTTGAGCTCCTCGGCGTTGTGCACCACCGGAACGATCAGACCCTCGTTGTCGAGGTCCACGGCGATGCCCAGGTTGATGTCGTGGTGCACGATGAGGGCGTCCTCGCCCACCGAAGAGTTGAGATGCGGGAACTCGGCGAGTGCCTCGACCGCGGCGCGGGCCGCGAACGGGAGGTAGCTGAGGCTGAAACCCTCCTCTGACTTGGAACTGCTCGCCGTGGGCCCGTCGGACCTGTCCAACCCGCTCGTAGTCGATCTCTTTGACCATGAGGGTGTGGGCCGAGGTCGCTTTGGAGCGGACCATGTGCTCGGCCGTGCGCCGCCGGATGTTGGTGAACGGGACCACCTCGTCACGCGATCCCGTCCGGCGTCGATCTGTCCGGCGTCTTGCTGGCCGGCGTCGCGGCGCCGGCCTTCCGGTCGGGCTCGGCGGGGGACGAAACCGGGGCGCGACCGGCGATGCTCGGCACCGGGCGCCGGCTCGGCTCGAGCTCTCACGCTGAGTCGACCCGAGCCGGTCGGAGCTGATGACCGCCTCGACGTCGCCGCGGGTGATCCGCCCGCCCAACCCGGTCCCGTGGACGGTGGCCGGGTCGATGTCGTGCTCGTGGAGCAGCTTGCGCACCACCGGGGACAGCACCAGGCCCGGTCCCGCGGTGGCCAGCGGAGTCGGTGGTCGCCGGCGGAGCCGCGGCCCGCGATCGCCGGCGAGGGGTCGCCGTGCGGCCGTGCGCCGGGAGCAGGCCGCCTCCTCCGGCCACGTCGGCCCGCGGCGGAGCGGCCGGGGCGGTGGCGGCCGGGGCAGGGGCGCCGGCTCTCGAGCCGCCGACCCGTCGGCCTCAGGCCGTGGCCGTTGGAGGCCGGGCCGTCGGTGATCTCGGCCAGCTTGACCCCCACGTCGACGGTGTCGCCTTCCTCCACCAGGATGGCCGACAGCACCCCCTCGGCCGGAGACGGCACCTCGGAGTCGACCTTGTCGGTCGACACCTCGAACAGCGGCTCGTCCCGGGCGACCTGTTCGCCGACGGACTTGAACCACTTGGTGATGGTTCCTTCGGTGACCGTCTCGCCGAGCTGTGGCATGGTCACGTCAGCCAACGTGCAGACCCCTTCCGGTCAGTGCCAGCACCGTCTCTCCGAACGTCTCGGACAGGGAGGGGTGCGGCTGGATGAACTGGGCCACCTCGTCCGGCGTGGCCTCCCAGTTGACGGCCAGGTAGCCCGCGCCCAGCTGCTCGGTGACCCACGGCCCGACCATGTGGACCCCGAGGATCCGTCCGGCCGTCCCGTCGGGCCGGCGTTCGGCCACCACCTTGACCAGACCCTCGGTGTCCCCGATGATGCGGGCCCGGCTGTTGCCGCCGAACGGGTCCTTCTTCACGACGACGTCGAAGCCGGCTTCGCCTGGCTGCTGCCTCGGTCAGACCGGCGAAGGCCACCTCGGGGTGGCAGTAGATGGCCCAGGGCACCCGGTCGTAGTCGACCGGCACCACCGGCTCGCCCAGGATGCGACTTGATCACCACGATCCCCTCGGCGAACCCCACGTGGGCGAGCTGGGGCGTGTCGGCCACCACGTCGCCCACCGCCCACACCCCGTCGGCGGCGGTGCGCATGGTGGCGTCGGCCACCACGAACCCCCGCTCGTCGATCACCACCCCGGTGCCCGGGGCGAGCAGGCCCTCGGTGCGGGGCCGCCGGCCCGACCGAGACGACCACGGCGTCGACCGGGAGCTTCTCGCCGTCGCCGAACAGGATGACGGTTCCCTTCCCCGACGGGTCCGGGGTGTGGCCCTGCAGCTGGACGCCCGCCTTCGACGTCGATCCCCCGCTTCCGGAACGACCGGGCCACCGCCTTCACCACGTCCTCGTCGCAGCTGTTGAGGATGGAGGGCAGCGCCTCGAAGACGGTCACCTTCGACCCGAGGTCGCTCAGCATCGAGGCGAACTCGCACCCGATGGCTCCCCCGCCGATGACCGCCACCGACTCGGGGAGCTCCTCGAGGGCCAGCACCTCGTCCGAGGTCAGTACCAGCGTCGCCGTCGATGTCGAAGCCAGGGATGGTCCGGGGAACCGACCCCGACGGCCAGCACCACGTCGGTGCCGGTGATCTCGGTCGGTCGACCCGTCGTTGCCGGCGACCCGCACCCGGTGACCGGGCAGCAGGGTGCCGCTTCCGCTGAACACGGTGATACCCCGGCCCTTCATGAGTCCGGCCAGGCCCTTGTACAGCACGTCGACCACCTCTTGCTTCCGGGCCTGGCTCACCGCCGAAGTCGACGGTGACCGGGGAGTCCCTTGGCCACCGCGGCTGACCCCGAACCGTCCCGCCCCGGTCACCGTGCGGAAGACGGACGCCGTCTCCAGGAACTCCTTGGCCGGGACGCAGCCGCGGTGCAGGCAGGTGCCGCCCACCTTGTCGAGCTCGACGATGGCCACCGAGAGCCCGGCGGCCGCCCCGTACAGGGCGGTGGCGTAGCCGCCGGGTCCGCCCCCGATGACCACCACATCGAATTCGGTCTGTTCCCCGCCCGCCTGATCCGTCCCCCCCCGACGCCGATGCCTCTGTCGCCACCTCGGGTGCCGTGGGAACCACCTCCATTTCGCGGGTACGCGCCTTGCTGCCGCCCCAGCCAGCCTACCGGTCGCGATGAGCGGCGCCGCTCAGTTCCGCAGCCGTCGAGCGCCGAGGCGGACGACCGGGCCGGGGCCAGCGAGCCGCCACCGGTCACGACAGCACCCGCCGCCGGAAGTTGCGGAGCCCGAGTCCGAGGAAGAGGGCCAGGAACCCGCACAACACCGGATAGATGACGTAGAGGTGCATGTGGGGCGCGTCGGTGAAGGCGGCCCGCATCCCTTCGTTGACGTAGAGGAGCGGATTGATCAGGACGACCGTCTGGAGCCAGTGCCAGCCCCCCGCCTCGACCGGGCGCCAGCCGGGTCCACTGGTAGTAGGTCCCGCCGAGGAAGGTGACCGGGAGGATGATGAACCCGAACATGAGTCCGATGTTGCGGGGCTCGAAGCTGGTGCCGAGGAGCAGGCCCAGTGAGGCCATGGTCACGCAGGCCAGGGGAACGATGGTCACGACGATCCACCAGTGGAACGTCAGATGGGCTTCGACCCCCTTGGCGTGAACGACCGAGGCGATGGGCAGGACGATCACGGCCGAGATCAGCCCCTGGACCGCCCCGGACAGGACCTTGGCCATGGCCACCAGCCAGATGGGGCACGGCGCCTGGACCCGGTCCTCGATCTCGCGGGTGAACCCGAACTCCTGGGACATGGTCAGGGCCACCGACTGGACCCCCTGGAACAGGATGGAGATCCCGACCACCCCGGGAACCAGCACGGTGGCGAAGGCCGACTCCGCCCCCGGCCTCGATCCCCCGCCGATGCCCTGGCCGATCTTCGGGAAGACGTAGAGGAAGACGAAGCACAGGAGGAACGGCTGGACCAGGGTGCGGACGACGAACTCGAACAGGTGCTTGCGCAGCACGACCAGGTCGCGCAGGATCAGCGCCCACAAGGCGATCCGGCCGGCTGCCATCGAGGACCGGACCGGCGCCGTGTTCACGGCGTGGGGCCGGGTCGTGGTCGCGGATTCGACCGACGGTCATCAGTCCCGGAGGTCCTTGCCGGTGAGGTTGATGAAGACCGTCTCGAGGGTGGGCTCGGTCACCGACAGGTCGAGCACCGGGAAGCCGGCGCCCTCGGCCACGGACACCACGGTGGGCAGCAGCCGCTCCTTGCCCTTCACGTGGAGCTCGACGCCGCCCTCGATGGGGCGGGTGCGGGTGACACCGGGCACGCCCTCGGACAGCACCCGTGCCAGGGCGGCCTGGTCGCCGGTAGCGGTGACGGTCACGATGGTGTCGGCGTCGACGCCCTGTTTCAGGGCGGCCGGCGTGTCGAGGGCGAGGATCTTCCCCCCGTCCATGATGGCCACCCGGCCGCACAGCTGGTCGGCCTCTTCCATGTAGTGGGTGGTGAGCAGGATGGTCTGACCGTCGCCGTTGAGCTGGCGGAGGGTCTCCCACAGGGCCAGCCGGCTCTGGGGATCGAGTCCGGCCGTCGGCTCGTCGAGGAACAGGACCGCTGGGCGGTGGAAGATGGCCCGGGCCACCATCAGGCGTTGGGCCATTCCCCCGGACAGGGCGTAGACCGAGGCCCCCGCCCACTTCTCCAGTTGGAACTGGGCCAACAGTGCCGTCGCTGTCTGGCGCGACTCCTTGGCCGGTATCCCGAAGAGGCGTCCGTGGAAGTAGAGGTTCTCCCACACCGACAGTTGCCGGTCCAGCGTGTTCTGCTGGCTGACGATCCCGATGATCTGCTTGGCCAGGGCCGGGTGGGCGACCACATCGATGCCGCCCACGAATGCTTCGCCCGAGGTCGGGATCACCCTGGTGGTGAGCATGCCCGCCGTGGTGGTCTTGCCGGCCCCGTTGGGACCGAGCAGCCCGAAGATCTCGCCCGGTCCGACCTCGAGATTCAGACCGTCGACGGCCCGGAAGTCCGATCCGGCATACACCTTGGTCAGCTCGGCGGTCCGGATGATGGCACTACCCGACAAGGGTCGGTCTGGCCGGGCAGTCGAGACGGTCGAAGTCATGGTCTCGGGCCACCCTACCCGGCGTCGGCCGGGCCGTTGCGGGCGCGGGGGCCCTACTTCGGAGGCATGCGGATCCCGCCGTCCAGCCGGATCACTTCGGCGTTCAGATAGCCGTTGGACGCGATGTGCGCCACCAGTTCACCGAACTCGGCCGGATTGCCCAGGCGCTTGGGGAAGTTGACCGACTCGGCCAGGGCATTGCGCGCCTCGTCGGGCAGCATGGCCAGCAGGGGCGTGTCGAACAAACCCGGGGCGATGGCCAGCACCCTGATCCCCACCACGGCCAGGTCACGGGCGGCGGGGAGCGTCATCCCCACGATGGCCCCTTTGGACGCCGAGTAGGCCAGCTGGCCGATCTGGCCGTCAAAGGCGGCCACCGAGGCGGTGTTCACGATCACCCCCCGCTCGCCGTTGGCCTGGGGTTCGACGGTGGCGATGGCAGACGCAGCCTTGGTCATCACATTGAAGGTTCCGATCACGTTCAGGTTCTGGATGAACTGGAAGGGCTGCAGGTCGTGGGGGGAGCCGTCGCGGTTGATGACCCGACCCACCCAGCCGGTGCCGGCGCAGTTGACGGCGATCCGCAGGTTGCCTCCCTCGGCCGCCTGGTCGACCGCCCGCTGGGCGTCGTCGGGCTCGGTCACGTCGCCGCCGACGAAGTTGGCGTTGGCACCGATGGAGGTGACCACCTCCTTGCCCCGCTCCTCGTTCCGGTCGAAGACGGTGACCCGGACGCCTTCGGCTGCGAGCTTTCGGGCGGTGGCCTCGCCCAGCCCCGATGCGCCGCCGGTAATGATTGCTGAACTTCCGCTGATCTCCATGCCGTCAGGTTACGTGGCCCCGGCCCGAACCGAAAATGACGGCTGTCGGGCACCGGTGCGGTGGGCCCGGCCGGTCACCCCGGGGCCCGGGTCCGGCTCACTGCTCGGCCGCCGCCGTGGTGGCCAGAAGATCGACCAGGTCGTTCATCCGGTGGCCCGAATGTCCCTTCACCCACTCGAAGGTCACCGACCGGTCCGAGTCGAGAACCAGGGGGAGCAGCTCCTTCCACAGGTCCTGGTTGGCCACCGGCTTGCCCTGGGTGTTGCGCCATCCCCGGCGCTGCCACCCGACCCACCAGTTCTGTTTGAAACAGTTGACCACGTAGGTCGAGTCGCTGACCACGTGGAGCGGGCCCTCCAGGGCCTGGAGGGCCCGGACCACGGCGGTGACCTCCATCCTCTGGTTGGTGGTGCGGGGCTCGCCACCGCTGTCCGAAGGCCCCCCGTCCACGGCCCAGGCCCATCCCCCCGGCCCGGGATTCCCCAGACACGAACCGTCGGTGTAGACCACGGTCTTTGCCGGCTCATCGGACGGCGCCTCGTGATCCATCGCCACAGCATGCCCGCTGGGAGGCCGGCACAAGTGCACCGGTCGGTCCAGGCCATGAATTCCCAGCAGGGTGTTCCGGGTGGGAGCATGGAACCATGCTCTTCGACGGTGTCAGCCACCAGCTTCCCGACCGCGATCCACTCGAGACCTCTGAATGGCTCGACGCCTTCGACGACGTCGTCGACGCCTACGGACGGACCCGGGCCCGCTACCTGCTGATGAGAATCCTCGAGCGGGCCGGGCAGAAACACGTGGACTTCCCGGCCACGGTGTCGAGCCCCTACGTCAACACCATCCCTACCGACGAGGAGCCGGACTTTCCCGGTGACGAGTACCTCGAACGGCGGATCCGGGCCTTCATCCGCTGGAACGCGGCGGTGATGGTGGTCCGGGCCAACTCCCGGTCCGAGTCGATCGGAGGTCACCTCTCCACCTTCGCCAGTTCGGCTTCGCTCTACGAGGTCGGCTTCAACCACTTCTTCCGGGGCAAGGACGACGGGCGGCCGGGCGACCAGGTCTACTTCCAGGGCCACGCTTCCCCGGGCATCTACGCCCGCGCCTTCGTGGAGGGTCGCCTGTCCGAAGCCGAGCTCGACAACTTCCGGTTCGAGGTGGCCGGGGGTGGGCTCTCCTCGTACCCCCATCCCCGCCTGATGCCGGACTTCTGGGAGTTCCCGACGGTGTCGATGGGACTAGGGCCCATCAACGCCATCGCCCAGGCCCATGTCAGTCGGTACCTGCACGCCAGGGGGCTGGTCGACACCTCCCAAAGCCGGGTGTGGTGCTTCGTCGGCGACGGCGAGCTCGACGAGCCCGAGACCCTCGGCTCCCTCGGGATGGCCGGGCGGGAGCACCTCGACAATCTGGTGTTCGTGGTCAACTGCAACCTCCAGCGGCTGGACGGACCGGTCCGGGGCAACGGCAAGGTCATCCAGGAGTTCGAAGCGCTGTTCCGGGGGGCGGGCTGGAACGTCATCAAGGTCATCTGGGGCCGGACGTGGGACGACCTGCTGGCCAAGGACGTCGACGGTGTCCTCCTCAACAAGATGAACTCGACCGTCGACGGCGAGTTCCAGAAGTACGCCACCGAATCGGGCGCCTACATCCGTGAGCACTTCTTCGGGCCCGACCCGCGTCTCGGAGAGCTGGTCGCCCACCTGTCCGACGAGGAGCTCCAGTCGCTGCCCCGCGGTGGCCACGACTACCGCAAGCTGTACGCCGCCTACCGGGCGGCCACCGAGCACGTCGGCGCCCCGACAGCCATTCTGGCCAAGACCATCAAGGGGTGGACGCTCGGTCCCGAGATCGAGGCCCGCAACGCCACCCACCAGATCAAGAAGATGACCAAGGCCCAACTGCTGACCTTGCGCAACCGCCTCTTCCTGCACGACGAGATCCCCGAGGAGGACCTCGACGCCGACCTTCCCCCCTACTACCGGCCGTCAGCCGACTCGAAGGCCGGCGCCTACCTGGCCGAACGACGCCACGCCCTCGGCGGGCCCCTCCCGAAGCGGATGGTGCGGGCCCTCCCGCTGGTGGCACCGGCCGATGCCCCGTTCAACGAGCTGATGGGCGGATCGGGCACCCAGCAGGTGTCAACCACCATGGCCTTCGCCCGGCTGCTCCGATCGCTGGTCCGGGATCCGTCCGTCGGAAAGAGGATCGTCCCCATCGTCTCGGACGAGGCCCGCACCTTCGGACTCGAGTCCTTGATCAGTGAGGTGCAGATCTATGCCCCCGAAGGCCAGCGCTACACGCCGGTCGATGCGGGACTGGCCCTTCACTACGCCGAGAGCGAGTCCGGCCAGGTGCTGCAAGAGGGCATCAGCGAAGCCGGTGCTATCGCCGCCTTCACCGCTTCCGCCACCTCGTATGCCACCTGGGGCGAACAGACCATCCCCTTCTACCTCTTCTACTCCATGTTCGGGTTTCAACGGGTGGGGGATCTCCTGTGGTCCCTCGGAGACAACCGGGGCCGGGGGTTCCTGCTCGGTTGCACCGCCGGAAGGACCACGCTCAACGGCGAGGGGCTCCAACACCAGGACGGCCACTCCCTGCTGTTGGCTTCCACCATTCCGAGCGTGGCCGCGTACGATCCCGCCTTCTCCTACGAGGTGGCGGCCATCGTCCAGGACGGGATCCGCCGCATGTCAGGGCCCGAGCCCGAGGACCGCATCTGGTACCTCACCCTCTACAACGAGAACTACCGGATGCCCGCCCTACCCAGCCGGTCCGACGATGCCGAGCGGGTCCGAGCAGGTGCCGTGAGGGGGATGTACCGCTTCCATCCGGACGAGGAGGAGGGCGGCCTCAACCCTCTTTTCTCCCCCGTCGACCGAGCCGGCCGGTGGCGACACCGCCACGGCGACGGGCGGGCCCCCGCTCCGGGCCACCATCATGTTCTCGGGACCGGCATGGCAGGCCGCGGTGGCGGCCCGCCGCCAGTTGGCGACCGACTGGGGCGTCGACGCCGACCTGTGGTCGGTCACGTCCTACAAGTCCTTGCGGGAGGATGCGATTTCGGCGGAGCGTTGGAACCGGCTGCACCCGGGCCAGGCCGATCGGATCCCGTTCGTCACCGAGTGCCTGGACCAATCGGCGGGTCCGGTCGTGGCCGTGACCGACTTCATGCGGTCCGTCCCCGATCAGGTGGCCCGTTGGGTGCCGCGCCCGTTCACGTCCCTCGGCACCGACGGCTTCGGGCGCTCGGACACGAGGGACGTGCTGAGGAGGTTCTTCGAGGTGGACGCGGCCCACGTGGTGGTGGCTGTGCTGAGCGGATTGGTGGCGGACGGCCAGCTGCCGGCCGAGGTCGCCGGTGACGCGGTCCGGCGCTACCGGATCGACCCCGAGCGTTCTGACCCCTGGTCGTCCTGACCAGGTAGGTCGGGCCGAGCCTGGCGGGCGGCCCAGACCATGACGGCCTGGAGGGGAAGGCGCCCCCAGGTGAGGGCCAGGGTGTCGGTGACGCCGGGATTTCGGCCCGTCCCGGCGTCCAGTGCCATCTGCACGTTGGCCGGGAACACGCCGACCAGCACGGCGGTGCTGAGCGGCGAAGCCCACCGCGAGTGTCGCATCAGGCCCGCCGCGCACACCAGCTCCACTGCGCCGCTGGCGTAGATCAGCGGCCGGTGGAGCCGCGTCGGGATCGCTCTGGGCATCATGGACTCGAACACCCGGGGCGCCACCATGTGGACGGTTCCGCTGACTGCGAAGGCGCCCGCCAGCCCGAGCGGGGCGGCATGACGGAGACGGGACACGGACGGACTCTAGGTGATCGGCGCCGGCCGCTCCCGGTATTCGTAGACCCCCTCGGGTGCCCTCCGCCCGGAAGCGGCCGGGCCGGCTGTTGCGCTAGCTGGCGGGGGTGGGCAGGCTGACAGCCATGAAAACGATTCTGGTCACCGGAGCTTCAACGGGAATCGGGGAGGAGTGCGCCGTCCACCTGGTGCGAGCCGGGCACCGGGTATTCGCCGGGGTGCGCAAGCCCGCCGATGCCAAGCGGCTGGAGGAGCGGGGCTTGTCCCAGTTGCGCCCGGTGTTCCTCGACGTCACCGACGAGGATCAGATCAAGGCCGTGGTCGAAGAGATCACCAAGGAGGCGGGCGGCCTCTATGGCGTCGTGAACAATGCCGGTGTGGCCCGGGGCGGACCGATCGAGTACATCCCGGTCGACGTCTGGCGGGAGCAGTTCGAAGTCAACGTCTTCGGACAGGTGGCCGTGACCAGGGCGGTGCTCCCTCTGATCCGGGAGGAGCGCGGTCGGATCGTGTTCATCGGATCGATCGGCGGCAAGCTCGCCACCATGATGATGGGCCCCTACAACTCGTCGAAATTCGCCATCGAGGCCATCGGGGAGTCACTGCGACAAGAGTTGCAGCCCTGGGGCATCGGTGTCTCGGTCATCGAACCGGGGGCGGTGAAGACGGAGATCTGGGAGAAGGGTCGCCAGACCGCCGACCAACTCGAAAAGGAGCTCCCCTCCGAGGCGACGGTCCGGTACGCCCCCCACATCACCGCCATCCGCAAGGGCATCGAGATGCAGGACAAGCAGGCCGTCGGGCCGGACAAGGTGGCCCAGGCGGTCGAGCACGCACTGTTCGCCCCGCGCCCGAAGACCCGCTACCTGGTCGGGGTCAGTGCCCGGGTGCAGAGCGCGATGGTACGGGTGCTGCCCGACCGGCCCCGGGAAGCGATCCTCCGCCGGATCGCCGGTCCCTGACCGGGCCGCCCGCCCCCGGGCCTAAGCCGGGTCCGGCGGCCGCTCCACCTTCCAGCCCCGACGTTCGAGCTCGGCCGCTAAGCGCTCCGAGGACGCGGTTCGGATCCCCCCACCCCTAGGCGGGTCGCTGGGCGGCGCCTTCGGTGTCGCCTTCGGCGGGTCCGGGTCATCCGGCGGTGAGGCGTCGGGCGCCGACATCCCCGACGCGGCGTCCTGGAGCTGTTCGATGAACGCCGCCGCCTCGTCCCGGGTGAACTTGCCCCCGGACTGCCGCTGGGTGAAGCCCATCGGACCACGGGCGTCTCGAAAATCGGAGTGACCGGCGTCGTGGAGGAGCGAGGTCAGCTCCTGGAGCTGCCTGAAGGTCGCTGGCGGGCCAGCTTGTTGGCCGAACGCCATGCCTCGAGTCTGGCCTACTCGGAGCACCAAGGCGCGGCGGTCTGCGTCGGCCATTCGGTTTTCAAAATTACCTACCCTCGGTATGGGCCGGAGACCCCATCCGACGCTTCCGTACCGGTGGAACCTCAAGCGCCAAACCGCGAAACCAAACCGGCCGAGGGACCGGTCCGAGCCGCCGCCGGCCACGACGCGGACTCAGGAGAACAGGCCGGCCCCCGCCCCCCTGGCCACATGGGCTGACGGCGGAACGACCGACGGGCCCGGCGTCAACCGCACTGCTGCCCGTAGGCAGGAGTGCCCGGCTGCACCGCCTGACCCGAATTCGGATCGACCATCAGGCAGGACTCGTCAACGGCGACGAAGGCACTGGCCGGAATCTGCTTGAGCTGATCCACCTCGGAGTCCGTCCACCTGGAGTCGGCCACCCCCTGGAAGAACCAGTTGCTTCCGTTGTCGGCCAGGATCATCCCGTAGGTCTTCATGGTGGTGAGCACCGTCTGGCACATGGTGGAACAACTCGAAGCGGGCAGGGTGAAGTCGGCGTCGAGTCGGAACCTGGCCCCCATGGGAGGGCAGCTCGTGTCGTCCACACCGGCTTGGTGACGGGCGGGCCACACGTAGGCCTGTTGGGTGCACTGGGCGGTGAAGCGGATGGCATGGTCCATGGCCCCCGAGACGACCTCGTCGTAGTTGACCAACCCCGGCAGAATCGGGAGCCCGGCGGCATCGGCCGAGGTCCAGCCGGTGGGGCGGAGCGCGTCGGACTCGAGGTTCCAGATGGCGCCCGAGCCCGCCCGCGACCTGCCTCTGGGGTGGTAATGGGTATCCCAGGTCTCATAGAGGGTGCACGAGGACGGCTCCACCATGATGGCGTGGCGGTCGGAGCCGGATTCGATGGGCGTGGCCGCCGAAAGGGGGTACGGCCCCGGGTCGCTCTGCGAGGCATAGAGGAATTTGATCGGGACGAGAGGAGTGCCGGAGGGGACTATCTCCCAGGGAATCCCGTAGGGCTTCTTGGCCTTGTTCGAGGGGCCGTAGTCGGGGTGGAGATACGTCGAGGCCGCACCCATCGACGCCAGCCAGGTGGCGCTGTCGGCGTCGACAGGGAGACCGGTGACCGGCGTGTTCCAGACGTTGTCGGCCGGAAAGGCGGGGCAGGTGCTGCCCGGGAGCACGGTGCCGGGCCCGGCTGCGGCGCCGGCCACGTCCCCGGGGGCGCCAACGCCCACGGTGGCAGACAGTCCCACGAGTGAGACGATCCCGATCAGGCGTCCGGCGACGCCCACACCCAGCCGTTTCACGGCGACCTCCCCCGGATCGGCGAACCGGGGCAACTCTACCGATCCCCCGGAGACGGCGGGAAGGGATCCGGTGGCGAACAGGCAGATGGGCCGGTCGCGGCTCGCCGGTTATCCTGACCCTGTGATTAACATAACCGGCGAAGAGGCAGTGGACGAGCTGCTGACCGACGATGCGCTGGCGCTGCTGATCGGCATGGTCCTGGACCAGCAGATGCGACAACTACAGAGCGCTCGGTAGGAAGGGCAGCCGGCCAGCTGTTCCGATGAGGGGGCCAACGAGGAGAAGTTCCCATTTCTCCTAAACAATAGGTATCTATCTAATAAGAAAGATCCCTATACTATGTGATAATGGATATGGGAGACCCCACGAGGTCGATCACACCAACCCTGGATGGACCTGTGCTTGCCGTGCTGGCCAGTTCGGGCCGTCCCCTCACAGTGGGTGAAGTGGCCGCTCAGACGGTGCGCGGATCGGAGATCGGTGTACGGAGATGCCTGGCCCGACTGGTCGACCAAGGGCTGGTGCAGGCCACGGAGATGGGGCGGAACCGGGTCCACGAGCTCAATCGGGAGCACGTAGCCGCCTCCATTGCCACCACCATGGCGGATCTCCGGATCGAGCTCTGGCGTCGAATGCGGAAAGAACTCAGCGGATGGAGGCCGAAGCCCCTCTATGCCTGTGCCTTCAGTTCGGCGACACGTGGTGACGGTAACGCAGACAGCGACGTGGACGTGCTCCTGGTGCACCCGCTGTTCCCCGGCGAAGTCAAGCCACGTCGAAAGACGAACGTGATCGACGCCGTGGCGGCCTTCATGACAGCTCCGATGCCTGCGTCCCCCGCTGAGGCCGCACGGTGGCCTCAGCACGTCGACAAGCTGCGTGCCCACGTGCTCCAGTGGAGCGGCAACCCACTTCAGGTTGTGGATCTCTCCTTTGCCGAATGGGTGGATAGGACGCGCAACACCGCCCTGACTGCCGACATCGAGCGGGACGCGATCGACCTCGTGGGCACGGCGATCTTCGCCAACTCGGCGCCTGCGCACGGGACGGTGTAGCCAGCATGGCCAAAGCCTTGCGGACAGCACCGTGTAGCAAACAGGACGCGCGTGTGCGCCTGGCCACGGCTCGGGCCTATCTGGAAGTCGCTTCCACGGTCCTCGCCGAACAGGCTCGTGATGAGTTCCTCAATGTGGCCGCCGGGCTGGCCGTGGCGGCTGGTATCGCCGCATCCGATGCCATCTGTTGTGCGCGGCTTCGCAACCGCCACCGAGGTGACGACCATCAAAAGGCTGCCGATCTCCTCGAGACAGCCGTGCCTGACGGAGCCAAGCTCTCCTCGTCATTTGCTCGCCTCCTCGACGTGAAAGATGAGGCCCACTACGGCGTCATCGTGGTGTCCCCTCGGAAGGCTAGGGACACCGTCGGATGGGCCGGCTCGCTGGTGGCGCGAGCCGCAGAGGAAGTCGAACGGTGAACGGAACTCGCATACGCTGACGCCATGTCCCTGTATCTGAGTGGCGATGAGGCGGCCGATCAACTTCTGAGTACGGATCCGCTGGCGCTTCTGGTGGGCATGGTCCTCGACCAGCAGATCCCGCTGGAACGAGCCTTCAGGGCGCCCTTCGACCTCCAGCAGCGCCTGGGGGCACCGCTCGACGCGTCGACCCTGGCGGACATGGATCCCGAGGCCCTGGTCGTGCTGTTCAGTGAGAAGCCGGCTCTCCACCGGTTCCCACGGTCGATGGCCGGACGTGTCCACGAGCTCTGCACCGTGGTCGTCGACTCCTACGGCGGGGACCCCGCCGCCGTCTGGACCTCGGCCGCCGACGGCAAGGAGCTGCTGGCGCAAGTGAAGGCCCTTCCCGGATTCGGCGAGCAGAAGGCCCGGATCTTCGTCGCCCTCCTCGGCAAGCAGCTGGGTGTCCGGCCACCGGGGTGGGAGGTGGCAGCGACGCCATTCGGCGCATCGGGATCGTTCATCTCGGTGGCCGACATCGACTCCCCGGAGGCACTGGCACGAGTGCGCCAGTACAAGCAGGGCAAGAAGGCCGAAGCCAAACGGTCAGCATCGGTCTGAGGGGTCCGTATCGGCCCCGGCCCGGTCGACGGCCGAGCCGACGCTAGCCGGAAGCCCCGGCGCCGGGCGTGGCACCGGCCGGCAGCGAAACCACTCTCGATCCGGGCGGGAGGTTCACCGGCGGCGAAGATCCAACCGCGCTGATGAACAGCCGCACCGACGAAGTCTGGACGGTCAGATCGAACTGGGAGATGTAGAGCCCGTCGACCACGTAGACGAAGGTACCCGTCTCCTTGCCCGCCGACCCGGTCTGGCTCAGGGTGAAGGTGTAGGTGTTGCCCGATCTGGTCACGTTCTGGGCCTCGGCCGCGTAGCGCAGGTAGTTCTGCGTCGGGTCGAGCAAGGCGGCACTCTCGCCCGCCTGGCGGTAGAAGACGAGATGATTGGTGGACCCCGATGCCGACTGGGTGACGCTCTGGTACTCCACCGGACCGGTGGCCGAGGGCAGGATGTACACGTAGGTGCGCTTGCTCCCACTCTGGATGTAGCCGCCCAGCCGGTCGGGGGCCTGCCAGACCAGGTGGTCGGTCTGGGCACCCTGGGGAGTCTTCTCGATCACCACCTGGGTATAGCTGGGTGCGTTCTTTGTGTTGTCCACCGCAGTGGTGAGGACTGGCGTTCTTCGGTGCCTTCGAGACCCCGAGCACGGCGGCCCCCAGCGCCGACCACACCTACCAGCACCAGAAGCAGCCAGCTGATCAACCGTCGGGCTTCACTCATCGGCAAGACGCTAGGCCAGTTCGAGCACGGATTGGCGCACGGGCGGGCCGGCGTCTCGCCGGGGCCAGGTTCATCGGGCCGGGTTCAGATGCCGATGCGCTGGGCCAGCAGCTCGCGGTGGTAGGACGGGTCCCCGAGCATCAGCTCCGAGGACTTGGCCCGCTTGAAGTAGAGGTGGGCAGGATGCTCCCAGGTGAACCCGATACCACCGTGGATCTGGATGGTCTCGGCGGCGGCGTGGAAGTAGGCCTCCGAGCAGTAGGACTTGGCCAGGCTGGCCACCACCGGCAGCTCGTCGGAGTCCTCGGCCGCCGCCCATCCGGCGTAGTACGCCGCCGACTTTGCCGACTCCACCTCCAACAGCATGTCGGCGCACTTGTGCTTGATGGCCTGGAAGCTGCCGATGGGTCGGCCGAACTGGATGCGGGTCTTGGCATACTCGACCGAACTGTCGAGACACCGCTGGGCCCCGCCCACCTGCTCGGCGGCCAGGGCCACCGCGGCCAGGTCCAGAGTCTTCGACAGGCCCGGCTCGGCCCCTCCGTCGGCGCCGATCAACCATGCCGGGGTATCGGCGAACTCCAGTCGAGCCTGCTTGCGGGTCTGGTCCATGGTCGCCAGCGGCGTGCGGACCAGACCGTCGGCGTCGCCCTTCACCCCGAACAGGGAGAGGCCCGCCGGAGTGCGGCCCACCACCAGGATGAGGTCGGCAATGGCCCCGTCGATCACGAACGACTTGTGCCCGTTGAGCGTCCAGCCGTCACCGGAAGGAGCCGCGGTCAAGGTGATGCCGGCGGAGTCCCACCGACCCGAATCCTCGGTGAAGGCCAGGGTTCCGATGGTCTCGCCGGCGGCGATCCCGGGCAGCAGATACTCCTGTGCGCTCTGATCACCGGAGGTGAGGATGGCATTGGCAGCCAGCGCCACCGTCGAGAAGAACGGGGCACACAGCAGGGCCGCGCCCATCTCTTCGAGGACCACGATGAGCTCCACGTAGGTGAAGCCCGACCCGCCGAACTGCTCGGGGATGGTCAGCGACTGGAGCCCGAGCTGCTCGGCCATCTGCGCCCAGACGGCCGGGTCATAGCCTTCGGTCGTCTCCATCAGCCGGCGAACCTCGGTCTCAGGCGATTTGTCATCGAGAAAGCGCCTGACGGCCCTGCGGAGCTCGTCCTGCTCATCGCTGAAGGCGAAGTTCATCGTGTTCTCCATCTCATGGAAGTCCCCGAGCAGGGACGTCGTCTCATGGAAGTCCCCGAGCAGGGACATCGTCTCATGGAAGCCCCCGAGCAGGGACGTCGTGCCCCGTTTGTCTACCAGAACGGCGGCGACGATGACCAACAGGTCCCAGGAGCCAACTACGCTCGAGTCCTGAGGAGGTCCGCCCCCAGTGGTCGCCACCGTCATTGACTATGAGGACACGTCCATCGAGGTGCACCGGCTGGTGGTCGGGCCCGTCGACAACAACGTCTACATCCTGAGGTGCCGATCGACGGGCGAGTCCCTGCTGATCGACGCGGCCAACGAACACGACAAGCTCCTCGACCTGTGCCGGGCGCTGAACGTGCACCAGGTGGTCGAGACCCACGGGCACTGGGATCACATCCAGGCGGTGGAGGCCGTACGCGACGCAGGGATCGACGTCGCCGTCACCAGCGCCGACGCTGGCATGCTCCCGTCCTACGACCAGATCCTCGAGGATCAGTCCACCCTTGAGGTGGGGAGGCTCCGCATCGGGACCATCGCCACTCCCGGACACACCTGGGGGTCGATGTGCTTCCTGGTCGAGGGCACACCGCTCCTGTTCACCGGGGACACACTCTTTCCGGGAGGGCCGGGCAACACCGCGCTCGAGGGATCCGACTTCCCCACCATCATCAGTTCCATCGAGAACCGCCTGTTCTCCACCTTCGGCCCCGACACCATCGTGCTCCCCGGCCACGGGGCGGGCACCACCATCGGGGCCGAGTCACCCCACCTCGACGAATGGGTCGATCGCGGTTGGTGAGCCTGGATCGCCGGGATGGAAAGCCGGGCCCGCCGTTGATCAGACCGCGGTCGACGGCCGGCGAGGCTCCCGTACCAGCTCGATGGTGGACGGGAGCCCGCTGACTTCCACCCCACCGGGGACCTCGGACCCGACTTCGATGGTCACCCGGGAGCCGGCCAGGGGGATGCCGTCCACCTTGAGGTAGCCGATCCACTCGGGCAGGTTGGGGCAGAGCCAGGTCTTCCCGTAGGGGACCCAGGGATCGAGGCGGAGCAAGGTGCGCAGGCACAACAGCGGTGACGCCGCCGCCCACGCCTGGGGTGAGCACGAGGTGGGATAGCCCACCGGGATCGACAGTTCGTTCCGGTCGAGACCGCTGAACAGCTCGGGCAGCCGCCCGCCCTGGGCCTGGGCCGCGTCCATGAGACCGAAGATCAGCTGCTGGGCGGCGGCGTCGAATCCGTAACGGGCGAGCCCGGCAGCGACGATGGCGGTGTCGTGGGGCCAGACCGAGCCGCAGTGGTAGCTGATCGGGTTGTACCCGCCGCCGGTCTTGGACAGGGTACGCACCCCCCAGCCCGAGAACATGGCCGGCGACATCAGGGCCTCGGCCACCCGGCGGGCCTTGTCCTCGTCGACGATGCCCGTCCACAGGCAATGGCCGATGTTGGAGGTGAGTGAGTCGATGGGGCGTTTGTCAGCGTCGAGCCCGACCGCGAACCATCCCTTGTCCTCCAGCCAGAAATCGCGGTTGAACGCCACCTTGAGCTGGGTGGCCTTGGCCCGGAAGCGATCGTAGGTGGCGGCGTCGCCCACCTCGAAGGCGAAGTGGGCGCTGGCCAGGTAGGCACCGTAGGTGTAGGCCTGCACCTCGCACAGGGCGATGGGCGCCTCGGCCACCGTGCCGTCGGCATACCGGATCCCGTCCCAGCTGTCCTTCCATCCCTGGTTGGCCAGTCCCCGGTCGGTCGACCGCTTGTACTCGACATACCCGTCGCCGTCGGAGTCGCCGAACTGTTCGATCCACTCGATGGCCCGGGCCGCGTTGGGCAGCAGTTCGTCGACCATCTCACGCGCCACACCCCAGCGCCGCATCTCGCCGAGGAGCATCACGAACAGCGGGGTGGCGTCGGCGGTGCCGTAGTAGATGCTGCCGCCCCCGAGGGAGAGCGATGCGGCGGCCCCGAAGCGCATCTCGTGGAGGATGCGGCCCGGCTCCTCCTCGTGGCGTGGGTCGACATCGGTGCCCTGGAACCGGGCCAGGGTCTGCAGCACGCCCCGGGCCAGATCGGGATCGACCAGGAGCGCCATCCACGCCGTCAGCAGGGAGTCGCGCCCGAACACCGTCATGAACCAGGGCGCACCGGCCGCCACCACCACCCGCTCGGGATAGTCGGGATCGAAGATGCGCAGGGCCCCGAGGTCCTCGTTGCTCCGGTCGATCACCTCTTTCAGACCGGGATGGTCGGTCTCGACCCGGGGCACCAGCCGACGCCACTGGGCCAAACGCTCGGTCGGTGTGGCCCGGTCCACCGACTGGCCGCAGCGGTAGCGCGGATCGAAGGAGACCTCGTCGATGACCGGTGCGAACTCGATGCAGGTGGACCATTCGCCCCGGGGGGGCACGTCGACATCGAACGTGGCGGTGCCGACGCCGACTTTGGTCGCATCGTTGAACCGGATCTCCATGCCCCTCACCACATTCGACCGCCGGTGGGAGTAGGTGAGGGTGGTCAGCCCGTCGTCGGCGCCGGTTCCGTCGGGGGGGTTCAACGAGGAGGTCGTCTGGTTGCCCGGCACCTCGGTCCCGGTGCGTCCCTCCTTCACCGCGAACAGATCGGCGAAGTCGCTGCCCACCTGCAGCTCGACCGAACACGGGGCCGGTTCGTTGCCGAAGTTGCGGATGGTGAGGTCCTCACGCATGCCCTGGCCGACGTAGCGGGAGCGGAACACCATCAAGGTGGAGTCGGCCCGGCCCGCCGGCGGGGGGCAACGGGACACGAAGGTCGAGGAGAACGGATTGTCGGTCACTGCCGCCAGCGGTTCGGTCCTGACTCCATTGACGAGGACCTCGAATCGGGAGAGAATCCTGGTGTCGCGGAAGAACAGGCCTTGGGCCGCCCCGGGGCTGATGTCGCCGGCACCCCCGCTGATGGCGAAAGTGGACTCGTCGACCAGGGTCACGACCCCGGCCGTGGAGTCGAGTTGGGCCACCGGGCCGGCAAAATTCCAAGGGTCGGCCATGGAGGTACCGTACCGGCCCGGTCGGGTGCCCGGGTAATCATCGGGTGGCGGGGGCTCTCGTCCAAATTCCTCCTATTCTTGTAGGGGAAAATACGGAATGGGGTTAAGATCACAGGCGTGTCGAGTGAAGCACCAGACCTTCCGGCCCCTACCGTCCCCCTGCTCGAGATCGAGGATCTCCACGTCTCCGTCGAGGGTTCAAGGATCTTGGCCGGCGTCAACCTCACGGTGGAGTCGGGCCAGGTCCACGCCCTGATGGGTCCGAACGGCTCGGGGAAGTCCACCCTGGCCAATGTGCTTCTCGGCAATCCCGCCTACGTGGTCGAGTCGGGAGCCGTCCGCTTCCGGGGCGAGGACATCACGGCCTGGCCGACCGACGTGCGGGGGAAGGCCGGAATGTTCCTCGCCTTCCAGGAGCCCGAGTCCATCGCCGGCGTCCCGGTCATCCAGTTCTTGCGCCAGGCGATGTCGGCCCGTCGGGGCATGGACATGTCGGTGCTCGAGGTACGCCTGATCATGATGGAGTGGATGGAGAAGCTCGGCATGGATCCCGCCTTCGGCGAGCGCCACCTGAACGATGGCTTCTCCGGTGGCGAGAAGAAGCGCAACGAGATCCTCCAGATGGCCATCCTCGAGCCCCAGCTGGCCGTCCTCGACGAAACCGACTCGGGGCTGGACGTCGATGCCCTGCGGACCGTTGCCCGGGGCGTGCAGACCGTACGCGAGGTCCGGCCCGAGCTCGGGGTGCTGGTCATCACCCACTACCAACGCATGCTGGACGAACTGGCCGCCGACCGGGTCCACCTGCTCGTCGACGGTGCCATCGTGGCCGAGGGCGGTCCCGAGCTGGCCCGACAACTGGAGATCGAGGGGTACGACGCATGGCGCACGTGAACCAGGCCGACCGCGTCGAGGTGACGCCCACCGACTCCTCGCCGACCTCGGCACCGGATCTCGACGTGGCCACCCTCCGTAAGGACTTTCCCATCCTCGGCCGGGAGGTGAACGGACATCCCATCACCTATCTGGACACGGCCGCCTCGGCCCAACGCCCGGTCCAGGTGCTCGATGCCATGCGGACCTACGACGAGACCACCCACGCCAACGTGCACCGCGGGGTGTACGCAATCGCCGAGGAGGCGACCCGGCGGTTCGAGGCCGCCCGCCACAACGTCGGTCGGTTCATCGGCGCCCCCGAGCCGACCCGCGAGATCGTCTTCACCAAGAACGCCACCGAGGCCCTCAACCTGGTGGCCCACACCTGGGGGCGCACCCACCTACGGTCGGGCGACGTCATCGTGCTGACCGAGATGGAGCACCACGCCAACATCGTTCCGTGGCACATGCTGGCCGAGGAACGGGATCTGGTCATCCGGTGGATCCCGATCGACGACGACGGCCAGCTCATCCTCGACCACCTCGACCAGCTGGTGGACGGGGCCAAGCTGGTCGGAGTCACCTGCATGTCCAATGTGCTCGGCACCCTCAACCCGATCTCCCGCATCGCCGAGGTCGCTCACGCCGCCGGCGCCGTGGTGGTGGCCGACGGCGCCCAGTCCGTCCCCCACCTGCCCACCGACGTGAGGGGCCTGGGCGTCGACTTCGTCGCCTTCAGCGCCCACAAGATGCTCGGCCCGACCGGCATCGGGGTGCTGTGGGGCCGGGAGGAGCTGCTCAGCGCCCTGCCACCGTTCCTGGGCGGGGGCGAAATGATCCTCGACGTGCGCAAGGACGGGTTCGTCCCGAACGACATCCCGTGGCGCTTCGAGGCCGGGACCCCGCCCATCACCGAGGCCATCGGCCTGGATGCCGCCGTCGACTACCTGCGAGCCGTCGGCATGGAGGCCGTCCGCGCCCACGAGATCTCTCTGACCCGTTATGCCATGACCACCCTCGAGGAGCGTTTCGGGAGCGACCTCCGGATCTTCGGTCCCCCCGATGCGACGGCGCGGGGTGGCGTGGTGTCGTTTGCCTTCCGGGACCTCCACCCCCACGACATCTCCCAGATCCTCGACCAGTACGGGGTGTGCGTTCGGGCCGGCCACCACTGCGCCAAGCCGCTCATGCGACGCCTCGGGGTCAATGCGACGGCCAGGGCATCGTTCGGTCTGTACAACGACGAGTCCGATGTGGACACCCTGGCCAACGCCCTGGCCGAGGCCGGAGCGTTCTTCGGATGACATCCGGCCAGTATCCTGGGCCTGTGAACCGTACCGACTGGCACGACGGTGCCGCCCACCCGACTGAGGGATTCTGATGACCGGTCTCGAGGACCTCTATCGCGAGATCATCCTCGACCACTACCGCTCGCCCCGGAACCGGGGCGAGCTCCAGTCGCCACCGGCCCAACGGCTCGAGGGCTTCAACCCACTGTGCGGTGACGAAGTGGTCGTGACCATCGAAGTGAAGGACGGCGTCCTCTCCGACATCAAGATCGCGGGAACGGGGTGCTCGATCAGCCAGTCGTCGGCGTCACTGATGTCGGCTGCGGTGAAGGGCAAGCCGGTCCCCGACGTGCGGGCGCTGATCCACACGTTCAAGGGGATGATGTCCATCCACGAGTCCACCCTCCCGTCCTCGGCCGCCCCCACCGACGGGGACGGATCCGGGGCCACGGTCGAGCAACTCGAGCCAGAAGCCATCGACGTGGATGCCCTCGGCGAGCTCGCCGCTCTGCAGGGTGTCGTGAAATTCCCGGTCCGCATCAAGTGCGCCACTCTCAGCTGGAACACGCTGGCCCAGGGCCTCGACGAGAGCGAAGCCGCCTCCTCGGACGCGGCTCAGCTGTAGGAGGCGTACCCGGTCCGGTCGACCAGCTCGGCCAGCTCGCTCGAGCCGGTGGCGACCACCCGGCCCCCCGAAAGCACATGGACCACGTCGGGGTGCAACACGTCGAGCAACCGACGGAAGTGGGTGATGGCCAACACGCCCAGTCCCCACTCGGTCGTGGCCTCCTCCACCCGCCGTCCGACGGCGCCGAGGGCGTCGACGTCCAGTCCCGAGTCGATCTCGTCGAGAATCGCGAATCGGGGACGTAGCACCCCCAGCTGCAGGGTCTCGTTCCGCTTGCGCTCCCCGCCCGAGAGGTCGACGTTCAGTGGACGGTCGAGGAACCGCTCGTCAAACCCGATCCGGTGGGCCTCGCCTCGCAACCGGTCGGCGATGTCCACGGCGGTTCCCGGCCCTTCGGCCGACCCGGAAGCGATCGGGGCCCGGGCGGCGGTGAGCGAGCGCACCAGGGAGACGCCGGGCACTTCGATGGGGTGCTGCATGCCGAGGAACAGGCCGGCCCGGGCCCGTTGCCACGTGGGCAGGGCAAGGAGGTCGATGCCGTCGAGGGTCACTGACCCCTCGAAGATCTCGTAGCCGGGTCGCCCCATCAGGACGTGAGCCAGCGTGCTCTTGCCCGACCCGTTGGGCCCCATGACCGCGTGGACCTCGCCGCTTCGCACGGTCAGGGTCACCCCCGAGAGGATCTCGCGTCCGGGGACACCCGCCCTCAGCCCTTCGATGCGCAGTTCCCCCGTGCTCACGGCACCACCACCAACACGTCATCGCCCTCGAAGACGAGGTCGTAGACCGGCACCGGACGGGTGGCGGGGAGCGAGCACGGCGCCCCGCTGCGTAGATCGAAGGTCGACCCGTGCTTGGAGCACTCGATCTCGCACTCGGTCGTCCACACCTCGCCCTCGGCCAGCGAGTAGTCCTCGTGGCTACATTGATCGCCCACCGCGAAGAAGTCGTCAGCGATGCGGACCAGGGCCACTCGCAGGCCGGCGACGTCGAACCGCCTGGCCTGGCCCGGGGCCAGGTCGTCACGGGAGCAGAGCCGGACCACTTGGGCCGAACCGGTCTGGGTGGAACTGGGCTCAGGCATGGTTGGTGCCGCTCCGGTCGGCCAGCGCTTGGCCGACCGTGGCCCGGACGCCCGGGATCGGCACCTGGTCGGCGATGTTCTCGAAGAAGCCGCCCACGATCAGTCGCTCGGCCATGTCGGGGTCGACACCCCGCGACTCGAGGTAGTAGCGCTGATCCTCATCCACCGGACCGACGGTCGAACCGTGGCTGCATTTCACGTCGTTCTCCTCGATATCGAGATTGGGCACCGAGTCGGCGTGGGCACCCTCGTCGAGGACCAGGTTGTGATTGGTCTGCATGGCGTCGGACTTCACCGCTCCCCGGCGGACCCGGATCAGCCCGCTGTAGACGGAGTGGGCCCGGTCAGCCACCGCTCCCATGAACAAGAGGTCGCTGGTGGTGTGGGGGGCACGGTGGTCCTGGAGGGTGCGGAAGTCCAGCATCTGATCGTCGCGACCGATGAAGGCAGCCCGGAGCCGGCTCGTGCCCGATGCCCCCTGGAGGGCCGAGTCGGTTCTGAGCCTGGCGTAGCTCCCTCCCAGCGCCACCGCGAAGCTGTCCAGGGTGGCATCGGCACCGATGGCGCTCGCCTGATGGGCGAGTTGCCAGGTCCGGGGACCGAGGGCTTGCACGCTGACGTAGGACAACTCGGCCCCGTCGGCCACCTGGATCTCGCTCACCGGGATCACCAGGCGCTCGGCGTCTCCCTCGCCGTCCCGGACCGGTGAGGGAGAGGAGCCGGCCGGCAACCCGGCCAGGAGCCCGGCGTCGACATCGATCACGATCTCGATCACGGCCGACCTCGATCCCCGGCCGGTCCGGACCACCGTCCGGGGAAATACGGCGCTGCCACTGGGCGCCCCGACCACGTGGACCACCACGATCGGGTCCTCGATCGAGACACCGGCGGCTATGTCGACCACCAGGGGGTCGACAGCGAAGGCGTCGTTCAAGAGGAGAAAGTCCCGAGGGTCACCCACCACCGAGCCGAGCAGGGCCTCGGGGTCAATCTGTTCGGCGGCCCGTCCGAGTGTCAGGGCGTCGTCTTCGACGGACGAGGCCACGGTGGCCAGCACGCCGTCGATGGTGATCATGAGACCGGCCCGCGGGCCGAGGCTGGTCACCAACGAGTGGACACGGTCAGAGGGCGAGGGTCCAGGAACGCCGGAGGATTCGGCCGACTCGATGCCCGCCGGGTGGAACCGGTCGAAGTCGAGCTGATCGATTCGGCCGTAGCGCCATACCTCGTCCTTTTCGGTGGGAAGGGGACCGGAGGCGAACGTCTCCGCTGCCGCCACGCGGCGCTCCCGCAGCCACGAGGGACCAGGCAGCACGGCAGCTGAGTCGGGGGTGAAGATGGACAGAACAGGGGCCTCTCGCGAAACGAGGCCCGATCTACGAGCCTCGGGTGCCATACTACCGGGCGGCACTGTCCGCTCCATCCCGCCCGGGTCTCCTTGCCCGGCCGCCGGACGAGGCTGATCGGACGGCTGGTGGCGGGTGCTCGGGGGGCGGGTCGGGCGGGCGGTCGGGGGGTCGGGCGGTCGGGCGACGACCGGCCTACGCTCGGGGGCATGACTGCGCCCGCCGGTTCGTCCATCACATCCTTCGACTCCGAGGTCCTGGCCATCGAGGTCGACGACCATGTGGCCACCCTGTGGCTCGACCGGGCCGAAAAACGCAACGCCATGGGTCCGGCCTTCTGGTCAGATCTCCCCCGGGCCATGGCCGCGATCGAATCGACCCCGCAGGTGAGGGTGGTGGTGGTGGCGGCCCGGGGTCCTCACTTCAGCGTGGGTCTCGACCTGGTGGCCATGGCCGGGCTCACCGGTCCGTCCACCTCGGGCAACGGCGCCCCAGCGTCGATGGCGGCCCGGGCCCGCTCGGCCCGGACCGAGATCCTCCGGCTCCAGGCATCGGTGACGGCGGTGGCCGACTGTCCCCTACCGGTCATCGCCGCCGTCCACGGGTACTGCATCGGGGGTGGTGTCGACCTGATCGCCGCCTGCGACATCCGCCTGGCCAGTGCTGACGCGCGATTCTCGGTGCGCGAGGCCAAAGTCGCCATCGTGGCCGATCTCGGGAGCCTGCAACGGCTCCCGCACATCATCGGCAAGGGCCACGTGGCCGAACTCGCCTACACCGGAATGGACATCACCGCGGCCCGGGCCGAGTCGATCGGTCTGGTCAACCGAGTCAGCACCGACGCCGATGCCGTCCTGGCCGACGCCCGCCAGCTGGCCGAGGAGATCGGCGCCAACTCGCCCCTGGCTGTCCAGGGCACCAAGGCCGTGCTGACCGCAAGCGAAGGTCGCTCGGTGGCCGAGGGCCTCGACTACGTGGCCACCTGGAACGCCGGAACTCTGGCATCGGACGATCTGGCCGAGGCTATGGCGGCCTTCATGGAGAAGCGACCCGGCGTCTTCACCGGGCGCTGACCGGCCGCCGCCCCTGCCCCGAGCCTGCCCCTGAGCTCGGCGGCCGGCCGGGGCGGCTCAGCGCCGCCCGGCCATGCTCACCGGCGGCGGCGCCACCAGCGGCCGTCTCTGCGGCCCTCGCGCTCGTCCTCCTTGCGAACCTCGGCGAGGACCTCGGGCCCGACGGCGTCGATGATCTCCTCGGCCTGGCTGAGCAACTTGGCCGCCTCCTCGCCCGGAACATTGGGCATGGGCTCGAGAGCCGGTTCCACCAGCGACCCGTGCGACCAGCCCACATCGGCCAACCGGGGGGCGTAGGAAGGGCAATTGTCCGGGCACCTCCACGGGGCCTCTGGAGCCAGGTCCAGGATGCAGAACCTGGCTACCTCCCCCGAGTCGTAGGTCCGGCTCTGGAAGTGCTTGCACTCTTCCCTCATCGGCATCGACTCATTCTGCCTCTCTCCTCGGCCCGGTGCTTACCTACTGCTTGCGTGGGTGGCCAGGATCTGTCGACACCGATCAGCCGACCGAGCCCTCCATCTGCAGCTCGATCAGGCGGCTCCACTCGACCGCATACTCCATGGGCAGGGTCCGGGTGATCGGCTCGATGAACCCGTTGACGATCATGCCCATGGCCTGGGTCTCGGACAGGCCCCGGCTCATCAGATAGAAGAGCTGGTCGTCGCCCACCTTTGACACGGTGGCCTCATGCCCGATCCGGGCGTCCCGCTCGCCGACCTCCATGTAGGGCTTGGTCTCCGACACCGCAGTGTCGTCGAGGAGGAGGGCGTCGCAACGCACGAAGCTCTTGGCGTGCTTGGCCCCTTCGTCCACATGGACCTTTCCCCGATAGGTGGTGATGCCGGCATCCTTCGAGATCGACTTGGAGACGATGGTCGAGGTGGTCTCGGGGGCGCAGTGGTACATCTTGGCCCCGGCGTCTTGGTGCTGGCCCGCCCCGGCGTAGGCCACCGACAGGACCTCGCCCGAGGCCTTCGGGCCCATCAGGTAGACCGAGGGGTACTTCATGGTGAGCCGGGAGCCGATGTTGCCGTCGATCCACTCCACGTGGGCCTCGGCCTCGGCCCGGGCCCGCTTGGTGACCAGGTTGTACACGTTGTTCGACCAGTTCTGGATGGTGGTGTAAGTGATCCGGGAGCCCTCGAGAGCCACCAGCTCGACTACGGCCGAATGGAGCGAGTCGCTGGTGTACACCGGCGCCGAGCAGCCCTCGATGTAGTGCACCTGAGAGCCGACGTCGGCGATGATGAGGGTCCTCTCGAACTGACCCATGTTCTCGGCATTGATTCGGAAGTAGGCCTGCAGGGGCTGGTCGACCACCACGTTCGGCGGCACGTAGATGAACGATCCACCCGACCACACCGCCGAGTTGAGGGCCGCGAACTTGTTGTCGTTGGGGGGGATGATCTTTCCGAAGTACTTACGGACCAGGTCGGGATACTCGCGAACTGCGGTGTCCATGTCGCAGAAGATGATGCCCAGGGCCTCCAGATCCTCACGGTTCCGGTGGAACACCACCTCGGACTCGTACTGGGCGGTGACGCCGGCGAGGTACTTCCGCTCGGCCTCGGGGATGCCCAGCTTCTCGTAGGTGCTCTTGATGGCGTCGGGAAGGTCGTTCCAGTCCTCCACCTGCCCCGATGTCGGCTTGATGTAGTAGTAGATGTCGTCGAAGTCGAGATCGGGCATGTTGACGGCGAACCACTCGGCCATCGGGCGCTTCTCGAACCGCTGGAGGGCCCGCAACCGGAAGTCGCGCATCCACTCCGGCTCCTTCTTCATCGCCGACATCTCGCGGACGATCGACTCGTTGAGCCCCTTCTTGGGCTTGAAGACGTAATCCTCTTCGTCCGACCAGCCGAGCTTGTACTTTCCGAGGTCGAGATCGGTTGTGGTCATATGGGCTCCCGAGACGCCATCCGTGTGGACGGCACATTTCTCCTACTTAGATAGTAACAACCCCTGGCACCTCCCGGTACGGTCATCGCCACACCCGGGTTTCGCCTCCGGGTGCGACCGGGCAACCAGGTGACCGGGACCGCGTGCCATCCTGGTCCGATGCCGCCCGCTCGGAACCATCCCCGCCGCCCCCGTTGCCCCACAGTCGGGTGACCCCGGCTCCGGTTCCCCCTTCCCCCGAACGGCGCCCGGTCGAGCTCACCGCCCACGGCGACACCAGGATCGACGACTGGTTCTGGCTGAGGGACAAGGACGATCCCGAGGTCATTGCCCACCTGGAGGCGGAGAACGCCTACACCGAAGCGATGACGGCGGGAACCGAGAGCCTGCAGGCGGCCCTGTTCGACGAGATCGTGGCCCGCATCGAGGAGACCGATCTCTCCGTTCCCGTCCGCAAGGGCCCGTGGCTCTACTACACCCGGACCGTGGAGGGAGCCAGCTATGGGATCCACTGCCGGGCGCCGGTCACTGCAGCCGCAATCCAGGGCAAGGGCGAGCACATCCTGCTGGACGAGAACCGACTTGCAACCGGTCACGACTACTTCGCCCTGGGAAATCTGGAGATCAGTCCCGACCATCGTTGGCTGGCGTACTCCACGGACACCTCGGGCGGCGAGCGCTACACCATGCATTTCGCAGACCTGACGGCCGGCGCCCTGTCCCCCGAGTCGATCGAGGACACCTCGTACGGGGTGGCCTGGGCCAACGACAACGCCACGGTCTTCTATGTCCGGGTCGACGAATCCATGCGTCCCTACCAGCTGTGGCGCCACCTCGTGGGCACCGACCCGGGGGAAGACGCACTGGTCTACGAAGAGCCGGACGACCGCTTCTATCTGGGGATCGGCCGGACGAAGGACGACCGCTACATCCTGATGGGCCTGGACTCCAAGGTGACCTCGGAGCTGTGGGCCCTCCCGGCCGAACAGCCGCTCGGCTCGTTCTCGGTCATCGAACCACGACGCCAAGGCGTCGAGTACAGCGTCGATCACGACCGAGGCGACCCCGAACTCGGGCGGGCCAGCCGGTTCCTCATCGTCACCAACGACGACGCCGAGGACTTCCGGCTCATGGAGGCACCAGATGACGCCACCGGCCGCGACCACTGGCGTGAGGTGATACCGGCCAGGCCCGATGTGAGGCTGGACGGCGTCGACCCGTTCGCCGGCCACCTGGTGGTGTACGAACGGGCGGGTGGGGAGACCCGACTCCGGGTGATCGACGCCGCCACCGGCGCCTCTTCCACTGTCGACCAGCCCGAGTCGCCCTCCACGGTCTGGGCCGGAGCCAATCCCGAGTACGACTCGACCACGCTCCGATACGAGTACACGTCGCTGGTCACGCCCCGGTCGGTCTTCGATCTCGACCTCGAGACGGGAGACCTGGCACTGCGGAAGCGCCAGCCGGTGCTCGGCGACTTCGACTCCGGCGACTACCGGACCGAGCGTCGATGGGCCCGGGCCGACGACGGCACCGAGGTGCCGATCTCCCTGGTCTACCGGCCGGATCTGACGGGGTCGACCCCGGGTGGGTCGCCTTGCCTCCTATATGGATACGGGTCTTACGAGACGTCGATCGATCCGACCTTCTCATCGCTTCGCCTGAGCCTGCTCGACCGGGGATTCGTCTTCGCCATCGCCCACGTCCGGGGTGGCGGGGAAATGGGACGGCGCTGGTACGAGCAGGGAAAGCTGGCGGCGAAACCACACACGTTCACCGACTTCGTGGCATGTGCCCGGTTCTTGATCGACGAGGGGTTGACGTCGCCCGCCCAACTGGTGGCCCGGGGAGCGAGCGCCGGGGGCCTGTTGATGGGTGCGGCTGTGCAACCTGGCACCCGACCTGTTCCGGGCGGTCGTCGCCGAGGTGCCGTTCGTCGACTGCCTGACCACCATCCTCGACGACACCCTCCCCCTCACCGTGTTGGAGTGGGAGGAGTGGGGGAACCCGGTGGACGACGCCGGGATCTACGCCGTGATGAAGTCCTACTCTCCCTATGACAACGTTCGGTCCGTCGATGACGCCGGCCGCCCGGTGCGGTATCCGGACATCCTGGCCACCGGTGGCCTGTCCGATCCCCGGGTCGGGTTCTGGGAGCCGGCCAAATGGGTGGCCAAGCTGCGGGCGGCCAACCCCGAGAACCGGGTGCTGCTGAAGACCGAACTCGGTGCCGGTCACGGTGGACCCTCGGGCCGGTACGACGCCTGGAAGGACGAGGCGTTCGTCTACGCCTTCATCCTCGACGCTCTGGGTCTCACCGACCAGGGGCTGGCCCCGGGCGGATCACCCCGGACATCCTGACCGCTTCAGCCGGTCGAGCCGGCGGGGCCGGTGCTCGTGCTGGTGTCCGTGGTCGGACGTGGTGGACGTGGTGGGTGCGGCCGATGCGGCCGGTTGGAAGATGGCCTCGAAGGGCGTGCGGAACGGGACGGGGAGGACCACTGGCACCTTGTCGACGGTCACCGTTACCGAGCGGTGCGCCCAGCTCGACTGCGGTCGCCCCGGTGGCGGTGATGACCTGGGTCGCACCCGCCTGCAGCGTCCCGGCCCACAATGTGGCGCCAGACGTCGCCGACTTGACCAGGGTCCAGCACAGCCCCGAGGCAGTAATCGGCAGCTGGTAGGAGTTGGCGACCACCGGGTAGGTCGCGGTTGGCCCGGAGGTCGAGATGGCCACGATCCGAGAGGGGGCCGTCGAGCGCGGTCGACCTTGGTCGCCCCTCTCGTGATGCACCGCCTCGACGCGTCCGCTGGGTGGTGCGGGAGGCCGCAGACGACGCCTCCGTAGTGTGGGTTGCCGACGAGGTGGTGGTCGACGCTCGGCCGTTGGCATGCCCGCTGGAGGTGGAGTGTTTGCTGCCGGCATAGGCGAGGGCGGCGAAGATCACCAGCACCGCCACGACGACAGCCACTGCCGTGAACCGTCGGGGACGGTGGTTCATCGAGTCGAGAGCGTGGCGCTGGGCCCGGTCGACAACTGGGGTCCAGCCCCTCGCCGACGAAGGGTGGCGTCACGTGCCTCTCCTCGGGAGGGGCGTCGTCGAAGACCAGCGGGGTGCCGGGGTCGGGGAACTCGTCGTTGCCCCGGACGGCACGGGAACCGGCCGGTGCCACCCTGGCGTGCCGCCATCGGGGTCGCCGGCGACGGTATCCGGGGCACCACCCTGGTTTCTGCCTGCTCCCGGCCTGGTCTGCCCACCACCGTCACCGTGCGAACTCCCGGTGCGGTCGGAGAGGTGTTCGAGAGTGCCGAGGGCCGAGTGGTAGCTGCGCACCGAGTCGAGGTCGTCACCCGCCGGCCGGCGGAGGAACACCACGATGGCCACGACGGCGACGAGACCAGGGCGACCAGGACGATCCACATCCCGACCATTCAACCCGACGAGCGGCCACCGGCGGGAAGCGAGGCCCGGTCGCTCGGGGCGGGATCCGGGACCACCCGGACGGCGCCGACCTCAGATGATGCCTGATCGCAAGTCGTACTCCCAGTCAGATGGCGGTGATGGCGGTAAGTCCCCCATCGATCGGTCAGGTGGGTTCCGGTGATGAAGGACGCCTCGTCGGAAAGGAGGAATCGGATGGGCCGGGCGATCTCGTCGGGCGTGGACACCCGGTGGAGCGGGGTCCGCTCCTCCAGCTGTCCGCGGAACCCCGGGAGCTCGAAGGCCGGGGCCAGCATCGGCGTGTCCACCGCCCCGGGCAGACGGCGTTGACCCGGAAGCCCTCGGCCGCCAACCGGTGGGCGATGGAGCGCATGACGCCGAGCACCCCGCCCTTCGACGCGCAGTAGGCGGTCAGGAGGACGCTGCCGAAGAGTCCTTCGATCGGAGGAGATGAACACCACCGCCGAGCCCGGGCCGGCCCGCCGGAACGGCTCGATGAGGGCACGGCAGATCATCACCGCCGGCGCGCAGGTTGACGTCCAGCGTGGCGTCCCACAGCTCGTCGTCGATGAGGTCGAGCGGCATCGCCCCCGACACACCGGCGCCATGAACGAAGCCACCGATCGACCCAAGTCCCGGCTCGGTCCGGGAACGGCGGACTCGATGGCCGCGGTGTCGGCCACATCGACCACCGTCCAGTGTGTGGTCACGCCGTGCTGGCTGCACAACCGTGCCGTCTCCTCGGCACCGGCGGCGTCGACGTCCCAGATGGCCACCGGCCGACCCACCTCGGCCAATGCCAGGGCCGTCTGGCGTCCGATGCCCGAGCCTCCTCCGGTCACGAGCACGCCCGTCCGGGCGATCCCAGCCGGTCCGGGGACAGCTCGGTGCCGCTGGCCGGGTGCCGGTGGCCTTCCGGTGCCGGTCGGCCTTGGTGCCGGTGGCCGATCCGGAGGTGGCGCGTGACGTCATGGCCGGGCCTTTCAGAGGTGGGCCGGGTTCGCTGCCCGGACGGATCAGGTGCGAAGGCCGGCCCGCGGGCTGGACGCCCGGGTGGATCTCCGACCGCAGCGGATTGGACTGGTCTCGGGCCGAGAGGACCGGGTCGGTCGAGGCCCCAGTCGGCCCCGATGGCCGGGTCGTCCCAGGCCACGCCCAGCTCGTCCTCGGGGTTGTAGTAGCTGTCCACCAGGTACCAGAGGGTGAGGTCGGTCAGCGAGGCGAAGCCGTGGGCCACTCCCGGTGGGATGAACAGTCCCCGGTCGTGGTCGCCGTCGAGGTCGAGGGTGAGGGTGGCCCCGTCGGTCGGCGAGCCCTGGCGGAGGTCGTGGAGGACGACCCGGGCCGTGCCCCGCAGCACGTACCAGTAGTCGGCCTGGTGCAGGTGGTAGTGGAGCCCGACGATGGCCCCGGCCTGCTTCTCCGACCGGTTGGCCTGGGTCATCTCGCGACCCAGCGGGAACCAGCTCCGCCGGTAGGTCTCCACGAATCGTCCCCGCTCGTCGCCGTGGGCGTCGGGCTCCACCACGATGACGTCGGCGATGACCTCGGACTCGTTGATGTCGGCACGGGTCCTACTCCTTCGAGTCTCTCCGTCGCCGGTGTGCCGGGCAAGAGTAGCGAACTTGCTCCGGAAGAACAGGAGGGGGAACCCGTCGCTGGTTCCGAGGTCGAGTACCTTGCCGATGATCAGCTCGTGGTCGCCGGCGTCGTGGACCAGCTCCAGCCGGCAGTCGACCCAGGCCAGGCTGCCCTCGATCACCGGGGCTCCGGTGGCCGGGGCCGGGTGCCACGTCCACGCCCTCGAACTTGTCGCCCCCGGAGACGGCGAAGCCCCGGCACAGATCCTCTTGGTGGTCCCCCAGCACATTGACACAGAAATCCCGGCCCGGGCGATCCGGGGCCAGCTGGTGGAGGTCCGGGCCGGGGCCACGGCCACGAACGGGGGGTCGATGGAGAGCGAGATGAAGCTCTGGCAGGTGAACCCGACCGGGTGGCCGTCCTCGATACCCGAAACGATGGTCACGCCGGTGGTGAACCGGCTCATGGCCTCTTTGAACGCGAGCCGACGTCGAAGCTCACCGGTCAGAGCCTTGCCCAGGTCGACGACGATCCCTCGGTGGCCGCGCTCGACCTCGAGCCGGTCGGCGACGGCGGCGGCCGCGCTGGGCGCCGGCCAGCATCCGATCGATGTCGTCGTCGGAGTGGGCCGGGTCGTGGTGGAACAGCATCAGTCGCTGGCCCCGGCCTCGCTGGCCACGTGCACGGCATAGGCGGCAGTGGAGTGGCCCCAGTCGGAAAGGCCGGCGAACTCCTCCTCGGTGTACTGGGCATCGTGGATGAGCAGGTCGGCGCCGTCGCACAGCTCGAGCACGTTGGCGTCCGACCGAGCACGCGGTCGACCGGCGCCTGATGGTCGAGAGGTAGGCCAGGACCTGGCCGTCGGCCTCGACGCGGAATCCGAGAGTGTGGCCGACGTGCGGGATGGGCCGCACCTTCACCTTGATCCCCCGATGGCGAACTCGTCGGTGCCCTCGAGATCGTGGAAGCGGAGCTCGCCCCGGAACTCGGCCATGTGGACCGGAAAGAACGGCGGCCTGACGATCGCCGGCGAGTACGTCTGCCAGCGGGCCGCCGCTCCTGGGCGGGACCGAAGACTTCGAGGACGGCACCCGGGTCCTGCATGGGGGCGAAGAAGGGAAGGCCGAGCACGTGGTCGTAGTGCAGATGGGACAGGAGGGCGTTGGCGTGGAGGGTCGGCCTGCGTCCTGCAGCGGCGCGTTGCAGGTGCTCGCCCAGGGCGCGCAGTCCGGTGCCCAGATCGATGATCAAGGGGCGGCTCCCCCTCGACCTCGACCAGCACGCAGGACGTGTTGCCCCCGTAGCGGCGATAGCTGGTCGGACGAGCACGGGCACGAGCCCCGGACACCGAAGAAGGAGATCCTCACCAAGGCATGGAGGCTAGCCGCACAACACGGTCACGCCCCACTCCTCCGGAGTACTCTCCGGCCATGGACGAGCGCACCATCACCGCCAACGGCATCGAGTTTGCCTACCTGCGAGGGACCGGACAACGGCCCCCTGGCCCTGTGCCTCCACGGGTTCCCCGACACCGCCCACACCTGGCGTTACCTGCTCCCTCGACTGGCCGAGGCCGGGTTCCACGCGGTGGCTCCCGACCTCCGCGGCTATGCGCCGACCTCGGTTCCGAATGACGGCCTCTACGACACGGGGACGCTGGCCCTGGACGCCGGGGCCCTCCACGAGGCGTCGGGGGGCACCGGAGGACGCCGTGATCATCGGCCACGACTGGGGAGCGGCGGCGGCCTACAACACCGCCGCCCACGAGCCGGAACGGTGGCGGCGAGTGGTCACGGCGGCTGTGCCGCCCCTGGCTTCGATGGCGGATGGGTTTTTCACCTACGACCAGCTTCGCCGGAGTTGGTACGTGTTCTTCTTCCAGACGCCCTTCGCCGAGATGGTGGTGGCTCGGGACGACTACGCCTTCATCGACCGACTGTGGGCCGACTGGTCCCCCGGCTACGACGGGTCGTGGGATGCCGCCCAGGTGAAGAGGGCGCTTGCCACCCCTGAGAGCCTGGGGGCGGCCATCGGCTGCTACCGCGCCATGTTCGCCGGGCCGCCCGAGGAGCCCAACGCCGCTGCCGCCCAGGCCGCGGGGGCAGGAATCGTCGCCCCAGCCCACTCTCTATCTCCATGGCGCCGACGACGGATGCATGGGTATCGATGTGATCGGACCGGTGACCGATTTCCTCGGGCCCGAATCGGAAATGCACGTCATCGGAGGTGCCGGCCACTTCTTCCACGTCGAGCGTCCTGACGAGGTCAACGCCCACATCCTCCGGTTCATTACGGGCTGAGCCGACCAGGCCGACCATGCCGACCGGGCCGACCGGGCCGACCGGGCCGACCGGGCACGTCTAGGGCAGGCGAAGACCTCCCTGGTTGTCACGGAGGATCAGTCCGTCCCTGACCAGTCCGTCGACAACCCGTTCGACCCGGTCGGGATCGTCGGGCCATCCGGCCACCTGGGCCAGTTGGTGGGGACCGATCCTCCCGCGTCGCAGGGCCTCGACCAGTCGGCCCCGGCCCTGCCGGTCAGATCCTTCAAAGGTGGACTGCGGCTCGGTGGTACCCGCCGAACCGCGGGCCGGATCAGGATCCGGTCTCCCCGCTACCGCCCACCGGCACCGGCGCCGGACCGGGCAGGCGCGACAGCTCGGGTCGCCGCTGACGCAGAGAGTGGCACCGAGGTCGATCAGGGCCTGACCGAAACTCCAGCCCCTCCCGGCCGGCACCATGGTGTCGACCAGGTCCTGGGCCTCGGCCGGGCGGAGGGGCCGCCCGGCCACCGCCCGGGAGAGCACCCGTCCGGCGTTTGTGTCCACCACGCCCATGTCGGCCTCGAAGGCGAAGGCGAGGACGGCCCGGGCCGTATAGGCACCGACGCCGGGAAGGCTGAGCAGCAAGGCCAGATCGGAGGGAACCTGTCCCCCGTGATCGGCGACGATGGCCACCGCCGACCGGTGGAGGTTGCGGGCCCGCTTGTTGTAGCCGAGACCCTGCCAGGCCCGGAGCACCGATCCGAGAGACGCCTGGGCGCACGCCACCGGGGTCGGGAAGGCGACCATGAACCGCCGATAGGCGGGAATCACCCGGGCCAGCTGGGTCTGCTGGGCCATGAACTCGCTGACCAGCACCGCCCACGGGTCACGGCTGGAACGCCACGGCAGGTCGGGTCGCCGCGAGTCGGAGCCGAGAGCCCCTCCCCACGAATCGATTGCCCGCCCGATGGCACGAACCTGTGCGCCGGGCCGGATCGGGCGGGCCGCTCCGCTCAACCCCAGACGTCGTCCCCGTAGGGACGCTGGCGGACGGGAGCTCCGGCCTTCTTCCACACCATTACCTTGCGACGGAAGAAGCACACTTCTTCTCCCCGCTGATTGAATCCCTTGGTCTCGACGGTGACGATGCCGCGATCGTCACCGACTTGGACTCGACCTTCGAGATGACCCTGGTCTCGGCGTAGATGGTGTCACCGTGGAACGTCGGTGCCCGATGGATCAGGGACTCGACCTCGAGGTTGGCAATGGAGGATCCGCTCACGTCGGGAACGCTCATCCCCAACACCAGGGAGTACACCAGGTTGCCCACCACCACGTTCTTGCCCTGCACCGTCTCGTGCTCGGCGAACCAGGCATCGATGTGCAGGGGATGGTGGTTCATCGTGATCAAACAGAACAGATGGTCGTCGGCTTCGGTGATCGTCTTGCCCGGCCAGTGGCGGTAGACGTCGCCGGGCTCGAAGTCTTCGTAGTAGCGGCCGAACGGGCGCTCGAAGGTTGTCACCGGGGCCGCCGCCTCACTCCCGCACCAGCGTGGGCCGGGTGGTGAATCCGAGTACCCAATCCGTCTGGGACTCTCCGTCGATGGCCATGCGCCAGGTGTACCGCGTGCCGGGAGTCAGCGGCAGCGGTCCGAGGTTGACGGCCAGGGCCACGTCGATGGGAGAACCCTCGGGGATCCCCGGGGGCCGGCCGACGGTGAACTCGCCGCGTACCTCGACGGGGTGTTCGCCCTCGGGCGTGTCCACCAGTACCGGACGACCGTCGGCGTCCTCGAGGAAGAGCTCCCAGTGGTGCGCCGTTTCCGCTTCGTGCCAACCGACGTCGATCTTCAAGGCGATGGCCGACGGCACCGGGTCGGGGCCGGTCATGCTCCAGCCGCCTCCCAGCACGTAGAGCTTGCCGTCCGACACTTGGGCGGCATCGCACAGCATCATGGTCACTCGCACGAAGACGAGGTTACCGGCTGGGCGACAGCCGGGACGCAGGATCACGGGGCAACTCCCGGCGTGACCTCATGGGCGTCGGTGCGGAGGGGACCGATCCCACCGGGCCGGTAACCTGGCCCGATGGAGCTCCGCGGGCTGAGGGACGACGTCTACCGCCGACCGCTTGCCACCGCCCTCGACCGCCTCGGACTCGGACCCGGATGGACCTGTGTGGACGTCGGTGCCGGCGGAGGCGACGTCACGGTGGCACTGGCCGAGATCGTCGGACAGGAGGGGCGGGTCTACGCGGTGGACAGCGATCCCACCGCCCGCGACGAGGTGGCCGAAGCCGCGGCGGCCCACAGCCAGGTGCTGGCCATCACCCAGGCCGGTGAGGACCTGAGGTTGCCCGAAATTGGTCGATCTGGCGTTCTGTCGGTTCCTGCTGTTGCACGTGCACGATCCGGCTGTCGTGCTGACCCGGATGGCAGACACGGTCCGTCCGGGAGGCTGGGTGGTGGCCCAGGAACCCATCACCACGGCAGGTCGCATCGACGGACGCCCGTTTTCGATGCCTTCGGCCCGGCATCCCGACATCGGCGCCCTGCTTCCATCACTGGCACACGATGCCGGCCTGATCACCGTCGACGCCTGGGCCGAGGCTCCGGCCGGCGCCGGACCGGGACCGGTGGCGGACTACCTGAAGCTCCTGACCGAGGTCGACCCGGGGAACGACCCGGTGGTTCTGGCGCCGTTGGTCACCGTGGTGGCCCAAGTCCCCCCGGCCTGAGCCGGCACCGGTGGCGCCGGCCCGGCGGCTGGGCTCCTGACGCTTCGGTAACCTTGGAAAGTGACCGACACCGCATTGCCCGATCCCCATCTCGCCGCCGCTGCCGAGGCCGTGGCCGTGGCCCGGTCGGTCCTCGACATCGGCATTGCCTCGCTGGTGGCGGCGGGCGGGCCGGACGTGGCTCAGGTCATGGCTTACGACATCGCCCATGCCGCCGCCGGCGTGCGCACCGCCGAGGCGGTACTCGGTTACGGCTCGTACGGGGATACCGAAGCCCGCATCGCCTGCGCCTTCACCGCCGATGCCGTTGCCGATCTAGCCGTGCGCACCGTCGGACGGACCGAGGAGTGGGGAGTACCCGCCGACTGGATGGCACCGGCCGAGAGGTTCGTGGCGACCTTTCGTGATCCGACCTTCCTGGCGTCGTTGGCAGATCAGCAGGGCGATCGCCACCTCGACGCCGACTTCGAGTTGGTACGCGAGACCTTCCACCGGTTCGCCGAAGAACAGATCCGGCCCCGGGCCGAGCACATCCATCGGGCCAACACCGACATACCCGAGGAGATCATCGAGGGAATGGCCGAGATGGGCGGCTTCGGGATGTCGGTACCCGAGGAGTACGGGGGCTTCGCCACCGGAGGCGAGGCCGACTACATGGGGATGGTGGTCGCCACCGAGGAGCTCTCGTGGGCGTCGCTCGGAGCCGGGGGCTCGTTGATCACCCGTCCAGAGATACTCACCCGGGCCCTCATCCACGGGGGGACCGAGGAGCAGAAGCTCGAGTGGTTGCCGAAGCTGGCCACCGCCGAGGTCATGGGAGCCGTCGCCGTCACCGAGCCCGACTTCGGGTCCGACGTGGCCGGCGTGATCACCGCCGCCACACCCACCACCGGCGGATGGCTGATCAACGGGGTGAAGACGTGGTGCACGTTCGCGGCCCGGGCCGACGTGCTCATGCTGCTGGCCAGGACCGACCCCGACAGGTCAAAGGCCCATCGGGGCCTCTCGCTCTTCCTGGTGGAGAAACCACAGGCCGAAGGACACGGGTTCTTGTTCAACCAGGAGGCCGGATCGGGCGGCCGCCCGGCGGACTCATCGGGGCGCATGGAGGGACGCGCCATCGACACGCTGGGCTACCGGGGCATGCACTCCTACGAGGTGGCCTTCGAGAACTGGTTCGTACCCGACGAGAATCTGGTCGGGGGACCCGAGGGCCTCGGCAAGGGCTTCTACCTCCAGATGCAGGGCTTCGAAAACGGCCGGCTGCAGACGGCGGCCCGGGCCATCGGCGTGATGCAGGCCTCGTACGAGGCCGCACTCGAGTACGCCGAGAGCAGGGTGGTGTTCGGGGCGCCGATCGCGGACTATCAACTGACGAGGGCCAAATTGGGCCGGATGGCCGTCCTGATCCAGGCCGCCCGCCAGTCCGCCTACGAGGTGGCCCGCCTGATGTCCAAGGGCGAGGGCTCGCTCGAGGCGTCGATGATCAAGGCCTACGTGTGCCGGGCGGCCGAATGGGTGACCAGGGAGTCACTCCAGATCCACGGTGGCATGGGCTACGCGGAGGAGTTCGCGGTGAGCCGCTACTTCGTCGACGCCCGGGTGCTGTCCATCTTCGAAGGTGCCGATGAGACTCTGGCCCTCAAGGTGATCGCCCGGCGGCTGGTGAGCGAGGCCAAGACCTGATCGGCGGCCCGAGCGGCGCGGCCCGGCTACCGTGATCGGCATGGACTACGACTCCCTCGTGCAGGCCGTCCGAGCGGAAAGCGGAGCATTGACGTTCGCACTGGAGTCCGGCGCCACCGACGACCTGGTTCCCACCTGCGAAGGATGGACGGTGAGGGACCTGGCCGTCCACGTCGGGAACTTCTCGGGATTCTGGTGCCACGTCCTGTGTGAGGCCACCGGGCGGCCCAAACCGCCGATTCCCGAGCCCCCCACCGAGGACGAGGAGCTCGTGGCCTGGATGACGTCGGCCTGCTCCGCGCTCATCGACGGACTGGCGTCGACTGCGCCGGCTACTCCGGTGTGGACGTGGTTCGACGCTGATCACACCGCCGGGTTCGTGGCCCGGCGCAGCGCCCACGAGCTGGCCGTGCACCGCTATGACGCTCAGGCGTCCCGCGGTATCTGCACTCCCATCCCGACGGAATTGGCGGCCGACGGCATCGACGAGGTGCTCGACGTCCTCGTGACCAGTCGCGACCACTCGGGCAAAGGGTCGGGACGGGTGCTCGCCCTCCGGTCCAGCGACGTCGGCACCGAGTGGTTGATCACGCTGGAACCGGAGCGGATCGTGGCTTCCCGCACGTCGCAGGACGAGACGCCGCCCGAGGGAAGCAATCTGATCGTCAGCGGAACCGCCAGCGACCTGGAGCTGACCCTCTACCACCGGCCGACGTTGAGCCCGGTCGATGTCCATGGTGACTACACCGTCCTCGACGAGTGGCACCGGGAGTTCACCTTCTGAGCCCTGAGCCGCATGCTCATCTGCCGGGGGCCGACCGGGACAACGGTCGACCGGGTCCGGCGGACCCGGACCGGGGGCTCAGTCGGCCGAGCGAGTCAGTCCGGCCCGTTCGCCCCGGGTGACGAACTTGGTGGCCATCTTCCGGGAGGCCTCGTCGATCATCTCGTCGCCGAACATGACGGCACCGGTGCGATCGTCCTCGGTGGCCTTGCGGTAGGCGTCGAGTATGTCCCAGGCCCGGTCGAACTGCTCTTGTGTCGGCGAGTAGACCTCGTTGAGCACCCCCACCTGGTCAGGGGTGAGCGCCCACTTGCCGTCGTACCCGAGCACCCTCGTGCGCTGGGAGAACTCCCGCAGACTGTCGAGCTCTCGGATCTTGAGGAAGGGGCCGTCGATGACCTGGAGCCCGTTGGTCCGTCCGGCCATGAGGATCTTCGAGAAGACATAGTTGAAGTGGTCGCCCGGGTATTCGGGGATGGACACCCCGCCGGTCAGCACCGGCATCTCCATCGAAGCGGCGAAGTCGGCGGGGCCGAAGATGATGGTCTCGAGCCGGGGTGAGGCGGCACAGATCTCCTCCACGTTGATCAGCCCGCCGGTGGTCTCGATCTGGGCCTCGATCCCGACGTGGCCGACGGGGAGGCCGGCCTTCTTCTCCACCTGGGTGAGCAGCAGATCGAGGGCCACCACCTCGGCCGCCGTCTGCACCTTGGGCAACATCAGCTCGTCGAGCCGCTCTCCGGCGGTGGACACCACTTCGATCACGTCGCCGTAGGTCCATTCGGTGTCCCAGGCGTTGACCCGCACGCAGAGGACCCGATCGTCCCAGGGCAGATTCTTGATGGCGTCGGCAACTTTGGCCCGGGCCGCCTCCTTTTCCAGTGGGGCCACCGAGTCCTCGAGGTCGAGGAAGCTCATGTCGGCGGGCACGGTGGGGGCTTTGGCGAGGAACCGCTCATTGGACCCGGGAGAGGACATGCACGAGCGGCGGGGAAGGTAGCGTGAGCGTTCGGACATGCCCGAATGGTACGGCCCCGGGGGGGTCAGGCCCAAATGGTCCCCGGGCCCAGCGCGTCGATCCCCTGGTGGGGCCGATCAGCGCTCGGAGGCGCCGGCGGCATCGACCCTGTCCGAGCGGATCTGTCCGGTCAGGACGTCGGGCGTCAGCTGCTCGGACAGGAGGCGGTCGAACCGAGCCGGATCGCCGTTGACGAAGGCCCGACACAGGGGCAGTCCTTCGACGTAGCAGGTGAGATAGGCCCGCCAGGTCGGGTGGGTGAGGAACTCGACCGCCTTGGCCGCCCGATCCGGCGACTGCAGGCCCCAACGGGCCACCTCGGCCGTCACCGTGTCGACATCCGCCCCGTCCTCGTGGAGCCGGAAGGCGGCGTTCTGTCTGACCGCGCCCAACGCCTCGCCGGCCTCGGCCACCGCCGCCACCACTTCGGCGTCATAACGGATCCCGAGCGGGCGGAGATGATCGGCCACGATGGACTCGGGGCGACGCCCCATCACCACCTCGAGACCCAGATCGGCCAGGCCCTCGGCCAATAGGCACTGCGGGGTCCCGACGAGAAAGATCGACTCCTCCCACCAGCGCCGGCGACGAACCAGCCCGACCTCCTTGCGGGTGTGCTCGGTGTGGTGGCCGGGATAGGACTCGTGGGCCACCAAATGGGCCAGGCCGGTGGAGAGCACCGGCAGGTCGGTGTTCACGGCCACCCGGCTCCGCAGGTCGCCGAGGTAGTAGTTGAACCCGGACCACGGTTGGTCGGTGACGAGCTCGAAGTCCACCCGCTCTCCCTCGGGCAGGCCGAACAGCACCTTGGTCCGGTGGCGGAGGTCCTCGGCCAGGCTGTCGATGGCCTGACGGAGCTTGTCCACCGGCACGGCGTGGGACTCCCTCCATGCCACCAGGCGCTCGGCCAGCGCTCCCGAACCCGGCAACACCCCGTCGAGCTGGCGGTGGGCCCGTGCCAACACCTCGTCGTCCACCCGGGTGGGCCGCACCCCGTAACAGGCCTCCACCTCGTCGGCGTAGCCGATCTCCTCGCCGGCCAGCTTGCGGGCGGTGGTCTGCAATCCGACCACCTGGGCTGCGAGCCAGTGCCGCCGGGCCGGGGCCGACCCGTCCGAGCCGCCGGACCCGGCCACCGAGGCGGGGTCGAGGGGGGCACCGGACTCGATCTCCGCCAGCAACGCCCGGGCCTCGGCCGCCAGGTGCTCGGGGGAGAGCTTCGGCTCGGTCTCGATCCGAGACGCCCACTCCGCCGGCCCGTAGTAGGCATCGACCAGCCCGTCGATGTGCCGGCCGAGCCGAAGGCCGAGCGCCAGATAGTCCTCGACGAGACCTGGCTCGGCCACTCGGGCTCAGCCCAGCGTCTCGCGGAAGAACTCGGTGGTGCGGTCCCAGAGCAGCTCGGCCGACTCGGCGTGGTGGGCCTCGGGACGGTCCTCGTTGAAGAAGGCGTGGCCGGCGGCGGGATAGATGTGGAACTCGACGGACTTCCCGAGTGCCCGAAGTTCCGATTCGAGTTGACGGGCGGCGTCGGGGGTGAAGTAATCGTCCTCTCCGGCGGCGTGGCCGAGGACGGCGGCATCGAGTCGTGCGTAGTCGGGCTGGACGTCGGGCCAGGGGATCAGGCCGTAGGCGGGAACCACCGCCTTCACCGCGTCAGGACGCTGTGTCGCCAGCACCAGGGCCAGGCCGCCTCCCATGCAGAACCCGATGGCGCCGACTTCGGGCCGCCCCGTGCGTCTGATGAGTTCGTCAACCGCGCCGCTGAGATCCTTGGCCGCCGTCTCCATCTCGAGTGCCATCATCTGCTTGCCCGCCTCGTCCGGCTCGGTGAGCGGCACTTTGGTGCCGTGGTACAGATCGGGGGCGAGCGCGGTGAACCCGGCGTCGGCGAAGCGGTCACAGGTGCGTTTGATCTGGTCGACCAGCCCCCACCACTCCTGGAGGACGATGATCCCGGATGTCGACTCAGACCCGGTGGCCGGTGTGGCGAGGTAGCCGCTGCCACTGCCTCCGTTGCTCGCGAATTCGACGATTTCACCCATGCTCGAAGACCCTTCTCCGACGGACCCGAAGGCCGACTTTCCCGACCCAGTGATACTGGCATATAGATCACAGACAACGCCGGTTGCGCAGGGTATTCTCCCTCAACTTTCTGAGGGAGAATTCGCGAAACCCCAGCTCACGAACTCGGTGCCTGCTCTCGTGCTTGTGGTCACGAGCTCGTTGGACTAGACAGTAGGGCGATATGACTCACGCCGAGCAGTACTCGACGTCAGAGCCGTGTGCCCCCGCTCCTAACCGAATGAACAATCGCAGGCGCGCCATTTCCGTCGCGGCACTGGCGGTCACATTGGGCATCAGCGGCTTCATCCTTTCGTGTTCGCGTCCGGCCTCAGCTGACCAGATCGCAGACGATCAAGCCCAGGCTGCGGCGATCACGGCCAAGATCCAGGCCACCCAGGGTCAGATCCAGGGCCTCACCAACCAGGTGCAGTCGGCCGACTTCCAGCTGTCCCAGTTGGCTGGCCAGATCGCAGCCAACCAGGCCGAGGTGGGCAAGGACCAAGCCGAGGTGACCAAGGACCATCGCCAGCTCCGGAAGCAGGCCATCGTCGACTACACCAGCAGCGGCACCAACAACGGGATCACTCAGATGTTCTCGGGGAACCCCAACACCAGCGATGTCCGCTCCGAGTATCTGGCTATCGCCACCGGCAACGTCACCACCACCATCGACAACCTCCACACCGCTCAGACCCAGCTCGAGACCACCCAGAACTCGCTCAAACAACAGCAGTCCCAGCAGATCGCCACCCGCAACAATCTGTCCGCCTCGGAAAATCAGGCCAACGCCCTGGTCCAACAGGATCAACACACGCTGGCCAGCGTGAACGCCAACATCCAGACGCTGGTACAGCAGCAACAGGCGGCAGCGGCAGCAGCGGCAAAGGCCGCGGCCACGGCGGCATTCAACGCCAAGCTGGCCGCGGCCCAACAGGCCCAGGCGGCCAGGTCCACGACCAACACCAGTTCCAGCCCCCAGGGGGGCGGGGGCGCCGTCCTGTCGTCGGCAGCCAACCCTCCGCCTGTCCCACCCGGAGCGGCCGGAGCCATCCAGGCGGCCGAGAGCCAGCTTGGAGTTCCCTACGTGTGGGGCGGTGAGACACCGGGGGTCGGATTCGACTGCTCAGGGCTCGTGCAGTGGTCGTGGCGCCAGGCCGGGGTGTCGCTCCCTCGCACGTCGGGGGCACAGTTCGAGGCCACCACCCAGATCCCATTGGCCGACATCCAGCCCGGCGACCTCCTGTTCTACGGAACGGACGGGTCTCAGCATGTGGCCATGTACGTCGGGGGCGGCGAGATGATCGAGGCGCCCCAGACCGGCCAGGTGGTCCACATCACCGGGGTCCGTACCGGCGACGGCTTCGCCGGTGTCGGCCGGGTCGGCTGACCCTTCCCGACCTTTCCGCCCCGCCCGATCCTGCCTTTGCCTCAACCCTGATCGTGGGCGGCCATCTCGCTCGGAGGCATCTGGCCCACCGTGCCTCCAGTCCCGCGGTCCGGGCGGCCGGGCGAACCGGAAGGCGAGGGCTTCCCGGCCGGCCTGGATGACCATGGCCTGCCCGGTCTCTCCACCGGAGAGAAGATCGACCACCGTCTCCGACACGGCGGACACGTCGATGAGGGGGAACCCGCTCGTCTGCAGCACCTCGCGGACATCGTCGATCAGGGGTGTGTCCACGATGCTCGGACAGACGGCGTTGATGGTGATTTGATGCTCGGCCAACTGGGGGCCGAGCGACCGGACCAGGCCGACCACGGCGTGTTTGGTCAGGCAGTAGACGGGATCGGGGGAGAATCCGATGAGACCGGCCAGCGACGCCGTGGCCACGATGGCACCGCCGCCGCGGGCGGCCATGGCCGGCGCCACCGCCCGCACGCCGAAGAATACGCCGTCGATGTTGACGCCCACGGCCCGCCGGTAGATGTCGTCGGTGACCTTGGTGATGTCGGCCTCACCGGTGGTAACGCCGGCATTGAGGTGGGCCAGGTCGATCCCCCCGAATCGGGAGGTGACGGTGTCGATGATGGTCGGCCACGCATCGGATCGGCCGACATCGGCCTGGACACCGATCCCACCGAGCCCGGCGGCCGCCCGCTCCGCCGAATCCCCGTCGAGATCCACCAGCGCCACCGACGCCCCGGCATCGGCCAGCCGGGTGGCCGAAGCCAGGCCGATGCCCGATCCACCCCCGGTGACGACCGCCACCTTCCCCGAAAGCGCTCCCATTGGCTCCCCCATGACTCATCGACCGCGTGCCGCCCTCCACCCTACCGGGCACCTGGGGCATACTGGGAGGGAGCCGCTGGCGCCCTTGGACGGGCGCCATTGACATTGAGACCTCCCCCATGAGACCCATTCCCGTCGCCTTCCACATCTGGTTCCTCGAGGTACACACCTACGGGATCGGGCTGGCACTGACCTTCTGGTTCGGACTGCGCTACACCGAGCGACGGCTGCGCAAAGCCGGGTATCCCTGGCAGTGGGTGACGGGGATGTTCGTGTGGGTCATCGTGGCGGCCATCGTCGGTGCCAGGGCTCTCCACGTGCTCTCCGACTACTCCTACTACGCCCACAACCCCGGCCAGATCGTGGCCATCTGGCAGGGTGGTCTCTCCTCCTTCGGGGGTCTGATCTTCGCGGTGCCGGTGGCCATCGTGAGCAGTCGGAGGCGATGCCCGCAACTTTCGAGCATGCGGTTCGCCGACTTGATGGCCCCGGTGCTGATGGCGTGCTGGGGGATCGGGCGGCTGCTCGGTCCCCAGATGATGGTGGCCGGAGGCGGCCACCCGACCCACCAGTGGTTCGGCATGTATTACGCCGGACAGGCCGGCAGGCGACTGCCGGTGCCGATCTTCCAGGCCATCGAGGATCTCACCATCTTCGGGATCCTGCTCCTGGTCGAGCGGTGGTTGCGGAACACCGCCCCGACACCGGCGCCGGCCGGAGAGGACGGGACCACCGCTCCCCAACTGCTTCCCCCCTCGGGGATCGTTCTCGGGGTCGGCATGGTGCTATGGGGGATAGAACGGTTCTTCGACGAGCACCTGTGGCTCGGCGAGGACGGCCACCTGGGCTCGCTGCTCGTCCAGTGGGCGGGCATCGCCTTGGCCGTGGCCGGAATCGTCCTGCTTGTCAGCCGGATCGGGCCGTTGGGGCGCTGGCGGCGTGGCGAGGGCGGCGACCCGGCACCGGGGGGTGAACCTGACGTTGGCGACGACGTGGTCGCCGACTCGTCCGCCCAGGCCACCGACGCTCACGCCGAATTATCCGAAACGCCCGCATCGCCCGGCCATGGCGGCGGAGTCTCGGTCCCCGATCCTGAACCTGCCCCGGCCAAGGGCCCAGGTCCTGTTTCGGTGACCGCCCACGCCCCCGCCCCGGTGCCGTCGATCGGTCCCGAGCTGGCCGAGCGCGACTAGTCGAGCGCGAATACGCCAACGGTGGACAGAGCCACCCCGTTCCGCCCGGAACCCCGGGATGGGTGGGGCTACTCGGGGGAGGCGAGGTCGGTCTGTAAGGCCTGGTCCTTGGCCAGCGATCCCTCGGCCAGTGCCCGTTGATGGTCGAGCAGGGCCTCACGCAGCGCCGGGTCACTGACCGACAGGATGCGGGCGGCGAGGAGCCCGGCGTTCTGTCCGGCGCCGATGGCGACGGTGGCCACCGGAATGCCGGCCGGCATCTGCACGATCGACAGCAGCGAATCCAACCCGTCCAGTCGGCTGAGCGGCACCGGCAGTCCGATGACCGGGAGCGTGGTCACCGAAGCCAGCATGCCCGGAAGGTGGGCGGCCCCGCCGGCGGCGCCGATGAGCACACCGAGGCCTCGTTCTGCCGCAGTGGACCCGTACTCGAGGAGCCGGTGGGCGGTGCGGTGGGCCGACAGCACCCGGACTTCGCTGGTCACTCCCAGCCGGTTGAGGATGTCTCGGGCCGGGGCGGCGATCGACCAGTCCGAGTCGCTCCCCATGACGATGCCCACCCTGGCGTCGCTCATGGCGCCAGGAGGGTTCGGGCCGCGGAGCGAGCGGACTCGAGCGCCGTGTCCGGATGGTCGGACAGTGCGGTCACGTGACCGAGCTTGCGACCGGGCGAGAAGGACTTGCCGTACAGGTGGATGTGCACGCTCGCATCGTCGAGAGCGTTGGGGACGGTACGGCTGAGGTCGACCGGCTGGCGGGGGCCGAGGAGATTGACAGTGGCGGCCGCCCGGACCAGTTGTGTGGGAGCGCCCAGGGGCCAGTCGAGCACGGCCCGCAGGTGGTTCTCGAACTGGGACGTCGCCGAGGCGTTGATGGTGGCGTGCCCGCTGTTGTGGGGACGGGCGGCCAGCTCGTTCACCAGCAGATCACCTCGGCCAGTGAGGAACAACTCGACGGCCAGGACGCCGGTGGCGTCGATGAGCTCGGCGATGTCACCGGCGATGGCGCCGGCCCGGGCGGCGACGTCGGCCGAGACGCGGGCCGGCATCACCAGCTCATGGCAGATGCCGTCACGTTGGATGGTCTCCACCACTGGGTAGGTGATCGACTGCCCGCTCGGTCGCCGGACCACAAGGACGGCCAGCTCGGTGGCGATATCCACGTGGGCCTCGAGCAGCCACCGGTCGAGGGTGGCCAGGCCCGGGTGATCGGTGAGGTCGGCGGGGCCGTTCACCACGAACACGCCCCGGCCGTCGTAGCCGCCACGTGGGGCCTTGATCACGATGGGCCATCCGTTGGCTTCCGCGAACCGCACCACCGCCTCGACGTCACCTGCCGCCACGTCGTCGAAGGCGGGAATGTCGAAACCAGCATCACCGAGCACCCGCCGGGCCACGCTCTTGTCCTGGGCCAGGAGCTTGGCCTCGGGATTCGGCCGGACCAGATGCCCGGCCTCGGCCAGGGCCTGCAGGTGGGCGTTGGGGACGTGCTCGTGATCGAAGGTCACCACCTCGGTGGCCTCGGCCATCGCCAACAGCGCTTCGAGATCGTCGGGCTGGCCGGGCCGGAAATAGGCTCCGGCCTGGACGGCCGGATCGGTGTCGTGTGGGGTGAGGACCTGGAGCTCGATACCCAGGGCGATGGCGGCCTGCTGGGTCATTCGGGCCAGTTGCCCTCCTCCCACCATGCCCACGACCGCAGTCGGAGATGCAGTGCGGGACTCCACCAGGACGGTCACCCGACCGGGGCCACTGGCTTGGCGTCGACGCCACCATCGATGGTGAATGCACCCCGACAGGGGCGCGCATCATCGGAGAGCACGGCTCGGAGCTTAGTCAGACACACCGAGATCCGAAGCCGGGGAGCGAGCGCACGTTCACGACCCGGACCCGCCCTGGTCTGCGGCCTTGGCCTCGGCCGCCTTGGCCTCGGCCGCCTTGCGATACTCCTCCAGCTGGTCGAGGAGCGGCATCCGCTCCTGTCCGACCGTCGAATCGAGCCGGGCCGCGATCTCCTCGGGGGTCCAACGACCGTCGGCATACACGGCCCGCACCTCCCGGGGCTGGTTCCACACCGCGATTTTCGGACCCACCGAGGTGTAGACCTGGCCGGTCACGTGCTTGGCCTGGTCGGACAGGAGATACACCACCAGTGGCGACACATCCTCTGGATCACCCATCTCGGCCAGGTCCATGGGCACGTTGGCCGACATCCGGGTGCGAGCGACCGGCGCCACCGCATTGGCGGTGATGCCGTAGCGGCTGAGACCGACGGCGGCCGAGCGGACGAGCGACACGATGCCGCCCTTGGCCGCCGCATAGTTGGCCTGGGCCACGCTGCCGGCGAACGCCCCGGAGGTGAAGGCCACCAGGGAACCGCCCCCCTCCTGCTTGCGCATGATGGCCGAGGCGGCTCGGAACACCGTGAAGTGCCCCTTCAGGTGGGTCTCGACGACGGCATCCCACTCTTCCTCGGACATGTTGAAGAGCATGCGTTCCCGGAGGATGCCGGCGATCGCCACCAGGCCGTCGATCCGTCCCCACCGCTCCACTCCGGCCCCGACGATCTTCTCGCCACCGGCGAGGGTGGTGACACTCTCGCCGACGGCCACCGCCTCACCGCCGGTCGCCTCGATCTCGGCCACCAGGGCCTCGGCCACTTCGCTCTTCGGATCCTCGCCCGCCAACCCCACGCCGATGTCGGCCACCACCACCCTGGCCCCTTCAGCCGCCGCCTCCAGCGCCACGGCCCGGCCGATCCCCCCACCGGCGCCGGTGATGGCGATCACCTTGTCCTGCAGGAATCCACTCACTGGCCACTGCCCTTCTGTTCCGTCACCGTCTCCGTCCTCATCTCTGGGTGCATCTGCATCACGATTTCCATCACGTCACGGCCGGCCGTCCGGCGTACGACGCGCCGATCGGGACAGAAGGCCCAGCCCCCGGGCCCGGACCCCGCAGCAGGTTGACCGTATACGAGAACCTGTTCTAGCGTCCCCAACGGGTTGACGCCACCCCGCCGCGGTCCGGTCGACGGGACCGGGCTCGATGGGCGTCGGCGACAATCGAAATCGAATCGGCCGCTACGCGGCGTAGGGGGAAGGGATCTCCATGGGCGATCTTGGGTTTTGGGCACTGGCACACGAAAATCCGGGAAAGTTGGCGCTTGTCGCACCTGACGGCACCGAGTACACCGCCGGCGAGCTGCTGGGCCGGACCAACCAGGTGGTGCACGGATTGCGCGCCCTGGGCCTCAAGCCGGGGGACGTGGTGGCCACGCTCCTTCCCAACGGGGTCGAGACCTTCGAGCTGTATCTGGCCACCTTGCAGGCGGGCTGGTACCTGGTGCCCATCAACCACCACCTGATCGGCCCGGAGGTCGCCTACATCCTCCGGGACTCCGAAGCCAAGGCCTTCGTCGCCCATGAGCGTTTCAGCCAGGTGGCCATAGACGCCGCCGACGAGGCCGAGGTGCCCTCGTCCCGGCGTTTCGCCGTGGGCGAGATCTCAGGCTTCGAGTCGTTTGCTGCGCTGCGCGACGACCAGCCCGTCAGCGACCCACCCGACCGCACCATCGGCGACGTGATGAACTACACCTCGGGCACCACCGGCAATCCCAAGGGCGTGTTCCGGCCACTCAGTGGGGCCACCCCCGAGCAGGCCGCCCTCGGACTGTCGGGCATCCTCTTCCTGTTCGGCATCCAGCCCGACGAGGACCATGTCCACATCGTGGGCTCCCCCCTCTACCACACCGCCGTCATGCGCTACTCGGGGGCCTCGATTCACCTGTTGCACACCGTCGTCGTAATGGACAAGTGGAATCCCGAGGAGATGCTCCGGCTCATCGAGCAGTACCGGGTCACCAACTCCCACATGGTGCCGACCCAGTTCCACCGGCTTCTGGCGTTGCCGGAAGAAACCCGGACCAAGTACGACATGTCGTCCCTCCAGCACATGATCCACGCCGCGGCACCGTGCCCGGTGGACGTCAAGTACAAGATGATCGAGTGGTGGGGCAACGCCATCGACGAGTACTACGCCGCCTCCGAAGGTGGCGGCACCCTGGTCACCGCCGAGGAGTGGTTGGAGAAGCCCGGCACCGTGGGCAAGGCCTGGCCCATCTCCGAGATCGCCATCTTCGATGACGCCGGCAATCGGATCGAGGAGCCCAACGTCATCGGCACCGTCTACATGTCCATGCAGACCGGCGACTTCGAGTACCACAAGGACAAGAAGAAGACCAAGAGCAATCGCATCGGCAAGTTCTTCACCGTCGGCGACGTCGGGCTCATCGACGAGGACGGCTACCTGTTCCTCCGCGACCGGAAGATCGACATGATCATCTCGGGTGGAGCCAATATCTATCCGGCCGAGATCGAGAACGTGCTGCTCGGATTTCCCAAGGTGGGTGACGCCGCTGTCTTCGGGATCCCCCACGACGACTGGGGCGAGGAGATCAAGGCGGTCATCGAACCGTCCGAAGGGGTGGAGCCCTCCCCCGAGCTGGCCGAGGAGATCCTCGAGTACTGCTCCACCCGGTTGGCCAAATTCAAGACACCCAAGTCGATCGACTTCACCGACGCCATGCCCCGCGACCCCAACGGAAAGCTCTACAAGCGCAAGCTGCGTGACCCGTACTGGGAAGGCCGCCAGAAGATCTGATCACCAGCAGGTCTCTGGGGCCGGGGCTCGGGTTGCCCGCATGCGGGTCACGGGCGGGCCGGGGTCCGGGCCACGGTCCGGTCAGGACGGATCCGGGTTCTCGTCGGGACCGACGAACCAGCCCGGCACATCAGAGGCGGCACCAGGCCTGGCCGCTTCGGTCCGCATCGCCTCGAGCATGACCGGGTCGGCGCTGTCTATGTTGCCCTCGGCAATGGCCACGAACCGCTCCGGTCCCACTTCGATGAAGATCCCCTCCGCCTCGGCCGTCATCAGGTCTCCGTGGTACATGCCGGCCCACGTGCGGATCTTGCGTCCCTCACGTCCGAGGCAGCGAGCTTCGATGTGGAGATCGGTCCGCAACGGCGTCGGCTTCCGATAGCGGACGGTGAGGGTACCGGTCATAGCCGGATTGCCGGCGACCATGTTGGCGGCACCCAACACCTCGTCGAACACTTCGGCTATAACCCCGCCGTGCACACAGGTCGGAGGTCCCTCGTAGGCATAGCCGAAATTGGCCTCGGCCCGGATCTCGCGGTAGCCGCCATCGACCCCGTCGACGACCGAGAGCCGGACCGGCGGAGCGATCGGATTGACGATGCCCATGACCGGACTGTTGGGAAAGAATTCTTGGGGCGGTCGGGAGATGTCGGGTTGCGGGCGCACCCGTTTGCCCGGACCGGCGTGTTGGGACAACCGTTCCACCACCGCTTCGACGGCGTCGGCGGCCCGGTCGATCTCGTCATCCTCGAGGACGGCGGCGACGGTGAGATCGATCAAGGGACGCAGCGCATCAGCCAGTCGCCGCCGGGGGTCGGCCCCGGACGAGCCGGGATCCGGGTCCGAACCCGGAGCGGGGTCTACCTCGCCGAGCTCATCGGTCATCGACGCCGGAAATCGGGCGGCCGCTTCTCGGCGAACGCCTTCTGGCCCTCCTTGGCGTCCTCGGTGGCGAATATGGGCCAGCCGAACTCCAACTCCATCTTGAGCGCCTCCTCCTCGGGAATACCCTCGGTCGCCTTCACCGACGCCTTGATCGCTTCGACGGCCAGAGGCCCGTTGGCCCCGATCACCTCGGCGATCTCGAGGGCCGACTCGAGTGCCTTGCCGTCCGGCACCACCCGGCCGATCAGGCCGATCTCCTTGGCTTCCTCGGCCGAGACCTCCCGGGCGGTCAGGAGCAGGTCCATGGCCACGGTGAAGGGGATCTGACGACGCAGGCGCACCGTCGAACCGCCGAGAGGGAAGAGACCCCGCCGGGCTTCGAAGACGCCGAACTTGGCCCCGAAACCGGCCACCCGGATGTCGGTGGCCTGGAGGATCTCCGTCCCACCGGCGACCGCCCAACCCTCCACCGCCGCGATCAGTGGCTTCTTCAGCGAGTAGTGCCGGAGCAGAGCCTTCCAATGGAGATCGGGATCCTCGGCCATCCGCTTGGTGACTTCCTCATTGCCCGGACCGGACATCGACTTCAGGTCCATGCCGGCGCAGAAGGTGCCGCCGGCCCCGGTCAGGATGGCGCACCGGATGTCGTCGTTGGAGTCGATCTCCACCCAGGCGTCGGCCATGCCCACGAGCATCGGCCCCGACAGCGCGTTCTTCGCCTCGGGTCGATTCATGGTCACTACGGCGGTGGAGCCGAATCGCTCATAGGTCAGGTGTTCGGTACCGGTCACGCTGCTCCTTCCAGGGGTGGGCGGAGGTCGCCGGGCACCCCGTGGACGCCGAGGCGTCCTGGCTCGATGGCTCGATGGATCGACTGCGGCTCGCGGTGGACAACTGGCCCGGACGCCGAGGTCGAGTACCGCTCGATCAGGGGCACGGCCACCCCCACGTGCTTACCCCCCACACTCCCCGGTCGGCCGCCTGTTTCTCGATCCGGACGATCAGATCCGCTCGATGATGGTACCGGTGGCCAGTGCCCCGCCGCAGCACATGGCGACGAGGGCAAGGTTCTTGTCGCTCCGTTCCAACTCGTGGAGGGCGGTGGTGATGAGCCGGGCTCCGGTCGAACCGACAGGATGGCCGAGGGCGATCGCTCCACCGTTGACATTCACCTTGTCCCAGTCGACCTCGTGCACCCGGCCCCACGACACGACCACCGAGGCGAACGCCTCGTTGACCTCGAAGATGTCGATGTCGCCCATGGTCATGCCCGCCTTGCGCAACACGTCGGTCGTCGCCGCGATCGGGCCGTCGAGGTGATAATAGGGATCCGAACCCACCAGGGTCTGGGCGACGATGCGGGCACGGGGACGGAGCCCCGCCTCACCGGCCCTCCGCTGGGACATCCACAGTACGGCCGCAGCCCCGTCCGAGATCTGCGAGCTGTTGCCGGCGGTGTGCATGCCGTCCGGCAACACCGGCTTGAGGCCGGCCAGCCCCTCCCGGGTGGTGTCGCGAGGACCCTGGTCCTTGCTGATCAGGGTCTTTTCGCCCGTCGGCCCGTCGGGACCGACCACCGGCACCTCGAGCGGCACGATCTCACGCTCGAAACGTCCCTCTGCCACCGCCACGGCCGCCTTGCGCTGTGACTCGAACCCCAACCAGTCCACGTCGTCGCGGGTGATCCCGTACTTTTGGGCGATCCGCTCTGCCGCACCGAACTGGTCGGGCATGTCCCAAGGGAACTCCTCCGGCTTCGACCGGCCCGGACCGTTGAATGCGTTGGCTCCCAGACCCACCCGGCTCATCGCTTCGACGCCACAGGCGATCCCGGTGTCGATGGCATCGGCGGCGACCAGGTTGGCCACGAAGTGGTTGGCCTGTTGCGCAGATCCGCACTGGCAGTCGACCGTGGTCGCTGCCGTCTCGTAGGGCAGCCCCTGACTCAGCCACGCCGTCCGGGTCACGTTGGACGCCTGCTCGCCGGCTTGGGTCACGCAACCGCCGACGATCTGCTCGATCTCGCCCGGATCGACACCAGCCCGCTTGACCAGCTCCACCTGGGCGTTCCCGAGCAACTCGGCCGCGTGGAACCCGGCCATCCATCCGTTGCGCTTGCCGATCGGTGTGCGCACTGCTTCGACGATGACGGGCTGGGCCATGATGCATCCCCCTTGGAGGTTTCGGAGTGTGGCGAGGGCCCGGACCGGGTCGGGGCCGCTCTGACTTCACTGGATTCGCCCCCGTAAGTATAGAACTGGTTCTACTCGTCGCCACCAAAGCCCAGCGTGACCAGGGATTGCCCGTTGAAAAGCCGGCATGGCCGCCACCAGGCGGTCAGCCTGGTCAGCTACGGCGGTGCCGGCGCTTGCGTTCTGTCCGAGGCGGTCTCCGTCTCCTTCGCAATCTCCGTCGTCGCCACTTTCAACGATGCCGAAGGACTGCGGTCGCCGAACGAGCTCGATCCGGGTGACCGCGGCCCTTCGACCTTCGCGAGTCGACGATCGATGCCCGCGGCATTCGGCCACTCGTGGCCGGAGGGCGGATGGCCGAGGCGACTCGCGGGGGCTCCCGGCCGATATTTGTTTTCTGTTTCGCCTCCTGGCGTCCGGTGGTGGCGCCGTGCACGCAGGGACCCGAGCTCCGTCCTACCATGACCGGATGGTCGAGCACTCCGGGGCGGTCCGGACCGGGGCGGAGCGGACAGGCGGGGTCGGCCAGGTGCCGACAGAATCCGTCGGATCTGGTCCAACATCGCCTCCGGCGCCATGAACGATCTGCTCTTCGCCGTAGGGCTGATCATCGTCTTGCTCACCTCGGCCAGCGTCCTGTTCACCATCGTGCTGCCCCGCGAGCCACGGGGATTCGAACGTCTGTCGTCGTTCGTGAACCGGGCCGTGCAGCTGGCGTTCATCACCGTTTCCCGTGTGGCCAAGACCTACGAGGGCAAGGACTCCCTTCTCGCCCCGACCGCGCCGGTCGCCTTGATAGCCCAGTTGGCGTGTGGGCGGCCTGCTTCATCGTGGGGTACTCCCTGATGCTCGAAGGCACCACCCACAGCCTGGCGTCTTCACTGGCCCAGGCCGCCGGGGCGCTGTTCACCGTCGGGACCATCAACCTCAGCGGCGGCCCAACTCGGCCATCGACATCGCCTGCGGGGGCCACCTGGGTGGTCATCGTGGCCCTGCAGATCGCCTACCTGCCCGCGCTCTACCAGGCCTTCAACCGCCGGGAAAGCCTGGTGGCCATGCTGGAAAGTCGGGCCGGCGTCCCCGCCTGGGGACCAGAAGTGCTCGCCCGCCATCAACTGGTCGGGATCATCGACACTCTGCCCGACTTCTATTCGTCCTGGGAGGAGTGGTCGGCCGATCTGGCCGAGAGCCACACCACCTACCCGGTCATGCTCCTGTTCCGGTCGCCCCAGCCGTGGTTCTCGTGGTTGGTCGGACTCCTCGCGGTGCTGGACGGCGCCGCCATGCACCTGGCGTTGGCCCCGACCACCGCCTCGTCCCAGTCGCGACTGTGCCTGCGGATGGGATTCACCGCCCTCAACAGGATCGCCGGCGTCCTGCGCTGGGAAGTGGACCCCGACCCCAGTCCCGAGGGCCCGATCGCCCTCACCTTCGAAGAGTTCGAAGAGGCGGTGGAAATGTTGATCCATGTCGGGTTCCCGATCGAACGAACCGCCCAAGAGGCGTGGGCCGACTTCCAAGGGTGGAGGGTCAACTACGAGACAGTGGCCTACCGGTTGTGCGATCGGCTGACGGCTCCGCCGGCACCGTGGTCGGGCACCCGCCATCATCTCCGCTCGGGTCCGGTGGCACCCCGACGGCCGCCTCAACGGGCTCCGAGCGTGCTCGCCGACCACCGTCCCGAGGTGGTGGTACCCCCGACAAGTCGCCGACATGGCGGCAACCGCGGATCATGATGGGTGCTACCGAGGGAGCGGACGCCGGCTGCATCGGCCGAGGGGGCCGACGTACGCCCGACGCACAGCGGTCACGGCGCGGTCATCGGCAGGGACTCGAATCTACGAACGAACGGACCCGGGGCCAACGTTCCCCGGGATGAGTCGACGGTGAACTCGGGCACGGCCCGAAACAGCTCTTCGAGCGCAACCCGAGCCTGAAGGCGGGCGGCGGCGGCACCGATGCAGTGGTGCGGCCCATTTCCGAAGGTGAGCATCCGGCGGAAGCCGCGGGTCACGTCGAGCTCGTCAGCTGTCGGGCCGAACTCGCGTGGGTCACGATTGGCTGATCCGTACAGCAGGTGCACCTTGGCACCGGACCCGATGGTCGTACCGTGCAGCGTCACGTCGCGGGTCACGGTCCGGGACAGGCCCTGCACCGGACTGGTCAGGCGGAGCAGTTCCTCGACCGCGGCCCGAATCAGTCCGGGGTCGTGGATCAACCGGGCCCGCTGGGAGCTGTGGTCACTGAGCTCGACGACGGCTCCGCCGAGCAACCCGCTGGCGGTGTCGTTGCCTCCGGCGATCAAGACGAAGCAGTACCCGAGGATCTCGTCGGTGTGAAGCGAACGGCCGTCCACCCGCGCCGTCACGAGGTCGGAGACCATGTCGTCACCGGGATGCTTCCGCCGGAAATCGATCAGCCCGGCGAAGTAGGTGTACAGGGACGCGACCGCATCGGCGGCATGGCCGAGCACGTTGGAGGAGGCGTTGGCCTGCACGATGGCGGAGCTCCATGAGTCGAACTGGGCCCGGTCGCTTTCAGGAACCCCCAGGTAATTGGCCACCACGAATGTGGGAAGCGGTCCGGCCAGCACCTCCACGAAATCGACCTCACCGGATTCGGCGATCGTCGCCACCCGGTTCTGGACGAAGGTCCGGATCTTCGGTTCCAGCTCAGCAACCTTGCGGGGGGTGAACCCCCTGGTGACGAGTCGCCGGAACGTGGTGTGCTGGGGGCGGTCCATCATGACCAGGGTCGGCTTGAGCCCCAGGGAAGCGATCTCGTCGTCCTCGAACGTCAGGCCCTGTGCCGACGAGAAGGTTCCGCCATCGAGGGCTGCCTCGAACACGTCCTCGAAGCGCGACAGGACCCAGAACCCCCGCCGGGTTCGGTGGACGGGATCCTCATCCCGCAGCCTGCGGTACACCGGATACGGATCACGTCGGGTGTCCGGGTCGTAGGGGTCGTAGTGCACCGGTGAGAGGTCGAGCGTCACGTCGGGCCATCCCTTGAGCCTTGAACCTTGAGCGAAGAAGAGGGTCGACGGCTGCATCGATTCGTCGGGCGCCTCCGAGCCGAAGGTTAGAGCACCGTTCCCCTTTGCGTCCGAGTGTGTCTCCAGATCACCCGCCATACACTCTGGGCGTGACGGACTGGACCACCATCGCTTCATTCGCCACCGCCGCCGGTACGCTCATCCTGGCCGTCGCCACCTTCTGGTCGGTGCGATCGGCCAATCGGTCGGCCCGGATCGCCGAACGGTCGTTTCGCATCGGACTCCGGCCCGTTCTGGCTCCGTCCCGCCTCGAGGACGCCCCCCAGAAGGTGATGTTCTTCGACCGGCACTGGGTCACCCTGGAAGGAGGGCGGGCGGTGGTCGAGTTCCTCGATGGCGTCATCTACCTGGCCATGCTGGTCCGTAATGTGGGCAACGGCATGGCCGTCATCGAGGCGTGGCTCCCGCACCCCGGCCAGGCCACCAGCACCGACGCCTGGGAGGCTCCGGATGACTTCCGGGGACAGACCCGGGCACTGTGGGTGCCCCCGGGAGACGTCGCCTTCTGGCAAGGAGCCCTCAGAGACGAGTCCGAGGAGATTTTCGGGCCGGTGCGCGAGGCCGTCGCCCGAGGTGCTGTCTCGATCGACCTCCTCTATCAGGACCACGAGGGGGACCAGCGGACGATAAGCCGGTTTTCGGTGGTCCGACGGGACGGCCGTGACGGCTCGGAGGCGACGTGGTGGACCTCGCTCTCGAGCCATCGCTCCCTCGCCCCAGATGGGAGCATCACCGAAGAGCGATGACCCTCGCTGACGCTGAGGAGTTCCGACCGGCCCTGGCCGGGCGGCGGCATAGAAGACCAAGGCGATGAAGGCGATGTCCGAGAAGGCCGTCGGTGTCGCCGTCGTGGTCGTCGGTTGGTCGCTGGTGGCAGCCGGGGGCGTGCTGATCGTCACCGCCGTCGCCACCCACGCTGGCAGCCGGGACGAGCGCACCGGAATCGGTCTGGCTGTCATCATGGGCGGACTGCTGGTCGTCCTGGCTGGCAACTACATCCACCACCGGGCCCTCGTGGCCGCCGATTCCGACGACGGTTGCCACCCCGGGGACCCCGAGCCGGAGGCGGGATCGACCGAGCCCTGAAGCCGGGCCCGCCGGGGCAGTGGCGGGGACCCGTTGCACCCCGGTCCCGATTGGGGAGAGAATCCGGGCAATGGAACCTCTCGCCATCCACCACGTCGCCATCAATGTGACCGATGTCGGCGCCGGGGTGGCGTTCTACACCGATGTGCTCGGGGGCACGCTGCGAGAGGACCGGCCCGATTTCGGGTTGGCGGGGGCCTGGATCGACCTCGGCGGCCAACAGGTCCATCTCCTCGAGGCCCCGGTCCCCCGCAACCTGGGACAGCACTTCGCCATCCGGGTCGGCGATCTGGACGCCGTGGTCAGCGAATTGCGCTCGAAGGGGGTCGACATCGCCGACCCGGTCGGCACCGGGCCCAACCGCCAGACCTTCATCGATGATCCGTCCGGCAATGCCATCGAGCTCCATGAGGTGGGGTCCCCGACCGCCTGACCCGACCCGCTCGGCTGGCAGGCAGGCCCGTTTCGCGCCCTTGCACCCACCAGACGATCGGATCCGCGGGGCGCTGTCCGTACCCCCGACAGGCCACAGATCGTGCCTGCCAGGGCACCCCGCCCCTGCTCTTCGGCCCCAAAACCGCAGGCAGGGAGATTTTGCATGACAAATCGACGGGACTAACGGTACGATTCAGGTATAAATTACCGCATAGAGTAGTGGAGGAAACTCAATGAGTGATAAATCCGAGGGGCCGGGCTGGTGGATCGCGAGCGACGGCAAGTGGTATCCGCCTGAGCTGCACCCGTCTGTCACGGAGAACTCACGCATGCGGTCTCGGGCTGACACGCCCGTCCAGCCCGCGGGTCAGGTACCGGAACGGGTGTTGGAGGCAGATGGAACCGGGTCCCCACGGCCCAGTTGGCAGGTCGGCGCCGATCGGGACGCCCACGTGGGTCCACAGTTCCCCGACCTGTTCGAGAAGGCGCTCCAGGGGTCCCATCTGGCCGACACGGTCACGGTGAGGGGCATCGGCGAAGGCGAGCAGTCCCGTTCGTCCACCGGCACCAGAGCCGGAGGGACGCCCGCTTCCACCCCTGTCGGCGTCGGGGCGGGAGCCAACAGCCGGCGTCGGTGGCGCAAGGATCGCTGACCGGGAATTCTCCCCTCCTCGCGGTGAGCTCAGTCCTGTTCAGGGAGGACCAGGAGCTCCCGCCACTGTCCGAGGCGCTCGGCCACGCCCTCCGGCGTGAGCCGGAGGGTCTCCTCCAGCACCGCATCGGCGATGGCCCGCTGGGCCAGGTAGTGATGGGATACGGAACGGAAGAGCGGGCGGCGTGCTTCGATCAGATCCTCGGGCCCACCCCCGAGGAACCCCCACAGGGTGAAGGCGAAGGTCAGATCGTAGACCGCCGGGGCGCGACCGAACCGGGCACACCGCCGCATGGCCACCGCGGCACAACCGGCGATGGCGTCCTCGGTCGAGTCCCCCTCGGCCAGTACCAGCCGGTCCTCGAACCGGCGGGCCAGCTTGAGGGCGAATCCGGCGTCGGATCCGGGACTCCCCAGCTGACGGCCGGGCGGCTGTGAGGTGCCACGTAGCTCCGAGGGTCGGGACTGGGTCCAGATGCTGGGTACCTGGAGACGGTAGGCAGGCCGGACCTGATCGGCCTCGACGATGGGGACAAAGCTGGGTTGGGTCACCTTGGGCTCCTGTGGGTCGATGGCGGGTGGTGGCCGGAAACCGGCGTCACCCGTCGGCGGTGGCGCCCGAGAGGGCTCCCGCGTGGAGGAGACCGTAGACGATGGAGTCGGAAAGGGCCTGCCAGGAGGCGGCGATGATGTTCTCGGAGACACCGATGGTCGTCCAGGAACGGCTGCCGTCCGTCGAGTCGATGAGGACCCTCGTCACCGAACCGGTCCCTTTCGCCGAGTCCAGCACTCGCACCCGGTAGTCCACCAGATGCACGCCTGACAGGGCCGGGTAGTGGGGGCCGATGGCGCTCCGAACCGCACCGTCGAGGGCATTGACGGGTCCGTTGCCTTCGGCGGTGGCCACGATCCGCTCCGTGCCGACCAGGACCTTGACGGTAGCTTCGGTGGAACGGCCCTGGGTGTTGTCGGCGATGACCCGGTACGACTCGAGCTCGAAGAACTCCTGTTCCCAGCCGGTGGCATTGCGCAGCAGGAGCTCGAGGGACCCGTCGGCCACCTCGAAGTGGTAGCCCTCGTACTCGAGCCGCTTGAGCGAGTCGAGCACGGAGGTCATGGCCTGCGAGTCGAGCTCGAGCCCGAGCTCGGCCGCCTTCATCGACAGCGTCGACCGACCGGCCATCTCGGAGACGACGAACCGGCTCCCGTTCCCGACCGACTCGGGCGAGATGTGCTCATAGGCGTCCGATCGACGGGCGATGGCCGACGTGTGGAGCCCCGCCTTGTGGGCGAATACCGAGGCACCGACGAACGGCTGCTGGGGATTGGGAGCGATGTTCACCAGTTCGGCGATGTGGTGGGACACCGGCGTCAGCAGCTCGAGACGCTCCCTGGGAATGGTGGCCACCCGCAGCTTGAGGCTGAGGTCGGGGATGGCCGCCGACAAGTCGGTATTGCCGGCCCGTTCGCCGTATCCGTTGACGCAGCCTTGGACATGGGTGGCACCGCTCGCCACCGCCGCCAGCGAGTTGGCCACCGCACACCCGCTGTCATTGTGGAAGTGGACTCCCACCTGGGTCTCGTACCGGGCCCGTACCCTGGCGACAACGCGCTCGACCTCGTAGGGCAGGGTTCCCCCGTTGGTGTCGCACAGGACGAGGGTCTCGGCTCCCGCTTCCTCGGCGGCCTGGAGGATCCTCAGGGAGAACTCGGGATTGGCCCGGTATCCGTCGAAGAAGTGCTCGGCGTCGAGGAAGACCCGGAGGTCGTTGGCCCGCAGGAACTCCACCGAATCGGAGACCATGGCCACCGCCTCGTCGAGGGTGGTGCGGAGGGCATCGACCACATGGACCTCCGACGCCTTGGCCACGATGCAGACCGCTTCGGTCTGGGCGTCCACCAGGTGCCGCAACGTCTCGTCGTCCTCCGCCCTGACCCCGGCCCGTCGGGTGGAGCCGAACGCCACCAGAGTCGCCCGGGACAGCGAGAGCTCGGCCGGGGCCCGGGCGAAGAACTCCTCGTCCTTGGGGTTGGCTCCGGGCCATCCCCCCTCGATGAAGGTCACGCCCAGATGGTCGAGCTGCTCGGCGACCTTCAGCTTGTCGTCGACGGTCAGCGACAGTCCCTCTTGTTGGGATCCGTCCCGAAGGGTGGTGTCGAAGACGTCGACGGCGTCGGGTAACGACGGAAGGTCGAAGTCGTGGCCACTCCACGACACCGGGCTCCCGTCGACACCCCGGCCCTGGGAGTGGGAGCGCTGGCCGGGGGTCAGCGGATGGCTGTGAGTGGGTCCGTGCGAATGGGAATGGGAATGGGACCGGCCGAGTGATCCCGGCCCCGGACGGGCGACGTCGTCGGAGAGGGTGGGACCGTCATTCGACATAGTCCAGCCAGTCCTTGTACTGATCCACCTCGCCCCGCACCGCCGCGAAGTAGGTCTGCTGGAGCTTCTGGGTGATCGGGCCGGGTCTACCGTCGCCGACCTGGCGATCGTCGATGGCCCGGATGGGAACGACCTCGGCCGCGGTGCCGGTGAGAAAGGCTTCGTCGGCGGTATACAGATCGGTGCGGATGATCTGCTCGTAGGAGACCCCGTAGCCCAGATCGGCGGCTATGGTCTCCACCGACTTCTGGGTGATCCCCGCCAACGCTCCCGAATCGGAGGTGGGCGGAGTGATCAGGCGGCCGTTGCGGACAACGAAGATGTTCTCTCCCGTGCACTCGCTTACGTTGCCGTCCGGCGCCAACAGGATGGCCTCGTCGTAGCCGGCCTTGATCGCTTCCACCTTGGCCAGCGACGAGTTCGAGTACATACCGGTGCCCTTGGCCGCCGTGGGCACCGCGTTCGGGTCATGGCGTCGCCACGAGCTGATCTTCATCGTGACGCCATTGGCGATGCCCTCGTCACCGAGGTAGGTGGCCCACGGCCAAGCCGCGATGGAGACGTTCACCGGACAGGGCAGGGGGTTGAGGCCCATCTCGCCGTAGCCCAGGTACACCAGCGGCCGGATGTAGCACCCGTCGTCGAGACCGTTGACCCGGACCAGGGTGCGGGTGGCATCCACCAGGTCGTCCACGGAATAGGGGATATCGATCATGAACACCTTGGCCGACTGGAAGAGCCGGTCGATGTGGTCCCGAAGGCGGAACACCGCCACCCCCCGCTGAGTCGGGTAGGCGCGGATCCCCTCGAACACGCCAGATCCGTAGTGCATGGTGTGGGTAAGCACATGGACCGTGGCGTCGGCCCAGTCGACGAGTTCGCCGTCCATCCAGATTTTTTCGGTGGGTGTCAGGGGCATGGCTCAGAGCCTTTCTGCGATGGCATCGCCGATGGCGGCGGTCGAGAGGTTTGGATCGGGGTGCGACACGATGAAGTCGGTGACCGCCTGGGTGATCTTTTCCGCGGCGGAGGCCTCGCCGAGGAAGTCGAGCATGAGTGCGGCCGACCGGATGGCGGCGGCCGGATTGGCTTGGCCGGTACCGGCGATGTCGTGGGCGGCCCCGTGCACCGGCTCGAACAGCGACGGTCCGGTGCGATCGGGGTTCAGATTGGCCGAGGCCGCGTACCCGATCCCACCGGCGATGGCGCCGGCCAGGTCGGTGATGATGTCGCCGAAGAGATTGTCGGTCACGACGACGTCGTAGCGGCCGGGGTTCTCCACCAGGTAGATGCAGGTGGCGTCCACGTGGTTGTAGTTCCGGTCCACCGACGGGTAGTCCGCTGACACCTCGTCGACGGTGCGCTGCCACAGGTCGCCGGCAAAGGTGAGGACGTTGGTCTTGTGGACCAGGGTGAGTTGGTGGCGTGGCCTCGAGGCCGCCAGCCCGAAGGCGAACCGGACGCACCGCTCCACGCCGTGCCGGGTGTTGACGGATCCCTGGGTGGCCACTTCGTAGGGCGTGCCCCGCCGCAGGAAGCCCCCCTCGCCGGCGTAGGTCCCCTCCGTGTTCTCGCGGATCACGACGAAGTCGCAGTCGGGTGCGGGCGCGCCCGGCACCCCGGTGAAGGGTCGCATGTTCACGTAGAGGTCCAACTCGAAGCGGAGACGGAGCAACAACCCCCGTTCCAGGGCCCCGGCGGGAACGGCGGTGGATCCAACGGGAGGACCGACCGCGCCGAGCAGAATGGCGTCCTGGCCGCCCAGTTCCTCCAGCACCGGGTCGGGAAGGATCTCTCCGGTCCGGACGTAGCGGTCGGCGCCCAGGTCGTACCCGGTGGTGGCCAGGGTGACTCCGGCCGCCTCGACCACCTTGAGGGCCTCGGCCACCACCTCGGGGCCGATCCCGTCTCCGCCGATCAATCCGACGCTGTACGTACTCACTGTTCTCGCATCCTTCTACAGTCGGTTCGCCGGGCTGGGCCGCCCCGCCCACCCAATTGAAAAACCGCCCACCAGGTGGACGGTCAAAAGGCACGCACCGGGGTCGGTATGTGCCTAGTCGATAATGATTACGCCCTTGCGGGGTCCGGGCACCGTTCTCATAGGTCTCCCAGTGTCCCCTCTCCGGGGTCCGACCGTCAACCCCAAGGACGCCGGTCACCACCGATCGGCCCGGTGCCAGGACCGCCGGCGGACCGACGGAGTCAGCGGGATGAGTCACTGGGGGTCGTTGCCCGAGGTCGCCGCGGTCCCCTGATCGAAGATCTCCGACCACGGGATCGCCCCCTGGCGCAGACCACGGCAGCCCGTCCCCAGGCACTCGACCACTGTCGACGGGGTCCCGTCACGTACGCCGCCGTCGATGATCAGCGCGGGGCCGTCCCCGTCCCCGAAGGCGGCTACCACCTGCTGGGCGGTGGTGGCAGGGGGCGAGCCGTGCCGGTTGGCGCTGGTGACGGCCAGGGGCCCGAGGCGCCCGCACAGGGTCAGCAGGAATGGATCGTCCGGCACCCGCACCCCGACCGTCCGGCGTGCGGCCGGAGGTCCGCCCAGATCGGTGTCGAAACCGTCCCGACGGGGCAGCACCAGCGTGAGCGGACCGGGCCAGAACCGCTCGGCCAGGCGTTGGGCGGCAGGATCAAGGTCCCCGGCGACTTCAGCCACCCGGTCCCGACCCCCGACTAACAGCGGAAGTGCCACCTCGGCGGGCCGGTGCTTCAGGGCGAAGAGTCGGGCCACCGCCTCGGGAAGGGTGGGGTCGGCGGCCAATCCGTACACGGTGTCGGTGGGCACAGCCACGACCGATCCCCCCGACAGCGCGGCGGCCGCCAGTTCCGCCGCCCGGGGATCCCCGGCATCCACGGACTGGACCACCCTCAGCGCCTGGCCACCAGGATCCGGAGCCGACCGGCCAGGTCCCGGACCGCTGTGACCTCCCGGAAGCCCGCCCGGTGGGCTGCGTCGACACTGGCGGCGGCCTGCGCCGGCGCTATCTCGACCACGAGGCCGCCCGAGGGTCGTAGCCACCGCGGGGCTTCGGCCACGATGTCCTCGATGGCCGCCAACCCGCCTACCCCCTGCCCGCCGGAACCGGCCACCAGCGCCGTCCTCGGCTCCCAGTCCCGCACCACGGCATCGAGAGCCGGGTACTCGGCTTCGGAGACGTAGGGAGGGTTGGACACCACGAGGTCCACGCCCCCGGCCAGTGCCGCGGGCAGGGCCGCGAACCACCCACCCCCGGACAGCCGAACCCTGGCGGCGGCGGCCGGGTCAACGGCTTCGAGTTCATCCAGGTTGAGGCGGGCCACCTCCAGAGCCTCGGGCGACACGTCGGTTGCCCAGACCTCGACGCCGGGGGCGACCCGAGCGCCCTCGAGCGCCAGGGAGAGGGCGATGGCTCCTGATCCGGTCCCGAGGTCCACCACGAGCGGACCCCTCTCCCCGGGGGACCGGGACGCATCCCCAACCCGGCGCAGTTCGTCCAGCGCCACCTCGACCACCTGCTCGGTCTCGGGCCTCGGGATCAACACCCTCGGGTCCACAAGGAGTTCGATCTGACGGAAGGGCCATCGGCCCAGCACGTACTGGAGAGGCTCACCGGCCAGTCTTCGCTCGGCGAGTGCGCCCGCCCGGTCGACGCCGCCGTGATCGACGATCCATCGCGCTTCGCGAGTCGAGCCCAAGCGCTCGGCAATGGTCGCGACCAGCTGGGACCGCCCGAGGTCCGACCCGTACTCCGAACGGACGCCGCCGTCCGATGCCGAGGTCATGGCGATGCGATGGACACGACGATCATAAGCCCCGGATCACCGCCGGATCAGCCGTCGTCCAACTGGCGGTACCGCTTGTCGGCCATGAGAGCGTCGGTCAGCTCGTCGAGGTCGCCCATCAGGATCCGGTCCAGTTTGTGCAACGTCAATTTGATCCGATGGTCGGTCACCCGGTTGTCCCGGTAGTTGTAGGTTCGGATCTTCTCCGAACGACCCCCTCCGCCAACTTGGCTCCGCCGCTGTTGCGACAGCTCGGAGGCCTGTCGGTCCTGTTCGGCCTTGAGCAGTCTCGACCGCAAGACGACCATGGCCTTGGCCCGGTTCTGGATCTGGCTCTTCTCATCCTGCATGGCCACCACGATCCCGGTGGGCAAGTGGGTGATGCGCACCGCCGAGTCGGTGGTGTTGACCGACTGCCCGCCCGGGCCGGTGGACCGGTAGACATCGATCTTGAGATCGTTGGGGTCGATTGCCACCTCTACCTCGTCGGCCTCGGGCAGGACCGCCACGGCCGCCGACGAGGTGTGGACCCGGCCCGATGACTCGGTGACCGGCACCCGTTGGACCCGATGGGGACCGCCTTCATGTTCGAGACGCTGCCAGGCGTCCTCCCCCTTCACCACGAAGGTGATCTCGTTCAGGCCGTCGCGCTCGGACGGACTGGAGGAGAGGACATCGACCTTCCAACCCTTGGTGGCCGCGTATCGCCCGTACATCTCGTACAGATCCTTGGCGAAGAGGTTCGCCTCCTCCCCACCCTCGGCGCCTCGGATCTCCATGATCACGTTTCGACCGGCGTTGGGGTCCCGGGGGATCAACTGGAGGCGGAGCTCCTCCTCGAGCCGGCCGATCTCCGCCTCGGCCTGGGTCACTTCGGCCTTGGCCAGCTCCCGTTCGTCGCCCACCGAGTCGTTGAACATCTCCCGGGCGGCCTCGAGATCGGACTGGGCGGCCTGGAGCCGACGCCAGGAGTGGACCGGCTCCTCCAGATCACGGTGTCGGCGAGAGACCTCCCGTAGCCGGTGCGGGTCCGATGAGAGCATCGGATCATTGAGCTCGGTGAGCACTGCCTCGTACTCGCGCTCGAGCTCCGTCATGCGTTCTTCGAACACGGATCAAGGGTAGCGCCAACCCTGTTCATCCCAGGCGGAGCGACCAGTCCGACCGAATGCTGGAGACCCGGTCGGCGGGTCGCCGGCACGCCCGGAGATCAGGAGGGGGGCGTCGGTGCTTTCTTGCGCGATCCGGTCTTGGCGTAGCGGCGCTGGAACCGCTCGACCCGACCACCGGAGTCGACCAGCTTCTGCTTCCCGGTGAAGAACGGATGGCACTCGTTGCACAGCTCGAGGTGGATTTCGGGTTTGGTCGACCGGGTGGTGAACGTGTTGCCACACGAGCAGCGAACCGAGGATTCGACGTAGGAGGGGTGGGTGTCTGTCTTCATTGGTTCTCCTGTGGTGGCGGCGGCCCCATCGTCGCACGAGGGGCCCTGGGCGGCCACCGGATTGTATCGGGAACCGGCTGGGTCCCGTTCGCCCCGATCAGGCCGCCGGTCCCTTGGCGATCTCGGCGAGGAACTCGTTGTTGCTCTTGGTGGTGCGGATCTTGTCCATCAGAAGTTCGAGGCCGGCGGCGGCGCTCCCCTCGTTGGCGAGGGCGTTGAGCACCCGTCGCAGCTTCCACACCTGCTGCAGCTCGGACCGGTCGAAGAGCAGCTCCTCGTGGCGGGTCGAGCTGGCGTTGACGTCGATCGACGGGTACAACCGCCGCTCGGCCAGCCGCCGGTCGAGGCGCAACTCCATGTTGCCGGTCCCCTTGAACTCTTCGAAGATCACCTCGTCCATCTTCGAACCGGTCTCCACCAGGGCGGTGGCCAGAATGGTCAGCGAGCCACCCTCTTCGATGTTCCGTGCCGCGCCGAAGAATTTCTTCGGCGGGTACAGCGCGCCCGAGTCGACTCCACCCGACATGATCCTGCCGGTGGCCGGTTGGGCCAGGTTGTAGGCACGGGCCAGTCGGGTGATGCCGTCGAGGATGATCACCACGTCCTGTCCTGCCTCGACCAGTCGCTTGGCTCGCTCGATGGCCAGTTCGGCCACGGCCGTGTGCTCTTCTGCCGGCCGGTCGAACGTAGAGGCCACCACCTCGCCCTTCACAGACCGACGCATATCGGTCACTTCTTCGGGACGTTCGTCGACCAGGAGCACCATCAGGTGGACATCCGGATTGTTGGCCTCGATGGAGTGGGCGATGTGCTTCATCACCGTTGTCTTTCCCGCTTTCGGCGGAGAAACGATCAGTCCCCGCTGACCCTTGCCGATCGGCGACAACAGGTCGACGATGCGTGTCGTCAGGTTCTCCTTCTCCCCTGGCATCTCGAGATTCAGTCTCTCGTCAGGGAAGAGCGGGGTCAGGTTCTCGAACCGCGGACGATTGCGAGCCGCCTCGGGATCGAGGGACGACACGGTGTCGATCTGCAAGAGAGCCGGAAACTTCTCGGTGCTACCGGCCGGCCGACAGAACCCCTCGATGCTGTCACCCTTGCGGAGGGCGAATCGCCGAGCCTGACTGATCGAGACATACACGTCCTTGGACGAGGGCAGGTAACCCTCGCAGCGGAGGAATCCGTAACCTTCGTCACGGAGATCCAGCAGGCCCCGTACCGGAATGAGCTCACCCTGGTACTGCTGGTCCTGGCCGGTTGCGGAGCCCTGGAGATCCCCTTCGGCTCCACCACCCTGCCGATCGCGGCCACGACGCCGACGGTTGCTCCGACGATTGCCGACGTCGTCGCTGCCGCCGCCCGGATTGTTCTGATTGCCCCGGTTCCCCTGATTGTTTCGGTTGTTCTGATTGTTGTTGTTATTGCGGTTGTTCCGGTTCTGATTGTTCCGGTTCTGGTTGTTCTGGTTGCTCTGGCCGGTGCCGCCCGGTTGCTGGCCCTGCCGGGTGGCGTCGCCCCCCTGCTGGCCGGTGGCACCTCCCTGCTCTGCCTGGCGTTCCGACTCATCGTCGGGTCCCTTGTCCGAGCCACCCACTACGTCGACGAGATCATCCTCCAGCTCGACGGGAGCGCTGGACGTCGCCGCATCGTCTTCGGGTCCAAACGAGTGCGTCACCGCTCGACGCGTCGACGGCTTGGCCGTCTTCGGAGCGGCGGCACCGTTTTCGGACGGGGCCTCGGCCGAGGCGTCGGCGGCGCCACCGGTGGCCGACCGGGCTGACCGTGCACTCCGACGGCCAGCGGCGCCCTGGCCGTTTCCGTTCGTGCCAGCGCCGGTGCCGGCACTGTGATCACCGTTGGTCGCACCGGCATCGCCGGACGGGCTGGGATCGGCGAACACACCGGTGGCCTTGAGAATGCCATCGATCATGTCCGCTTTTTTCGTTCTGGTGTTGGTCTTCACAGACAGAGCCTGTGCGATGGCCTGAAGCTCTTCTCGCTCCTTGCCCTCCAACACCGAGCGCTCGAGCTGCTGTTCGGCAGTCATCGGCTTCCTCGTTTCGAATGTCCTTGATGGTAGGCGGACTGACTCCGTCTGCCAGGGAATCAAAGGGTGGGGAGTTGTGGGTCTCGAGATCGACTCTCGCCCCCGACTCCCCCCTACGCCGCAAACGGGCTGACCGCATCACAAGATGTAAGCCAGGAGGTCCCGCCCACAAGCCCGAACGGGCAAGTTGTGGAAGCGAAGGTGCACCCATAGTACAGGCGGATGAGCACGACGGCAACAACCCCACCCCTTCACGGCCCTACGGGCCCGCTCGGGGGCCCGTCGCCCTCGCCGCCGAGGCGAAACTCGCCCTACAGATCGAGCTCTCCGAGCACGGCATCGAACTCGGCATCGACCACCGTCGGTACCGAGATCTGACTGATGGCGATGTCGGGGTCCTTCAGTCCGTGGCCGGTGAGGACGCAGACCACGGTGGCGTCGGACCCGACACCTCGGGGAAGTCCGACGTGCAAGAGACCGGCCACCGAGGCGGCCGACGCCGGTTCACAGAAGACCGACTCCTCGGCGGCGAGAAACTGGTACGCCTCGAGGATCTCCTCGTCGGTCACCGCCGTGATGCCGCCTCCGGATTCGGAGGCTGCCGCCGTCGCGCCGTACCAACCGGCAGGATTCCCGATCCGGATTGCCGTCGCCACCGTCTCTGGATGTTCGATCGGGTGTCCCTCGACGATGGGAGCGGCTCCTGCCGCCTGAAACCCGAGCATGCGCGGCAACCTCGTCGAACGGCCGGCCTCCTTGAACTCCAGGTAGCCCTTCCAGTAGGCGGTGATATTGCCGGCGTTGCCCACGGGGATGCAGTGAACGTCGGGGGCTTCACCCAGCTCGTCCACGATCTCGAAGGCGGCCGTCTTCTGCCCTTCGATGCGGTAGGGGTTGACCGAGTTGACGACGGTGACCGGAGCCCGCTCACCCAGGGCCCGCACGATGGCCAGGGACTGGTCGAAGTTGCCGCGGACCTGCAGGACCCGAGCCCCGTGGATCAGGGCCTGAGCCAGCTTCCCCAATGCGATGTGCCCCTCGGGGATGAGCACCGCGCAGGTCAGTCCGGCTCGGGCCGCGAAGGCGGCCGCCGATGCCGACGTGTTGCCGGTCGACGCACACACTACGGCTTTGGCCCCCTCCTCCCACGCCTTGGAGATGGCCACCGTCATGCCCCGGTCCTTGAACGAGCCGGTGGGGTTGGCTCCCTCCACCTTCAACAGCACCTTCGCTCCCACCCGGGCCGAGAGACGCGGTGCCGGGAGTAGTGGTGTGCCTCCCTCCAACAACGTCACCACCGGGGTGGAAGCCGACACCGGAAGGAACTCGCGGTACTCCTCGATCACTCCCCGCCACGCCCTCCCGCTCTGGGCCGACATCACTCGGTGCCCCCCACGATCCGCATGACCCCGCCGATCCGATCCACGGTGTCGAGCTCGGCCAGCGCCGCCAGCGTGGTCCGTACGTCACCCTCGCGAGCCGGATGGGTCACGAAGGCCAGCCTGGCTTCGCCGGCATAGCCCTCTTGCTCCATGGAGCGGATGGAGACGCCGTTGTTCCCGAACACGTTGGCCACCGTGGCCAGGACGCCCGGCCGATCGGTCACGTCGAGACTCACATAGCACTGGGTCCACAGCTCCGATTCGGGTAGCAGGCGGGCTGGCTCGCGGTCGGGAGTTGGCGCCGTGGTGCCGGCAAGCCGATTGCGCACGGCATCGATCACGTCGCCGACCACGGCGCTGGCGGTCGGGAGGCCTCCCGCTCCCTGCCCGTAGAGCATCAGCTCGCCGGCCGCCTCCCCTTCGATGAACACCGCGTTGAAGGCGTCGCGCACGCCCGACAGCGGGTGGGATCTGGGCACCATGGCCGGGTGGACACGCACCGACAGGGCGTCGTCGCCGGCCCGTTCCACGATGGCGAGCAACTTCACCGAATATCCCATGCGCTCGGCGAATTCGACGTCGACGGCCCGGATGTCGGTGATCCCCTGTCGCATCACGTCGGTACCGGCCACGTCGTATCCGAAGGCCACCCCGGCCAGAATGGCTGCCTTGGCGGCGGCATCGTATCCCTCGACGTCGGCGGTCGGGTCACGTTCGGCCAGTCCCAGCACCTGAGCCTCGGCCAGTACGTCTTCGTAGTCGGCACCCTGTTCGCTCATCTTGGTGAGGATGAAGTTGGTGGTCCCGTTGACGATTCCCATGACCCGGTGGATCCGTTCCCCGGTCAGCGATTCGCGTAACGCCCGTACCAGGGGGATGGCCCCGGCCACCGCCGCCTCGTAGAGCAGGTCGACGCCCTGGGTCTTGGCCAGGATCCGCAGGCTCACACCGTCAGGAGACGCCAACAGCGCCTTGTTGGCGGTGACCACCGGCTTGCCGGCCTCGAGCGCGGCCCGGACCAACCGGCCGGCCGGCACCAGTTCCCCGATGAGCTCGACCACCACGTCGACCGACGGATCGGCGACGAGCCCGGCGGCATCGTCGGTCAGCAGCTCGACCGGGACGTGGGCGGCCCGGGGGCGGGCGAGGTCGCTGACGGCGATGCCTGCGATCTCCAGGCGAGCGCCACTCTGGACAGTCAGCGCATCGGTCCGGTCCAGGAGGATGCCTACCAACGCCGACCCGACGGTTCCGCACCCGAGGACGGCGATGCGCACAGCACGGTCGAACGGGAGCGCCGAGGTCACCAGGTCACGCTACCGCCTGGCCGACGACCGGTTGGTCGTCCGGGCCCCTCAAGCGTCGAGTCGCACCAGGTCGTCGAACGTCTCGCGGCGAACCACGGTGCGAGCCTTCCCGTCGGCGACGAAGACGACGGCCGGACGGGGGACCTTGTTGTAGTTCGACGCCATCGAGTGCCCGTAGGCCCCGGTGACCGGCGTGGCCAGGACGTCGCCCACCGCGATGTCCCCGGGCACGAAGGCGTCCGCCACCACGAAGTCACCGCTCTCGCAATGCTTGCCCACCACCCGCACCGACCGTGGTCGGGCCGCCGCCGTCTCCCGGGGCAGGAAGGCCTCATAGCCGCTTCCATAGAGCACCGGTCGGGGATTGTCGCTCATACCGCCGTCCACCGACACGTAGGTGCGACGGTCGCTCACGTGCTTCACGGTCCCGACCCGGTACAGCGTGAGCGCGGCCGAGGCCACGATGGCCCGACCGGGTTCGGCCGTCACCCGCACGTCGTCGCCGATGCCGGCCTCACGACAGGCGTGGCGTACCGATCCAGCCCACTCGGCCAGGCTGGGAGCCTCCTCGCCATTGACGTAGGCCACCCCGAGTCCACCTCCGACTACGAACTCGGGAAGGCCGAGCGGTACGAAGAAGGCGGCGAGCACCTCGACGGCCCGGGCGAACTGGTCGAGGGCGAAGACCTGGCTTCCGATGTGGGCGTGAATCCCGACGAACTCGACCAGGCCATCGGACTCGAGGGCCGAGAGGCGTTGGGCGGCGCGGTCGGCCGCCCCCGATGCCAGTCCGAATCCGAACTTGGAGTCGTCCTGTCCGGTTTGGATGAACTCGTGGGTATGCACCTCGATGCCCGGAGTGATCCGAGCCAGCACCTTCGTCCGGACCGTCGGCGACCTGCTCCTCGAGGTCGACACCAATCGCTCGATGCGGTCGATCTCGTCGAACGAGTCGATGACGATCCGGCCCACACCCGCGGACAGGGCTGCTTCGAGTTCGGCGTCCGACTTGTTGTTGCCGTGCAGGACCAGCCGGTCAGGGGGCACGCCGGCCGCCATGGCCACATGGAGCTCGCCCCCGGTGGAGACGTCGAGGCACATCCCCTCCTCGTAGGCCAGTCTGGCCATGGCCACGCACAAAAAGGCCTTGGTGGCATAGGCCACGCCGTCGCCCCACGCCTCCACCGCCTCCCGGCAGCGGGCCCGGAGGTGGGCTTCGTCATAGACGAACAGCGGCGTCCCCAACTCGTCGGCCAGAACGACCACATCGAGCCCGCCGACGTGGAGGTGGCCGTCGGACTCGACCGTCGCCGTCAGCGGCAACAGCCCGCGGGCAACGGGATCGGACGGTGTCCCGGCGTCGCTGGTCTCTCCTGCCGGGCCTGCACCGGTCACATCGCCTCCGGAGCCGACACGCCCAGAAGACCGAGTCCGATGGCGAGACCGATGCGAGTGGCCTCGACCAGCCACAGCCTGGCCTGGGTCAACGCCGGGTCCACGTCGTCGGACAGGATCGGGCAGTGGTGGTAGAAGCCGTGGAAGCAGGTGGCCAGGCGTCTGACCCAGGTGGTGACCTTGGTGGGCGCCCGATCGACGGCCGCGTCGGCCACGACTTCAGGGAGCTCCTCGAGGCAACGGATGAGCTCGAGCTCGCGTGGATGGGTCAGAAGGGAAAGGTCGACCTCCCCGAGCGGCATCCGGTCGACGCCCCGTTCGGCCGCCTTACGACCGACACCGCCGATCCGGGCACTGGCCATCTGGACGTAGTACACCGGGTTGTCCACCGACTGTTCCCGCACTGATGCCAGATCGAAGGTGGTGGCCTGGTCGAGTGAGCTCATGAGGCTGAGGATGCGGGTGGCGTCGGGCCCGATGTCCTCCACCAGCGAGTCGAGCGAGACGGCGTTGCCGGCCCGCTTTCCCATCTTGACCGCCTCCCCGCCATCGACCAGTGACACCATTTGGCCCAGCATCACCTCGAGCCGATCCGGGGCGACGCCGAGAGCCTCCACCCCGGCGAAGAGGCTGGCCACCTGGCCGTGGTGGTCGGCGCCGAACACGTCGATGACCCGGTCGAAACCCCGCACCAGGAACTTGTCGCGGTGGTAGGCGAGATCTCCGGCCAGATAGGTGGCGTCGCCGTTGGACTTGCGGAGCACCCGGTCGCGGGAGTCCCCCAGCTCGGTGGCCTTGAACCAAGTGGCGCCGTCCTGCTCGAACACCAGGCCCTTGTCCGCCAGCAGGCCAATGGTCTCGTCGACGGCCCCGCTCTCCTCGATCGACGCCTGGCTGTACCACTCGTCGAAGACGATGCCCACCGAGGCCAGCGTGGTTCGGATGTCCCCGAGGATCCGCTCCGCCGCCCACCGGCCGGCTGCCGTCAAGTCCTCGGGACCATCGAATTCCACGGACAGCGAACGGAGGTACTGGCCCTGGTACCCGCCCTCTGGCACCTCGTCGCCCCGCCGCAGGGCCAGAAGGCTCTCGCCGAGACTCCGGATCTGTCCGCCGGTGTCGTTGACGTAGTACTCGCGACTGACCCGATACCCCGAGCGGTCGAGAACCCGGGCCAACGCATCCCCATAGCTACCCCACCACCCGTTGCCGACATGAATGGGCCCGGTCGGGTTGGCGGAGATGAACTCCACCTGGACCCGTTCGCCGTGACCCACGTCGGGCCGGGCGTAAGCGTCCTCGCCCGCCTCGAGCAGTTCTGCGAGGGCGTCGTGCAGCCAGCCGTCGTCGAGCCGGAAGTTGATGAACCCGTGGCCGGCCACCTCCACCGAGGTCGTATGGGGCGGCGGCGAGCCAGTGAGCTCGTCCACCAGGACTCCAGCCAGATCGCGGGGATTGGTCCCAGCCCGCTTGGCCGTCACCAGGGCGATGTTGGTCGACCAGTCGCCGTGCTCGCGGCGGGTCGGGCGTTCGAGGTGGATGGACGCCGGGTCGACCGCAACGGCCAATCCGTCTCTCTCCTGGACGACGGAGAGGGCGCGGCTGATGGCGGCGGAGAGGTCTTCCCGGGTGGACATGTTGGTGCGAGGATACGCCGTCGGTGAAGGGGGCCCGTCGGGGCTGGGGTGCCATCGCGGTAGGTCGCACTACAGTTGGCAATCCGGCTGGGGGACCCGGTCGCCCGTGCAATCGGGAATTCCGTCACCCGCCCTCGTAGCTCAGCGGATAGAGCATCGGCCTCCGGAGCCGTGTGCGCAGGTTCGAGTCCTGCCGGGGGCACACTGTGATGTCCCAGGACATCGCGGACAGACGAACCTATGAAGACTACGTGACCTGCGTCTTCGGGGCGAGAGGCTGGTAGTCCCTTTCAGGGTCGAACATGCTGTCCAACTCATGGAACCGGACACTGCCGTGGGCACCGGACACTGCCGGGGGCACTTTGGAGCCACTGTCCGGGCGCACTGCCCGGGGCCCGCCGACAGCCGATCGGTTCCCTGCCACTTCTGGGTCCGCCGATTGGTTCTCGTCACCTCGGCGCCGGCCAATTGGTTCCGGAAATAACATTCGATTGGTATGTCCGGGACGGATAGCATCGCACCATGCATTCCAACAGGACGGGAACCGAAGGTCGGCGGAGTCGCAATGCCGAGACGACACGGGCCGCCATCATCCACGCAGCCGTCTCCCAGTTCGCCAAAGAAGGGTTCGCCAACGCCAGCATCGACCGAATCGCGGCCGAGGCCCAGGTCACCAAAGGCGCCGTCTACCACCACTTCAAGGACAAGGCCCAGCTCTTCGAGGCAGCTTTCGTCGCCGTCGAGGACGGGTTTGTCGAGCGGCTCGAGGCCGGCACGTCCGGGATCGACGACTCACAGAAGAGGCTGGCGACGGGAATAGACGTCTTCCTGGCCAGCTGTCGAGACGCCACGTTCCTCCGGATCGCCGTGTTGGAGGCGCCGGCGGCTCTGGGATGGAACCGGTGGAAAGAGCTCGAAGGCCACTACTTCCTGGGGTTCGTTTCCACGGCTCTCGCCGGGGGGAGCGAGGACGCGGACTCGATGCCCGGCCATCTGGTGGTGGCCGCCGCCTCCGCGGCCGGATCCGAGCTGAGTACGGTGAACGCGTCGCGGGCCACCGCCGAGCGTCACCGTCTGGGAGAGCTCATCATGCGCATGGTCGACGCAATCAGCACGTGACCGACGGGTGACGCCTGTATCGATGGCGTTTCGCCCGCTGTAGACTAAATACCCCCGGGGGGTATATACGACAGCGGAGGCGGTGCCGATGAGCCAGGGCTACCACAACGACAAAGAGGCGCTACAACGACGCCTCCGCCGGATCGAGGGGCAGGTCCGGGGCCTGCAGCGGATGATCGACGAGGACCGGTACTGCATCGACGTGCTGGAACAGGTCTCGGCGGCCACCCGGGCCCTCCAGTCGCTGGCCCTCGAGCTGGTCAACGACCACCTGGCCCACTGCGTGGTCGACGCGGTCACGGCCGGGGGCAAGGACGCCTCGGCCAAACTGAACGAGGCCTCGGCCGCCATCGCCCGCCTGGTGCGATCGTGAGACGACGAGCGGTGCCTTGACGTCCGGTGTCGTCCTGATGGCGGGGATCGGCTGGCTCGATCCCATCGCCAGAAGTCTGCGCGAGGGCTTCTTCATGTTCTGGGAGACCTTGTGGCCCCTGGTTCTGGGGTTCGGTCTTTCCGGCGCCGTCCAGTCCTTCGTGAGCCGGGACGCCATGCGAAAAAAGATGGGAGATCACCGCCCGGCCTCAGTGGCACGGGCCTCGGGGTACGGCATGGCCTCGTCGTCCTGCTCGTACGCGGCGGCAGCCATGACCAAGTCACTTTTCGTAAAGGGCGCCGACTTCATCGCCAGCATGGTCTTCATGTTCGCGTCGACCAACCTGGTAATCGAGCTCGGCATCGTTCTCATCGTCCTCATGGGTTGGCAGTTCGCCGTCAGCGAGTTCATCGGCGGCACCATCATGATCGTCCTGTTGGCCGCCTTCGGCGGGCTCTGGCTGCGGGGCCGGCTCGTCACCCAGGCCCGGGAGCGTCTCGACCAGGGAGACGGCCATGACGGCCGCGGAACCGTCGGCGGCGCGGAGCTGCAGGTCCAGCCATGGTCGGTGAAGCTCCGGTCCAAGCCGGGATGGGCGGACGCCGCGACATACACCATGTCCGATCTCACCATGCTCCGCCGGGAACTCGTCATCGGCTACACGGTGGCCGGGTTTCTCGCCGTGGTGGTGCCGGTGCACGTCTGGAACACCGTCTTCCTCCATGGCCACGGGTTCTGGACCAGCCTGGAGAACGCCATCGTCGGGCCGTTCATCGCCATCATCAGCTTCGTCTGCTCGGTCGGCAACGTCCCGCTCGCCGCGGCTCTGTGGAAGGGAGGGATTTCGTTCGGAGGCGTGATCTCGTTCATTTTCGCCGACCTGATCGCCTTCCCCCTGCTCCTCATCTACCGCCGCTACTACGGACTACGACTCACGGTCAGGATGCTGGTGGTGTTCTGGACGGTCATGTCGGCGGCCGGTCTGATCACCGAGGGACTGTTCCGGCTGGCCGGGCTCGTTCCCAGCACACGTCCGACCCAGGTCTCGCCCGCCCACTTCTCTTGGGACTACACCACGTACCTCAACATCATCTTCCTCGGATTGTTCGGCCTCCTCTATTGGACCTACCGGAATCGCGAGCGACTGGGGGGCGGGGACGGCTACGCCATCGACCCGGTATGCGGGATGCAGGTGGAGACGGCCCACGCCCCGGCGTCGTCGACCCACGACGGAGACCGGCACTTCTTCTGCTCGGACCATTGCCAGGACCGGTTCGAATCGGACCCGAACCGATTCGCCCCCTCGTCAGGAGCGGATCGCCACGGGGGCGGGATCGGCCAGGCCGGATTGGCGGACGGTGATGTTGAACCGTCCCCCCGCCAGGCCAAGAGCGGGGTCGGACGTCCCGGGCAGCACCTTGGGCACTCCGTGAAAGCAGAGTCGGGCCGGGCCGCCGAACACGAAGAGGTCGCCGGACTCGAGTAGCACGTCGGTCCAGGGCCGACCCCGGTCGGTCTCGGTGCCAAAACGGAACAGGCAGGAGTCCCCGAGGCTGAGCGACACCACCGGCGCCGGGCTCTTCTCGTCTCGGTCGGCGTGCATGCCCATCCTGGAGCCTGGGCCGTACCAGTTGATGAGGGCCACGTCCGGTCGGTAGCTCCCGGCGCTGCCACCGCCGCCGGACGACTCGTCCGTCAACGACTTGTCGAAGGCGCTGGCGCCGGCGACGGCCTGGCGGCTGAGCTCCCCCAGCTCCTCGGGAAACGGCGCCACCGGGCGACCGTCGTGGTCGTCGACGGTCCGGGAGTAGCGATACGGGTACCAGTGCCACCCGAGGCAGGCGATCTGGACCGACATGACTCCCCCGCGGGGCATCCGAGGAGCCCGCACCCCTCCTGCCGCCGCGATCCAGTCCCGGCACCGGTTCACCAGGTCGCGCTGGCCCTCGGCATCGAGCCAGCCGGGCAGGTGGACGGCACCGGGCACGATCCTCACCGGTGGGGGCTCGAACAGATGGGGCGTGGCGGCCACGGCGCCAGTGTCGCGCTTCACGCCGTCGGGGACGTCTCCTGTCTGGCCAACCAGCGGAGCCGGGCGGCACGTGCGTCCCACGAGTAGACGACCGCCGTTCCCGCCAGCCGGTCATGGAGTGCGTGCCGGTCCCGGTTGGTGAGGATGCCGAGGAAGCCCAGGCCCAGGATGAGAAAGCTCAGGGGCAAGGCGACGGTGCGGACCACGGCCTGACGCCAACCGATGGGCGATCCGTCCGTCCGCACCACCCGGATCCCCAGCACCGCCATCCCGATGGTCTTGCCGCTCAGAGCCCACTGGTAGGCGAAGTAGACGAACTCCCACACGGTGATTGCGGCCAGCGAGACGAGCTGGTGCTTGGTCAGCGAGAACTGGCCTCCGGTGACCAACTGGATGGTGAAGTCGATGGCGGCGGCGCCCAGTGTGAACAGTCCCCAGGAGGCGCCGGCGTCGGCGGCGAACGCCACCAGCCGGCTGACCGCCCCGGCGTAGTGGCCCTGGCGCCCCTCGACCGGTCGGGTGTCCGTCTCCTCGACCATTACCGGGAACCCGGCGGTGAGCTCGGGAGGGGTGTCGGACCCGGTCACCAGGGTGGGTGGGCCCAGTGGGAGCGATTGTTGCGACCGTCGGAGGACCCGGTTCACCCAGCGGGCGAAGAAGTCGTCGAGACCGACGCCCTGGGCCCTGATGACGTCGAGCACCTCGGAGGCCACCCCGCTGGTCGACCGGGCGATGATGGTGCCGAGCTCGGTCTGCTCGACCAGGGCGTCGATGTCGATCCGGTCGACGATCTTCTTCACGTCCACCCGTTCGATGATCTTCTCGACATCGACCCGCTCGATGATCTTCTCGACGTCGACCCGGTCGATCAGACCGTCGACGTCGACCCGGCCGACCACTGCGTCCACGTCGACCCGGGATACCAGGGCATCGACGTCCACCCGCTCGAGGAGCGCGTCGATGTCGATGGCATCCATCACCATGCTCACGACCCGCTCGGCCACGGCCTGGGCCAGCTGATCCATGCGACCGGAGATCCCGGCACCGGGCTCACGCGGCCCGGTTCGGCGGCCATGCGTCCATGGGAACAGCATCCCATCGCCACACAGCCCGGGCGGGGACGGTCGGTCGGCGTCCCGGCGGAAATCGGGCGTCGGACCAGTCAGGCGGGCGAGGTCGACCTCAGCGCCTCGAGGGCGCGATCGGCGTGCACGTTCATCCGCACCTCGCTCTGGATCACCTCGATCACCCGGAGGTCGGGGCCGATGACGAAGGTGGCCCGCTTGGTCGGGCGACAGCTTGGTGAACCGTCGCCGCACGCCGAACTGGGTGGCCACCGCGCCGTCGGGGTCCGACAGCAGCGGGTAGTCGAAGGAGTGCTTGTCGGAGAATCTCTTCTGCTTCTCGACCTGGTCGGCACTGATGCCGACCCTCTGGGCACCCACCGCGTCGAACTCGGCCTTCATGTCGCGGAAGTGGCAGCTCTCCGCGGTGCAGCCCGGGGTCATGGCCGCCGGGTAGAAGAACAGGACCACCGGGCCGTTGGCGGCCAGCTCGCTGAGCTTCCTGCGGCGTCCCGTCCTCGTCGGGGAGCTCGAAGTCCGGTAGCCTGGTCGCCTTTTTCCATGACCCGAGGGTACCGGCACGCCGTCGCCGACTGCGCAGGCGCTGTCGTGCGGCGCCCGTAAGATGCACTCCGACGCCAGTCCGGCGGGCATCGGCTCGCGGCATGTACCGACCGCCCCTGCCCGGGCCGTCACCGGCCGGCCACATTCCCCGACCGCCCTCCTCGACGGAAGACAGGATCGCCACACCATGCAGTACTCCATCGAAGCCGACGGCCTGGAGAAGACCTTCACCGGCAAGCACGCGGTCCGCGCCCTCGACGGGGTGAGCTTCGCCGTCGAGGAGGGCACCGTCTTCGGCCTGCTCGGGCCCGAACGGCTCGGGCAAGACCACCGCCGTGCGGATCCTCACCACCATCCTCAAGCCCGACGCCGGCACGGCCCGGGTGCTCGGCCACGACGTGGCGAGGAGGCCGGCCTGGTCCGAAGCCTGATCGGCCTGGCCGGCCAGTACGCCGCCGTCGACGAGAACCTGACCGGTCGGGAGAACCTCCAGATGGTCGGGCAACCTCAACCACCTCGCCAACGGCCTACGTCGACCGGCCGGGCCCGGCGAGCTGCTCGCCCAGTTCGATCTGACCGATGCCGGCGACCGCCCGCTCAAGACCTACTCGGGCGGGCATGCGCCGGCGCCTCGACCTGGCCGCCGCCCTGGTGGCCCGGCCCACGGTGCTGTTCCTGGACGAGCCCACCACCGGGCTCGACCCCCAGAGCCGCAACGACCTGTGGGAGGTCATCGAGAGCCTGGTCGGCGGGGGGACCACCGTGCTGCTCACCACCCAGTACCTCGAGGAGGCCGACCGGCTGGCCAGCACCCTGGCCGTGCTCGACCACGGCCACGTCATCGCCGAGGGCACGCCGACCGAGCTGAAGGCCGACCTCGGGCGCCACCGTGCTCGAGGTCGGGCTGAGCACGACCGAGGATGCCGACCGGACCGCCGAGCTGCTCGGCGGCCCTCGGGACCCACGCCCCGCTGGTCAACGGCACGGTGGTCGAGGTCACCGTCGACGACGGGCCGACCTCGGCCATGGCCGGACTCCGGGCGCTCGACCAGGAAGGGATCATGCCCGACCGCTTTCACCCTGCGCGAGCCGAGCCTCGACGACGTGTTCCTGGCCCTGACCGGCCGCCGGGCCGAGGACGAGACCGAGAGCACCGAGGACGAGGACGAGGAGCCGACGCCGGAGGTCCAGGCGGAAGGCCGCCACCGAGGCCATGCCCATCGTCACCGGGGAGCTGTCATGACCACCACCATCACCGCGCCGACCGTGTCGGGGCACCCCACTCGGACACCGTCGCCGGCCAGGCTCCGGTGGGCGGTCGTCGGACACCCTGACCATCACCAAGCGCAACCTGCTGGCCGTCACCCGCATCCCCGAGGCGCTGTTCTTCTCGACCGTCCAGCCGATCATGTTCGTGCTGCTGTTCCGCTACGTCTTCGGCGGCGCCATCAAGACCCCGGGGACCAGCTACGTCAACTACCTGATGCCGGGCATCTTCGTCCAGACGGTGGCCTTCGGTGCCGTGAGCACCAGCATCGGCCTGGCCGAGGACCTGCAGAAGGGGCTCATCGAGCGGTTCCGGGCCCTGCCCATGGCCCGGTCGGCGGTGCTGGCCGGCCGCACCACGCGCCGACCTGGTCCGCAACGTCTTCGTGGTCATCATCATCACCGGCGTGGGCTTCGCGGTCGGGTTCCGGCCGACCACCGGCGTCGCTGGCCTACCTGGCCGGCATCCTGCTCATCCTGCTGTTCGCCTACGCCCTGTCCTGGGGGTTCGCGGTCATCGGGCTGTCGGCCCCCAACAGCGAGACGGCCCAGGTGATGTCGTTCCCCATCCTCTTCCCGCTGACCTTCGTCTCGTCGGCCTTCGTCCGGTCGACCTCGATGCCGAGCTGGCTGCAGGGCTTCGCCACCTACCAGCCGGTGAGCGTGACCGTCACCGCCTGTCGGGCCCTCATGCTGGGCGGGCCCACCGCGACGTGGGTGGTCCAGACCCTGGCCTGGACCATCGGCTTCCTGATCGTGCTGGTCCCCCTGGCCGTCCGGCGGTACCGCACCCGCACCTGAGCGCCCGGGACCGCCCCGGCTCGCCGTGTCCGGCCCGGCGGAGCAGAATGGGGCCATGGCCCACTCCCCCACTTCCGCCGCGCCCCCGACTCCTTCGGCGCCCGGGGCACCCTGTCCGTCGGCGACGCCACCTACGAGATCTACCGGATCAACGCCCTGGCCGACCGGTTCGACGTCGCCCGGCTCCCGTACTCGATCAAGGTGGTGCTGGAGAACCTGCTGCGCCACGAGGACGGGCTGGCCGTCCGGCCGGCCGACATCGAGGCGGTGGCCGGATGGGGCGATCGATCCCGAGCGGCACGGTCTCGGCGGCGAGGACGCCGCCGAGATCGCCCTCACCCCCGAGCGGGTGCTCATGCAGGACTTCACCGGCGTGCCCGGCGTGGTCGACCTGGCCGCCATGCGCGACGCCCTGGCGGACCTCGGCGGCGATCCGGCCAAGGTCAACCCGCTGGTCCCGGTGGAGCTGGTCATCGACCACTCGGTGATCGCCGAGGCGTCGGGCCGGCCCGAGGCCTACGACGAGAACGTGGACATCGAGTACCAGCGCAACATCGAGCGCTACCAGCTCCTGCGCTGGGCCCAGCAGGCCTTCGACGGCTTCCGGGTGGTGCCGCCCGGGCACCGGGCATCTGCCACCAGGTGAACCTGGAGTACCTGTCGCGGGTGGTGTTCGCCACCGACGACGGCCGGGCCTACTGCGACACCCTGGTGGGCACCGACTCCCACACCACCATGGTCAACGGGCTCGGCGTGCTGGGCTGGGGCGTCGGCGGGATCGAGGCCGAGGCGGCCATGCTCGGCCAGCCCCTGTCGCTGCTCCTGCCGCCGGTGGTCGGCTTCCGCCTCACCGGCGAGCAGCCGCCCGGGCACCACCGCCACCGACCTGGTGCTCACCATCACCCACCTGCTCCGCCAGCACGGCGTGGTGGGCAAGTTCGTCGAGTTCTACGGCCCCGGCGTGGCCGCCGTGCCGCTGGCCAACCGGGCCACCATCGGCAACATGTCCCCCGAGTACGGGGCCACCTGCGCCATCTTCCCCATCGACGAGGTGACCCTCGACTACCTGCGCTTCACCGGCCGGGACGACCACCACGTGGACCTGGTCGAGGCCTACGCCAAGGAGCAGGGCATGTTCCACGTGGCCGGCGGGGTCGAGCCGGTCTACTCCGAGACCATCGAGCTCGACCTGTCCACGGTGGTCCCGAGCATCGCCGGGCCGTCCCGGCCCCAGGACCTGGTCACCCTGGCCGGGGCCGGGGCCGCCTACCGGACGGCCCTCGGCCGGGACCCGCGGTCGGGCCCGGCCACCCTGGCCGACGGCTCGACGGCCGACGGTGGAGGACGGGGCCGTGGTGGTCGCCGCCATCACCAGCTGCACCAACACCTCCAACCCCCAGGTGATGGTGGCGGCCGGCCTGGTGGCCCAGCGGGCCGTGGAGCGCGGGCTGCCGCCCAAGCCGTGGGTGAAGACCACGCCTGGCTCCCGGCTCGCGGGTGGTCATGGACTACCTCGACCGGGCCGGGCTCACCGAGCCGCTGGCCGCCATCGGCTTCGACCTGGTCGGGTTCGGCTGCACCACCTGCATCGGCAACTCGGGCCCGCTGCTGGCCGGGGTGTCCGAGGCGGTCCACGAGCACGACCTGTCGGTGGCGTCGGTGCTGTCGGGGAACCGCAACTTCGAGGGTCGCATCCATCCCGACGTCCGGATGAACTACCTGGCCTCCCCGCCCCTGGTCGTGGCCTACGCCCTGGCCGGCACCATGGACATCGACCTGACCACCGACCCCCTCGGTACCGGCTCCGACGGCGGGCCGGTCACTGCTGGCCGACCTGTGGCCCTCGGCCGAGGAGGTCACCGAGGCCATCCGCACCTCGCTCACCTCGGAGATGTTCCGCCAGCGTTACGGCGCGGTCTTCGACGGCGACGAGCGGTGGGCCGGCGGTGGAGACCGCCACCGGCGACACCTTCCGCTGGGACCACGACTCGACCTACGTGCTCCGGCCCACCTTCCTCGAGGGCCTGTCCATGACCCCGAGCGCCGGTGACCGAGGTCGTCGGGGCCCGGGTGCTGGCCAAGCTGGGCGACAGCGTGACCACCGACCACATCTCGCCCGCCGGCAACATCAGCCCGACCACCCCGGCCGGCCACTACCTGGCCGACAAGGGCGTCGACCGGGCCGACTTCAACTCCTACGGGGCCCGGCGGGGCAACCACGAGGTGATGGTGCGGGGCACCTTCGCCAACGTCCGGCTCCGCAACCAGCTGGCCCCGGGCACCGAAGGCGGGTTCACCGTCCACCTGCCCGACGGCGAGCGAGACCACCATCTACGAGGCGGCCGAGCGCTACGCCGGCGAGGGCGTGCCCCTGGTGGTGCTGGCCGGCAAGGAGTACGGCTCGGGATCGTCCCGGGACTGGGCGGCCAAGGGCACGCCGCTGCTGGGGGTCCGGGCCGCCATCGCCGAGAGCTACGAGCGGATCCACCGTTCCAACCTGATCGGCATGGGGGTGCTGCCCCTCCAGTACGCCGACGGCCAGAACGCCGCGTCGTTGGGACTCACCGGCCACGAGGTGTTCACCATCACCGGCCTGGAGCCGCTCAACCAGGGCGTGGCCCCGAAGACCGTCGCCGTCCGGGCCGTGGACGGCCAACGGGTGGTCGAGTTCGAGGCCCGGCTCCGGATCGACACCCCGATGGAGGCCGAGTACTTCCGCAACGGGGGGATCCTCCCCTACATGCTCCGCCAGATGGCCGGCTGAACCGCGGGCCCGGCCGCCCTGCGTCACCGGTCCGGCGGCCCCTCAACGGGCGAGGGGCAGGACGAACCAGGCGATGACCACGAAGTGCAGGACGGCGCCGACGATGGTGCAGGCGTGGAACACCTCGTGGTAGCCGAACACGCCCGGGACCGGGTCCGGCTTCTTGAGGGCGTAGACCACGGCGCCGGCCGAGTAGGCGATGCCGCCGAGCAGCAGCAGGGTGAAGCCCACCCCGCCCAGCGCCCGGTACAGCTGGGGCAGCACGGCCACCGCAGCCCATCCCACCACCACGTAGGGAAGGGCGATCACCCATTCGGGGCGTCCAGCCACAGCTGGCGCAGGGCGATGCCGACCACCGCCCCACCCCAGACGATGCACAGCACCGCGGTCCGGGCCCAGCCGGTGAGGGCGATCCCGGCCACCGCCGTGTAGGAGCCGGCGATGGCGATGAAGATGGTCGAGTGGTCGGCCCGGCGCATCCGGCGCCGACCCACCGGTCCCCAGGTGTGCCGGTGGAACAGGGCGCTCACCCCGAACAGCAGCGAGACGGACACGGCGTACACCGCCATGACCAGCGTGGAGCCCGGTGGTCGGGGCAGCCGACGACCAGAGCGGCACCCGACACCAGCGAGACGAAGAAGGCCACCTCGTGGAAGACCCCCCGCAGCCGGGGCTTGACCGGCTCCCGTCCGGCATCGGACCGTCGGGCCGGCCGTCGATGGCGACCCGGGGCCTTCGGCTCGGGCCGTCACCGGGTACCGCCGTTCTCCGGGATCGGATGCCGCCGCGGTGTGCGGCCGCCAGCGACCGCTCCGGCCCGATCGACGAAGCGCCGGAGCAGTCCGCCGGCCCACCGACTCCACCTCGGCCAGGCCGGGGCGGGTCGAGCGACCACACCAGGCGGGAGATGGGGCTGCCACGCCTCGGCCAGGGCTGGCGGTCGACCTCGACGTGGAACTGCAGGCCGTAGGCCCGGTCGCCCCACCGGAAGGCCTGATGGGGAAAGGCACGGGTGGCGGCAAGATGGACGGCTCCCTCGGGGAGGGAGAAGGTGTCCTGGTGCCAGTGCACGCACGGGATGGTGGTGCCGGCCAGGCCGCCGTACTCCGGTCCGAACACCGGATCGAGGCGCCCGGTCGGGGTCAGCTCGACCCGGCCGAGGCCGATCTCGGGCACTGGGCCGGTGGTGACCCGGCCGCCGAGGGCGGCCGCCAGTTGCTGGGCACCCGAGGCACACGCCGAGCACGGGCTTCCCGTCGGCGACCACCGCCGCGAGCAGATCCCGCTCCGGTCGCCAGCCACGGGTGGGCCACATCGTCGTGGACCCCCATCGGACCACCCATCACCACCAGTCCGGCGATCCCCCGGTGGTCGGGGAGGTCGTCGCCCAGGTCGAGCCGGACCACCTCGAAGGGCAGACCGGCTCGACCGAGGGCGTCGCACGATCAGTCCCGGGCCCTCGTGGCCACGTGCTGGAGGATCACCCAGGGCGCCGCCCGGTGCGAAGCCATCACGCCGTGGCCACCACGTGGAAGGCCTCGGCCAGACGCCCGTCGGGCAGGCCGGCGGCCAGGGCCGTGCCCGACATCCAGGTTCGGAGCAGCTCCTCGAGGTGCTCACCGTCGCCGACCTGACTCCGGTGCGAGCGCAGCGCGGCCAGCTTGGCGATCGAAGGCTCGGTGGCGTCCACCGCCCGGTCGGCCCGCTCGGTGGCCATGATCCACAGTCTCGGGCACCGTGTGGGGCTCCAGGCCCTCCTCCAGCAGCTCGGGGAAGGCGAACGGGTTGCGGGCGTCGGGGTAGACCGCGCAGATGGCGGCCTCTCCGGCGGCCAGGTGGTCGGGATGGCTGGCGTAGATCCGGGCCCAGTTGCGCTCGGGCGACTGGGCCACGACCCGGTCGGGACGGAACTGGCGGATGACCCGGGCGATGTCCCGCCGCAGATCGAGATCGGGCAGCAGCCGGCCGTCGGGGAAGCCGAGGAAGGTCACGTCGGTCACACCCACCGCCTGGGCCGCGTCGAGCTGCTCGCGGCGGCGGATGGCGGCCATGTCGGCCCGGGACAGCGACCGGTCGGAACCCCGGCCTCACCGTCGGTGGCGATGCAGTAGGCCACCTCCACGCCGGCCGTCGTCCACACCGCCACCGAGCCGGCGGCGCCGAAGTCGACGTCGTCGGGATGGGCCGTGACCACCAGGATCCGCTCGATGCCCTCGGTGCCGGCACCGACCGACCAACGGCTCCGGAATGTGGTCCGTCGGGCAGGATCAGTCCTTGGAGGGGTTCCACCCGGCCAGGATCGGCCAGCCGGGGGTCGTTGGAGAAGATCTCCACGATCGGCGATCGGAGCCCGATGCGGGTCTGGATCCGCTCGATCTCGAGCACCTGGTTCCACTGGACCAGGGTCACCACCAGCCCGGCCTCGCCGGCCCGGGCGGTCCGGCCCGACCGGTGGAGGTACGCCTTGTGGTCCTCGGGCGGATCGAAGTGGACGACCACGTCCACCATGTCGATGTCCAGGCCCCGGGCGGCGACGTCGGTGGCCACCAGGGCGGGCAGCTTGCCCTCGCTGAAGTCCTTCAGCGTCCGCTCCCGATTGGACTGGCGGAGGTCGCCGTGGATGGCGTCGGCCCTGACCCCCTCCTTGCGGAGCTGCTCGACCAGCCGGTCGGCACCCCGCTTGGTGCGCACGAAGACCAGGGTCTTCTCCGAGTTCCGGCAGATGGCGGCGCACACCTTGACCCGGTCCATCTGGTGCACCTCGAGGAACCGGTGCTCCATGGCGTCGACGGTGGTGTTGGGCGAGGCCACCTCGTGGAGGACCGGGTCGGTGAGGTACCGGCTGACCAGCCGGTCGACCGCCCCGTCGAGGGTGGCCGAGAACAGCAGGGTCTGGTGCTCCCGCTCGAGGCGGCGGAGCACCCATTCGACCTGGGGCATGAAGCCCATGTCGGCCATGCGGTCCGCCTCGTCGAGCACCAGGGTCTCGATGTCGGCCACCGACAGCTCGCCCCGGTCGCCGAGATCGATGAGGCGGCCCGGCGTGGCGATGATCACGTCCACGCCCCGTCGGAGCTTCTTGACCTGGCGTTCGATGTCGGCCCCGCCGTAGACGGCGGCGATCCGGAGCCCGGCCTCTTTGGCCAGCGGCTCGAGCACCTCGCTCACCTGCACGGCCAGCTCACGGGTGGGGACGAGGACGAGGGCCCGGGGCCGGCCCGGCTCGGTGGACCGGGCCGCCATGGTGCGCTGGAGCAGCGGGACGCCGAAGGCCAGGCGTCTTGCCCGAGCCGGTCTTGGCCTTCCCGCACACGTCGCGCCCGGCCAGGGCGTCGGCCACGGTCATGGCCTGGATGGCGAAGGTAGTGGTGATCCCCTGGTCGGCCAGGGCCTTGACCAGGGAGGGGTCGACGCCCAGGGAGGCGAAGGTCGGCGGAGTCGGCCTCGCCCGACGGACGGGGATCGGTGGGATCGAGGACGCGATCCGACGGATCGGCGATGGTGGTCATGGGGTTCAGAAGCTCTCTCTCATCGTTCGAGTGACGGCCGGAGGCCGACCGTCGACACCGTGGGTATCACGAATGCCTGCGGGCCCGCCTCGGGCCATCGTCCGGTCTGCGTCGGCAGCTCGGAAACAGGATGAGGAAGACCCCGGTGGCAGAGCACCGTGCCCACCACGGACACCAGTCTACCTGGGATTGGCGTCCACCAGGTGAACCGGAGCACCGGCCGCCCAGATGGGGTCGGCACCGGAGTCCCGGATCGACCGCTCGGGTCCCGACCGGCCTCCGAACGGGCGACGCGGCACCCGGGGCTCAGCCCCTACCCTGAAGGGCGACCGGGCTGTTCCGGCGATGGGCACCCGCCACAGCGCCGACCTGGTCGAGCCACCACGAAAGGAAGCCGACCATGGGAAAACTCGCCGCCGGCGACAAGGCGCCCGCCTTCAGCCTCCCCGATCAGGACGGCAAGAACGTCTCCTCGAAGGACTTCGCCGGCCGGCAGGCGGTCGATCTACTTCTACCCCCGGGACGACACGCCGGGCTGCACCAAGGAGGCGTGCCAGTTCAACGACAACCTCCACGCCTTCGCCAAGGCCAAGGTGCCCGTCTTCGGGGTCTCCGCCGACACCGCCGAGAAGCACCAGAAGTTCCGGGCCAAGTACGGCCTGACCTTCCCGCTGCTGACCGACGCCGACCACCGGTCGGCGAGGCCTACGGGGCCTGGGGCGAGAAGACCCTGTACGGCAAGAAGTCCGTCGGGGTGATCCGCTCCACCTTCCTCATCGGCGCCGACGGGACCATCGCCCGGCCCTGGTACCACGTGAAGGCCGACGGCCACGCGGCCAAGGTCCTGGCCGAGCTGGAGGGCTGACGGGGCCCGGGGACCCCCGGGGAGCTCGGAGCGTCATCCGTGCTTCAGCGCTGGTGGCGGGACACCACCACGAGGTGCGGCCGCCCACCGTGGACCGGCTCAGCTCGGTTCCGTCCCGCGGGCAGCGGCCTCCGAGGTGGCGCTCCTCCATCAGGTCGCCCGGTGTGGGATCCGCCCCGCCCGGTGAGGTCGGCGAGGGTCCGGCCCAGGTGCCGGTGGAGCCGCCGCACCTCGTTCGGGGTCAGCGAGTCGGACGGCCGGAGGGGCGAGAGCCCGACCGCCACAAGCAGCTCGTCGGCGATGAGGTTCCCGATCCCGGCCACCCGGGACTGGTCCAGCAGCCGGGCCTTGAGCGGGCACCGGGAGTCCCGGAGGGCGGCGGCCAGCTGGGACGGGTGATGGTCATGGCGTCGGGTCCGAGCCCGGAGACGTCCGGGTCGAGCAGTCACGCCGCCCAGCCGCCGGGGGTCGTGCACCACCAGGGTGCCGCCGTCCTCGAACCGCACCGGCCACCGGTCCCAGGCCGGGTCGCGGCGGCTGGGGGCGTAGAGCATCTGGTCCACGCCCGAGCGCCGTCGACGGCCAGGGTGCCGGTCATCCCGAAGCGGATGCCCACCGTCGGGCCGGCGTCCACGTCGAGCAGGAGGAGCTTGCCGATCCGGCGGGCGGCGGCGAACCGGTGGCCGACCAGGGACCGGCGGAGGACCGGGCCGGTGGCCGCTCCCTTCAGGAACCAGGCGTCCGGGCTGGCCACCGAGGCGATCGGTGCGGTCGAGGGCGCTCTCGGCCAGTTGGCGGTAGCGTCTCGACTTCGGGCAGCTCGGGCACGGCCCGAGGGTAGCCAACCGCATGCGCACCCCCGTCCGGGGCCTCGCTAGGGTTGGGCCATGCCCCCCGAGAAGCCCCACTGGGCCGAGCTCTTCACCGAGGTCGTGACCTCCGGACTGTGCACCGGCTGCGCCGGCTGCATCGTGGCCTGCCCCTACGACGTCCTGTCCTACGACGACACCGGGGGGCGGTACAAGCCCTTCCACATCGACGCCGACGGCGGACCGGAGAGCTGCACCCACGGGGTCAAGGGGTGCACCATGTGCACCCGGGCCTGTCCCACGGTTCCGGCTGTGGGAGCCCGAGATCGACACCCACCTGTTCGGCCGGGAGCGGACCACCGAGGAGGTGGCCGGGGTGTCCTCGGACATCCTGCTGGTCCGGGCCACCGACCCCGAGATCCTCGAGGTGGGCCAGGACGGCGGCCTGGTGTCCGCCCTGCTCATCTGGGCCCTCGAGCACGACATGATCGATGCCGCCCTGGTCTCCAACCTCGAGGGGGACGGCTCCACCTGGAAGGCCGTGCCCGGCCTGGCCACCAACCGGGCCGAGGTGCTGGCCGCCGCCGGCTCCCGGTACACCTACTCGGCCAACCCCCTGGCCTATCCCCTGGCCATCGAGGCCGGGGCCGAGCGCATCGCCCTGGTGGGCATGGGGTGCCAGGCGTCGGCCGCCCCGGTGATGAAGGCCCGCAAGGCCGGCAAGATCGCCCGGCGGCTGTCCCTGACCATCGGGCTCATGTGCTCGAAGACCTTCGACGACGCCATCTTCCCCGAGCTGTTCGAGGCCAAGTACGGGATCGCCCGGGCCGATATCGCCAAGATGAACATCAAGGGCGTGTTCCAGGTGTGGACCCGGGACGGGGAGTACCACGAGATCCCCCTCAAGGAGGCCCACGCCTGGACCCGGGAGGGCTGCACCACCTGTCCCGACTTCGCCGCCGAGCACGCCGACATCTCGACCGGCGGCATCGGGGCGTTCAACGACTGGACCCTGACCCTGGTCCGGACCGACACGGGCCGCGAGCTGATGGAGGGATGATCGCCGACGGTGCCGTCGAGACCCGACCGGGCGACGACGACCCCGGGGCCATCGCCCTGCTCCACCGGTTGGCCCGGGTCAGCCGGCGGCGGTGGCCCGAGACGGCGGTGCCCATGCCCCGCCGGCTGCCCGAGCCAGCTGAGCTCCGGACGACATGTGAATCTCGTAATAATCGTCCGTTGGGCCCTTCGGCCCGTGAGGCGGGGGCGCCAGATCTAGGCTGACGAGCACGGGGCACAGGCACGGACCGGTGACCGATGGGCCCTGGTGCAGCCCCAGGTGGCCAGGATCCGACCGCCGACGGCGGCTTACCCGGCCGCGGTCCCGCCGACGATCCCAGGAGGACCACCGCTTGTTCGCCGCCCTAGGACGGTTCACCGTACGCTTCCGTTGGCTGATCATCGCCGGCTGGATCGTCGTCACCATTGTGCTGCTCGGCGGCCTGCCGTCTCTCTCGAGCGTGGAGAAGAGCACCAACTCCCAGTTCCTGCCGTCCAACGCTGCCAGCGTGCAGGCCGGCCGGCTGGCCCAGCCGTTCAGCTCGTCAGCACGATCGTCGCGTGACGTACGTGGCCGCGTCGACGCCGCGGCTCACGCACTGACCCGGCCGACAACGCCGCCATCGACCGCGCCGAGCAGGCCATGCGCTCGATCCCGCGGGTGACGCGCGGTGGTGGATCAGGGAACGTCGGCCAACGGGCGGGCCCGGATCGCGCTTGGTCGAGCTGCGCCATGCCCTCGTCTGCGACCGCCAAGCGACAGGCGGCGGCACCGTGGCCGAGCTCCGCTCCACCTTCACCACGTCGGGGCCCCACCCGGTCTGGCGATGCACCTGACCGGGTCGCTGGCCCAGAACGTCGACCAGCAGAACCAGAACGGCCAGACCCAGACCCTCACCGAGCTGCTCTCGGTCCTGTTCATCCTGGCCCTTCTGTTCCTCACCTTCCGGGCCCTGCTGGCCCCGCTGGTGGCCCTGCTCCCCTCGGCGGTGGCCCTGATCGCCGCCGGGCCGGTCATCGCCGTCTCCAGCCACCTCGGCGTGCAGGTCTCCGACCTGACCCCCATCCTGTTGACCGTGGTGCTGCTCGGGGCCGGGACCGACTACGGGCTGTTCCTCATCTTCCGGGTGCGCGAGGAGCTCCGGCGGGGCAAGGACGTGCGACGAGGCGGTCTCGTTCTCCCTGTGCAAGGTGGGGGAGTCGATCACCTTCTCGGGACTGACCGTCATCGGGGCCCTGGCCACCGTGGTGGTGGCCACCTTCGGCCTCTACCAGGGACTCGGACCGGCCCTGGCCATCGGCATCGCCGTGGCCCTCCTGGCCAATCTGACGCTGCTGCCCGCCCTGCTGGCCGTGCTGGGTCGCAGCGTGTTCTGGCCGCGTATCCCCCGGGCGGGCCAGCACAGGGGCGGGACATGGGGGCGTATCGCCGGCCAAGGTGGTGGGCCGACCGGTGCTCACCCTGGTCGTCGGCCTGGTCATCTTCGGTGGGCTTGCCGTGTCCATGCTGGCCTACGCCCCCTCCGGCTTCAGCGACCAGCCCGCGCCGGCCACCTCGGACTCGGGCAGGGGCCAGGCCATCCTCACCACCGACTTCCCGTCCGGCGGAGTCCGACTCCACCACCGTGCTCTTCCGGCTGCCCGACCTCGGTGTGGAACGAGCCCCAGCGCTGCTGGGCACCGTCCAGCGGGATCTGTCCGGCTCCGGGTTGTTCTCCGTCGGTGACCGGGGCCCTCGACCCCAACGGGACCCGATGAGCTCGGCGGCGGCCCTGGCCGAGGCCCAGGCCCAGCTCGCCCACCTGGGAGCCGGCGGCCCAGCTCCCGGTCGACCCCCCGGCCGGGATCTCCGTGTCCCTCGGCCGCCTACCGCGCCTACCAGGGCTCGGCCCAGTTCATCAGCGCTGACGGGAGGACCATCCAGTTCGAGACGTCGCTGCGGGCCGGCTCTTCGACCAGCACCGCGGCGGCCGCGGCCGTCCCGGCCGTCCGCGCGGCCGTCGACCCAGGTGGCCCACTCGATCGGAGCCACCGCCAACGGTGTCAACGGCAACGCACCGGTGGCGGCCGACGTCGGCTCCATCTCCGGGAACGACCTGTTCAGGATCATCCCCATCGTCATGATCGTGCTGGCCCTGTTGCTGGCCATCGTGCTGCGCAGCCTGGTGGCACCGCTCTACCTGGTGGTCAGCGTGGGCCTCTCCTACCTGGCCTCGCTGGGTCTGGCCGTGCTGGTATTCGAGCTGATCGGGGGCCAGGACGGCATCAACTTCGTCCTCCCCTTCTTCATGTTCATCTTCATCATGGCGCTGGGCCAGGACTACAACATCCTGGTGATGACCCGAATCCGGGAGGAGGCCCACCACGCCCCCATCCGGGTGGCCGTCCGGCGGGCGGTGGAGGCGACCGGCACCACGGTGACGTCGGCCGGGCCTGATCCTGGCCGGGACCTTCGGCGTGCTGACCGCCACCGGCGACACCCAGGTCCAAGAGATCGGCCTGGGCCTGGCCGCCGGCATCCTGCTCGACACCTTCTTCGTCCGCACGCTGCTGGTCCCGTCGGTGGTGGTGCTGCTCGGCCGCTGGAACTGGTGGCCATCGAAGCTCTCCCACGAGGACCACAGCCACGACCCCGTACTCCCCGACGAGGTCCGAGGCCGAGGGCTCGGCCCTCGACGGCTCGGTCCCGATGCGGTGGACGGCCCCGGATGTCCGGACGTTGCGCCGCCGACCGGTCTCCTGACCGGCCGGTGGTGCCCGTGCGCCCGGTCGGCTCGCCGGACGAGACTGGCGGCCGTTGGGTCGTGACAGAGTACGGTGAACGGGCGTGGCCAGCCGAGAAGACTCCTCGAACGACCCACCGTGGTCCTCCTGGTCCGCCACGGCAAGACGCCGACGACGGGCAAGGTGCTGCCGGGACGGGCCCCGGGCTCCACCTCTCCGAGGAGGGCCAGGCCCAGGCCGAGGCGGTGGCCGACCGGATCGCCGCCCTGGCCGACCGGGACCCGGCCGGGCCGGTGGCGGTGTACGCCTCCCCCCTGGAGCGCACGGCGGAGACGGCCAAGCCCATCGCCCGGAAGCTGGGGCTGCGGGTCCGCACCGAGCGGGGCTGCTCGAGTGCGACTTCGGCCAGTGGACGGGCGCGGAACTGGCGACGCTGGCCAAGAGGCCCGAGTGGACCCAGGTCCAGCGGTGGCCGAGCGGGTTCCGGTTCCCCGGCGGCGAGTCGTTCCTCGAGATGCAGGCCCGGATCACCTCGGCCATGGCCCGGCTGACGCAGCTCCACCCGGGCGAGACGGTCGTGGCCGTGTCCCACGCCGACCCGATCAAGGCGGCGGTGGCCGCTGCCGCCGGCACCCCCCTCGACCTGTTCCAGCGACTCATCGTCTCCCCGTGCTCGGTGTCGGCCCTGGCCTACGGCGGCGGCCGGGCCCCACGTCCTCACCGTCAACTCCACCGGCTCCCTGGCGAGCTGGCCAGCGCATGAGCCCCGTTTGCATCGGACCGGATCCGGCTGACGGGACCACCGGGCCGAGCGGGAGGCCGCGAGCGATGAGCGAGGGCTACGACCTGTCGGCGCCGGACCGGATCACCGTGGGCACCGTGGGCCCGGTCGGCGATCGTCTCTTCCTCCTGCAGTGCCGGCAGGGACCGACCCTGCTGACCCTCAAGATCGAGAAGCAGCAGGTGGCGGTGGTGGCCGACTACCTGGCCCGGATCGTGCGGGACCAGGAGCGGCCCGGCCACCTGCCCGACGAGCTCGAGCTGGAGGAGCCGGCCGAGCCGGCCTGGGCGGTCGGGCACCATCGGTGTCTCCTACGACGATGTCGACGACCGGGTCATCCTGGTCATCGAGGAGCTGGTCCCCGAGGACGAGACCGGCGCCATCGCCCGGCTGTCGATCTCGCGCGAGCAGGCGGCGGCCTTCGCCATCCAGGCCACACGGCTGGTCGAGTCCGGCCGTCCGCCCTGCCCGCTGTGCGGGTCACCCCTCGACCCGTCAGGACACGAGTGCCCCCGGACCAACGGCCACCGTCCGCCGGCGGTGTGAACGGCTGGAGCCCCGGCCCGGTCCCGGGCTCGAGTGGCACTGGAGGAGCTGCTCGGCCCGGCGAGATCACGGTGGTCGGCCGGCTGCCGTGGAGCTCCAACCTGACCTTCCTCGTCGGCTCTCGGATGCCGACGGAAGCCGATCCCCTTCACGCCGTGTACAAGCCGGCCAGCGGCGAGCAGTCGCTCTGGGACTTCCCCGACGGGCTCTACCGACGCGAGGTGGCGGCCTACGCCCTCTCCGAGGCCCTGGGCTGGGGCCTGGTGCCGCCCACCGTGGAGCGCGACGACGGCCCGTTCGGCCCCGGCTCGCTCCAGCTGTTCGTCGCGGCCGACTACGAGCAGCACTACTTCACCCTGTTCGAGGAGGGCGACCACGAGGCCGACGCTCCGGGCGATGTGCGCCTTCGACGTCGTGGCCAACAACGCCGACCGCAAGAGCGGCCACGTCCTGCTCGGGGACCGGACGGTCGCCTGTGGGGCATCGACCACGGGCTGTGCTTCCACCGCCAGCCCAAGCTGCGCACGGTGATCTGGGACTTCGCCGACGAGGACGTTCCCGCCGCTCTTCTGGCCGACCTCGGCGGCTGGCCTCGGACCTGCCCGACGAGCTGGCCGCCTGCTCGTCCGAGGACGAGCAGGAGGCCATCGATCGACCGGATCGACGGCTGGTCGAGACGGGCGACTTTCCCGAGCCGGTCGGGGACCGGCCCCCCTACCCCTGGCCACTGGTCTGACCCGGTCGGGCCCGCCGGTCCCCGGGCGTTCAGTGCCCGAAACGGGTGTAGCGCTCGTTGAGCGCCTGCACCAGCAGCGAGGCGTAGTACTTGGCCCCGGCCGGATCGAGGTGGACGCCGTCGGGATAGAAGTACTGCGGGTAGGCGGCGCTGTCGTGTTCCAGTCCACCAACACGGTGTTCGGATAGGTCTGGGCCACGCTGGCGATGGTGGCGTTGACCTGCTGCTGCCACGGCCGGGGGACGTGGGTGTTGACCAGGACCGATCCGTTGCATGGGGCCGAGAGAGTCGAGCAGCGCCAGCCAGCTGGGCCGGGCGAATAGGGGCCGTTGGTCCCGAGCTCGAGGATCAGGCGGTTCCCCACCGCCCCCTCGGCCTTGAGCTGGGCGACCTCGCTCTGCACCTGGTAGAGCTGCTGGCCGACCTGGGCATCGATGGCGATGCCCGGGAAGAGACTGCTGGAGGTAGGGAGCCGCATCGACCATGATCGAGTCCCCGATGGCCGTCACGCCCTGGCCCGGCGGGGGAGGCGCCGTGGTGGGCGTGGCCGCCGGGACGATGGCGGACCTGACCGGGTGAGGAAGCCACGGGACGATGCTGGTGACCTGGGAACCCGGGTCGGCGGCGTCGGCCGAGACCAGCCCGAACAGTCCGAGGAGCACAGAGACGGCGTTGGCGGCGACGGCGCCGACCAGCACCCAACCCGCCGGCTTGCAGCCGGGGCCAGGACCACTCGTGGCTCCGTGAGCCGCTCCCACAGCCGGCCGAGGGCGCCGTGGCGGACCGGTTGCTCGATGAAGCGCCAGGACAGGGCGGCCAGCACCAGCGTGGCGGCGATCTGGAGCGCCGGCCCGAACGACACTCGGGCGCGGCGTCGAGCGGCGTGGTCAGCACGATGACCGGGTAGTGCCACAGATAGATGCCGTACGAGCGCTCACCGACCCATCGGAGCGGCTCCCAGCCGAGGACCGTCCGCGACGTGGGACCCGGGGTGGACGGTGACACCGATCAGCAGCGCGGTGAGCAGGGCCAGAAGCACCATGCCGCCCTCGTAGAGGAACGACTCGTACTGGTTGGTGGCCACGAACATCACGAAGATCCCGAGCAGGGACGACGCCGCCGACGGCGTCGAGCAGCCGCCGGGCGCTCGGGGTGACCGGGGCGAAGGTCTGGTGGCGGGGCAGCGCCATGGCCAGGGCGGCGCCGATCAGGAGGGCGAAGGCCCGGGTGTCGGTGCCGTCGTAGACGCGGGTCGGGTCCCCGTCCGGGACGAAGAGGACGCCCATCTCGATGGCGGAGGCGGCGGCCACGGTGAGGGTGAGGACGATCATCGTCCGTTTGGAATGGATGTAGCGCATGCCGACCAGCAGCAGGAGCGGCCAGACCAGGTAGAACTGCTCCTCGATGGAGAGTGACCACAGATGGCCGAGCGGAGAGGGCGGGCCGAACTTGGCGAAGTAGGAGACGTGGTGGAAGATGAACCACCAGTTGCTGTAGTAGAAGATGCCCGACGGGAGGTCGCTAGCGAAGCGCGGCCAGCTGGCTCCGGTCGAACAGGGTGGCCCAACCCACGGTGACGAAGAGCACCACGAACAGGGCCGGCAGGAGCCGACGGGCCCGCCGGATCCAGAACCGCTCCAGTCCGATCCCCCGATGGCGCCGGTACTCGGCCACCAGCAGATCGGTGATCAGGTACCCCGACAGCACGAAGAAGACCTGCACCCCGAGCAGGCCGCCCGGGGCCCAACCGAAGTTGAGGTGGAAGGCGATCACCGACAGGACGGCGATGGCGCGGATGCCGTCCAGCCCGGGGAGGTAGGGGCTGGTTCCCTCTACCGGCCTAGGCACGGCGCAGCCGATGAGGGCGCCGACCGGCGACGGCCCGTCGAGCCTGCGTCTGGGGACGGGACGACTGCGGCGCGGTAAGCGGTCGGGATCACTCCCGGAGGATCTCGTGCGCGAGGGGGACGGTGAAGGCCCAGTATGGCATGCGCCACTGCCGACCCGGTGCTCCCTCATTGTCCCGCGCCGCCGCCACCGGCGCCGGTCACCCCGGCGCGGACGACGGTGGCGTCAGGCCGATTGGACGGCGCCGAAGGCGACCTCTCCGCTCGGACCGCGGGACGTGCTGGTCAGCTCCGGGCTTTGAGCGCCTCGATCAGCTGGGGCAGCACCTTGTGGACGTCGCCCACGATCCCGAGGTCGGCCACCGAGAAGATCGGTGCATCCTGGTCCTTGTTGATGGCCACGATGTTCTTCGAGTTCTTCATGCCCACCAGGTGCTGGGTGGCACCGGAGATCCCGCAGGCCATGTAGACGGTGGGCTTGACCGTCTTGCCGGTCTGACCGACCTGGTGGGAGTAGGGGACCCAGCCGGCGTCGACGATGGCCCGGCTGGCCCCGGCCGCTCCGTGCAGCAGCGTGGCCAGCTCCTCGATCAGCGCGTACTGGTCCTTCTCGCCGAGGCCCCGCCCGCCCGACACCACGACGTCGGCCTCGTCGAGCTTGGGACCGGTGCGCTCCTCGACGTGGCGGGCCACGATCCTGGCCGCGTTGGTGGCGCCGGTGTCCGGCGCCGGGGCGGCCACGACCGACGGCCGGCGAACCCCCCGACGGCTCGGCCGGCGAACGACTTGGCCCGCACCACGAAGATCTGGGGGCCGTCCCCGGTGAAGTGGGCCGAGAGGACCTGGCTGCCGCCGAAGATGGCGTGCTCGGACACCAGGCCACCGTCGCCGGCGGTCAGGTCCGACCACGTTGGTCAGCACCGGGCGGTCGAGCTTGACCGACAGGCGTCCGGCGATGTCGCGGCCGTCGTAGGTGGCGGGGAACAGGATGGCATCGGGCCCGGAGCCGGCCTCCACGGCGGCGGCGATGGCAGCGGCCACCGGTACGCCCGGGCAGGGCCCCGCCCAGGTCGCCGACGTCGTGGATGGTGGTGACCCCGTACTCGCCCAGGGTGCCGGCCACCGAGGCGGTGGCGTCGCCCCAGGCGACGGCCTCGACGGTGCCGGCCAGCGCGCGGGCCTGGCGTGATCAGTTCGAGGGAGGTGGTGATGGGTGCCCCGTCGACCACTTCGGCGAGGACCCAGATCTTGTCGACAGACATGCGTACCTATTCTCCTACCGGTCCTCAGAGGACCTTCAGCTGCTCGAGGAACTCGATGACGCGTGGCGTAGCCCTCACCCTCGTCGACGACGATCTCGCCGGCCGAGCGGGCCTCGGCGTCGGCCACCTCGGTGATCTCCTGGCGGGCGCCGGCCGCACCGACCTGGCCGGGGTCGATGCCGAGGTCGGCCACGGTGAGGGTGTCGACCGGCTTGGACTTGGCCGCCATGATCCCCTTGAACGACGGGTAGCGGGGCTCGACCACCCCGGCGGTCACGGTGACGACTGCGGGCAGCGGGCTCTCCACCTCGTCGTAGCCGGCCTCGGTCTGGCGCTCCACCTTGACCGAGTCGCCGGTGATCTCGACCTTCTTGGCGAAGGTCACCGAGGGCAGGCCGAGCAGCTCGGCCACCTGGACCGGCGTGGTGCCGGTGTAGCCGTCCGTGGACTCGGTGGCGGCCAGGATGAGGTCGGGCTCGGCCCGCTGGATGGCCGCGGCCAGCACCTTGGCGGTGCCCAGGGCATCGGTCCCGGCCAGCGACTCGTCGCTGATCAGGATGGCCTTGGCCGCCCCCATGGCCAGCGCCGTGCGCAGGCCCGACGTCTCCCCGTTGGGAGCCATCGACACCAGCGTCACCTCACCTCCGCCGGCTGCTTCGGCCAGCTGCAGTGCCATCTCCACGCCGTAGGAGTCGGAATCGTCGAGGATCAGTTTCCCTGCTCGGACTAGGTTCTTCGTCCCCGGATCCAGCGCCGGAGGAGCGGCCGGGTCGGGGATCTGCTTCACACAGACAACGACGTTCATGGGCCGCATTGTTGACGAAAAATGGCCCTTCGACCAATCGGGCCGCGATCCCTGGTCAGCGCGGGAGGCTCCGAGCGACCGCGGTGGAGGATCCGGTCCGCTCGGCGGATTCGGCGCCGGACCGCTCACCCGGTCCGATGGGCGAACCCGGCGTGAACCGCTCACTGGCCCCGGCCACCAGCTCAGCCACGGTCGAGGGCCGACAGGGCCAGAGGCACGTCGTCGGTGATCACCGTGTCCACCCCCATGGAGGCCAGTTCCGATAGCTGGAGCCGGTCGTTCACCGTCCACGCTGCCACCGACAGCCCCGACGTCATGGGCCCTCGGCCACCAGCGCCTCGTCCACCAGGCTGAGCGTGGGGATGGAGCGCGGTGCACGACCGGCTGAGGGCGACCGGGACGCATTCGGCCGGGTCGAACCAGTGAGCCACCAGCAGCCCGGTGGCGATCTCCGGGCAGGTCCGTGGACCGCGTCGAGGGCCTCGGGCCAGAAGGACGAGACCACCACGGATCCCACCCGGCCCGTCCGCCACCACCATGTCGGCCACCGAGGCGGCCAAGCGCTCGGCGGGGTCGAAGCCGGGCTCACCGGGCAGGTTCTTGATCTCGATGTTCACGGCCAGACCGGCACAGGCCTCGAGGGCATCGGCGAGCAGCGGGACGGACTCAGGAAGCCCGGCGGCGGCCAGTTCGATGATCGGGCCCCGAGTCCGGGATCGCGGGATCATGATGGACGGCCAGGGCTCCGTCCCTGTCAGACGGACGTCCAGTTCGACCCCGTCGGCGCCCAGCCCCCGTGCCCGGCGAAAGGCCTCGAGAGTGTTCTCATGCACCCCGGTCGCCGCATCCGGGCTGCCGCGGTGCGCTTGGACGGCGGTATCCGGCACTCTTCGGGACCCTCCCGGGGCTCTGCGTGACTCCGACCATCGGCCCGACGATCTGCCCGTCAGATGGTCTGCCACAGGCGCCAAAACTGTTTGCAACCACAAGGGTGTCTGGTTACTCTAGTGAACGAACCCCGAACGGCCGGTTACCGTTTGGTCCGTTCCATGTGAAAATGATCACAATCGGAATTCTCTGTAGATGAGTGAAGAGAGCGGAGGGACCATCGTGGCGCTGATGTGGAACCGTACGGTCGACTGGGACGACGGCGACTGGAGGCATCTGGCGGCTTGCCGAAGCACCGAGCCCGATCTCTTCTTCCCCATTGGGACGACGGGTCCGGCCGTCGACCAGATCGAGGCGGCCAAGCGGGTATGCCGGGGTTGCGACGCACAAGAACCGTGTCTCGACTTCGCGCTGGCGACGAATCAGGAGTCGGGCGTGTGGGGCGGCACCTCGGAAGAGGAGCGCCGCAAGCTGCGAAAGGCGTGGCTGGCCGCCCGTCGCCGGGCCTCCTGACCTGGTGCTCCCCTGGGTCTGACTCCGGTCTGACTCGGGTCTGAACATGGCTGGCCGGGGAGCGGGAACGACCCGACCGGCTTGTTGGGGTGGCCGATCGGCGGCTACAGACCCACCTTCTGCCCCTCGAGGGACGAGAGCTCGATGGTCACCGCCGTTCCCGGGGCTCCGGGTTCCGTCTCGTCACGGTTGCGCATGGTGATCGACCCGTCCAGCTGGCTGCGTACCAGGTCGCGGACGATGGACAGCCCGAGGCTCTGGGTCTCGTCGATGTCGAACCCCTCGGGCAGACCCGAACCGTCGTCGGAGACCTGAAGGACCAGACTGTTCACCTCGTTGACCAGGTGGACCTGGATATGGCCGACCGGCTGTACGTGCGCCGCCCCCCGCCTTCCTCCTCGGCCACATCGGGGAACGCATGCTCGATGGCGTTCTGCAACAGCTCGGCCAGGACCACGGCCAACGGGGTGGCGACGTCGGCGGGCACCTCACCGACCACCCCGACGACCTCGAAGGTCACGGGCCGGGACAGCACCACCGAGTCCTCGGCCATGTGGATCAACGAGGTCACGATCTCGTCGAAAGGGACCTGGTCGCCCGGATCGCGGGACAGGATCTCGTGGACGATGGCGATGGACCGGACCCGACGCTCGGCCTCGAAGAGTGCCACCCGACCGCCGCCGGGTGGCAGCCGCCGTGCCTGGAGCCGTAGCAGCGCCGAAATGGTCTGCAGGTTGTTCTTGACCCGGTGGTGCACCTCCCGGATGGCGGCATCCTTGGACAGCAGCAGGCGGTCGAGGCGCCGGACGTCGGTCACGTCGCGCAACAGGACCAGACACCCGGTCACGTCGTCCTGGGCCAGGAGGGGGATGCAGTGCAGCAGTACCGTCACGTCGGGCCGCCGCTCGACCTCCTCGACCACCGGGAGGGCCGAGGCCAAGGCCCATTCGATGGCCGACTCCTCGATGCCCAGATCGGTCAGCCGCCGGCCCTCGATCTGGGAGTACATACCCATGCGGTGGAGGGCATTGGTGGCGTTGGGTGACGCGTACCGGACGCGGCCCTCCTCGTCGACCAGGACCAGGCCGTCGCCGACCCGAGGAGCCTCCTCGGTGGCCACCTCCTCGCTCGGGAACGGGAACGTCGACTCCGCCAGCATCACGGCGAAGCGGTCGAAGAGGTCCCGGTAGGTACGCTCGAGGTGCCCGGGTCGGCGGCCGGCACCGGCGGACAGGCGGGCCAGTACGGCAACTGTGGTCCCCTCGCACCGCACCGGGATGCAGTGCAGTCTCACCGGCTCCTCGTCCGTCTCGAGCAGGACCTCGCCCCTTGTCACCTCGCCCGTTTCGACGGTGAGCACGGCCAAGGGCCAGTCAGCCGCCCCGGCCGGTTGGCCCACCAGGTCGTGCTGGACCACGGTGGCGCTGTTCGACGGTCGCATCTGGCCCAGGATCACCAGCTCGAGCCCGTTGCCGTGGTGTTCCCGGGCGTTCGAAGCCATCGGGGCCAGTAGGACCAGATCCGAAAAGGACAGGTCGGCGAGGATCCCCCAGGTGCCGAGCAGGCGCTGGAGGTGGGCGAGCTGCACCTCGTCGAGGTTGGTCCGCTCGAATGCCAGCTCCGCCGGGGTCGACATGTTCAGGCCCCTTCTGGCTCGCTCACGGGCACCTGGTACGGCCGTCGGTCCCTGAAGCCCTGCAGCTTGCCCACACCCGCCGCCACCAGCAGGTTACGGAGGTCGTCGGCCCGGTCGGCCACGTCGGGGAGGGTGTGGGCGTCCGACGCGGTGGTGAGGGGGACTCCGGCTCGGACCATCCTTTCGAGGAGCGGTGGCGCCGGGTACTCCTCCCCCACCGGCTTCCGCCATCCCGCCGAGGACAGCTCGGCCGCCATGCCCGACCGCACCGCCGCCTCGGTGATGCGGTCGTAGAACTCGTCAGGGACCTTCGGCACCCGACCGGCGATCTTGACCAGATCGGGGTGGGCGAAGACGTCGCACACCCCCGACTCGCCCAGCTCCTCCATGGCCCTGGTGTACTCGTCCCACACCGCGTCGATCTTGCGCACGTCCCACTCGGCCATGACCAGTGGATCGTCGAGCACATCGAACCGCCAGGCGCCCAGCCAGTGGACTGAGCCGAGCAGCACGTCGAAGGGGTAGCCGGCCAACAGGGCGGCCACCTGCGTCCATCCGGTCCTGGTAGAAGTCGACCTCAAGGCCGAGGACGACCGGAAGCCCTTCGGCCTTCACCGCCTGGACCACCTCCACATAGTCGTCGAGGTCCACCCGGGCGTGGTGGTCCCAATAGGCGGCCATTCCCGGCCGGAGCGCTTCCCCGGGCAGGTCGTCCCAGAATCCGCCGAGCAGGTCCCGGGCCTGGGTGAACCGGAACAGGTGCTCGGTCACGGCGATCTCGGTGACCCCGGCCTCGACGCCCGCTCGCAGTAGGCGGCGACCTGTTCGACGGTGGTCTGGGCATCACTCTGCGAATGGGGCCACAGATGGAGGTGGTAGTCGAGCACAGAGGGACCCGCCTACCGGCGCGCCGGATCGAGCGACCCGGTCCGGACGGTGGCCCGGACCACCACCCGCGGGTCGATGGCCAGAGCGTCGTGAACCCGGCGGGCCACCGTGTCCTCGCTGGCGTCGGCGGGGTCGAGGAGCCGGCCGCTCCACAGGGTGTTGTCGGCAGCGATGAGGCCCGGGGGCCAGCTTGGGCAGGACGGCCTCGAAGTACTCGGATAGGACGCCTTGTCGGCATCGATGAAGACGAGATCGAAGGGGCCGCAGTGTGGCGATGGTCTCAATGGCCGGCCCGACCAGCCTCGATGGCCTCGGCGTAGGGCTGGCGGCGATGTGGCGGCGGGCGAACTCGGCATGCACGGCGAGATCTCACAGATGATGATCCGCCCGCCGGGGCCAGTCCGGGGCCATGGACAGAGACGAGTAGCCGCCGAAGGTGCCGATCTCGAGCACCGACGGGCGCCGAGGGCGAAGGTCAGCATCTCGAGGTACGACCCTCCACCGGCCGAAAATCATCCCGGGTGACGAGGGTAGAACGCACGTCGGTGCCAGCGCTGAGGTAGGCGGAGGGCGGTGGTGTGCTCGGCGTAGGCCTCGCCGCGGGGTCGGCATTTGGCCACTTGCTCTAAGGCAGCCGGCCGCCCGCCCCGCTGCCCTAGTCCCAGATCTGTTCGCCCAGCCTGAAGAGGCCGGACAGGTCGTAGAGGTCCGAGTCGAAGAAGGGGACGGTGGCCAGGACGTCGGGAACGACCGACAACATCGCCTGTTCCTCCGCCTCGCGGAGGGCCACCACCTGGAAGTTGAGGTAGCTGTCGGCCACCTCGGTGAGCACCCGTGCGATCTGTTCGGGCTCACCCAGGGAAGGGTCGATGGCTTCGAGGGTCGGGGGCGACAGCGACGGCCAGCTCGCCGGCGCGGTCCTTCATCGACTCGGCCACCAACGCCCCTTGCGAACCCTGCAGGTAACTGGGCAGGACCTTGTTGAGCACGATGGCACCAAGGTGGAGACCGCGGGAGGAGAGCTGTTCGGCGAAGAACTCGGCCTCGCGCAGCGGAACTGCTTCGAGGGTGGACACCACGATGAAGGTGGTTCGGCGATCTGACAACAGGCGCCCCACCGATTCGGAACGCTCGACGAACCCGTCGTACATCGACTGGAAGAGGATGAAGAACTCGGAGATGTCTCCCAGGAATTCGGTTCCGAGAATCCGGTCAGCGATGGTGTAGAAGGGCTTGGTGGCCATGTTCACGAATCGCGACCGGTAGGGGACGATGAGCCACCGGAGCAGGCGCGACGAGAAGAAGTCGGCCATACGCTGGGGCGCGTCGAGGAAGTCGAGGGCGTTGCGGGTCGGTGGCGTGTCCACCACGATGAGGTCGTAGTCGCTCTCCGAGTGGATCTCGTACAGCCGCTCCATGGCGATGTAGTCGTGGCTCTGGACGAACCGACCGGAGATGTTCTGGTAGAGGGGATTGGCCAGGATCTCATCACGGGTCTGGCGGTCGGGAGCGTGGCGGCGGATCAGGGCGTCCCACGACTCCTTGGTGTCGAGCATGGCCGCCCACAGCTGACCCCTCGGCTTGAGGCCGGCGGCCCGGAAGGCCTCGTCGGGCACCCGGTGCTCGGCGTTGCCGATGCCGTCGAGACCGAGGGCGTTGGCCAACCGCTTGGCCGGATCGATGGTGAGGACGAGGACCTTGCTTCCGTGCTTGACCGCCGCCATCACCGCCGCGGCTGCCGCTGTCGTGGTCTTGCCAACTCCGCCCGGTCCGCAGGCGATGGCGATCTCCTTGGTGGCAAGGAGCCCGTCCATCGATCCGCCGCCGGGCTGGGCCTTGGCCCTCGACCGGGAGGTCGCCCCCTCGGCCGGGCGCACCCCGGTCTCCCCCCGACCCGGCCGTCCACTTCGACCCGTCCGCCCTGCCATCAGTAGCCGAGCTCCTCGCCCAGCGAAGCAGCCACCTGGCGGGTGGTCCGCAGCCCGTGCGATCGGGTGAACAAGTAGGGGAGGTAGAGCATGGGCACCGACTCGTCGATCCCCTCACGAAGGCGGACGAGGTGGGTGGAGCGGGTGCGCCGCATGGTGACAGCCAGGCGGGCCGCGTTCAGCACCGGACCGGCATCACCTTCCACCAGCTCGTCCAGTCTTGCCGTCGGCCCGGTCGAGCTCAGACGCGTCGAAGACCTCCTCCTCCTTGCGTCCGAACAGTTCGGGGAGCACCCGGTTCACCACGACCGCCGATAATTGGACGGTCGTCTCGGACCTGACACGCTCCGCCAGCTCGATGGTTTCGTTGACCGGCATCTCCTCGGGCGTGCACACAGCCACCAGCCCAGTGGTCCGGGGATCCGAGAGGATCTCCAGCATCCAATCGGTCTGGGAGCGGATGAGGCCCACTTTGACCAAGTTGTTGATGGCCTGTGGGGCCGACAGCTGTCCGACGATATGGCCGGAGGCCGGGGCGTCCACCACGACCAGATCGAAGGCGCGTTCTCGGACCTCGTAGCAGAGCTTGCCCACCGTCAGGATCTCCCGGACGCCCGGTGCGGCCGTGGCCACGAAGTCGAACGCCTTGGCCAGAGGTCCGATTCGGCCGATCACCGGAATGCGCAGTTGGAGTTTGAGGTACTCGCGCAAAGAGGCTTCGGTGTCCATGGTCATGGCGAAGAGCCCGGGAAGGATCTCCTTTTCTTGGAACCCGGTGGGCGGTGCCTCGTAGAAACCGGCCACGTCGCCCTTGGCGTCGACCTCACAGATGAGCACCCGTTTGCCCCGCGACGAGGCGAACAACGCCAGGGCGGAGGCAACAGTGGTCTTACCCACACCCCCCTTACCGGTCACGAAGATCAGTTTGAGGTCGAGCAGCTCGCTCATCGGCGTTCGGCGACCCCTCAATCGGTCAGGGTCCGGGTCGAGAGCTGGCCGGAGCTGAATCAGGAGATCCCGAAACCGACCCGGCGGTCGGACACGGGAGGGTCGACTTCGACGTAGGCGACCTTGGCAACCGGGCACTCCGACCTGGCGTCCCTTGCGGTCCGTCAGCCAGAGGATCGTGCCGTCCTCGGCCAGGGCGGTCTCGATGTCGGCCAGGACCTTGTCGCGATCGGCATCTTCGGGCAGCTCGATGTCGAGCTCCTTCATCGACTGCACGATTCCGATACGTACGTCCACCTGGCACGCTCCTCTCAGCTGGGCGCCGACCAATCTGCCGGCAGGACCGACGATACAAGGTCATGGGGACCCGGCGTCCCACAGTCACACCCATCGGGCACACTTGAGCTATGGATCACGATGATGACAGCACCTGTGGGCCCGCCGGGGGGCCTCGGATCGCCGGGACTGACGGGGGTGCCGGGGCCGGCGGGGCCAGCGGGAGTGCCAGCCAAGACGAGCTCCTGGGCGCCTTCGAAAGAGAGAACGAGAGGAATCGGCGCTGGGCAGCGACGATGACCGGCCACGTGGGTCGTGGCACCACGTTCGCCCACGTCGACAGCCACGACCGTCACGCCCCGATGGGTCCGACAGAGGGTCTAGATCGTGTCAGCGCGCGAGGAGATCGAGCAGGGCCGGTTGGCTCCATGGGCCACCCATGGCCTCGGGGCGGGCAATCGGTTCCGGCCCGAGGAGCCCGATCCCTGGCGCACCTGCTTCGAACGGGACCGCGATCGGATCCTCCACGCCACTGCATTTCGCCGATTGGCCGGAAAGACACAGGTTTTCGTCTTTCCCGACGACCATCAGCGCACCCGGCTGACCCATGCGCTCGAGGTGGCCCAGGTGGCCACCAGCGTGGCCCGGGCGTGTTCGCTCAACACCGAGCTCACCGAGGCGATCGCCCTCGGACATGATTGCGGGCACGGTCCGGGCGGGCACGCCAGCGAGGACGCTCTGTCTCCCTATCTCGACGGAGGATTCGACCATGCGCCATGGGGAGCCGATGTCTCCCTGGCACCCCTCAATCTCTGCGACGAGACCCTCGACGGGATTCGGAACCACTCATGGTCCCGGCCGGCTCCCATGACACCCGAAGGCGAAGTCGTTAGCTGGGCCGACCGCATCGCCTACGTCTGCCATGATTTCGAGGACGCGGTGAAGAGTGGCATCGTGACACCGGGTGCCTTGCCCGAAATAGTGCGAGAGCGTTGCGGCCACAGGCGGAGTCAGCAGCTGGGAACCTTCATCGACGCACTGGTGTCGACCATCCTCGAGTCGGGTCGGGTTGGCATGGCGGACGACCAGGCCGAGGCCCTTGCCGCCTTCCGGGCCAGCAATTACGAGCACATCTACCTGCGGCCCAGTTCGGTAAACCAGGGCCGGGCCGTCGTCAGCGTCCTGCGGGCCCTGGTCGACTACTTCGGAGACCGGCCCAACCTGATCCCTGACGCAGGACACCGTTCGGCCGACCTGACCGGAGGTGAACCTGGCGCCGTCCGGGAGGCGGTGGCCTACGTGGCCGGGATGACCGATCGGTTCGCCTTCAGCCAGGCCGTCGCCCATCTCGGCTGGGACCCGGACAAGCTCCCATCCGGCATAGGCGTGACCAGTCGGCTCTGAGTCGGCTTGGATTCGCCGGGCGGGATCCGGCCGGCTGGAGCGGGATCCGGCGGCTCGAATCTTCCTACCGGTAAAAAGCCCGCGGGTCATCTGTCCTCACGATGTCCTTGCCCAGCGGGGCCATCGCCGCGGCGGCCAGTTTGAAGTCGGCGATCCCGAGTGGGATGCCGATGATCGTCAGGCACAGCAAAACTCCGGTGACGACGTGGGCAATGGCCATCCACAGGCCCGCCAACAGGAACCACAAGACGTTTCCTATGAACGAGCCGGTCCCGGCGTCGGGTTTGGGAACAGTGGTGCGGCCGAACGGCCAGAGGGCGAAGGCCGCCAGGCGGAACGAGGCGATCCCGAACGGGATGGTGATGATCAAAATGCACATGACCACTCCGGCGACGACATAGCCGATGGCGAGCCAGATCCCGCAGAGCACCAGCCACAGGACGTTCAAGACGGTATTCACATCGTCCAGCTTTGCACCTCGGTCCGAGCCGCCTTGGATCGGAGTCGAGCACCCGTGGCCACCCGTTACCGATAGCGCGCCCGGCCGACCACGACCATAGGATCGGGGCGGGGTTCGGAATCAGGTCGGCCGCACAAGGAGGTTGAAGATGGTCACTCGGACGTCGCATCAAACGACCAGGTTGGAATCTCCGACAGCCACGCGAGCAGGTGTCGGCCCCGGACCCGACCCAGGGTGTAGCTCGGGCAGTTCCCCAGGACAGCCCGTCTCCACCCGACAGCGCGGCAGTGATCCTGGCCCCTCTCTTGGCGGCCATGGTGGGGACGGCGGTTCCGGTCCGCTTCGAGTTCTGGGACGGGAGCGGAATCGGCCCGACCGACGGGATGGGAACGCTGGCGAATCCGATCTCCCGACGCCCTCCGCCGGATCCTGTGGTCCCCGGGTGAGCTGGGTGTCGCCCGGGCCTTCGTTGCCGGCGACATCACCGTCGACGGCGATCTCTACGGATTGCTGCGGGTCCTGCATGATGCCTCGCCCCGGGACCTTCGGTCCATGGGGATCCGGTCCGTTCCCACCATGATCCAGGCCGCCCGACGTCTGGGTGCGATCGGACCGCCGCTGCCGGCACCTCCCGAGGAGTGCCAGCCAGCGGGCAGGCTTCACTCGCCGGCCCGCGATGCCGCCGTGATCAGCCACCACTACGACGTGGGCAATGCGTTCTACCGCTTGGTGCTCGGCCCGAGCATGACCTATTCGTGTGCCCGGTTCGTGACTCCGGACGCCGCACGCTCGAGGATGGCCCAGGCGGCCAAGTACGAGCTGATCTGCCGCAAGCTTGGCATCGACAAGCAGCCCGGTTCCCGTCTGCTGGACGTCGGTTGCGGCTGGGGATCGATGGCCATGCACGCCGCCGCGCCACCACCAGGCCAAGGTGGTCGGCGTGGCCCTCAGCCGCGAGCAGGTCGACGAGGCCAAGCGCCGGGTGACGCGAGGCCGGTCTGGACGACCAGGTAGAGATCCGGCTCCAGGACTACCGGGACCTCCATGGGGAGCAGTTCGACGCCATCTCGTCCATCGGCATGTTCGAGCACGTCGGCGCGGTCGCGGATGACCCGCTACTTCGAGACGCTTCGCGAGCCTGCTGGTGCCGACCGGGAGACTGCTCAACCACGCCATCTCCACGCCGGGTGGCTCGGTGCTCGGCCGGCAGGTCATTCGTCGGCCGCTACGTGTTCCCCGACGGCGAGCTGGTCGACGTGGCCGAGGTGGTCCGGGCCATGCAGCGAGAACGGGTTCGAGGTGAGGGACGTCGAGTCCCTGCGCGAGCACTACTCGAAGACGCTCCACCACTGGGTGGCCAACCTCGAAGGACCACTGGGACGAGGCGGTGGCACTGGTGGGGCTCCCGCCGCGCCAACATCTGGCGGCTGTACATGGCCGCCTCGGCCAACGGCTTCGACGACGGCGGCCTGGCCGATCCACCAGGTCCTCGGGGTGGTTCCCGGCGCCGACGGGACAAGTGGCATGCCACCGACCCGGGCGGGGTGGGGCTGAGGCACCCGCGATCCGGCCCCGACGGCGTGCCCGCCGGATGACGGAGACCGCTAGCTCTAGCGGACGGTGAGCTCCTGGCGGTAGACCCGGGCCGGTCCGAGATCGACGATCGAGTCGGCCAGGTCGTCGAAGACGGCGGCCACTGCGCTGTCCGGTGTCCGAGACCACGATCGGGCACGCCCGATGTCGCCGCCGGCCCGCGAGAGGCCGGGACGAGGGGGACCTGGCCGAGCAGCGGCACGCCGAGCTCGTCGGCCAGCTGGGCGCCTCCGCCGGACCCGAACAGCTCGTAGCGCTTCCCGTCGTCGCCGGTGAACCAGCTCATGTTCTCGATAACCCCGCGCACGGCCAGCTTGAGCTTGCGGGCGGCGTAGGCCGACCGCTGGGCCACCCGCTCGGCGGCCGGCTGGGGGGTGGTGACCACGTAGACCTCGGTCTTCGTCAGGTACTGGCCGAGCGAGAGGGTGACGTCGCCGGTGCCCGGGGGCATGTCGATCAGGAGGAAGTCGGGCTCGCCCCAGTAGGCGTCGACCAGGAACTGCTCGAGCGCCTTGTGCAGCATCGGCCCCCGCCAGATGACCGGCGTGTCGTCGGGGACGAAGTAGCCCATGGACAGGCACCGCACCCCGTTGGCCGTCGGCGGCACCACCAGGTCCCCGATGATCATGGGATCGGAGTCGACCCCGAGCATCTTCGGGACCGAGAACCCGTAGACGTCGGCGTCGAGGATGCCGACGTCGTGTCCCATGCGGGCCAGGGCCACGGCCAGATTGACGGTGACCGACGACTTGCCCACACCTCCTTTGCCCGACGAGATCCCGAGGATCCTGGTCTTCGAGCGGGGCAGCATGAACCGGTTGGGGCGACCCTCCTCGTGACCCAACTGGCCGCCGTGGGCATGGCCGTGACTCGTCGGGGGCGTGCTGGGTGCCGCCCGTCGACCGGCTCGCCCCGGAGCAGCATCCGGAGCCGGGCCCGGGGCTCTTCTTCCATGACCACCGTCTCCACCACGACCTCGTCGACACCGGCGAGCGACCCAACCGCCTGACGGACGCGGCCAACCAGCTCGTCCACCTGTGGGTAGTGGGCGACCGGTAGCGCGATGTCCAACGTCACCCGTTTGCGCTTCGACGCGAACCGGGCCAACCATGCCCAACTCACCGAGCGGACGGCGCAGCTCGGGATCGATCACGGCGGCGACTGTCGCCGTCACCTGGGACTCATCGATGGACATCCAGCATCTCCTCGGAGGAGTTTCGCCGTCACCGGTAGACTAGGGGACGTGCAGACGGACTTGGACGGGCCGACACCGGCCCCGGGGCGATGGGCCAGGGGCGCCGGGGCGGGACGAGGCGTCCGACTCCTCCGAGTCGGACAGCCACTTCTCGGCGGCGGTGACGGCGGTGACCGCCGCCTTCGGCGACCCCACCCGGCGTGAGATCTACCTCTTCGTCCGGTCGAACCCGGGCGCGACCGCCTCGGAGGTGGCCGGCCGGTTCTCGCTCCATCCCAACGTGGCCCGCCATCACCTCGAGCGACTGGCACCGGGGGCTACGTGGAGGTGACCATGGAGCGGATCGCCGGAAACGGTGCCGGTCGGCCTTCCAAGCGGTTCCGGGCCATCGGCAACGATCCCACCCTCGACCTGCTGACCCGGCGGGACGATCTGCTGGTCCTCCTGCTACAGGAGGCGATGCAGCTGCTCGGCCCGGCCGCGGCCGAAGGCATGGCCGAACGGGTGGGCGAGGAGTACGGCCGCACACTGGCCGGGCAGATGTCCCCCGGCGATGGCCAACGGTCGCTGCGGACCGCCATGCATGCCATCGCCGACACCCTCACCGCCCACGGGTTCGCCGCCCATGCCGAGGACCAGGGCACGTCGACCGCGGTGGTGGCGGAAAACTGCCCGTTCGGCAACGCCGCCTCCCAGTACCCGGTGCTGTGCGCGGTGGACCGTGGAATGGTCAAGGGACTGCTGGCCGGCCTGTGCGGCGAGAACGTCGGGGGCACGGTGCCGGTGGTGCTGTCGTCGTCACGGGCCCGGGGCGACGACGCCTGCGCCGCCGTGGTCTGACCGGAGAGTCATTGGCCCGCCACTATCTCGACCACGCGTCGACGACCCCTCTGCGGCCCGAGGCCCGGGACCGCGATGGCTGTCCTGGCTCGAGGAGGCAGTCACTGGTGACCCGGGGCGGATCCATACCGAGGGCCGAGATCGTCCGGGCCACTCTCGAAGAAGCCCGTGACCAGGTGGCCGCGCTGTTCGGGGTCCGCCCCCGCCAGATCGTTCTCACCTCGGGTGGCACCGAGGCCATCAACGCGGCCGTGTGGGGAGCGACCCGGTCCGACCCCGGTCCGGTCGATCTACGCCAGGGTGGAGCACTCGGCGGTGCGAGACGCCTCGATCCGCTCGGCACCGACGCTGACCATGGCCGTCGACGGACTCGGCCGCATCGAACCGGCCGCGGTCGACGATGCCCTGGAACGGTGCCGGGCCGAGTACGGCCGTGGCCCGTCGGTCGTCCACTGCCAGTGGGCCAACCACGAGGTCGGTACCACCCAGCCCGTGGCCGAGGTCGTCGAGCGGTGCCGAGCGGCGGGCGCTGCTCGTCCACGTCGACGCCGTGGCCGCGGCCGGCCACGTGCCGCTCGACCTCGGTGCGCCTCGGCGCCGACCTCGTGTCGGTGTCGGCCCACAAGATGGGCGGCCCACCCGGCATCGGTGCCCTGGTCATCCGGCGGGGGCTCCGAATCGAGCCGTTCGTGGTCGGTGGTGAGCAGGAGCGGGCCCGCCGGGCCGGATTGGAGAACGTGACTGGGGCTACCGGGTTCGGTGCGGCGGCGGCGGCGCTGGCCGACCTGGTGTTCTGGAGACAGAGCGGTCCGACGCCCGCAGACGGAGCCAGCAGCTGGCTGCGCATGGCGGTGGCGGTGGACGGGGTCCATCTCTTCGGGGATCCGGTGGACCGGCTGCCCCTACATCGTCTGCCTGGGCGATCGACGGCGTCGAGGCCGAGCCGGTGCTGCTCGGGCTCGACCAGGCGGGGATCGCAGCCCACTCGGGCTCATCATGCTCGTCGGAGGCTCTGGAGCCGTCGCCCGTGCTCGAAGCCATGGGCGTGGACGCCGACCACTCCCTCCGTCTCTCGGTCGGATGGTCGACCACCGACGCCGACATCGATGCATTCGGCGCCGCCTTCGCCGGGGTGGTCGCCGGCCTGCGGGCTCTGCGCAGCTGATGGGCCGAGGCATGGAGGACGGCACGTAGGTTTCTCGCCCATGCGCGCCGTTGTCTGCCCCGAGCTCGGACCTCTCGACACTCTCATCCTGGCCGAGCAGGCCCCGCCCGTTGCCGGCGAGGGCCAGGTGGTCGTGGATGTGAGGGCCGCCGGGGTCAACTTCGTCGACGGCTTGATCTGCGAGGGCAAGCTACCAGCTCAAGCCGGCCACCCCGTTCGTGCCGGGCAGCGAGATCGCCGGCGAAGTGGCAGCAGTCGGGCGCCGGGGTAGCCGGCGTCGAGGTGGGCGACCGGGTGATCGCCTTCATCGGATTCGGCGGGTTCGCCGAGCAGGCGGTGGTCCCGGCCCTCTCCTTGATACCCATGCCGGACACCGTCGACTTCGCCCAGGCGGCCGCCCTCATCCAGAGCTACTCGCACCATGCTGTTCACCTTGACCCGACGGACACACCTCGAACCCGGGCGAGTGGGTGCTCGTGCTCGGGGCGGGCGGTGGCATCGGCTTGGCCGCAACCGACGTGGCCACCGCGCTCGGCGGGCGGGTCATCGCCGCCGCCTCGGGCACGGACAAGCTCGGAGGCGGCGACGGCGATGGGCGCCGAGGCCACCATCGCCTACGAGGAGGAGGACCTGAAGGCGCGGGCCAGGGAGATCTCCGGCGGTGGCGTCGACGTGGTCATCGATCCGGTCGGTGGTCGACACAGCGAGGCGGCCCTGCGGGCCACCGGGCACTTCGGACGGTTCTGCGTGATCGGATTCGCCTCGGGGCCGATCGCCTCCGTCCCCCTCAACCAGGTCCTGCTCAACAACCGGACGGTGATCGGGGTGGACTGGGGCGGATGGACGTTCAAGGATCCATTGGGAAATCGGACGCTGATCGACGAGATCATCGGAGATGGTCGGCACGGGCAGACTCCACCCGGTGCACCCGGCGACCTATCCCCTGGAGCAGGCGGCCGAGGTGATGCGTGGCCTGATCGACCGGTCCATCGCCGGCAAGGCCGTGCTGGTCCCCTGACCGATAGCGCGCTCCGGGATCGCCGGTTCATCGCTCCGGGCCGGCGGCCGACGGGCGGGACGCATAGCGTGGAGGACTTGACTGCTCCTCCCCCATGGCCACGGCGGTGGGCCGGGGTGACGGCTGTCCTCGCCGCGTTCCTTTTGATCGGGGCGGCCGCGGGGTGTTCGGAGTCGAGGAACGCGGCGACGACGACCGCGACCAAGCCGGCACCGGCCGATAGGGCCGCCAAGGCCGGCGTCGGCTCACCGGGTGCGTCGACATCAGGATCATCGCCGCCGTCCGGTCCCAGCTGGTCCCTGGTGACCGAGCCGGGTGACGGCATGCAGCCGATCTACTCGTTGATGTCGGGCGCCCGAGTGACCCTGGACATGACGATGTACGAACTCGACGATCCCACCACTGTCAGCATCCTCGAAGCCGACGCCCGGCGGGGAGTCCGGGTGCGGGTCCTGCTGGACCAGGACTACTCGGGACAATCGATCAACCAACCGGATTTCTCGCAGCTTGCCTCGAACGGCGTACAGGTGCACTGGGCGCCCGCCGGCACGATCTTCCACCAGAAGACCGTCACGATCGACGATCGCACCTCGGCCGTCATGACCCTGAACCTGACGAGCGAGTACTACTCGACGACACGGGACTTTGCCGTCATCACCGACGACCAGCCCGACGTCGCCGCCGTCGAGCAGGTCTTTGACGCCGACTGGACGAACCCTGGGGCGCCGGCGACCGGACCGACCGGCCAGAACCTGGTGTGGTCGCCCGGAGCCGAAGCGGCGGTCCTCTCGGTGATCGATTCGGCCCAGCACTCGCTCCTGGTCGAGAACGAGGAGATGGACGACCCCGACATCACCAAGGCTTTGGAATCCGCGGCCGGGCGGGGCGTCGATGTCGACGTGGTCATGACCTACTCGTCGTCATGGGCCGACGCATTCAACGACCTGACGAACGCCGGGGTGCATGTCAGGACGTACTCCCCCGATGCGTCGCTGTACATTCACGCCAAGGTGGTGGTCGCTGACGGCACGACGCTGTTTCTCGGCAGCCAGAACTTCTCGGCCGCCAGCCTGGACTACAACCGCGAGCTCGGCATCATCACTACCGATGCCTCTCTGGTCGGATCGGTCGACCATACCGTGACCTCCGACTTCGCCGGGGCCACCGTCTTCGTCCCACCGACTGCGTCCCCGGCCACGACACCGGCCACGGACACCGGCCCGACGACGCCGAGCTCAGGGGCATGGTGCCAGGCCAGTGCCTCGCCGGCCGACGACGGCTACAGCGGCGACTACAACGTCGACATCACATCGAACCAGCCGGACACGCGGGCGACAGCTTCTGATTCCAGCGACACATGGTCCGATGAGGCCAACGGCTCCGGAAGCGTCGTCATGAAGCTGTACCACACCAGTCCCGGCCAATCGATCACGGTTACGGTCGGCGCCGCCACGTGCTCGACTACGGCGTAGTCGAGCCACCGAACCGGGTGTGCCACCAGACCAGCCCTCGAGGGCCGAACACTCAGCCGGTGCTGGAGGTGGAGGTTCAGCCGGAGGCCGCGCCGACCTGCGACGGGACCGGGAGCCCGGCCTCTTGGTACGCCTCTCGCACCTCGGGCGCCGCCTGTTCGACCAGGGTGGTGGGGGGACTGTCGGCCAGGAACTGCCGGTACTCGCCCACCGCCCCGGCGGCGTTGTCGTCCTGTTGGAGCAGGACCGTGCCCAGATAGAGCCGGACCGCGTAATCGCCTGGATCGAGCTGCACCGCCCGATCCAGCTTGCTCTCCCCGTTCTTCACCAGCGAGGCGTTCTTGCTCTGTTGGCCGGTCTCGAACTCGATCCACCCGAGCTGGGCCATCGCCACCTCGTTGTCGGGGTGCTTGGTGAGCAGCGATTGATACAGGGCGGCGGCCTGGCCGAGCTCCCCACCGTCTTCGTCGGTGGCCGCCTGGGCCAGCGACTCGTCGATCTGTTGCTGCTGGGTCAGGGCCACGGTCCCGGTGATGGATTGGCCCGGCTGGCGGGCCGAGGCGAACATCACCACGGCGACGATGAGAGCGGCCCCGAAGGCGGTCACCGCCCCGCCCAGGAACAGCCAGCTCCTCCGGCTGCGCCGCCGGGAGGCTGTGGGAGACGAGGCCCGAGGGCCGCCGGCGGCATCCCCGGGATCGGAGCCGACCGGCGCCGGCTCCCGCTCTTCGAGGGCCACCGTGCCCACCGAACCGGCGGCAGGGGCGGGTGCGGCCGAACCGCTGGCCCCGGCCGACAGCCCGGCCAGTCGTCGCATGTCTCGTTGCCGGAGGGCCAGGTAGTCCTGGTCGGAGAGGTCGCCGGCCAGGTATTCGGCGTCGGCGTCGGCCAGGGACTGGACGAGGAAGCGCTTCCGTTCGGCCACCGCCTCGGGGACCAGGGCCGCGTCGGCGGCCGGGTCGCCGGGCCCCTCGCCGGCCGCCCCCCGCCGCCGCACCAGCACCACCACCAGGACGGTCACCGCTACGGCCCCGCCCACCAGCGGCAGCAGCCACACCAACAGGGACCACCCGCTGGCCGGGGGGTCAAGCTCGATCGACACCCCGTACCGGTCCACCAGGTAGGACTCGATCTGCTGATCGGTCCGGCCCTCCGAGATCTG
>CAVVGQ010000008.1:0-454599 GCA_963747825.1 uncultured Acidimicrobiales bacterium
CAACCAACGGGGTGACGCCCAGTTCCTGCAGCTCGGCCTAGACATCCGTGATCTGTCTGACGATTGGGGGTACCAATCCCATGGTCGGCTCATCGGCGATGAGCAGCTGGGGCGGCCGAAACCATCATCGGGGCCATGGTCAGCATCTGCTGCTCGCCGCCAGACAGGCCGAAACAGGTGCGTGGCTGCATCGGCGCCAAGCATCTCCGTCACCACCGCAACGCCTACCTCGACTTTGCCCACTTCTACGCCGAGGCGGAAGCTGGTCGACGAACTCGACCCCGAGTTCTGGTGAGCCGCCGACCAAGCAAGGACGTCACAGGTATTCTCGCTGGACCCTGAGACTGCATTGCCTGGGTCAGCCTCTCGGGCGTGATGTGCTCGACTCGTTCGGCAACGAGACCGATCATCGACCCGGGTTCTGGGCGAGAGCGTCGAAGCGATTTTCTGGCCGAATCCTCCTATAGGCCTCGACGACAGGTGCCAGCTGTCCGGGAGATGCACCATGCAGGATCACACCGTCGACGCCCAGGTCGAACTGATGCAGCACGCGCTCAGCACAACGCTCGGGCGATCCGGTCGCCGCAGGCTCGAGCCATTCAGGAGGCAGCAGGGCGGCCACGTGTTCGAGCGTTGCCGCATCGGCCTTGTCGTCGATAGCTCCGGGGACTGCCGAAACCACGGAGTCGGCACGGAATCGCTGGAGTACCTCTGGATCCCACCGGTTTGTGCGAACCAGAAGGTCTCCATAGCCTTGGAGGTAGGTGGCCAGGCGGCCGACCGTCTTCTTGAGCTGGAGTTCCCGCGGGAGGCCGTCATGAACTGTGGCGTAGCAGGACCAGATCCGAACGGCTGCGGGATCCCGGCCGGCTCGCTCGGCCGCCTCACGCACGGTCTTCACGCAGCGTTCGACGGTCTCGTCGGTGAAGTACGTGTGCAAGACCACCATGTCCATCGCCCGGCCCGCCAAGGACAGTGTGTTCGGCCCGAAGGCCACCACACCGATAGGGATGTCTTCGTCGAAGGACGAATCAAGATGCAAGACGGGGAACTTGCCAGCTGGTCCGTCGTGGCCGACCACAAGTTCACCCCGAAACAGCCGCCGAAGCAGTTGCACGAAATCCTCGATTTGTGCAGTGGTGATCCGCGGGATCCCAAAAGCGTCGAAGAGTGGCTCGATGCCACGGCCGAGGCCGAGGGCGAACCTGCCTCCGGTGAGCCGGTGCATCGTGGTGGCATAGGCCGCCGTCACCGCCGGGTGACGGGTGTTGTGATTGGTAGCCGCCGTTGCGATGCCAAGCCGCCTCGAGACTGCGCCGACAGCGCCGGACAGCGTCACGGCCTCCTTGATGTTGAAGCGTTCGGAGATGAACGCATTGCCGAGTCCGAGCGACTCTGCTATCGGCACCTCATCGAGCAGCTCCGCAGGGGACTTTGGAGCTCCGGCCAGCACGTAGAAACCAAGCTCGCTGAGCAGGGAGGCTTCCTCCCGGAGCTGTCGATGCTGGTAGTTGAGTCCACTTCAACTTCCTCACTTGCGCTCATGTGGACGGCTCTTCTTCGTGACCCATCACGCCCCCGGCGATGGTGATCATCATCCGGGCTACCTCGTTGCGAGCCATCGACCGAAACGTCACCTCGCCCAGCCGGACTTCGTCGCTGGACACGGATTGATGTGACTCATCCGTCCCATGCCGGCTACCCCGGCCGCTTCGGCACTCAGTTAGCTGGGCACAGGGATCGAAAGCGCCGCTGCCCAACTCCTGCAGCATGGAGTCTCTATATGTAGGCATGTCGACCAGCGCTTTCCTCAGCTCGGGATCAAGTCCTCGAACACGCGCCAGATCAGCAATCACTCTTGGGAGGAGAGCCGAATATCTTAGGATTTCGTCGCGCAGCTTGCTGAACTCTGACCCGCTGGTACTTGTCGCTATGTTGACGTCCGCCATGTCTAAAGCGTAGACGCCAAGTTGGTGACTGGTTCTGGCTCGCACTCTTCATCTTCCGTCTCTCATTTTCCTCAGCTGGCCCGGCTGAGTTCCGGTAGCGTCAGTTGAGTCCCAATCAGTGGTGTACGACCTCGTGAGCTCAGGGACATCCCCCAGACACGACGGTGACCGCGTCAACCTCAACAAGCAGTTTCCACACAAACCACTTGAGGAGGATCACGGTGACTGTCCCCACCACCATCGACGCGACTGCATGGCTCGGCAAGTATCTCGAGGACGCCGACGGCGACCAGGATCTGGCCCGGGCCATGCTGGCCGCCTTCGCGGCGCCGCCTATGGCGAGCGCACCGAAGAGCGGGAAAACTCCCGCAATGGCTACCGGATGCGGCCCTGGGATACCCGGGTCGGTTCGGTCGACTAGGCCGTGCCCAAGCTGCGCCGTGGCGTCTACTCCCCGGAGTTCCTGCTCCAGCCGAGGATGCGAGCCGAAAAGGCCCTGATGGCAGTGGTCTGTCAGGCCTACGTGGAAGGCGTATCCACCCGCCGGGTCGACGACCTGGTCAAAGCCATGGGCATCGAGGGGATCTCCAAGTCCGAGGTGTCCCGGATGGCCAAAGAGCTCGACACCAAGGTGGCCGAGTTCAAAGAGCGCCCGTTGGACAAGGGCCCCTACCGATACCTGTGGATCGATGGCGTCACCCAGCGGGTGAGAGAGGGTGGTCGGGTGGTCAACGTCTCGGTTGTCATCGCCACGGCCACCAATGCCGAAGGAAGCCGGGAGATCGTCGGCTTCGACATCGTCACCACCGAAGACACCGCCGCCTGGACGGCCTTTCTGCGCTCGCTGGTCGCCCGGGGCCGTTCTGGAGTGGAGCTCGTGATCTCCGACGCCCACGGCGGCATCAAAGCAGCCTTTGCGGCCGTGCTGGCCGTGGCGTCCTGGCAGCGATGCCGGACCCATTTCATGGCCAACCTCGCTTCACGAGTGCCGAAGGGCGACTGGCCGATGATCGCCACCTTGGTGCGCCAGATCTTCCTCCAGCCCGACCGAGAAGCCACTTGGGCTCAGTTGGCCGACGTCACCTCCAAGCTCACCGAAGTCGGCTTCACAGATGTGGCCGCCTACTTGTTGGACGCGGCCGACGACATCTTGGCCTTCACCGCATTCCCCACCGAGCACTGGCCGGAGACCCGTTCCAACAACCCTCAGGAGCGGCTCAACAAGGAGATCCGCCGGCGCACCGACGAGGTCGGCATCTTCCCCAACCTCCAGGCCGTCATCCGACTGGTCGGGGCGTTGTTGGCCGAACAGACCGACGAGTAGGCCATCGCCCGGCGCTACGACAGCGTCGAGTCGCTCAAGGTCCCCCGCGACCTCGGACCTGCAGAGAACGACCCGAGACCGGCCATCGACGCCACTGCGGACTGATCACCACCAACGACACCGGAAGGCAGCACTTCGACACGATGACGTAGAGTCAGATCAACAGGTTGACGCGAGGACATCGAGCCTCGCGGGCTTGTACACCACTGGATGGGACTTAACCCTTCAGACTGGCGCAGACACTGTCCGTGCCAGACGCCAACTAGCCGGGCGTGAGATTCCTCCGCTTCTGCGGAGAGGTTTCTTGTGAACCGCAGGACATTGCGGCGTTTCGGCACCCACCCAGCGGGAGTTCGACGCGCGAGGTCAAGGTGACGTCACCCAGTCGCCCATTGTGACGACTGCTCGCTGCAGGGTGACGTTCACCTGCCGACCTCATCCCAGGTCAGGGTCGTCTTTCGTCAAGGTGACGTTGGGGGTGACGTCGGTCTGGACGATGGGTCGTGACAGGCGCACGAGGCCCCTGTCATGACCAGGGAGGCGCAATGTCCCGATCGTCATCAGCCATCGAGCGAGGGCCTGGAGGCTTCACTCAGGGAGCACTGAGGTCGGCGGGCGAATCCAGAGGCGACCGACTCCGGGTCGCCGAAGGATCCGACCCCTCGCCAGATGTCGACATGCCGGTGATCGACAACCTGCGGCTTGTGCTCGTTACTGTGAGCGGTTTCGAAGTGCCGCTGGTCACTACGCCAGCGCAGACAGCACGGCTGCTGAGGAGTTCCGACAAGACGCACGTCGCCACTCAGGGCGGCGATGGAGACCCGGAGGCCCCGACGTACCGGAGGGTGCGCCATCCGCGACCCGTCCCGGTAGACGAGTTGCTTGGCCGAGTTCGGCTCGTCAGTCGGTTCGAGACGGCGCTCAGGGGTGGTGCGGCATGAGCAGAACTCCTTCACCCCGACAGCGCCCGGATGAGAACAGTCGCTTAGCGAGGACGACACGTGATGTCGCTCGTTCCCGTGCTCGCGATGAACGCAACTGTGCACAGTGGTTCGCCCGCTTTGAAGAGCGCTGCGAAGAGCCCACTGGTCGGCCGAGCCGCAGCGAGGTCCGGCGGCTGCAGAAGGAGCTCGCGGCTCTGCGTCGATTGGTCACGGGTGAGCAGATCCCGTAGGCCGTCGGGCGCACTTGCCCTCAAATCCACCGTCCCTCAGGACCACCAGGTGGTTGATTTCAGGAGGCAGGGGGACGACCACCCATCCGAGGAGAGGCCCGGACGTAGAGGCCGCGCCGATCTGGTCCTATTGGTCCCTCCGCCAAAGACCATGCCCGTAGGCACGGTTGAAGCAGTGCACAAGCCTGGCAACAAGTTGTTAGGCAAATCGACGCGAAGCAGTCGTCAGAGAGAGGCCGGGGAGTGGATCGAGCGCCAACTCCTGTCCGCCCCCTGTCTGACAGAAGATCGCTGGCAGAGGATTGCCAGGATCCTTCATCGCCAGACGACCTCGATGCGGTCCGGCGAGAAGCGTCCGCCTTTGACGGCCGCGGGATTGACGATCACAGATCCGAGTACGGACTCGATGATCGCCCGCCGCTGATCGACATCGAGGCCCGGCCACAGCTCGTCGAGATTTGTCGGGCGATTCGCAGCAACCGAACGCTCTCGCAGGAACTCCGCTTGTTCCGCTCGGAGGTGACTGGCTCGGTCTTCGAGCTTCTGTACGGCAGGAAAGACAACTTCCTTCGAGAGTTCGCCCTCGGTGAACGCGGCCATCAACTCAGAGATCCGGCGCGTGGCCTCGGAGAGTTCGCCATCCCCTGACCAAGGCTCGACCTCGTCATCTAGTTCCCGACTGGACAGGTACGTGATGACAAGTTCTGTGACAAGAGCGTCGACCGGCTCGCCGGATACCGCGACCTTTCCGCATCCTCCGTTCGTCGTAGCCGACTTACAGACGTACGTGTGGACGTCACGTCGACGATCCTTGTCCGAAGTCATCGGGGTCCCGCACAGTCCACAGCGGACAATGCCGGCCAGAAGACGCTTCCTTCCGCCTCGATGGATGTGATTGCCGGACCGAGCCGGGTCCAAGAGCGTGGCCCGTAGCGCTTCCCAGGTCTCCAGATCGAGAATCGGCGGCCGCTGCGCCATGACCGGATTCCCCTCTGCGTCCCGTGCTATCTCCCCCTGGTGGACTCTGAACCCGGCCATCCGAGGCGACAGCATCATCGCTCGGAGAGGTGCCTGCCTCCAGATGTTCCCGTAGGAGGTCGTAACTCCCTGTGCATTCCAGCGTCGAGCAATTGCGTGGAGTGCGACACCCGAGATGATGTCCGTCGCTGCTTCGCGGATCAGCTCCGCTTCACTCGGACGCAAAGTGACGCGGTCATCCTCATACCCGAAGGCCCGGTGCGATGCCACCAAGACGCCACTCTGAGCTAGCTCGAGGTGTTTGCGCTTCAGCTCGTCGGGACGTATCCATCGAGCTCTTGTTGGCAAACGCGACCAGCACACGCGCCATGGTGCGCCCATCCGGCGATGAGAGGTCGATGTCGCCCTGCACGGTGGCAAACGCCATGCCGTCCCGATTGTCGAAGATCTTGATGGCGCGTTCGAGATCCGCCGGCTGGCGGGCAAACCGATCTAGGTCGTACACGACGCAACCGTCAACGAGGCCGACCCGCAGATCTTCAAGCATCCGCTCAAACTGCTGCCGGAGCACCTTCGTATTGAAGGCACTGACGTCGTTGTCCACGTAGACCCGGGCGACCTCCCATCCCCGGAGGCGAGCAATGGTTCGGGCGTCCTCCTCCTGACGAGCGACACCAAGGCCTCGGCCCTCGCTGTCCTCAGAGATGCGTGCGTAGACGGCCACATTCACAAGCAGTAGTTTAGCTGAATGTTGAGCTTGGAGAGGATGGCCCACGCCTCGTCGACCACCACGATGATCCGGTTCCGGTGCCGGGCCCGGACCGCGCTCTGCAGCCAGGCCGCCGCGCAGGCCATGAGGACGCCGAGGGCGGAGCGAGTGGTAGACGGCGGACAGGTCGAGGACCACCAGCGGCCCGTCGAGCCGGAGACCGGGGGTGGTCGGCCCGTCGAACATGCCGCCGCAGGTCACCGTGGACCAGCCGGCGGAGCTCGAGGGCCACGTCCCGGCCGTCCTCCATCAGCGCCGGCCCGCGAGGTCCGGATGGCCAGTGCCGCGTCGATGCCCGGGTCGAGGAGGGCGTCGACCACCTGGGGGAGGGTGGGGGCCTCCATCCGGGCCAGCCGGGCCCGCGCCGTGGCCTCGTCGACGGCGGCGTCGATGGCCGCCCGTTCCCGGGGGAGCAGATCCCGGCCGAGGCAGGCGATGGCCAGCGACGAGGTCAGTGCCCCCCGGCTCCGTCGCACGGCATCGACCCGGAGCCGCGCCGTCAGCACCACCGGGTCCGGCCCCGACCACGGATTCGGGACCGGCTTCGGTGTCCAGCGGATTCAGGCGGATGGCACCGCCCGGGCGCAGCGCCACCGGGGTGACACCCCACGCCTGGGCCAGGGGCCCGTACTCCCCTTTCGGATCGACCACCCAGGCATGGCGCCCGAAGACGGCCTGGCGCCACAGGTAGGACTTGACGAAGGAGCTCTTCCCCCGACCGATCTGGCCGAACACCACCATGTTGGGATTGGTCACCACCCCCTGTCGGTAGAGCGCGAACGGGTCGTAGACGAAGGAACCGCCGAGCACGTCCCGACCGATGAGGACGCCCTCGTGCCCGAGACCGGCCTCGCTCACCAACGGATAGGCGGCACAGAGGTGCCGGGTGGTGGCCACATGGGCGGGGACCCGGGGTCCGGCCCGCCCTCACGACAGACCCCGGCCCAACGGGAGGGAGCAGGTGAACGCCACGTCCTGCTCCCCGAAGAGGAGGCGGAGCTCGACCCTGGCCTGGCCGGCCGCCTGCTCGACGGCGGCACAGGCGGCCCGCAGCTCGTCCCGGCTCTCGCCGGTGACGGTCACGTATCCGGAGAACCGGTACTGGGCGTGGCCGTCGGCCAGCTCGACGTCCCGCTCCTCGACGCTCTCCTTCTCGCGGGTCGTGGCGGGCGGTGACCAGGAATCCGTCCCGACGACGCAGCTCGCCGTCGGCGATGTCGGCCGTGCGGGCCTGGGCCACCTGTCGGGCGGCGCGACTCGGGCTCGACCGGCTCCATGGTCAGCGTGATGGTGCGGCGAAGCGGCGAGAAGAGCAAGCGGCCCGAGGAAGTCCGGGGTGACGTCGACCCGGGGCCACTCGGCGATCCAGTAGGTGGCGTGCCAGGTGGCATCGGTGCGGACCGCATCCCAGTGCGGCTCGACGGCCATCGGCCAGGGCCAGTCCGGGGCCGACTGGTCGTCGTCCGGTCCCGGACGCGCCACCCCGGGGTGCTCGGCGCCCAGGGCCCGGGCCGACGCCTCCCTGATCACCCGGCCCACGCCCCCGGCCCCAGCACACCCTCCACCGTCACGTCGGCGCCTTCGAGGGCCCGCTGCAGAGAGAGGACCTCCCGACCCAGCACGCCCCGGTACCCTCCCGGCCGCCGCCCGATGCCCGGATGGAGCGGGCCGAACGTCCGGTGTGGACGGACACCGTCACCAGCACCTGGTGCCGCCGGGTCGCCGGAGAGGACTCGTCCAACAAGGTCTGGTAGGAGCGCCCGGCAGCCGAGTCGGGACCGAGGACGGCGTGGTCCGACCGGTGGCGTCGCACCGCGCTGCCGTCGTCGGGCAGGCAGGACTCGATCCACTGGACCCGGTGCACGTCGGAGCCCTCCCGGGCCAGGGACGAGAGCACCCGGGCCCAGGCGGCGATGGTCGAGTCCTGCTCGTCCGGGCCGAGCAGGGCGAAGCTGTGGCCCCGGACGGCTAGCACGGCCGTGGCGGTGCGGGCCGGCCGGTCGACCACCACGCCCATCTCGGCGCCCCACCGGCTCGGGACCGAGGGGACGGCCACGATCTCCAGTCCGCCGAACGTGGTGCGTCGTCCGGCCGGTCCCGGCCCGCTCGGGGCACAGCGGCGACAACGGAGACCGATCCCGGCCCGCGTCGTGCCGGCCCATGGTGGCCAGGTGGCCCGAGCCCGGCCACCGGAGCCAGCCTGCCGACGACCGCCGGTGGCACCGAGCCACGACCAGCCGGGTCACGACCGGGAGCCACTGCTCACCGGTGCGGCCGTGGATCGGCCAGAACGCCAGGGCCACGCCGGCCGCGATGACGACCACGGCCACGAGCACGCCTCCCGCCGTCGGTCGGGAACGCAGAGCCAGAACCCCGACGACCAGCCCGCCGGCCACCGAGGCGATCTGGCCTCCGCGCCATCCGGCGATGACCCCCCGCCGCTCCAGGGGTGAGAACCGGTAGCGGACCCTGGCCGATCGGTCCTGGTCACCCACCAGTGAGGTCCGATCCCCCCGCCGAGGAGCCGCCGCCCGGGGATCCCCCGGGCGGGATCCGACGGGCGGGAGGTTGGCGGGCCGCGATCAGCTTGACCCCCAGTTCGTCGCGCCCGAGAGCGTCGGCGTGCACGGTCCCGGTCTGACGGGGAAGCGGCCTGAGGGGCTGGCTCACGCCGGCTCCGGCCGGCACCCGGCCCCGACCGCCCGAGCCCGGACCCGAGTCCGAGTCCGGACCGGCCCGGTTGCCGAACGCTCCGGCCTCTTCCAGCTCGGCCATCATCCGTTGGGCCACGGCCGTGGCTTCGGGATGCACCGGCGTGCATGGGAATCCCGTGGCCGGGCGGCTCGGTCGTCCCCACGCCGGTCGATTCGGCCGACGAGGGACCCATGTCCGGCGGCGAGCCCGGCACCGGCCCACTGTCGACACCTCCACCTCCGCTTCCGGGACCTCGACCGCCGCCGGCGCTGAGCGACCGCAGTCCCGAAGAGCCGGTCGCCGATCCGAGAAGTGATCCACCGGCGATTCCTGCGGTGGCTCCCACGGCGCTGCCGACCGACGCCGCCCGCATGGCCACCTGGGCCAGTCCCTTGGTCGGGGCGGCCACGTGCTGACGGGCCCGCTGGCTGAGATCCTCCAGGTGGCCGACGGCGCCGGCCTCGACGAAGGGCAGGAGACGGAACAGGGCCCAGGGGGCGAACGCCGACAGGATGAGGAGGGCGGCGCCGCCCAGCACGGCGCTGAAGCCTGCCGCCGGCGGTGCTCCCCCGAGCCGGCCAGGGCGCCGGCGGCCAGGCTGAGCACGGAGACGATCACGAACTTCCCCAGGATCAGCGCCACCAGGGTGTCGACCAGCCGGCGGCACCAGTGGGAGATGGCCGGCCAGGCCAGGCTGGCCAGGGCCAGCGGCAGGAACAGGACGGCCACGTAGACGGCCGCGGACCGGATCAGCAGCTCCACCCACACCATCACCGCGCCGAACACCACCGCCAGTGCCCCGAGGAACAGGACGAAGGCGGGCACCGCCGGTTGCGGTGGCGGCCGGGGCTCCGGTGAGCTCGGCCGTGACCGAGGCCATGAAGTGGCCGGCGTCGAGACCCGGCGCCCTGGGCCACGGCCGCGCTCATCGCGTCGGTCACCGCCAGCCCCAGCTCGACCAGCTTGACCGCCACCGCGGTGAGCAGGATGGCCAGGGGGACGTTGACGACCACCGACCGCACCAGCACCGAGGCGTTCTGCCGGTAGACGGACTGGATGATCCCGAGGAGGAGCAGCGGGCACGATCACCACGCCGGCCAGCGCGGCCATGGTCCCGTAGTGGGCGGTGAACCACGAGGCGCCGAGGTCGACCGAGGTGGTGGCGCCGAGCACGCCGCCGATCTGGGCCAGCAGCCAGGAGGCGCCGTCGGCCACCCAGCTGCCCAGGGCGTTGAGCACGCTGTCGACCCCGAACCCGGCCACCTGGGACGACCGCGCCGATCCGGCAACGCTCGACGCCGGCCGAAGCCACCTGGCAGACCGGGCCGAGGCCGGCGTGGCCAGAGCGGACGCCGCCGAGGGGCACGAGGCCCGGCGCATGGCCGGCAGGGCCTCCGAGCACCGCCACGTCAGTGCACGCCCTGGCCGGCGTTGAAGAAGAAGTTGACGATGGCCGGGCCGGCGCCGATCAGCAGGGCGGCCAGCCCCGAGATGAGCACGGCCCGCCGTCCGACGAAGGACTGCTGGTAGTTCTGGCCGTGGGAGCCGAGCGCCCAGGCCGCCGCCCCGATCGACCAGCCCGACCAGGGCCAGGGCCAGGGCCCAACCGCCGAGGCCGTTCATCAGGTTCTGCAGCACCTGTCCGCCCGGGAGGGCATTGGTGTCCGGGGTCGAGCTGCACGTCGACCAGTCGGACGCCGACGGCGTGGACCGCAGGAGTCGTCGGCCGTAGCCGACCTGGCGACGGGAGGCAGAGGCAGACACCGGAGGTGAGACGGAGGGGGGCGAGGCGTCGGGACCATGCGCCGAGCGTAGGGAGTCCCATGCCCTCTTTCAATACTTTTCATGTAATTTCATGATCTTCCGTCCGCACGGCCGAGGATACCCACAGACCGGCGCCGGGGCCTGTCATGCTTAGGCGGTGAAGCCGTACGTGATCGGGTACATCGTGCTGGGCGTGGTCGCCGTCCTGGCCGTGTTCATCGCCGCCCGGCTGGGGCGTCGGGCCGGGCGGCGGAGCCTGCAGCAACGACTGACCGCCCTGTCCAACCGGCTCGGGGTCGAGCCCCCCGACGAGGGCGGGGTGGAGCCGGTCCTCAGCCACCTCGAGCAGGTCACCGGCGAGGCGGCCGAGGCGGTCACCGAGGCCAGCTCGGACGCCATCCGGCTCCGGCGGGCCCTCGACACCCTCCCCCAGGGGGTCATCGTCTGCGACGAGAACGGCGACGTCGCCTTCCGGAACGCCCGGGCCGTCGACCTCATGAACAACCGCCACGGCGACGCCCTGGCCGCCCAGGCGGTGACCGAGCTGCTCGAGAACGCGTGGCGGGACGGGTCGGCCGAGCGCACCCTCGACCTCTACGGGCCACCCCGCCAGACCCTGACCGTGCGGACCCGGCTGATCGACGACGGGCGGCGGCCCCTCGGGGTGATCGCCATCATCGAGGACGTGTCCGACCGGCGGCGGCTCGAGGAGATCCGCCGCGACTTCGTGGCCAACGTCGAGCCACGAGCTGAAGACCCCCATCGGCGCCCTCGGCCTGCTGGCCGAGACCCTGACCGTCGAGCCCGACCCGGCGGTGGCCCAGCGGCTGGCCTCCCGCATCCACACCGAGGCCTTCCGGGTCAGCCGGATCATCGACGACCTGCTCGACCTCAGCCGCATCGAGTCCGAGGAGGCCCCGCCCCGGGAGCCGATCTCGATCAACCTGGTCATGGCCGAGGCCGTCGAGCGGGTCCGGTCGGCGGCCGAGCAGCGACGCATTACCATCGAGCTCGATGAGCCCGATCCCCCCGGTCCACGTCCTCGGCGACCGCCGCCAGCTGGTCTCGGCCATGCACAGCCTGCTCGAGAACGCCGTGACCTTCTCCTACGAGGACAGCCGGTCCGGGTGGCCGGCATCCAGTCCAACGGCGAGATCCAGCTGTCGGTGATCGACGCCGGCGTGGGGATCCCGGCCCGCGACCTCGAGCGCATCTTCGAGCGCTTCTACCGGGTCGACCACGGCCGCAGCCGCGACACCGGCGGCACCGGCCTCGGCCTGTCCATCGTCCGCCACGTGGCCAGCAACCACCAGGGCCGGGTCGAGGTCGACTCGCGGGAGGGCGAGGGCTCGACCTTCACCCTGGTCCTCCCCAGTCCTCCGGAGTACTCGGCATGAGCGCCAAGACGCGTCGGCGACCAAGCGGACGGCAGCACCCCGCGAAGACCGTCCCAGACCAAGGTGCTGCTGGCCGAGGACGACGAGTCCTTCATCGACGCCCTGGTCATCGGACTGTCCCGCGAGGGGTTCGACGTGACCGTGGCCCGCGACGGCAACGAGGCCCTCCGGCTCTTCGACGAGGTCGACCCGACCTGGTCCTCCTCGACCTGATGCTGCCCCGGCTGTCCGGGATCGACGTCTGCCGGTCGATCCGGGCCCGGTCGTCGGTGCCGATCATCATGGTCACGGCCAAGGGCACCGAGATCGACACCGTGGTGGGCCTCGAGGTGGGTGCCGACGACTACGTGGCCAAGCCCTACCGCCTGCGGGAGCTGGTGGCCCGGATGCGGGCCGTGCTGCGCCGGACCCCGGCCGGGCGACGCGACCGCACCGAGACGGACCGGTCCGACGCACGGTCCCCCGACGGCATCGACGTCGGCGCGATGCGGTCCGGTACCCGGCGGCCGACGGTGGCATCGAGCGTCGAGCCGGAGAGCAACGTGCTCGAGGCCGGCGGGATCCAGATCGACCCCGACCGCCACCTGGTCTTCATCCGCGGCGAGGACGTCCACCTGCGGCGCAAGGAGTTCGAACTGCTCTCCCTGCTGATGGAGAACGCCGGCCGGCTGCTCACCCGCGACGTGCTCATCGACCGGATCTGGGGCTCGGACTACTTCGGCGACACCAAGACCCTCGACGTGCACATCAAGCGACTGCGCAGCCACGTGGAGGAGGACCCCTCCTCCCCCAAGCTGATCACCACCATCCGCGGCGTCGGCTACCGGTTCGACGCACCCCGGGGCTGACCGCGCCCGACCCCGCACGCGACACCGCGCCCACCCGCGTCCCGGCCGTGTGGCCGGCTCAGCCGGGTGCCGGGATGACCGTCTCGCCCCGGAGGTAGGGCGCCAGCACCTCGGGCAGCACCACCGATCCGTCGGTCTGGCGGCCGGTCTCGACCAGGGCGGCCCAGATCCGGGCCCAGGCCAGGGCCGAGCCGTTGAGGGTGTGGACCAGCACCGGGCCGCCGCCCGCCGGCGGGCCGGTAGCGGATGTTGGCCCGCCGGGCCTGGTAGTCGGTGCACCAGCTGACCGACGAGACCTCGAGCCACTGGTCGACGCCCGGGGCGTAGACCTCGAGGTCGAAGGTGCGGGCCGCCGAGTTGCCCATGTCGCCCGGTGCACAGGTCGAGCACCCGGTACTGGAGCCCGAGCTCGCAGCAGCCGCTCGGCCCGGGCCACCATCTCGTCGAGCAGTCGCCGGCGCCTGGTCGGGGGTGGCGTAGGCGAACAGCTCCACCTTGTCGAACTCGTGCACCCGGAGCAGTCCCCGGGTGTCGCGCCCGGCGGCGCCGGCCTCCCGGCGGAAGCAGGCGGTGGCGGCGGTCAGGCGCAGGGGCAGGTCGGCCTCCTCGAGGATGTCGCCCCGCCACATCGAGGTGAGCGGCACCTCGGCGGTGGGGATGGCCCAGAGGTCGTCGCGCTCGAGGTGGTAGGCGTCGTCCTCGAACTTGGGGAGGTGGCCGGTGGACACCATGGTCTCGGTGAGCACCAGGGTCGGCGGCCGGACCTCCTCGAACTCGTCGGCGTGGCGGTCGAGGGCGAACGAGGTCAGGGCCCGGAGCAGCCGGGCCCCGAAGCCCCGGTAGAGGGGGAACATCGAGCCCGACAGCTTGGCCCCCCGCTCCATGTCCAGCAGCCCGAGCTCGGCGCCGATCTCCCAGTGGGGGACCCGCTGGGCCTCCGAGTAGGTCGGGGCGATCGGCCGGCCAGGACCGGACCACCACGTTGTCCTCGGGGCCGTCGCCGTCGGGGGCGTCGGGGGCCGGCAGGTTGGGCAGGTAGAGGAGGGCCTGGCGGACCGACTCCTGGGCCGGCCTCGGCCGCGGCGTGGAGGCCCGCTCCTCGTCGCCCAGCCGGCCCGGCTGCGGGCGGTCAGCTCCTCGGCCACCGTCGACGTCGCCCGACCGGCGGGCCTCCCCGACCTGCTTGGACAGCGACTTCACCTCGGCCCGGAGCTCGTCCCGCCGGCCGACCGCGGCCCGGGCCGCGGCGTCGAGCTCGACCAGCCGGTCGATCTCGGCCGGGTCGACACCCCGCCGCCCGAGCGCGGCCTTCACCGACGCGCTGTCGTCTCGTCACCAGCCGGATATCGATCATGACGGGCACAACGGTAGCGTGACCACCCGTGGACGACGCTGATAGCCCGACCGGGGACCCGACGCGGCCGTGCCCACCACGCCGGCCCGCCGTCGTCTGTGACGACGTGGTCGATCCGCTACGGCGACACCGTGGCCGTCGACCGCCTGTCCTTCGTCGGCCGGCGCCGGACAGGTCGTGGCCCTGCTCGGTCCGAACGGCGCCGGCAAGACCAGCACGGTCGAGGCGCTCGAGGGCTACCGCCAGGTCGACGGCGGCTCGGTCCGGGTGCTCGGGCTCGACCCCGCCGCGGACCACGCCGCGCTGGTGCCGCGCATCGGGGTGATGCTCCAGAAGGGCGGCGTCTACCCGATGCTCGGGCCGGCCCAGGTCCTCGACCTCTTCGCCGCGCTACTACGACGACCCCGAGGACCCCGCGGGCCCTGCTCGACCTGGTGGGGCTGTCCGGGGTCCGGCGCACGCCGTGGCGGCGGCTGTCCGGCGGGGAGCAGCAGCGGCTGTCGCTGGCCCTGGCCCTGGTGGGCAAGCCCGACGTCCTGTTCCTCGACGAGCCCACCGCCGGTGTCGACCCCGAGGGACGGATCGTCGTGCGCGACATCATCGCCGACCCAGCGGGACCGCGGGATCTGCGTCATCCTCACCACCCACGAGCTGGCCGAGGCCGAGCGACTGGCCGACCAGGTGGTGATCATCGACCACGGCCGCGAACTGGCCGAGGGAACGCCCGGCGCCAACTGGCCTCGGGCACGGCCGACGGCTCGATCCGGTTCACCACCGGACCCGGGCATCGACACCGCGGCGCTGGCCGCGGCCGTCGGGCCCGGCACCACGGTCGACGAGGAGCGGCCCGGCTCGTACCGGCTGGTGCCACCGTCGGGGTCGGCATCGCCGCCGGTGGTGGCCGCCCTGGCCGGCTGGCTGGCCGAACGGGACCTGTCCCTCGGCGACCTCCGCACCGGCCAGTCCCTGGAGGAGGCCTACCTGGCCATCACCGGCTCGAGCGCGCGCCGAGAGCCGGGCCCGGCCGACGGTGCACCGGACTGAGCGGCGCGGGATCGGCCGGAGGTCGTCGACGGACCGCGGCCCGATGAGACCGTCTCACGCGCCCAGCTCCGGGCCGAGCTGACCATGCTGTTCACCAACGGGGAGTCGGTCTTCCTCACGCTGGGGATCCCGGTCGTGTTCCTGCTGTTCTTCTCGGCGGTGCACGTGCTCCCCACCGGGACCAGGCATCCGGTCGACTTCCTGGTTCCGGGCATTCTCGCCCTGGCCATCATGTCGACGGCCATGACCGCCTTGGGCATCGGGACCGGGTTCGAACGGGGCTACGGCGTGCTCAAGCGGTTGGGGTCCACGCCCCTCGGCCGGCCCCGTCTGCTGGCGGCCAAGATCATGGCCATCATCGGGGTGGAGCTGGTCCAGGCCGGCCGTGCTGGTGGCCGTGGGCTACGGCCTGGGTTGGGACCCGGGAGGACCGGGCGGCGCCGGGGCCCTGGTCGGTTCGGCCATCGGGGCCATGGTGCTCGGGACCATCGCCTTCGGCGGCATCGGCCTGTTTCTGGCCGGGACGCTGAAGCCACTGGTGAACCTGGCCGTGGTCAACGCCCTGTTCGTGGTGTTGTTGCTGCTCGGGGGCATGCTCATCCCGTTGGACAAGCTGCCCGGATGGCTGGCCGACGCGGCCAAGGTGCTCCCGGCCTCGGCCCTGGCCGACGCCCTCCACGGGACGCTCGGCCACGGGACGGCGGTGACCGCCCGGGACTGGATCGTGCTGGTGGTCTGGGCGGTGGCGGCACCGCTCGTGGCCGGCCTCACTTTCCGCTGGGAGTGAGGACGGGCTACGACCGGCCCAGCTTGGCCAGCCAGCCATCCAGCTCGGACTGGTCCAGGGCCCCGATCATGTGCCCGATCACCGTCCCCGAGGCGTTGACGAAGAACGTGTTGGGCTCGCCGTTCAAGCCGTAGAGCCCCGAGGTCACCCTGACCTCTGCGTCGGTCCCGATCGGGTAGGTGAGCCCGGACTTCTTGACGAAGGCGACGGCACTGGCCTGCGGGTCGGCCACGTCCACCCCGACGAACTGGACGTCGGATCCCGTGGCCTGCTCGGCGTGGGCGGTCCGGGCCAGCAGCGGCGTCTCCTGCTGGCAGGGGATGCACCACGAGGCGAAGAAGTTGAGCACGACCGGGCGGTGGCGGTCACGGCCCAGCGCATCCAGATCGACCGGGGCCCCGCCGGTGAGGGAGGGGAGGATGAACCCGGGAGCCTGATCTCCCACCGCCACCACCGCCCCCGCCGAGCCCGATGACGCACCTGACCCCGGCCCTGACGTTCGCCCGAGGCCGACGAACAACACGACGGCCAGGACCACGGCCAGGACCGAACCGATGAGGAGGGAGCGCAGCCGGCGCGGCGGCGGTGGCGAGGGTGGCGCCGGCGACGGCCCCGGATCGGATGAACCTCCCCGATCACCGGTTCCCGATCCTCCGGCATCGGGTGTTGCCGGTTGCCCGCTGAGCTCCGAGGTCTCGATCAATGCTTGGTGAAGATGTCGACGGCCATCAGCACGAACAGCAGGGTCAGGTAGGTGATCGAATAGCTGAACAGCTGCATGGCCGCCTTGGGGGTCGCCCGCGTCAACAGCCGGATGGCCAGGGCCACGAACATGACCCCGAGCACCGAGGCCGAGACCACATAGATGGCGCCGAGGCGACCCACCACCGCCAACAGCAGTGACACCCCGACCAGGATCACGCTGTAGACGAGGATCTGTCGGGCCGTTCGCTTGAAGGTGGCCACCGCCGGCAGCATGGGGACGTTGGCCGCCTGGTAGTCGTCCTTGTACTTGACGGCCAGCGCCCAAAAGTGGGGCGGCGTCCACAAGAAGATGATGGCGAACATCACCACCGGTGTCCACGACAGGCTGTCGGTGACGGCTGCCCATCCGACCAGCACCGGAACCGCGCCGGCCGCCCCGCCGATCACGATGTTCTGGCTACTGGTCCGCTTGAGCCACAGCGTGTAGACGAACACGTAGAAGAGGGTGGCGGAAATGGCCAGCACCCCCGAGAGGAGGTTGACCCACGCCCACAGCTCCACGAAGGCCACGACCTCGAGGGCGATGGCGAAGATCAGGGCGTTGCGTCGGGGCCATCGCCCCGGTCACCAGCGGACGCTTGGCCGTCCGGTGCATGAGCTTGTCGATGTCCCGGTCGATGTACATGTTGATGGCATTGGCCCCGCCGGCGGCCAGGGCCCCGCCGAGCAGGGTGGCGGCCATCAGCCCCACCGGAGGGAGCCCCCGCTGGGCCACGATCATGGTGGGCAGGGTGGTGATAAGCAGAAGCTCGATGATGCGCGGCTTGGTCAGGGCCACATAGGCGCCGACGCGAGCAGAGAGGGAGGTCCGGTGGGGCAGGGCCACCGAGGAAATTGCCATCGGCCAGACATTAGTGCTCACCCTGGTCGGAGGGCACATCGGAACCCGGCCCCTCAGCCACGGATCCGGCGCGGCCGATACCATGAAGGGACGGTGTCATCCCTGCGTATCGGCCCTCGCCCGTTCCTCTTGCTCTGCCGGCTCACCCTGGGTGCGGTGATATTGAACATCGCCACCGGCGCGGCGGTGCGGCTGTCCGACTCCGGGCTCGGGTGCCCGGACTGGCCGACCTGCTCCAAGAGCCACCTGACCCCGCCGCTGAGCCTGCACCCGGTGATCGAATTCGGGAACCGGGTGGTCGTCACGGTCCTGGTGGTGGCCTGCGGCGTGACCATGGTGGCGTCGTTCCTCCGGCGGCCGAACCGGCGGGACCTGCGATGGCTCTCCATCGGGCTGGTCCTCGGGGTCCTGGGGGAGGCGGTGCTGGGAGCGTTCGTCGTGTACACCAAGCTCAACGCCTATGTGGTCATGTCCCACTTCATGCTGGGGATGGCCCTGCTGGCGGTGGCACTGGTCCTCACCCTGCGGGCCGGGCACGCCCGAGGACGGGGGACGGTCGTCGTGAGCACGCCGGCCCTGTGGTTGACCAGGGTGTTGGTCGGCCTGTTGGTGGTGGTGCTGATCGCCGGAACCGCCACCACCGGGGCGGGCCCCCACGCCGGCGGCAAGGGGGCGAAGCGGCTGCCCATCGCCCTGGAGGACATGACCCGAATCCACGCCGAGATCGTCATCGCCACCACCCTGGTGCTGCTCCTCCTTCTCTGGGTGTTGTGGACGGTCCGATGCCCCCAGCCGTGTCCAGGACAGCGGCCGGATCCTCCTCGCCGCCGTGGTGGCCCAGGGCATCATCGGGTACACCCAGTTCTTCACCCACCTCCCCGCGGTGCTGGTCTGGTTCCATGTGCTCGGAGCCTCACTGGTGTGGTCGACCGCCCTCTGGTTCCACCACGGGTTGAGTGATCACCGGCGCGAACCGGTGGCGGCGGAGGCGGCGGGCACCTCGGGCGCGCCGGGCGCCGAACCCTCCCGGGACGACAGGGCGGGCCCCGACGGGGACCGTCGGCCGTCCGGTCCCGAGCGGGGGGCGGTGGTGCCGGTATGAGCGGTGGTACCGGTATGAGCCGAGGTGCAGGCATGAGCGCCGCACCAATCCGGGCATCCGTCGACGGGGACGGGAACGGGGACGCCCCGGCGGTGGCGTCGATGCCGGTCGAAGTGGAGCCGGAGGGGGACGTCCGTACCGGGACCGAGGAATCCCAGGCCACGGATCGCCCCTGGCTGGTGATCGTGTGGAACGATCCGATCAACCTGATGTCGTTCGTCACCTTCGTCCTCCAGAAGCTCTTCGGTTACTCGAAGGAAAAAGCGACCAAGCTGATGTTGGACGTGCACAACAAGGGGCGGGCCGTGGTCTCCTCGGGAACCCGGGAGCGGGCCGAGCTCGACGTGTACCGACTGCACGAACACGGGCTGTGGGCCACCATGGAACAGTCCACTTGAGCGCCCCGTTCCGCCGGCGCCGCGATGGTCGCTACGTCGTCAAGCTCGATGCCAGCGTGCGCGCCGTCCTGGTGACGCTGTCCCAGCAGCTGGTGCTGACCCTTGACTCCCGGGAGCCCATGAATCGTCGGCTCTATCCCCCGGCCTACCCGGGCGACAACCAGAACCAGGAGGAGCAGGAGTACCGGGCCCTGGTCGACAGCGCTCTCGAGAACCATCACCGCCAGGCATTCGCGGTGCTGACCGAGACGGCCCGTTCCGACACATTGAGCGAGTCCGAGTTCAACGCCTGGCTGTCGGCGATCGGTTCCATGCGCCTGATCATCGGCACCCGGCTCGATGTCAGCGAGAACATGGTCGAGCCCGCCCCCGACGACCCGACCGCTCCCGAGTACGCCCTTTACGAACTGCTGGGCCAGCTCCAGTACCTGATGGTCGAGGTCCTGGCGGCGGGGCTGCCGCCCGAGGGTCGGCCAGAGGGGATCTTGTGATCCACCTGCTAATCTCCAAAAGCCCTGATCGGGTTTGAGCCCCCATCGTCTAGCGGCCCAGGACGCCGCCCTTTCAAGGCGGTAACACGGGTTCGAATCCCGTTGGGGGTGCCGTACTCCCCAGCGCCAAGTGCTGGTTGGGGACCTGTGGTGCAGTTTGGAGTGCACGCCGGCCTGTCAAGCCGGAGGTCGCGGGTTCAAATCCCGTCAGGTCCGCCACCTCGGTTCACCGAGGCGAGGTCGGGTAGCTCAGTTGGTAGAGCGCGCGCCTGAAAAGCGTGAGGTCACCGGATCGACGCCGGTCCCGACCACCGAATCCAGTCCAGGGCGACAGGTGTTCGTCCGGGGCCGCCGTCGGTCACCCGGCGCCGTTGTCGGCACTACGCACGGCCTCCCGACGCACCATGGCCAACATCTCGGTCTCTCCGATACCGAGATGTTGCATCCGAACGACGAAGTCCCTGGCCTCGATGGCGGCTTGGAGGCGCTCGACTGACGTATCGCTGGCCACGACGGTACCGTGTCGACCGTTGGTCGTCACCAGCCCTTCCGACTCCAGGGCCCGATAGGACCGGGCCACGGTGTTGACGGCCAAGCCCAGATCCGCGGCCAAGGCCCGTACCGTGGGAAGCCGGGAGGCCGACTGCAGCACTCCGCTCTCGATCGCCGCCGCGATCTGGGCCCGTACCTGCTCGAACGGGGCAACCTTCGACTCGGGATCCAGCACCACCATGGCCACGTCGCGTTTGTAGCAGAGCCGTCCGTCGCCGACACGTGGACCCGGCCGGAACCTCGGAGAAGGACTGTGTCCCGGTCGGCCGGCCGTCGAGCTATGACCGACCGGTGTCGGGACGCTCGCCGGTGTCGATCAGGTTCTGGGCGATGTCGCGCAACTTGACGTTCAGGTGCTGGGAGGCCCGGCGCAGGATGTCGAAGGCCCGCTCGGGGGTGACGTGTTCCCGCTCCATGAGGATCCCCTGGGCCTGGCCGATCGCCTCCCGTGTGGCCGAGCGCGGCGTGGAGGTTGGCCGCCCGGCGCTCCTCGTCCTCGTGGGCTCTGGCCGACGTCAACGCCAGGCCGGCCATCACCGCCAGGAGGAGGGCCCGGCCCCGGTCCCCGACCCCGAAGGCCTGGGGGGAGCAGGCGTAGAGGTCGAGGGCACCCGGACCGGCATTGGTCATGAAGGGCACGGCCAGCAGGCTCCGGATGCCCCGCTCTTGGGCCCCGCTCCCGAACGCCGGCCAGCGACCCTCGGTACTGAAATCGCTGGCATAGACAGCGACTCCGTCTGTCACGGCGTCGATCGAAGGCCCCTCGCCGGCCTGGCGTTGGAGTGTCTCGAGCTGGTCCACCCGGGGATCGCTGGACTGGGGGCGCTGCCCCTCTGTCCCCACGAGGGAGATGCCGGCGAAATCGCACCCCTCGATGGTGCTCACCGCCAGCGCCACCACCTGGGCCAGGGTCTCGACAACGCCCCCGGCGGAGAAGAGGGTGCTCACTGTTTGGGAGATGTTGGCAGTCAGCTCCTCCATCGCCTGCCGGTCGACTGCGGGTACACGCTCATCGCCCATCGGAGTTCCCATCATTGTTGTGCTTATCAGCATCCCACCCGAGATGCTCGTCCTCAACCGTGCCACCCCCCCGTTGTGACACGTATACACCTTCGAATTGCCTGTTCGTGGCCTGGTAGCATTAGGGCGCCTTCGACAGCGAGGGGTCGCCTCTCAGGAAGATGTCGATCCGTGTCGATCCCCGCGCTGTCCCGTACCTCGTCTCCGACCTCAACGGTCCGTCGACCCGGGGCACGGTTCCGAATTTCGGCATCACTGCCTCGTCAGCCACTCACACGGGTCGGACGCAAGTGACCGGGTTCGATGGCAGGTCAGGAGGGTTCGGCGTCTCCATCGATTTCGTCGGGGAAGAGGCGGTGCTGGGCCTCCGGGGAGTGCTGGACGAACTGGCCCTGCCCGGGCTCGAAGCCCTGTTCGAGGCCGTCATCGCCAGTGGGTATCCCTCCATCGCGGTGGAGCTGGCCGACCTCGACTTCATGAGTCCCGTCGGATTGACCGTCATCACCAACGCCGCCGAGCGCATCGCCGGCCGCGACGGGCGGTTCGACATCCGCTGGCCCTCCGCTTCCATGCGTGCGCTGCTCAACAGCAACGGGTTGGCCGACCTGATCCGCACACCGCCCACCGAGTTGAACGCCATCTCGGCGTCTACGTCGGCGGACTCGAACGAGCTGGCCCGCATGTCGGGGAGGGTCATCGGCGTCCCGACCAGCGATGTGGTGGTCGACACCGCCCTCCGTCTGGTCGTGGCCCTGGCCAGCGACATCGTCGGTGGTGCCGACGGGGTGAGCGTCTCCCTCCGTCGACACGGAAAGCTGGCCACCGTCGCCGCCAGCGATCAGACCATCTCCGACATGGACGCCAACCAGTACGCCACCGGCGAGGGCCCTTGTGTCGACGCATCGTTCCAGGGCCGGGAGTTCCACGTCGAGTCCCTGAGCACCGAGACGCGGTGGCCGGCGTTCACGCCGCGGGCTTTGGCCCTCGGTATCAACGCCATCCTCTCCTCTCCCCTTACCGCCTCCGATCGTCCCGTCGGTTCGATGAACATCTACTCCCGTTCGACCTCTGCCTTCCATCCCGCCGACCAGAGATTGGCGTCCGTCCTGGCCGCCGAGACCTCCACGATCCTGACCGAGGCCGGCGTCCACCTCGCCGACGGTGAAGCGTCGGAGCGCTTCCAGGGCGCACTGCGGACGCGGCAGGTGATTGCCCAGGCCCAGGGTGTACTGATGCAACGCGAGGGCATCTCCGAGAACGATGCCTACACGATGCTCCGCATCCACTCCCAGCGAACCGGCCAGTCACTGCACCACCGGGCCCGGGACATCACCGCCTCGACCCTCCGCCGCCCGGCTGGTCGATCACCCGACCAGCGAGGGCCCGAAGATGAGTGAGCCTTCCCCGGACACCCTCGATCTCTTCAGACAGGAAGCCGATCTGTCGCGAGGAGAACTGTGGCTGCGCTACTTCGAGCTGGGCGGGATGAGCACCGCCTTTCAAGTCGAGGCCTTCCTCTACGGTGCACTCCAGCCGACCCCGCACGACCACGACGTCCTGGCCCACGCCCTCAACGAACGGTTCGTGGAACTGGGTGGGAACCACCCCGTTCCCTATGCCGATCCCGGACCCGAGAACAACTAGCGAAAGGACCGGCCGCCGAGGCCTGACCTACCGATACTGGCAGTAGCTGTTCTGCAGCTCGTCCTGCACCACCACTGCGTCCCGTTCCCGGGTGTCCACGGCCAGGGGGGCGTCCAGGGAACGGGCGACGAATCTCCAGCCGTCGGGGAGCGCCAGCCGGTCTTCGAGGTTCCGTAACGATTCTTCTGACAGGCTCGGGTCGGCCGCGATGCAGTAGGCCTGCATCACGAAGGTGGCACCGGTCGGGTCGACGAGCTCGAACACGGTGCGGCCGGCGTCGAACGTGAACAGTGCCTTCCGATCGACCCGGACCGGGTGGTAGGCCAGTGGTCCGCCCACCCCGCCCGGACGGGACTGGGCCCCGAGGTCGACCCGGACCACGGCGATGCGGGCCATCGGAATGCCACCGAACTCCGCCAGCACGAACTCCCCGCCCGGGCCGCGGCGGATCGAGTCCACCAACCAGTAGCGCGGTCCGTTCTTGAGGGCGAAGTCACATCCGTGCTCGGCCGCCACCTTGTCGGGTTCGATGGCCTGCCACAGGTCGTCCGGGCATTCGTTGAGCGTGAATGTCGTATAGACATCGGCGACCGCCACCGAGCCCTCCAGCTTGGCCAGCAGGATCTCACCGTAACGGGCCCCCCGCACCCCCGTGAATCCGTCATCAGTCCTTCGCAGCTGGCTCATGGTGGGACCTCCCTGGTCTGCCGGCCGGTGGCGACTCGACGCGCTGTTCTGTCAGGAATGATGACAGGACCAGCTCTCCGGGTCCAGCGGCGGGTCGACCCCCTCGACCGGTCGTTCTCTTGTTCCGGTTCGGTCTGAGCCCGCCAATCGGTTCCGGAAATAACCTACTTTCAGTATGTTACTCACCGGCGGTCGGCGAATCCCAAAACCGCATGCCCCCAGGAGCCCCGGAGCGGACCGGCCCCGATCCGCTCGTGGCAGCGCCTTGACGACCAGACTATCTTGATATATCGTTAACTTCTAAGAGCGATCGATGGGACTCCGAACTCGGACCGATGCGTCGGTCGTTCCACTGAACACATCTCACGATCAAGGAGAACTGCGACAATGCACGAACACAAGAGAATTGACAGGAAGACCGACGACGGCCCCCGTTTCGGGCCGGGCTTTCCCGAGCGAGGGACCCGTCGCGACCGTTATGACCGATTCGCCGGCACCCCGCGGAGCCGCGGTGGAGGTCGGGGAAGAGACCGGGGACGACAAGGCGGGTTCGGACCGGGCTTCGGGCCCGGGTTCGGGACCGGGTTCGGCCAGGGGTTCGGGCCCGGGTTCGGCCAGGGGTTCGGGCCCCGGATGTTCGGACGGGGCGGGAAGCGAGGCCGCGGCGATGTCCGGGCGGCAATCCTCGCTTTGTTGGCCGAGGAGCCGATGCACGGCTACCAGATCATCACCGAGCTCTCCGAGCGCAGCGGGGGCGCGTGGCGTCCCAGCCCGGGGTCGGTCTACCCCACCCTCCAGGCTCTGGAGGACCAGGGACTGGTCTCCGCTCACAAGTCCGACGGTCGCCGGGTCTTCAGCCTGACCGATGAAGGCAGAGCAGCCGCGGAAGCCGCCGGCGACGGGCCGGCACCGTGGGAGGACGCCGCCAGTGGTGCCGACCGATCGCTGGTCGATCTCCAGAGCCTCATGTTCGAGGTGGGAGCGGCCATCATGCAGGTGGGCCGGGCCGGCAGCAAGCACCAGATCAAGGCGGTCGGAGAGATCCTCACCGATACCCGGCGCCGGATCTATCTGGTGCTGGCAGACGGCACCCCCGCCGAAGACGGACCGGGCGAAACCGCATCCGGCCGCGGCGGCTCGTCCGTCGACGAGGACTGACCGGGCACCGCGCACCGGGTTACGGCTGCGCCGGCTCCATCGGATCCGGAGCCGGCTCAGCCGCCCTCGTAATCGAAGCCGAGATCGGGTGCGGTGAGGAGCGGCCGGAACGGGATGCCCTCCGCCGCCGCCATGGCCTCCACCGTGCCTCCCCGGTCCACGACCGCCACCAACAGCACCGGCACGGCGCCGGCATCGATCACGGCGTGAGCGGCCTCGAGGAGAGACGTACCCCGGGTCACCGTGTCCTCGGTGACCACCACCTTGTCGCCCGGATCGAGGGCCCCGGCGATCCGTCCCCCGCCGCCGTGGTCCTTGGCCTCTTTGCGGACGCTGAACGCCTTGAGCCAGCGACCGCGGGTGGCCGCCACGCCGGCGGTGACGAAGGCAACCGGGTCGGCGCCCATGGTCAACCCGCCGATGGCGTCGGCCTCGTCCGGGATCACCGACAGAATGCCGTCGGCCACCAGCACCATGGCCTCGGGCCGGCACACCGTCTGCTTGGAGTCGATGAACCAGCTGCTCTTCCGGCCCGATTTGAGGGTGAAGTCACCGCGCTTGACCGAGTGCTCCAGCAGGTGGGACCGGAGAGCCTCGAACTCGGTGGGGGGAAGGGGATCGCTCATCTCGGTCCAGTCTGATCCGGATCGGCGCCCCTCGGCCAGAACGGGGCTCCGACGAACTCCACTCCCCGCTCGCCCCGGACCACCCGGCCGACCACCACTGCTTGGACGCCCGCGTCACCCAATGCCTCCAGGGCCCGATCGGCGCTGTCCGGCGTCCACCATCACCACCATGCCCAGTCCCAGGTTGAACACCCGGGCCATCTCGTCGTCGGCGACCTGGCCCAGACGGCGGATCTCACCGAAGATGGGAGGGACCTTCCAGGCCGTCCGGTCGATGACCGCCCGCAGCCCGTCGGGAAGGGCACGGGGCACGTTGCCCTCGAATCCACCGCCGGTGATGTGGGCCGCCGCGTGCACCCCCGACCGCCGTCCGGCCCGGGGGCGGCGATGGCGGCCCGCACCGCCGGGGTGTAGATGACCGACGGCCGGAGCAGCTCATCGGCCAGGGAGTGATCGGCGCCGGGCCAGGCCGGCCCGTCCAGGGTCAGTCCGGCCCGCTCGAGCAGGACATGGCGGGCCAGGGTGTACCCGTTGCACCGGAGGCCCGGTGAGACCAGTCCGATCAGCACGTCACCGGCCTGGACCCGCGACGGTCCCAGCACATCCGAACGCTCGACCACACCGACGGCGAACCCGACCAGGTCGAACTCGCCCGGCTTCATCACCCCGGGGTGCTCGGCCATCTCGCCGCCGAGCAGCGTCGCCCCCACCTGGCGGCATCCCTCGGCCACGCCCGGACACCAGCTCGGCCATCTGGGCGGGATCGACCGAGCCGGTCGAGATGTAGTCGAGGAGGAACAGCGGCTCGGCGCCCTGGCACACCAGGTCGTCCACGCACATGGCCACCAGGTCGATCCCGATGGTGTCGAAACGGCCGGCGGCCTGGGCCACCAGAGCCTTGGTCCCCACTCCGTCGGTGCCGGCCACCAGTACCGGCTGTCGGTACTTGCCGGTGTCGAGGGCGAACAGGCCGCCGAAGTCACCCAGCCCGCCGAGACTTCGGCCCGGTGGGTGGACGCCACCAACGGTTTGATCAGCTCGACGGCCCGTTCGCCGGCGCCGATGTCGACTCCGGCCCCGGCATAGGTGGCGGGTACCGCTCCGGGCGGACCGGACGGGTCCTCAGTCGGGGAGTTCGGATCGGTCGGGTCAGGTGGAGGGGTCGGATCCGGAAGCCCTCCGGTCACGCCTGGGTGGCGCTGGCCGCGCCGCTCAGCTCGGCCCGCTCCGAGAACTGCACCGGTACCGGCACCGGGTAGTTGCCGGTCAGGCAGGCGTCGCAGAACCCGGCACCGGGGGCGTCGACGGCCTGGACCAGATGGTCGAGGGTCAGGTACTCGAGCGAGTCCACGTCGAGGAACTCGACGATCTCGTCGAGGGTCTTGATCGACGCCAGCAACTCGTTCCGGTCGGGGGTGTCGATCCCGTAGAAGCAGGGCCACCGGAACGGCGGGGACGAGATCCGCAGATGGACCTCGGTGGCGCCCGCCTCCCGGAGCATCTTCACCATGGCCCGGGTGGTGGTGCCCCGGACGATCGAGTCGTCCACCACGATCAGCCGCTTGCCGGTGATGTTCTCCCGCAGCGGGTTGAGCTTCCGGCGCACCCCGTTGGCCCGCTCGGCCTGGGTCGGGGCGATGAACGTGCGCCCGATATAGCGGTTCTTGACCAGTCCCTGGCCGTAGGGGATACCCGACGACAGCGCGTACCCCTCGGCCGCCGGCACTCCTGAATCGGGCACGCCCATGACCAGATCGGCCGGGACCGGGGCTTGGGTGGCCAGCAGCTGACCCATCCGCCGGCGGGCACCGTGCACCTCGTTGCCGTACAGCTTGGTGTCCGGTCGGGCGAAGTAGACGAACTCGAAGATGCACAGCTTGGGATCGAGCCGCTCCTCGGGGAACGGTCGCTCCGACCGGACCTCCTTGCCGTCGATCACCACCATCTCGCCGGGCTCCAGCTCGCGGATGAAGGTGGCGCCGATCACATCGAGAGCCGGCGACTCCGAGGCCAGCACCCACCCCTGCTCGAATTCATCGGTGGCCTCCAGCCGTCCGAGGCACAGAGGTCGGAAGCCATTGGGATCGCGCACCCCGATGAGCCGGTCGGCGTCGAGGAGCACGAACGAGAAGGCGCCCTCGGCCGACGGCAGGACCTTCACAAGCGCGTGCTCGAGGTCGTCGCCCTCCTCGGTCCTGGTCCGCTCGGGAAGTTCGGGCGGGAAGGCCTGGGCCAGCAGCTCGGCCACCAGGTCGCTGTCGGACGACACCAGGCCGGGCAGCATACCCGCCACCTCGGCCAGCTCGGCGGTGTTGGTCAGGTTCCCGTTGTGCCCGAGAGCGAAACCGGCCCGGCCCACGCCCCGGAACACGGGCTGGGCATTCATCCAGTCGCTGGAGCCGGCCGTCGAGTAGCGGGTGTGACCGATGGCCATGTGGCCCCGCAACCCCGACAGCTTCCGCTCGTCGAAGACCGTGGTGACCAGACCCATGTCCTTCAGCACGGTGATGGCCTCGCCGTCGCTGACCGCCATGCCGGCCGACTCCTGGCCCCGGTGCTGGAGGGCGTAGAGGCCATCGAAGGTCAGGTGTGCCACCGAGCGTCCCGGGGCGTAGACCCCGAAGACGCCGCACGCTTCCTTGGCCTCCATCATCGGTTCGTCACCGCACACACCGGGGGTCGTCGGGCTCGTCCTTCGCCACGATTAGGCCACACAATCACCTCACCGTGCCACCCCAGCCTAGTGGTCCGGGCACCGGTGCACCGCCCGACCGGCTCCACCGTCTCGACAGCCGGCATCCGGGGCCGGAACGAGGGCACGGTAGCCTCGCCGTCAGTGATCGATCTGCACACCCATTCCACCGTCTCGGACGGCAGCGACGCCCCTCAGAGGATTCCGGAGCTGGCTGTCGAGGCCGGCTGCAGCGCGGTGGCACTGACCGACCACGACTCGCTGGCCGGGATCGGAGCCGCCCGCCGCCGGGCCGACGAGCTGGGCGTCACGCTGGTGCCCGGATGCGAGGTCTCCTGCCTTCCGGTCGGTCCCGGAGGGCATGCACGTGCTGGTGTATTTCGTCGACGACGAAGGCAGTGAGCTCGGCTACGAGCTGCGTCGGCTCCGAGAGGACCGCCGGCGGCGCAACCTGGCCCTGGCCGACCGCCTGATGGCGCTCGGGGTGCCCATCACCTATGAACAGGTGGTGGCCCTGGCCGGGGACGAGGAGGGCGTGGGCCGGCCCCACTTCGCCCTGGCCCTGGTGGAGGTGGGGGCGGCCGGGTCGATCGACGACGCCTTCGAGCGGTACCTGGCCAACGGTCGACCCGGCTACGTGCCCAAAGGACGCCTCACCGCCGCCGACGTGGCCCGGCTGGCCCGAACGCTTCGGGTGGGGTGGCGGTGCTCGCCCACCCGCTCAGCACCGGTCTGGAGGGCGCCGAACTGGCCAGGCTCGTCGGCGGGCTGGCCGACGCCGGCTTCGGGGGCATCGAGGCCATCTACGGGCGGTACTCCCCCCGCCAGCGCCAGCAGCTGGGCAATCTGGCCCGCCGCTTCGATCTGGTGGCCACCGGTGGTTCCGACTATCACGGGCAGATCAAACCCGACCTGTCGGTGGGCACCGGTCAGGGCGACCTCAAGGTGCCGAACGACGTGCTGGTCCAGCTCGAGGAGCGCCGGCCGGGAGACTGAGCGACGCCACGCGACGTGACGTGACGTGACGTGACGTGATGCGACGCGACGTGGCCGAGGCGGGCCTCCGGGCCGCAACCACTCCTGGAAATCGCACTCGATCGGTACGTCAATTCCAGAAGTTATCGGCGACAGGAGAGGACGAAACGCCGGAGGGGGCGGCCCGACCCACGCCACCCGGCGTCGTCAGTTGGTGGCCGGAGCCAGATCGTCCAAGAGGGACGGCAGGCGGCCACGCCACGAGTTGACGGCCTCGGCCACGCCGAGGTCGACCAGTCCCTCCACCACCACCCGGTCGCCGCCGGTCTGGCCCAGCACCCGGAAACCCACACCGGCCTCGGCCGCCCGGGAGATGAGCTCGGCCCTCCTGGTCGTGCAGACCACCACCCGGGACGGCGCCTCGGTGAACAGCTCGTGGTGGTCGGCCACGCCGGCCACCTCAGTCCCACGCCCGGAGCGGACCGACATCTCGGCCAGGGCCACGCCCAGACCGCCTCCGGAGACGTCGTGGATGCCGGCCGCCAGCGGTCGCCACCGGCCACGCCCGGCCGCCGACGAGCTCGGTGACGAACTCGAGCAGCCTCCGGTGGCCGGCCAGGTCCAGGCCGGGCAGCGTCCCGTTGCGGTGGCCCCGACGCTCGACCGCCCAACGCGACCCGGCCAGCGAGGGAGGATTGCGACGGGCGTTGGTGGGGCCCACACTGGCGTCCAACAGCACCAGTGTGGCCTCGTCCACCAGCGTGACTCCCGGCGGCCGGACCGCCAGGCGCTCGATGAGCCCGAGCACCCCGATGACCGGGGTGGGGTCGATGTCCACGCCGAAGCTCTCGTTGTAGAGGCTCACATTGCCCCCGATGACCGGAAGGCCGAGAGCCAGACACGCCTCGCTCATCCCGTCGATGGCCTCGGACAGCTGCCACATCACCTCGGGGTGCTCGGGGTTGCCGAAGTTGAGGCAGTTGACCACGGCCACCGGTCTGGCCCCGGCGCAGGCCACGTTGAGGGCGCCCTCGGCCACCGTGGCCGCGGTGCCGGCCCGGGGGTCGATCGAGCACCAGGTCGGATTGGAGTCGGTGGTCAGGGCCAGTCCCCGCTCGGAGTCGGGCAGGCCGGGGGCGGCCAGTCGCAGCACGGCGGCGTCGCCCACCCGGCCCGTCGACCGTGTTGAGGAACAGCTGGTGGTCGTACTGGCGGTAGACCCACGACGGATCGGCCAGCATGGCCAGCACGTCCGGGCCACAGTCGGCCGGTGCGGCCAGGGCGCCGGGGTCGTCGGCGGCCCGGGCATCCTGGTCCCCGGGCCGGGCCATCGGCCGGCGGTAGAGCGGGGCCTCGTCGCTGAGGGCGCCGGCGGGGACATCGCCCAGCACCTCGCCGTCGAACCCGTCGAGGATGCGCAGACGGCCCGGGCCGCCCGCCGGAGGCTCGGTGACCCGGCCCACCACCGCCGAGCGCACCTCCCACCGCCGGCACACCTCCTCGACCCGGGCCAGGTCCTCGGGGGTGACGATGGCCAGCATCCGCTCCTGGCTCTCGGAGGTCATCACCTCGTAGGCCGCCATGCCCGGCTCGCGACGGGGCACGGCCGAGACGTCGACGTCCATGCCCACGCCGCCCCGGGCCGCGGTCTCACTGGTGGCACACACCAGACCCGCCCCGCCCAGGTCCTGGATACCGACCACCAGCTTGGCGTCGAGGAGCTCGAGGCACGCCTCGATCAGGCGCTTCTCCTCGTAGGGGTCGCCGACCTGCACGCTCGGCCGCTTGGCCGCACTCGGCCGTCGCCGTCTTCCCCCCCGAATCCGGCCGAGGCCAACACGCTGACCCCGCCGATACCGTCACGTCCGGTCGAGGACCCGAGGAGCACGGCCAGGTTCCCCACCCCGGTGGCCGCCCCCAGCACCAGTCGCTCGGTGGGGAGCACACCCATGCAGAGCACATTGACCAGCGGATTCTGGGCGTAGCAGTCGTTGAAGGTCAGCTCGCCACCGACGGTGGGCACGCCCACCGAGTTCCCGTAGCCGGAGATGCCGGCCACCACGCCTTCGATCAGCCACTGCTGGCGGGCCTGGCCGGATCCCCGAAGAACAGCGGATCCATCACGGCGATGGGCCGGGCACCCATGGTGAAGATGTCCCGGAGGATCCCGCCCACCCCGGTGGCCGCGCCCTGGTACGGCTCGATGGCCGAGGGGTGGTTGTGGCTCTCGATGCGGATGGCCACGGCGATCCCGTCGCCGGCATCGATGACCCCGGCGTTCTCGCCCGGGCCCACCAGCACGTGGGGCGCCTCGGTGGGCAGCCGCCTCAGGTGGATCCGCGACGACTTGTACGAGCAGTGCTCGCTCCACATGACGGCGAACAGGGCCAGCTCGAGGTGGTTCGGTGAGCGTCCGAGGATGGCCTCGAGCTCGTCCCGTTCGCCGTCGGTCAGTCCGAGGGCACGGTGAAGTGGCTGGTCGGAATCGACGGGCCCAGGGGCCGATACACCGTGCGCATCCGATCCGTGGTTCGCTCCGGCTTGCATCAGGCCGAGCGTACCTGTCGCACGGCTTCCGACTGTCCCGAGGCCGGGGGCCGGCCGCCATTGCCGGCTCGAAACGGCTGCCCGAGGTCCGACTTCTCCTCCATGCACCGACCCATGGCGTCCCCCATTGCCCGATCATCGACTGTTCTGGCCCTGACGGTCCGGCCCCACTTCGGCTGGGAACTCACCCGAATGCCCGCCAACCGGCGATGCCCGGCCCAACCATGTCCGAGCCAGCTCCGGCCGTCGGCATGGCGCCATGATCGTTCGGGCTACATAGACGAGAGGCCGCGGCCATTTGACGGTCAAAGAGCGCGGATCGGCACCACAATCGGTATCGGGATGGCTCCGGTCACTGGTCCCGCCGATACTTCCTTCCTTTGACTCCGACCGCTTGGACCCGACGTGGGAGGGCCAGGGGTGCACCCGAGGCAGCACCGCTCGACGGTGCCGCCCTATCCCCCTATGGGCGGGGGACAGCCACTGCCGGTGCCGGAAATGGGCGCCACCACAACCGGTGCCGTCCACCAGAATCTCGTCGATCACTTTTCGCCGAGGTTGCTATGGGTTGCTCCCGTTTCACCCAAGATGGCGGGACCCATGACCCCGGAGGCGGCCGCCGAGAACGAGAGGAGTTGCTCGTAATGGATAACTCTGGGATGCTCTCGCCATGGCTGCGAATACATCAACGAAATCACGCAAAAAAACCCCCATGTCGGACGACCACAAAGCGGCCCTGGCCCGAGGACGGGAGGAGGGTCGTGTCGTTCGCCGATACCTCGAGGCCCTCGAGTCGTCGCGGCCCCGTCGCGGCCGCAAGCGCACGCCCGAATCGATCAAGAAGCGCCTGGCCGCAATCGACGCCAGCCTGGCCGGCTCCGATCCCCTGTCCCGGCTCCACCTCATCGAGGAGAAGCAGCGTCTCGAAGCCGAGCTCTCCCACACCGGTGAGACGGTGGACATGGCCGCCCTCGAGAAGAGCTTCATCAAGGTGGCCCGCGTCTACGGCGAGCGCAAGGGCATCTCGTACTCGGCCTGGCGGGCCGTCGGGGTCAGCGCCTCGGTTCTTCAACAGGCCAAGATCCCCCGGTCCCGCAGCTGAGCGGTTGTGCGGGTGAGCAGTTGAGCGGGTGAACGCCCGGAGTCCTCAGGCGTGAGGCCCCGGGCCTTCAGGCCGCCGACTCGCCCGAACCACCGAGGGCCGTGCCCAGCAATGCCCGGAGGAGGACCGAACCGTCGACCGATCCGAGCAGGGGGTCGCTGGCCCGCTCGGGGTGGGGCATGAGGCCGACCACGTTGCGGCCCTCGTTGCATACGCCGGCGATGGCGTCGACCGATCCGTTGGGATTGTCCACATAGCGGAGGACCACCCGTCCCTCCCCTTTGAGCTGAGACAGGGTCTCGGTGTCGCAGGTGTAGTTGCCCTCGAAGTGGTTGATGGGAATGCGCAACTCGGTCCCGATGGGCACTCCCGTGGTCAGCACCGAGTCCGACGACTTCCACCCTGACCGTCACCGTCGTGCACAAGAAGCGGAGCCCCCGGTTCTTCTGGAGGGCTCCGGGCAGGAGCCCGGCCTCGGTCAGCACCTGAAATCCGTTGCAGATGCCGACCACCGGTCCGCCGTCGGCCGCGAACCGGCCCACCGCCTCCATCACCGGCGAGAACCGGGCGATGGCGCCGGGACGGAGGTAGTCGCCGTGGGCGAACCCCCCCGGAAGGATCGAGCCCGTCGTACCCGGCCACCGACGTCGCCCCGTGCCACACCAGCTCGGCCGTGGCCCCCAGGCGCTCCACCGCCAGGATGGCATCGTGCTCGCAGTTGGTCCCCGGGAAGATCAGGACCACCCAGACGGGCCGTCATCTGGTGCCGGCTCCGTCCGGCTCCACCGTCACCGACGACTCCTCGATCACCGGGTTGGCCAGCAGGCGGTCGGCCACCACCGTGGCCTGAGCCAGTGCTTCGTCGGCGTCGCCGGCGGAGATGTCGAACCGGAACGCCTTACCGGCCCGCACCCCGCTGACCCCGGTCATGCCGAGAGCCGGCAGCGCCCGCTCGATGGTGGCCCCCTGGGGATCGGCGATGCCCTCGCGCAGATCTGACCTCGACCAGTACCGAAAACTGTGCTGTCCCGGCCATGGTCAGGCACCGTACCAGTCACGCAGGGACCGTCCGCAGACCCGCTCGTAGGCGCTGACGTACCGGACCGATGTGGCCTCGACGATCTCGGCCGGCAGGGGGGGCGGCGGCGGTTGCTTGTCCCAGTCCTGGGCCTCGAGCCAGTCCCGCAGCGGCTGCTTGTCGAACGAGGGCGGGTTGGTTCCCGGGGCGCAGTCGTCCGACCGGCCAGAACCGGGAGGAGTCCGGGGTCAACACCTCGTCGCAGAGGGAGAGCACCCCGTCGATGTACCCGAGCTCGAACTTGGTGTCGCAGATGACGATGCCGTGCTCCTCGGCCCGGGCCGCCGCTCTCGAATAGGCGGCCAGGCACAGCTCGGCGGCGGCGGCGGCGGCCTCCCGGCCCACGAGGTCGATGGCCTCGGCCATGCCGATGTTGAGGTCCTTGCCCCCGACCGGAGCCTTGGTCGAGGGGGTGAAGATGGGCTCGGGCAGGCGGTCGGCGTGGCCGCAGGCCGGCGGGCATGGCCATGCCGTGGACGGTCCCCTCCGCTCGTACTCCTTGTAGGCCGAACCGGCCAGGTAGCCCCGGACGATGCACTCGATGTCGAGCATCTCGGCCCGGCGGACCAGCATCGAGCGACCGGCCAGACCACTCGAGGCCTCCGGGGAGGGTGGCCGCCTCCTCGGGGAATCGGCGGCATCGGCGCTGATGAGGTGATTGGGGGCCAGGTCGGCCAGCTCGTCCAGCCAGTAGGCGGTCATGGCCGTGAGGACCCGGCCCTTGTTAGGGATGGGCTCGGCCATGATCACGTCGAAGGCGGAGATGCGGTCGGAGGCCACCATCAACAGGCGGTCGTCGCCGGCGTCGTAGAGGTCGCGCACCTTGCCCGAATGGATCAGGGGCAACGGCGCCACCGACGGGGGCGGGCTCACCGGGCCGGCCCGGCCCGGCCCTCGGTTCCGGCCCGGGAGCCCGGCGGCGAGGTGTCGAGCGATGCCAGGGCGTCGGTGAACCGGTGGACATGGCGCAGGGTCCGGGTGAGATCGAAGGCGTCGTCCAGGTCCTGCTTGGACAGGGTCACCTCGGGGTCGTCGTCCAGCACCTGGCGGAACGGCCGGCCCTCGGCCCAGGCCGTCCGGGCGTCCCGCTGCACGATCCGGTAGGCGGCGTCCCTGCTCATGCCCCCGCTCACCAGGGCCAGCAGCACCGACTGGCTGAACACCAGGCCGTGGCTGCCCTCGGTCAGGGTGGCCAGGGCCCGTTCGGGGTGGATCACCAGCCCCTCGACCAGGCCCGTCGCCTTCTGCAGCATGTAGAGGGTCAGCATGCTGGCGTCGGGGAGCACCACCCGCTCCACCGAGCTGTGGGAGATGTCCCGCTCGTGCCAGAGAGCCACGTCCTCGAGGCCCGACGACAGGTAGCCGCGCAGCACCCGGGCCAGGCCGCACAGCCGCTCCGACAGGATCGGGTTGCGCTTGTGGGGCATGGCCGAGCTCCCCTTCTGCCCGGGCTTGAACGGCTCCTCGGCCTCGCCCAGCTCGCTCCGGGCCATGTGGCGCACCTCGGTGGCGATGAGCTCGATGGTGGCTCCCGACCGCGGCGCAGGCCCACAGGTACTCGGCGTGCCGGTCGCGGGCGACCACCTGGGTGGCCGGGGTCGGGGTCAGGCCGAGGGAGCGGCAGACGTGGTCCTCCACCCGGGGATCGATGTTGGAGTAGGTGCCGACCGCCCCGGACAGCTTGCCCACCGACACCCGGTCCCGGGCGGCCCGCAGGCGCTGGAGATCGCGGTCGGCCTGCAGCGCCCACAGCGAGAACTTGGCCCCGAAGGTGGTCGGCTCGGCGTGCATGCCGTGGGTCCGGCCGGTGACCGGGATGTCGATCAGCTCGACGGCGCGGGACGCGAGGGCCCCGACCAGCCCGGCACAGGCCTCGATGAGCAGGTCGGCGGCCCGGGTGAGGGTGGCGCACAGGGCGGTGTCCACCACGTCGGAGGAGGTGAGGCCGTAGTGGATCCACGATCCCTCGGGCTGGCCGATGGCCTCTTGGACCACGTCGACGAAGGCGGCGACGTCGTGGTCGGTGACCCGCTCCCGCTCGGCCACCGCCTCGACGAAGGCGGCGTCGACCTCGGGCGCCCGGTCCCGGCAGGCCTCGGCGGCCTCGGCCGGCACGTCGCCCACCTCGGCCCAGCCCTCGGTGGCCAACAGCTCGACCCGGAGCCACATGGCGAACCGGGCCTCGTCGGAGAAGAGGGCCGCCATCGCCGCCGGTGCGTAGCGACGGATCACCGGGATGCCTCGGCGGTGTCGGAACCCACCAGGCCGTGCCGGTGGCCGATGGCGGCACCGGTGCCACCGCCCGGGCCGGAACCGGTGCCGGCCCCAGCCCCGGATCCCCCCGGCCGCAGCCCCGGCGATGTCGGAGCGGGCGTGGGCCCCCGGCCACGAGATGGCCGACACGCCCCGGTAGGCCCGGGACCGGGCCTGGGCGAGCGGTGTCGCCGAGGGCGGTCACCGCCAGCACCCGGCCCCCGGCCGTGACCACCGTGTCGTCGGCCGGACCGGGAGAAAGCGCCGTCCCGGCGTGGAAGACGGTGACCCCGTCCAGGGACGAGGCGGCGTCGGCGAGACCGAGGATGGCGTCGCCGGTGCGCGGGGACTCGGGATAGCCCTCGGACGCCATGACCACGCACACCGCCGCGTCGTCGGTGAAGCGGGGCACGGTGGTCATCGCGGCCGGCAGCCGCCTCGGCCAACAGGCCGGCCAGGTCGCCGTCGAGACGGGGCAGCACCACCTGGGTCTCGGGGTCGCCGAAGCGGACGTTGAACTCGAGCACCTTGGGGCCGGTCGGGGTCAGCATCAGCCCGGCGTAGAGCACGCCCCGGTAGTCGATGCCCCGGGCCCGGAGGGCCGCCACCAGAGGGGCCACCGCCTCGTCGACCAGCCGGGACACCAGGGCGTCGTCGACGAAGGGAACCGGCGAGTAGGCCCCCATGCCGCCGGTGTTGGGGCCGAGATCCGAGTCGTCACGGCGCTTGAAGTCCTGGGCCGGGGCCAGGGGGACCAGGCGCTCGCCGTCGCACAGGACCAGCAGCGAGCACTCCGGTCCGGCGAGCCCCTCTTCGATCACCACCTGGCGCCCGGCATCGCCGAAGGCCCGGCCCGACAGCTTGGCGTCGATGTCGGCGTCGGCGTCGGCCAGCGATCGGTGACCAGCACGCCCTTGCCGGCGGCCAGCCCGTCGGTCTTGATGACCCAGGGACCGGGCAGGGTGCGCAGGTAGGCCTTGGCCGCGGCCGGGTCGGCGAACACCCCGAACCGGGCGGTGGGGACCCCGGCCTCGTCCAGTACCTCCTTCATGAATGCCTTGGAGCCCTCGAGCCGGGCCCCGTCGGCCCCGGGGCCGAAGACCAGCCTGCCCGGACGCCCGCAGCCGGTCGGCCAGGCCGTCCACCAAGGGGGCCTCGGGCCCGATCACGAAGAGGTCGGCCTCGATCTCCTCGGCGGGCGTCGCCACGCTGGTGATGGTGTGGCCCTCGGGGGTGGTGCCGCGGATCCCCGGATTGCCCGGGGTCACGACGACGTCGGCGGTGCGACCCAGGGCCACGGCCAGGGCGTGCTCGCGCCCCCCGACCCGACCACGCACACCGTCCCGACCCCGCTGTCGACGCCGATCCCGCCCCCAGGTCCCCGATCCGATCCCCCGCTCATGCGGCGAAGCGGACGAACTGCTCACGGCCGGGACCCACCCCGACCAGGCGGACCGGGGTGCCGATCTGCTCGGCCAGGAAGTGGACGTAGTCGCGGGCGGCCTGGGGCAGGTCGGCGAGCTCGGTGGCCCCCGAGATGTCGGTCTTCCAACCGGGCAGCTCCTCGTAGACCGGCGTCACCTGGTGGAAGATCGACTGGTGGTAGGGGGGGTGGGTGAACCGCTGGCCGTCGGCCTCGTAGGCCACGCACACCTTGACGGTGTCGAAGGTGTCGAGCACATCGAGCTTGGTCAGGGCCACCTCGGACAGCGAGTTGAGCCGGACCGCCTGGCGCATCATGACGGCATCGAACCAGCCCGGGCGGCGGCGGCGCTTGGTGTTGACCCCGTACTCGTGGCCCCGGTCGACCAGGATGTCGCCGATCTCGTCGAGCAGCTCGGTGGGGAACGGCCCGCTGCCCACCCGGGTCACGTAGGCCTTGGCGATGCCGATGACCTCGTCGATGGCAGCGGGGACCGATGCCGGCCCCGGTGCAGGCTCCGCCGGCCACCGGGTTGGACGAGGTGACGAAGGGGTAGGTGCCGTGGTCGAGGTCGAGGAAGGTGGCCTGGGCCCCCTCGAGCAGCACGTGGGCGCCCCGCTCCAGGGCCTCGTGGAGGAGACCGACCGTGTCGGCCACCATCGGGGCGATCCGGGGGGCCAGCTCGCCGAGGTAGTGGGCGCAGATCTCGTCGGCCGACAGGGGCAGGCGGTTGTACACCTTGGCCAGGATCGCGTTCTTCTCCTTCAGCACCACATCGAGCTTCTGGCGGAAGATCTTGGGGTCGAGCAGGTCCTGGACCCGCAGGCCCACCCGGGACGACTTGTCGGCGTAGGCCGGGCCGATACCCCGCTTGGTGGTGCCCAGGCTGTTCTTGCCCAGGTAGCGCTCGGTCAGCCGGTCCAGCTCGTGGTGGTAGGGCATGATCAGGTGGGCGTTGCCGCTGACCAGCAGCTGCGAGGTGTCGATGCCCTTGGCGGCCAGCGTGTCCACCTCGGCCAGGAGCACGGTGGGGTCGACCACCACCCCGTTGCCGATGATCGGCGTGATGTGGTCGTAGAGGACCCCGCTCGGCACCAGCTGGAGGGCGAAGGTCTCCCCGTCCACCACGATGGTGTGGCCGGCGTTGTGGCCGCCCTGATAGCGGACGACCAGCTCCATCTCCTTGGCCAGGAGGTCGGTGAGCTTGCCCTTGCCCTCATCACCCCACTGGGTCCCGACGACGACAGTTGCCGGCACGCGTCACTCCTCCGTTGCGAAAAGCGGATTACGCACCAGTGTAGCCCGCAGGCCGGGCGGGGACGCCCGGGACAGCCCGAGCGCCCGAGTCGGCCCGGGAGCCCGCCGCTCCTCACTCGTCCACGGTCCGCTCGCGCCGGAGCACCTGGGCCACCGACCGCATGAACAGGACCGACGAGAACACCAGGCCGATGAAGCCGATCGGCCTGCAGGGTCAGCCGGATGTCGGCGGACGGGGCCAGCTCGGCCGCCACCAGGATCACCCCCGAGGCCACCAGGCCCAGGCAGCCGAAGACGGCCACCAGGACCCGGTCGATCCACCCGCTCACCACCCGCTCGTCACGGTCGGCGAACCGCTCGACCCGCACGCTCATGCGGCCGGACCGCAGCTGGGTGGCCAGCTCGTCGATGTGCTCGGGCAGGATGCGGAGCACCGGCAGGGACCGCTTGCAGCTCCTGTTGGAGCAGGTCGCCCATCATGTCGGGGTCCTGGGTGGACAGGCGCCGTCGGCCGCCGCCGTGGCCTCGGTGGCCAGCTCGAAGGAGGGATCGATCACCCGGAGGGTGCCCGTCCAGGGTGATCAGCGCCTTCGACAGCGAGGTCATCGAGGCCGGGACCGACAGCCCGTGGCGCGTCATCACCGACAGCACCTCGGGGATGACGGCCGGGTCGAAGCCGCCGGCCGTCTCCACCATCAGCATGCCGATGTCGGACTCGAGCGCCTGCAGATCGGCGGTGGCGTCGGCCCCGGCCAGGTGGCGGACGGCCCGGGCCACCACCATGCGGCTCGCCCGCGCTCATGCCGACGGCGATGTCCTGGAGGGCCCGCCGGGTGGTCGGGTCGAGCAGGCCCACCGCCCCGAAGTCGAGCAGCCACAGCCGGCCCCACTCGTCGACCATGAGGTTGCCCGGGTGGGGGTCGGCGTGGAACACCATGCCCTGGAGCACCTGGTCGAGAAAGCTGGTCAGCAGGGCGGCGGCCAGCAGGTGGGGCGGGACCCCGCTGGCGGCGAGGGCCCCGGGCGCGTCGATGGCCCGGCCCGGGGCCTCCTCCATCACCAGCAACCGGTCGGTGCAGCAGCTGGTGGAAGACCAGGGGTATCCGGATGACGTCGTCGGCCGGGTCGTCGTGGGCGATGGCGCAGCGCAGCCGGTCGCACATGGTGGCCTCGCGGAGGTAGTCGAGCTCGTGGTCCATGCTGGTGATCAACTCCTCGGCCAGTCGGCGGACCCCGAAGGTCCGGGCCGCCGGCCACCCGGCGCTCGGCGATCCGGGCCGCCAGCCGCAGCACGGTGGCATCCCGGCGGAGCAGGTCGTCGAGGCCCGGGTCGTTGGATCTTGACCACCACCGACTCGCCGGTCATGAGCGTGGCCCGGTGGGCCTGGCCGATCGATGCCGACGGCCAGCGGTTCGAAGCTCGAACGAGGCGAACACCTCCTCGACCGGGACGGCCCAGCTCCTGCTCGACCAGCGGTCGCACCTGTTCGGCCGGGTATGGGCCGGACCGCCGAGCGCAGATGGGAGAGCTCCTCGATCACCGGCTCGGACAGCAGGTCGCTCCGGGTCGAGGCGATCTGGCCGAACTTCACGAACATCCCGCCGACGTCCTCCAGGGTCAGCCGGAGCCGGTGGCCGAACTCGGCGGTGGTCGATGCCCGAGGACGACAGGAACTGGGGTCGGGCCAGCCCGTGGCGGCGGGCGGCACGAAGCACCTCCCACGACCGCGAGAGCGGGGCCAGCGTGCGGCGGAGCCAGCGCACGGGGTGGAGCCACAACCGCTTGGACCGGCGGCTCCGGTCCTGGAGCGCGCGACCGGCCGCACGGCCTCGGGGATGATCAGCAGCACCATGGTGGCCAGCACCCCGAACAGCGCGGTCAGCGCGTAGACCACGTCGCCGTCGTGGCTGGCCGTGCACCACGGCCTGGGCACCGGCCAGCGCCGATCAGCGTGCCCGACCAGGGCGGTGGCCATCGACCGCCAGCCGCCGACCGTGATGCCCGACCAGCCGGCTGCTCACCAGGGCCAGCACGATGACGAAGACGACGCCCAGCGAACAGCGAGGACAGAGTTCTTGAAGGTGATCCGGACGGTGACGGCCGCCATGGCCGCCAGCGACCCACCGAGGGCCACCGAGCATCAATCGCGGTCACCTTTCGCCGAGTGCAGGGCCCACATGATGGCCCCGCCCGGTCTCAGCCGTCCACCTGGCGCCGGCCCACGGTCCGGGGGCCACCCGGGCCGTCGGACCCGGCTCGGTCCGGTCACACCAGGACGATGGCCCCGTCCTTCTCGTCGACGGTGACCGTCGACGCCCTCGGGATAGCGCCCCTCGAGCAGGGCCAGGGCCAGGGGGTCCTCGACCTGGCGCTGGATGACCCGGCGCAGCGGCCGGGCCCCGAAGTCGGGGTCGAAGCCCGCCTCGGGCCAGCAGGTCCTCGGCCGCCGGCGGTGACCGACAGCTCCAGCCGCCGCTCGGCCAGCCGGCCCCGGAGGCCGTTCAGCTGGATGGTGACGATGCGGGCCAGGTCGGCCTGGGTCAGCGGCTGGAAGCGCACGATCTCGTCGATCCGGTTGACGAACTCCGGCTTGAAGTGCTCGATGGGCTCGCCGGGGATGTTGGACGTCATGATCAGCACGGTGTTGGTGAAGTCGACCGTCCGTCCCTGCCCGTCGGTGAGCCGCCCGTCCTCCAGCACCTGGAGCAGGATGTTGAACACGTCGGGGTGGGCCTTCTCCAGCTCGTCGAGCAGCACCACCGCGTAGGGCCGGCGCCGGATGGCCTCGGTGAGCTGGCCGCCCTCCTCGTAGCCCACGTAGCCCGGGCGGCGCCCCGACCAGCCGGGCCACCGAGTGGCGCTCGCCGTACTCGCTCATGTCGATGCGGACCATGGCCCGGGCGTCGTCGAAGAGGAACTCGGCCAGGGCCCGGGCCAGCTCGGTCTTGCCCACGCCGGTCGGGCCCCATGAAGAGGAACGAGCCGATGGGGCGGTTGGGGTCGGACAGTCCGGCCCGGCTGCGGCGGATGGCGTTGGACACCGCCGCTCACCGCCTCGTCCTGGCCGACCACCCGGGCGTGGAGGGCGTCCTCCATGCGGATGAGCTTCTCCACCTCGCCCTCGAGCAGGCGGCTGACCGGCACGCCGGTGGCCCGGCTGACCACCTCGGCCACGTCCTCGGCGTCGACCTCCTCCTTCAGGAAGCGCTGGGTCTTCTGCAGCTCGTCGAGGGCCTGGGTGGCCACCTCGACCTGGCGCTCGAGCTCGGGGATGCGGCCGTAGGTGATCTCCGAGGCCTCGGCCAGGTCGCCCTCCCGGCTCAGCCGCTCGGCCTCGCCCCGGAGCTGCTCGAGCTCGCCCTTCAGGTCCTGGATGGTGGCGATGGCCTCCTTCTCGGCCTGCCAGTGGGCGGTCATGGCCGCCGACTCCTCGTGACAGGTTGGCCATCTCCTCGTCGAGGCGGGCCAGCCGCTCGGCCGAGGCGCTGTCGGTCTCCTTGGCCAGGGCCATCCGCTCGATCTCCAGCTGGCGCATGCGCCGGGTGACCACGTCGAGCTCGGTGGGCATCGAGTCGATCTCGATGCGCAGCCGGCTGGCCGCCTCGTCCATCAGGTCGATGGCCTTGTCGGGCAGGAACCGACCGGTCACGTAGCGGTCGGAGAGCACCGCCGCGGCCACCAGGGCGGCGTCCTGGATGCGGACGCCGTGGTGGACCTCGTAGCGCTCCTTCAGGCCCCGCAGGATGGCGATGGTGTCCTCGACCGACGGCGGCGGCACGAACACCTGCTGGAAGCGGCGCTCGAGGGCGGCGTCCTTCTCGATGTACTGGCGGTACTCGTCGAGGGTGGTGGCCCCGATCAGCCGCAGCTCGCCGCGGGCCAGCATCGGCTTGATCATGTTGCCGGCGTCCATGGCGCCCTCGGCACCGCCGCCGGCCCCCACGATGGTGTGCAGCTCGTCGATGAAGGTGATGACCTCGCCCTCGGCGTCGGTGATCTCCTTCAGCACCGCCTTCAGCCGCTCCTCGAACTCGCCCCGGTACTTGGCCCCGGCCACCATCGAGCCCATGTCGAGGCCGATGACCCGCTTGCCCTTGAGGCCCTCGGGGACGTCGCCCTCCACGATGCGCTGGGCCAGGCCCTCGACGATGGCCGTCTTGCCCACCCCGGGCTCGCCGATGAGCACCGGGTTGTTCTTGGTGCGGCGGGACAGCACCTGGATGACCCGGCGCACCTCCTCGTCGCGACCGATGACCGGGTCCATCTTCCCCTGGCGGGCCAGGGCGGTGAGGTCGCGGCCGTAGCGCTCGAGGGCCTGGAAGGTCTCCTCGGGGTTCTGCGAGGTGACCCGGTGGCTGCCCCGGACGTCGCGCAGGGCGTCGAGCAGCTGGTCGCGGTCGACGCCGATCGCGGTCGGCCATGGCCAGCAACAGGTGCTCGACCGACAGGTACTCGTCGCCCATGTCGGTCCGCAGGCCGTCGGCCGTGGTCAGGACGTCGCGCAGGGCCCGGTTGATGCCCGGCTCCTGACCGCCGCACGCCTGGGGCAGGCGGGCGAGGTCACCGTCGATGCGGTCGGCGGACCACGGCCGGCTCGATGCCGAGCCGGGTGAGGACCGGGCCGGCGATGCCGTCGGGCTGGTCGAGGACGGCGGCCAGCACGTGGTCGGGGGTGACTTCGGCGTTGTGGGCGGCCCGGGCCCGCTCGACGGCGGTGGCGAAGGCCTCTTGGGTCTTGAGCGTCCAGCGGTCGGGGTTGATGGTCATCGGGAACCTCCTGTGCCTTGCGGGGACCGGCGCTTGGGCCGGGTGGGCACCAGCTTCTGGGATAGGGGCACCAGCTCGCGCCGGTACTGGCGGTGGGTGACGGCCACGGCCTCGCGGGCCTCGGCCCGGGTGGCGGCCAGTTCGGTGCGGAGGCGGGCCACCTCGGCCTCCAGCTCCATGACCCGGCGGACGCCCTCGAGGTTGAGTCCGGCCGTGGTCAGGGCTTGGATGTGGCGGAGCCGGTCGAGGTCCTCGTCGCTGAAGCGGCGGCTGCCCCCCTGGGTGCGGCTCGGCTCGAGCAGGCCCTTGCGCTCGTAGACCCGGAGGGTCTGGGGGTGGACGCCGGTCAGCTCGGCGGCCACCGAGATCACGTACACGGCCCGGGCTGCGTGCGGATCGTCGCTCATGTCACACCCCCAGAGCGTCGCGCGTCGGCGGCTCGACCACTTCGGCCAGAGCCTCCACCGCGGCAGCGCTGCTCGTCGGTCAGCTTCTCGGGCACGGCCACCTCCACGGTGACCAGTAGGTCGCCGGTGGCGCTCTTCTTGCCGGCCGGGACACCCCGGCCCTTGACCCGGAAGGTCCGGCCCGACGGCGTGCCGGCCGGCACCTTCAGGGTGACCGGGTCGGTCAGGGTGGGAACGGTGATGGTGGTGCCGAGGGTGGCCTCGGGGTAGGAGATGGGCACGGTCAGGGTGAGGTTGCGGCCCCGCCGGCCGAACAGGCCGTGGCGGTCCACCCGGACCACGACGTAGAGGTCGCCGCTCGGGCGCGTTGCCGCGTCCGGCCGCGCCCCGGCCCTTGACCCGGATGCGCTGGCCGTCCTCCACCCCGGCGGGGATGCGCACCTTGACCGAGCGGTTGCGGTGCTCCACCCCGGTGCCGAGCAGGTCGGGCAGGGCGTGGTCACGACCGTGCCCCGCCCGCCGCACTGCGGGCAGATCTGGCTCAGGGAGAAGAGGCCCTGGTTGTCCTGGAGGGTGCCGGAACCGCCGCAGCGGGGACAGGTGGTCGGCTGGGTGCCCGGGGCCGAGCCGCTCCCCGCGCAGGTGTGGCAGCGGGCGTCGGTGGTCAGGTTGACCGAGGTGGTGACCCCTTTGACGGCGTCCTCGAAGGAGAGGTGGAGCTCGGTCTCGACGTCGCTGCCCCGCTGGGGACCGGTCGTACCGCCGCCCCGCCGGCCGCGTCCGAACAGGCCGCCGAACAGGTCGCCGAGGTCGCCCATGTCCTCCACCCGGAAGGTGCCTCCGCCCCGCCGCCGCCGAACCCGCCGGGGAAACCCGGCCCCGGCGGCCGGGACCCATGGCCCGGACCTCGTCGTACTCCTTGCGCCGATCGGCGTCACCGAGGACGTCGTAGGCCGCGGAGATCTCCTTGAACGTCTCCTCGTGGCCGGGGTTGGTGTCGGGATGGTGCTTCTTGGCCAGCTTCCGGTAGGCGCTGGTGATCTCCTTGGCCGTGGCCGTCGAGGACACGCCCAGCGTCTTGTAGTAGTCCTTCTCGAACCATTCGCGTTGCGGCGCCACTCGGTTCTCCCTCGGTCCCTTCCTCGTTCTCGTCTAGCCCCGCACCATCACCATGGCCGGTCGCACCACCGCACCGCGCCAGCGGTACCCGGCTCGCATCACCTGACCCACCACCGGCTCGCCGGTGCCGGTGTCACCCGATCCGCCGCCCGCCACCTCGTCGCGGCAGGTGGCCCACCGCCTCGTGGGCGTTGGGGTCGAACTCCTCGCCGAGCGGGTCGATCCCGCTCGAGGCCCTCCTTGGCCAGCACGTCGTGGAGCTGGCCGGCCACGGCCAGCAGGGCCCGGCCGTCCGCCGACTCCGCGTCGCCGATGTGCTCGGTGGCGAGGTCGAGGGTGTCGAGCACGGGCAGCACCGTCTCCACCAGGGACACGGCCGCCCGGGCCACCTGGTCGGACTGCTGCTTGGCCACCCGCTTCTTGTAGTTCTCGAACTCGGCCTGCAGCCGGCGCAGCGAGTCGAGGTACTCGTCGCGCTGGTTGAGGGCGAGCGTCCAGCGGGTCGTCGTCGGCGAAGGCGTCGTCGACCGCCGCGCTCACGTCGGCGGCGTCGAGGATCTCGGCGTCGATCACCTCGCGTCCTCGTCGTCGCTCCCCGGGCCGGTAGCCGAGCCCGAACCCGGACCTCGGCCCCGTGACGGGGCGGACCCGCGGGCCTCTTCGGCCTCGGGGTCCCACTCTCCACCGTCATCGACCAGACTCGTCGGTGCCGGTCATCGACGATCAGCTCTTGTCGTCGACGATCTCGGCGTCCACGACCTCGTCGTCGGAGGCCTCGTCGTCGGCCGGCACCTCCCCGCCCGGGGCCGACGGCTGCGCCTTGGAGGCCTCCTCGTAGAGGCGCTGGCTGAACGACTGGCTGGCCGTGAGCAGCGTCTCGGTCGAGGTCTTGATGGCCTCGACGTCGGAACCGGCCAGGGACTCCTTGAGCGAGGTGAGGGCCGTCTCCACCTTCTCCTTCTCGTCGCCCTCGAACTTCTCGCCCTGGTCCTTCAGGAGCTTCTCGGTCTGGTAGACGAGGGAGTCGGCGTTGTTGCGGACCTCGGCCTCCTCCTTGCGGCGGCGGTCGTCCTCGGCGTGGGCCTCGGCGTCCTTGACCATGCGCTCGATGTCCTCCTTGGCCAGCGACGACTGGCCGGTGATGGTCATCGACTGCTCCTTGCCCGTGGCCCGGTCCTTGGCCGAGACGTGGACGATGCCGTTGGCGTCGATGTCGAAGGTGACCTCGATCTGCGGCACACCCCGGGGGGCCGGGGGCAGGTCGACGAGCTGGAACTTGCCCAGCGTCTTGTTGTACATGGCCATCTCACGCTCGCCCTGGAGCACGTGGACCTCGACCGACGGCTGGTTGTCGTCGGCGGTGGTGAACACCTCGCTCCGCTTGGTGGGGATGGTGGTGTTCCGCTCGATGAGGCGGTGCATGACGCTGCCCTTGGTCTCGATGCCCAGCGACAGCGGGGTCACGTCGAGGAGGAGGACGTCTTTGACCTCGCCCTTCAGCACGCCGGCCTGGACGGCGGCACCGATGGCCACCACCTCGTCGGGGTTGACGCCCTTGTGGGCCTCCTTGCCGGTCATCTACTGGACCAGCTCCTGGACGGCGGGGATCCGGGTGGACCCACCCACCAGCACCACGTGGTCGATGTCGGACTTGGACAGTCCCGAGTCGGCGATGGCCTGGTCGAAGGGGCCCTTGCACGCCTCGACCAGATCGGCGGTGAGCTCGTTGAACTTGGCCCGGGTCAGCTTGACGTCGAGGTGCTTGGGGCCCTCGGACGTGGCCGTGATGAAGGGCAGGTTGATCTGGGTCTCCTGCAGCGAGGACAGCTCGATCTTGGCCTTCTCGGCCGCCTCCTGCAGACGCTGGGTGGCCATCTTGTCGCCGGACAGGTCGACGCCCTCGGTGTCCTTGAACGTCTTGACCAGCCAGTCGATGATCCGCTGGTCCCAGTCGTCGCCGCCGAGCTTGGAGTTGCCGGCGGTCGACTTCACCTCGAACACGCCGTCGCCGATCTCGAGCAGCGAGACGTCGAAGGTGCCGCCGCCGAGGTCGAAGACCAGGACGGTCTGGTCGGCGCCCTCCTTGTCGAGCCCGTAGGCCAGCGCGGCCGCCGTCGGCTCGTTGATGATGCGCAGCACCTCGAGTCCGGCGATGGCGCCGGCCTCCTTGGTCGCCGTGCGCTGGGCGTCGTCGAAGTAGGCGGGGACGGTGATGACCGCCTGGGTCACGGTGTCACCGAGGAACGCCTCGGCGTCCCGCTTGAGCTTGCCCAGGATGCGGGCCGAGATCTCCTGGGCGGTGTAGTCCTTGCCGTCGATGTCGACGGTCCACGACGTCCCCATGTGGCGCTTGACCGACCGGATGGTCCGGTCGGGGTTGGTGATGGCCTGACGCTTGGCCACCTCGCCCACCAGCACCTCGCCCGACTTGGCGAATCCCACCACCGACGGGGTGGTCCGTGCCGCCCTCGGCATTGGGGATGACGACCGGCTCGCCGGCCTCCAGCACGGACGACCACCGAGTTGGTGGTCCCGAGGTCGATTCCTACGGCCTTGGCCATAATTGCTTCCTCCTACTTCCTGCCCGCAGCGGGCCCGGTCTCCAGTCGGCACGACGCCGACCCTTCCAACGCTTCGTTCTGTGCCTCGGGTGCTGTGGACCCGGTCGCCTTGGGACCCGATCCCTCACCTCTACACTGAACCTGTTTCCTCACACTTGCAACTATACCAAAGTTGAGTGCTATGCGCATAACTTTTCTATAAGTCTCTTGTAACGCAGCCGGCCGCTGGGCCGCTGGCCGCTGGCCGCTGGCCGCTGGGTCCGCTCGCCCGCCCCGGCGCCGGGGAAGCGCCGGGTGGCCTCACACCTGGACGCCCGCCGGCACCAAAAATCGTCGGTCTGCGCCAAGAGTCCGTTTGAACGGGCCCGAATGCGGATATCTTTGGCAGCCATGTTGTGGTGCGACCATTGCGGACATGCCTTCGTTCCTCCCGACCCGGAGCAGCTACGCAGGATGCCCCAGTTGAAGAAAGACCATGAGGAAGTGCCTCCGCTGGCGGTCGTTTGCCCGGTCTGCGACACGGTGCATCGGGTTCTGCAACCGAATTAGCGCCCATCACCGAGCTGGCAGAACCACCTGACGACCGGTCGAGCCCCGTGAGAAAAGGGTGGCGCCCCAACGGTCGGATTCGGGTGCCAGACCCGTTGAGGGCGATTCCGCCGTCGCTCTCCGGGTCCGGCACCTATTCATATCTTTCCCATAGAATTTCGGTCTAAACGAGCGTTCGGGATCCTGCGGCTTCGCGCCAACCTGGTCGGGACTCGGCCAACCGAGCCGCTGGCGACGGATGCGCACCTTCTCCACACTGTGGACAACCCAAGCGTTCGTTCGGGATCCGGACTCGATTGAACGGTCGACCGAGGCCGGGGGGCATGCCCCAACGAGAACTGAGGGCCTGCCCTCGTTCGGTCGGGACCCCGACCGCTCCACTCGGTTCGCCGTCCGACCTCTTCGGAGCGCGCTCCTCTGAACAGGGATTTTCGGCAAATCAAGGTCGGGTCCGGAGACAGATGGGCAGCACCCGACCCGACCATCACCAGAACATGGGTCCAAACGTTCGTTTGTGGCCAGGCCCCGGGGGAACGCCTCAGAGTGCGAAAGCTCTCAGAGTGCGAAAGCTCAGAATAGGTGCCCGACCCGGAGAGCGGCGGCGGATCCGCTCTCGACGGGTCTGGCGCCTTAACAACAAGAGTACGCAGAGCAACAGTTGTTGCCGCAAGGGAATTGACCTTACGTCGTCGCACGACGAAGTTGACCGCCAGAGGCTAGGTGGCGAAAGCGCGGCGGCAACGACAGGCGCTATAACCGCCTGGACTGATCAGGATGCAGGGTGAAACTCGAAGCCCCGGCGGAAAACGGTGACAACCCTGGCTCTCACCAGGCGTTTTCCCCAGTGACTACCCACCGGTAATTTTTACGAATTCCATGTTTCTCCGAGTGTTGCCATGGGTATTGGTGGTGCAAGGAGCCAGACCCGTTGAGAGTGGATCCGCCGCCACTCTCCGGGTCGGGCACCTACCCCGCCGGAACTGCCAAGACGCCCAGTCCAGAGTGTTCAGATCTGGGTCGGCACCGGGGGTTCTCCATCGAACTCCGAGGGTCGCGGTGTCCTGGACGCTCTGCACCCTGGTCCGGGAGCTTTTCGAGCTTCCCGACAACTTCGATACGCTCCCACCATGCCCCAACTGGTACTGCTCCGCCACGGCCAGTCGCAGTGGAACGCCGAGAACCTGTTCACCGGATGGTGTGACGTCGATCTGACCGAGCTGGGCGAGTCCGAGGCCCGGGAGGCCGGGCACCTGCTGGCGGCCGAAGGCGGCCTCGATCTGCGGATCCTGCATACGTCGGTACTGACCAGGGCCATTCGAACCGCCACTCTGGCCCTCGAGGTTGCCGGAGGCCGAAGTTGGCTACCGGTCCGGCGTCACTGGCGCCTGAACGAACGCCACTACGGCGACCTGCAGGGGCGGAACAAGGTGGATACGACTGCTCGGTTCGGTGAGGCCCAAGTCAAGGAGTGGCGCCGGAGCTACGCCACCCCGCCCCCGCCGGTGGAGCCGGGCAGCGAGCACCACCCGGCCGGGGACCCCCGTTACCGGGACGTGCCCGCCGACGCGCTGCCCACGACCGAGTGCCTGGCCGACGTGGTGTCGCGGGTCATCCCCTACTGGGAGGACGCCCTGGTGCCCGACCTGTTGGCCGAAGGAGCCCGGGGCGGGGCGGTACTGGTGGTGGCCCACGGGAACAGTCTCCGGGCCTTGCGCAAGCACATCGAGGGCATCCCGGACGACGAGATCCCCACGCTCGAGATCCCCACCGGCATCCCGTTCGTCTATCTGTTGGACGACGATCTGTCGGTGGTGTCCGGCGACTACCTCGGCGACCCCGAGGCGGCCCGTGCCGCCGCCGAAGCCGTGGCCCGCCAGGCCGGATGACCTCCGAAAAACCGGGCCGGTCCGACACAGCCCGTCACTGAAACGACGAAAGGCCGGCCCCGGAGAGCCGACCTTTCGTGCTGTCAGGCACGTCTGTCCCCACAAACGTCCCTTGACCCCATCGGCTAGGCCTCAGAGAGCGTCCGGACCCCGCTCACCGGTACGGACCCGGATCACTTCCTCCACGGGAACGATCCAGACCTTGCCGTCACCGATCTTTCCGGTTCCCGCCGCATCGACGATGGCATTGGTCACCGGGTCGACCTGGGAATCGTCGACGAGTATCTCGAGCCGAATCTTCGGCACGAACTCCACCTCGTACTCCGCTCCCCGATAGACCTCGGTGTGGCCCCGTTGGCGTCCGAAGCCCTGAGCCTCGGTCAGAGTCAGACCATGCACCCCGAGGGCCTTCAGCGCCTCCTTCACCTCATCGAGCTTGAACGGCTTCAGCACCGCTACGATCAGCTTCATTTTTCAATTTCTCCTTGGGTTCGTAGTGGTTCCGTCAGCTGCCTGGTCCGCCTGGGGGAGAACCGTCGTCAGGTGGTAACGAGGTCGACGTCGAGGCTACCGAAGGCCTCGGCTCATCACCGGCCATGGACATGGCTCCCACCCGCTCGGCGAGCGTCTCTTCGGGGAAGGCTTCCTCGCCGTGGATGGCCAGGTCACCGACCTCGAGGATCTCATCCTTGTATCGGGCACCTCGGAGTACCCAACCTATGACCTTCATCAGGATGAATGTCACCAGAGCCGACCAGAATATGACCCAGATGGCGGCTCGGAACTGTTCCCACAGCTGGTGGGCCGAGCCGGTGTACATCAAGCCGTTCACCGAGAACGGGACGCATGCGCCGTGGGCGGTCAGGTAGGTGCTGTTGCTGGTGTTGACGACCTGCCCGGCCAAGTCCAGATGACCGCAGCCGTACTCGACCATGTTCGGATCACCGAATATGCCAAGCATCATGCCACCGAAGAATCCGGCGATTCCGTGGGTGTAAATGACCCCGAGAGCATCATCCACCTTGGAGAACGGACGGACCTTGGACAGGAAGTTCCACGCAAACCAGACGATGACGGTATCGATCACACCGACGTAAATGGCCCCTCGGCCGTTGACCCACCCGGCACAGGGTGTGATCCCGACCAGACCGCAGATCATGCCGTTGACACCGCCCAGGAATGTCGGCTTCTTCTCTTTCGAGAGCCAGGCGTCCATGGCGATCCACGTCAGCACACCGGCCGCAGTGGCCAGGTTGGTGTTGACCACGGCCGCGCTCATGTCTGTTCCTGCGTAGTAGGGGTCGCCACCGTTGAATCCGTTCCAGCCCAGCCACAGGATGCCGGCGCCGACCGCCGCCATCACCAGGTTGTTCGGTATCGCATGTTGTCGGTCTCGCAACAGCCGGGGCCCGAGGACCCAGGCCGCGGTGAAGCCCGAAACCCCGGCGGACATGTGGATGACGTACCCGCCGGAGAAGTCGAGGGCACCCTCCTGGGCAAAGTAGCCGCCGCCCCACAGCAGGAATCCATCGACGCCGTACACGAACGTCGACCACAGCGGCACCAGCAGGCACCAGGCGCTGAACTTGATCCGGCCCAGCACGCTCCCCAAGAACAGCAACGGGGTGATGGCGGCGAAGACGAACTGGAAGTAGGCCAGGGTGTCGGTGGGGAAGTGGAAGGGGATGACGGTGTTTGCCGCTGACACCGCCTGACCCTGTTCACCCACGCTGTTGGTGATACCGCCCGGTTTGCCGACGAAGTTCTCGAAGAAGTGTTTCACCCAACCCGTACCGGTTAATTGGGTTTGCACCCCGTCTCTCACCCCGCCTCCGACCGAGGTGGCACCGAAGCCCATCTTGTACGACCACAGCACCCAAGCGATGAGGACCAGCGAGAACCCGGCGAACATCATCGCCAACACGTTCACCGCCCATTTCTTCTGGACGATCGAGGCGTAGAGGACAGCCAGGGCGGGGAGGCTCATCAGGCCGACGAACGTGGCGGCCGTTATCTGCCATGTGTTGTCGCCGGTATTCAGCCAGCTGGGATAAGGAACTGATGTCACTGCTGCGGCTAGCACGATTACAGTGCTCCTCTCTCGTTATCACTGCGTCTTGGTGCCCCGTGGTCAGCGCGATGTGACCTGAGGCGCCAAGGGCAAGACGAGCAGGTTCGGCTTGCCGGAGAGAACAATGCTTGGTGGGAGTTTCGGCAGAGTCACATCCGTGTTACGACCGTGTGAACTGGCACGAACTCGCTGGTGGGGGCGGCGCCGGGTTCCCCTGGCGCGGTTTATCGGCGCCTCCGGGGTGGCAAAATTCGGCTCCGCTCAGCCGCCACTACTTTGAGCCGGCGCGGCTCGGCTCAGCCCCCGGTTCGGTGCCCCATGCCGGCCAGGCTCAGCCGGCCCTGCGCTCGTTGCCCCGCTTCGCCTTCGGTGACTTGGCCGGGGTGGATGTCGGCGGGGTGAACCGCTTGTTGGCCCCCGGTGGGGCCCCCGGTTTTGCCGACCTCGAGCGAGACCCCGAGCCGCCGTCGGCCAGCTTGGCCTGTTTGAGACTCGTCTGGAGCCGGTAGGCACGGACCAACAGCCAGGCCCCCACCATGATGAAGGGCAGCCCGAAGCCCCAGAAGTGGAGATTGAAGATGGACAGCCCGTAGAGGGCCATCACGATGCCGAGGTAGAGACGCTTGCGCAGCCAGGACATCACCAGCATCAACAAGGCCAGGGCCAGGGTCAGCCCACCGAGCTCGAGATAGAGGGACGGGCTCACGTGCAGTCTGTTCACCTGGCCGTTGGCCAGCGGCGACTTGGGATCGTTGGCGATCAGGCTCCCGGTGATCACCAGCCCGATGGCGGCGGCCACCGGGGCCAGGACCAGACCGATGAGTCGCTCCTTGTCGTCGAGGCGGTTGACCGCGTCCTCGAGCTCGTCCACGGTGGTCGGGACCACCCCGTCGATCTTGACGGTCGTGCTCGAGTCGGCGTCCTGGCCGGGACCGGCCGGTTTCAGCACGGCGCCCCGGAGGCGTTGCCAGATGCTCGGCTTGGCCGGGATGTCGCCGTCGGTCGCGGCGGGATCGCTTCCGGGCATTGGTCGAGGCTAGCGCGCCGGGCCGATTCGGAGCGAAACCGATGGCGGCCACGAGGTGACACTGCATGCGACGGCTGGAGCGGGCCTGTCGGTCAACCTGGCTTGCGAACGTGGCGGATCCTGAGGACCACCGCCCCGAGAAGGAGGACGAGAATCACCGCCAGCACCGAGGGGAGGATGAACACCCTCCACGAGGCGCGCTCGGTCGCCGCGGCCCCGGCGGTGGAGAAGAGCGGCGGGTTGCCCGGCACGGCCACACCGCGGATGGACGATCCAGGAGAAAGCTGGCCGTATCCGGGAATGGCTTCGTTGTACCGGTGGCCACCGATCTCGAACGTCCCCCGGCACGCGTACCCGGCTCCGTTGCTGCCGCTCCCGCCCAGCAGGCCGTGACACTTGGTCACCGTCACCTCGACCGGTACTCCGTGACTTCGAAGGCTGGTGATCTGGGCGTTCTTCGAGGCTCCGGCCACGAAGAGCCCGACGGTGACGCCGGCCAGTGCCACCAGGCAGGCGGCGACCACCACCTTGCCGACCCGGCGGGCGTCGGCGGTCACCCCGGCCCCTCGAAGGGTCGAGACGGGTCGATCAGCCGGCACGGTTTGTCCGGCCCCGTCGGTCTCTTCCGAGCCGGGCTGTCCGGGCGTGGTCGGCTCGGAAGCGATCATTGCCTGTCCATCCCTCGCCTCGGTCCGGGGCGCAGTCGTCCCTGTCGGTCTCTCGGTGATCTGCGGTCGTCGTCGCCTCCACTGGTTGGCCGCGCGGGACCCGGACGACGGCCCGGAGATGGTAGCAGTGGCCGCCCCCACCCACCCGGGGCGAAGGCGGCCCCGACCCCGCATGGGCTGGCGGTTTGCCCGACGCGGCCGCGCTTGGCGCGGCTAGCCTCCCGACCATGGCGGCGCGCCCCCAAGCACTCGACCTCAAATCCATCTGGCTGTTTTCGAGCTGTACCGGTTCCGAGCTCCGCAAGATCCGCAGCTCGCTGGACGAGGTGGTCGTCCCCGAAGGCAAGGTGCTGGTGGAGGAAGGGCGGATCGGGCTGGAGTTCTTCCTGATCGTGTCGGGAACGGCCACCGTGACCCGGAACGGCAAGAAGGTGGCCACCCTGGGGCCGGGCGGTTACTTCGGCGAGCTGTCCCTGCTGGACCGCAAGCCCCGTTCGGCCACCGTCGTCTCCGACACGGAGATGGACGTGCTGGTGCTCAGCCAGCGCCAGTTCAACAGCCTGCTGCAGTCGGTGCCCACCATCTCCCGCAAGATGCTGTCGGCCATGGCCAACCGGGTGCGGGAAGCCGACGCTGTCGCCTTCGGCTGACTGATCCACCTGTCGGCGGGCTGAACCGGGTGTCACTCCCCCGGGGTGTCACCGGGACCGACCGCCACCGCGTCGCCCATCGACTCCTCCAGGAGCTGGGACAGGTCGAGCACTCGTACGTCGTCCTCTTTGGCGTTGGCCCGCACCGCATCGTCCAGCATGATCATGCAGTAGGGGCAGGCGGTCGAGACCACGTCGGCGCCGGTACCGAGGGCCTCCTCGGTCCGCTCCATGTTGACCCGCTTGCCGATGTTCTCCTCGAGCCACATGCGGGCCCCGCCCGCTCCGCAGCAGAACCCCTTCTCGCGGCAGCGCCGCATCTCCACCTGGGTTGCACCCGGGATGGCGTCGATGACGGCTCGGGGCTCGTCGAACACCCGGTTGTGGCGGCCCAGGTAGCACGGGTCGTGGTAGGTGACCGTTCCCGTGTAGCCGCCACCCGGGGTCAGCTTGCCCGCCGCCACCAGATGGTCGAGGAGCTGGCTGTGGTGGATGACCTCGAAGTTGCCTCCCAGGGACGGGTACTCGTTGGCCAGTGAGTTGAAGCAGTGCGGGCAGGTGGCGATCACCTTCTTCACTCCGGCGCCTTCGAGCGTCTCGATGTTCATCCGGGCCTGCTCTTGATAGAGGTACTCGTTACCGAGCCGGCGGGCCGGGTCGCCGGTGCACGACTCCCGGGGCCCCAGAATCCCGAATGTGACCCCGGCCCGGTGCAACATGCGGGCCGTGGCCTGGGCACCCTTGCGGGCCCGTTCGTCGAGGGCCCCGGCGCAGCCCACCCAGTAGAGGTACTCGACATCGTCGGGGATGGTGCCCGAGATGACCGGCACCTCGAAGTCGAGCGCCGCGATCCAGTCGGTGCGCTTGGCCGAGCCCAGGCCCCAGGGATCGCCCTGGTTCTCGACGTTGCGCAGCATCAGCCCGGCCTCGGTCGGGAACTTCGACTCCATCAGCACCTCGTAGCGGCGCATGTCGATGATGGTGTCGATGTGCTCGATATCGACCGGGCACTGCTCGACACACGCCCCACAGGTGGTGCACGACCACAGCACGTCGGGATCGATGACCGAGGGGACCAGGTTCTCCACCTCGGTGCCCGCCGCCCGGTTTTTGGCCATCACCCGGTCGGCCGAGGAAAAGAGGTTGTCGCGCAGGTCCATGATCAGGAGCTTGGGGGACAGGGGCTTGCCGGTATTCCAGGCCGGGCACTGGGACTGGCAGCGCCCGCACTCGGTGCACGTGGCCATGTCGAGGAGCTGCTTCCACGAGAAGTCCTCGATCCGGCCGGCGCCGAAGACCACCTCGTCGTTGTCGCCGACACCCTCCATGGACATGTCCGGGGTCGAAGCCAGGGCGCCGAGAGCCCGGGGCCGCCTCGAGGTGGCCACGTTGATGGGTGCCAGAAAGATGTGGAGGTGCTTCGAGTAGGAGATGAAGACGAGGAAGCCGGTGATGATGGCGATGTTGGCCAGCAGGGCAACCGTCTCGATGACGCTGTTGACCCCGGTACCGAGCGGCTTGAGCAGGGTGGCCAAGCCGTGGGAGGCGAAGGCCCACCAACCGTAGGGGAAGTTGCCGGTGTTGACCTGGGCGGCCCGGTAGATCAGCAGGGTCACTATGACCCCGAAGATCATGGCCAGCACCCCCCAGGCCGCCCCGGTGTGGGAGCCGAAGAACCGGGACCGGCGGTTCTCGCGGGCCGGTGAGTTCTTGACACGGATGGCCACGAACACGGCCAGGGACACCACCACGGCCACGGCGAAGAAGTCCTCGATGAACCCGATGACGGCGGTGTGGCCGATCAGGGGGATGTGGAAGTTGCGTTGGAACAGGCAGCCGAAGGCCTCGATGATGGTGAGGAAGAGGATGGTGAACCCCCAGAAGGTGAAGGCGTGGGCCAGGCCCGGCACCGTCCACTGCAACAGCTTCTTCTGGCCGCCCACCTCCACCAGCTCGGCCCTGATCCGCTTGGGGACGTCCCTGAACCGGGACGGGACCGCCGGCTCCCCGGCCGAGATCAGCCGGAACAGCCACAAGAAGCGGCGACCGGCGATGGCGAACATCACCGCGGTGATACCGAGCCCTATGGCGAGTCTGAGGGGCACTGCGATCCTCCTAGATGGTTACTGAAGAGTAACAAAGCCGGGTCTCGTCGGGCGGCGGCCTGTTCACGGGCGGTAATTGTCGGCGTACCGGCTGGGGGTGGGTCCCCATTGACCCTGGTACTTCGACATGAGCCCTACCGAACCGTAGGGATGGTCGGCGGCCGTGGTCATCTGCAAAAAGCTGATCTGGCCGATCTTCATGCCCGGGTAGACGGTGATGGGAAGGTTGGCGACGTTGGACAGCTCGAGGGTGAGATGACCCTCCCAGCCGGCGTCGACGAACCCGGCCGTCGAGTGGATGAGCAGGCCGAGGCGACCGAGGGACGACTTGCCCTCGAGCCGCGCCACCAGGTCATCGGGGAGGGTCACCTTCTCCTTGGTGGAGCCGAGCACGAACTCGCCCGGGTGGAGGATCAGGGGCTCTTCGCCCGTGTCGACCAGCTCGGTCAGGTCCTCTTGGTTCTCGCGTACGTCGATCACCCGGCTGGTGTGGTTCCTGAACAGACGGAAGTACTGGTCGACATGGAGGTCGACCGACGACGGCTGGATGCAGCTGTCGTCGAAGGGGTCGATGGCGATCCGGCCGGACGCCAGCGCCTCACGGATCGAGTGGTCTGAGAGAACCATGCGGCCCAGACGATAGTGGGGGCGGCGCGCCAGGGCACAGTTCCTCGGTCGCGAACAGGTGCGTCGGCGGTCCGGAGGTCGGGATTCTTCAGACCATGCGGCGGCGACAACGGGCGAAACGGCGAAGTGCGAGCGCAGCTGGCGGGGGCGACCGGTCCGTCGTCTCCGCCGGACAGCACCCCCGGACGCGGCCTCCTCGACCCGTCACTGCCGTGGTGGTCCGGTGGGCGAAGTTAATTGCAACCAACGGTTGCATCCGGCCACGGTGTGGCACATACTTTCTGCCACAGGGCGAACGGTTCATCCGAGGTCGGAGGGGAGCAGCGGATCCCGGGAGCCCAGGCGGAGGACCGTGGCGGACTCTTGGCGGAACGTGAAGACTGCGGGCAGGGCGCGTGCTCCGGGCTGGCTGCCGACCCCGGTCGGGGACGTCTCCCACGACCAGGGCCGGCCCTCCGAGACCCCCCGGAGCTATCCGGGCCCGGAGGAGTTGGACGGCGCCGACCCCATGGTGCCGGGGACGGGCCCATCGACGGAGGAATGGGCTCCCGGTCGCCGGGCGGAGCTGGCAACGGCGGGACTGATCGTGGTGGCTGGGCTGGCTGTCCTGGAGGGCTACCGCCAACTGGACGTCATCCCACCGGCACCGCGGCACCCGGCGGCGGTGGTCTTCGCCGTGATCGTGCTGCTGGCAATCGTCGCGTTCACCCGACCCCGCCGGGGCGGTCACCGCGTACTCGTCCAAAGGGCGGCGCTGACCGCCGGGGCCTGCGGCGCCATCGCCTCGCTGGCCGCGGCAGGCGACCTGGGGGCGAGTGCGGTTCTCCTCGGCGCCATCGACATGGTGATCGCGGCGTTGGCGGTCGGTTCGGCGGTGGCCGGCGAGTGGCGATCGCGCCGGGCTCAACAAGAGAACTAGGCCGGAGTGGCGATAGTGTGTCGCCGGCACGCGGGCGTAGTTCAGAGGCAGAACACGAGCTTCCCAAGCTCGGAACGCGGGTTCGATTCCCGTCGCCCGCTCTCCCTGGTCAACGCCCACTCTGACCGCCCCGGTATCCAGGCCGCCCACGGTGGTCCCGCCGATTCCCGCCGCCACCTGAGAGCGGCCGCACCCGTGGCCACGTCACGAAAGCCGGCGAGTGCCGGCGGGCAGCGGACCCGTCCCTCCACGGTTCGTCCCTGATCGACGCGACAACCGGACTCCAGCCCGACCGGGACCCGGCCTGCGACCAGCTATCTGATAGGTGTCGAACGCTGTTGCAAATACTTCGCATTCCGCCTACTCTTCGACCAGGCCGCATCGGCCGGTCAGACCAAGCGGAACAGGAGCCCTGTGGTCACCACGAGCGAGGACCCTGCCCGGTCAGGTCCCCTGGCGAAGCTCACGGAGTTTCGCAGGGGCATGAGCCCTGGCCAATGGCTGCAGACCAGGCTGATGTTGGCCTCCATCCTCTTCCTCCACGTCATCGGGTTCGGCGTCTTCATCGTGTTCGTGGTCCCGAGCCACTACAAGGGGCTGGGAATCGGGGTGTCGGTGCTGGCCTACACCCTCGGTCTCCGCCATGCCTTTGACGCCGACCACATCTCGGCCATCGACAACACCACCCGGAAGCTGATGAACGAGGGCAAGAAGCCCGTCAGCGTCGGGTACTTCTTCTCCCTGGGCCACTCGACCATCGTGGTCGCCATCGGGGTCGGAATCATCGTCGCCGAGAAGACCGTCTTCCCTGTCGTTTCACACACCAACTCGGGCCTGGAACAGTTCGGCGGGATCTTCGGCACCATCGTCTCGGCCGCATTCCTCTACCTCATCGCCCTTCTCAACATCGTGATCCTGGCCGGGATCGTCGGCGTCTTCAAAAAGATGCGGCACGGCGAGTTCGATGAGGCGGAACTGGAAAAGCAGTTGGAGAACCGGGGCCTGATGTACCGGTTCTTCGGCAAGTGGATGAGGTCGATCACCAAGGAATGGCAGATGTACCCGGTAGGGGTGGTCTTCGGCATGGGCTTCGATACCGCCACCGAGGTCGCACTCCTGGCGACCACGGCCCTCTATGCGACCCAGAACCTGCCCTGGTATTCGATCCTGTGCCTCCCGATTCTCTTCACCGCCGGGATGACGCTGATGGACACCTTCGATGGTGTCTTCATGAACATGGCCTATGGCTGGGCCTTCTTCAATCCGGTCCGGAAGGTCTATTACAACCTGGCCATCACCGGCCTGTCGGTGTTCATCTGCTTCTTCATCGGCACCGTCGAAGTGCTCGGACTCCTTCCGGTGGAGCTCCATCTCAACGGCGGCTTCTGGAGCTTCATGGCCAACTTCAACATCAATACCGCCGGCTTCGTCATCGTCGGCATGTTCGTCGCCACCTGGGTGGGTGCCCTCATGATCTGGAAGTTCGGCCATGTCGAGGAGAAGTGGACAGCAAAGCTGATCCACCCGACCAGCCCCGATCACTCGGGGCAGGAGCTCGTCGCCCATTACGACACCGAGATCGCAGCCCAACAGGCATAGGCCGCCGGCCGTCCTCCACCGGCCGTGGCGTCGTCAGGGGTGACCCGACGGCACCGGAAGACAGGCGTGGGGGTAGGGAACCGGCCTGGAATCGGCGATACCGAGGTCTGAGGGGGGCCGAATCCGGGCATGCTTCCAACCAATGACCGGCCCCGACCCGAAAAAACCTCCTGATTCCACCGGTCGCCTCGGGTGGGCGTTGGCGGCCGTCGGATGTGCCGGAGCACTTGGGCGCGGCGCTGCTCAGCCCCGATGACGCCCGGTCCGCCGCGGCACAGGACTGGTCCCCGTTCGTCCTCGTGGCGGGTCTCCTCCTGGTGGGTCTCGTCGCCGACGAGGACCGGTTGTTCTCCGCCGCCGGGCATGCTCTCGCTCGCCTGGCGCCGAATGGGCTGGTCCTCTACCTCGGTGCGGTGGTGACTCATCGTGAGCGTGACGACCGTCTTGAATCTCGACACCTCGGTGGCGTTCCTCACGCCCATCCTCGTCTACACCGCCCGCAACCGGGGCGAAGGTGAGCCACTGCTCCTCTACGGGTGCCTGCTTCTGTCCAACGCCGGATCGCTCCTGCTCCCCGGCTCCAATCTCACCAACCTGATCGTCCTCGGCCACCTCCACCTCTCGGGAGGAGCAGTTCCTCCGGCACATGGCCCCGGCGGCCATCGCCGCGGCCCTGGTGACCGCGCTGGTGGTGGGCGGTGGCCGAACGTCGTTCGCTGCGGGCGACGGTCGCCCCGGTATCGGAACGCTGAGCGACCGGTGCTGGGCGTCGGACTCATCGCCGTGGTGGCCGTCACCGTGCTGGTGCTCGTCCTCCGGTCGCCTGCCGCTCCGGTGGCGGCCGTCGGTGTGGTGGCGGTCAGCCTCCGGTCCGTTCTTCGGCAGGATGTCCCCGCAGACGGGCGCTGGGGGTGCTCGGACTCCCCGTGCTGGTCGGCCTGTTCGGCGTGGCGGTGGCCCTCGGGACCGTGGGCCGCGCATGGTCGGGACCAGCGACTCTCCTGTCGCACCTCGACTCCTGGGGCACCGCCGTCGTCGGAGCCTTCCTCAGCGTGGTCGTGAACAACCTTCCCGCCGCATCGCTGTTGGCGGCCCGGGTGCCGCCTCGACCGTTCGCCCTCCTGGTGGGGTTGAACATCGGCCCGAACCTTTTCGTCACCGGCTCACTCGCCTGGCTGTTGTGGCTCCGATCGGCGCGGTCGGCCGGGGCTCGACCATCCATCGCTAGAGCCAGCCTCCTCGGGATGGTTGCGGTGCCGCTGTCGATGGCGGCTGCCCTGGGCATGCTGGCCCTCAGCGGGTCGCGTTGACAGAACCGGATCATCCCGGGCCGGAGCGGGCGTCACCGGGCCCGGGTAGCGGCGGATTTGTCCTCCCCGCTACGGTGGCGTCCAAGACGGCGATGGAGACAACGGAAGTGGGGGCGATGGCCGAGCAGATCCCGCTGGTCGACTACCTGGTGCTCGGCGACCAGCCCCACCTGGTGGCCCACGAGTGCACCGCCTGCGGCGCCCGGTTCTTCGACCGGCGCAACGCCTGTGCCGCTGCGGCCAGACCGAGTTCGCCCGGTCGACATCCCGACCGAGGGCGAGGTCCGGGCCTTCACCATCGTGAGCTTCGCCGCCCCGGGGTTCCGGTCCCCTACGTGGCCGCCCTGGTCGACTGCGGAGGCACCAGCGTGCGGGCCAACCTGATCAACGTCGCGCCCGATCCCGAGCACGTGACGCTGGGCATGAAGGTCCGGCTGGCCACCCAGGTCATCGGCACCGACAGCCAGCGGCACCGAGGCGATCGGGTTCGGCTTCGAACCCTCGAGGAGGTTGAGCACCATGGCATCCGACGACCTGTGGATCCTGGGCATCCACATGACCAAGTTCGGCAAGCACCCCGACCAGGACCTGGTCGACCTGGCCTCCGAGGCGGTCCTCGGGGCCCTGGCCGACGGCGGGCGTCACCATGCAGGACATGGGGGTCATCGGCGCCGGCAACCTGATGGCGGCCAACGCCGGCATCGGCCAGCAGCTGCAGAAGCAGCTCGGCCAGACCGGCATCCCGGTCTACAACGTGGCCAACGCCTGCGCCACCGGGGCCACCGCGCTGCGGGTGGCGTGCATGGCCGTCAAGGCGGGCGAGGCCGACATGGGCCTGGCCTTCGGGGTGGAGAAGCTGTCCGGGGCCGGACTGCTGTCGGGCGGCAGCCGCGAGCGAGGACTGCCGACACCTGGACGCCCGTCGGGCCGCTACGGGGCCGTGGCCCCGGTCGACGGGCGCATCGGCACCGAGATCATGCCCGGCGTCTTCGCCCAGATCGGCATGGAGTACGGCCACCGCTACGGCGGCACCAGCTTCGAGCTGTTCGCCCGGATCAGCGAGAAGAACCACTCCCACTCGACCCTCAACCCGCTGGCCGCCTACTCCAAGAAGATGTCCCTCGAGCAGATCATGGGCGACGTCATGATCGCCTACCCCAACACCCGGCCCATGTGCTCGGCCAACTGCGACGGTGCGGCCGCCGCCGTGGTGGTGAGCGGCGCCAAGCTGAAGACGCTGTCGCTGGAGCAGCAGAGGCGGGCCGTCAAGATCTCGGCCTCGATGCTGACCACCGACCCGTGGGAGGAGGCGTGCCAGATCCTCCCCGACGTCAACACCCTGACCCGCAACGCCGCCACCCAGGCCTACGAGCAGGCCGGCGTCGGACCGGCCGACCTCGACCTGGTCGAGCTGCACGACTGCTTCGCCACCGCCGAGCTGGTCCACTACGACAACCTCATGCTGTGCGAGCAGGGCGGGGCGGTCGACTTCTTCAACTCCGGGGCCACCTGGCGCGACGGGACCACGCCGGTCAACGTGTCGGGCGGCCTCGAGTCCAAGGGCCACCCCATCGCCGCCACCGGCATCGCCAACGTCTGGGAGGTCGCCACCCATCTGCGGGGCGAGGCCGGCGACCGCCAGATCGACGGGGCCAAGGTCGGCCTGACCCACGTCATCGGCCTGGGCTCGGCCTGCGGCGTGCACATCCTGGAAAAGGCGGCCTGAGCCCACCCCCGTTCCGCCACCACCGGCATGAACGTCGGCTACGCCATCGACCCACCCGTTCAGAGCGTTCCCGACCGGGTCGCCCTGTTCGTGGAGGGGGAGGAGATCACCTACCGCCGGCTCGAGGTGCTCATCCGGCGGTCGGCGGCGGCGCTGGAGGCTGCCGGCGTCGGACCCGGCGACCGGGTGGCGGTCGTCAACCTGAGCAGCGCGTTGTCGGTGGCCACCATCTTCGCCGCGGCCCGGCTGGGAGCCGCCAGTGCCCAGATGAACGCCTACCTCACCGCCGGCGAGCTGGAACAGCTGGTCCGGCTGGTGGGGCGCGGGTCGGCGTGGCCGGCGCCCGGTTCGTCGATCGGCTGGCCTCGGTGCTCGACGGACCGGTGCTGGGCCAGGACGAGCTGTTCGGGACCGACGCCGACGAGACAGACCCCGCACCCGGTCCCGGCCCCGGCTCCGGCTCCACCGCCGGGGGCGAGGACACCGCCCTCGTCCTGTTCACCAGCGGCACCACCGGGCTTCCCAAGCCCATCGCCATCAGCCATGCCGCCGTGGCCGACCGCCTCGCCTTCTACTCTCGGCCGATCGACCCGACCGCCATCCAGCTGGTGGACATGATGTCGGCCCCCATCTTCCACATCGCCGGCACCCTCGGTCTGTTCATCTCGCTGCACCAGGGCAAGCAGATGGTCATGATGCCGACCTTCGACGCCGGCGAGTGGCTGTCGCTGGTCGAGCAGCGCCGGGTGACCCAGACGTTCGTGGTGCCGACCATGCTGGCCCGGATACTCGACCATCCGACGTTCGCCTCCTCCGACCTGCACTCCCTTACGGCGCTGAGCTACGGCGCCGCCGCCGCGCCGGTGGATCTGGTCAGGCGAGCAGTGGCCGCCCTGGACTGGGTGAACTTCTCCAACACCTTCGGCCAGACCGAGACGCTCGGCGCCTACGCGGCGCTGACGCCCGACGACCACCGGAGGGGTGACCGGTTCGGTTCGGTGGGGCGCCCGCTGGCCGGGGTCGAGGTCGCCATCGTCGACCCCGTCTCGGGTGAACCTGTGGCCCGGGGCGAGGTGGGCGAGTTCCTGGTCCGGGCCGAGCAGAACACCACGGCCGAGTGGCTCCACACCGGGGACATCGGTCGCCAGGACGACGAGGGCTACCTGTTCTTGTCGGGACGGATCTCGGACACCATCAATCGGGGCGGCGAGAAATTCGGTCCCACAGAGGTGGAAGAGGTGCTGCGCACCCACCCGGCCGTCGTCGACGTCGGAGTGGTCGGGGTGGTCGATGCGGAGCTGGGCGAACGGGTGGGGGCGGTGGTCGTGACCTCGGGCCCGGTGTCGGCCGGCGACCTGGTGGAACACTGTCGGGGCCGGCTGGCCACCTACAAGGCGCCCGAGTTCGTGGTGTTCGCCGACGACCTGCCCGTCAGCGTGCTGGGCAAGCTCGACCGGACGGCGCTGCGGGCACTGCTCGGTGACGCCGCCAGGGTGTCCCGGCCCTGACAGTCGACGAAGAGGGAAGAGCGAAGAGGGAGGAAGGGAGCGGACGGCCATGAGTCTGTTGGACGGTCAGCGTGCAGTCATCACCGGAGGGGCATCGGGCATCGGGCGCGCCACCGCCCGACGGATGGCCGAGGAGGGTGCCGCGGTCGCGGTCATCGACATCAACGGCGACGCCGCCTCCGATGTCGCGGCCGAGATCGGGGGCCGCTCGTTCGTGGCCGACGTCACCGATCCCGACGGGTTGCGCGATGCCGTCGACGGGGCGGCCGGTGCCATGGGTGGCATCACCATCCTCTACAACAACGCCGGCATCGGCAGCGTCTCGCCGCTCCACCAGTGGGACCCGGCGGAGTGGAACCGGTTGGTGGCGGTCAATCTGACCGGCGTCTACCTGGGGTTCCGGGCCGCCATCCCCCACATGATCACCTCGGGCGGAGGGAGTGTCGTCTCCACGGCATCGATCAGCGGCACCCGTCCGGCCGCCGGCGAAGCTCCGTACTCGGCGGCCAAGGCCGGGGTGGCCGCCATCACCGCCTCGGCCGCCCTCGAGTACGGGCCGGACATCCGGGTGAACTCGGTGTCGCCGGGAATGATCGTGACCGCCCTCACCGAACCGCTGCTGGCGTTCCTTCCACACGAACAGGAACGGTTCAACCGCACCACCCCGCTGGGACGCGTCGGCCAGCCCGAGGACATCGCCGATGTCGTCGTCTTCCTGTGCTCGGATCTGGCCCGCTTCATCACCGGGCAGAACATCGTCGTCGACGGGGGCATGACCCTGCACGGCTCGGGGATCGACGGGATCCTCGAGCAGATCTTCCCCCCGGCCACCTGAGCCGGACCGCCGCCCTCCCGATCTCTTCCCGGGCCGCCGCGGTCAGCGCGTAGTTCTCCACACTGCCGGACACGAACCACTCCTCACTGGCCGGCCGGGCCATCGAGCGTCTGTTGGCGCTGCTGGCGGCATTCGTCGATCCGGCGTCCGGGCCGGCTCCACCCGTCGGTGACCCGGTCAAGCTGACGCCCCGTCGCCCGTTGACAGCTGCCCGTAATTCGATACAGTACGTATTGGATCGAAATCTGAAGGCGCAGTCCGGAGAACCAGGGGGCACGGTCCGCTGTCACCGACCAAAGGAGCCGGCCATGCCCGCACTCGATCGCAAATGGTGGACGCTGATCGCGGTCTGCACCGCCACCTTCATGCTGCTCCTCGACATCACCGTGGTCAACGTGGCCCTGCCCGACATCCAGCGGTCGCTGCACTCCACCTTCAGCGACATCCAGTGGGTGGTCGACGCCTACTCCCTGACCCTGGCCGCCTTCCTCCTCACCGCCGGGGTGGTCGGGGACATGTTCGGCCGTCGGGAGGTGTTCGCCGTCGGGCTCGGGGTGTTCTCGGCGTCCTCCCTGGTGTGCGGGCTGTCCACCACCTCGCTCATGCTCAATCTGGCCCGGGCCGCCCAGGGGGTGGGCGGGGCCATCATGTTCGCCACCTCGCTGGCCCTCATCGCCGCGGCCTTCACCGGCAGGGAGCGGGGCACGGCCTTCGGGATCTACGGCGCGGTGCTGGGCGGGGCGGTGGCGGTCGGGCCGCTGGTCGGGGGGGCCATCACCAGCGGCATCGGCTGGCGGTGGATCTTCTTCGTCAACGTGCCCATCGGGGTGGTGGCCGTCGTCATCACCCTGGCCAAGATCCAGGAGTCGAAGGACCCCAACAACCGGCGGGTCGACTGGATCGGGTTCGTCTCGTTCTCCGCCGCCCTGTTCATGCTGGTGTTCGCGCTCATCCGGGGCAACGACGACGGGTGGAGCAGCACCCTGATCGTGGGCCTGCTGGTCGGTGCGGTGGTCCTGCTGGCGGTGTTCCTCGTGGCCGAGTGGCGCCAGGCCGACCCCATGCTGGACCTGACGCTGTTCAAGCGGCCGGCCATGTGCGGGGTGTCGCTGTCGCCGCCTTCACCCTGTCGTCCTCGATCTTCGCCCTGTTCTTGTACCTGACCCTCTACATCCAGGACGACCTCGGCTACGGCCCGCTGGCCGCCGGGGTGCGCTTCCTGCCCCTCACCATGCTGGCCTTCATCGTGGCCCCCATCGCCGGCAAGCTGACCGTGCGGATCCAGTCGCGGTACCTGCTCGGGGCCGGCCTGCTCCTGATCGCCGTCGGCTGCCTGCTGATGGCCACCACCCACGCCACCTCGGCTTGGACGGTGCTGCTGCCCGGGTTCGTCGTGGCCGGCATCGGGATCGGGACGGTCAACCCGGTGCTGGCCTCGTCGGCCATCTCGGTGGTCCCGCCCGAGCGGAGCGGCATGGCCTCGGGGGCCAACAGCACCTTCCGCCAGGTCGGCATCGCCACCGGCATCGCCGGGCTCGGCTCCGTCTTCCAGACCCAGATCCAGCACCAGACCCTGACCGCCCTGCGGGCCACGCCGGCCGGGCAGGCGGTGGTGGCCCACGGCGGGGCCGGCGCTGCAGGCTGCCATCCTCGGAGGCGGCGTGCACCAGGCGGCGGCCGCCATCCCGTCGGCTGCGTCCGCGCCAGGCCCTGCTCGACGCCTACCGGGTCGGCTTCTCGTCCACGCTCAACCACATCATGGTCATCGGCGCGGTCATCGCCTTCGTCGGCTCGATCGGGGCCTTCGTCCTGGTCCGCCAGCGGGACTTCGTCCCGAGCGTGGCGCCGACCGCCCGCCGGCGGCCGGCCCCGGCTGCGTCGAGGAGGCCTCGGCGTGACGGCGGCCCGGCTGACGGTCGGCCCGGTCTCCGGTCCGCCGGGACCGGATCCGAGCGCCGGCCGCCGCGGCGGACCGGGCCGCCCCCGCGACGAGCGGGCCAGCTCGGCCATCACCGACGCCGCCCTCCGCCAGCTGCGCGAGCTGGGCTACGCCAACGTGACCATGGAGAGCGTGGCCGGCGAGGCCGGTGTGGCCCGGGCCACCATCTACCGCCGCTACCGCGACAAGGCCGACCTGATCACCGCGGCCATCGCCGGGAACAGCTCGACCCACCTGGCCGACGGGTCCCTCCGACGATCCCCGCGCCGACCTGATCGCCTATCTGGACGAGTTCGACGACCGGTTCGCCGAGGGATGCCTCGAGGTGGTGGGCACCCTGATCGGGATCGCGCGAGGACCCCGGTGCCCTGGCCCTCCACCGCCAGCGGGTGGTGGAACCCCGGCTGGCCTACGTCCGGTCCCTGCTCGAGCGGGCCCGGGACCTCGGCCAGCTGCGCCGGCGACGCCGACCTCGACCTGGCCCTGCAGATGCTGGCGGGATCGGTGTTCGCCCGGCGGGTGGCCGGCGATGCCGTCGGCGCCGGGCTGGGCCGAGCGGGCGGTCGACGCCATCTGGACGGGCATGGGGGCGACCCGCCGGACGGCCGGCTGGACCGGCCACCGGCGCCCGAGGATCAGACCGGCGCGTGCCGGGCGAGGATGGCGGACGGTGTCGGCCCCGTCCGGGAGGGTGCCGAAGGTGCCGGCCCCGCTCGGCTCCGAGGCGCGAGGCACAAAAGGCGTCGGCGACACCGCCGCGGGTGCGAACCGGACCAGCAGCGACGCCTGGAACACCAGCGCCATCCGCTCGACGACCGAACGGGCCCGCGGCTCGAGCGGTCGCCGGGATCGGCCAGGTCGACGTGGAGGTCGTCGATGGCCCGTGCCAGGCGGGCGTCGCCGCTCTCCGGCGTCGGCCGACCTCCGACCAGTACGCGTCCAGGGCGTCGGGCTCACGGGCCAGGGCCCGGAGCACGTCGAGGCAGATCACGTTGCCCGAGCCCTCCCACACGCCGTTGACCGGGCTCTGGCGGAACAGCCGGGGCATGCATCGACTCCTCGACGAAGCCGTTGCCGCCGAGGCACTCGAGCGCCTCGGCGGCGTGCTGGGGTGCCCGTTTGCACGTCCAGTACTTCACGACCGGCGTCAGGATGCGCTGGAGCGAGGCTGCTCGTGCTCGTCACCGGCCGGGGCGTCGTAGGCGCGGGCCAGCCGGAGGGCGGCGGCCGTGGCCGCCTCGGACTCGACGGCCAGATCGGCGAGCACGTTGGCCATCAGGGGCTGGTCGGCCAGGAGCCGTTCCGAAGACGGAGCGGTGGGCGGCGTGCCAGGTGGCCTGGGCCACGCCCTGGCGCATGATCGACGGCGGACCCGAGGATGCAGTCGAGCCGGGTGTGGTTGACCATCTCGATGATGGTGCGCACCCCCCGGCCCTCCTCGCCGATCAGCTGGCCGACCACGCCGGCCAGCTCGATCTCGCTGGAGGCGTTCGACCGGTCGCCGAGCTTGTCCTTCAGCCGCTGGATCCGGATCGGGTTGCGGGTCCCGTCCGGCCGCCACCGGGGAATGAGGAAGCAGCTGATGCCGCCGGGGGCCTGGGCCAGCATCAAGAAGGCGTCCGACATGGGCGCCGAGCAGAACCACTTGTGGCCGGTGAGCAGGTAGATGCCCGGTCCGACCGGTCGCCGACGGGCTCGGCCCGGGTGGTGTTGGCCCGGACATCGGAGCCACCCTGCTTTTCGGTGAGGGCCATGCCGCAGGTCACCCCGAGCTTTTGGGCCACGGGCCGGTCGGAGCGGTCGTAGGTGGTGGAACAGATCATCGGCTCCCAGGCCGCGGCCGCACCTCGGGCTGGTGGCGGAGCGCCGGCACCACCGCGTAGGTCATCGACACCGGGCAGATGTGGCCGGCGTCGACCTGGTACCAGGTGATCACCTTGGCCGCCCGGGCCACATGGGCACCGGGCCGGGGGTCGGCCCAGGGCCCCGAATGCAGTCCGTGGCCGACCGAGGTGCGTCATCAGCTCGTGGTAGGCCGGGTGGTACTCGACCACGTCGATCCGGTTGCCGTAGCGGTCGTGGGTGTGCAGTTCGGGCCGGTGCTCGTTGGCCAGACGCCCCAGCTCCTGGGTCGGGGCCGGCACCGGCCAGCGCGCCCAGCGCCTCGAGCTCGGGACGGGCCCAGCCGGCGCCCTCCCGGTCGACCGCCTCGACCAGGGCCGGATCGGCGCCGAAGACGTCATAACCCTCGAGCGGGGGCACCTGGTTGAAGACCTCGTGGGTGTCGAACTGGCTCTCCATGGGTTCCTCCCCCGAGCCGTCGGTCGGGACACGCTCACCTCGGGACGATACTCCCGGGCCCGCTGGACCGACCGCGGCCCCCGGCGGTGCCGGACACGAGGATGACGCCGGGGTGACGGGGTTCGGCCCGTGGGTAAGGTCGAACCGACCGCCGGGAGGGCGCCATGGCGACAAGTGAGGACGGGACGACCACCGCCGTGACCGCCGGCGGAGGATCGGAGATGACCCGGGGCATGGTGGCGCTGTTCGCCGTGGCCTGCGGGATATCGGTGGCGAACCTGTACTACGCCCAGCCGCTGCTCCCGCTCATCTCCCGCCAGTTCCACGTCGGATCGGGTACGGCCGACCTGGCCGTGACCGCGGCCCAGATCGGGTACGGGATCGGGCTGGCCCTGATCGTGCCGCTCGGAGACATCCTGATCCGGCGCCGGCTGGTCCCGGGCATCCTGGTGGTGGCGGCGGCGGCCCTGTTCACGGCGTCGGCGGCACCGGACATGATCGTCCTCCTCATCGCCGTGGCCGTGGCCGGCATCACATCGGTGTCGGCCCAGATCCTGGTCCCCTTCGCCGCCTCGCTGGCCTCCGAGCAGGACCGGGGGCGGGTGGTGGGCACGGTCATGAGCGGCCTGCTGCTCGGCATCCTGCTGGCCCGCACCTTCTCCGGTCTCATCGCCGAGGCGGCCGGGTGGCGCACGGTGTTCGTGGTGGCCGGGGTCATGGTGCTCGGCCTGTCGCTGCAGCTGCACCGCCGTCTGCCCGACGAGCACTCGCGTCCGTCGATCGCCTACAAGGAGTTGCTCGGCTCGGTGGTCCACCTGATGCGCACCGAGCCGCTGCTCCGGCTGCGCTCGGCCATCGGCGCCCTGGCCTTCGCCACCTTCAACGTGGTGTGGACGAGCCTGGCCTTCTTACTGGCCGGGCCTCCCTATCACGAGAGTGAGGCGGTCATCGGCCTGTTCGGGCTCCTCGGGGCGGCCGGGGCGCTGGCCGCCTCGTTCAGCGGACGACTGGCCGACCGGGGCCACGAGCGCTGGGTCAGTGGTGGCGCCCTGGCCGTCACCGCCGCGTCGATGGCGCTCCTGGCCCTCGGATCGGACCGGCTGTGGGCACTGATCGCCGGCATCCTGCTGGTCGATCTCGGGATCCAGGCGGTGCACATCCAGAACCAGCAGCTCATCTTCGGCATCGACCCGGCGGCTCGGTCCCGCCTCAATACCGGCTACATGGTGAGCTATTTCATCGGCGGTGCCGTCGGATCAGCCGCCACCGGCATCGCCTACGCCGCGGGTGGATGGTCCTCGGTGATGGTGCTCGGTGCCGGCTTTTCCGGGGCCGGACTGATCCTGTGGACCGCCAGTGAGCTGGTCCGACGGCGCCGCCTGGCCCCGACCTAGGACCGGGCCGCGGATCGGGACCGGGCGGGCTTGGTCGGACCGCCGATACGCGACTACTCTGCCCGACAACCCCCTCGGCCCAGGCTCCACGGGCGGTGGTGGCCGCGGCGGATGGCCCGCCGGACCGGGATGCGGACCCGGCCCGAGGCGGTTGATCCACCACATCCCCGGCCGGGGGGCGTAAATTCCGTCATTCAGTGCCTTAGCGAAAGTTGCTGACGATGAAATGGATCAAGAGAGCGGTTGTGGGTTCGTGTGTGGCGGCGGCTTCGTTGCTGTCGATGCCGGCTGTCGCCGGAGCCCAGTGCATCGTGACCCAGTCGATGACCGAACCGGGTGACTGCGTCACACCCCCGAATGCTCCCATCGGCACCGTCACCCCGCCGCCGGTCAATACGGTGACGGCGGGCACAGTGACCACGGGCACGGTGGCGGCGGCGGCAGTGACGCCCGCCAGCAATGCCCTTCCTGACACCGCATCGCCGACCTCACCGTCACCGGACTCCGTGGCGGCGGCATCCACTCCGGCGTCGACCTCGAGCCTTCCCTTCACCGGTGCCGACGTCGAGGAGCTGGCCGGGCTGGGCATCGCCGCCGTGCTGGTCGGTGGCGTGATGCTGCGACGCAGGCGGCGGTCCGCAGTCTGATCGGCTGAACCGCTCCGCCGTCTCGGCTGAACCGTTCCGCCGGCAACGAGCCGGACCACCCGCCATCTGCTCCTGAACGGCTGGCCGCGGGCGCTCACCTTTCCGAGGAAGGGGACGAGACGGTCGAACAAGGGCGTTGTTGGGGTAGGCACCGACCGGCTGGTTGTGGGAACTGCCGGGTGGTTGTGGGAATAGGCGCTCTGGTAGTTCTCCCTGGATGAGATCGGCTGTCGGGATACCTGACTGTTCGGCCAGGATCTGTGGGTGCTGGGACACCGAAGCCCCGCCGGGCCGGGCCCCGACGGCAGCGGTAACGGAATCGGCCGCCGACATCTCCGGTACCGGATGGGCCGGGCCGGGAACCGGCCCACCGCTTCGGTCGGTTCCGGCACCGGATCGATCGGGTGCAGACTCGACGCCATGGTGGCCTTGATGGTGGCCGGGACATCGAGTGGCGCCGGCAAGAGCCTGATCGCCACCGGACTGTGTGCCTCACTGCGGCGCCGGGGCGTGCGCGTCGCCCCGTTCAAGGCCCAGAACATGTCGAACAACGCCCGGGCCGTCAGTGGTGGCGAGATCGGCTCGGCGCAGTTCTTCCAGGCTCTGGCGGCCGGGGTCGACCCTTGCACCGATCACAATCCCGTGCTGCTCAAGCCCGAATCCGACGTTGCCAGCCAGGTGGTGGTGAACGGAGCTGTCGACTGGGAGCTCGGTCGCACACCGTGGCGGGAGCGGGCCCCGCGCCTGTGGGCGGCGATGGCCGGTGCCTTCGACCGGGTGGCCGCCGACGTCGACGTGGTCGTGGTCGAAGGAGCCGGCAGCCCGGCCGAGATCAACCTGGCCGATGTCGACCTGGTGAACCTCGGTGTGGCCCGGCACGCCGACGCCGCGGTCCTCCTGGTCAGCGACATCGACCGCGGCGGCGCCTTCGCCCACCTCTATGGGACCTGGGCCCTGCTCGAGCCGGACGACCGGGACCGGATCCGGGGCTTCGTGCTCAACAAGTTCCGGGGCGACACCGCCCTGCTCGAGCCCGGTCCGGCCCAGCTCGAGGCCCTGACCGGCGTCCCGACGGTGGGGGTGGTGCCGATGGTCGACCACGGCCTGCCCGACGAGGACGGTGCCGCGCCCAACCCGAGATCGGCCGGCGGCTTGCGGGTGAGGGTGGTCCGGGGCCCGGCCGCGTCCAATCTCGACGAATGGTGGCCCCTCCTCCAGGTGTCCGAGTTCAGGTGGGCGACGTGCCCCGCCGACCTCAGCGACGCCGAGTTGATCATCGTCCCCGGGTCCAAGGCCGTGGCCGTCGATCTCGGCTGGATCCGCTCCACCGGAATGGACGGCGCCATCGCGGCCGCCCACCAACGCAAGACACCGATGGTGGCGGTGTGCGGCGGGGTCCAGATCCTCGGTGACCGCATCGACGATCCCCACGGGGTGGAGGGTTCCGGCCGGGGGCTCGGGCTGCTGCCGGCCACCACGGTGCTCGGACCCGAGAAGCTGGTCCGACGCACCTCGGCCCGATTTGCTGTCGGACTCGAGACGCCGTGGGCCTGTCTCGCCGGCCAACCAGTCGACGGGTACGAGATCCGATTCGGCAGAACCGAGTTCAGGGCACCGGCGACGGCGGCACTTCCCGACGGGCTCGGATTCGCGTGCGACAACATCCTGGCCGTGTATCTCCACGGTCTCGCCGAACTTCCCGGGGTGGTCCACGCCCTGACCGGTGCTCGGCCGGCGGCCTCGATCGACGACGTCTGCCTCGGATTGGCCGACCTGGTCGACGAGACCATCGACATGGGACGGGTGCTCTCGTGGCTGGGTCCCCGGCCATGACCCGGCTCTGGTGAATTCCGAACGCGGGGCGCGACGGCGCCCGCACCCCCCCGCTCGGCGGCCGCCGTCAGCTGGAGGATCGGGTGAGTACCGTGGCTTCGTGCACTCGTCGGCCTCCGTCACCAAGGTGGTGGTGGTGGTGGTAGCCGCCCTCACCGGTGGCGTCCTCGCCGCCGGTGACGCCGCCGCCAACGTCCGGACCAGTGCCGCCACCGAGCCGGTAGGCACCCCGACCGCACATCACTTCGACGGCATCCCCACGGTTGGCCCGCTCTTCCCTCCCGGTGGTTCGGCGCACACCTGCACCGCCGGCGTCATCGAGAGCCCCGTCGGCAACGTGTTGATCACCGCCGCCCACTGCATCGCCGGAACCGCCGACGGCTACACCTTCGCTCCCGGCTATCACGATGGCGTCGAGCCTTTCGGCTCGTGGACCGTGGTCGGAGCCAACGGGCCTCCGGCATGGATCCAACACCAATCGCCCCAGCACGACGTGGCCTTCCTCGAAGTGGCTCCCCGCCGGATCAACGGGCGCGCAGAGCAGATCCAAGATGTGACCGGAGCCGACCAGCTCGGGACTGCTCCTTCTTCCGGCCAGCCGGTCACCGTGCCCGCCTACACCATCGGGCAGGACGACAAGCCCATCACCTGCACCGCCCGCGTCTACTTCCGCGGCCCGTACCCGGCCTTCGACTGCAATCCCTATGTCGACGGGACCAGTGGCGCGCCCTGGCTCGAGCACCGGGACAAGCACTGGGTCGTCGTCGGCGTCATCGGCGGTCTCCAGCAGGGTGGGTGTTTCGCCTGGACCTCCTACAGCGCTCCGTTCGGGCCGACCACATGGCGCGCCTACGCCGACGCGGCCTCGGGTGGGGGGACCGACCTCCTCCCTTCCGCCGGCAGCGATGGCTGCACCACCGGGCTCTGAGCCGACCGTCGGTCCCGGTCGGGACGATCCCGACACGGTGCAAACGAAAGCAGAATCGCCGGGGCGCGAACTCGCCCCGGGGAACGAAGCTCGACCGGGAAGCGTCGATGGGGCGGGGCTAGGGGCTGGCGGTGATCTCGCTACCGCTGGGCGAAAGGACATACCACAGCCCGCCGAGGTTGTTCAGTCCCTGACCGGTGGCCTGACCCGGCTCCGAGTCACCCTGCCAGAGATACAGGGGCCATTTGTTGTAGGTGATCTGCGTCGTGCCGTCCGACCGGTGGGTGGTACCGAGCAGCGAGGCCTGTACGCCTGCACCCGCTACCGGGGTGGTCACCCCGGTGGGGAGCAGCAGTGGGGGCCAGCCCTGGGCACAGGCGTTGTAACACGTGGACGAACCCGACTGCTTGTCCGGGACGAAGAGGTACAAGGTGAGCCCCCGTCCGTTGACGAGCACCTTGCCCAGGCCGCTGACGGTGCCGACCTGGACCTCGTAGTCGGGAGGAGTGGTCGACGAGGTCGAGGAGGTCGACGCCGAGGTCGACGAGGTCGAGGACGCCTTCGATGTGGTCGAGGTCGTAGACGAGGCACCGGTACCCGACGAGGACCCGCAGGCGGCCAGCACGGTGGCGGCCACCATCAACCCGGCCAGTGCCGGGACGAACCCACTGCCTGGGAATCTGCGCACGATCTTCACTACCATCTCCTCACCGGTGGGGCCCATGTGGCGTGGCTCGAAGAACTCCTCGTGCCCGCCTACCTGTTCGGACGGGACAGTCAGGGTGGCGACGGGGGCCCGAGGTCGGGGCCAGGTGGCGGCCCATCTCATCCGACGATCCGTCTCCCCGGGTCACAGCGTGCTCAGCACCCCAGACGTTTCCGCACCGGCTCAGGGTAGCCCGTCGGCCCGGAGGCGTACTGTCGCCGCATCGACCGGGCCGGCCGTCGCGGCCGTTCAGACCGAGAGGGAGCCGACCAGATCGGGTAGCTGGGTGAGAGAGGAGATCCGGTACACCGGGAGCCCGTCGCTCAGCTCTGCTTCCCCGACGTCGACATCGTCCCCCCGGTCGAGCCACACCCCGACCAGCCCGGCGCTGGTGGCTCCCCGGGCGTCGACGGGGAGGGAATCGCCCACGAAGACGGTGCGATCCGGGGGGACCTCGAGCCGGTGGCAGGCTTCGAGAAATGACGACGGATGTGGCTTGGCGAATCCCAGCTCGGTCGGGGTCAGGACGGGGCCGATCGATGGGAGGAGCCCGACCCGGAGGAGCTTCGACCGCTGTTGATCGGGATCCCCGTTCGTCAACACCCCGGTCGTCACCGATCGGGTGGAACCGGCCAGCCGCCGAATGCAGCCCCCGGCATCGGGGAAGCATCGCCAGGCCGCCTCGTAACCGGCGAGGTAGTTGTCGGTGAACCAGGCATCCATCTCGCCGTCGTCGAGCGTCACCTGCAGGCCGAGCAGCGGGAGGAAGTCCCGCAGACGGCGCCGCCTTTGCTCGTCGAATGTGCACTCTCCGTTGAGGTACTCGGCCATGTGCACGTCCTCACTGGCCGACCAGGAATCGAGCAATTCAGCCTGGGATCGTCCCGGTGCGGAGAACCGGCTCACCATCTGCTTCACCGCTTGGGCCGCGGCACCGCGATGGTCGACCAGGGTGCCGTCGAGATCGAAGAGGACGGCGTCAATCACCGGCCCATTTTCCCAAGCGGCCGACGGGAGCGCATGTCACCCCGGACAGGAATGACGACCCGTCCCGGCCCGGGCGCCGGGCTGTTCACCGAGCCCAGGTGCCACTGGGTCACTCTCGGGCTGGCCAACCGCACGTCGACAGTGTCCGCACGCAGGACTTAGGCTCCGGTCGGTGGGCCCGACACGAAGGTTCTGGGGTTGGGGCTTGGACGAGGGTGGGCTCTCCACTGACGACCAGTTGGCGCTGGCCGCACTGGTCGAGCCCCTGGTGGGCGGCGAGGCCCTCGGGGTGATCGCACCCCCGACCCCCGGTGAGATCGTGCTGACCCCGCCCCGGCTCGTCCCTCCGGCCGGGCTGGATCCGTGGTGCGCCACCGATGACGTCACCCGCGCCGGTCACACCTACGGCAAGTCGTTTCGGGATCTCGTCCGCTCCCTCGAGCGGCGGTGGGACCGGCCACCCGACGTCGTGGTCCGTCCACCGGACGAAGCCGGCGTCACCGCCGTCCTCGACTGGGGCGCGGAGGTGGGGGCGGTCGTCATCCCCTACGGTGGCGGCTCGTCGGTGGTCGGTGGGGTGGAGGCGCCGACCGATGACGACCGACCCGTGATCAGTTGTGATCTCGGCCGGCTCGACCGGGTCCTCGAGATCGATTCGGTGTCGAGATCAGCCCTGATCCAGGCCGGGGTGTTCGGGCCCTCGCTCGAGGCCCAGCTGCGTCCCCACGGTCTCACCCTCAGGCACTTTCCCCAGAGTTTCGAGTTCTCCTCCTTCGGCGGCTGGCTGGCCACACGGTCGGGAGGGCACTTCGCCACCCTGCACACCCACATCGACGACTTCGTCGAATCCATCCGGGCCGTCACCCCCGTGGGCGTCTGGGAGTCACGTCGGCTCCCCGGATCCGGTGCCGGTCCTTCCCCCGACCGGCTCCTCCTCGGCTCGGAGGGAATCTTCGGCGTGATCACCGAGGCCTGGGCCCGGCTCCAGGACCGGCCCCGGTTCCGCAGCTCGGCCGTGGCCAGGTTCGATACCTTCGCCGCCGGTGCCCGGGCCGCCCGGGCCATCGCCCAATCGGGACTGTGGCCTTCGAACTGCCGCCTGTTGGACGCGACCGAGTCGTTGATCACCGGTGCCGGTGACGGACGCGCCCACCTCCTCCTCCTCGGCTTCGAATCGGCCGACCATCCGGTTGATGACGCCCTCTCCCGGGCTGCGTCACTGGCCGCCGAGTGCGGAGGGTCGATCGGAAGTCCGGGGAGTGAGGACGGCAATCGGGACGGGCCCCACCGAGAGGGGTCCCACGGGGACGAAGCTGACCGCTGGCGGAGGACCTTCCTGCGGGCTCCCTACATCAGGGACGCGCTGGTGGGGCTCGGACTGATCAACGAGACCTTCGAGACCGCCATCACCTGGGACCGCTTCGAGGCCTTCGTGGGCGCGGTCGGGTCGGCCGCCCAACAGGCCCTGCGATCGGTCGGGGCCTGGCCCGGCATCATCACCTGTCGACTGACTCATGTCTATCCAGATGGGGCTGCCCCGTACTTCACGGTCATAGCCCCCGGTCGCTCCGGTGGGCGCCTGCAGCAGTGGGCGGAGGTGAAAGATGCCGTGATGGCCGCCATCGACGCCGGGGGCGGTACGGTCACCCACCATCACGCCGTCGGCCGCGACCACCGGCCCGGCTACGACCGCCAACGGTCCGACCTCTTCGCCGCCCAGCTCCTGGCGGCAAAGCGGGCCGTGGACCCGGAGGGGATGTTGAACCCGGGGGTCCTCATCGACCCCTGAGCCGGAGACCCCGGGGCCGGTCGGAACCCGGCCGACCGCGGCCCGTCAGGTGCTGGTGGCGGTTCCTCGAGGACGCCACGATCGATCATGTCGCGGCGGGATCCGTTGCCGAATGGACTCGATGACCTGTCGCTTGAGGCGGATCAATCGCTCCTCCCGGACGCTCACACTCATGTGGACGGCATCGAGGTCATCGAGGGTGGCGGCGGGCGGACCGGCCGGCTCGGGCCCGTCCAGGTCGGGAATGGAAGCCAGCTGCAACTCTCGACGAGCTGCATCGTCCAATCCGTCGGGGAGCTTGGCCAAGGTGACAAAGAATTCGAGGGTGTCTACGGCGGTGGGGGTGAAGCTGGCGATGGTGAACGAGCACAGTCCCAAGCGGACCAAGGCGTCGTAGAGCTGGAGGAACGACGCCGGGGTGTAGACCCCGCAGTGCACGTCGATGAAACCGCCGGTCTTCCGATGCTCCACGCACAATGCGAATGCGGCCGCATCCGGATCTGGGACGTCGTCACGCACCACCCCGTCATAGCTCGCCGTCCCCGCCCACAACCCGGCGGTGTCCACGGCACCGTCGATGGTGGTCACCTTGGCCAGAAAGTCGTAGAGCTGGCGAAAGCTCGGGGTGGTGAGACCGCGCAAGTAGGCGTCCACCCATTCGCTGATCTCAGTCGGCGTGCGATTGGTGTCGAAAGAGAATCTCTTGTCGGGGATCACCAGCGACAGGACCCCGCCATCGGTGAGGATGTCGGCCACCTGCTGCAGCCAGCCCACCGGATCGGGCAGGTGCTCGAGGAGGTGGGAGGCGATCACATAATCGAACGGCGCCTCGGCCGCCGTCACCTCGACCAACGGGCGTTGGCCGTCGGCGACGAAGTCCACCTCGACCAGCTCGTCCAAGTGGGGCCGGGTCTGGTCGTTCGCCGAGTACTTGACCCGCAACTCCTCGGTGGTGGTGTGATCGAGATAGCGCACGTCGCCCTGATCCTTGCGAACCCGCGGGTTGTGCAACGGGCCGATCTCGAGCCCGCCGGCCACCGAGATCGATCAACTTCAGCGCTGGATCACCTGACATCAAGAGCTTTCCCCCTGGCCGGACACCACCGGCCCATGTCTATCCGATATGAACGTCCGAAACGGGGTCCCCATCCGGGGGCCACGGGCTGCGATCCCAGTAAACCACCCCCCTCGGGGGAGGCGGTCCCCTGTCATCCGGCCCCGGTGGGATCGGACCGGCCGCGGTCGGCGTGGGCGGGGCCACGATCGGTCAGGCTGAGATCCAGGCTGGGTCGTCGGAACCCAAGGGCCGGGCCGGAAGGAGCCAGTCGAGTGCCGCTCCCTCCACCTCGACCGGCGGCGGGAGCCGGAGAGCGTCGCCCCACGGGGTCTTCTCGGTCGGGCCGACCGCCAGGATCGTCTCCTGGCCCGGGGCGACGTCAAGGCCCGTGGTGTCGATGCCGGCATCGACCAGGACCCGGGACATCGATGCCAGGGAAGTGCGCCATCGGCTTCCCCTTCCCTCCTGCAGCCGATGAGTGAGACCGGAAATCGCCGCCGCGGCCAGAAGGTACCCGGTGGCATGGTCGAGGGCCTGGACGGGCAGGGGCGTCGGGACCTGGGCCCCGGCGAGGACCATTCCGGCGTCAGCGATACCGGTGCTCATCTGCACGAGGCTGTCGAAGCCTCGCCGACGGGCCCACGGCCCGGTCCACCCGTAGGCGTCGAGGCTCACATCGATCAAACCGGGCCTGATCTTCTGCCGCCGTCCGGCGCCCAGACCGAGACCGTCGAGGGCGTCCGATCGATAGCCACTGACCACGATGTCCGCCTCGCTCAGGAGACGGACCAACTGATCGAAGTCCGGCCCGGACCGGAGGTCAAGGCGGGCACATCGCTTTCCGAGGGTCACTTCCGGCACGATGGCCGGCTCATCCCAGTCGGGAGGGTCGATCCGGAGGACGTCTGCGCCCCACCCGGCCAGGAGCCGCGTGGCCACCGGCCCGGCGAGCACCCTGGTCAGATCGAGGACCTTGACGCCGGTCAGCGGTCGTTCGCCCTCGCCGACCGCGTCCGTCGGATTGGTGGGAGGTCTCCGCCTCCTCGAAGAGCACGAGGGGCTCTCCCGCCACAGCCCGGCCTTGAGGATGGTCCCTCCACTGGTCCACCGACCGCATGGCCGCGGCCGCCCCGCCGGCGTCGACGATGGCCGTCTCCAGCTCGTCGCCCGGCCATTTCAGGACGGCGGCAGCAACAGCACCGCGGTCCTCGCTGACCTGCAGCACCTCGATGGCACGGGCCCGATGATGGGGGGCATTGGTGTGGATCCTGATCCAGCCATCACCGGTCGCATAGTCACCGGCGATGGCGTCCCACACCGGCAACAGGCTCCAGCCCTGAGGCCTGATCGAGGCGAGAAACCAGGCCGATGCCAGCTCACGGTGGACGGTGACCCGCGGCGGGGACGCTCCGGCACGACTCGAGACTAGGGATGCCAGCGCTCCGGCCGCTGAGGCGATCGACGCCTGGGCCAGATCACTCACGGCAAAGGCCGAGGAAAGCGAAGCCCCGCCAGGCATGTCGACCTCCACTGACGGTCCCCCGAGCGCCGACTGGAACTCCGCCAACATCGACCGCGCCACTGTCACCCGGTCATCGTGACACCCGCTCTCCTGGAGCCTCAAGCCGGGTGCCTCGGGCTACATCATCCCTGGTCAACGGCCCAAGGGCGCCATTCCGTGGCCCCGAGTGGTCAAGGGTCGGTCGAAGTACGCCGATGAATTGATGGAGAGGGGCTCGAAGCGAATGAGGGAGACGCTATGAATCACGACCCCGAGACCTGCAGCATCTGCCTACGAAACGACCGACTCGAGTACGACGCCGAAGGCGAGTTTCATTTCGTGCCCCACGACTGCGATGCCGCCTTCCCACTGTTCAAGCTCTACCCGATCGTCGCCGAACGCTGAACCCCACCGGCTGACCTCTGCCACTCCCCCCGACGGGCGACCCGTCGGTTCCGCCCTGGTGTCGTCGGGTAGGCCCGACGGTCGGCGGGATCGTGGCGCCGTGGCGCTGGATGCTGGCCGCCGTCGCTGACGCCGACGGCAACCGGATGACGCCATCGGGAACGCTCGAGAGGACGACTGACCGCCACCCACACCGGCCCGAGCGGTCGTGCCGGTCTCGCCGGGCCCGATCGGCGTCCTGTTCCGGAGTTGTCACTCCGTAACGCATCTGTTACGGTAACCCAATCGTTACTGAGTTGGGTCGGAGGCCGAATGCCGCGGGCGTCGAATCGGGCGGACAAGCCGGTGAGCCACGCAGCCGTCGCCGGCGACCCGTTCGAGGCACTGGGCGACGCCAACCGACGCGAGATCCTGCGTCTGCTCAGCGACGGGGACAAGCCGGTCCGAGAGATCGCCGCGGCCATGCCCATCAGCCGGCCCGCCGTCTCCCGCCATCTGCGGTTGTTGAAGGACGCGGGGCTGGTGGCCGAGGAGGCCCAGGGGACCCGGCGGATCTATCACCTCAAAGAGCAAGGCATGCATGCCGTCCAGGCCTACCTCGAGGGGATCTGGGGCAATGCGGCGGCGCGGTTCCGACTGGTGGCCGAAAATACCCGGCGGACGTCGGGGACATGACCGAGCCGCTGGCGATGTCATTCGACGTGGCCTGTTCCGCCGATCACGCCTTCACCGTCTGGACGTCGGGAATCGGCACCTGGTGGCCGCGGGACCACACCGTGAGCGGGAAGCCCGACTCGGTCGTCCTGCAGAGTGGCGTCGGGGGGCGAATCTATGAACGCACCCTCGATGGTGAAGAGCACGACTGGGGTGAGGTCACGGTCTGGGACCCTCCGGCCCGATTGGCCTACCTGTGGCACCTTGGCCACGACCGCAGCCAGGCCACCGAGGTCGAGATCCGCTTCGTCGCCCGAGACCCCGCCACCACCAGGGTCGAGATCGAGCACCGGGGTTGGGAACGCCTCGGCCCGGTCGGCGAGGAGCGGCGCAACCAGAACCGCGGCGGCTGGCAGGCGCTCGCCCCCGCCTTTCGAGCCGCCGTCACCAAGGAGGACGACCGATGACCGTTGGCACCAAGGAAGATCCGTGGACCCTCAAGACCCCCCCGGGCACGTCGGAGTACACCATGTACCGGGACGACCAGGCTGATCCTCCGGCTCTCGTCTGCCAGGTGGGGTCCACCACCTTGAAGTACGACCTCCGGGCCATCGACGACCTCCACCGATGGCTCACCCAGCAGGGCGACTGGGTGGTGCTGGGCGCCGCCGACGAGAAGAAGCCCGCCACCGAAGGCACCGTCGAAGGGTGGGGGCGATCACCCGACAATCCCATCGGTGGCTGGTACGGCTTGCGCAAGGGTTACCGCGGTCGGTTCGGCATGTATCTGCCGCCCCTGCTCGAAGCGCTGGGGCTCGCCGAAGTCACCCACGACCCCCGCAACAACAGAATGCGGGCGATCTGACCACCAGTGGCAGAAGACCGGTGGGACGTCGAATACGGCGACCGCACCTCGTCCGATGCCGGCCAACAAGGAGATGACCGATGACAGTGACCAAAGTTGTCCGCTACCGGACGAAACCGGAGTGCGCCGATGAGAACGAGCGCCTCATTCGGGACGTGTTCGCCGAGTTGGCCGATGCCCGACCCGACGGCCTCCAGTACGGGTGCCGTTCCGGCTCGACGATGGGGTCAGCTTCGTTCACGTCGCCGTGATCGAAGGCGATGTGAATCCGTTGCAGTCGTCCACGGCGTTCGCGCAGTTCCAATCGGAGATCGATCAACGGGTAGAAGAAGGGCCGGTCGCCGCCGACGCCGCGGTTGTCGGTTCCTATCGGCCGGTGGGCCGATGACCGGGCCCTGGTAGGCGCCGGACCCACTCACCGGACCCGGAGCCCCACCGGCATCCGGTCGACCGCGGTCAGCTCAGTCCCGGCTTTCGGATCCGACCACGACCGTCGCTTTGACATCCACCTCGGTGAGGAGCGAGTTGGCGATGAAGCACTCCTGGTGGGCCACCTCCACCAGGTGCTTCACCCGATCCTCACTGGTGCCCAGGGCCACCCGGATGATCGGGCGCAACGAGATCGAGGTGAGACGCAGGGGTGGGTCGTCTCCTGCCATCAGCCCGGCGCCGTGGTCTTCGTATCCCAGTACGTCGACCTTGGCCCGGGCGGCCACGGCGAGAAAGCTCAACAGCTGGCACGACGCAGCCGCCAGCACGACCAGCTGCTCAGGATTCAAGAGGTCGGGATCTCCCTGGAACGACGGGTCCGAAGAGAGGTCCAACTCGGCCGACGCCGGCGGTGCCGATGCCGTGTGGGCCCGGCTGTACATCTCGCAGCCGACGCCGGTCGAGCCCGACCAGTGGCACCGGACCGTGTAACTGTGGGAACCGTCGTGACCGTCTCTGGCTGCCATTGGCCGGAGCGTAACGTCGACGTCACGCCCGGGGGGCGGGCCACCTATCGCCGGCTCGGCGACCGTCCCCACCACGGCCCAGCCGGGCCGGAGGGCCCGTCGGTCTTCGGTATCATTCGCCCATGCCGTCGCTGTACGAGCACGCTGGCGGTGAGGACGCACTGCACCGGCTCGAGGACACCTTCTACACCAGCGTTCTCGGCGATCCTCTGCTCCAACCCCTGTTCGGTGCCGGACAACCGTTCCATGTCGATCACCTCACCGCATTCACCGCCGAGTCGTTCGGCGGCCCCGACCGGTTCACCCGGGAGCTGGGTGGCTTCGGACATCTCATCGACGTGCACCGACACCTGAACATCACCGAGGAGCAACGGCGGCGGTTCGTCGAGTTCTACCTGGCCCCTGCTCGATGCCGCCGGCATGCCCGGAGACGAGCCCTTCCGTGAGGCCGTCCGATCCCATGTGGAGTTCGGCAGCCAGGTGGCGATGCAGACACTCGGTCGAGACCGACGATGAGCTCCATCCCCTTGGTGAAGTTCCTCGCTGGACCTGGGCGGGCGACGACTGACGCCGGCCATCCCGGGATTTCGGGATTGCCACCGGTCACCCGGCCATGGCGTCTTTTCGACTCCCGTGGACGGTCATTCGGCTGATCAGTTCCCCACTGAACGAGTACCGGTGGAACACGACCCCGGGATCCGTGAGCGGAGCGCCGAAGAGGTCGAACACACGTTGGTCGACGACAACAATCACGTCGTCGTCGACGGCCACGAAGCTCGTCGGTCGGACGTGGGGAGCCGCTACCGCGAATTGGGCTTCCCAGTACTGTCGGACGGCGGCCTTTCCCCTGAGCACGGTCCCGTGGGCTACGTCGGGCCATTGGACGTCATCGACTGTCATGGCGAGCAGGCGATCGACCTCCCGCTGGTTGAACAGTCGGTACGCCCGGTCCAGAAACGTCGTCTTCTCGGCTGGGTCCACCTCCCCCAGATTAGGGGGGCGGGCGGTGTCGCTCTGCCTGGGACTTAGTCCCTTCTTACCCCCAGCCAAGGGTTCCCTTACAAACGATTGCTTGAATGGCTGTGGGGGCATAACTGGGGCGGGAGACCAGCAGGCGTCGGCGGTGAAGTTCCGGGGGGGGCCGCCGATGCGGCTGGTTTCCCTACTCGGACCGCACCCTCTGGTCGGCGCCGGCCGGAGCCCACCCGGGGCCCCGGACCACGTGGGAGAGCCGCTCGCCCCACCCGCGCCGACCGGGCCACGTCGCGGAGCATGTCGGTGAACTCGTGGGAGGCGATCCGCGACCGGGTTGAAGGTGTCGATGTTCTTGGTGATCCCGTAGACGACCGGCTCGTCCTCCCGCTCGAAGGTGCCGAACAGGCGGTCCCACACGATCAGGATGCTGCCGTGGTTGCGGTCGAGGTACCGGGAGTTGGAGCCGTGGTGGACCCGGTGGTGGGACGGGGAGTTGAGCACCGCCTCGGGCAGGCCCGAGCCGGCCGATGGTCTCGGTGTGGATCCAGAACTGGTAGAGCAGGTTCACCCCCCGGGCCGTGGCCACCAGACCCGGGGGAGATCCCGGCCAGGCACAGCAGCCCGTAGGGCATCGAGGTGCCGAGGGCGTCGGCCACTGGTTGGCGCAGGGCCGTCGACAGGTTGTAGTGCTCGCTCGAGTGGTGCACCACGTGGACGGCCCACAGGTACCGGCACTCGTGCATGAACCGGTGGTTCCAGTAGTAGATGAAGTCCCACCCGAGCGATGGCCAGGGCCAGGGCCACGGGGCCCGAGCCGAGGTCGGGAAGGAGCCGGCGCCTCCAGAGGCGCTCGGGCGTCGTGAACGATGCCCAGCGTGGCGGCCAGGGCCAGCCCGCCCAGGGCGACGGTGGCCACACCGCCGACCGAGGCCACCCGGCGGGCCCGCTCCGGCCTGCGGCCGACGCGCTCCAGTCGCCCCGTCAGGTCTCGCGGCGCCGCCCGGCGACACCCGGTCCGCCACGGCGCCCGGCCGGGCCGCCCGGCGCGAGGACGACCATCGGCCGACGGTCGTGGCGGCGGCTGCGCCGACAGCCGCAGTCACCATCGCCTTGCCCAGCCGACCCTTGCCCGGCGTGATCGGACCGAGCACCGCGGGGACGACCAGCGGCGCCACCAGACTGCCGACCCCCATGGCCAGACTGGCCAGCGTGTCGCGCCGCTCGTAGTCCACCGGCCGAGGTCGGACCGCCGGGTGGACTGGTCCGTCGCAGCCAGAGGTACTCGACCGCCATGCCCCGAAGTAGAAGGGAACGGCCAGGACGGTCAGATCCTTCGGGTCGGAGCGATGCTTGGCCATCCCCCCATTGTGCTGCCTCGCCCACCTCGCCGTCGACCGAGGCGGGCGCGCCGGCGCTTGCCGAGGCGAGCCAAACCTATTTGGAGGGTCGCATGGCTGCGATCGCAGAACCGGGTCGGTGTCACTGGACAGCTCGGATCCGGCCGGCCTGTCCACCTTCTCACCGCCGGATGCTCGATCTGGAGGTCGTACTTCGAGTCCGAGGGGTTTGTGGCCCGTCAAGGGGGCGGGGATCCTCCTCGACCATGCAGAAGGTCGATGACGACTCGCCTCCCGACTGGCCGACTGGACCGGCACCGAAGCAGATCCATCTGGAACTGTCGGTGGACGACCTCGACCGGGCGGAGACGAAAGCGCTGGCCGTCGGGGCCCGCAAAGCCGACAGCCAGCCGAATCCGGAGGTGTGGCGGGTCCTGCTCGATCCGGCCGGGCACCCGTTCTGCATCACCACCCTGATTCCCGACGTGTGATCGGCGCCGGGGCATGCGTCCCTCGGAGAGGTCAGTCCCGGCGCCCGTCGTCGAGGTAGCTCAAGGTGAGCAGGGCGGTGGCCACGAGGAGGTCGTCGCTTCCGGCATCATGGACCCGGACCTCCACCACCCCTTGGCGGCCCCCCACCCGGAGGGCGGTGGCCACCGCCCGCAGAGGACCGGCGCCGGCTGCGGCCAGGTAGCTGAGGGCGACGCCGGAGGTGGCGACCGTGCGCCGTCTGTCGCGGTGGCACGGCATAGGCACCCGCCCGGTCGACACAGGCTGGCGATCAGGCCACCGTGGACGGCTCCCGATGGGCCCGCATGTCCTCGGTGATGTCGAGCTCGACCACATGGGTACCGTCCACGTCATAGCTCCGGTGGGGCAGTTGATCGAGCAGCGGACATCCCATCGACATGGCCCCCGATGGTAGGCGGCGCGGACGGACAGGGCGGGGATCCGGGTGGCCGTCGGGGGCCGGCCGCCGTCCCCCTGCGGTCAGGTACGTTTGGGCACGTTGCCGAGGCCCGCACGGAGACGATTCGGGTCCGACGACGTCAAGATCCGGGAGGAAGCATGGACGAACAAGCGCGCTCGGGCACTACTGCAAGAGGAGCGGGCCCGTGTGAAGCGCTCCTCTCCGAGACCGTGGTCGCCGGCCGGGAGGACCGGGCCGCGGCGAACCAGGGCGGCGACATGGCCGACCCGGCGGAGCGGCTCACCGCCGAGGAGGGGGACGACGCCGTGCCGCCGGCCTCAGGGAGCGGCTCGCGTGCTCGGACCGGGCGGAACAGCGGCTCGACGAGCGGGACGTTCGGCCTGTCGGTCCGCAGCGGTGCTACCGATCCCCGACGAGCGGCTCGAGGCCGACCCCGCGGCCGAGCTCACCGTCGAGGAGTCGAGGGCGACCTGAGGCGGTCGGCCGGTTCGGCCGTCTCCCGACCACCGTGCGACGGGACACGAGATAGACACGACAAGGAGCACCCCGTGACACCGGACTCCGAAGCACACAAGATCGGCCCCACCGTGGTGGGGGTCGACGGGATCCGATGCGTCGGTCGCCGCCGCCCGCTGGGCCGCCGAACAGGGCCGCATGACCGGGTTCCGGCTGGAGGTCATGGGCGCGTGGCAGGGGTCCCGCTGGGGCATCTCCGGGGGACGGTTGTCCCCGTACCCGACGGACTACGACCCGGTGGCCGACACCCGTTCCATGGTCGACCACATCGTCGAGGGCACTGGTAGCCCGAGTTCCCGACGGTGACGATCGACACCAGGGCGGTCACCGGGGCACCCGGCCGAGGTGCTGGTCGAGGCTTCACGGCACGCCGACCTGCTCGTGGTTGGCAGCCGGGGCCACGGCAGTTCTCGGGGATGGTCCTCGGGTCGGTCAGCCAGCACTGCGCCACCCGGTCCCTCTGTTCGGTGGTGATCGTCCGGACCACCGACAGCCCCCACCTGACCGGGGATCACCCCGCCACCGGCCCCGGCGTCAGGCGTCGCTGGCGGCCCGGGCGACCAGCGGCACCGGTCGGGCCAGGCTCCAGCTGAAGGTCTCGGGGATGTCGTCCATCGCGCGACCGGGGTGGACAGGTCCTCCACCGTCGGGCCCGACCCGGGCGGCCACCTCCTGCCAGCAGGGCGCCGTCGAAGCCGAAGAGATCGATGGCGTTGAGGCCGAGGATCCGTCGGAGGTCCGTCCTCGGGCATCCCGCCGAAGACGTGCCGCAGGACCAGGCGGTGGACCGGGGCCGCTCCCTTCCAGGTGGGGGTAGTCGGCACCCCACATCAGGCGGCCGACTGCCGATCTCCTCCCGCATCTCGGCCTCGTACCGCTTCATCAGCGAACCGCCCAGGTGCACGTGCCGGTCGACGTAGTCGGACGGACGGAGCTCGAGGTAGGAGCGCAACCGGTGCGCCACCGTGGGTGTCGAAGAAGGACTCCATGTCCCGGATCAGCGACGGGAGCCACTGGACGCCGTTCTCCGTCACGGTCACCTTCAGCCGCGGGTGGCGGTCGAAGACCCCGCCGAAGATCATGAACCACAGCGGTCGCCGGGTGAAGACGAACACCTCGTAGAGCCCGAGGAACCCGCCGTGCTCGCTGGTCATAGAGTTGCTTGGCGTCGGTGGCCGTGCCCGAGGCGCCGGTGTGCAGGTTGACCACCATGCCGTGGTCTTCGCAGGCGCTCCACAGCGGCTCGTAGTAGTCGTCGGCGTAGCCGGGCAGGCCGCCCCGCACCGACATGGCCGGCAGCATGATCCCGCCGAACAGACCGGCGGCCCGGGCCCAGGCGATCTCCTCCACGGCGCGGTCCATGTCGTGCAGGTCGATGGCGATGCACGCCGGCCCGACGTCCCGGTGCGGCGGCACAGAACTCGGCCAGCCACCGGTTGTAGGCGTGCAGGGCGGGCCACACCACCTCGAGCCCCTTGGTGGTGTGGCCGCCCGAGGTACATGGCCGGCGACAGCCCGCCGGCCAGCACCGGGCCCGGAAAGGTCACCTCGGCGTGGATCCCCTGGTCCTCGAGCACGGCCAGGCGCCGGCCGTCGGCGTCGGAGGCGAAGACCCAGTCACTGCTGTAGTGGGACAGCCATCCGGCCGCGGCCTCGGTGTCGACACCCATCCCGGCCAGACGACGGGTGGCCACCGCCCGGACGGCGTCCGGATCGTCGACCGCTCCGGGGTCGACACCGCCGAACATGGGAATGGCCACCGACGAGAGGTCGCCGAACGCCGCCACGGCCTCGCGGTGGGCAGGGTCGACGTAGCTGAGGAACTGGTCGAGGTCGTCCGGCGCCGCGTGGGCGTCGGCCGACACCACCACGTAGGGCCTGCCGGTGCGGAGCGCCACGCTTCCCGGAACTGTCAACCGACTCGCCTCCCCCGACGCATCGATGCCACACCGTCGAATGGGCGCAGGCTACTGCCGGCCGGTCGGTAGCGAATGCCGGCCGGCCGCCCGGCCCCGAGGGCGGCGGGGTACGGTGACGGCATGGACTGGTCGACGTGGGCCGAGAGGCTCGAGGTGGCGCTCGGGCCCGGAAGGGGACTTTCCGTCGTTCTTCGCCCCCGGCGCGCTCTTCAGCGACCCGGTCAACCCCCCGACCACCGACATCGCCGCCATCGAGGAGATGACCAAGGCATCGTTCCCCGACTGGCGCCAGGAGATCGTCTCGGTGCACGGAGATGACTCGGGCGGTGCCTTCGAATGGATCGGGCGGGGGACGCTCGGGGGCACGATCCCCATCGAGATCCACGGGAGCACCGTGGTCGAGGTGGACGGAGACGGACTGGTCACCCGGTGGCGCGACTACTTCGACCTGAAGGAGATCGACGCGCAGCTCCTCCTAGGGCCGGACGGCCGTCCCGGATGACCGGACTCCGGCTGCCCGCACCGACGAGGGGCTCTCCTAGGATCGCCATCGTGAGGGATCCCGTACCACGGCCGCCGAGTTGGTCGTGGAGTGTCTCGAGAACGAGGGCGTGACCCACGTCTTCGGCATACCGGGCGAGGAGAACATCCATCTGGTCGAGGCGCTGTCGCGCTCGTCGATCCGCTACGTGCTGGTCCGCCACGAACAGGGCGCTTCGTTCATGGCCGAGACCTACGGGCGCCTGACCGGCACGGCCCGGCGTGTGCTCGGCCACCCTCGGTCCCGGGGCCATCAACCTGTTGCTCGGCACCGCCGACGCCACCACCAACTCCACCCCGCTGGTGGCGCTGTCGGCCCAGGTGGGCATGGACCGAAGTTTCAAGGAGTCGCACCAGGGAGTGGACCTGGTGTCGATGTTCGCCCCGGTCACCAAGTGGTCGGCACTGGTGGCTACACCCGCCGCCGTCCCCGAGATGGTCCGGAAGGCCTTCAAGCTGGCGCAGACCGAGCGGCCCGGGGCGGTGTACCTGGCGGTGCCCGAGGACGTCGAGAAGGCAGGGGCCCCCGCCGACGCCCGTCCCCTGCCCGTCAGCATCCCCCGCCCGGACGAGCCGTCGCCCGACCAGGTGGCCCGGGCCGTCGCCGTCCTCAGGGAGGCACGGAACCCCATCGTGCTGGCCGGCCACGGGGCCACCCGGGCCCATGCCGGTCCGGCCCTCCGCCAGTTCGCCGAGCTGCTGGGCATACCGGTGGCGACCACCTTCCACGGCAAGGGGATACTCCCCGACGACCACCCACAGGCTCTCGGCACGGTGGGCTTCATGAGGCACGACTACGTCAATTTCGGTTTCGACCAGGCGGACGTGCTGGTGGCGGTGGGCTACGAGCTCCAAGAGTTCGACCCGGTCCGCATCAACCCGCGGGGGGACAAGAAGATCATCCACATCCACCGGTTCCCCGCCGAGGTCGACCGTCACTACACCGTGGCCGTGGGCCTGCAGGCGGACATCGGCCGGAGCCTCAGCGTGCTGGCCGAAGAGGTCGGCGGTGCGTTCCCGCCACACGCCGCCGAGCAGCGCATCCGGCGCCTGCTGGCCGAAGAGCTCGAGTCGTGGCGGCGGTGACGACCGGTTTCCGCTCGCTCCTGCCCGGATCGTCGCCGACACCCGTAAGGCGCTCGGTCGCCAGGACATCGTCCTGGTCGACACCGGAGCGCTCAAGATGTGGATGGCCCGCCTGTACCCCACGTACGCGCCCAACACCTGCCTGATGTCCAATGGACTGTCGACCATGGCCTGGACGGTTCCGGGCGCCATCGGGGCCAAAATCGCCCGACCCGAGGCACGGATCCTGGTGGCCACGGGTGACGGCGCCTTTCTCATGAACAGCCAGGAGATCGAGACGGCGCTGCGGGAGGGCATCGCCATGGTGATCCTGATCTGGGTGGACGACGCCTACGGCCTGATCAGCTGGAAGATGGACCTCGAGCTGGGCCACGACATCGACACCGGTTTCGGGAACCCTGACTTCGTCGCCTACGCGGAGAGCTTCGGAGCCGTCGGCTACCGCATCACCTCGCCGAGGAGCTCCTCCCGACCCTCCGTGCCGCGCTCGGCCGCCGACACCGTGTCGGTGATCGCGTGCCCGGTCGACTACACGGCCAACCTCGAGCTCATCCGCGTCCCTGGGCGATCTCGACGAGTCGATGTCCTGAGACGGGCCCGGCCGGCCCGTCGAGCAGGCCGCGGACCACCGCCCGGTCGTGACCCTCGTTGTCACCTTCGGTGCGTATGGCGCCGGGGCGCTGATGGGACTGGTGGTCCGCCGGTCCGGTCCCCGGCTGCAACGGGCGTGGCCCGTCTATCTCCGGATCCAACTGGTGGCCACCGCCGCCCTGCTGGGCCTGTTCTCCGCCTGGCGCCTGACCGGATTTCGCCAGGTCCTCGACCCCCTCCTCATCTCCGGGGTCGGGTGGCTGCTGCTCGGAGCGGCCCTGGCCCTCCCGGGTCGCCGCAGCCGCGGACTGTCCGCCCTGGAGGGCTGGGCCGCCTTCCCCAACGGGGCGTTCTGGGTACAGCCGTTGGCCGGGGCCCTGATCGGACCGGCCGGAAGCACGATCTCGGCCCTGACCAACGCGGCCTACGCCCTGTCCAACGCGGCCAGCATCCACTTGATGCGCCGGGATGCGCCCATCCCCCAGCGGCGCTCGACCACATGGGCCGACCAGTCGATGTTGGTGGCGGTGGCCCTCGGTCTGGTCCTGCATCTGGCCGGTCCGGCTCCCAGGGCATCGCACTGGGTGCTGATCGTGGCCGGGCCCCTGCTGGCCTTCGTCGGGGCCGGGCTGTACATGGGATCGGTGTTCCACCCGCACAACGCCGCCGTCTCCTACTCGACACCCGACGTCTCGCGATGGCTGTTCCTCACCGCCACCCGGATCGCTTTCCTGGTGATCGTGGCGGTCGTGATCCGGTCCACCGCCGTCGAGGTGATCGCCGTCCTGTCGGCGTGCGGACCTCCCGCCTTCAACCCTCCCCAACAGGCGGTGCTGTACGGCTACCGGTCGGGGGTGGTGATGGTGGCCGTCCGGTGGGGATGGCTCTTCCTGCCCCTCGGTCTGGTCCTGGCCCTCGCCATCCGCTGAGCCATGTCGGACATCCGACCTTTCGGTGCCGTCCCCCGGGTGTGTCCTAGGCGGTGGCGGCGTGGGGCGACAGGGTGCTGAGGGGCCGCGGATGGTCCGCACGCTCCGTCGAGCAGACACTCGATGGCGGCGGAGCAGGACCGGCCGGGAGAACATGTAGCCCTGACCGTGTCGCACCGCTCCCCCCGCAACCCCTCGAGCTGGGATGCGACCTCGATCCCCTCGGCCAGGGTGACCAGCCCGAGGGTGCGGCCCAGCTCGACCAGGGTGTGGATCAGGGCGTGGGCGTCGGGCGAGCCGTTCATGTCGGCCACGAACGACCGGTCGATCTTGAGGATGTCCACCGGGAACTGGCGGAGGTAGGCCATCGAGGAGTAGCCGGTGCCGAAGTCGTCGATGGCGATGATCACGCCGATCTCCTTCAGCTCCTTCAGCCGGGCGACGGTGGTCCGGGCGTCGCGCATCAGGGTCGACTCGGTGACCTCGAGGGTCAGCGAGGCCGGCATCCAGGGTGCTCCGCGACAGCGCCTCTTTGACGTCATCGCACCAGACGGTCGGACTCGAGCTGTCGCATCGAGACATTGACCGACATGGCCATCGGGTGTCCCTGGTCGTCGCCACTGCGCCGCCTGGGACGCAGGCCTCGGCCGAGCACCCACCGCCCCACCTCGATGATCGGCCCGCTGTCCTCGAGGAGGGGAATGAAATCGTCGGGGGGATGGTCCCCGCGTAGGGGGTGGCGCCACCGGATCAGGGCCTCGACGCCGCGGATGCCGCAGGTCGTCGAGATCGAGGATGGGTTGGTAGAGGAGGAAGAACTGGCCGGTGGTCCAGGGCGGCATCGAGGTCCGACCGCAGCTCGAGCCGATCGATGGCCGCCGACTGCATGGCCGGCTCGAAGAGGACGAAGCTGTTCCTGCCCGCCGCCTTGGCCCGGTAGAGGGCGATGTCGGCATCGCGCAGCAGCTCCTGGGCCGTGGCCCGGTCCCCGGTGGCGATCCCGATGCTGGCGGTCACCGTGATCGGGAGGGCCTCGTACCCTTCGATCCGGAACGGCTCTCGCAGCACCTCGCGGATGCGTTCGGCCACCAGCGTCGGGACCGGTTGCCAGCGAGACCCCCTCGACCAGGATCACGAACTCGTCACCTCCCAGCCGGCCCACGGTGTCGCTGGCCCGCAGCATGGCGGTGAGGCGGGCCGCCACCGCCTGGAGGAGCTTGTCCCCGGCCTCGTGGCCCAGCGAGTCGTTGGCGTCCTTGAAGTTGTCGAGGTCGATGAAGTAGGCGGCCACCGGGTCGAAGGTCCGACGGACCCGGGCCAGCATCTGCTCGGCCCGGTCCAGGATGAGCTGGCGGTTGGCCAGTCCGGTGAGCGGGTCGTGCAGGGCCCGATGGGCCAGGAGCGCCTCGAACTCCTTGCGCTCGGTGATGTCGCGGATGTTGGCCACGTAGCCGGCCACCGATGGGCGGATCGAGCTGGTTGGTGACCACGGCCTCGACGTCGCGCCACTCGCCGTCGTCCCGACCCCATGCGGAACTGGACGAGCGTCGGTGCCGGCGCCGGCCTGGAACTCGGCGCCGAGCCGGTCCCGTACCCGCTCGCGGTCGTCGGGATGGACGAAGTCGGTGGCCATCTGGCCGACCAGGTCGTCGGGCGCCATGCCCGAGGAGCTCGGTGGATGGCCGGGCTGACGAAGGTGCAGATCCCGCTGCTCGTCCATGACCATGGTGGCGTCGGACGAGTTCTGGATCAGGGACCGGAACCGGTCCTCGCTCAGGCGCATCGACGCCTCGGCCTCCTCCTTCTGCTCCATGGTGGCCCCGGCCATGCGGATGATGAAGAACAGGACGAACGCGCCCATGACGGCCAGCGCGTTGGCCTTGGACACCGACAAGCGCCGACGGGCGCCCATCCCTGCGAGATGGCCACCTGGCCGACGGCGATCCCGACCAGGCTCCACAGGGCGGTGATCCGCCAGACCCGGGACCCACCGCGCGAAACGTTCTCGAGGGCCAGGAAGGCGTAGGCGCCCGGCCAGCACCGGGCCCCACCCGGAGAGGTAGATGACCACTGGTCACCGCCGGCGGCCTGGGCGGCGACCCGGGCGTTGAGGGTGAGGGGGCTCGGTCGGAACGTGTAGAGGCGGTCGGCGCGCCAGGCTCACCAGCGGGACGAGCGATGAACACCGCCACCCACAGCCACACCGACTCCTGGGCCACGTCGTGGAACCGCATGAGCACGAGGAGGGCCACCAGGGCGGCCGGGCCCATCAGGTAGGCCAGGGTGGTGGGCTTGACGAACCGCCGTTGAGGGTCCGGTCCCTCCGGGGGGCGCGGCACGGCCACCGATGCGGGCCGAACGTCTTCGGCGAGGGGACTGGTGCCCGATGGTGTCATTGGCTGATGCCTCGGTGGATAGCTCCTCTTAACGTCGACAGCATCGATGGCGACCTTGAACCTCGGAGCCGGCGCCGGCGCCGGTTTATGGCGGCCCGGCTGCCTCCCGGATGAGAACGTCCGTTGTCGGGCCGGTCGGCGAGGCGGCGGTGTGCCCACCCGCTCCGGGCCGCCCATGGCCCAACCGGGGGTCGACGTCGCTCACGACCGGGTGGGCACCACCGGGACCTCGGGGATGGCCTTCGACTTCGCCGGGCCCGACCGGCCGCTCAAAAAGGCAGGGCGTCGGCCTGGAGGACCATCAGTTCGTCGAACATCTTGCGGCACGAGGCCTCGTCGGGCGGCGACAGCGGGTCGCGGCGCAGCGCCTCGAAGGCAGGGGCCGGGTCACCGGTGAGAGCCGCCTTCACCACCAGGTCCTGCAGTTCGATCTGGGTCCGCATGAACTCCGCCAGCGGCTCGATGATCGGCGGCACCACCGTCGGGGTGACCCCGCCGGCATCGACGGTGGCCGGCACTTCGACGATGGCCCCCTCGGGCAGGTTGGGCACGTAGCCCTGGTTGGGGACGTTGACGGCGTTGAGCCGGCGGTGATGGTCGGTGGCCATGGCCCCGACGATGGGGAAGACCTCCTCGGCCGATCGTCCGGCCCGGTGCATGGGCACGTGCGAGTCGCCGTTGCCGTACTTGGTCACCAGCCGTTCGAACTGGGCGCCCACGCCCTGGTGGAAGTAGACCGGCACCGGATGCCACCCGGCGACGTCCTTGGCGAACGGGACGTACTCGCCGATGTGGCTGTCGACGGAGCACGGCAGGAGCCCGTACTCACGGAACATGTGGGCGACCAGGGGGGCGTACATCTGCTCGACGGCGATCTGGACCCACGGCACCTTCACCAGCTGCCGGGCCGCCGCCGTGACCGGGGGCGGGTAGTCGAAGTAGCGCCGCTGCCACAGCCGGCGGAGCCGGGGGTAGAGGTCCTCGCCGGTGTCGTTCCGCCGGATGTCGGTGAAGAAGGTGAAGTGGTTGATACCCGACGCCTGGGCGGTGATCTTGGACTTGGGGATGCGCAGGAGGTTGGCCACGCGGGACAGCCCGCCGGCGAACTCGTGACACAGACTGACGTTGCGGATGGGGGTGGCGTTGTTGATGGCCAGGGTCACCCGGCTCAGCGGATTGGTCAGGTTGATGAGGAACGTGTCCGGGCAGTAGCGCTGGATGTCGTCGCAGATGCCGAGCATGGTCTTGATCGACCGGAGGGAGTGGAAGACGGCACCCGGCCCGCCGTTCTCACCGGTGATCTGCGTGGCGCCGTACCGGCACGGGATCTCGTAGTCCTCGATCCAGTGCGGCCATCGGCCGATCTCGGCACTGGTCAGGCAGAAGTCCGCTCCCGACATGGCCTCGGCCGGATCGGTGGAGGCCTCGATGGTGATCGGGCTGCCGTTGCGTTCGTTGGCCCGGGTGGCGAACCGGTGGGTCACCTCCAGCCGTTGGGGATCCACGTCGTGGAGCATCATGGTGGCGCCCCGGGTCCGACGGGTCTTGATGGCGTCGAGCGCCATGATCGGACCGAAGGACATCCCGCCCGCTCCGATCAGGCAGATCTTGGGTCCCGCGGCTGGTCTCACGCCTCCCACCTCCTGTGAGTCCCCCGACGGTACCGGCACCCTCCGGGTCGTCGTCAACTCCGGGGGTGCCCCTGGGACACCGGCGGCGGCGGGTCGGTGCCGGCCACGCCGTTGTCGTCCACCTGGTCGGTCCACTCCGTCCCCGACCAGTACCGGTGCTGATGGGCCAAGAAGGGATCGCGGTACCAGGCCGGGGCGGTCCCCGTCCCCGACCCCCATCCCGCCCCCGGATCGGGGCTGTTGCCCGCCGGCCCGGTCGGTGGCGTCGACGGCGGACCCGGTCGGTCGAGGCCGGTGAACGAGCTCTGTGACGGACCCCGCCGTGGGCCCCGCCGCCGTTGCGACGAGAGGTAGCGCATGGCGAAGGTGGCGCCGAACAACACCAGGACAACCCACGATCCGTGGCCGAGGTACATGCCTGCAGTGTACGACCGCTCGCCCGCCACCGTTCGTCGCAGCCCGGTGCTGCAGCCCGGCGATCGGGTCCGGCGGGAGGAAGCCTCCACCGGCGCCCACGGCCCGGCCCAGCCGGCCCGGACACCGCTCAGGCGGACGAAGCCACCGGCGCCACCCGGTTCTCGACGTTGGGGCCGAGGGCAGCCCGGAGCCCGGCGGCGAACCGCGATGCTCCCCCATGGGACGGGTGGCGGATATAGGGGGCGCCGGTCATACGCTGAGCGTGGCGGCCCACGGCGAGCACGGTCCGTCCCCGACAGATCAGATCGAGCACCGGGGCGCAGGCATCGAGCTCGGGGCGACGGGGATCCCGATTGCCGGGCGGGAGGAGCACCGACGCGTTCCACAACAGGACCCGGTGGGACCAGCCCAGCTCGCTCAACACCCTCTGGACGGTGCGGGCCGTGGCCTCGTCCGGGCCCGACCCGGTGAGCTGGCGGACCGAAGTGAAGGGCACGCCCGTCCAGCGCGCCCCGTGCCGGCCGGGAGCTTCCCCGACCAGCACCGTCGTTGCCGACCAGTGGGACACCAGGTAGCTCCGGAGTGCCTCGATGCGGGCGGTGGCCGCTCCGGACCGTTCGCCGGCGGCCACACAGGCCGCCTCGTCGTAGATGTTGAGGGCGTCGGGAGCCTCGAGCCGGACCACCAGGTCGACCACCTCGCCGACCGCGTCCGCCCGGCTCCGATCCCGCGGGTCCGGGGGGCGCTTCACGCCCGGTCACGCTATCGGGCTCCTCCCGGTGCGCACCGTCCGCCCATACTGGGAGAGTCGGACGGTGAAAAGGAGAGGTCATGACCACCATCGACGAGTTGGCGGCCGAGGTGGCGTCGTTGCGCCGGCGGGTCGAAGCCACCGAGTCCGAGCTTGAGCTCCACTCGCTGAAGGCCCGTTACGGGGAGCTGGTCGACCGGCGCTTCGTCGCCGGCCGGGTGGCGGACCCGGACACGCTGAGGCAGGTGGCCGACGAAGCCGCCGCTCTGTTCACCGAGGACGGGACCTGGGACGGCGGCCCGGGCCTGGGCACCGTGACCGGGAGGGCCGCCATCGCCGACCGGTTGGCCGCTCCCACCCTGGATTTCTCGTGCCACCTGTTCGTCCGGCCCCGCATCGACGTGGGCGTCGACGGGGAGACGGCCTCGGCCCGCTGGGACCTGCTCAGCCCGTGCCGGCGACCCGACGGCTCGTCCTACTGGATGTGCGGGTTCGAGCAGGACGCGTACCAGAGGGTGGACGGCCGATGGCTCCACCGCTCCATGAGGCTCACCACCGTGTTCATGGCCCCGGTGGGTGAGGGTTGGACGAAGATCCTGGCCTGACGATCCGGGCCCGATCAGGGCGTCGGCCCGGTCGGCCGGCTCACCCGGCGGTGACGTCGTCGATCCACTCGAGATACCGCCGGGCTCCGTCGACGATGGGGAGCACCACCACTTCGGGGGTGTCGTAGGGATGCTGGGCCACGATGGCGTCGATCACCCTGGCCGACAACTCGGTGCGGGTCTTGAGGAACACCATCCACTCCTCGGACTCCTGGAGCGAACCGTCCCACCAGTAGCGACTGACCACCGGTCCCATTGTCTGGCCGCAGGCCACCAGGCCGTCGGCCAGGAGTGAGTCGAGGATGGCCTCGCCGACGGCGCGGTCGTCGATGGTGAACTCGACCTGGACGTGGTCCATGGGCTGGCTCGTGGGTCCCGGTCAGCCGGTGGGCAGCGGGGTGAAGTTCTGGACCGTCACCCAGCACGTGCCCTGGGTCTTGCCCTGGGAGGTCAGTTGGCACGCCGATGTCGGCGGGACGTTGTTCCGCAGCTTCACGATCTTGTACTCGGTCGGTCCGTACCGTTTGTCCGGCCCGAAGCTGAGGATCGGCGTCACCGTGCCCGGGAAGTTCTTGATCTTGGACAGGGCGGTCACGAACGTGCGTCGGTTCAGGTCCGACCCGGCCGCCTTGGCCGCCTTTTCGAACAGGGTGATGACCTGGCACCAGCTGACCACCGGCCCCTGTTGCTCGAGGAAGTCGGTGGTGTCCCCGGACGGGATCTGCGGGTAGGCCTTGTGCCACGGTTGCCAGCACGCCTCCACTCCGGGGTCGTAGCCGAACGGCCCGGTGAAGTCGGAGTACTTGGCGCCACCCCCGAGCGTCTCGGTGGTCAGGCCCTCCTGGCCGTCGAGCGCCTTCTCGTAAGGGATGGGGATCAAGCCCAGGGCGGCATTGATGCTCTGTTCGTAGTCACTGAGGAGGAGCTTGGGGTAGTAGCTCTGCTCGGTCTCGGCCTGGAGCACCGGATAGAACACGTTGAAGGGGATCAGGGGGATGACCGAGGTGATCCCGGCGCTCCGGAGCTGTTGGACCACCAGGGGGGCCTCGGTGTCGGTGGTGGAGGTCTCCGAGGGGTCGGCGGCGATGGTCTTTACCAACGGACTGATACCGGCCCGTCGGAGGTCGGGCAGCAGGTACTGCTTGAGGGCCGCCTGGTCCGAAGCCCGGTCGCCGGCCACGACCGCCACCTTGTGGGAACCGCCCAGTAGGCCGGAGCTGAGTCCCCAGTTGACGACGGCCTGGAGAATGGTGGCGTCGTCGGGTCCGGTCCACCACAGATAGGGCGAGCCCTCGTTGGTCCAGTTGGTGACCGTCGTCCAGGCCCCGATGAAGGGGGTGTGGCCTTCCTGGGCGATGCACAGCTCGTCGTCACCGGTCCAGTCCCCCACCCCGTCCAGGACGGCGAAGGCGGCCGGCGAGCCCTCGGTCCAGGTCTTGCACAACGACCGCATCTCCGCCTCGTTGGTGGGGTCGAAGGTGGTGATGATGGCGTGGATCTTCCGCCCGTTGATCCCGCCCGAGTCGTTGATCAGGCCCACGTAGAAGTTGATGGCCTTGGACTGCTCACCGAACTCGGCATCTTGGGCGAACCCCTCCTGGCCGGCCAGCGAGTTGAGCGACACCACCGGAAAGACCACGTTGATGGTGGACTTGGTCACGCCCCGGCTCGAGGTGCTGGCCGAGTTGACCGAGGAGGGCGAGGCGTCGGCCGCCCCCGACGGGGACGGCGGCGCTGACGCCCAGACCGCCATCGCCGCGCTCAGGACCGCGGCGACCATCACCACCGTCGCCATCCGGAAGGAACGGGGTTTCGAGTCGCTCATCGGACGCCCCCCTGGCCTGACGGGAGCCGGTGCTGAGCGATGGTCGGCCAGTCCTGGTCATATGGGCTCCTCGGTGGCGACGGCAGTACCGGATCGTCGAGAGGCCGAAATCCTATCCAACGGGTGGGTATCGGCACACGCGCGTTTTCGCCCGGTCCCCGGGCGGAGGATCGGGCCTGGTCAGGGAGGTGTCACCCATGCTGCCAGATTCGGCTCTGCAGGGTCCTCCGGCCGGGCAGAGCGGCCTCGTCGAGCCGGGCCGACATCGTCGTCGTCGATGCTCCACCCGAGGGCACCGGCGTTCTCCTCGGCCTGCTGGCGGTTCTTGGCTCCGGGAATGGGGACCGCCCCCTTGGCCATGACCCAGTTGAGGGCCACCTGGCTGGGCGTCTTGCCCCCGTGCTTGTCCCCGATGGTCCGCAACTCGGCCACCACGGCGTCGACGATCTCCATCGGATGGTTGGAGAACTGCCGCTTGCCCGGAGGAGGGTTGGCCGTCGAGTACTTGCCCGTGAGGCGGCCCTGGCCGATGGGCGAATAGGCCAGGGGGAGCACGCCCCGAGTTCGGCACAGGCGGCCAGCAGGCCGCCCGTCTCCGGGCGACCGTCGCAGCAGCGAGAACTCGATCTGGTTGGTGGCCAGCTGCATACCGCCGTCGGCCAGCTCGGCGGCGATGGACCGGGTCTCCCCGGCCGAGTAGTTGGAGACCCCTACTGCCTTGACCAGGCCCCGCCGTGGGCGCGCGGCCAGGGCCTCGGCCAGTGCGGCGTGGGACCGCAGGCTGATCGGTCCGTGGATCTGGTAGAGGTCGACGGCCGGCAGCCCGAGGCGGTCGAGCGAGGCCCGCAGCGACTTGAGCAGTGACCTCTTCACGTTCACCTTCCACGGCGAGGGCATGAACTTGGTGGCGATGACCACCGAGGCGGCCCGGGCCGGGTCGGCGGCCAGCAGCTCGCCGATGATCCGTTCGCTCTCTCCCCCGCCGTAGATCTCGGCGGTGTCGAACAGGGTGACGCCGGCGTCGATGGAGGCGTCCCACGCCTCTTCGATCGAAGCCAGGGTCAGCCCGCGCGTCGTAGCCGCCCATGCCCCAGGTGGACCGGTCGCCCCAGGCCCAGGTGCCCACCCCGAGCGGCGGGATGGTCACCTCCGAGCCGCCCAGGATGTGCCGGTCGGGGATCACGCCCGTACGGTACCCGCGGTCCCGATCCCCGTGCCGGTCGGCCCCGGTCGGGTCCGGCGTCACCTGATCGTCGGTGGTCGGGCCGACGTCTATCGTCTCGCCCATGGCGCCCGTCTCGCCCCCCGGCCCCCTCGGCTCCGGCCAGTTGGCCGCGGCCGGCGAGGCGGTGCGGGCCGAGGCCGAGCGGCACGGCTGTGCCCACGCCGAGCTCCATGTCGAGCGCATCCGCTCCCAACAGGTCCGCCTCCGGGACGGCCGACTGGAGGGGGCGGCCGACGACACCGAGTTGGGCATGGGGGTCAGGGTGGTGGTGGACGGAGCCATGGGCTTCGCGGCCACGGTGGCCACCGGGGCCGGGCCGGCCGCCGAACTGGTGGTCCGGGCGGTCGACTCCGCCCGGATCATCGCCAGGGCCGGCGGGACCCGGGTCGATCTGGCCGGAGAGCCCGGCCACGGCGTGGTCGCCTGGACCTCCCCCTACGGTGTCGATCCGGTCGAGGTACCGCTGGCCGACAAGGTCGGCCTTCTGACCGGGTGGAGCCAGCAGCTGTTGGGCTCCGATGTGGTCGACCACGTGACCGCCGAGGTCCTGGCCGTGACCGAGGACACCTTCTACGCCGATCTGGCCGGGACCGAAGCCACCCAGCGCCGGGTCCGGGTCCATCCCGTCGTCGAGGTGTTCGCCATCGACCCGGTCGGCGGCTTCGAGAGCATGAGGACAGTGGCACCGCCGGTGGGCCGGGGTTGGGAGTACCTCCTCGGCACCGGCTGGGACTGGGAGCACGAACTCGACATGCTTCCCGAACTGCTGGCCGAGAAGGTCCGGGCGCCGTCGGTCGATCCCGGCCGGTACGACCTGGTGATCGACCCGACCAATCTGTGGCTCACCATCCACGAGTCGGTCGGCCATGCCACCGAGCTCGACCGGGCCATGGGCTACGAAGCGGCCTACGCCGGTACTTCGTTCGCCACCTTCGACCAGCTCGGGACCCTCCAGTACGGCTCCGAGGTCATGCACGTCACCGGGGACCGGACCACTCCGAACGGGTTGGCCACCGTGGCCATCGACCACGAGGGCGTACCGGGACAGTCCTTCGACCTTGTACACGACGGCGTTCTGGCCGGGTACCAACTCGACCGGTCCATCGCTGCCGTCAGCGGGTCGGGGGCGTCCAACGGCTGCGCCTTCGCCGACTCTCCTCTCCACGTGGCGATCCAGCGGATGGCCAACGTCTCACTGCAGCCGGCCGAAGGCGACGGTCCCGACCACCGACGATCTCATCGGCCGGGTCGACCACGGTCTCTACATCATCGGGGACAAGAGCTGGTCGATCGACATGCAGCGGTACAACTTCCAGTTCACCGGCCAGCGGTTCTTCCGGATCGAGCACGGCCGACTGGCCGGCCAGGTCCGGGACGTCGCCTATCAGGCCACCACCACCGACTTCTGGGGAGCCCTGGAGGCGGTCGGGGGCAGGTCGACGTATCTGCTCGGAGGCGCCTTCAACTGCGGCAAGGGCCAGCCCGGCCAGGTGGCTCCGGTCTCCCACGGCTGCCCGTCGGCGCTGGTGGGCGGGGTGCGGATCCTCAACACCCGCAAGCGAGTCGGGCCGATGACGACGGACGGCCTGCCGCCGGCCCAGGACGTGGTCGAGGACGTGCTGGCCGCGGCCCGGTCCGGGAGCGACGAATGCGTCGCCATCGTCGAGGACACCAGCGAGGTCGAGGTGCGCTTCGCCAACAACACCACCACCACCAACGGCAGCCGCCGCGACCGCCGGGTCACCGTCGTCGTCATGCGGCCGGTCGAGGGCGGGACGGCGGTGGGCGTGGCCCGGCGGGGTGGCGACGTGGACGTGGCCGAGCTGGCCCGGGCTGCGGCCCAGGACGCGGCCGGGTCACCACCGGCCGACGACCTGAGCCCGCTCGTCAGCCCGGATCAGGTGGCGTCGATACCGGCGGCCGGGGCCCGCTTCGGTGGCCCGCCCGGGCAGACCGACCTGTCGGTCCTCTCGGGCGTACTGGACGGACTGGCCGGTGCCTTCACCCGGGCCCGGTCCGGCGACTACGTCGTCGCCGGGTTCGCCGAGCATCGGCGCACCACCGAGTACCTGGGAACCTCAACCGGCCTCCGCCTGGCCCACTGCCAGCCCGAGGGTGCGCTCCAGCTGGTGGCCCGTAGCGCCGACGGGGCCAGCTCCACCTGGGCCGGGGCGGGAACCGCCGACTTCTCCGACGTCTCCATCGGGATGATGGAGGAGCGGTTGCGCAGCCGCCTGGCCTGGTCGGCCACCCGGTTCGAACGGCCGGCCGGGCGCTACGAGGTCATCCTGCCGCCCGAGGCGGTGTCGGACCTGATGGTCAACTTGGCCTTCGAGGCCGGCGGCCGGGACGCCGAGGACGGCAGGACGGTGTTCGCGCGTCACGGTGGCGGCACCCGGGTCGGGGACCGCCTGTCGCCGTTGGCGTTCGACCTGCGCAGTGACCCGGCCGAGCCCGGCCTCGAGTGCAGTCCGTTCCTCACCGCCGCCTCGTCGTCGGCCGACACCTCGGTCTTCGACAACGGCCTCCCCCTGCTACCGGACGGACTGGATCGCCGACGGGCGTCTCAAGCGGCTCCGCTACCACCGGGCCGGCGCCGCCCGGTCGGGTGTGGCCCCGGCCGGCTTCATCGGCAATTTCGTGCTCGAGCTGCCCGGTGCCACCGCCTCGGTCGAGGAGCTGGTGGCCCGGACCGAGCGCGGCCTGCTGCTCACCTGTCTCTGGTACATCCGGGAGGTGGACCCGGCCACGCTGCTGTTGACCGGGCTCACCCGCGACGGCGTCTACGTGGTCGAGGACGGCCAGGTGGTCGGGGCGGCCAACAACTTCCGGTTCAACGAGAGCCCGGTCGATCTCCTGGCCCGGGCCACCGAGGTGGGGGCCAGCGTGCGGGCATTCGGCCGGGAGCTCGGCGAGTACCTCAACCGGACCCGAATGCCGCCGCTGCGCATCCCCGACTTCAACATGAGTTCGGTCAGCCAGGCCAACTGACCGGCGGTCGGTCAGGCGGGAGGACCGCTCTCCAACTGGACCGAGGCGGTGTGGGTCTGCCCCGAGGTCGTCGGTCCACTGGAGCTGGACGGTGTTGCCCGGATGGTAGGGCTCGAGGAGGTTGCTGAGGTCCGTCGACGAACTCACCGAGCTGCTGTTCACCCCGGTGATCACGTCGCCCTGGGCCAGCCCGGCCTTGGCCGCCGGCGATCCGGGGAGGGTCCCCTCGACCTCGGCGCCGGTGGTGCTACTGCTGCTGCCTCCTCCATCGGAGTCCGATCCTCCGGCCCCGAAGCCGCCGGCACCGAAGCCCGACCCACCGTCACCGAAGCCCGAGCCACCGTCGCCGTCCCCGGAGCTTCCCGCCGAAGACTCGACACTCACGCCGAGGAACCCGGTGGCACCGATGTGGATGGTGTACGACGACTTCCCGGCTTCGATCTGCTTGGCGATCGACAGGGCGGTAGTGATGGGGATGGAGTACGCCTGCGTACCCGAATCCTCGGAGTTGGTCGAGGCGGCGGTGTCCATGCCGATGACCTGACCCGACGAGTTCACCAGTGAGCCACCCGAGTCACCCGCCTGGATCCCGGCGTTCGTCTCGATGAGCCCGGTGAGGCTCTCGGAGTTACCGCCGGCCTCGTCGCTGGCGGTGATGGACTGGTTGAGGGCGACGACCGAGCCGCCGGCGGTGCTGGGGGTGCCGCCGGTCCCACCGGCGTTGCCCACCCCGACCACGGCCTCGCCCACCGAGACCGAGGTGTCTGGTGGACACGGTCTGCAGCCCGCTGGCCCCGGTCAACTGCACCACGGCCACATCGCCGGTGCGGTCGTAGCCGACCACCGTGCCGGTGTAGGTCTTGCCGTTGCCGACGTCGGTGGCGCTGATGCTGGTGGCGCCGTCGATCACGTGGTTGTTGGTGAGGATCTCACCGTTCGACGTGAGCACCATGCCGGTGCCGGCCGCCTGCTCGTCCTCGTAGCTGAGGTTGGTGTTGATGTCGACAAGTGCCGGATCCACCTTGGCGGCGATGGCCGAGATGTCCGACGGGGCGCCGGCGCCGGTCGACGAGTTGCCGCCCGACCCCGATCCGAAGGGGTCGGTCCCGCCCGAGCTGCCGCCGAACGGAGAGGTGGCCGAGCCGCCCGATCCTCCGGAGACGCCCGAGGAGCCCGGGGAGCCCGGGGAGCCCGCCGAGCCCGACGGGCTCAGGGCACTGGCCGTCGTGCTCTGGGTCGGCCACACGACGTGGCCGAGTCCGACCCCACCGACAATGGCCACGATCAGCACCGCCGCCGCCACGGCAGTGATCAAGACGCCGCCGCGGCTTCGGCCGGGCCGCCGGGCCCGCCGGGTAGGCGAATCCGGGTCCCGCCCATCCGGGCGGGGGGGCGGTGCCGATCCGGCTCCGCCCGGCCAGACGCCGTAGGGAGTGGCCGACGGCGCGGCGGGAATCCAACCCGTCCCGGGCGGCGGGGTCCACACTCCGCTCGGTGGCGTCGGCAGGCCGACGCTCGGTGTGGGCCCGGTCGGGGGGAGGTCGCCCGGGGCCGGGGGCGAGGGGTAGAGGGCGCCGTCGCCGGAGTTGGCCGGGGGGAGGGGGATCGGATGCCCTTCGGACGGCGCCGCGCCCTGGGCCTCCTCGGCGCCGCCTCCGGCGGCTTCCGGGCTTCCTTCGTTGGGGTCGTTCTCTCCGGACCGCTGCTCGCTCATGTCCAACTACCTTCCGATTCCACTCGATTCGACGGCATCGTCACCCTTCCATTCGCACTCGGGCGACGTAAGGCGGCGATCAACTAAAGATAGGAATCTCGTAAGGAATACCGACCCCGAGGCGGAAAACGCCCTGGTCGGGCCGCGGCACGGCCCAGCGGGGCCCGCCCCGGTCCGGCTACTGCTCGGCCATGATGCGCTCGAACTCCACCAACGGGTTGACCGGGACATGCTCGCTGAGGGTGACGGTGGCCGAGTGGATGGAGGCCGTGCAGGCGAACGGCGCCCGGTAGTCCTCACCCACCGCCGGACCCAACTCGTAGCCGCAGGTGAGGCCGGCGCCGGTGGCGCTGAAGGCGGCCACGGTGAACACCGGGATGGTGCCCTCGGCCACGGTCGCGCCGTCGACCTCGAGGGTGGCCTGGCCGCCGACGGGCTCCCGGCGCTCGAATCGGAAGGTGACCCGGTGGCGCCCGGCGCCGACGGCCTCGGGGCCGCCACCACGTGGCGCTCCTTGCCGTAGAGGTTGTGGACGTAGCGCAGCCGTCCACCCGGAGGTGGAGGGAGAATCCGCCGAGGACCGAGCCCTGGGCCAGGAGCACCCCTTCGGCCGGTGCTCCGGGAGGGATGGTGACATCGACGTCGATGGCGTGGCTCCGGTTCTTCACGTTGGCGGCCACCGTCTCGGGCACCGGGGAGGCCCCCGGGTAGTAGGTGGCGGTCAGCCGGGGTGCCCTCCGGTCGGGTTTGGGGTAGACCAGGGTGTGGAGGACCCGGTTGTCCAAGGGGAGGACCTGGTTGGCCCGGGCCTCGACCCACCAGCGCTCGATCATGTCGGCCAGGCGGTCCGGGCTCGCCGGCGGCCAGGTCGTGGAGCTCGGTCGGGTCCACGGCCACGTGGTAGAGCTCCCAGCGGTCCTCGCTGAAGGGGGCGTTCCAGTTGATGCCGTCGTTGTAGAGGGGCCCGATCGGCTTGAAGGTGACCGCCTTCCAACCGTCGTGGTAGAGGGCCCGGCTCCCGAACATCTCGAAGTGCTGGGTGGTCCGGGCGGCCGGAGCGTCCGCGCCGGCCGGACCCAGCAGCGAGGCGAAGCTGATGCCGTCGACGGGCGACTGGGGCACGTACTCGATGGTGGCGGGCAGGTCGATCGCCGGCCAGCTCCAGCACCGTGGGGAGGATGTCGACGGCGTGGGCGAACTGGCGGCGGACACCGCCGCCGGCGCCGATGCGGGCCGGCCAGCTCACGATGCACGGATCGGCCACCCCGCCCTCGTGGACCTCCCGCTTCCACCGCCGGAACGGGGTGTTACCGGCCATGGTCCACCCCCACGGGTAGTTGTTGTGGGCGGCGGGTCCCCCGAGCTCGTCGATGCGACGGGCCAGCTCGGCGGTGCCGGCCGGATCGAAGTTCTGGAGCCGGTTGTCGTTGATGGAGCCGGTGGGTCCACCCTCGGAGCTGGCCCCGTTGTCCGAGACCAGGATGACCAGCGTGTCCTCGAGGTCGCCGGTCTGCGTCGAGGAAGTCGAGCACCCGGGCCAGCTGGTCGTCGGTGTAGGAGAGGAAGGCGGCGAAGCACTCCATGAACCGGGCCGCCACCCGCCGTTCGGTCTCGGGCAGGTCGTCCCAGGCCGGGACCCACGGTGGCCGGGGGGCCATCTCGGTGCCCGCCGGGAACAGGCCGGCCTCGAGCTGGCGGGCGAAGATCTCCTCCCGCCACCGGTCCCATCCCTGGTCGAAGTGGCCCTGGTAGCGCTCGATCCACTCACGGGGGGCGTGGTGGGGCGAGTGGCAGGCCCCGGTGGCGAAGTAGAGGAAGAAGCGCCGGTCCACATCGACCGCCCGCAGGTCGGCCAGCTGGGCGATGGCCTGATCGGCCAAGTCGGCGCTCAGGTGGTAGCCCTCCTCGACCGACCGGGGCGGGCTGATGGAGTGGTTGTCGTGGTAGAGGGCCGGCACGAACTGGTGGGTCTCGCCGCCGTGGAACCCGTACCAGCGGTCGAAGCCGCGGGCGATCGGCCAGCTGTGCCGGGGAGCGGCCATGCTGGTCTCGTCGTCGGGGGTGAGATGCCACTTGCCCACCGCATAGGTGGCGTAGCCCTGCTGGCGGAGGATCTCGGACAGGAAGCCGTTCTCCTTCGGGACCTCGCCGTTGTAGCCGGGAAACCCGACGGCCAGGTCGGCCACCCGACCCAGCCCGTTGCGGTGATGGTTGCGGCCGGTGAGCAGGCAGGCCCGGGTGGGCGAGCACAGGGCGGTGGTGTGGAAGTTGGTGAGCTGCACCCCCTCGGTGGGCCAAGCCGTCGATGGTCGGGGTGGCGATGTCGGATCCGTAGCAACCCAGCTGGGCGAAACCGACGTCGTCGAGCACCACCAGCATGACGTTGGGGGCGCCCTCGGGTGGCGAGGGCGACGCCGGCCACCACGGCGTGGACTCCCGCCAGTCGTCGCCGATGACACCTTGGAATGAGGGGGTTTCCATGTCGACCTCCTGGTCGGGCCCGGTGACCGGTGGGGACGGGCTCACCGGGACCGTCCCGGTGACGCGGGTCGGGTCAGTGGCGGCGACGGTCGGCCGTCCCGGCCGGAGCGGGCGGAGTGGGAGGGTCAGCGTACCGTGATGCCCTCGCCGGTGACGAGGGGTCGCCGGGCCGGATGTCGGGGTCCCCGTAGGTCGACCGGAACCAGTGAGTCACCTCGGTGCGGGAGGTGGCGGTCCGGGCCAACCACGTGGCCGCCGCGGCCACGCCCCGGGCCCGGCCGGGCGCGGCCCCGTCGAGCAGCTCGTTCCAGAAGATCCCCCACCCGCCGGCCAGGGCCGGGCCCAGCCCGGGCGCGGTGAGCAGCCGGCCGATGGCGGAGACCGCGACCGGACGCCCTACCAGCGCGGCATGGCCGGCGGCGGTGACCCGTTGGTAGGGAAGGTGGTACCGGGCCAGGCGGGCCCGGTACACCGACCACGCCGTCGCCGGGGTAGTCACAATGGCTTCGGCCGCGGCCCGTCCGCTGGTCATGGCCTGGGCGATCCCCTCGCCCTGGAGCGGATTGACCAGGCCGGCCGCGTCTCCCGCCAACAGGACCCGTCCCGACGCCGGGGTGGTGCCGACCATGCCCATCTTGAGCCACCCGCCGAGCTGCCTCGACCGCGGCCGGTCGGGCCGGCGGTCGAGCAAACCGATCCGGACCAGGTGGTCCAAGTAGTCCGGGAGCACCTGCACGGCGCGGGCGCCGGCCTTCCGATCGGCCCGCGTGCCCACCCCGACACCCACGTTGGCCTCCCCCTCGGGGCCGGGGAAGATCCATCCGTAGCCGGGGAACGCGTGCCACGGGTTCTGATCCCAGAACGTGATGGCCGGCAGGTCCACCGACTGGTCCAGATACGTTCGCACCGCGAACCCCCACAGCACCCGGGCCCGCTCGACCAGGCCGGCGCTGTCGGCCACGTGGCTGGTGGCACCGTCGGCGCCGATGACGAAGTCGGCCCACATCTCTTCGTTCCCCCCGCCGTCGGACGGTCCCACGATGAAGCCGGCGAGGGCGCCTTCCGAGTACAGAGGTCAACCGGCGCGCCCTTCGTAGGCGACGGCGCCGGCGGCCAGTGCCGCCGAGCGCAACGCGTCGTCGAAGACGACCCGGGTCACCGCCCGACCGCGGCCGGGGTAGTCGACCCCGTCGAAGGAAGGCAGCAGGACGGTGCGGCCGGTGGGGCCCACCACCAACATGTCGCCGACATCGAGACCGGGGGGCTCGGGCACCCCGAGGTCGGCCAGGACCGCCAGACCCCGGGGCCCGATGAGGTCACCGCACGCCTTGTCACGGGGGAACCCGGCCTTGTCCACCAGTGCCACCGACGCCCCGGCCCGGGCCAGTACCAGGGCGGCGATGCTCCCGGCCGGGCCGGCCCCGACCACGAGGACATCGACGTGCCTCTTGTTCACACGACTCCTCCCGGGCGCCGACCGCCTACGGTGAGATCCTCGCACCCGAGGAGGCGCCATGGAGAATTCGGAACCGGTGGGCCCCAACCGGTTCGCCCAGAAGCTCTTCGCGCCGCTCCCGGATCGCTACGACCGCCTGGCCGCTCTCCTGTCGATGGGCCAGGACGGCCGGTGGCGACGGGCCATGATCGACCACATCGTCCCCGACCGACCCGACACCGTCCTCGATGTGGCCACCGGTCCGGCCGGGGTGGCCCTCCAGATCGCCGATCGGAGCCGGGCCCGGGTGGTCGGCGTCGATCTCACACTTCCGATGCTGCGTCAGGGACACGACAACGTGGCCCACCGCCACCTCGGCCCGCGGGTGCAACTGGTGAACGGCCGGGCCGAGCAGCTGCCGTTCCCCGACCAGTCGTTCGACGCCCTCACCTTCACCTATCTCCTGCGCTACGTGGACGATCCCCAGGCCACCCTGGCCGAGCTGGCCCGGGTGGTGAAACCGGGGGGAGCCGTGGCCAGTCTGGAGTTCATGGTCCCCCCCGAGCCGGTTCTGGCGGTTCTGGTGGTGGGGCTACACCCGGCTGGTGCTCCCGGCCGGAGGGCTCCTGACCGGCGGGCGGGCGTGGTATGACGTCGGCCGGTTCCTGGGCCCGAACATCACGTCCCACTACCGGAACTATCCCCTCGATTGGACGATCGAGGCGTGGAGGGACGCCGGCTTCATCGACGTGGGGGCGCGTCGGATGAGCCTCGGGGGCGGTCTGGTCATGTGGGGGCGCCGCTCCGGTGGTTGAGCCCGCGCCCGGTGACGGCTCCGACCCGCCCCGCCCCGCCTATTACGCGGCCCGGCCCGGCGGCTGGCGTGACTGGTGGACGTTGCTCCATCCCCCCTACACCGCCTGGCATCTGGCCTATGTGGTGATCGGCGCCTGCTTGGCCCCGGTGGTCAACACCACCCGGCTGATCGCCACGCTGTTGGCGTTCTTCTTCGCCGTCGGGTTGGCCGCCCACGCCCTCGACGAGCTCAACGGACGGCCCCTCCACACCCGGATCCCGAGCGGGGCGCTGGTCACGGTGACCGTCGTCGGGCTGGCCGGCGCCATCGGGCTCGGCGTCGCCGGAGTGGTCCAGGTCGGGCTGGCGCTGGTTCCCTTCATCGTCCTCGGGCCGATGCTCGTCATCGGTTACAACTTCGAGCTGTTTGGCGGCGTGGTCCACAACACCGTCGGGCTGGCTGCCAGCTGGGGGGCGTTTCCGGTGCTGACCGCCTACGTGGCCCAGACCGGGCGCCTGGCCGTGGCCCCGATCATCGCCGGCGGCGGAGCCTTCGCTCTGACCGTGGTGCAGCGGACGCTGAGCACGCCGGCGCGCCTCATCCGTCGACGGACAACCGATGTGACCGGGTCCATCGCCCTCACCGACGGGGGCGAGATGCCCATCGACCGGGCCGTGCTGCTGGCCCCCCTGGAGCAGGCGTTGCGGGCGATGTCGTGGGGCGTCGTGCTGCTTGCCGCCGCCCTGGCCGTGTCCCGCCTCCACTGAGTCGCCTCACTGGGTCGCCTCCACTGGGTCACCGGCACGGACTCGTCTCACGGGGTCGTCGGCGGGGTTCGCGCCGACCGCCGAATCCGTCGTCGTCACACCCGTTTCGGGTAGGTCTGGGCGGGTCCCTACGACGGCGCCATATTCACATACCCGCAGCCAGGAGGGTTGTTGCAACCGAAAGTTGCAGAGACCCTGCGAATTCCGCATACTGGAGCCGAATCGGGCGGCGGATCCCGGATACTTCGATGGCTGTCCGGCCAGGGCCCACCTGGCCCAGGTGCCGCCATCGGATGTCCGGCGCCAGATGTCGGTGGGCGGAGCCGACGGAGGCCAACGGAGTTTGTACGCCGATGGTCTCCGTCCACACTCCGCAGGCCGGTGCGTTCCAGCCGGGCACGGTCGAGCGACCTCCGACCGCCCTCACCTCATCGGTCCCGAGCGGTGCCGGCTCCTTCATGATCCAGCTGACCTGTCCGGCGGCCCGGGCCGGATCGGTGCAGGACCACGAAAGCGGGCCAGCAGGAGGCGCACATCGTCTTGTTGGCGTCCGGGTCGTACCAGCCGTCCTCATGTGGTCGGATCACCGCCCCGCAGTTCACGCAGCGACCTCCGAAATGCAGGGGCTCGAACCGGCAGTTGGCACCCATGGGGCGGATTCGGGCCGAAACCGTGCCGGTTGACTCCTTGAACAGTTCGGTGCGCGGGCCCGGGCGGAGCTCCGGTGGATACCAGTTGCCGTCGGGAGCCAACCACCACCCCGGCTTCGCGTCCATTCCCACAGGAGACTCCCTTGCGACAGTTGATGGCCCTCACGCCACGCGGGGCCCGATCACTGGATCATCGGCAGGGACCGGGGCCACCTTGACGGCCGAGGCCGGGACCGCCGGCCACGACCGCCCACCGGGCTCGGTCGCCGCTGCCCCAATTTGTTGACGTCGCCCAGGGCCCCGGCCATAATGTTGACTAATCCGGTGCGGTTTATAGAGTCACCGGTTCGATGGATCGAGACAAGGCCACTCCGATGGGACGATTCCCTCACCACAGCTCCGTGCACCTCCTCGAGCGCCCGGTTGACGGAGGCCGCGCCTGGCCCGGTGCCCGGGCCTGGTGGGGCGCCGGTCCCGGATGGATCGCAGTCAAGGGTGAACAGGTCGGTTCGGGCGGCACCGATCTCCGTGGTCCCGGCTTCGTCCTGCTCGCCGCCGCCTCCATCTTCGAGGGTTACCGGTGGCTGGGGGCGATCCCCGCCGATCACGATCTCTTGTCCCGGTTGATGTTCAGCCGGACCGGGGCGGTGGTGTTCGCGGTCGTGGCACTGTCGGGTGTGGCGGTGCTGACCCGAAGGGCCGGCATCCCCCGTCGACTGACCACCGCGGTGGCACTGCCGGCGGCGGCGGTCGCCGTGCTCACGGCCACCCTGCTGGTGGCCATCAACATGGACTCGGTGAACCGTTCGGTGCTGGGCCTGGCCGACCTGGTGATGGCCATCGCCGCCGTGGCCGCCCTGGTGTCGGGCGAGCGCGGGGGTCGGGCCCGGGATTCGAAACGCGCCACCGGCTCATCGTTTCGACCGGTTCCCCGGTTTCGTCCCCCGGTTCAACGGGTACGACACCACCACCCGGACCCCGCCAACACCAGGAGAAACGCCGGGTCCATTCCATTCCTGCCACTTAAGTAGGTAACCTGTGGACGTGGCGGTTCCCGACTTCTTTGTCATCGGCGCCCCGAAAGCCGGCACCACCGCGCTCCACGCCGCGCTGGCCCAGCACCACCAGCTGTACTTGTCACCGGTGAAGGAACCCAAGTTCTTCTTGTGCGACGGCCCTCCTCCCGAGCGGGGCGGCCCCGGCGACGCCCACAGCTACCGCGAGTGGATCTGGAGGATCGAGGACTACGAGCAGCTGTTCGCCGATGCGCCGGCTGGGACCCTCACCGGCGAGAGCACCCCGTTCTACCTGTCGGACCTCTCGGCCCAGGAGCGGATACGGGCGTCGGTACCCCATGCCCGGCTCATCGTCATTCTCCGCGACCCGGTGGACCGCGCTTACTCCAACTGGGCCCATCTGTGGGCCGACGGTCTCGAGCCCATCGGCGACTTCCTCGAGGCCTGTGCCGAGGAGCCCCGCCGCCGCCAGGCCGGGTGGGCACCGTTCTGGCGGTACTGCGAGACCGGACTCTACGGCCGCCAGCTGGAACACCTCTTCACGCTGTTTCCCCGCGACCAGGTCCACATCATCCGGTATCTGTCCCTGGTCGAGGAGCCACAGGCCACCCTGGACGGGGTGTGCCGGTTCCTCGGGGTGGCCGAGGGCGTGATCACCGAGGTGCCGGCCAGGAACGTCGGGGGGTACGTGCCCCCGACCCGGTACACGCGACTCCTCAGTGCCCTCGTGCGGCACGGCGCCGCCGTGGGGAGCCACTTTCCGCCCCAGGTCTGGCGCAAGGCCAGCCTCCCTCTGCAGTGGCTCATCCAGCGCACCCCTCAACACCGACCCGAGCTCCAGCCTCACGAGCGGGCGCAGCTCATCGATGTCTTCGCCGACGACATCGGCTTGGTCGAGCAGGTGACCGGTTGGGACCTCGAGACGTGGAGGACCTATCGCGAGGGCGGTACGTACTCGGTGCGCAAATCGTGGGCTCCGTCCCGCCGGCTGGTCTCGTAGTAGAGGCGGGTCCCGCCGTCCACCAGGGACACGGCCGTGACGTAACGGAGAGAACCCTTCCCGTCGGACCAGGCTCCGGCGACCACGTCCTCGGCCACCAGCCGACCCGGGGTGTCGCCCACCGCCAACCCGGTGCGCTCCTCGGCGTTCTCCTCCTTGGTGGCCCGGCCGTCGTAGTAGGCGAGCCACTTACCGTCCTCATGGACGACTTCGGCTACCCGGGCCCCTCGTCCGTCCCATCGGCCCGGTGTGCCGGCCAGGGCCACGCCGCCCGTCGGTCCAGACCAGTCCGTCAGCACTCGTGCAGTAGAGCGTGGACATCCGGTCCGTCTCGTCGGGAAGATCGAGGGGATGGCAGCACAACCACATGTGCCACTGACCGTCGATCACTTTCACCACCGGGTCCTTCACCCCCATGGTCTCGTCGCCGGGGAGGACGGTCCGGGCCGAGGCCGGGATGAACCCGGACGGATCGTCGGCATCGAGGGCCACGACCTGCCAGTGCTTGGTGCCGGGGGTGGCGCAGCTGACGTAGAGCCGCCACGTCCCGTCGGGCAGGCTGACCAGGGCCGGCCGTTCGAGGGAGTCGCAGTCGAACTGGTCGCGGTCCAGCACCAGCACCGTCTCGAACCGCTCGCCGTCGGACGAACGGGCCACCACGTTGGCGTACCCCCGGCCGACTCCGACCGGCCGGCGCAGCCGGTAGGCCAGCCAGTAGGTGCCGTCGGCGCCCAGGACCGCGCTCGGGGCCCCGGCCCAGTAGCCACGGCCGTCACCGGGGGCCTCGGCCACCAGGGTGGCGGCATCCGCCGAGGGGAGCACAAGAGATCCGCTGTCAGCCATCGTCACGTGTACCCCTCCGGAGGCCGGCGTCTGGCGTTCCCGATCGACACCGCAAACCCCCGAATGTAGCGTCAGCCGGGCTGCGGCCATGACTTCTCGTGGCCCGAGCGAGCCCCATCGGCGTTACCGGGGGCCGGACCGCCCGATCACTCCGGCCGGCCGGCAACCGGCCGGCACCACCCTCCACCAGCCTCTTTACCACCCCCCGTCACGAGCAAGGACCCAGCATGAAGACGTACGAACCGTTCGAAGGCGAGATCAACCAGATCCAGGTCGGAGTCGACCCCATGGTGGTCCACACCGGCCCACCCGGGACCAGGACGCCCCCAACGTGGTGATCGTCCTCTCGGACGACACCGGGTTCTCCCATTTCGGCTGTTACGGGTCGGATCTGGCCACCCCCAACATCGACGGGTTGGCCGCAGCCGGCCTGCGTTACTCCAACTTCCACGTGACACCGTTGTGCTCGCCCACCCGGGCCGCCCTGCTCACCGGCAGGAATCACCACGCAGTGGGCATGCGCTCGTTGGCCAACTTCGACAGCGGCTATCCCAACATGCGGGGATCCATCACCCAACACGCCGCCACCGCGGCCGAGGTGCTACGGGACGTAGGGTATGCCACGTTCGCGGTGGGCAAATGGCACCTGTGCCCCATGGAGGACGCCTCGGCGGCCGGCCCCTACGACCAGTGGCCGCTCCAGCGCGGGTTCGACCGCTTCTACGGTTTCCTCGAGGGCGAGACCGACCAGTTCCACCCCGAACTGGTGTACGACAACCACTCGGTCAGCCCGCCCCGCTCGGTCGAGGAGGGCTACCACCTGAGCGAGGACCTGGTCGACCGGGCCATCGGCTTCATCCACGACACCGTTTCGATCCGCCCTGATCGACCGTTCTTCACCTACCTGGCCTTCGGCGCCATGCACGCCCCCCACCAGGCGCCGGCCCCGTACCTCGAGAAATACCGGGGCCGCTTCGATGACGGTTGGGACGCGGCCCGGGACCGGTGGTTCTCCCGCCAGCGGGAGATGGGGCTGCTTCCCCCCGACACCGAGCTCGCCCCCCGGAACCCCGGGGTCGAGGCCTGGGACACCCTTCCCGACAACCAGAAGCGCCTGGCGGCCCGGCTCCAAGAGGCCTACGCCGCCTTCCTCGAGCACACCGACGACCAGATCGGCCGGTTCGTGGCCGCCCTCGAGCACCTCGGCCAGCTCGACAACACCCTGCTGGTGTTGCTGTCGGACAACGGCGCCAGCCAGGAGGGGGGCCCGTTCGGGGTCCTGCACGAGATGAAGTACTTCAACTTCTTGGAGGAGACACCCGATGAGGCGGTGGAGCGGCTCGACGACATCGGTGGGCCCCACAGTCATGCCAACTACCCGTGGGGATGGGCCCAGGCCGGCAACACACCGTTCAAGTGGTACAAGCAGAACACCCACGAGGGAGGGGTGCACGTGCCGCTCATCGTGCACTGGCCCGACCGGATCACAGAGGGCGGCGGACTGCGCCACCAGTTCCACCATGTGAACGACGTCGTCCCCACCATCTACGAGGCCCTGGGCATCGAGGCGCCGTCGGAGTACCGGGGTCTCGAACAGATCCCCGTCTCGGGGGTGTCGTTCGGGTACACCTTCGACCAGCCCGAGGCGGCCAGCCACAAGTCGATCCAGTACTACGAGATGATGGGGCACCGCGCCATCTACGCCGACGGGTGGAAGGCGGTCACCCGTCACCAGTCCGGGGTTCCCTTCGAGGACGACCGGTGGGAGCTCTACCATCTGGCCGACGACCGTTCCGAATGCCGGGACCTGGCCGCCACCATGCCGGAGAAGGTGGCCGAGCTGATCGACCTGTGGTGGTCGGAGGCCGAGGACCAGGGCGTGCTGCCCCTCGACGACCGGACCATCGAGCTGTTCGGCACCCGCTACCGCGACCACTCCCCCCACCCTGTCAGCCGCCGGTACACCTACCGGCCGCCGATGTCACCGCTCCCGGGCCAAGTGGCTCCCGCTCTGGGTGGGCGAGGGTGGGACATGTCGGCCACCATCGACCGGCCCGGGGGCGCCGGAGGCGTGCTCTACGCCTCGGGGACCGAGAACTCCGGGCTGAGCCTGTTCGTCCAAGACGACCGGCTGGTCTTCGACTACAACTGCTTCGGCGACCATCACGTGGTGCAGTCGGACCGGGTGGTTCCGGTGGGACGGTCGGTGGTCGGGGTGCAGTTCCGGCGGGTGAAGCGGGCCGGAGACGCCACCCTGCTCATCGACGACGCCCCGGTCGGTTCGCTGTCGCTCCCCTTCGCCATGACCATGATGTCGAGCGTCGGTCCGAGCATCGGTTACGACCACGGTTCGCCGGTGAGTGAGCGCTACTCCGGGCCCTTCCCCTTCGAGGGCGTGCTCGAACGCATCGACATCACCCTCACCCGCCAGCCCCGGGCCGACGCCGCCCAGTCAGAAGCTGAGGCGCGCGCCGCCATGGCCCGTCAGTGAGGGACCGGAGTCGGGCCCTGGGACGTGCCGTCACCCGGTGAACCGGGCCGAGGCACCGGCATCGACGTCGATGACCGAACCGCTTATGTGCCGGGCCGCTTCCGACGCCAGGTACACCACGGCCGCGGTGATCTCCTCGGGCTCGATCCACGGCACCGGCTGCACGTGGAGGCCGGCCATACCCGGGGCCACGTCCTCGCGGGTCGGATGGTCGAGGTCGGGTCGCATCAGCCCGTACAGGACGTCGTTGTGGATCATCGGGGTGGAGACATTGCCGGGAGCGATGGCATTCACCGTCACCCCGAAGCCGGCCAGCTCGAAGGCGACGGACTTGCACAGGCCGATCACCCCCCACTTCGACGCCACATAGGCCGGGATGCCCGGGTTCGACGACCGGCCCATCATCGACGAGATTCCGATGATCCGGCCCCACCGCTGCCTCCGCATGTGGGGTGCGCAGGCCCGCATGGCGTTGAACACCCCGGTCAGGTTGGTGTCGATGGTCTCGCTCCACTGGGTGGCATCCATGGAGCAGATCGATCCCAGGGTGGAGATCCCGGCATTGGCCACCAGGATGTCCAACGAACCCAGTGACGCCTTGGCCGCATCGGCGAACTCCAACATGGCCCCGAGGTCGCGCACGTCCACGGTCGCCGACAGGCACCGGCGCCCCTGCTCCTCGACCAGGCGCACCGTCTCGGCCAGATCCTCGGGGGTGGACAACGAATAGCCCACGCTGTCGAGGTCGCGGCACAGGTCGCTGACGGCGATGTCGGCGCCCAGCCGGGCCAACTCGACGGCGTGGCTCCTGCCCTGGCCCCGGGCCGCCCCGGTGATCAACGCCACCCGGCCGGAGAACGGGGCCTGGTCATGAGGGGTAGCGGCGGTCCGGGTGGACCGATTGGTGTCTCCGGTCTGTGTGGTCATGGTCCCTCCGTGGCCCTCCGACAGCCGGTCCGATCGGTCGCCCGGCCCGGCCCGGCGATCCTACGGCCCGGGCGGCTCGGCCCGTCGAAGCGGTCCTCAGGCCGAGCGGCCCCAGGCCACGAGCACCCGGCGGTACCGCCGGTCCCATTCCTCATAGACGCGGCGGAGCGACGGGCCGGGCCACCCGGGGGGAACCAACTCGTCCGGCAGCAGCGGGTCGGCCTGGAGATGACGGAGCACCGACGCCGACAGCACGAATCCCGGGGCCAGGTCCTCCGGACCGACCGGGGTCCGGTCCTCGAGCTGGGCGAGGAGATCCCCGGTCAGCTTGGACCACGTCTCCAAGTCCCACAGTGTGCGGGCCAACTGTGCGGGATCCCGGTCGGGCGTCACCGTGAACACCTCCACGTCGGGATCGTCACCCGGATCGGGTACAAGGGGGATGTTGTCGGGGCGGAGCCACACCCCTTCGCGCTGTTCGGCCAACCGGGCCCGGCTCAGCCGCTTCCTCCGAGCCGACCTGTCGTCGGCGGCCAGTCCCGATGTGGTCACCACCACCATGCGCCAGGTTCCGTGCCAGTGACCGGTCTGGCCCCGACGGCTCACGGTTTGGCGGCCCTGACGTTCGAGCAGGTGCCCGGTCAACCGGTAGCGACCGGATCCGTCGGTGACCACCTCCCCGTTGCGGGCCATCCGGCTGAGAGCCACCCGCGCCCGGTTCTCGTTGATCCCGAACAGCCCGGCCAGGTGGACCAAGTGGGCCACCGGGAGCTCGGGGGGCTCCTCGCCCAGTAGCGCGCTGGCCAGTACCGACCGGGCCGTCATCGGCCCATTACCTACTTGTGTCATCTGTTCGATTTATGTAATATCCCACACATGGCATCCACCATGGTGGCTGATCCGGCGACCCGACCGGAGGTACTCCCGAGCGACCGCCTGATGCCCAACGGCATGGCCCGCCCCGAAATCCGCTACCGCCTGCGCCGGATCGACAACGTTCGCAACGCCATCACCGTCGCCTCGGTGTGGCTCTGGGTGGTGGTGCTGATCGGTGCCGCCGTGTGGATCGGCAATCCGCTCGTCTATCTGGCCGCATTCATCCTGATGGGGCCGATGTACGCCCGTTTCGCCATCCTCATGCACGAAGCCGCCCACAAACTCCTGTTCACCAACAAGCGGGTCAACGACTGGGTCGGCACCTGGCTCATCGCCTATCCGACCTGGACACCGATCTCCATCTACCGCCGGGGACATTTCGCCCATCACAAAGAGGAGTTCGGCCCTCGGGAGCCGGACATGGCCTTCTACGGTGGCTACCGCTGCGATCGTCGGACTCTGACCCGCCGGCTCATCCGCGATGCGGTGGGCATCTCCGGCTGGAAGAACTTCACCCCTCTGTTCAAGGCGCTGAAGACCAAGTCCAGCCGCTCGGTGGCCGGCTCGATCCTCGGGGTCCAGGCCGCGCTGTGGGCGATCATGTGGGCGGCCACCGGGCGGTGGTGGATCTATCCCTTGCTGTGGTGGCTTCCGTGGATGACCCAGTGGCGGGTGATCAACCGGCTGCGGGCCATCGCCGAACACGGAGGGCTGGAAGCCAGCACCGATCGCCGGGTCACCACCCACAATGTGCGCCAGTCGCTTCTGGCCCGGTTCTGGTTCGTGCCCTACAACACCGGGTGGCATCTGGCCCACCACGTCGACATGGGGGTCCCGTTCCGGAACCTCCCGGCGTTCCACGCCGAACTGGAACAGGCGGGCTACGTCACCGACAGTCTCACCTACCCGAACTACCGGGCGCTGTGGAGGGCACTGAGTTCAGCCTGAGGGCGCGGACCCGCGTCGCCTCCTTATTTGTTATTTGTCCTTATTTGTTATTTGTCCTTTCTGGTTTCCCGTTTCCGGTCCCCTTGCGGTCTCCTCCGGCCAACGTGTTTCGCCAAGTACCGACCACCGGTTTGTGGTTCGAAAACTCGAAAACAGGTGGGGTGGGTGCAGCTCGGTGGCGGCGGGAGGCGAGCCGGAAGTGTCCAGGGTGGGTCGGACACGTACGAGAGCCCCAGTCAAGATGGGCGGCCCCGCAGCTCCCGATAGTGACGGACCAGGGCTGAGGTGGAGCTGTCCTGGTCACCGAGATCGGGGACACCGGTCGCCTGAGCACCGGGGCCAACTGCTTCGCCATCACCTTGCCGAGCTCGACCCCCCACTGGTCGAACGAGTCGATCCCCCACACCGCTCCCTCGGTGAAGACGGTGTGCTCGTAGAGGGCGACCAACTGGCCCAGGACCGAAGGGGTCAGCTTCGGGGCGACGATGGTCGAGCTCGGATGGTTGCCGGGCATCACCTTGTGGGCCACCAGATCGGGTGGGGTCCCGTCGCCGGCTACCTCCTCGGCGGTGCGGCCGAACGCCAGCACCTTGGCCTGGGCGAAGCAGTTGGACATCGAGCAGGTCCTGCTGGGCTCCCGACTCGTGGGTGGACTCGCCGAAGCCGATGAAGTCGGCGGGAATGAGCTTGGTCCCCTGGTGGATCAACTGGTAGAAGGCGTGCTGGCCGTTGGTGCCCGGTTCGCCCCAGAAGATCTCGCCGGTCTGGCCCCACACCGGGCTGCCGTCCCGTCGCACCGACTTGCCGTTGGACTCCATGGTCAGTTGTTGGAGATAGGCGGGAAACCGGGCCAGGCGCTGGCTGTAGGGGAGGACGGCGTGGGTCTGGGCCCCCAACAGGTTGTTGTACCAGACGTTCAGCATTCCCTGGATCACCGGCACGTTGGACTCGAGGGGAGCGGCCCGGAAGTGCTCGTCGATCAGATGGAATCCGGCCAGCATGCTGGCGAAGGCCTCGGGGCCGATGGCGACCATCAACGAGAAGCCGATGGCCGAGTCGAAGGAGTATCGGCCGCCGACCCAGTCCCAGAACCCGAACATGTTGGCGGGATCGATCCCGAACTCCTTCACCGCCGCCTCGTTGGTGGAAACGGCCACGAAGTGACGGGCCACTGCGCCGTCTCCGCCCCCCAGGGCCGCGAGCAGCCACTGGCGGGCCGCCGCCGCGTTGGTCAGCGTCTCGAGGGTGGTGAACGTCTTCGAACTGACGACGAACAGCGTCTCGGCCGGATCCAGGTCCTGGGTCTTGTTGTAGAGGTCCACCGGGTCGATGTTGGACACGAACCGACATTCGATGTCCGGGTCGGCGTAGTCGAGAAGGGCCTCGTAGGCCATGGCCGGACCCAGGTCGGAGCCGCCGATGCCGATGTTGACCACCGACGCGAATGCGCCGGCCGGTGGCGCCCAGTCCACTGGCCGGAGCGGATGGCGGTGGCCACCGCGACCCATCCGGTCGAGCACGCCGTGCACTTCGGCCACGACGTCGTGGCCGTCCACCTCGAGGTGGGCGTCGCGTGGCATCCGCAGCGCCACGTGGAGGACGGCCCGGTCCTCGGTGGTGTTGATGTGGCGGCCGGCGAACATGGCGTCGCGTCGCTCCTCCACCCCGGCCCGGCGGGCCACGGCCATCAGCGCCGCCATCGTCTCCTCGGTCACCCGGTGCTTCGAGTAGTCGAGATACAGGTCCCCGGCGTGGGCCACCATGGTCGAGCCCCGGTGCGGATCGTCGGCGAACAATTGCCGCAGGTGCACGCCCCTCAGCCGGTCGGCATGGGCGGCGAGCTTCTCCCACTCGTCGGTGGAGGGAAGGTCCACCACCCCGTCTGTTCCCTGCCCGGAGTCCCATGCCGTCATCCCTCGAACTCTCTGCCGTGGTTCTGGCTGTCATTTTGCCCGCCCGCAGAAGATTACCCACGATTCACCTTTTGGTGACATGGGCATCGCGTCACGTTCACCTGGTCTTCTTAGGGTGTGGGGCGATGGAAGCGGAACGCGGCAGCTGCTCACTCCCCGGTCGGGCCCGTTCGACCCGGTGTGGGCACGGTCGAACCGCCATCGTGGGGCGCCGGCCCCGCTCCGTCCGGGGGCCTGTCCTCCATTGCCTCTCACGCCAGCACCTTCCTTCCTCGTTCCTCCCATGGACCACGTCAGCACCGCGGCCACCCGTGCCCGGGCGTCTCACATTCGACATCGCCACCTGAGACCTGCGGCGTATCGATGACCCTGGCCTTCCGCGAAGCCGCGAACGGCGTGCTCCCGCCTGTCGGGCACCCGACCATCCTGATCATCGACGACGACGCCCATCTCGCGGGACTCGTTGGCGGCCACGCTCTCGGTCGAGGGATTCGACGTCGTCACCGCGGCCGGGGGAGACGAGGCGCATCGCCCTGGTCCTGTCGGCCCAGCCTCATTGATCCTGCTGGACATGCAGCTGGCGGACTCGCAGGGCCTGTCGGTGTTCCGGCGCATCTCCGCCATCTCGCCGGTCCCGGTGATCATGGTCACCGCCCGGCAACGACGAGCTCGACGCCGTGCTGGCCCTCGAGGCCGGTGCGGCCGACCACATCACCAAGCCGCCCCGGCCACGGGAGCTGACCGCCAGGATCCGGGCCGTCCTGCGGCGGGTGGGACACCAAGCCCCCTCGGCCACCATCGAGCCGGTCCCGACCAGCACCTACACCATGGGTCCGGTCATGCGTCGATCTCTCCCTGCGGGAGGCCACGGTCCGGGGCAATGCCGTCGACCTGTCCCGCAAGGAGTTCGACCTGCTGGCCCTTCTGGTATCCGAGTCCGGGCACGTCGTCACCCGCAAGCAGTGCATGGAGAAGATCTGGCGCGATCGCACCAAAGGTGACAGCCGCACTCTCGACACCCACGTCAAGCGCCTGCGGAAGAAGATCGAGCTGGATCCGGCCGAACCCGCCCACGTCGTCACCGTGCGGGGTATCGGCTACCGCTTCAAGCCCTAGGGCCCGCCCGGCCCCGCCGTCTGACAGGGGCCCGGGGTGGCGCGCAACGTTCACTGAACGATCACCGTGGTGTTGCCGCCGGGTTGTTTCGCGTTCACCTGGGCTTTCTACAGTCCGTACGGAGGTCGCCCCAGCCATGGTCACCATTGAGAACAGTATCCACGTGCTGGTGGTGGAGGACGAGGAATCGTACCGCGAAGCACTGACCGCCGGCCTCGGCCGCGAGGGATTCGACGTGGCCACTGCCGCCGACGGGGTCGACGCACTCCGTCAGTTCACTGATCAACGGCCGGACATCGTCTTGTTGGACCTGCTGCTCCCGGGAATGCACGGCATCGAGGTCTGCCGGCGGATGCGGGCCATCGCTCCCGTGCCCATCGTCATGGTCAGCGCCATCAACACCGAGCTCGACGTGGTCCTCGGTCTCGAGCTGGGAGCGGCGGGTTACGTCACCAAGCCCTTCCGGCTCCGTGAGCTGGTGGCCCGGATGCAGGCCATCCTTCGACGGGTGTCACCCCGGCCCGAACCGACAGCGGGACGAGATCCGCTGGGGACAGGGCCGCCGGGCCCGATCCGTCCACAACGAGCGGCCCGACGCGGCCTTCGGGGCCGTGACCGTGGACTTCGTGCGCCGGGAGGTGACCGTCGACGGTGACCAGACCCATCTCTCCCGACGGGAGTTCGACCTGCTGGCCGTGCTGCTGACGCCGACCCGGCGGGTCGCGGACCCGGGACGAGCTGATCGATCTCCTGTGGCCGGACCGGTATCTGTCAGACAGCCGCACCCTCGACACCCACATCCACCGGCTCCGGTCCAAGCTCGAGCCGGATCCGTCCGAGCCCCGGTACATCGTCACCGTGCGCGGGGTGGGCTTCCGTATCGATCCGGACGGATCTCCCTCAGGTCCAGTCCCCAAAAAGGGTGGGCCGGGAGACGGTGACGAGGACCGGGCGGGGACCACACACCCGCAACCGGTGGACGCCTAGAGGCGCTCGGGGCCCCCGGGTCTCAGCCGAACCGACCGTTCACGTAGTCGAGGGTCCGGGGGTCGGTGGGCTCACTGAACAGTTTGGCGGTGGGGCCGAACTCGATCAGTTCGCCGGCCTTGTCCTCGCCCATCAGCAAGAAGGCGCACCGGTCCGACACCCGCATCGCCTGTTGCATGTTGTGGGTCACGATGACGATGGTCACCCGGTGCTTGAGCTCACCGACCAACTCCTCGATCCGTTTGGTGGCGATGGGGTCGAGAGCGGAGGTCGGTTCGTCCATCAGCAACACTTCGGGCTCGACGGCCAGGGCGCGGGCGATGCACAGTCTCTGCTGCTCACCTCCCGACAAGGTACTGGCATGGGTCTTCAGCCGGTCGCGGACGCTGTCCCACAGGGCCGCGGCCACCAGGGCCGACTCGGCTGCTTCGTCGAGGAGGGCCTTCTTCCTCACGCCGTTGAACTTGAGGCCGGCCACGGCGTTCTCGTAGATGCTCATGGTCGGGAACGGGTTGGGCCGCTGGAAGACCATGCCCACCCGCGTCCGCAGGAGCGTGGAATCGGTGGAGGCCGCATACAGATCGAGATCGCCGAGGCGGACACTGCCGCTGACCGAGGCCGACCGCACCGTGTCGTGCATGCGATTGAGGGCCCGCAGCAGAGTGGTCTTGCCCGACCCCGAGGGTCCGATGAGGGCGGTGATCTCGCCGGCATGGACATCGAAGGTGACGTCACGGACCGCAGTGCGATCGGCGAAGGACACGGCCACGTCCGAAAGCCGCATGACCGGGTCGCCGACCGGAGGGGTCAACAGGACCTGATCGGTGGTGAGCGAAACCCCCTCCACTGTGGCTGGAGCCGAAGTTGGATCCGTCATCGTCTCTCCCTCTGCAGGAACGCGGCGGTGACCCGGCTCCCGATGCTCAGTAACAACACCACCACCATCAACAGCAATGCCGCACCCCAGGCGACCTGCACCAGATTCGCATAGGGCTGACTGCTGTTGTTGAAAATCAGGATCGACAGGGACTCCATCGGCTTGGTCGGATTCCACTGCATGTACTGATTACCGAAGATTGTCAATAGTACCGGTGCCGTCTCACCGAGACCGCGGGCCACGGCCAGCAGGACACCGGTGATCACGCCGGGCAGGGCGGAAGGCACCACCACCCGGCCGGCCACGGTCGACCTGCGGGCCCCGAGGGCGAGGGCGGCCTCGTTCAGGCTGCGGGGCACACCCCGAAAGGCGGTCTCGCCGGCCCGGATGATCACCGGGAGCATGACGATCCCGATGGCGAAGGCGCCGGCCAGACCGCTGTAGCCGAAATTCCTGACGATGGCGAGGTAGCCGAAGATGCCGATGGTGATCGACGGCACTCCGGTCATCACGTCGGCGATGAAGCGGATGGCGGCGGCGATCCTGCCGTCCGACTCGGCCAGGAACAGACCACAGGACAGCCCGAGGGGCACAGCCACGGCGGTGGAGATGGCTCCGATCACGACAGTGCCGACGATGGCGTTCGCCGCCCCTCCTCCCGGAATACCCTCCGGCACGGTCGGCTGGGTGAAGAAGTCGACGTTCCAGGCCGGCAGACCCTTGATCACCACGTAGACCACCACCGCCACCAGGGGCACGATGGCGATTCCCAGAAACACCCAGCACACGCCCACGGCGATCTTCGAATAGACCTTGCGCCGACGCAACGACGACGCCGCCACATCCTGGATCACCCGCCGGCGCTGGAGGATCGGATCCGTCGAGGCGTCGAAGGTCAGGGTGGACGCCATCAGGCCACCGCCACCGAGGCCGCCCCGCCGCGATCCGCCGACCGCACCAGTACCCGGGCCACCGCGTTCACGGCCACGCCGATGACCAACAGCACCAACGCCGCTCCGAAGAGGGCGCCGAGCTCGGTGCCGGTGGCCTCGCCGAAGTTGTTGACGATCAACGAGGCCAGGGTGGCTCCCGGGGCCTTGATCGAATGGGCGATATAGGGGGAGTTGCCGATGACCAGGGCCACCGCCACCGTCTCGCCCAGGGCCCGTCCCAGGGCCAGGGTGAACCCGCCGAGGATGCCGGTGCGGGCCCCCGGCACCACCACCTTGCGGAGCACCTGCCACCGGGTGGCACCGAGGGCCAGGGCTCCCTCCACCTGTTCGTTGGGCACCACCACCAGCACGTCCCGGGAGATGGCCACCATGGTGGGCAGCACCATCACGAACAGGATCACCCCGGCCAGGAGTATCCCGACCCCGTCGTCGGGACCGTTGAACAGCCCGGTCCAGCCGAACACCGAAGTGAGGAAGGGTTCCACCGAGTTCCGGAAGACCGGGGCCAGCACGATCAACCCCCAGAGCCCGTAGACGACACTCGGCACGGCGGCCAGAAGCTCCACCGCCGTGGAGAGGGGGGCCCGCAGGCGGTGGGGCACGAGATGGGCCAGAGCGATGGCGGTGCCCAGCCCGATCGGGAAGGCCAGCACGATGGCGATGGCGGTGGTCTCGATGGTCCCGAGGATGAACGGGAGCAGTCCGTACTTGCCCTTGGTCGGATTCCACACCTTTTCGAAGATCCACGAGAACCCGAGGGTCGAGAAGGCCGGTTTGGACTGGACGATGATCGAGATGAGATACCACGCCACCAGGCCGACGAAGATGGCGGCCATGGCCGCCAACAGGCCGCGGTAGAGGCCGTTCGGCATGGCCCGGCGCCGGCTATGCCCCCCGATGTTCGGCGCCGTCGGCTCCGTCTGTGCTGTCGCAGTGTCGGCGGTGGTCACAACGCGTCGGTCTGCCCCTCATTGTCGGTGAGCCAGGACCCGTACGGCTACTTGGTGAGCAGGACCTGTCCGCTCGGACCGGTCACCGTCAGCAGCGCCGTCCGGTTGGAGTTCTGGAGACCCGGAGGCAGCGCCACATACCCCAGGCCGTTGGCCTGGTCCTGGCCCCCACCGGTGTGGGTGGTCCAGTCGAGGATCTTGACAACCTGGGTCCCGGTGGTGGTGCTTGTCTGCTTCTGCAACAGGATGGCCCAGCTGTAACCGGCGATCGGGTAGCTGGTGGCACCGGGCTCGTTGACGATCGAGAAGTCGGTGGGCGTCACATTGAGCCTCTGGTCGGCGTCGGCCGCCACGGTGGACTGCGAGGGCACCACGTACACGCCGGCGGCGTTCTTGATGGCGGCGTACGTGAAACTGTTCTGGAGGGCATAGGCCAGCTCGACGTAACCGATGGAGTAGGGGGTCGACTTGATGCTGTCGGCCACCCCTGAGTTCTTCGGGGTCTGCACCGCCACCGAAGGCCAGGCGATGGTCTTGCTCGTGCCCAGTGTCCATACGGTCGGGGCTGCCGCCGTCAGGTAGTTGGTGAAGATGTAGGTGGTGCCCGAACTGTCGGCCCGCACCTCGGGCACGATGGCGTTGGACGGGAGTTTCACACCCGGGTTGAGAGCGGTGATCTGCGAGGCGTTCCATGTCTTGATGGAGCCGTCGAAGATGCCGGCCAGGGTGGCGGCGTCCAGCTTGAGGCGGGTACTCACGCCCGGCAGGTTGTAGGACACGGTGACGCCGCCGAGGATGTCGGGGATCTGGATGACCGGGCCGGACGAGGCCGGCACTTTGGCCAGGTCGGCACTCTGCATGGGGACGTCAGAGGCGGCGAAATCCACCGACCCCGACTCGAAGTCGGTGATGCCGGCACCACTGCCCACGCCCGAGTAGTTGACGGTCAGACCCGAATTGAGCCCGGTGTAGGTGTAGAAGGCCTTGGTGAAGAAGGGCTGGACGAACGTCGAGCCGGCGGCCGTGAGCGAACCGGCCGGCGCCTTGAGATCGCTGGCGATGTAGGAGGCGTTGGTACTGCTCAGCTTGCCGCCCGGGGGGACGGTGGTGGTGGCCGGTGTGGACGACGAACTGCAGGCGGCCAGGAGAAGGCCCGCACCCGCCAGGCCCAGAGCCACCACCCGCCTGGCCCTGCGCCCTGTGTGTGACTTGCTCTGAGTGGTCGTGTCTGAATCCACTGGTACTCGTACCTCCGTTGGGTGAGTGGCCTGGCCCGCCGCCGAATGGAGAACGTATTAGGCGCTCCGCCGTGACAGTAACGATCGGAGGTGAACCCCCGGCGAACGTGGCGTTAACGAAACACAAACATCAGGTGCTCTTGAGATGAACCTCGCGGCGCTGCGTGGCATTTTTGTCGGCGGTGCCACCGGGACCCGAGTGGTCAGACCGCGGACCCCACGTCACCTTCGTGCTCGTGTCGCAGTACTCGCAACAGTTCCTCGTAGGGTCCGAGGAGATAAGCCTGATCGCCCGGGGCGAAGCGGGTGTCGCGGCGGGGTGGGTGCTCGAGCCGCCCACCGTCGGCGGCCCGGCTGAGGGCGATCACCCGGGTCTGAGCCGGGAGGTCGACCATGGCCAGACCGTCGAGGCCACGTCCGGGGGCAATCGTCAGCCGCCCGACCAGGAACGGCTGCCTCCCGACGGTGAAGGACCCCAGGATGTCGAGCCCGAGAGCGGCCCCCACGAAGCGGGGAGCGGCCAGGGCCGACGTCGACCGCACGTGCCGGAAGTCGAAGTGGTGCTCGACGGTATGGCCGAGATCGCGGTCGAAGACCCGGAGCACCACCGGCACGCTGAACCAGCGATCTCCGAGATAGTCGCGCACCGCCAGCGCCGTCTCGATGTTGGTCAGGTCGTCGCTGGTGAGTACCGCCACCGCCGCCGCCGAGTGGACGTTGGCGTCGGCCAGGGTCTGACGCTGGGTGGAGTCGGCGATGAGGACCGGGACACCGCGGGCCCGAGCCTGGTTGAGGAAGCGGTTGCTGTCGCTCACCTCCACCACCACCACGTCGCGGCCCTCGGCCTGTAACCCCTCGAGCACCCGGATGCCCACCGAGCCGAGACCGATCACCACCACATGGCCTTCCAACCCCACCAGTTGCTGGCGACCGAGCGACTGCTCGATCCGCCACGACACCAGCAGGTTGGTGATGAGGGCGAACACGGTGGTGAGCAGGGTGGCGCCGGCGGCGATGAGGACGATCCCGAAGACCAGGAGGCCGGTCGACTGATGGGCGAAGCTGTAGTCGCCGAAGCCGACCGTGGAGATGGTCTCGACCGTGAAGTAGACGGCGGTGAGCGTCGACATGTGTCCGCCCCCCGAAAGGCGATAGGTCAGTCGGAGGATGACGGTGGACACGACGATCAGGGTGAAGGCCGCCACCATGGCCATCCGCAGGGCACTGTTGTCGTCCGAGCCGAGCAGTGACGAGATCCGCCGGAGCACGCTGACACCGCCCCGGCCGCGCGGGCTCAGTCCCGAGGCGACCTCGTCACCGGTCTTCGGGGAGAGATCGGCCTCCGCCAATTGCTCGGGAGTGCCGAGGACGGTGACCCGGTCCCCCACCGTGACCATGTGGTCCCGACCCGGGCACGCCACCGTGGGTGATCCGTCGGCCGGTACCACGGCGATGGGGGCGAGGGCCCCGAACAGGGCCCGGAGGGACGCGTACCGCTCAACGGCAACCTCGGAGGTGACGAACAGGGTCCCCCCCAACTCGATCTGGTAGGACTCGAGCCCGAGGCACGCCTCGACGATCGACGGGGCGGCCAGGGCCGCGACGTCCAGCACGGTGCCCGGTCCGGTCACCTGGCTCACCGCCGCGCCGACGGCGGCATTGGTCAACTGCACCACCACCCGGATGTCGGGGCGCAGCTCGCTGATGAGCAGGGCCGTCTCCAGGGTCTGGACCTCGGTCCGCTCGGCGCACACCACGGCCCGGGCGGTGGCCAACCCCGCCTGCTCGAGAATGCCGGCGATCCTGGGGCTCCCGACGATGAAGGGGATGTCCCACGCCTCGACGATGCGCACCAGACGTTGCACGGGCTCTTCGTCCACCACCACCACGCCCACGCCGGCCTGATGGAGCTGCTCGACCATCCTGAGGCCGACACCCTGGAGCCCGCACACGATCACGTGGCCCTCCCAGTGCCGCACCGAGGACGGATCCATCCCTGCATGGTGCCCCACCGGCATTTCTTCCGGATTGCCGCAATGTTTCGGGGAGGTGCACATGGGGCCCGGGGGGTTGGAGATCCTCCGGGGCCTTGGCCCGCCCACCAGGGACTGCCGGCCGACGGGGCCCGGGAGGGGAATACACGTTCGGTTTTTCTGTTGTCTACGCAAACGCCTGTGTGGCGAATTCTTCGGAGGAACGATGGAGACACTGACCCAAAACCTGCCCCTTTTGCCCCTGACCTCGGGAGTTGTCCTTCCGGGCATGGTCTTCACCATGGCCCTGGAGTCTGACCAGGCCAAGGCGGCGGCCGAGGCGGCCGGAGCCGCTGAGGGCCACTTCGTGCTGGTCCCGTTCATCGACGGGCGGTATGCCACCGTGGGCGTGGTCGCCGAGGTGATGGAGACCGGCGAGCTGCCAGGGGGTATGCCGGCGGTGGCGGTGCGGGGGGTGGAGAGGGCGAGACTGGGAACGGCCGTCCCGGGAACCGGCGCGGCCCTGTGGGTCGAGGTGGACGTCATCACCGAGGAGCCGGCAACCGATGAGGCCACCGAGCTGGCCCGCGAGTACCGGGCGCTGATCGAGAACATCCTGGTCAGCCGGGGAGCGGGCCGACTGGCCGAGCGTCTTTCCGACGTGACCGAGCCCGGCCGGGTGGCGGACATGGCCGGATACTCGCCCGATCTGTCCCTGGCCCAGAAGGTCGAGGTCCTAGAGACGATCGACGTCCCCACCCGCCTGCGCCTGGTCATCGGCTGGTCACGAGACGTCCTGGCCGACATCACCCTGAGAGAGCGGATCAAGACCGACGTGGAAGAGGGCATGGAGAAGACCCAGCGGGAGTTCCTGCTGCGCCGACAGCTCGAGTCCATCCGCAAGGAGCTGGGCCAGCTGGGCTCGGACGACGACGCCCCGGACGACTACCGGACGATGCTGGCCGAGCGGGATCTGCCCGACGCGGTCCACAAGGCGGTCGAGCGTGAGATCGACAAGCTCGAGCGGATGAGTGAGCAGAACCCCGAGCACGGCTGGATCCGCACCTGGCTGGACACGTTGTTCGAGCTGCCCTGGGGCGAGCAGTCCGAAGATCGTCTGGACGTGGTCGAGGCGTCACGCATCCTGAACGAGGACCATGACGGCCTCGACGACGTGAAGGACCGGATCCTGGAGCACCTGGCGGTGCGCAAGCTGCAGGCCGAGCGGGGCCTGGCCCCGGTCGGCGGGCGCGGTGCCGGTGCCATCTTGGCCCTGGTCGGTCCGCCCGGGGTCGGGAAGACCTCCTTGGGCGAGTCGGTGGCCCGGGCTCTCGGGCGGTCGTTCGTCCGGGTGGCGCTGGGCGGGGTGCGCGACGAGGCCGAGATCAGGGGTCATCGCCGCACCTACGTGGGGGCCCAACCGGGCCGGCTGGTCCGCGCCCTGCGGGAGGCCGGGACCATGAACCCGGTCATCGTGCTGGACGAGGTGGACAAGCTGGGCGCCGACTACCGGGGCGACCCGTCCTCGGCCCTGCTGGAGGTGCTCGACCCGGCCCAGAACCACACCTTCCGCGACCACTATCTCGAAGTCGAGCTCGACCTGTCCAGGGTGCTGTTCATCGCCACCGCCAACATGGTCGACACCATCCCCGGTCCTCTGCTGGACCGGATGGAGATCATCCGGCTGGACGGCTACACCGAGGACGAGAAGGTGGCCATCGCCCGCCACCATCTGTTCGGTCGCCAGTTGGAGCGGGCCGCGCTGAGTGCCGACGAGGTGACCATCACCGACGACGCCCTGCGGGCGGTGGTGGGCGACTACACCCGCGAGGCCGGCGTGCGCTCGCTCGAGCGCGAGCTCGGTCGGCTGCTGCGCAAGGTGGCGGCCCGGATCGCCTCCGACGACACGGAGACCCCGCTCGCCATCGACGCCGACGACGTCCGGAGCTGGCTCGGACGGCCGCGCTTCTTCTTCGAAGCGGCCGATCGCACCGCCGTCCCCGGTGTGGCCACCGGTCTGGCCGTGACCGGTACCGGTGGTGACGTGCTCTACGTGGAGGCGTCGATGATGGACGGGCCGGAGGGACTGACCCTGACCGGACAGCTGGGCGACGTGATGAAGGAGTCGGCCGAGATCGCCCTGTCCTACGTCCGCTCCCACGCCGACGCGCTGGGCATCGACCCGGCCGTCTTCGCCGGCAAGCGGTTCCACCTCCACGTCCCCGCCGGCGCCATACCCAAGGACGGGCCCGTCGGCCGGGGTCACCATGACCACCGCCCTGGTCAGCCTGCTCCGTGGCGTCCCGGTGCACTCGGTGGTGGGCATGACCGGCGAGGTCACCCTCCAGGGCCGGGTGCTGCCCATCGGCGGCGTGCGCCAGAAGGTGCTGGCCGCCCACCGGGCCGGGCTGACCACGGTGGTGCTGCCCGCCCGCAACGGCCCCGACCTGGAGGACGTCCCCGAGGCGGTGCGCGAGGAGATGACCTTCCATCTGGCCACCGAGATCGGCGAGGTGCTGGAGGCGGCGTTGGCCACCGCGGCCGATCCGGCCTCCGATGGTCGGACGGTCCGGGACGGGACGAGGCCCGGGCCGCGGCCTGAGCACGTCTGGGGCCGACAGTCGAGTGCGTTGATTGCCGGGTCGGGCTCAGCCCGGCCCGGCGGCGCGCCCGGGCTCAGGCCCTCAGGCCCGTGGAGGTAGCCGTCGAGGATGCGGGCCAGCTCGACGGGTTGGTCGCCTTGGATGCTGTGGCCGGCCTCGCCGACCGTGATGACCCGGTCGGCTGGGCCGGCGGCGGTGGAACTCGGCCTCGTCGGCGTCGTCCACCACCGGTGACAGGGCGCCCCGGACCAGCAGCACCGGTGCCGGCGATGCGCTCGAGGTCGTCCCACAGGGGACTGAAGTCGACCGAGTCCGACGTGCATACCGGTCGAGCCGGCCGGTCGGCCCGAGCTGGTGCCGCCAGGTCCACGTGCCGTCCTCCCGCTGCACCGAATTGTGGAGGACACCCCGGCGCAGCGAAGACTCCGACCGGGTGGGATTGAACGGGATGGTCCGCTCGAGGATCTCGTCGAAGGAGGCGAACGTCTCCGGGCCGGCCAGGAAGGCGGCGATGTCCGAGCTCTTCTCGCGGGTGACCCCCGGCGTGATGTCGACCAGGGCCAGCTTGGCCACCAGGTCGGGATGGGCCGCGGCCAGGGCGATGGAGGTGGCGCCACCGAGAGACATCCCCACCACCAGTCGGGCGTCGGCAGCCAGCTGGCCCATGACCACGGCGACGTCCTCGGCCATGGCCCTCGGATCGAGCACCCGGGAGTCACCCGGCCAGTCCGAGTGTCCGTGACCGGGCAGGTCGATGGCCACCAGTGGGCGGTCGAGGGCCAGGGCCACCGTGTCCCAGGTGTGGGCGTTCTGGCCGCCGCCGTGGATGAAGCACGATCTCGGCCGGACCGGTACCCCACACCAGGGCGCTGACACGTTGCGGCCCGGGGCCACCTCCACGAACTCGCGCCGCACCGTGGGCGGGCCGTTCCAGGTCAGGCCGGCCTCGGTGGCGTTCTCCTGGAACAGCGAGAACTCGTCGTAGTGCTCGATCGGAGACGGGCTCACGTCGGCTCCCCTCTCGGTCGCGGACGTCAGGTGGCCGAGTTCGGTCGACCATCTCGCCCAGCGTCCCGTCGGCGATCAGGTAGGGCGTGTAGAAGCCGACCCGGTCGACCTGGCCATCGAATCGGTCGACGATGTCGGCGGCCACCTCTTTCGGTGAGCCCACCGCGGCCAGGGTGGCGAGCATGGTGTCGTCGATCATGGCGGGCATCTCCTCCCATCGGCCGGACTTGGACAGCGTGTTGAGCTCGGGCTGGAGGTCCTCCCACCCCTCCACCTCGAGCACCGGCCGGTAGGCCGGCGTGGAAGCGTAGAACGAAAGGAGCCAGCGACCGGCCATCCGGGCCGCCTCCATCTCGTCCTCGTCGCGCCCGCAGCACACGATGACCTCACCGGTGACGCGTCAGCTCCGACCGCTCCCGGCCCGAGCGGGCCAGACCCTCGGCCACGGCCGGGACCGTCCGGGTGCGGAAATGGCGGGACGGAGTTGAACGGCATGACCAGCAGCCCGTCGGCCACCTCGGCCGCCAGCCTCACCATCTGGGGCCCCAGCCCACCGATGGCGATGGGGGGCATGCCGAACGGGTTGGGGCCGGGGTTGAACATCGGGGGCATCAGGGTGTGGGAGGTGAACTCGCCCCGGAAGTCGAGCCGCTCTCCGGTCTCCCAGGTGGCGAAGATGGCCCGCAGGGCTCCGACCAGCTCCCGCATGCGGGCGATGGGCCGGTCGAACGACGCACCGTATCGCTTCTCGACCTGGGCCCGGATCTGGGATCCGAGCCCGAGGGTGAACCGTCCCTCGGACAGGAGCTGCAGGTCGTAGGCCTGGTGGGCCAGCTGCACCGGGTTGCGGGGGAAGGCGATGGCCACATTGGTGGCCAGCTCCAGGGTGGAGGTGGCACCCGACGCCAGGACCAGCGGCGTGAACACGTCGTGGGGACCCTCGAAGGTGAAGGCACCGTCCACACCGAGGTCTTCGAGGCGCCTGGCGTGGCCAGGGGCGTCCTGCAGCCCCGCAACATGGTGTCGATCTTCATCGCCCACATGTTTCCACGTCACCGGAGGGATCCGGGCCGGAGGCGCCGGCGGTGGCGGTCGGTGTCGGCACCGTCGATGCCAGACTGTGGCCATGCCACCCGTCGTTTGCACCCCCGATGAGGCGACGGCGCGCATCAATGTCACGGGACACCATCGGGTTCGGTCTCGGGCCCGGCCAACCCCGACGCATTCCTCACCGCCCTCGGGCAGCGTGACGACTGGGAGGACCTGACCTTCGGCGGGGCCCTGCTCCTCGGCTACTACACGGTGATGGCCCATCCCAACGTCTCGTACCGGTCGCGGGTTCTTCGGTCCGGCCGAGCGCATCCTGCTGGCCGAGGGAGCCAATGTCGAGCTGGTGCCGGGAGGCTTCCGCCAGTTCGCCCCGATCCTGCGCCGGTTCGCCCCGAGGGTGATGACGGCCCAGGCCGCCCCTCCCGGCCCGGACGGCTCGGTCAATCTCTCCCTCCACCTCGGCGCCACCTACGACGAACTGGTGATGGCCGGGACGGGATCCCGACCGGCTGCTGATCATCGAAATCAATCCCAACCTGCCCCGGACCGCTACCCTGCCCGAGTTCACCAACACCATCGACGCTCGACCTGATCGACGTGCTGGTCGAGAGCGACAGCACCCCGTACGCGCTGGCCCCCTCGGTGGCCCGACGACATCGACCGGGCCATCGCCGATCGGGCCCGCTCCTTCATCACCGACGGGGCCACACTCCAGATCGGCATCGGGACCGTGCCCGACATGGTGGCCTCCCAACTGGCCGCCGGAACCGGTGGCTCGTACGGGGTGCACAGCGAGATGTTCACCGACGGGCTCATGCACCTCCACCGGGCCGGCAAGGTGACCAATGACGCCAAGAGCATGTTCAACGGCGTGTCCGTCACCACCTTCGCCCTCGGGTCCACCGAGCTGTACCGGTGGTTGGACGGCAACGACGAGGTCGCCTTCGTGCCGGTGCAGGTGGTCAACGATCCGTCGATCATCGCCCGCAACCACTCGTTCGTCTCCATCAACGGAGCGTTGAGCGTCGACCTGTACGGTCAGGTGGTGGCCGACAACATCGACGGGCAAGCAGATATCCGGGGTGGGCGGTCACGAGGACTTCGTGGCCGGGGCCGATCTGCGCCGTCGACGACAACTCGCTGATCTGCCTCCGGTCGACGGCGGTGGTCAACGGGAGTGACCCGTTCGCGCATCGTGCCGCTGCTCCCCGAGGGATCGGTCGTCTCGACGCCGCGGCACCACACCGGTGTGGTCATCACCGAGTACGGGGGCGCCGACCTGACCGGGCTCACCGTCCGGGAACGGGCCTCGGCCCTGGTCGAGATCGCCCACCCCGATTTCCGTGCCGAGCTGACCGAGACGGCCGGCCGCCTCGGTCGATCGTGACCGGGTGGGTCCCGGCCGGGAGTCGAGCAGTCGTTTTCGTTCGGGACCGGATGCCGGGGACGGACGGGAGAGCCTGACCCTGGCCACGTTCAACATCCACATGGGGGTCGACGGCTGGGGTCGCCCCTACGACGTGGCCGAGCAATGCCGCGCGCTCGGAGCCGACATCCTGGTCATGCAGGAGTCTTCTCCCCTGCCGACGGCGGCCCGAGCACGGCCCAGAGAGTCGCCGGCCGAGCTGGGCCACGACGGTGGTGGCGGAGGTCCCCATGGCCGGGGGCGAGCTCTTCGAACCGGTGCCCACCGCACGACGCGGTGGGGCACCGTGGCCCAGCCCATGCGCAAGGCGCTCCGGGTCGACGGGAACGACGAGCGTCGGGCCGGCGGCCACGGCGCCGGGGCTTCGGTCCGGGGACGAGTGGGGCGTCGCCATGCTGTCCGGCTGCCGGTGCGTGACGTAGCCGTCCTCCCCCTCGATCAACTGCGACGGGATCCGGCCCGCCGGTCGGTGATCAGCTGCGTGGCCGACCCTCGGCGGGACGCAGCGTCAGCATCTCGGGACCCACATGTCCCACATCACCCACGGATCGCACGCCCAGTACCGGCTACTGGGCGCCCAGCTGCCCCACCGGCGACCACGGCCGCGGTGCTGGCCGGCGACATGAACCTGTGGGGACCACCGCGTCAACTCCTACTTCCGCTGCGTGGCGCCGGGCCGTCACCGGCGGACCTGGCCGGCCCGACGCCCTCACAGCCAGCTGGACCACGTGCTGGTCACGCCCCCAGTGTCGGTGGTGGAGGCCCGGGTGGCGGACCGTCGCCGGCTCCGACCACCGACCGGTGGTGGTCAGGCTGGCTCTGGCCTGACTCCCGTTTGATCAAAGCCCGTTGCCCAACCGATCGCGGTAACGTCTGGTGGGCATGGCCGACGCCGCTGACGGACTTCGAAACCCCGACCTTCACCAACGAGGGAGACACCCGGACGATCTACCGGATCGGATCGGGGCCGGCGGTCATCGTGATGAGCGAGATCCCCGGCATCACCCCCGGGGTGGCGGAGTTCGGCCGCAGGGTGGCGGCGTCGGGCTGACCGCGGTGCTGCCCCACCTGTTCGGCGACGACGGCCGTGCCCCGACGAGTCGGATACACCTTCTCATCGACCGTCAGGGCGTGCATCGCCAAGGAGTTCACTGTCCTGGCCACGGGGCGAGACCAGCCCGATCATCGGCTGGTTGCGGGCGCTGGCCAGAGACGAGCACGCCCGATGCGGCGGACCGGGAGTGGGAGCGGTCGGATGTGCTTCACCGGCGGCTTCGCCCTCGGCATGATGGTCGACGACGTGGTGGTGGCCCCGGTGCTCAGCCAGCCGTCCCTCCCCGCCCCATCTCCAAGGCCCGCCGGCGGGACGTCGGGCTGTCGGCCAGGATCGGCCCGGGTCCAAGACCGGGCCGCCGCCGGTTGCCCGGTGCTCGGACTCCGGTTCACCGGCGACAAGCCCAGCCCGCCCGAGCGCTTCGAGCACCTCCGCCAGTTGTTGGGCGACGGTTCATCAGCGTCGAGATCGACTCGTCGCCGGGCAATCCCCACGGCCACCAGCGAGCTGCACACTCGGTCCTGACCGAGCACCTCGACGACCGACCCGGCACCCCGACCCGGGCCGCCCTCGACCAGGTCCTGGCGTTCTTCGCCGACCTCCTCCTCGGGTGAACCAAGCCCGCCCGGCGGTTGGCTCACACCGTACCGATCACCTCGCCGTGAATCACCGCGAACCAGCCATCCGGTGCAGCGGCCCAGGCCCGCCAGGCCGCGGCGAACGAGGCCAGATCGGAGGCTGAGGCGATCCCGTGGGCCAGGAGCTGCTCGGCCATCGACGACCGGATGAAGCGCTCGGCCCAAAGATCGCCCCACCACGTTCGCTCGTCGGGAGTGGCGAAGCACCAGATGGAAGCGGACGGGGCCACCGATGAGAAGCCGACCGACAGTGCCCAGTGCAGCAGCCTCCGGCCGGCGTCCCAGTTGGCCCCGTTGATACGGGTCAGTGCCCCGTAAGCGTCGAGGGCGCGGGCGATGTCCGGTTCGTCGGGGAAGAACCGCAAGGCCGGATAGTCCGAATCGCGGACGGCCACCAGCCCTCCAGGTCGGCAGACCCGCCGCATCTCGACCAGGGCGGCCTCCGGGTCTCCCACGTGCTGGAGCACCTGGTGGGCGTGGACCACGTCGAAGGAGCCGTCATCGAAGGTAGGGCAAAGACGTCACCCACCTCGAAGGAGACGGTGGCTGACACCGGATTCGACGGCAGTGGCCCGGGCTTCGGCGACGACCTCCTCGGAGGCGTCGACGCCGACCACCCGGCCCGGGGTCACCCGGCGGGCCAGGTCACAGGTGATGGTCCCCGGTCCGCAACCCACATCGAGCAGCGACATGCCGGGCGCAGCTGGGCCAGCAGGTAGGCCGGCCGAGTTCTCCGCCGTCCGCCAGCGGTGGGACCGCAGCACGCTGTCGTGGTGCCCGTGGGTGTAAGGGACGTCGGTCATCTCGCATCCGGCCGCCGTCGACCCGACATCTGGGGGTGCCACGCCGGTCCCCCGCCGACACCGGCGACCGGCCGTCCCTCCTCGAGATAGACGGTGGCGGTCAGCGGCCAGACCCTGGCCACCCGGCGACCCACCGGTCCGCTCAGCAGTCGGTCCGCGCCTCGTCGGGCATCGCCCAGCGGTACTCGCTGATCTCCTCCATCTGCAGGACGATCCCTCCCGCGCCTCGTCGTCGACCGTGCCGCAGTCGAAGAGGAACCGCAGCCCGCCGGGGCGCGCCGGCTCTGGGGCGGAGGAAGTCGACGCAGCACCAGGCGACCCGAGGTCGACGTCAGCCCGGTCTCTTCGAACACCTCGCGGCGGCACCCTCCCACGGAGACTCGCCGTCGGCTTCGATCTGGCCCCCGGGGATCGTCCACCCGGCTTTGTAGGTCGGCTTGAGGATCAACAGGCGGCCCGGATCGCGTCGCGGATCAGGCCGCCGGCCGAAGCAGGTATCCGGGGGAGCACGGTAGTCGGCCATGGCCTCATCATCACCGATCCAGACGCCGTCTGGCACAACCGCTGCCCCAGGAGCAGCATGGGGGCAGCAGCCGGGCGGGAAGGAACGGAAGGGGCGGCGGCGTCTACACCTTGGCCATGTTGTCGAACCGGGTCTGGTTGCCGATGAAGGCCAGCCGCTTCACCCCGGTGGGACCGTTTCGGTGCTTGGCCACGATGATCTCGGCCGTTCCCTGGGTCTCGGTCGACTCGGGGTTGTAGATCTCGTCCCGGTAGAGGAACAGCACGACGTCGGAGTCCTGCTCGATCGAGCCCGACTCTCTGAGGTCGGCCAGCATCGGCCGCTTGTCCTGGCGCATCTCCAGATCCCCGGGAGAGCTGGGACAGGGCCACCACCGGCACCTCGAGCTCGCGGGCCAGGATCTTGAGCCCGCGGCTGATCTCGGACACCTCGACCTGGCGGTTCTCCGCGCCGTGCCGCCCGGTCATCAGCTGGAGGTAGTCGACCACCACCAGACCCAGTCCCACCCTGCTCTTCAGCCGACGGGCCCGGGCCCGGATGTCCATCACCGTGAGGTTGGGGTTGTCGTCGATGAAGATCGGCGCCTCGCTCATCCGGCTGATGGCGTTGCCCACCTTGGCCCAGTCCGCCTCGCGGAGGTTGCCCGGTCCGCATCCGGTTGGCGTCGACCCGGGCCTCCGAGCCCAGCAGGCGTTGGGTGAGCTCCATGTGGCTCATCTCCAGCGAGAACAACAAGGTGGGCACCTGCAGCTTGATGCCGGCATGGGCCACCATCCCCAGGGCGAAGGCGGTCTTGCCCATGGCGGGGCGGGCGCCCACCACGATCAGGTTCGACGGCTGGAGGCCCGGACAGCTGTTCGTCGAGATCGACGTACCCGGTGGCCAGTCCGGTGATGGCGTCGCCCTGGTCGTAGAGGCGCTGGAGGTGGTCGAGCCCCTGGCCCGAGCAGGTCGCGCAACGGGGTCATCGAGTCCACCACCCGGCGCTGGGCCACCTCGAAGACGAGGCTCTCGGCCCGGTCGAGCACCTCGGAGACGTCCTCGGGAAGGCTGTAGCCGAGCTCGCTGATCTCGCCGGCCACCGATACCAGCCGGCGGAGAAGTGCCAACTCCTCGATGATCCTGGCGTAGTACTCGGCATTGCCGATGGACGGGGTGTTGGCCTGCAGGGACACGAACACCGACGGATCACCGATGCTGTCCAACAGGCCTCGCCGCCGCAGCTCCTCGGTGACCGTCACCCAGTCGGCCGGCTCACCTTCGCTGAACAACGAGGTGATGGTGGAGAAGATATGGCCGTGGGAGGACTTGTAGAAATCCTCCGGCTTGCAGACCTCCATGGCCGACGGCGATGGCATCGCGCGACAACAACATGGCTCCGAGCAGGGATTCTTCCGCTTCGAGATTGTGAGGCGGCACCCGCCCGGCCTGGGCCCCGTTGCCACCCATCGATGACATGAGATGTCGGGGGCGTGTGTCGTCAACGGCTTGAACCATGGTTCGTCAACCTTGGCCGAATTGGCCTGTGGAACGTAAGTACCTCTTGTTGGGGAAAGAGGTGCACAGAGGTGTGGACGAAGCGTGGACAAGCTGGGCTGGCATGCGGATGCTGGAGAGCACATCGCCATCTTCACCGCCGGATGTGACGGCGCGGTGGAGCCCCTCAGCCGGTCAGGCCCCCGGACGACAGCCGCCCAGCGGTCAGCTCTCGGCGATCACGTCCACGGTCAGATCGAACACCACGCCGCCGACCAGCTCGACCCTGACGCTGTGTTCCCCGACCGTCTTGATCGGCTCGGCGAGGACCAGGTCCTTGCGATCGATCACCGCACCGGTGTCGACCTCGACTTGACGTACGATGTCCGCCGCCGAGATCGAGCCGAACAGCCGCTCACCGGTGGCCCGGGCCGAGATGCTGATCATGTTGCCCACCAGGGTGCGGGCCACCGTTTCGGACGACTCGCGGTCGCGGGCGTCACGGAGATCCCGCGACCGACGCATGGCGGCAGCCTGGCTTTCCAGTCCGGTCGAGGCGACGATGGCCTTCCCCGCCGGCAGGAGGTGGTTACGGGCAAATCCGCCGGAGACGTCGATGATGTCGCCGCGCTTGCCCACGCCGTCGATGTCGCTGCGCAGGAGAACCTTCATGTCAGGCCTCGCCACCCTCGACGGGTTCGTCGACGATCACTTCGGTCAGCGAGCCGTCGCCGGTTCCGGTGACCTCGAGCACCTCCTCGACGAGAGTCTCCCCGTCGGCGTCCGGTCCGGACTCGGCGGGCACGACGGCAGGTCGCGGGGTGCGTCATCGGCGAGAGCCGTCGACGTGGCGTCCGCCGACAGCGAGCGCTCCTCGTCCCGGCGACCCCGGCCGGCGCCGCCCTGTCCGCCGTATCCGCCCTCACGCCCCCGGCCGCCACCGCGACCGCCGGGGCGCTCGGTGGTGGTGCGCTGGGTGTAGGGAAGGAGGACCAGCTCACGGGCGGTCTTGATGGCGATGGCCACATCCCGCTGGTGCTGGGTGCAATTGCCGGAGACCCGTCTGGCGCGGATCTTGCCGCGATCACTCATGTACTTGCGGAGCATGCCGACGTCTTTGTAGTCGACCCACTCCACCCGGTCCTTGCACAGGGCGCAGGGCTTCTTCTTGATGCGCCGGCCGGTGTCCTTCGGAGCGCGCCGGGCGGTGCCTCCACGATCGTTGCTACGTGCCATGGCTAGAAGGGCTCCTCGCTGTATCCATATCCGGGCGGCTCGGCGGCCGGACCGGCACCACCGCCCTGGGGTGCCGGGGGTCGGCCGCCACCCGACCCTCCGTCGCCGGGTCCACGGCGCTCGTTCTTGGTGATCTGGGCGGTGGCCCAGCGGATACTGGGCCCGATCTCGTCCGCCACCACCTCGACCTTCGACCGCTTGTCACCGTCGGGGGTCTCCCAGCTCCGCTGCTCCAGTCGGCCGGTCACGATGACCCGTGATCCGCGGTTCAGGCTCTCGGCGGCGTTCTCCGCCATCTCCCGCCAGCAGACGATGTCGAAGAACGAGGTGGCCTCTTCCCATTCCTGGGTCTGACGGTTCTGCCACCGACGATTGACGGCGAGGCCGAAACTGGCGGTGGCCTGGCCGGTATTGGTGAAGCGAAGCTCGGGGTCGCGGGTGATGTTGCCCACCAGGGTGACGGCATTACCGTTGGCCATCTCAGCCCTCCCCGCCGGTGGTGGCGGCGGCGGCACGCCGTCCGGCCACCTTGTCCGGGAGCCGGATCACCTTGTGGCGCAGCACCTCGTCAGCCAAGACGAAGACCCGCTCCATGTCGGCGACGGCCGGCGGCTCGGCCGTCAGCTCGATGACCACGTAGTAGCCCTCCCGCTTGTGCTGAACCTCGTAGGCGAACGTGCGCCGGCCCCAGCGTTCGACCCGGCCCGGGTTTCCGTCCTTGGCCTTCAGGGCCGCCAGGGCCCGATCCAGGACGCCGTTCACCGCCGCCTCATCGGCGCCGGTATCGAAGATCACCATGGTCTCGTATGGCCGCACAGGCGGCTCACCTCCCTCTGGATCGGGCAACAGATGCCCGAGCCCCACCACGTGGGGCAGGTCGGAACTGGATGGCCACTCGCCGGTGGCCGGAACGACCGCAGTACTCTACCGGCAATCCGCCGGGGCCCCGCACCGGGCCGGACCGGGCCGGGCCGGTCTGGGCAGGACGATGCCTCAGTGGTAGACCTCGGCATCGGACGGGAAGGCTCCGGACCGCACGTCGGCCGCGTAGGCGGCCACGGCGGCCACGGCCGAGTCACCGAGTTCGGCGTAGCGACGCACGAACTTGGGCACGGCGGGGTTGAGGCCGAGCAGGTCGTGGAGCACCAGCACCTGACCGTCGCAGAGCGGGCCGGCGCCGATCCCGATGGTGGGCACCTCCAACGAATCGGTGATGACGCTTCCGACCTGCTCGGGGACTCCTTCGATCACCACGGCGAAGCAGCCGGCGGCCACGATGGCCTTGGCCCCGACCGCCAGGGCGTTGGCGGCAACGTCGTCCCGGCCCTGGACCCGGTATCCGCCCATGACATTGACCGACTGGGGAGTGAGCCCCAGGTGCCCCATCACCGGGATCTCGGCCGCCACCAGCGCCTCGACCATGGGGACCCGGTTGGCCCCACCTTCCAGTTTGACGGCCTGGGCTCCGGCCCGGATGAGGGTGGCGGCATTGCGGACGGTGTCCGCCTGATCGAGGTGGTAGGTCATCCACGGAAGATCGGCCACGATCAAGGGGTCGGGCTTGGCCCGTGCCACCGCCGCGGTGTGGTGGGCCATGTCCTCCAAGGTCACCTGGAGGGAGTTCTCGTACCCCAGCACGTTGTTTCCCACCGAGTCCCCCACCAGGATGATGTCCACGCCGGCGCGGGAGGCGATGCGGGCTCCGGGGGCGTCGTAGGCGGTCACCATCACGAGAGCGGGGTGGCCATCGCGGCGTTTGACGGCGCGCACGGCGGGGACGGTGACCGGTCGGGACCGGGACTCGGGCATGGAATCCTCCTGTTCGAACCGTCCAGCGCCCCAGGGCTGCCGGCGGTATGGGCGGGGACTTCTCGTCACCGCGGAGCACTACGTACTGCCACCCCCCAGTCTAGTGGCCACCGGGCCGTTCTGGCGTGCCGGGGGCGTGCCGAGGGCCTGCTGCCGGCGGGGGGACCGGATCCGCCCGGCCGGACCCAGCCCCACCGTGGGCTCAGGATTCGGCGATCTCGGGCTGGTTTCGGACACCCGGTGTCGTCGTCGACGCCGGATCCACCGCCTCGGGGTCCTCCTGCCGGCCGGGCTTGAGCCCGATGAACCCGACCACGGCCGCCACCGCCATGACGATGGCCATGCCGACGAGGACCGATCGGATGGCGTAGGCGAAGTCGAGGCGGATGAAATGAGGGATGGCGGCGGCACTGCCACTGCCCCCTTGGGACTGGGAGATGGCGTCGGCTTCCCGGGTGGCCTGGCCCCGGGGCACGCCCTGGGCCAGCAACGATGTGGTCACCCTCGAGCGCATGACCGAGACCAGCACCGTCCCGAGGATGGCGAGGCCCAGGCTGGCCGCGTAGTTCCGCACGGTCTGGGTGATGCCGGTGGCCTCGCCGTAGGAGAGTCGTGAGGCCCGGTTGACGGCGTCGGTGCTGGCCGGTCCGAGCATGAACCCCATGCCCGCCCCGGCCAGGATCACGTACCACTCCTGGGAGCTGAACTGGAGCTGGGTGACCTTGCCGGCCCACAGGGCGAAGCCGACGGCGGCCAGGGCACAGCCCAGCACCACCGGACGTTTGGCCCCGGCCCGGTCGAGCATCCGCCCACCGATCTGGGCGGCGACCACGAAACCGACGAAGAAGTACAGAAGGTAGAGCCCGGCCTCCGAGGCCGTCTTGCCCAGGGAGATCTGGGCGTACTCGCTGGCGAAGAAGAACACCGGGACGAAGGCCAGCATGGCCACGCCCAGGACGATGTTCTCGACCAGGAAGGGCCGGATGCGGAAGATGCGCACCTGCATCAAGGGCACCGGCGTGCGCAGCTCGACGAAGTAGAAGACCACCAGGAGCACCAACCCGGCGGCGATGCACAGGCCGATGGCCGGGTTGCCCCACCCCCAGATGGACGACTGCTGGAATCCGAAGACGCTGAGCGCCACCCCCGAGGCGATGAGGACCAGGCCCCGGTAGTCCACCCGGGCCGGCTTGAACGACGTGGTCGGCTTGGAGATGGCGATGAGCACCAGGGCGATGATGGCCACCGGGATGTTCACCCAGAAGATGGCCCGCCATGTCCACTGGGTCAGGTAGCCACCGAGAATGGGGCCGATGGCGGTGAGGCCCCCGGCGATGCCGAAGAAGGTGGCCAGCGCCTTGCCCCGTTCCCGGAGGGGGAATGTCTGCACCACGATGGCCAGTGCGGCCGGGAACATGATGGCCCCACCGGCTCCCTGGATCACCCTGAAGGTCACGATCCACGCCTCGGCCAGGCTCCCCTTCGGGGTCAGCCCGCACATGGCGGATGCCGCCGCGAACACGATGACGCCGAGCACCACCATCTTGCGGTGCCCGAAGGTGTCGGCCAGCCGGCCGCCGAAGGCGAACAGAGCCGCCAGCGACAACAGGTAGGCGTTGACCGCCCACTGCACACCGGTGGCCGACAGGCCCAGCTCACGCTGGATCTCCGGCACGGCGATCGACACGATGGTCTGATCGATGAACGTCATGGCGACGGCAAAGATCATGGCGGCGAGGATGAGGTTCTTCGAGCCCCGGCTCCGGTGCTGGCCAGGCCCCGTTGCTGGACATCCGTACCCCCTGTCGGGTCTCCGATTCGCCCTACAGTCTGGCCATGGTTTCACCTCGGTTCAACGGAAAGTCGGTCCTGGTCACCGGGGCCGCCTCGGGCATCGGGCGGGCAACGGCGATCCGACTGGCACGCGAGGGTGCGGCCGTGGTCGCATCGGACATCAACAGTCGTGCTGCTCGAGCAGCTGTCGGTGGAGGCCGACGGCCTGGCCGGCCCGGTCACCACCGTGGTCGGCGATGTGAGCTCGGAGGACGGGGTCCGACCGATGGTGGCCGCGGCCGTGGCCGAACTGGGCCGGCTCGACGTGGTGGTCAACGTGGCCGGGGTGCTGTCGTTCTCCCACACCCACCAGCTGTCCCTCGACGAGTGGAACCGGCTGCTCTCCGTCAACCTGACCGGCACCTTCCTGGTGTGCCGTGAGGCCCTGCCCCACCTGTTGGCCACCAGGGGGAACATCGTCAACCTGGCCTCCACCGCCGCCCACAAGGGCCAGCCGTGGGCCACCGCCTACGTGGCGTCGAAGGGAGGGGTGCTGGCCTTCACCCGCTCGCTGGCGGTGGAGTACGCCGCCCAGGGACTGCGGGTCAACAGCATCAGCCCCGGGGCCATCGACACCCCGATCACCGGCCAGTTCCACCTCCCCGAAGGCGCCGATATCAAACTGCTCGAGCGGGTCACCCCGATCGGAGCGTTCGGGACGCCCGAAGGGATAGCCGCCGCCATCGCCTACGTGGCCTCCGACGAGGCATCACACATGAACGGCGCCGACATCGTCATCGACGGGGCAACCATCGCCTGAGCCGCCCGGCGGCCTGAGCCGACCGGGCTCAGCCCAGGGTCGACCGCCCGTCGGTCGCCCACCAGTCGGCCGTCAGCTTGAGACCTTTGAGCGACGCCCGGGGCAGAACTTCCTCGTAGGTGCGCCGGTAGCCGGTGTGGGCGATCAACCACCTGCCGTCCACTTTCACGTAGACGGTCGGTATAGAACGCCGCCCCCTGGACGTTGATCCCGATGTCGGTGAGGATCACCACGTCTTCGAGGGCCCAGATCCCGACCGCTTCGTGAGGACCGGTCAGGTCGATCTCGGGATGATGGCACCGGTGGCTGCTCAGCATGGCGGTGGTGCCCATCGAAGTGCGGAGGAACTCCATGATGGCGGGGCGTCCCTCGAACTCGTACAGCCCACCGCCGTAGCGGGCGGAGGCGTCGGGAGTGAAGCACGTCTCCATCTCGTCCCACAGTTTCTGGTCGAGACAACGCAGGTAGCGGTACTTGAGCCGCTTGATCAGTTCGATCTCGACGAGGTCGTCGGGTGTCATGGTCGCTCCTCTGCGCGTGTCGGTGGTTCAACTGGGGCGGGACCGGGGCGGATGCCCGGCCACTACCTGATCGTGCCCACCCCGGGAATGAGCGGAAGATCGAGGGCGGTGACCCAACCCGGCGGCAGGTCGTTGACGGCGGGGACGGCGTTGAGGGCGCGCATCCCGGTGGCCAGGCATCCGGCGGCGGCGGCGTCGCGGCCGCTCCCGTCGGAGAAGCGGAAGGCTGTCTCTTGGGTGATCGAGGGGGATCCGTCGATCACCACCCGGTAGACATCGCTCTGCGTGCCCCGGGGCCACTCGGGGGCGGCGTCATCGCCGACCCGGTTGACGTGCTCCAGGCAGATGCGGGGCTCGCCCCGGTAGATACCGTTGATGGTGAAGCGGATGGCTGCCACCTCGCCGGGACTGATCCCACCCTTGGCCGACGTAATGGGGCGATCGGTGACCCACTTCTCCCAGGTGGTGGTGATCTCGTCCAGCTCGATGCCCACCGCGTGGGCCATCATCGGCACGGTGGCCCCCCAGGACATGACCAGGATGTCGGAGTGTTCGAGCAGCGGGATGAACTCGGGCGGGCGCCCGATGCCCATCTCTTCTTCGTAGTCGCCCTCGTAGTTCCGGTAGTCGAGGATCTCGAGGGCGCGGACTTGACGGACCTGCCCGCACAGGCCCATCAGGGTCATGGGAAACAGATCGTTGGCGAATCCCGGGTCGATACCGGTGGTGAAGCAGGACGAGGAACCGGCCTGGCACGCCTCGGTGATCGGGTCGATCCAGCTGGGGGGGTTCAGTTTCATCGACGGCCACACCCACGGGGTCATGGCGGTCGAGCAGACGTCGATCCCGGCCCGCAGGAAGGCCCCGATGTCGCGGAGATTGTCGTTGGCGTGGGCGGCGGTCGGGCCGAAGTGGACCACCGCGTCCGGCGCCAGGTCGACCAGCTCCTCGACGGCACCGGTGGCGGCCAGGCCCACCGGGTCGATCCCGCACAGCGCCCCGACATCACGGCCGACCTTGTCGGGGTGGGAGACGCCAACGCCGACCAGTTCGAAGGCGGGCTGTCGGAGGATCTCGGGGATCACCATCCTGCCCACGAATCCGGTGCCCCACACCACCACCCGCTTGCGGGCCGAGCTCATCGGGACAGCTCGCCCGAGTTGACCAGCAGGTACTGGCCGGTGACCGCCTTGGCATGGTCCGAAGCGAAGAAGGCGGCCACGTCGGCCACCTCTCCGTCCTCGGTCATCCGCCGGAGGGGGAACTTGCCCACGATGTCCTCCAGCACGTCGTCGGGGCTGCGGCCCTGGCTGGCAGCCGTACCGTTCACGTACATCTCCACGTTCGGTCCCCACATCCATGAGGGGATCACCATGTTGCAGCGGATGTTGTCAGGTCCCAACTCGTCGACCAGGTAGTACATGGCCGACAGCAACGGCGCCTTCGACGCGGCGTAACCGCCCTGGGGCAGGGCGGGCTGGAACATCGACTGGGAGCCGATGAGGACCAGCGAACCGCCCCCGCCCTCCTTCATGGCCGCCGCCACCGGACGGATCACCGTGAGGGCGCCGAGGACGTTGGTCTCGAATGCCTTGCGCCAGGACTCGAACTTGAGGTCGTAGAGCCCGCCCCACACATTCTCGTACGCCGCCACCTGGATCAAAGCGTCGACCGAGCCGAAGCGGGTCTGGGCCAACTCGACCAGCTCGGCGCAGGATGCGGCATCGGTGATGTCCGTCACGTGGGTGGCGACCCGCTCGCCGGTCGGATCGAGCTCGCCGGCGGTGGCCTCCAGGGTGGCCTCGGTGCGGGCCGCCAGCACCACCGACGCCCCGTCACGGAGTGCGCTGGCGGCGCACTCACGACCGAGACCTCCGCCGACGCCGGTCACCACTACGGTCTTTCCTTCGAGGAGCATCCCCCTCTTCTAGACCATTTCGAGATGGAACGCGTTGCAGCGACGTGTCGGTCGACGCCGCGTGAGGCGCCGGTCGGACCCGGCGCGCCGACGCCTGGTCCCTAGAGGCTGGCCCGACCCCGCAGCGATTTGCGGGCCACCGACGCCACCCCGGCGCCAGCCGGATACATGCGGGTCAGATGGTTCCACGAGCACTCGGCGCACACCTCGACGACGTAGCAGACCACCGGGTCCTTGCGGCGCCAGTAGCGGGTCAGCTCGGTCTGGGTGGCCACGCACCTGCCCCCGGAGGGAAGGCGGGACGCCGAAGACGAAGGTCACCTCCACCAGGTCGGCTTCCTCGCAGATAGGGCACTGCTCCCCGGAGGGGCGTCCCAGATTGCGGGCGGCACGGAGGAGTTCTGGATGGGCGTCACAGACATCCAGCCGGGACAAGCCGGCCCTTCCGGTACTCGCGGACGACCGCATTGCGGGCGAGCAGGTACTCGACCCGTCCCCCGGTGGGGGACGTCTGCACTCCCTCGAGCGATCCGGGTCGGAAGCTCACCCCGCCAAGGGTAATCCCTCGCCCCGGTAGGGGGCACCCTCTTATCCTTCCTTTCCCGGCCCCCGTGGTCGCCCGACCATCTCCGGGCCGGGCCGCTCCACCCGGTCGAGGGCCTGAACCGGTGGCACCGGCTCGAGGCGCCGTGGCCGCGTCCAGCCGTTGCCGGGCACCGATGTATTGCATTGATATATCGAACTGATATATCGTGTCAGTCATGCGACACGCGGGGACCGGTCAACCGGCGACAGAAAGAGCAGCCTGACGTGCTCGACCTGGCCATCCTCGGACTGCTCCACGAACAGGAGCTGCACGGCTACGAGATCCGCCGCCGGCTCCGCGACGAGCTCGGCCTGTTCGCCAACATCTCGTTCGGTTCGCTGTACCCGGCTCTGTCCCGCCTCGAGACGGCCGGGGCGGTGACCGTGACCGAGTCGAGCGGCGCCACCGCCGCTGGCTCCCATGCCGCTCCACCGGATCGCTCAGCGGCGAGCGGGCCGGGCTCCGGGCCCGGCGGGCCGGCACCACCCGGGGCACCAAGCGGTCGCGGAAGGTCTACCGGATCACCGACGGGGGCCGGCCGCTCTTCGAACAGCTCCTCGACGCCGACGAGCCGGCCGGCACCGACGACGCCAGGAGCTTCGGGCTCCGGCTGGCCTTCGCCCGCCACCTGGCCCCGCAGGCCCGGCTGGCCCTGCTCGAGCGCCGGCGGGCCCAGCTGACCCGACGCCTCGCCGCCGACCGGGCCCGGGCCGCCGGCCACAGCCTCGACGACTACACCCGCTCACTGGTGGAGCACGGCACCGAGGCCACCGAACACGACATCGCCTGGCTCGACCGCCTCATCGAGGCCGAGCGGCAGAAACAGACAGCACCCCGAACCGAAAGCCGCGACCCCCGGACGGGGACGCCGTAGCAGACAACGAAGGGAATCAACTGATGAGCACCATCCGAGTGGCCATCGCCGGTGTGGGCAACTGCGCCAGCTCACTCATCCAGGGAGTCGAGTACTACCGCGACGCCGATCCGACCGAGACCGTGCCGGGCCTCATGCACGTGGTGCTCGGCGGCTACCACGTCCGCGACCTCGAGTTCGTCGCCGCCTTCGACGCCGACGCCGCCAAGGTCGGGCACCGACCTGGGCAAGGCCATCTTCGCCGGCCAGAACAACACCATCCGGTTCGCCGGGGTCGGCGAACTGGGCGTGACCGTGCAGAGGGGGCCGACCCTCGACGGGTTCGGCAAGTACTACCGGGAGACGGTCGAGGAGTCGCCGGCCGAGCCGGTCGACGTGGTCGCCGCCCTCAAGGACGTCCGGGCCGACGTGCTGGTCAGCTACCTGCCGGTCGGCTCCGAACAGGCCCAGCGCTTCTACGCCGAGGCCTGCCTCCAGGCCGGCGTGGGCTTCGTCAACGCCATCCCGGTGTTCATCGCCTCGGACCCCGAGTGGGCTCGCAGGTTCCATGCGGCCGGGCTGCCCGATCGTGGGCGACGACATCAAGAGCCAGGTGGGCTCGACCATCGTCCACCGGATCCTGACCCGCCTGTTCGAGGACCGGGGCCTGGCCCTCGACCACACTTACCAGCTCAACGTGGGCGGGAACATGGACTTCAAGAACATGCTCGAACGGGACCGCCTCGAGTCGAAGAAGGTCTCGAAGACCCAGGCCGTCACCAGCCAGATCGAGCACGGGACCCTCCCCGCCGACGACGTGCACATCGGCCCGTCGGACCATGTCCCGTGGCTCCACGACCGCAAGTGGGCCTACATCCGCATGGAGGGACGCAACTTCGGCGACGTGCCGCTCAATCTCGAGCTGAAACTCGAGGTCTGGGACTCGCCCAACTCGGCCGGCGTGATCATCGACGCCGTCCGCTGCGCCAAGCTCGCCCTCGACCGGGGCATCGGCGGCCCGCTGCTCGGCCCGTCGGCCTACTTCATGAAGTCGCCGCCGGTGCAGTACCACGACGACGTCTGCCACCAGATGGTGGAGGCGTTCGCCGACGGCGACCGGGCCCGGTCTGGCCCGAGGACTGAGCCGCCGGCCGGGCCGTCGGCGCCGGGTCAGGTCTGCGTCGGCCCACCACTCGACCAGGCGCTCCGTGGCCTCCTCCTCGCCGAGGGGGCCCTCGTCCATCCGGAGCTCGAGCAGGAAGGCCAGCGCCCGCCCCACATCGCGGCCCGGGTGCAGGCCGAGAGCCTCCATCACCTGGGACCCGTCGAGGTCGGGGCGGATGGCGTCGAGCTCCTCCTGCTGACGCAGGTCGGCGATCCGGGCCTCGAGCTCGTCCATCCGCCGGGCCAGGGCCCTCGCCTTGTTGGCGTTCCGGGTGGTGCAGTCGCACCGGGTCAGCTCGTTAGCCGGTCGAGCAGCGGGCCGGCGTCGCGCACGTAGCGGCGCACGGCCCGGTCGGTCCACCCAGCCGGTAGGTGTGGAAGCGGAGGTGGAGATTGACCAGCTCGGTGACCACCTCGACGTCGTCGCTCGGGTAGCGGAGCGCCTGCATGCGCTGGCGGGTCATCCGCGCCCCCACCACCTCGTGGTGGTGGAAGGTCACCCCCCCGTCGACGAAGGCCCGGGTCTTGGGCTTGCCCACGTCATGGAAGAGGGCGGCCAGCCGGAGCAGGCGGTCGGGGCCGGTCTTGTCCACCACGGCCAGCGTGTGGGCCAGCACGTCCTTGTGGCGGTGGATCGGGTCCTGCTCGAGGGCCAGGCCGGGCAGCTCGGGCAGGAACTCGTCGGCCAGTCCGGTCCGAACCACGAACCACAGCGCCACCGACGGGACCGTCGACCATCATGATCTTGTCCAGCTCGTCGCGGATCCGCTCGGCCGAGACGATGGACAGGCGGTCGTGGCCGGCCTCGGACCGCCTCGACCAGTTCGGCGGCCGGCTCCAGCTCGAGTCCGGCGATGAACCGGGCGGCCCGGAGCATCCGCAGCGGGTCGTCGGCGAAGGAGACCTCGGGGTCGAGCGGCGTGCGCAGCCGGTGCACGGACAGGTCGGCCAGGCCGTCGAAGGGATCGATCAGCTCGAGATCGGGAAGCCGCAGGGCCATGGCGTTGATGGTGAAGTCCCGACGGGCGAGATCGTCTTCGACCCGGTCGCCGAAGGCCACCTCCGGCTTGCGGGAGTCGGGCCGGTAGGCCTCGGCCCGGTGGGTGGTGATCTCGTACTTCTGGCCGCCCTGTCCGACAGCCGATGGTGCCGAACCGCTTGCCCTGGGTCCAGACCGCGTCGGCCCACCCGGACACCAACCGCCTCGATGGCGTCGGGCCGGGCGTCGGTGGTGAAGTCGAGATCCCGCGTTCCGTCGGCCCCGGCCGCCGCCCGGTTCGGACGACGATGGCGTCGCGGACCGAGCCGCCCACCAGGTAGAGGGAGTGACCGGCCGACCGGAAGCGGTCGGACAGGTCGGCGGTGGCCTCGACCAACGGCAGCAGTCGCTCGGGGAACACGCCGCCGAGGGTAGTGCGACTGGCGTAGGCTGCCGTCCGAAGTGGATCGGGAACGAGGCAGCCCGTGCCCCTGCGGCAGCCATCCCCGGGCCGGCGCGGCGAGCGGGGACGGGCCCGCCCCGATCGTCGGGGGGGAAAGGCGTGGCGCCCGTTCCGAAGGCGGCTCCTGGTCCGACCGACGGGCCGGCCGAGAGCCCGGTGGTCACCGACACATCCTGGCCGCACTGGGGTGCCTGTGGCTGACGACGGTGCTGGTGGCAGTGGCGACAGGCGGCGGCACGGCCGGTGCCAGCACCAAGGCGACGGTCACGGCCACCGGCGCCGGGTCGAGCGCCTCGAAGGCCCAACTGGTCTCGTCATCGGGGGGCGGCGGCACTGGTGGTCGACGACCAGACGGCATGGGTGGGTCCCGGACAGCCGTTCGACCTCACGCTGCGGGCCGGGCCCAGCACCGTGCCCACCGCTCAACTCGGACTCTCGGTGGCGGTCTACGACTGTTTGTCATCGTGTCGGAGTTCGACCAGTCGGTCTCCTCCCCCTCGCCGTCGGGCACCGAGCTCTCCTCCACCCACGCTCCCCTGGCCGTCTCGCAACTCCCCTCCGTGCCCGGGGGCGGGTTCCAACTGGCCATGCCCGTGGACGTGGGTCCGCCGGCCACTCCGGCACCGGCCGGCACCTTCACCATCGACCTGACCCCGGACGGCGAGTGCCAGCCCCCTCCCCCCAGGGCGTCTACCCGGTTCGGATCCAGCTGGTCAACATGTCCACTGATCAGGTCATCGGAGGGTTCACCACCCATCTCGTCTACACCGACCCGCCCAGCGGCACCCAGCGCCTCAATCTCGCCCTCGTCCTGCCCATCCGCACCACCATGGGGCCGGCCCCGTCGCCCACCCGCCGACAACTGCTGAACCGGCCCTCGGCCGCCCTCGACCCGCTGTCGGCCTCCGCCGCCGCGGCCATCACCGGCACGGTGGACGCCATCGCCAAACACCCCGGCGTTCCGATCACGCTCGAGGCGAGCCCTCAGACCGTCGAGGCGCTCGAACTCGGCGGTTCCTCCCTCTTCCGGTCTACCGTTTCCCAGCTGACCTCGCTGGTCTCGGGGCCCACGTCGGTTCACCAGCTGGCCTGGTCCCCCTACACGCCGGTGAACGCGGCCGGCCTGGTGGCGTCAGGGCTGGGCGACGAGCTGTCCCAGCAGATCTCCCAGGGCACCGACGTCCTCGCTCCGATCGTCCGGGCGTCGGGCGCTCTGCCGGCTCCCACCGCCACCGGCGGCCTCGGCGCCTGGATCACCACCGACGGCCTCGACGACGACGCCCTGTCGCAGCTGGAGGTCGACGGGTACGACCAAGTGGTCCTGCCGGCCAGCTCCCTCTCCTCGTCACCGACCAACGGGTCGGCGGCCGTGCCGTTCGTGCTGGCACCGGGACACGGGGCGTCGATGACGGCGGTGGCCTCGAGCGCCGATCTGTCGGCCCGGTTCACCGGCTCACCGGGCAATCCGGTGCTGGCCGCCCACCAGTTGGTGGCCGAACTGTCCCAGATCTACTACGAGAAGCCCAATGACGAGACGCCGCGAGCCGTGGTGGTCGTCCCTCCGAGCACGTGGTCCGACAATCCGGCCTTCGTCGACGCCCTCCTCGGTGCGCTCGACAACAACCCGGTGGTCGAACCGGTCAGGGTGGACCAGCTCTTCGCGTCCTTCGCCCCCGCCAGCTGTCGTGACGGATGCAGGCTGGTCGGCGACCCGGGTGGAGTAGGGCTGCCGGTGACGGCTATCCGCCACCAGCGTCGGCTGGTGGACGGGTTCTCCTCGGCTGCCACCGGCGATGTCGCCAGCCGGGTGGAGACCCAGCTGGGCAACCTGGTATTGGCCGGCGAGTCGGAGGCCCTGCGACCGACCCAGCAGTCGGGTGTCCTCCACAATGCCGGGCTGGCGGTCGACGCCCAGCTCGCCCAACTGACCGTGGGCGGCGACCGTACCGTGACCCTGACCTCGACCCAGGGCACCCTACAGGTCACCATCGTGTCCACCGCCGCCTACCCGGTCACCGCCACGCTGACCCTCACCAGCGACAAACTGCTCTTCCCCAACGGCACGACGCAGTGGTCCGAACAGGCCCGGTTGCTGCCCGCTCCCCAGGGCACCGCCTACACCAACGTGGTGCCGGTGGCCGTTCGAGCCCGTACCTCCGGGGTGTTCAACGTCGACATCGTCATGCACTCCCCCTCGTTCCAACTCCAGCTGGCCGAGGGCCAGATGACCGTGCGCTCCACCGCCACATCGGTGGTCGGCATCGTCCTCTCGCTCGGGGCCCTGGCCGTCCTGATCGTGTGGTGGGTCCGTACCTCGATCCGACGTCGACGCCGTCGGGCCGAGGACGAATCGGACCTCGGGGCCGGCGTCCCGGAGGCTGGGTGACCGACACCGAGATCGACGGGCTCCCCGCCATGCCGGGGGGCGGGCGGCGCAAACTGGCCGGAGCCACGCTGGGCATGGCCATCGGCACCACCCTGTCGAGGATCACCGGAGTGGCCCGGGTCATCGCCCAGACCACGGCGCTGGGTGGTGCCGGATTCGCCGACGGCTACAACCTGGCCAACACCACGCCCAACATCATCACCGACATCGTGATCGGAGGTGTGCTCTCGGCCACCTTCGTCCCGGTCTTCGTCGACCACCTGTCGACCCGGCGCACCGAGGAGGCGTGGCGGGCCATCTTCGGCCGTGGTCACCGTCACCGTCGCCGTCATCATCGCCGCCACCGTCGCCTTCTTCGTCCTGGCCCCCGAGATCATCCACCTCTACACGGTGGCAAACCACAACGCCGACGTGGTCAGCCAGCGCCGTGAGGCCGTCTTCCTGCTGCGGTGGTTCGTTCCCCAGCTGGCCTGTTACGGGCTGATCGCCCTGTTCACCGCCTTGTTGAACGCCCGCGGCAAGTTCGCCGCCCCCATGTTCGTCCCCATCGCCAACAACATCGTGGTCATCGGGGTCCTGGCCTGGTTCCACGTCCTCGTCCCCCATCCCAGTCTGGCCACCATCAACGTCCACCACCACGGTCTGGTGCTCCTGGGCGTCGGCACCACCCTCGGCGTGGTCGTCCAGGCGCTGCTGCTCATCCCGTCACTGGTGCGGACCGACCTCCACGTGCGCTTCTTGTGGGCAGCCGTACCACGAGGCGATGCGGACCATCACCCGGCTGGCCGGATGGACCTTCGGGTGGGTGGTGGCCAACCAGGTGGCGTTCTTCGTGGTCCTGGCCCTGGCCGACGGCGCCGCCCCGGGAGCGGTGTCGGCCTACACCTACGCCTATACCTTCTTCCTGCTCCCCTACGGGGTGGTGGCGGTGTCGGTGATGAGCGCGGTGACGCCGTCGCTGTCGGCCCGGTGGGCGCTCCGGGACGTTCCCGGGTTCCGCCACCGGATGGCCTTCGGCCTGCGGGGCATCCTGGCCGTCATCATCCCCTCGGCGGTCGGGATGCTGATCCTGGCCCGGCCCCTCATCGACCTGGTGCTGCTCCACGGCGCCGAGACTTCGGCCGAGGCCGAGCACCACCGCGGCCACGCTGGCCATGTTCGCCCTCGGCCTGCCGGGGTACTGCACGTACCTCTACATGGTCCGGGTGTTCCAGTCCATGCAGGACACCCGGACCGCATTCAAGCTCTACCTGGTGGAGAACGGGCTCAACATCGTGCTCGGCCATGGTGCTGGTCGGCCCGCTCGGAGTCCGGGGCCTCGCCCTCTCCCTGTCCATCGCCTACACGGTGGCGGCGCTGGTGGCCATGGCCGTGGTCCGACAGCGGGTGGGGGGCCTGGGGGGCGCCGACCTGACCACCCCGGTCAAGCGGGTGCTCGGTGCCTCGGCGGCCATGGCGGTGACCACAGTGCTGGCCGTCAACGTGTCCGGCGCCGACCACGGGGTGGCGCTGCTGGGCCGGGTGGTCTTCGCCGTGGTGGTGGGCGCGGCTCACCTACGTGGCCACCGCCGGCGTCCTCGGGGCCCGCCACGACCGCCGGAGGGCCCGAGGCCCGGTCGGCGCCGGCCGCGGCCCGGGCCCGGACGGGAGCGAGGGTCGACCGCACACGAGGACGACCGGGAGCGGGCGCCGCCGCTCACCGAGCCGTTCCGTGGCAGACTCGACGATCGCCCCGCCGATTCGCCCTCTCGGCACCTGCGACCGGTGAGCACGGAGCTCGGGAGGAAGAGGCGTCGACGGCCCGAGGACGAGGCATCCGGCCGGGGGACGAGGAGGAGGACGTCGATGGCCCGGATCCGGGTGGTAACCGATAGCGCCTGCGACCTCTCCGCCGCAGCTGGCCGAGGAGCGGGGCATAACCGTCGTCCCCCTCTCCATCCGGTTCGGCTCCGAGGAGTTCGTCGACGGGACCACGCTGTCGACCGACGAGTTCTGGTCCCGGTGCGCGGCCAGCCCGGTGCTGCCCGAGACGTCGGCGCCGTCCCCGGCGCCTTCCAACGAGGCGTTCGTGGCCGCGGCCGACGACGGCTACGACGGGGTGATCTGCCTCAACCTGTCGGCCGGGGTGTCGGCCACCTACCAGGTCGGCGATGACCGCGGCCAAGGCGATGGGCGACCGGATCCCCGTGCGGGTCGATCGACTCCCGGCTCGCTGACCATGGGCCTCGGCCTCATGGTGCTCGACGATCGCCGAACTCGCCGCCGCCGGGGCCGACCTCGACCAGCTGGCCGACCGGGCCGCAGCACCTCATCCCCCGCACCAAGGTGTTCGGCGTCGTCGACACCCTGGAGCACCTCGAAAAGGGCGGCCGCATCGGTGGGGCCCGGGCCCTGCTCGGATCCCTGCTCTCCATCAAGCCGGTGGTGACCCTGGTCGACGGGGTGGTCGAGGAGGAGTCCAAGCAGCGGACCCGGGCCCGCTCGCTCCGCTATCTGGCCGACAAGGCCAAGGAGCTCGGCGCCGATCAGCCGGTTGGCCGTCAGCAACGGCGCCGCCACCGACATCGACGAGTTCCTCGGTCATGCTCGACGGCGTGCAGACCGAGCACCCGCTGGTGGTCGTCGACCTCGGCCCGGTGGTGGGAACCCACACCGGCCCGGGCACCGTCGGCTTGTGCTTCGTGACAGCCGGACTGACGCCGGCGGCACCGACGCGGTCCGGCAGGCCGATCGGGCGTGCCGGACTATCCTCGCAGCATGGATCCGAAGCCCGAACGACCCGCGTCCCGCCTGCCCGGCTCCGGCATGCTCGGCGACCTTCCCACCCGGGGCGCCGACCTGGTCGACACGCTGGTCGAGCTGCTCCGGGACAAGACGGTGCGGCCGCTCACCCTGGTCACCCGGGCCGTCGTGTTCGGGATCATCATCTTCGCCGCCAGCGTGGTGACGGTGGTGCTGGTGTCGATCGCCCTGATCCGCCTGCTCACCGTGTACGCCTTCGACGGCCGGGTGTGGCTCTCCGACCTGGTGGTGGGGGTGATCTTCGTAATCCTCGGCATCGCTGGCCTGGAGCAAGAGGGTCGACCCCAACGCCGCCCCGACCGCCGAAGCGCGATGACCGAGTCCCGTCAGGTGGTGATCGTCGGCTCGGGCCCGGCCGGCCTCACCGCCGCCATCTACGCGTCGAGGGCCCAGCTGTCCCCCCTGGTCATCGAAGGCGAGCCGTCCTCCACCAGCGACCAGCCGGGAGGGCAGCTGATGCTGACCACCGAGGTGGAGAACTATCCCGGGGTTCGTGGACGGCATCATGGGCCCCGAGCTCATGCAGAGCTTCCGGGAGCAGGCCGCCCGGTTCGGAGCCGACTACGTCACGGCCAAGGTGTCCCGGGTGGACCTGTCCGAGTCGGCCCTTCGGCGTCTGGGTGGGCGATCCCGAAGCCGCCGAGCCCACCTACTCGGCCGAGGCACTGATCATCTCCACCGGGGCCCAGTCGCTCATGCTCAACCTGCCCAACGAAGAGCGCCTGCTCGGCTACGGGGTCTCGACCTGTGCCACCTGTGACGGCTTCTTCTTCCGGGAGCGGGAGATCGCGGTGGTCGGAGGAGGCGACTCCGCCCTCGAAGAGGCCCTCTTCCTCACCCGCTTCGCCGACAAGGTCACCGTCATCCACCGGCGGGGGGAGCTGCGGGCGTCCAAGGTCATGCAGCAACGGGCCTTCGCCCACGAGAAGATCTCCTTCCTGTGGAACGCGTCGGTCATCGACGTGCTGGGCGACACCACCGTCACCGGCGTCAGGGTGCGTGACAACATCAGCGAGGAGGAGTCGGTCCTCGACCTGTCCGGGCTGTTCGTGGCCATCGGTCACCAGCCCAACACCTCGTTGTTCAAGGGCCAGCTCGAGATGGAGGAGAACGGCTACCTCCGGACCTTCGACGGCACCCGGACCAACGTCGACGGGGTCTTCGCCTGCGGGGACGTGCAGGATCACCACTACCGCCAGGCCATCACCGCCGCCGGATCGGGATGCATGGCGGCCATCGACGTCGAGCGCTGGCTCGAGGACCAGGACGCGGCCAAGCACTGACCGCCCGCACCGACGCCGCCGGGAATGCCGCCGGTCGGATCGGTGGTTGACATAGCGTGTGCCAGCGAGGCACATCGTGCAGGGCCCGCCGGACGGGCAGGAGGAACCGAACCATGAGTGAGAAGATCACAACTCTGAGCGACGCTAGCTTTGACGAGCATGTCAAGTCCTCAGACGTTCCCGTGCTGGTGGACTTCTGGGCGGAGTGGTGTGGCCCGTGCAAGATGATCGCCCCCGTGCTCGAGGAGATCGCCTCCGAGCAGGAGGGCAAGCTCGAGATCGCCAAGCTCAACATCGACGACAACCTGGACATCACCCGCCGGTTCGATGTCATGAGCATCCCCACCCTCATCCTGTTCAAGGACGGGGAGCCTGCGGCCCGCATCGTCGGGGCCAAGGGCAAGGGACAGCTCCTCCAGGAGCTGTCGGCCCACCTCTAGGAGCGGGACGGCTGCCCGCCCCCAAGGCCGGGTCGCCCGGGGCTGAAGCCTGAGCCAGACCAGATCCGGCTGTCGGTCGGGAGACGAGGGCCCGGCCGTCACCGACGTACAGCGGCGCCTCGAACATCTGGGGTTTTCCACCGGCATCGACCACACGGCTCGTTACGGCCACGGGACCAGGGCGGCGGTGGAGGCATTCCAGTACCGGCGGGGGCTCCGGGTGGACGGGTCGTGCGGGACGCCAGACCTGGTCGGCCCTGGTGGAGGCCGGGCGCCGGCTGGGCGACCGGTTCCTCTACCGGCGGACCCCGATGCTGCGGGGCGACGACGTCGCCGAGCTGCAACAGCGGCTGAGCGCCCTCGGATTCGACACCGGGCGGGTGGACGGGATCTTCGGCGACCTGACCTCGGCCGCCCTCGGCGAGTTCCAGAGGAACGTCGGGCTCCCGGTGGACGGGATCGCCGGAGCGTCGACCGTGTCCGAGCTCCTCCGGTTCGGCACCCGCCACGACGACACCGAACTGGTCACGTCGGTGCGGGACCGGGAACGACTGCGCCAGGCGCCGCGAACCCTGGCCGGTCGCCGGGTGGCCATCGGCGAGGAGGGCGGGCTCGATGCCACGGTGGCCTCACTGCGGCGGCTGCTCGTTCACCACGGGGCGTCGTGACCACCCACCACCATCCGGACGGCTCCATCCAGGCCTCCGAGGCCAACGCCGGCGACGCCGAGGTCTACATCGGGCTGCGGCTGGACTCCGGCCGGACCCCACTGCTCCACCGCCTACTACGCCGGCTACCGCTACTCCTCGCCGGGCGGCCGGCGCCTGGCCGAACTGCATGCAGGGGACCCTCACCGCCTCCCTGTCCCTGCCCGACGGGGCAGCCGGGGCATGTCCCTCCCCCTGCTGCGCGAGACCCGCATGCCCGCCGTGATCTGTGAGATCGGCCCGGCCACCGTGGTGGTCGAACAGGCCCCCACCATCGCCCGAGCCGTGGTCGAGGCACTGGCCGAGTGGGTGGGGACGACCTGGGATTGAGGACATTCTCCCGCGGCGTCAACCTCGACCTGACCTCGGCTTTCTGACCGTAATCCACAACCTCATGCACAGGTTGTGGATTACGCTCTACCGTGGGTTAAGGGATAGAATACCACTCAGAGTGATAGAAAACCGCCGATCCGTCGTTATGTCACGTAGCTAGTCACTCAGAGTGACGGCCCGTCAGGCGATCGAGCTCGCTCCTCCCCACCATCAACTTGTAGATCCGCTCGAGATCCTCGAGGGTGGCGAACTCCACCACCACTTTCCCCCGTTTGGCCGAGAGGTCGACCTTCACCCGGGTGTTGAGATGGTTCGGACAGCAGCTCCTCGAACTCCAGAATGCCCGGAGGCGGAAGCCGGCGGGCCGGTCCGCCGGCCGTGGCCGGAGCCGGCCGTCGGCGTCTTCCCCGCCGCCGGGATCGGACGCTTCGACCGGCTCGGCCCCGCTGTCTCCGTCGTCTTCACCGTGCTCGCGAACCAGATCCTCGATGGCCCGAACGGTCAGGCCCTCGGCCACGACCGCCTTGGCCAGCATCTCCTGGTAGCCGCGATCGGGCGTACCGAGCAGGGCCCGGGCATGTCCCGGGGTGATCTGGCCCTCGGCCAGCAGGCGTTGCACCCCGGACGGCAGCTGGAGCAGTCGCAGGATGTTGGTCACCGCCGTCCGGCTCTTTCCCACCCGCTTGGCCACCTGGTCGTGGGTGTAGCCGAACTCCTCGATCAGCTGCTGATAGGCCGCCGCCTCCTCCAGCACGTTGAGGTCCTGGCGATGGAGGTTCTCCACCAGCGCCTGCTCCAGACTCTGGTTCTCATCGGAGGTCTGCACCAGCACCGGTATGGTCTGGAGCCCGGCCCGGCGGGCCGCCCGCCACCGCCGCTCGCCGGCGATGAGCTCGAAGTCGTCGGCCGCCTCGCTCGCCGATCTGCCGCACCAGCACCGGCTGGAGGACACCCAGCTCCTTGATCGACGCAGCCAGCGACGCCATGGTCTCCTCGTCGAAGCTGACCCGCGGGTTGGCGCGGATTGGGCTTGATGCTCCCGATCGGCACCTCGCGTAGCGCCGACGACCGATCTCCCGACCACCTCGGTGGGAATGAGGGCGCTCGAGGCCCTTTCCCAGTCCGCTACGACGTGCCACCGCTGACCTCCTTGGCTAGTTCCCGATAGGCGATGGCCCCCCGCGAGGCCGGATCGAACGCGGTGATGGGCTGTCCGAAGGACGGCGCCTCCGACAGCCGGACCGTCCTCGGAATCACGTTCCGGCATACCTTGGCCCCGAAGTGCTGACGCACCTCGTTGGCCACCTGGTCGGCCAGCTTGGTCCGGGCGTCGTACATGGTGAGGACGATGGTCGAGATGTCGAGTTGGGGATTGAGGTTCGAGGCCACCAGATGGACGTTCCGCATCAACTGGCTCAGACCCTCGAGGGCGTAGTACTCGCACTGGATCGGCACCAGTACCTCGTCGGCCGCGGCCAACGCGTTCACAGTGATGAGGCCCAGCGACGGCGGGCAGTCGATGAGCACGTAGTCGAAATCGTCGATGACCGACTTCGATGGACCGCTTCAGCTTGAGCTCGCGGCTGAAGGCCGGCACCAACTCGATCTCGGCACCGGCAAGGGCGATGGTGGCGGGCGCGACGAACAGGTTCTTCATGCTCGTCGGCTCGACGCAGTCCTCGAGGGAGGCGTCCCTCATCAGCACGTCATACATCGAGAGCTCGAAATTGCGGGCGTCGATCCCCAGTCCGGTGGTGGCGTTTCCCTGAGGGTCAAGGTCGATGACCAGCACCCGGAACCCGAGCTCGGCCAGTGCCGCTCCGAGGTTCACCGACGTGGTCGTCTTCCCGACGCCGCCCTTCTGGTTGGCCACGGCCAGGACCCGGGGAAGAGGGTTCGCGGATCCGGCCTGAGCCACGCTTTCCGCCGCGGGCGTCTCCTCGACCGGATCCGGGTCGTCCGGCTGTCGAGAGCGCCTGGCATCGTCGGGGGGCTTGTCGGCGATAGCAGCGGGCGCCGGTTCCTCCTCCACCGCGGTGGGTGCGGCCGCCGCGTCGACCTCCGATTCCTCGTGTTCCGCCTTCGGTTCCGGTTGCCTCACTGGCGGTGGCTCCGGGTCGGTGTCGATCTCGGCGGCAACCGGGGCGGCTATTGTCACCGGCCCCCGCTTGTCGGCGCGGAGTGGAGGAGGAACGCGTTGGACAGGCTTCTTCGGTAGCACGTTGTCCAATTCTGCGTGAGCAGTCGCCACCTGCGAAATGGTCTCCTTCATCGGTGTGGACCGCCCCGTCGGTAGCGGAGGCGCCGTCGGAGTGACCGGCGTCTCCGAAGCGCGAACGGTAGAGGGAGCCGAGGGAGGGGGAGTCGGCGGAGAGGGAGAAGCGCCGACCGACTCCGAAACCGGGGGCGGTGAAGTCTCGATCAACGTCACGGCGCTTGCGCCGACGGGAGGATCCTGAGCCTCCTGTTCGGGATCCTGTCCATCATCGGGGGAAAATTTGTTTCGGCTCCGACGAAGGCCGCGCATTATCGTTTCCTCGAGTTGGCAGGCTTCAAGACCTCAATCCTCCCCCGCCCTGCCAATCAGGTCAAGCCTTTCCCCTAAATGTTTCACGTGGAACTCGATTCCGTGCCTAGAGGTGGAGGGTGTTCCTGGATCCCCCTCATTGGCGGTCCTCCATCGGACCCGTGCGGGCAACGGAGTCGACGACCAGCATCGCCGACCGGGAACCGTGGGTCGGGATCGACGGCGAGTGTTCCACGTGGAACATGAAGCTCCATCCGGGAGCGGACAGGAAGCCGGATATATCTCCGAAAACGGGGCCGAACCTGGGGGTCGGAGGTGGCGCCGTGGGGCTCCGACTCGGAACGACCTGCGACCAGACCGGGAGACATGGCGCCGGGTCACTCCCGCGCCCCAGCCACGGAACCTCGATCCGGGAGGAAGGAAGCTCTCCCCCAGGGCCCTACGAAACATGGCCAGATCATGGACCTGGGCAGAAGCCTGGCGAAGGGGGGCGGGATCGAACGGAGTCGATCGAGCCAACATCGGGGATTCCCACGATGCCGAGTGGAGCGGACATTGAATCTTCGACTCCGCACCTCGACGGGCGGGGAATTCCGCCTTTAACTCAATCGGCGATGGAGCCAAGGGCACGGTGGCCCTAAACCCTGTGGCCCCTGACCGTGGTCGGCCCGAGGGCCCGGGTGCCGGGCCTGGCGCCAGGAGGCGGGTATGGCGGTCGAGAGGTCAGGTGTTCCACGTGGAACATACGAAATCGGCGATGAGACCCGGATCACGACGGGGTGGGTGGGCGCCAGGTTCCACGTGGATCATGGCGCGGCAACCCTCGATCAGAAAAGAGGACGCTTGGTTGGAACCCCCACCCGGCGTGGGAACCTCTCTGGCGTCGGCCCGGTCTTGACCAACACTTGATATCCGAAGCGGCGGTCAAATCTGAGCGCTTCTCCTGGTGAAAGTCCGAGCTGGCCAAGTCCCCCCACCGGCCAGCGCGATCCTGCCTGATCCAGCGGAGGTTCCGACGCAACCATCAATCCGTCCACGGACAGGTACTGCGCTCCGCACTCGGCCGTCACCGCCGGTGGACCGAACGAACGGGCGGTGACCAGATCGAAGGATTCCCTGAGTGTCTTCGTTCTGGCACACTCCTCGGCCCTGCCCCGCACGACCTCGATTTCGCTCCCGTCCAGGCCGGCGACCTCCTGGGTCAGAAATGCCGTGCGCCGTTCGTTCGAGTCAAGAAGCACTACGCGGCTGTTCGGCCAACACGATGCGAGGATCAGGCCAGGCATACCTCCGCCGCTGCCCAGATCGAGGACAGACCGGGGAGACCGACCAAACACCCTCTCGACCACGAAGACGAACCCAAGAGCGTGATCGATCTGTTCGCCGATAAGCATTCCCCCGAAGAACCCGAGCCGAGCTGCGTCGCCAAGGATCCGCGAGACAGAAGGTGCAACCCGCTTGCGAAGCTCGGCGACGTCGAGATCCCGAGTGACGTCCCGGGGCTCTCGCTCAACCACCTTCAGTTCGAGGGTTGGATTACCACGTACCTTGCCGGCTCGCTGCCATCCGAGCGGGTCTCTACGCCTTCGATCTCATTCACCGTATCGTGGACCACTTTGCGGTCGGCGGGAGACATCGGCTCGAGAGCCCGCTCTTCCCCGGTGTTCTTCACTTCGTCGACGATGCCGGCAGTGAAGCGTCGGAGGGCTGCGGAACGCTTCTCCCGATAGCCGCCCACGTCGACCAGGATCCGATCTGTCCTGTTCTCAGACTGCCGCTGGACGAACGTCCGGGTGAGGTCCTGAACAGCAGCCAGCGTCGCCCCGCGAGGTCCGACCAGTAGCCCGAGGTCATTCCCGACGGCGGCAACTTGGACGGTCTCTTCGTCGACCTCGGTGAAGCCAATGTCGGCATCCAGACCGAACTCCCTCACCAATCCGGCGACGAAGTCGGATGCCGCCTGCCCTTGCTGCTCGAGGGTCAATGACTCCTCCATGGTGTCCTCACTCTCCGCGGGCTTTCGGCCCGTGTTCTGATTCCCTTGCGAACTTGATTCGATTGCCGCCCTGCCGCGCCGCTGCCTCTCGACCCGCGGCGTCGACTACGCCCACTCGATCTCGAACCGTTGGATTCGGGTCCGGCGTGCTCCGTCGCCGGCCTGGGCCGGTCCGTTATCAGCTGACTCCTTGCTTCCGACCCCAGCGGACGACCGCTCCGCCCTGTTGCCGTTCCCCTGGCCGTTGGACCGCTGGCCGCCACCTTGCCCCCCACCACCAGACTTGCGAGCCGAGCCCCCGCTACGAGCCCGATCCGGCCGTTGGCGTCGACCGCGCTTGGGTGGGGGAGCCATCGGCCGGACCCGGGCCTGGACTCTGGCTTCACCACGCATCCGACCGAACAAGCCGGCCTTCGGTTCACTCAGAACGACGAACTCTGCGTCGTCTTCAGCCACCCCCAAGGAGATCGAGTACGACCTCTTTCGCCTCGGCCAGGGACTTGCCACTTGCTTCCACCCATTCCACGCCCTACCGCGCCTTTCTCTCGCGCTTCGCCTTCGAGCGGGGATGCTCCTTGGGCCGAGTCGAGCTGTCTTCGCCGGAATCTGTCGGCTTCGAGCCGTTGACCGTTACTCCGATTGGTTGAAGCTTTGGCCCCGGAACCGCCGGCCCCAGTGCCGTTGGTCGATGTCGGTCTCCTCTTACCATTCCCGGTGGTGCCGGTACTGGGGGACCGCGGTTTCGGAGGGTTCTTCTGGGGGGTCTTCTCTGATGCCTTGGCATCGATGGCCGCTGCCGTGGCCGGCTTCGGACGCCTGGCCTTCCCGTTGGAACCAGCTGTCCCGTTGGCCTTCACCCCGTTTCCAGCCGCGGCCCCGGTTGTTTTCGGCTTGGGTAGCGGCCGCTCGCTGCGATCGACAGCCGCCGTCTTCGACCCACCGTCCTTGGAAGAGCCACCGGGCACCGGAGGCGGAGGGCCCCCGACGAGCCCTTTCCGGAACAGGATCTCCTGGGTCAGGATGCGAATGGCGCTAGAAACGATGAAATACACATTCAGAATTGCCGCCACATTAAGATAAATAAAACCGAAGATAAGTGGCATATATTTCTGCATCATGGCCGCTTGAGGATTGGCCTGAGCTGCCTGGGGGTTCCGGGCGTTGAGCCTGGACATCTGCAGGTACTGCAAGCCCACGGCTCCGACCACCAGCAAGAGGTAGGGGATGGCGACGAAGATCGAGCTGTGGTGGGAGAGCAGCTTGTCGGAGAAGTCCATTCCGAACGAAATAAGCTGGCCATGAGCTGCGACGATGTTGTGATACATCTTGCTGTCGGTGGGGATGTAGCGGGGCTCGGCGATCACCACTGCGCTGTGGTGGACCTTTAATCCGCCCACGGTCGAGGTCGTGGCCGGGTGGGTGACGGTGTTGGTCATTCCCCGAATCACGCTGTAGAGAATGAAGAATGCGGGCATCTGCAATAGCATGGGCAGGCAGCCGGAAGCCGGGTTTACTTTGTGCTCTTTATAGAGCTTCATCATTTCTTCGTTAAGCTGGGCCCGGTTTTCGGGTCCCTTGTACTTCTGCTGCAGCTTCTTCATCTCGGGCCCGAGCGCTTGCATGGCCGCCATGTTCTTGGTGCTCTTGACCGTCAGCGGAGTGAGCAGGGCCATGATGACGATGGTCAGCAGGGCCACATCGACCGGGTAGTTGGGGACCAGCGAGTAGAAGAACGCCAGAACCGCTCCGACCGCGTCGAGTAGCGGCTGGAAGATCTTCCCGATCGGCGTGGTCAGCGATGCGTACATGAGGTCCTCCCCGTCGGAACCGGGTCGAACCCGTGCCCACCCCATGGGGTGCAGCGCAGGATCCGTCTGGCCGCAATCAGCGTCCCCTTGGCCGATCCGTGCTCTCTGATCGCCTCCGTCGCGTACTCAGAACACGTGGGGATGTAGCGGCATCCGGTCGGCCGACCCGACCGGGCGGCTTGATACAGGCCGATGGCCGCGATCGCCCGCCGTCCCAGCCACCCGGGCCCGGACGCCCCCGCCGGGCCGCCCGGGCTGAGAACCGGCGGTTTCGCCACGTCCACGGGGCTGTATCCGGTGGGGCTCATCAGACAGCCTGGTGCTCTCGGCGACCCGAGGTCGCGGGGTCTCCGGTGCTGAGACTCGTAGCCCGTTCTATTGCTCGGCTCATGGCCACCTTCAACTCGTCGAACGTCAGTCCGGGCCCTCCGGGCCCGATGTGTACCACATAGGCCCCGATCGGCAAAGACGAGGCCAGTTCGCCGATGACGGCCCTGGCTCTGCGTCTCACTCGATTCCTCACCACCGCGGTTCCCACCCGGCGATGGATGGCGTAGGCCATTTCTGGCCTTGACCAGGAAGGTTGCTCTACGAAACTCACGGCAACGGGACCGGAGCGGCCCCGGCGCGAAGTCTTCCGCAGGACGTCGAACGTGCGGTGCGACCGGACCCGGTCCACTACACAGGCCGTTTGTACCGTGTCCTCGCTCACACCGAAAGCCGCTGGCGTCCCTTCGCCCGGCGCGACCGAATCACCGCGCGACCGGCTTTCGTCGACATCCGCTTGCGAAATCCGTGCGTTTTGGCTCGTTTGCGCACGTTCGGCTGATAGGTCCGTTTCATCCATCCACTTCCTTCCTCGCCCTGGGCCGGGGGCCGGGGTCGCGGTCGCCAGGGGCCCGTTCACAAGGATCAGGGCATTCCGGTACATGCTAGGCGCGAACCGGTCGTCGCTCTAGTCGAGCGGCGGGAGGCAGCCGGGGTGAGCACGGTGTACCGTTCCACCACGGCTAGCAGCGAGCCCTGTCCGGCAGCGTTGGCTTCCCCCGCCGCATGGCCCGATACATGACGCACAACATTTGAGAACGCCCTCCCCGGATCGTCGGACCGGTGCGCGGCGCCCACATCGGTCGTCATCCACAGCTGTGGAAAGTTTTGTGGACCGATCGAGCAGTCCTAGGGCGGAGGCCCACGTGAACGATACTGAGAGCTTGTGGATATTGTGCTCGGAGGCACTGCGCGAACAGGTCTCCGACGCCATTTGGCAGGCCTATCTTTCCGGCATCACGCCCCTGTCGGTCGAGGACGGAGAGATCGTCCTCGGCGTTCCCAATACGCTCATCCGCGACCGTGTGCGAGTCACGGTTCCTCGGCCTCATCCAGGACACCGTCACCGGGACGGTGGGCCGGGACCTGGTCGTCCAACTCGAGGTCGTGGCTCCGGTGTACGAGCCAGCCGAGGACAGTGTGACGATTGGTGACGCCCAGCGATCAGACCTGATGCCGGGTCCAACCTCGTCCACCAGCCTGAACTGGCGCGATACCCCTCCCGACCCTGACGCCAGACCCCGTTCGGGACCTTTCGAATCTCCCGTGCTCGATCCCCGTTACACATTCGACACGTTCGTCATTGCGTCGTCGAACCGGTTCGCCCATGCCGCAGCCCAATCGGTGGCCGAGTCGCCGGCCCGGTCCTACAACCCGCTGTTCATCTACGGCGACGCCGGGCTGGGGAAGACCCATCTCCTCCATGCCATCGGCAACTACGTCCTGGAGAACTTCGGTGGCCGCCATGTGCGCTATGTGACCACCGAGACGTACATGAACGAGTTCGTGGACGCCATCAGGACCAACACCACCACCGCCTTCAAGCGGCGTTACCGCGAATGCGACGTGCTCCTCATCGACGACGTGCAGTTCATGGAGCGAAAGGAGTCACTCCAAGAGGAGTTCTTCCATACCTTCAACTCGCTCTACGCCGCCTCGAAGCAGATCGTGCTCACGTCCGACCGGCCCCCGAAGTCGATCGCCACCCTGGAAGACCGGCTCCGCAGCCGCTTCCTCTCCGGACTGATCACCGAGGTCCAGCCACCCGAGCTCGAGACCCGGCTGGCCATCCTCCAGACCAAAGCCGAGCACGAGCAGGTCAATGTGCCCGATGAAGTCCTGGAGTTCATCGCCACCCACGTGAAGGACAACATCCGCGAGCTCGAGGGAGCCCTCATCCGGGTCACGGCCTTCGCCAGCCTCAACCGGCAGCCGTTGAACCGGGAGCTGGCCGAGCAGGTGCTCTCCGACATCGTCTCGGCCGACCAACCCCGGCGCATCACACCCCGAGTCATCCTCGAGGCCACCTCCGAGACCTTCGGGTTCTCCGTCGAAGAGCTGTGCGGGCCCAACCGGCGCCGACCCCTGGTCACCGCCCGCCAGGTCAGCATGTATGTCTTCCGGGAGCTCACCGACTTCAGCTACCCCGCCATCGGCCGAGAGTTCGGCGGACGTGACCACTCGACCGTGATGCACGCCGTGGAGAAGATCGGCGGGCTGATGAAGGAGCGTCACCAGATATACAACCAGGTCACCGACTTGATCGTCCGCATCAAAAGCGGGTCGTGATGCCCGGTCACCTTCCCGGGAACCTGGTCGACCATGCCCGGTCGGAGCGAGCCCTACTCTATCCGGAGGTTGTGCACTATCTGTGGAAATCTTCGGGTGGACCTGGGGTAATTCTGTGAACTCCGGTGAACTTGTCCATAACCAGAAACCCGTGGCACATCCTGCGGTAGCGCAACTCGTTTCGCGGTGGACGACCGGGGGACAGTGAACACCGCTTTGCGCTGGGGCGTTGCCTGTTCATCCCCAATCCACAGCCCTTACTACTGTCATTGTCAATTAGATCTCTAATACAAAAGCGAGAAAGGACTTCCTGGTGAAGTTTCGTTGTGAGCGTGACTCCTTGGTGGAGGTGCTCAGCATCGCCGGACGCGCCGTGAGCGCTCGGAGTGCGGTGTCGATGGCCCTCGGGGGAGTGCGGATCGAGGCCACGGGCAACCACTTGGCGGTGGTGGGCACCGACCTCGATCTGACCGTGCACGTCTCGACCGAGGCCATCGGCATCACCGACGGAGTGTGCGTGGCCCCGGCCAAGCTTCTGGCCGACATCGTTCGCTCGTTGGAGCCCGGGGCGGTGACCATCGAGTCAGAAGGGGAGAAAGTGGAGATCGGGGCGGCCCGTTCGCGCTTCAGCCTCCGCACCTTCCCGGTGGACGACTTCCCCTCACTTCCTGATCCTCCGCCTCCGGCGACCTCGTTGGCCGCCGCCAGCCTGGCCGGGGCACTGCGACAGGTGGTTCGGGCCGCATCCGGCGACGACGCCCGGCCATTGTTGACCGGTGTGCTAATCGCAGCCGAAGGGAACGGGGTGAGGCTGGTGGCGACCGACTCGTACCGTTTGGCCATGCGGGATATCGAAGGAAGTGACGCCTTGGCCGATGGCGCTCAGATCCTGGTTCCGGCCCGGGCCCTTTCGGAGCTGCAGAAGCTCCCGGCACTCGGCATGGCGGCCAAGGACACCGGGTCCGGAGACGGAAGCGGTGCAGGGGAAGCGCCGACCATCGGGCTCTCGGTCGGCGAGCACGACATCACCTTCACGGTGGGCGGTGTCCAAGTGAGCACCCGGTTGCTCGACGGGAGCTATCCCGACTACCGGCAGCTGATCCCGGCCGAATATCCCAATCGGCTCCATGTCGGCAAGGACTCCCTCTTGGACGCGCTCCGCCGGGTCCGGCTGCTGGTGCGTGACAACACCACCCCGGTGCGGTTGGCCATGCGTCCCGCCGGCGTGGATCTCACCGTCGTCTCTCAGGAGGTCGGAGACGCCAGCGAGACCGTGGACGCCGACTTCGAAGGGGCCGACCTGACCATCGCCTTCAATCCGACCTACCTGATCGACGGGGTCGAGGCGGTATCGGGGGACGAGGTGTTGCTCGAGACCGTTGATGCCACCAAACCCGCCACCGTCCGGGCGGCTGAGGAGACCAACTTTCGCTATTTGTTGATGCCGGTCCGGGTCTCGTAGGCCCGGTCCGGGCGCCCCACTCGTGCATCTCGTCTCTCTGACCATCTCCGACTTCCGCAACATCGTCGAAACGGAGATCAGCCCCGACGCCACCGGCACCACGGTGATCACAGGGGTGAACGGGGCCGGGAAGACCAGTGTGCTGGAAGCCATCGACTACCTGGCTTCCCTCCAGTCGTTTCGAGGTTCGCCGAAAGAGGCGATGGTGCGACGGGGAGCGCCGCATTCGATCATCCGGGCGGAGACGCTGGTCGAAGGTCGCACCGTGTCCATCGATGCCGAGATCACCGCCGAAGGCCGGTCCCGGACCCTGGTCAACGGGCAGACGGTCCGGCGTCGGAGCGAGCTCCATCAGGCCCTGCGGACGACGGTGTTCTCCCCCGAGGAGATCGGAGTGGTCCGGGCCGGCCCGGCCGAACGCCGGAGATTCCTCGACGAGACCCTGGCGGTGATCGATCCGAAGGCGGCGCGGGCCGCCGAGGACCTCGATCGGGTGTTGCGCCAGAGGGGCGCTCTGCTCCGGAACAACCGACGCACACTCAGCCCGGAGGTGGCCACCACCCTGGACGTGTGGGACACCCGTCTGGACCAGGTCGGCACCGCTCTGGTCGAGGCACGCGAGACCCTGGCCATCCAGCTGGCCCCGACCACCTCTGTGCACTATTCGCGGCTGGCCGGACGGGAGATCGACGTCGGTCTGGCCTACCGTCGATCGTGGTCGGGACGCCTGGACGAGGCACTGTCGGCGTCGCGCCGAAGACGACCTCGACCGGGGGGCCACGCTGATCGGACCGCACCGCGACGAACTGGAGCTCACGCTGGACGGCCTTCCCAGCCGCACCCACGCATCACAAGGCGAGCAGCGATCCCTGGCCCTGGCCCTCCAGCTGGCCGCCCATCAGCTGGCCACCGAGCGGCTCGGCTCGGCTCCTCTCTTGCTCCTGGACGACGTGTTCTCGGAGCTCGACCCCTTCCGAGCCCGAGCCCTGTTGGCCGGCCTCCCTCCCGGCCAGGCCCTGTTGACCACGGCGCTGCCGGCCCCACCCGAGGTCTCGGCGGCCAAGGTCTACGCGCTGGCCCCCGGGGGCCGGGTGGCCCCGGCCGGGGACAGGACCCCGGGGTCGGACGGGGGGCCGGGCAGTGGCATCTGACCCCTCCCGGGAGGACGGGGGTCCGCGGCCCCTCGGGGCGTCGCTCGACGCGGTGTCGAAGAAGCTCGGAATGAAGGACTCGAGAGGATTGGGCCGACTCTTCGCCAACTGGGAGGAGTTGGTGGGGCCGGCGGTGGCGGCTCACGTGAAGCCGGTCCGCCTCGATACGGAAGCCCTGGTGGTGGCAGTGGACCACCCGGCGTGGGCCACCCAGGTCCGGCACCTGGGGGACGAGTCTGCTCGATCGGGTGGCCGACGAGGTCGGGGTGGCCCGACCCAACCGGGTCGAGATCCGGGTGCGCCGGTAATTCGGGTCAGATTTGGGGCCAGCATCGGTCTGGTGTGTCACTGCTGAGAGGTACACTGGATCATTGGAATCGGGGAATGGCGACCGTCTTCGAAACAGCGCTTGGCGCAGCGAAGACAACCTCGTTGTACTGGTTCCCGATCAGTCAAACGATGTTGGAAAGGGCGCGCCTGTGGCGCTGGGACTAGAGGACAGCGGCGACAGCTACGAAGCCGAGGACATCACCGTACTGAAGGGCCTCGACCCGGTACGTAAGCGACCGGGGATGTACATCGGGTCGACCGGGCCGACCGGGCTGCACCATCTGGTGTGGGAAGTGGTCGACAATGCCGTCGACGAGGCCATGGCCGGCTACTGCACCCAGATCGACGTCACGCTGCTGGCCGACGGCGGCGTTCGGTGCAGCGACAACGGGCGCGGTATTCCCACCGGCCCGATGAAGGAGCACAAGGGCAAGTCGGCAGCCGAAGTCGTGCTCACCACGCTCCATGCCGGAGGGAAGTTCGGTGAGGGCGGTGGCTACAAGGTGTCGGGCGGACTCCACGGGGTGGGTGTGTCCGTGGTCAACGCCCTGTCCACCCGGCTCATCCTGGAGATCGACCGCGACGGCGATCATCACGTGCTGGAGTTCGAAGACGGGGGCAAGCCCACCGGAAAGCTCGAGATCACCGGCCGGGCCCCCCGGGGCCGGACGGGGACGACGGTCAGCTTCTGGCCCGACCCGACCATCTTCGAGGACGTCGAGTTCCGGGCCCAGACGGTAATGGAGCGCCTGCAGGTGATGGCCTTCCTCAACAAGGGCCTGGAGATCCGGTTCGTTGACGAGCGTCCCGACGGCAAGGCGTCTCAGGTGTTCAAGTACAAAGACGGCATCGTCGACTACGTCCGCCACCTCAACGCCTCCAAAGAGGCTCTCTTCCGCAAGGTCAGCTCGCTGGAGCAGCGGGAGGCGGAGATGGAGGTGGAGATCGCCCTCCAGTGGAACACCGGCTTCTACGAGAGTATCCACTCGTTCGCCAACGGCATCTCCACCATCGACGGGGGCATGCACGAGGAGGGCTTCAAAAAGGCGCTCACCAACGTGGCCAACAAGTACGCCCGGGGCAAGGGCGCCCTGAAAGAGAAGGACGACAACCTCTTGGGGGAGGACATCCGAGAAGGGCTCACCGCCATCATCTCGGTTCGCCTGCAGGATCCCCAGTTCGAGGGACAGACCAAAGCCAAGCTCGGCAACGTCCCGGTCCGGTCGTTGGTCGAACGGGCCACCAATGAGAAGCTGGCCGACTGGTTCGAGGAGAACCCCCGCGAAGCCAACCAGATCATCCAGAAGGGACTGCTCGCGGCCCGGGCCCGGGTGGCGGCCCGCTCGGCGCGTGACCTGACCCGTCGCAAGTCGGCTCTGGACGGCGCCGGGCTTCCGGGCAAGTTGGTGGATTGCTCGTCGCGGGACCCCCGGGAGAGCGAGCTGTTCATCGTCGAAGGGAACTCAGCCGGGGGATCGGCCAAGGATGCGAGGAACCCGCGGTCGCAGGCCATCCTGCCCATCCGGGGAAAGATCCTCAATGTCGAACGGGCCCGCATCGACAAGATGTTGAAGAACACCGAGATCCAAGCCCTGATCTCCGCCATCGGCGCCGGCCTGGCCGAGGACTTCGACATCGCCAAGATCCGGTACCACAAGATCATCATCCTGGCCGACGCCGACGTGGACGGCTCCCACATCCGGACGTTGTTGCTGACGTTCTTCTTCCGCCAGATGAAAGAGCTGGTGGAAGGGGGGTTCGTGTACGTGGCCCAACCGCCGCTGTACTCGACCGAGGTGGGCAAGGAGAAGGTCTACCTGAAGGACGACCAGGCCAAAGAAGCATTCCTGGTCGAACATCCCACCCACACCAAGGAGTTCCAACGGTTGAAGGGGCTGGGAGAGATGGACTACACCGAGTTGCGGGAGACCACCATGGATCCCGGCAAACGGTCGCTCCTCCAGATCGCGGTCGAGCAGGCTGCCATCGCCGACGAGGTCTGTTCGGTACTGATGGGCGAGGACGTCGACCTACGTCGGACGTTCATCCAGACCAACGCCAAGGACGTGCGCTTCCTCGACATATGAGGGGCTGGCCGCCGAACGGGGCCGAGCGGTGGGTACCGCTCGAGATCCAAGAACAGGAATAGGAACGCTGCATGCCAAAACGTGACGACGACGGCCCGGGCGGGACGGACACCGACACCGATGTCTCGGGATTCATCGAGCCCATCGAGATTCAAGAGGAGATGGAGCGCTCCTTCCTCGAGTACTCGATGTCGGTCATCGTGTCGCGGGCACTGCCCGACGTGCGTGACGGCCTGAAGCCGGTCCATCGCCGCATCCTCTACTCGATGTACGACCAACGACTGTTGCCTGACCGTCCCAGGAACAAGTGCGCCAAGGTGGTGGGTGACGTGATGGGGTCCTACCACCCCCATGGCGACTCTTCGATCTACGAGGCTCTGGCCCGCATGGTCCAAGAATTCTCGATGCGCCACCCGTTGGTCGACGGTCACGGGAACTTCGGTGGTACCGGTCCGGACGAAGGCCCGGCGGCCATGCGTTACACCGAGTGCCGGCTGGGAGCACTGGCCCTCGAGTTGATGAGCGGCATCGACCAGGAGACGGTCGACTTCATCCCGAACTACGACGCCACCAGCGAAGAGCCGACGGTCCTCCCCGCCCGGTTCCCCAACATCCTGGTCAACGGCTCCCAGGGCATCGCCGTCGGGATGGCCACCAATATCGCCCCCCACAATCTGGGCGAAGTCATCGACGCCACCACCCACCTGCTCGAGCACCCCGAGGCCACGCCGGACGAACTCATGGAGTTCGTCGAAGGGCCGGATTTCCCCACCGGCGCCCTCATCCTCGGTCGCCAGGGCATCCTCGACGCCATGCGGACCGGGAGAGGCTCCATCAAGTTGCGGGCCGTGGCGGAGATTGAAGAGGGTCGGGCCGGAGAGACCCGCATCATCGTGTCGGAAATGCCCTATCAGACCTCGATCGCCTCGGTCTCGAAGAAGATCGAGGATCTTGTACGAGCCGGCGACCTCGACGGGATCGCCGAGGCCCAGGACGACTCGTCGGGGGGGAAGACCCGGCTGGTGATCAGGCTCAAGCGCGACGCCAATGCCAACGTGGTGCTCAACAACCTGTTCAAGCAGACCCCGATGCAGACCACGTTCAGCGTCAACGCCGTCGCCCTGGTGGACGGGGTCCCCCGCACGCTGAACCTGGCTCAAATGCTCACCCACTACGTGGCCCATCAGATCGAGGTGGTGACCCGCCGGTCGGAGTTCCTGCTCGAGAAGGCCCGCTCCCGGGCCCATGTCGTCGAGGGTCTCCTGAAGGCGATCGACATGCTGGACGCGGTCATCGCCGCCATCAGGGCATCGGACGACCGGCCCGCGGCCCTCGAGGCGTTGCAGGCCGAACCGTTCGAGTTCTCCGAGGAACAGGCTGCCCATATCTTGGACATGACCCTGGCCCGCCTGACCAGGCTGGGCCGGTCCAATCTCGAAGAAGAGCTGGCAAAACTGCTGGAGGAGATCGCCGAGCTCGAGTCGATCCTGGCCGATCCGGCCAAGCTGCGCGGCGTGATCGCTTCGGAGTTGGGTGAGATCCGCGAGAAGTTCGCCAACGAGCGCCGCACCGTCATCACCCATGACCCGGGGGACATGAACGTCGAGGACCTGGTCGACGACGAGGAACTGGTGGTCACCATGAGCCGGGCCGGATACGTGAAGGCGGTCTCCGCTGACGCCTTCCGGACCCAGGGCCGGGGCGGCCGCGGGATCCAAGGGGCCAAACTCGAAGAGGAGGACCTGATCGACGGCGTCGTGCACACGTCGTCCCACGCCCACCTCTTGCTGTTCTCGAACCGGGGCCGGGTATTCCGCCTGCGGGCCCTCGAGATCCCGATGAAGGAGCGCACGGCCCGGGGCACCGCCATCGTCAATCTGCTCCCGCTCGCACCGGGCGAGGTCATCCAGGCCATCATCGGTACCCGCGACTTCCCGGCCGACCACTTCCTGGTGTTCTCCACCAAGCTGGGACAGGTCAAGAAGACGTCGTTCGCCGAGTACGACAAATCACGCCGCGAGGGCTTCATCGCCATCAATCTTCGTGACGGGGATGAACTGGTGCGGGTGGTGGAGACACACGGTGACGACGACGTTTTCCTCGTCACCCGGTCCGGGATGACCATCCGCTTCTCCGAGCAGGACGTGCGGTCCATGGGACGCGACGCGGCCGGGGTGCGGGGCGTCAGACTGAAGGCCGGCGACGAAGTGGTCTCCTGTGACGTGGCCCGGGACGAGGCGGACATCCTCCTGGTCACGGATGCCGGATACGGGAAGCGCACCAAGGTGGAGCGCTTCAACCGGCAGGCCAGGGGCGGACAGGGTGTGCGGGGTATCCGGCTCACCGCCAAACGGGGCCGCGTCGTGGCCGCGTTCATGGCCGGCCTGGAGGACGAGATCCTACTTATCTCTACGTCGGGGGTGGTCATCCGGACGGCAGTGCGTGAGATCGCCTCGCAGGGGAGGGATGCCACCGGCGTGCGGGTGATGAATCTCGACGGAGGCGATGCGGTGGCCGCCGTTGCACCGGTGGCCGGCGAGGAGTCGGGGGAGCTCTAACTCCGAGTCGGGCCGGCCGGCGGTTCCGATACAGTCCGGTCATCGCCGGCAATCTTCCAGACGACAGGGCCTTGGCCAGGTTCCGGCCGCCGACCTCGTTCCGGTGGGCACAGGAAGAGGAGAACTCGACGATGGCGGAGACCGGCGTACACTTTCAGGCGCCATGCACCTGACCCGCCGATCTCTGCGTCATTGCCTCACAGACAGCACCACCTGCAGGAGCGAGGGTCTGGAGCCTAGGAGTAATCCGAGCGGGAGCGCTTGGTCACGCCTTCCCCTCACGGGGCTATAGCTCAGTCGGTTAGAGCGCAGCACTGATAATGCTGAGGTCGCTGGTTCGATTCCAGCTAGCCCCACCAGAAGTTTTTCCTGGCAGATCGGTTGGCGTCGCACGATTCGGCCGGCCCGACCGCAATTTCATCCCGGCGTTCACCCCCCGAGACGGCCGTCGAGCACGGATGGGAAGCGACTTCGCGGCCAATGACCCTGGCCGACGCAACCGTGGGACAATGCCTGGCATGGACGAGCCGGGGGAGCTGCGACACAACGGACACTGGAGGACGGCTGTCTGGGCCCTCCGAGTGGGGTACGTCGGATTGGCCGTCGCCATCGCCGGCCTCATCGTGAACTCGTTGGGATCCACGCCGTGGGTCCTGGCCGCCGGGGTGTTCATTTGGGTGGCCGCCACCGCCGCCACGTTGGCGGGGTTCTTCGGGTCCCGCCACGAGCTTCCCGAGCCACGACCTGGGTTGTGGGCGATGCGGCTCATGCTCATCCGCGACACTCTCCACGCCCAGTCGTCGCCCCAGCGGTCCTGAACCCTCCTCCTGCCGGTCGGACCTACTAACAGAGCACCGTCGCGCGACCTGCGCAGCGCAGTTGGAGGCAGTGTCCCGTGGGAAGGGCGCTCGTGAGCCAACTGGGTCAGGTCGATTGAAGCCCCCACTGAGTCGCCCCTCACTGTCAACCCATAGCGGTGACCACACGCCCGGTCTTGTATGGATCTTCGCTCAGCTGGCCCATTGCGCCGTCCACTCCCCGGCTTCTTGGCCGGTGATCACGTTGAGGCGGTTCCAGGTGTTGATGGCAGCGATACAGACGACCAGCGCAGCCAGGGCCCCCTCGTTGTAGTGCTGGGCCGCCTCATCGAACACTGCGTCGGGTACCGCTTTGGTCTGATCGGCCAGTCGGGTCCCCGCCTCGGCCAAGGCCAGGGCGGCCCGCTCGGCGTCGGTGAAGTAGGGGGCATCCCGCCAAGCAGCCAGGGTGGCGAGGCGCTCGTCCGTTTCGCCCGCCTTCTTGGCTCCGCGGGTGTGCATGTCCAAACAGACCGCGCAGCCGTTGATCTGACTGGACCGCAGGTTCACGAGTTCCAACGTCGTGTGCGGTACACCGGCCTGGCTGGCCGCGTCGTTGGCCGCCTTCGACAGGCTCTGGAGGGCGTCGAGTAAGCCGGGCACACTGAGGGCGGGATTCGGAATTCGCGGTTGCATTGCTTCTCCTCGTCGAAATGGTCAGGTTGGGTACGTCACTCTTAATGACACCCGGCATCGGAAGATTGTGACCGTTTTCATTCGAAATCGTCGTTGGGCAGCGGTTTTTGGGAGCCTCGGTCTGCGACGGGATCCGGCTCATCGTGTCTGGGGCTCCGCCGGACCACGCTGATGGTGCGTCGGCCATGGGTGTAGGTCACATCGGGGGTCGCCGGGGGGTCATTGTGGTAAACGCCTTCAGCGAGGATGTGTGGGATGGATGAGAACGACCGGCTGTCGGAGCGATTCGAGGAGCAGAGGACCCACCTGCGGGCCGTCGCCTACCGAATGCTGGGATCGCTCACCGAGGCCGACGACGCGGTCCAGAACGCCTGGGAGCGGGTGAGCCGGGCCGAGACGAGCGAGGTCGAGAACCTTGGCGGCTGGCTGACGACGATCGTCGCCCGCATCTGCCTCGAACATGCTTCGCTCGCGAAACGTCCGGCGAGAGGAATCTCTCGAGGTGCATCTCCTCCCCGATCCTGTCGTCAGCCGGAGAAGGAACGTGGACCAGAAGATGAGGCACTACTGGCCGACTCGGTCGGCTTGGCGCTCCTGGTCGTACTGGATGCCCTGGCTCCGGCTGAGCGCCTGGCTTTCGTGCTCCACGACATGTTCGAGCTGCCTTTCGAGGAGATCGCCCCCATGGTGGGTCGATCCCCGGTTGCGGCCAGGCAGCTGGCCAGTAGGGCACGGCGCCGGGTCAGAGGCGCCGAGATCCCCGACCCCGACCTCGCTCGGCAACGCGCCGTAGTCGATGCCTTCTTTCTGGCAGCCCGCGGCGGCGACTTCGACGCCCTGGTCGCCCTCCTCCACCCCGACGTCGTCCTGCGAGTCGACTTCGGCCCGAGCCGCCCTGCCGCATCCACGATCGTCCGCGGTGCACCGCGGTCGCCAGGCAGGCGCGCCTCGGTGCCAATCCGGCGGCAGTGCTCCATCCGGCGCTGGTCAATGGGGCGGCCGGCGTGGTCATCACGCTGAACGGGCAGCCGCACGTCGTCATGGCCTTCACTGTCGTCAACGACCAGGTCGTCGAGCTCGACATGATCGCAGATCCCGAACGCGTCCGTAGAGTCGCATCGGCAGTCCTGGGCGGGTGATTCCGTCGGCGGATCCGGGCTCCCGGATGCGGTGGGTGTCCCGCCCGTGCGGGAGCGAGGGTGCGGGCCACGTGGGCGTGAAACGATTGAGGGGATGGCGACCCCGCTCATGTTGGCCACGTTGACCGACCGTCGCGATTTCGACGACGATTGGCTGCTGGAGCGCAAGTTCGACGGCGAGCGCTGCGTCGCCCGCAAAGCTGGCACCGATGTCCGACTGGAGTCGCGTACCGGCAAGGATCTCACCGCCACCTACCCAGAGGTCCGCACCGCGGTGGCGGCTCAAGCCGGGCGCGATCTCCTGCTCGACGGCGAGGTGGTGGCCTACGACGGTGACCAGACATCCTTCGCCCGACTCCAGCAACGTCTCGGGGTGGCCAGGCCGTCTCCAGAACAGGTCGTCGAGTACCCGGTCGTCTACTGCGTCTTTGACCTCCTGGAGATCGACGGGGTGGATCTGACCGACCGGCCGCTCGTCGAGCGCCGTTCCCGGTTGACAGGCTCGGTTCGGCCGAGTTTGGCGCTCCACCTCGCCGAGGCCTGGCGCCAGGACTCGCAGCGGCGTTTTGACCAGGCCTGCCGACTCGGCTGGGAAGGGCTCATCGCCAAGCGCGCCGACGCACCGTACGTAGCCGGCCGCTCCACGGACTGGCTGAAGCTGAAGTGTGTCTGGGAACAGGAGTTCGTCGTCGGCGGTTACACCGATCCGGCCGGCAGCCGGACGGACTTCGGCGCCCTCCTCGTCGGATACTACGAACACGGCGACCTCCGCTACGCCGGGAAGGTCGGTACCGGCTACTCCAAAGCCAGACTCCACCAACTCGGTATCAGACTGCGCAAGCTGGAAACAACCGAGCCGGCGTTTGTGGACGCACGACCGATCCCCCGCGGCACGCACTGGACCCGACCCGAGCTCGTCGCCCAGATCGGGTTTGCCGAATGGACCGCTGAGGCTCGGCTTCGCCAGCCGCGATTTCTTGGACTCCGCGACGACAAGAGCCCGACGGAGGTGGTCCGGGAACGGCCGCAGTGAATCGCTGCACCCCCGGTTCAGGTTCAAGGTCCCCGGCCGGGATCGGGATCGGCCTCTCTCGTTGGGCCCACTGATCCCGGCGCCGGCGCCGGCGCCGAACCGGGCACCGGTCACACCGAGGCGCCGGGCCTCATGGCCGGAGTCGGGAGGCGGTCGTGGCGCCGGAGATGCTCGGGCAGGTGCAGGGCCAGAAGCTTGCCGGTCACGTCGGCCGGCAGGGCCCGGCGGGTGGCGAGGGAGCCGAGCACCATGGCGAGGAAGGCCAGGGGCACGGTCCAGATGGCCGGCTCACCCAAAAGCACGGCCGGCCAGCCGTGTTGACCCACCCCGACCATGGCGAGGACCACCGCCGCCGAGGACAGCGCCGCCACCGAGTACCAGGCCCATCAGCGCCCCTACCCAGGTCAGACGGCGCCACCAGATTCCCAACAGCAGCAGCGGCCCGAAGGACGACGCGGCGATGGCGAAAGCCCAGCCGACCAGGAGGTTGATGGAGATTCCGGCTACCAGCAGCCCGAAGCGCGGTGGCGACCACCCCGAGTGCGACCGCGGCGACCCGGAACGCCCGCACCCCCCGCCCGAGGATGTCGTGGGACACCGCGCCGGCCATGGAGATGAGCAGTCCCGAGGAGGTGGAGAGGAAGGCGGCGAAGGCGCCCGCCGCCACCAGAGGCCCCGAGGAGGGTGCCGGCGATGCCGGCGGAGACCAGCCGAGGCAGGACGAGCACCACCGAGTCGGTCTGGCCGGTGATGTAGAGCCCGGCGCCTCCAATCGCCCAGGGCGGCGAAGAGGGCGGGGAAGACGTAGAAGCACGACAGCAGGGCGATCACGACGGCCGTGGTCCGCCGGGCGCCTTGGCCGTCCCGGTTGGTGTAGAAGCGCACCAGGATGTGGGGAAGGCCGATGGCCCCGAGGGCGGTGGCCAGGACGACGCCGTAGGTGGCGGCCAGCGGGTGGTCGGCCACCCCGTCCAGGCGGACCAGGGGAGAGGCCCACGCCGGGCCGGCGGGTGCCGGCGCCGAAGGCAGGCCGCGGGGCGGCCGATCCGGCTGGGAACGACAGGTGGGTGCCCGCCGCCACCCGGTAGTCGCCGGGAGTGAGGCGCAACGCCCCGTGGCGTGTCGCCCCGTTCACGTTGCCCGATGCCTGCACGGTCACGGCGTGATGCACCGAGATGGTCTCGGCGTCGGGGAAGACGACATCGGTGCGGTGGCCGAAGATCGGTGCCGTGGTCTGCTGCACGCTGCCGAAGGAGGCGTGGTGGAAGAACAGCAGGAGAGCGACAGCGGGGATGGCGATGGCGGTCAGCTTCAGCCAGTACTGGAACGCCTGGACCAACGTGATGCTCTTCATGCCGCCGCTGGCGATACCGGTGGTCACCACCACACCGAGTACCACGACCCCGATCCAGTACGGGCCGCCGAAGGCCACCTCGAGGGTGATTCCGGCTCCCTTCAGCTGGGGCAGGAGATAGAAGCCGGAGATGACCAGGACCATGGCGGTGGCCGCCCGCCGGAGCACCGGCGAGCCCAGCCGACCCTCGGCGAAGTCGGGGATGGTGTACGCGCCGAAACGCCGCAGCGGTGCGGCCACCGCCGCCAGCAGCACCAGGTACCCGGCGACGTAGCCCACCGCGTACCAGAGTGCCCCGAGCCCCTCGAGCATGGCCAGGCCGGCGATACCGAGGAAGGAGGCGGCCGAGAGGTACTCCCCGGAGATGGCCGAGGCGTTGAGGAACGGAGGGACCTGACGGGCCGCGACCAGGAAATCGGCCGGTGTCCGCGATACCCGGACCCCGCGGGCGCCGATGATGGCCGTCACGACCGCCACCGCCACCAACGCCACGATGGCGGCCGGCTGGGTCATTCGTCGTGGAGGAGGTCCGAGAAGCGTTGCTCGAGCCGCTCGGCCCGACGGACGTACCAGAAGCCGAGGAGGATCAGAGGCGGGTAGATGCCGCCGCCGAGGAGGATGAGGGCGAGGGGCACCCCGAGCACGGTGGCCCGGCCGATGCTCGGCACCAGCACCGCCAGCAGCGGGTAGAGGCACAGCAGCACGGCCGCCGGGAGCAGCACGCTGACGGTCACCCCGAGCTGGGCCCGGATGAGAGAGCTGAGCAGGGTCTGCCCGTAGTCGTCCTCGGCGAAGAGGTCGTCGGCCACCGGAGAGGGGACACGCACCGACGCCCGCCGTGGATCGGCCCGCACCACCTCACGTGGAGGGGACGGCGGCGCCATCGGCCCACTGGTCACCGGCGAACCGGGACCGGGGCCTCCGGCCGGTTCAGCGCCCACCGGGTCGGGATCCCCGGACCAGTCGGTCGCGGAGCTCCCGGCTGTTGCGCCGACTGACCGGCAGGGTGCGATCGGGCAGCCGGACCGTGGTGTGCGTGCCCTCGGTGATGATCTCCCGGACGGCCCGCAGGGCGACGAGGTAGCTGCGGTGCACCCGGACGAACCCGTGCTCCGACCACTCCTCCTCCAGCTGGGTCATCGGTACCCGAAGGAGATGGCCGTGCCCCTGGGAGTCGGCCGTGTGGAGGCGCACGTAGTCGCCGGCGGCCTCGACCCAGACGACGTCGCTGCGGGCCAACATCCGGGTCGACCCCCGGGTGACCACGGCCAGCATCTCAGTGTCGGCGCCCCCGGTTTCGGAGGCGTCACCCTCCGCGCCCGCCGCCGGCGACACCCGCCCGAGCAGTTGGCGCAACCGGCGCTCGTCTATCGGTTTGAGCAGGTACCCGAGGGCGCCGACGTCGAACGCCTCGAGTGCGTGCTCCTCGTGGGCGGTGACGAAGGCGAGGGCCGGCGGCTCGGCGAAACGCGACAGCACCCGGGCCAGTTCGAGGCCGTCCAACCCCGGCATGCGGATGTCGAGCAGCACCACGTCGTAGGGGCTGCTGGTGGAGCTGGTGCAGGGCCTCGTTGGCGTTGCGGGCCGCCGTCACCCGGCCCACCAGGGGGGACCGTTCAAGCAGGAAGGTGAGCTCGTCCAGCGAGGGCAGCTCGTCCTCCACGGCCAGGACCGAGAGCGCGCTCACTGCACCTGCACCGCCGCATGGGACTTGGGCAGCCGCATGATCACCTTGGTACCGGCTCCCGGAGCGGTCTCGATGGTGAGGCCGTAGTCGTCGCCGAACACGGTGCGCAAGCGCTCGTCCACGTTGTGCAGCCCGACCTCGTCGCCGGCCCCGGCCCCGCCCAGGACCCGGCGGATGCGGCCCGGTGACGCGCCGGCTCCGTTGTCCTCCACCGTCACCATGGCATCGTTGTCGGCGTCCTCGACGGTGATGCAGAGCTCGCCCGGCCGCTCGCTCGGCTCGAGCCCATGGCGCAGCGCGTTCTCCACCAGCGGTTGGAGCACCAGGGAGGGGAGCTGCACGCTCAGGACCTCGGGCGAGACCCGCAGGGTGACCGCGCAGACGGTCGCCGAAGCGGGCCCGCTCCAGGTCCAGGTAGGTGTCCACCAGACGCAGCTCCTCGGCCATGGTGGCGAACTGCCCGTGTCCCCGGAAGGTATACCGAGTGAAGTCGGCGAACTCCACCAACAGCTCGCGGGCCCGGTCGGGGTCAGTGCGCACGTAGGACTCGATGGCGGTCAGCGCGTTGTAGATGAAGTGCGGCGAGATCTGGGCCCGTAGGAAGCGCAGCTCGGCCCGGACGGCGCGCTGGCGGGAGCGGTCCAGCTCCGACAATTCGAGCTGGGTCGAGACGAAGTGGGCGACCTCGCTGCTCAGGCGCAGCAGCCCGGCCGCCGCCGTCTCGTCCAGGGCGGCCAGGGCTCCCACCACCCGACCGTCAACCAGGAGGGGCACCACCACGCCGGCCTGGAGCGGGCACATCATGTCGCCACAGGCCAGGTCGCGACGGGTGAGCATCTCGGGCCGGCCGCGGGCCACGGTGCCGGCCATGGCGGCGGCGATGCACTCGCAGTGGAGGCGGTCTACGTTGTCGGCCGCTACCACCCCTTCGGTGTCGGTCACGACCAGCCCCAGCGTGCCGAGAAGGGAGCGCAGGTGTGGAATGGCCCGCTCGACTGATTCGGGGTGGAGCCCGGTGCGCAGGGCCGGGGCGGCCAGGTTGGCGGTGTGGAGCGTCTCGTAGGAGGCGCGTTGGGTGCTGGTGCCGAGCCGACGGGTGCCTCGCACGGCGAAGCGGGCGAAGGCGGCGGAGATCAGGACCGCCGCCACGACTACCAGCCACAACGCTTCCTGCACACAACCCCCCAGCCGGCCGGGGTGGTCGTGGGACGGACCCGGCCACGGCATACCGCCGGTCGGCACACCGCTCGTCGCAGTGTGCCACAGGCTGCCGGTGGGAGGGGCCGAAGCGGTGACCGTTCGTCGCACCGCGCCGACCGCTCATCGAAAGATCTGGCCGCTCACCGATGGCAGTGCCCGGGGGCCTTGTCCGGCCGCCAGCGCTCCGTCATCATCGGCTCGTCGGCGATGCACCGAGTGGTGCCGAGGGGTCGCCGCCCGAGAGTAGGGGGTATGTCATGGCCGATACCGGTTCCACGGTGTCCGAACCATTGGAATCCGAGCCGATGGGGCGCCGGCCCTTGGTCCAGGCGGTGGCCGATCCGGCCCCGCTGGGTCTGGCGGCGTTCGCCATGACCACGTTCGCCCTCAGTATCTCCAACACCAACATCTGGCCGGCCGGGGCCGACGCCGCCCTGGCCCTGGCCCTGGTCTACGGCGGGGCGGCCCAACTCTTCGCCGGCATGTGGGAGTTCGCCCGGCGCAATACCTTCGGCGCCCTGGCCTTCACCTCCTTCGGCGCCTTTTGGATCTCGTACTACGTGTTCGTCAAGTTCGTGGCCCCGGGGATCAAGACCCCTGACGACGCCGCCGTCGCCACCGGGGTGTTCCTGCTCGGCTGGACCATCTTCACCTTCTACATGATCTTCGCCTCCCTGCGGGTGTCCGGCGCCGTGGTGGCGGTCTTCGTCCTACTGACCGTCGACCTTCGTGCTGCTCACCATCGGGGCCTTCAACTCGTCGATGGGCGCCGACAAGGTCGGTGGCTGGCTCGGGTTGGCCACTGCCGCGGCCGCGTGGTACACGTCCTTCGGAGGCGTGGTAAACGAGACGTTCAAGAAGACCGTCATCCCGCTCCTGCCCTCTGGCGCCCGAAGAGCTGAGCCGAATACCGCAAGGGGGACCCGTGGCCGAGAAGCCCGACACCACCGCCTCACCAGGCAGCATCTCGGGGGAGGCGCTCTCGGCCCTCCTCCACGAACGGCGACGGTTCGAGCCACCGCCCGAGCTGGCGGCCCGGGCCAACGCCCAGCCCGGCATCTACGAGGAGGCGGCGGCCGACCCACCGGCGTGGTGGGCGGCCCAGGCCGAGCGTCTGGAGTGGGCCGAGCCCTGGCACACGGTGGTGGACTGGCAGCTCCCCTTCGCCAAGTGGTTCGTCGGCGGCAAGCTGAACGCCTCGGTCAACTGTGTGGACCGCCACGTGGCCGCCGGCCGGGGGACCGGGTGGCCTTCCACTGGGTGGGGGAGCCCGAGGGCGAGACCCGCACCATCACCTACGCCGACCTGCTCGGCATGGTGGCAAAGGCAGCCAACGCCCTCGCCTCTCTCGGGGTGGAGGCGGGTGACCGGGTCGCCATCTACATGCCCATGATTCCCGAGGCGGTGGTGGCCATGTTGGCCTGCGCCCGCCTGGGGGCACCCCACTCGGTGATCTTCGGCGGCTTCTCGGCCGAGGCCCTGTCGGAACGGATACTGGACTGCGACGCCCGGGTGGTGATCACCGCCGACGGAGGGTTCCGCCGGGGCGCGGCGTCGGCCCTCAAGCCGAACGTCGACGAGGCGCTGGAGCGATGCCCTGACGTCCGCTCGGTGCTGGTGGTGCGCCGGACCGGGCAGGACGTGGCGTGGGCCGAGGGCCGGGACCTCTGGTGGCACGACGTGGTAGATCCCCAGCTCGACACCCACGAGCCGGAGGCCTTCGACGCCGAACAGCCGCTTTACATCATGTACACCAGCGGCACCACAGCCAAGCCGAAGGGGATCTTCCACACCACCGGTGGCTATCTGGTCCATGCCTCCACCACCCATCGCCTCATCTTCGACATCAAGCCGGAGGAGGACGTGTTCTGGACCGCCGCTGACATCGGCTGGGTGACCGGGCACAGCTACATCGTCTACGGACCGCTGGCCAACGGGACCACTTCCGTGCTCTACGAAGGCACGCCCGACGCCGGCGGCCGCGACCGGTGGTGGCGCATCGTCGAGGACTACGGGGTCACGGTGCTGTACACCGCCCCGACCACGATCCGGACCCTCATGAAGTGGGGTGAGGAGTACCCGGCGGCCCACGACCTCTCCAGCTTGCGGCTCCTCGGGTCCGTGGGCGAGCCCATCAACCCCGAGGCCTGGATGTGGTACCGGATCAACGTCGGGCGCGAACGCTGCCCGATCGTCGACACCTGGTGGCAGACCGAGACCGGCGGGATCATGATCTCGCCGCTGCCGGGTATCACCGCCACCAAGCCGGGCGCGGCCATGGTGGCGTTCCCCGGCATCACCGCCGACGTGGTGGACAACGACGGGACGCCGGTCGGCAACGACCAGGGCGGTTACCTCGTGATCACCGAGCCGTGGCCGGGGATGCTCCGAGGTATCTGGGGCGACCCCGAGCGTTACGAGAAGACGTACTGGTCCCGGTTCCCGGGCCGCTACTTCGCCGGTGACGGGGCCAAGAAAGACCAGGACGGGGACCTGTGGCTGCTCGGCCGGGTCGATGACGTCATGAACATCTCGGGCCACCGGATCTCCACCACCGAGGTGGAGCACGCCCTGGTCGGCGATCCCCGGGTCGCCGAGGCGGCGGTGGTGGGCGCGTCGGACCCCACGACCGGCCAGGCCATCGTGGCCTTCGTGACGGTCAAGGGCGATGCGGTGCCCGAGGGAGGCGCCGGCGGGGCGGGGGAGAGGCTGGTCGAGGAATTCCGCAACGGGGTCGCCCGCACCATCGGGCCGATCGCCAAGCCCCGCCAGATCCTCCTCACCCCGGAGCTGCCGAAGACTCGCAGCGGCAAGATCATGCGCCGGTTGTTGCGCGACGTCGCCGAGCATCGGGAACTCGGAGACGTGACCACCCTGCTCGACCCGACGGTGGTGAACCTCATCGACCAGCAGATGCAGGAGCAGCCGGCCGGCGCCGACGAGTGATCGGCGCTCCGGTCGGCCGTGGCCGCACCGCCAACAAGACGGCGTCGCCCCGGGTCCTGGCAGTTCAATCCGTGGTCGGCACCCAGGGACCGACGCCACCGATGCGGTCGACCGAATAGCGCACGATGTAGCCAGGAGCGTTCGGCCCCGGGAACTCGGTTTCAGACGACACATAGACCTTCGCCAAAGCGTTGAGCAAGTCCCATGCGTGGTCGCTCGGCTCGACGACCCCACGGGCCTGCAACACCGCGTACTCGTTCAAGAAGGTGCCGGGCACCCTCGGCGCCTCGAAGGACAACACGACCCGTGGGTCCCTTCGGATGTTGCGCAGCTTCACCCGCAGCGCCAGGTGACCGCTCACCACATCGTCGCCGTCCAGCCCGAGCCAGATGACGGTCACCTGCGGGCTCCCGTCGGGGTTGATGGTGCCCAAGTGGACCAGCGGGCCGGCTGCGATCAAATCCCGAAGCTCACCCGGCAGACTGGTCAAAACGGAGTCACTCCGGTCACGGGTCCATGGTAGTGACAGTCCGAGACGGGGCGAGGAGGGCGGCGATACTCCGGTCGGTTCTGGTTGACAGGGCGGTGGGGGCGATTGAACCCGGGACGGGGGCACGATCCGGGGGCGACCCGTTGGTCACTGCTCGCCCTTGGTCGACCGGTCGATGATCGTGGCCAGCGCACGTTGACGGGCGGGAACAGCCCGGGCGACAGCATCGGAGAGAGCCCGCCACGTGCCCGATCCGGGATGGACCAGGCTGGAGAGTCTTTTGACCAGTTCCGAATCGGCGTCTCCGACCGGCGCTACCCGCACCTGGTAGTCGGCGCCGTCAGCCATCTGGTTGTAGAGCCGTAACGAAGCGACCCGGAGATTCTCGTCCACGACGACGGCCGCCGCCCCTTGGAGTGGATTGGCCACCGTCGTGTCCACCACCCACCCGCCGGTGTTGGCCAGATCGACCGGAGCCGGGTACCCGGTGGCGTCCCGGGTGGCTTCGAAGGGCTTGTGGGTGTGGCCGAATACCAGGGTCGTCTCGGGAACCGTCTCCCGTTCAGAGGTGATCTGGGCCCGGAGGGGTCCCTCGAGGTACTCCTGGAGGCCCAGTTGGGCGTTGGCACTGAGCGGTCCGGTGGGATTGTGGCGCTCCAGGCGGGTGGCCCGCCTGGCCAGGTGGGCCATCAGATCGCGGACGACCCGCGCCGTCACCCACCGTCGGGTACGTCCACCGGGTGCCCGTTGGGCGATGGCGGTGGCCAGGGTCAACCCGAGCCGCTGCATGGCTTCTTCGCTCTGGAGCATGTCGTAGAGCCGGCTGACGTCCTGGCCGACGTCTCCGGACCGACCGAGCGACGACCAGAAGAAGTCGATCCACGCGAAGTTGTCGGTCTCCAGCTCCCATACGTCCCGGGGCACCGGTCGATCGAACATGACCCGGTTCAGGTTGGACATCAACAAGTACATCGACTCGATGAAGTGGCCGTGGTGCACGATGACGCACCGATCACCGTCACCGGGTATTCCCAGGTTGGGGTAGAACGTCCGGACCCGGGTGGTGGTGTTCTTTCGATGGCGCTGAATGACCGAGGTCAACAGGTCGGCTGGAACCACAGGGTCCTCGGGCCGCTCGAACATGCGGGTGGCGTGCCAAGGCGGGGGGATCGGGTCGCTGTCACCCAGGGCCCGGATCTGCTCCGCATACCGTTGCTCGCGCGCCGTCTCCCACAGGTGATGGTCGTGATTGCCGGGCACGAACCAGATCTCTTCGTCGAACAGGTTGCGTTCGCACAGCACCAGATCGGAGAACTGCTCGAAGACGGCGATCGCCACTTCGTCATCGGCCAATGCCAGCTCCAACACATCGCCGGCGAGAATCAGCGTCGGCGGATCGGCACCCTCGTTGGCCTGGACGATCTCAGCCAGGCAGTCGGCGAAGGCCGAGAGGACGGGGAGCGTCTGGTCGGATCGGCAACAGGCTCAGCGCCGTCCCCCAGTGCCGTGAGGATGCTGTTCTCCGCGCCGAAGTGGAGATCGGACAGAATGACGTAGCGGATGTCAGGCATGATGCGGCACTCCTCGACCTCAGGTTGGAGGACCACCTTGCCACTTCCGTGTGTCCCCGGACCATCGTTCCGGGTCAACGGCCAGATCGTTCAGCGAGGGAAAGAGGTGGATCGTCGGTGATCCGATCGGTGATGTTCGACTTCGGTGGAGTGATCACCGCCAGCCCATTCGATGCATTCGGTCGTTACGAACGAGATCACGGGCTGCCCGAAGGCCTGCTCCGCCAAATCAACTCCAGCGACCCCGATGGCAACGCCTGGGCGCAACTCGAGCGAGGGGACATCGACTTCCCGTCGTTCTGCTCCCTGTTCGAGGCAGAGGCGCGAGTGCTCGGCTTCGAGGTCGACGCCTCGGCGGTCGTCGGTGTCCTCGGCGGCGAGGTCCGCCCCCAAATGGTGGAAGCCGTCCGCCACTGCTCCTCTCGTTTCAAGACTGCGTGTCTGACCAACAACTTCGCGTCGATGGAGGCCGGGCTGCGTGCGGACGTCGCCGACGTGTTCGCTCTGTTCGACGCAGTGTTGGAGTCGAGCCGGCTCGGGGTGCGTAAACCCGATCCCGAGTTCTATCGACTTGCCTGCGAGGCGCTGGCCGTCGCCCCCCACGAGGTGGTGTTCCTCGACGACCTCGGAGTCAATTTCGAAGCCGGCCCGGGCCATGGGCATGAAGACGATCCTTGTGCGTTCGCCCGACGCCGCGCTGGCGGAGCTGTTCGCTCTCGTCGGTGAACCCGACCAACCGCGGTCCTGACCGGACGCCGGGACTGGCTGTCAGCCGCCCGCGCCACGCCATCCGGTGTAGAACTGGGGCAGGATATTGATGTGAGCACGACAGCAGCACGACAGCAGGTGACCGCTGGGGCGGACGGTTCCAGGTCGGCCAGGGGCTGGAGCGAAGACGCCCGCTACTTCGAGTACTCGGTAGCCGCCGATCCGATCGGCTCGGGGCACATCCCCAGGGTGCCGATCGCCGGCTTCCCCCGATCCCTGTACGAAGGCGGACCTACCCGTGTCGTGCCCCTGGACCTGTCCACCGAGCTCGGGATCGTCTCGGGTCCCGCCACCAGTCCGGGACTGCTGGCCAACTTCGTGAGGATCACCGCCGGAGATGGCGTCACCACCCGTCCCAACGCCACCTCCCAGCTCTTCTACGTCATCGGCGGCCGCGGCCGGACCAGCGTGGACGGGACCGATGACGCCCTCGAGTGGGTGGAAGGGGATTTCGTCACGCTTCCTTCCAGCGGGGAGGGCTCCGTGGGCGCCACCCACCTCGCCGTCGACGAGGCGGTCCTGTACTGGGTCCATGACGAGCCGATGCTTCGCTACCTCGGGGTTCGAGCTACGGAGCCGCGGTTCCGGGCCACCAGGTATCCGAGGGAGGACGCCATGGCCGAGCTGGAGGCGATCGCGGCGGCACCGGGCGCCAACGAGAAGAGCCGGGTCAGCGTGTTGTTGGCCAATGCCAACCAGGAGCAGACCCTGACCATCACCCATGTGCTGTGGGCCATGTTCGGGTTACTCCCGGCCGGGCAGATTCAGCGCCCGCACCGCCACCAGTCGGTCGCCCTCGACCTCATCCTCGACTGCGAGCCGGGATGCCACACCCTGTTGGGCAGCCGGCTGGACGACCGGGGTGAAATCGTCGATCCCGTCCTGGTGCCATGGGAACCAGGAGGTGCCTTCGTCACCCCGCCGGGCATGTGGCATGCCCACGTGAACGAGTCGGGTTCCCCGGCCCATCTCATCCCCATCCAGGACGCGGGAATGCAGACCTATCTCCGTAGTCTGGACATTCGCTTCACCGATCCGGTCTGACCGATCCGTTCGGACCTCCGTAGCCGGGCCGCCCCGAACCGACCCGGTCGCCCCTACTGCTCCTGTCTGCCATGCTTCACCGATGTTCGACGATCTGCTCCGGGCCAACGACCGCTACGCGACGGAGTTCGCCCTGGCCGGAATACCGGCCGGGACGGCCAGGGACTTCGCCCTGGTGACATGTATGGACAGCCGGATCGACCCGCTGGCGGTGCTGGGCCTGGTCCCCGGCGACGCAAACATTCTCCGAAACGCGGGCGGCCGTGTGACCACCGATGTCCTGCGATCGCTCATCCTGGCCACCAATCTGCTGGGTGTCACCCGCATCGCGGTCATGCACCACACCAACTGCGCTCTCGCCAATCGCGGCGACGGTGACATCAGGTCGGAGCTCCCGGGGGGTCCGGGAGGGGACGCATCCCAATGGGAGTTCCTGACCATGCCCGACCCGGACCAATCCTTGGCCGCCGATGTCGCCGCGGTGCGCTCATGCCCGTTGTTCCCCGAGGACATGGCCGTCGAGGGGTGGCGCTACCAGGTAGAGACGGGGAAGATCCAGCGGGTCATCCCCACCACCGGCCTATGAGCTCGATCCCGGGGTGAACGTGTAAATGAAAGGAGCCGCAGTCGGTGCGTTCAACCACACCACCTTCTTGTCGATGGAGATCGACACCAGCACCGCCGACGCACCCACCTCGACCGTCATGGTGCCGGTGGACGGAAACGCCAACGTCTTTCCGGCCGGGAGAACTCCTTCGATCAGCGGCTTTTGCGACGCCGAGCTCGTGACCTGGACCCAACACTTTCCTGTCGTGCCGACGGTAACGACGAACTTGGCGGCGTTGACCGTGAACGAGGAGCTCTGCGGGGCGGTGGCCGTCGAGACGACTTTGGGCGCCGAGGCCGCCGTCTTGCCCCCAGCCGCAATCACCGGCTTTTTCGAGGCCACCGGCGTCCCACCGGGCTGGACCACTTTCAAGATGTGGGCTTGCACCAGCCACTGGGGACGGGAACGGTACACGAAGAGTCCGGCAATCGCCGCCACCGCCAGCACGGCCACCACCCATGTCCCCACCTTGAGCGAGGTGGGCGCCCGGAGCCGCCGACGGGCCTTGGCCACGGCCCGCTTGCTCTGTCTCAGGTCCTGGCGGGGAACGACCGGGAACGTACCGGTGGGCGGGCCGGTCGTGACCCCGTAGCCGGATGCGCCCGAGCCGGTCGGCGGTCCGCTCGAGCCGCCGCCGACTTTGGGAACCTCACCCGTCTGGGTGAAGGCCCGGAGGTGGTCGGGTCCACCGGTGACGGCAGTGACGACCGTTGTCTTGGCCGATGTCCCCGTCTCGGCTACCGGAGCCGGTCGGGCCGGTGCCGAGGACCAGGCATCGATCATCTGGAGAGCCAACGCATCCCCGTCCAATCCGAGGAAGGCGGCATAACGGCGGAGAGTGGAGAGCGCCAGGGCCTGATCGGGCAGGCGGTCCAAGTCGCCATGCTCGAGGGCCTCGATCTGGGTGATGGGACGGCCCAGCCGGTCGTGCACCGCCAGCAAGTCGAGTCCGCGCTGCTCCCTGTTGTTCCGGAGCAGGCGCCCGATTTCCTGGGCAGAGGCCGTACCGTCCCCTTCGTCATCGCGTCGGCGAGTGGTTCCGCCGCGTGGCCGGATCACGTGCTATCTCCTGACTTTCTCCAGGCTGTAAGCGTACCCGCTCACTTTTGCCCCTCGTCACATGACTTGCCCGCCAGAGTACGGTCGGCTCCGATCCCTCGTCACCGCTTGCCGACGGCGGGGACTGACCCTTCGGGAATGTTGCGAGCGCAACTAGTGTTGCACAACTGGAGGGCGAGGCGCACGCCGGACCCGTACGCCGCTCATGGGTGGCACGATGGCGGCGCCACCCAGAAAGACGCGCAATGGAGGTTGACCATGCCAGCAGTACACGTGGACGATGTTCTGGCTCTCGAGAAAGTGGAGGCGCCCGCTGCCGCCACTTCGACGCCGCGGCCGGTGCTCTCGGTGACGACCGCCCCCGCCGGTCTGGAGGGCGAAGGGTTTCCGGTGAGGCGAGCCTTTGCCGGCGTGGACCGGCGTCACCTCGACCCGTTCATTCACATGGACCAGATGGGCGAGGTGGAGTACGCCCCGGGCGAGCCCAAGGGGACTCCCTGGCATCCCCACCGTGGTTTCGAGACGGTGACCTACATGATCGACGGCACCTTCCAGCACCAGGACTCGATCGGCGGGGGCGGGCTCATCACCAACGGGGACACCCAGTGGATGACCGCGGGCGGGGAATTCTCCACATCGAGGCTCCACCCGAAGAGCTGGTGGCCAGTGGAGGTCTCTTTCACGGAGTCCAACTGTGGGTGAACCTTCCCAAAGCGGACAAGATGATCGTCCCCCGGTACCAGGACATCGGATCGTCGAACGTAGTGCTCTTGTCGTCGCCCGACGGTGGGGCCTTGTTCCGGCTCATCGCCGGTGAGTTGGGTGGCCATGCCGGACCGGGCTCGACCCACTCGCCGATGGCCATGGTGCACGCCACCTTGTCGGCCGGGGCCAAGGTGGAGCTGCCCTGGCGGAAAGAGTTCAACGCCCTGGTCTATGTGCTCGGCGGAAACGGGACCGTGGGTGGGGACGGGCAGCCGGTCAGCACCGGACAGCTGGCCGTCTTCGGGGACGGCGACGCCATCACCGTCGCCGCTGACTCCGCCCAGGAGTCCCGCACTCCCGAGTTCGACGTGCTCATCCTCGGGGGCCAGCCCATCCGGGAGCCCGTGTATGCGTACGGTCCCTTCGTCATGAACACCCGCGAGGAGGTGGCCCAGGCCTTCGAGGACTACCAGGCCGGCCGGCTGGGGACCATCCCGGCCGACCACATCGGGTCATAGGTCGCACTCAAGGGGTCCGGTCGGGCCGGGCCGGGCCGAGATCGTCCGGCTTCAGGAGCAGGGTGTCGAGCCAGTAGCGCACCGTCCACGACGGCCAGTTGTTGGTGACTCGGCCCGAAGCGGTTTTGTACCAGCTCCTGCAGCTGGACACCCACACGGTGGAGGCCATCAAGCGTTGGGTCCGTTCGTCATCGCGTCGGGAGGCCTGGTGGCTGACCTCCACCCGGGGTGCCGCGATTCCTACGCCGTCGTCGAGGGCGGCGATCTGGACGGCGAGCGCCTGCAGGATGAGATTGAGCTGGCGCTCCACCATGAAGAGGATCGAGTTGTGGCCCAGGTTGGTGTTGGGCCCGTAGAGCAGGTAGCAGTTGGGAAAACCGGGCACCACGGTGCCCAGGTAGGCGCGGGCCCCGTCCTTCCAGTCCGCCGCCAACCGTCGACCGGCAATGCCGGTGATGGGGATGTGGCCCAGGAAGTCGGCGGCAGCAAAGCCGGTCCCGAAGATCAGCACATCAATCCCATGGCGCCGACCGTCGGCAGTCACCACCGCATCTGCCTCGACATGGTCGATGGGCGTGTCGACCACCCGCACATCGGGACGCATCAGAGCCGGGTACCAGTCGTTCGAGATCAGAATTCGCTTGCACCCGACCGGGTACTGGGGAACCACTGCCGCCTCGGACAGGTGTTCGGAGACCACGCCCTGGCGGATCTCTTTTTGGAACAGAGCCGCCAGCCGGCCGCCGACCCAGCTGTCCTTCCGGAAGATCAGCCAACGGAACTCGAGGGACCAGTAGATCCACCACCGGTACGCCCTCGAGGCCATCATCGACCGGGTGAACAGGGCGCGCGTCGAGCCGCGGTAGGTCCGGTCCTTCTTCGGTGCGACATAGTTCGGGCTGCGCTGGAAGATGATCATCTCGTCGGCACTGGCCGCCACCGGCGGCACGAACTGGATGGCACTGGCGCCGCTCCCGACCACGCCCACTCGGCAGCCGGTGAGATCTACGCTGTGGTCCCATCGGGCCGAGTGCCACCAGGGCCCGGCGAACTTCTCGAGACCCTCGAGCTCGGGTACGTGGGGTCGGTTGAGCTGTCCACAGGCGAAGATGACCGTGTCGGCCTCGATCTCCTCTCCACCGCCTGTTGACGAAAGCGACAGGTGCCACCGTCCGTCTCCCTCGTCGAACTCTGCCTTCGTCACGCTGGTACCAAGACGCAGATGGGGCCCGAGCCCGAAGTGCTCGACGCACCTTTCGGCGTAGGTGAGGATCTCCGCCTGTTCGGCGAACCGCCGGATCCAGTCCGACTTGGGGAAGAACGAGAAGGAGTAGAGGTGGGAGGGTACGTCGCAAGCACTGCCCGGATAGGTGTTGTCCCGCCAGGTACCGCCCACCCCGTCGGACCGCTCGATGATGGTGAAGGTGGTGACCCCCGACCTGATCAGCTGCATGCCGGCCGCCAGGCCGGACAGACCACCGCCCACGATGGCGATGGTGGGCATCGGTTGACCACGGCGCCGGTTGGCTCGCACCGCCGACGTCAATCGCCGCTTTCCGATGTCCAGCGCCATGCGAGTTCCCCCGGTCGTGTTTTCGATCCACCGGAGCGTCGACCGTCGGCGGGTGATTCGGTGCGGCTCCACCCTGATGGTAGGCCGGTACATCATCGGGCCGCCGCCGGGTCGGGGTCCAAACGGCCCGACGGGGGTGTACCGGGCCCTCGGGGTTTGCTTGCCGGGCGGGCAGTCTGCAGACTCGTGGTGTGACCGAAGGTCCGCCGACTCCCGGTTCGGGACAGCCGGATCGGTCGCCTCCGGAACCAGAGGCGTCGCGACTCGCCCGTGCCCGCCTCCGGGCCCGTACCTCGTTTCGTCGAGCCATGGGCGCGCTGTTGCAGCCCGAAGGGCTCCCTCCCGAGGCGGCAGCAGAACTCGAGGCTGCCTTGGGGAGCATCGGTCGGGAGGTACTGTCCGGGAGACCCGGACGCATCCGACGGGTCCGGGCCCAGGTTCGGGCGGCACCGCCCCGCCTGCTCGACTGGATGTCGGGTCAGGTGCTCGACCATCCGGCCGTGCTCTACGACCAAAAAGGGGTGGAGACGCTCGCCTCGAGCCAGAGCCGGTCCATCGGTGCCGCCATGGGCGCGCTCCAGCTGGCGCTGGTGTCGGCGGCAGCCGCCTCTACCTTCGAGGGGGGCCCGGTGCTGGCCGTGGCCATCGACGGGGCCGTCGGGCAAGTGGCGTCGGTGGTTCACGGGTGCTGTGCCTGGTACAACACCGGCTCCTATCTGGTCCGGCGCCTCCACGCCCTCGACATCAGTGTCGATCGTTCCGAGGTTCGGCGGATGACCAATGCCGCGCTCGTGTCCAAGGGGGCATTCATCGACCCTCGTGCGCTGACCGGCACCACCGAGTTGCGTCTGATCAGAGGCTGGATCGGGCGCGGGCTGGTCGAGGCTCTGCCATTCGGGTCCACGTTGGGACGGGCCTCGCTCAAGGCCGCCATCCGCATCGACGGGTCCGATCTCGAAGAACTGGTCCGTGCCGTCCGCGCCGTTCCCACCGACGAAGGTCCGGAACGAGACGGGTGAGGAAGTCGATCACCGATATCGGACGGCCGGGGGTCTTCGGGAGGTCGTTGCGCGTGTTCGGGGGTGGGTCTGCCTACCGGCCCTCTGTCGGCGCGTCCACCTCTCCGTGCCGATCGGTCATCCATTTAACCTTCAGTCGGTATGTTACTTAGAGAAGTGACAGCCCGGCACAGAGGTCGATCACAGCCGGTGGCACAGGGGCCCGGCTCACCGGCCCGGCACATCCAAGGACCGGCGCCCCGATCGGGCCAACTCGACCCGTCGGGCCTACCCGAGTCCCACTGTGATCCACTTACACTGACCACATCGGTGCCCCGGCGCCGACCGATGAGCAGGGGAGCGACCAATTGAGCGAGACGGCCACAGCGGAGCTCCCGGGACCGGGAATCGCGCTCTCGCATCGCCGGGTGCTGCTCGTCATCGCTGCGCTCATGCTCGGGATGTTCCTGGCCGCCCTGGACCAGACCGTGGTGTCCACCGCCCTGCCCACCATCGTGGGCGATCTGAACGGTGCTTCCCATCTCAGTTGGGTGGTGACCGCTTATCTGCTGGCTTCGACGGTGTCCACGCCGTTGTGGGGAAAGCTGGGCGACCTCTACGGTCGCAAGCTCTTCTTCCAGGCGGCCATCGTGCTGTTCCTGGTCGGCTCGGCCCTGGCCGGGCTGAGCCACTCGATGATCGAGTTGATCCTGTTCCGGGCCGTCCAGGGTCTGGGCGGCGGCGGTTTGATGATCGGGGCCATGACCATCATCGGAGACGTGGTCTCGCCCCGGGAACGCGGTCGCTACATGGGGCTGTTCATGGCCATGTTCGGGGTGACGTCGGTGATCGGTCCCCTGATCGGCGGAGTGTTCGTCGACTACCTCAGCTGGCGGTGGATCTTCTACATCAACATCCCGATCGGTGCGGTAGCCCTGGTGGTGACGGCGGTGACCCTGCCCGGGGCGCTGAGCCGGGTGCACCGGGTCATCGACTATCTGGGAACCGTGCTGATCGCCCTGGCCGCCACCTCACTGGTGTTGTTCACCAGTCTGGGCGGCACCTCCTACCCGTGGGGATCGCCGTTCATCATCGGCCTGGCTGTGGCCGGCGTCGTCTTCACCGTCTTGTTCCTGTTGGCCGAACGCCGGGCCGTCGAGCCGATCATCCCCCTTCCACTGTTCACCAACCGGGTGTTCGCCGCGGCCAGCTCCATCGGGTTCGTGGTGGGGTTCGCCATGTTCGGGGCTCTGACATTCTTGCCCCTGTTCTTCCAGGACGTGCGAGGAGTCAGCGCCATCCAGTCGGGGGTGCGCCTGTTCCCGTTGATGGGCGGGCTGCTCCTGGCCTCCATCGGCTCCGGCCTGCTGGTCAGCCGGTGGGGTCGTTACAAGGTCTTTCCGGTGGTCGGCACCGGGCTCATGACCATCGGCCTGTACCTGATGTCGCTCATCGGGGTCACCACCGGGTCCTGGGTGGCGGCCGCCTATATGTTCGTCTTCGGGGTGGGTCTCGGGTTGATCCTGCAAGTCCTGACGGTGGCGGTCCAGAACGCCGTCCCCTACGAGGCGCTGGGCACCGCCACCTCGGGGGTGACCTTCTTCCGGATGATCGGCGGATCCTTCGGGACGGCGGTGTTCGGTGCCATCTTCGCCAACCTGGTGATCGGCAACGTGCTGCACGTCCTGCACCTGACCAAGGCCCCGGCCGGATTCAATCTCAGCGCCGAGAACCCGGCGACCATCCACCAGCTCCCGGCGGTGCAGCAGGAGGCAGTCATCCACGGCATCGCCCACACCATCCAGACCATGTTCCTCATCGGGGTTCCGATCGCATTCGTGGCGTTCCTGTTGAGCTGGACCCTGCCCGAGATCGAATTGCGGAAGTCGATCCGTACCTCTGAGCCGGCCGAGAACCTCGGGATCCCCGAACCCCGGACGTCGCTCGGGGAAGTGCAACGGATCCTCGAGCGGGCGGCCAGCCGCGAAAACCGGAGCGAGCTGTACGAGACCCTGGCCGGCCGGGCCGGCATCGACCTGGCCCCGCGAGCCTGTTGGCTGCTCTACCGACTGGCCGACCATCCCGACCTGAGCCTGGAGGACGTGGGAGCCCTCTTGAAAGTGGATCCGGAACGACTCCGAGACGGCGAACGTTCGTTGGTCTCGGTGGGGATGGTCGAGCGGATCGAGTGTCCCGAGGGCCCCACATTGGTGCTGACCCCAGCCGGGCACGATGCCATCGACAAGCTCACGACGGCCCGTCGCCAGTCGATGGTCGAGCTGTTGGAGGGGTGGAACCCGGAGGCGCATCCCGAGGTGGTGGCCATGGTCCGCGACCTGGCCAAGGCCCTGTTGGCCGACGACGACAAGCTGCTGGCCGACGCCCGGGCGGCGGCGACAGTGTGACCGGGGGTCCGCACCGAGTGTCGGTCCGACGGTGGACGAAGCCGACGCCTCAGGGCAGGCTGAGCCGGCTGACGGTGGTGAAGGTGCACAAGTAGAGCTCCCTCCCGAACCCCACCGCCGGGAACAGCACCGACTGGATCGGGCTTCCGGTGTCGACTCGAGCCAGCTCGCTGCCACTTTCGATGTCGAGGATGACCGCCTGGTCGGCGAGTCGCTCCCGGTCGTAGTGGCCGGTCACCAGCTCACCGCTGTCGGGATAGAGCACGAGATGGCCGCCGTGCTCCTGGTGCCGCCGCCAGCGTTCGGTCAATGTACCGTCGGCGGCGATGTCGAAGGCGCGCATGATCCCGTTCCCACTGTCGTAACCGACGGCGATCGATCGCCGCACGTCGATCACGGGAGGATTGGCGACCAGACCTCCGTGGCCCTCGCCCACCTGGGCGCTCGACACCGCCCCCGAGCCGAGTTCGACCCGGATCAGGTGAAGCGGGGCGGTCGAAAGGCCGTGGCCGTGGAGGGTTCCGGTGTAACCCTCGCTCCCGTCCCCGTCGTCGAGGAACCAGGCGGCACCGAGAGCGATGACACAGTCCCATCCGTAGGTCTGGCCGGCCCGGGTCCGGTAGTGCGGCCAGAAGGAGTCGTCGGGGTGGAGCTCACCGTCCCAACCCACCCGGAGCAGACTGGTGTCTCCCACCACGTAGATGTCCTGGCCCGACGCGGTGAGGCGGGCGATCGACGGCTCGGCCAGCAAGCACCGGTCGACGATCTCGAGCCCGTTCGGCTCCAGCGCCACCAGCTGGCAGGCTCGGCGATCGGCGGCCGGAACCGGATGGCCGGGGCGTGACCCGGCGAAGTCCTTGGTCACCAGGTGGCCATCAGGCATGATCACGAACCCGTTGTAGGGCGCCGTCCGGGGAAGCTCGGTCGTGGCCACCACCGAGAGGTCGGGGTCGAGCCGGTGGGCGTGGTTGCCGAACACCACGTAGATCGACCCGTTGGCGTGGGCGGCGATGCTCCCCGGCCAGGTCGGCCCTCCGGCCAGGTCGGCCGAACGCTTGAGCGGTTCGAGGGTGGTGGGGTCGAGACGCTCGACGAAGGAGATGGCGTCGTCCCCCGCAGTGTGCCGGAGCAAGAAGAGCTCACCCGGGTCGCGAGTCACGACCATGGTGGCGGCCGGGGCCGACCGCGACACCACGTCGATGACGTCTCCCGCCGTCACACCGAGTGAAGGCCCCGACCGGGGGACCTGTGGGCGGGCGGGGCCCCCGTCCTCGCACGCCCACGGACCGGGCCAGTAGCCGCTCATCGGATCGAACAGGTCGTCGTCAGCGTCCGGTCCCGAGCAGTATCACCAGCGCAGAGCTCATGGCCTCTTTGGCCTGTCGGGCCGACAGCTCCTGATCCTTCAGGAGGAGCTGGTGGGACTCGAACGAGGTGAGGACGTCGGCGGCCGCCAGCGTCACGGCCGCATGCCTCTTGTCCATGCGGTTGAGTTCGGGCGCGAACAACGTCTCGAGCTGACCGCGCAGCAAGGAACGGTTCCGCCTCAACCTGTCGGCCAGGATGGGTTGGAATGGCGATCGGAGCCTCGATACCGCCGCGGCGTTGCCGACGGCGTCGAAGAGAGTGAAGCGTTGGTCGACCAGGGCCCTGACCTTCGTGCCGACGGCAGCCGTCGGCGCCACTTCGATGGGGAACAGGACTGCGGCCCGGCGTTCGATACGCAAGATGGCGGTCCGGGTGAGATCGTCGACGTCGTCGAAGTACCGGAACAGCGAGCGGGGAGACAGTCCGGAGCGGGTGGCGATCTCCTCGGTGCTCGGACGGAGGTTCCCGTCGCGGTAGAGATCGAGGAGCGCGTCGACAACCGCCTCCCGGTTCCGTTGTCGCCGCAGTTGGCGGCCGTCTGTTTTTACGGGTGTGGCAACGTCCATGGTGGTTCGAGGCTACCGTTCCCCCCGCCGTCCACCACGATGGCAATTACTGCGTCCCCCGGTGGCCGACAGTTGACAGTGAGACTGTCACCTGCTTACCGTGGGAGAATCCACCGGGCCGGGCCTGCAGGATGGGGGCCGTACTCGATACCACGGGAGGACCGTTGGCCGACGTGCTCGTCTTGGATTCGCTGCAACGACGGATGCGGGCCATGCACTCGCTGTACTACGACGCAGTGGCGACCATGGACATCGACCAGGTCAACCACTTCGAACGGGAGGGTGTGCTTCCCATCGCCTTCAGCCTGTTCCACATCGTGAACATGATCGATGCGTCGTTCATGTTGATGACCGGGGTGGCCCCCATCTGGGATGCGTCGTGGGAGGACCGAGTGAAACCGGCCATTTCCGACCACGGGAAGCATCGCACCGTGGCCGAGATGATCCACCAGCGAATCGGGGACTACCAAGCATTCCAGGAGTACATGGGGGCGGTGTTCACCAGGACCGAAGCCTGGCTGGGCGGGCTCGATCCCGACGAGCTCGGCCGAGTGGTGGTCGGGCGGCCCTTTCCGCCCGAGGTGGCGAGCACCTACAGTGCCCGGGTGGCTGGGCCGGAGGGCGTCACCTTGTTGGACGCCACCGAATGCTGGATCTACCAGCACGGGCTCCGGCACATGGGAGAGATCGAGCTGGCCCGGGGACTGGTCGGCCTCCAGGGCATGACCTCCTGAGCCGATCCACGACGCTTTTCACCGGGGGTGCGGACACCCGGGGAAGGTGGGCGTAGTGTGGGCCCGGGGACCGAACCGCCCGACCAGGGTCGGTGGTCCTACCGGCTCGGTTCGTGCCCGCCGACGGGCTCCGGGCGATCGGAGGATCATGGATGCATCCGAGGCATCGTATGTGGGAGCACGGCTCGACGACCATCACACCCCCGAGACGAACGGACGGATGTCCGTGTGCCGACGGTGCGGGACCCAGACCGACGGGACCGAGGGACTGCACCACAAGCCGAGCGAGCGTCAGGTGGAACGTTCCAACAGCTGGCTGATGGCGCAGTTCCACCAGGGCAGGATCGACAGCGTCCGACAGCTCCGGGCGCCGGGCCCGTCGGGTCCGACGAGCTGGCCATAGGGAAACTGGCCATAGGGAAACTGTCAGCCGACGACCCGACGAGCCGACGACCCGACGACCCGACGAGCCCGGCGAGCCGGGCGCACAATCCGAGCCCGAGCCGACGAAGGCGCCGGCGCCAGCGGTCACTCGCTCGGGACCTGCTGGGTGATGCAGTGGATGTTGCCCCCGCCGAGAAGGATCTCCCGGCCGGGCACGCCCTCGATCCGGCGGCCGGGGAACTCGGCGGCCAGGAGCTCGGCGACCTCGTCGTCGTGGCGCGGGATCCAAGCAGGGGGTGGACGACCGACGAGTTGGCGATGAGGAAGTTGACGTACGAGCCGGCCATGCCGGTCCCCGGCCGACCGTCGACCGGGCGTGATCGCTGCGTCGACCCCCGAGGCCTCCTCGCTCGGTCATGAAGAGGGGCCCGGGTGACGGGAGCAGCCCGACGTCGAGCGGGCGGCCCCGGGCGTCGGTCGCCGATTCCAGCACCCGCCGGGCCTCGCGGGAGATCGCGGACTGCGGGATCGTCCGGCTCTTCGGTCCAGGTCAGCAGGACCCGGCCGGGGCGGGTGAAGCAGGCCAGATTGTCGACGTGGCCGTCGGTCTCGTCGCCGTAGACGCCCTCGGGGATCCAGATGACCTTCTCGACGCCGAGGTAGGCCACGTAGTTGAGCCTCGATCTCGTCGCCGGGAGCAGGCCCGGATTGCGGTTGGGGTTGAGCAGGCACTCCTCGGTGGTGATGCACGTCCCCTCCCCGTCGACGTGGATCGAGCCGCCTTCGAGGACGAGCGGAGCGCGGTAGCGCGGTGCGCCCTCGAACTCGCACACCTTTGCGGCCACGAGATCATCATTGTCCCAGGGGAAGTAGAGGCCGCCGTCGAGGCCACCCCAGGCGTTGAAGATCCAGTCCACACCGCGTCGCTCCCGGCGGGAACGGTTGACCACGAAGGTCGGGCCGGTGTCCCGGACCCAGGCGTCGTCGGTGGTGATCTCGACCACGGTTATGGCAGCGGAGCAGGCGGCGCGGGCGTGCTCCCACTGCCGGGCCGGACGCCAGGATCGTGACCGGCTCGCTCCGGGCCACGGCCTCGGCCACGGCCACGAAGGCAGCCTGGGCCGGCTTGTGCGCCTGAGTCGCCAGTTGTCGGTTCGTTCGGGCCAGACCAGGTAGCAGCGGTCGTGGTGCTCCCACTCGGCCGGCATGTGGAACCCGTCGGCCCGGGGCGTCGAATCGAGTGCAGCGAGTGGGCAAGCGGGTCGGCCTTCTGGTCCGGCGGCGGTGACGGAACCCGATGTTAATCGCGTGGCGGTGCACGGCACTCGGCCACAGGCCCGGGTCGGACAATGCGCGGCCAGAATCCGAACGACCCGGAATGCGGAGCGGAACGGCTTCGGGCCAGTATGGAGCCAGACGAACAAGGATGGCCGATGACCCAGGCAGCCGTGGTGGCAGTGATCCAACGGGAGTTCGGTGAGGACCGTGACGAGAACCGGAACGCCACCGTGGCCGCGGTGGCCGACGCCATCGCCGCCGGCGCCGACTTCGTCGTGCCGCCCGAACTGTTCGAAGGCAGGTACTTCCCTCAACACGAGCGCCAGGAGTACTTCTCGTGGGCCACCACTGCCGATGACAACCCGGCCATCGAGGCGGTCCGGAAGGTGACCGCCGGCACCGGTGCCGTGGTCCCGGTCTCGTTCTTCGAGGCGGCACCGCCCGTGTACTTCAACTCGGTGGCGGTGGTCGAGGACGGCGTGGTGCTGGGGGTCTACCGGAAGGCGCACATCCCGGACGGGCCGGGATACGAGGAGAAGTTCTACTTCAGCCCCGGCAACACCGGTTTCAGGACCTGGCCCACCCGCCACGGCCGCATCGGTGTCGGTATCTGCTGGGACCAGTGGTTCCCCGAGGCGGCCCGGGCCATGGCCCTCCAGGGTGCCGATCTCCTGGTCTACCCGACCGCCATCGGCAACGAGGTCGGGAGCCAGGCCGGCAACGACACCTCCGACATGTGGCGCCGGGCCATGGACGGCCACGCCGTCTGCAACCACCTACCCGTGGCGGCCGCCAACCGGATCGGGGTCGAGGACGAACTGACCTTCTACGGGTCGTCGTTCATCGTCGACCACCGGGGCCGGCCCCTGGCCGAGGCGGGCCGGTTCACCACCGAGACCATCTACGCCGAGCTGGACCTGGCTCAGGCGGCGGCCGATCGGGCCGGGTGGGGGTTGTTCCGCGACCGGCGACCGGATCTCTACGGCGAGCTGACCCGCCGGCACGGTTGAACGGACCGGGATCAGCGGGTCGGCGGGAAAGAACCTGGGGAGGAAGCGGCGGTTGGCCGCCAGCAGCCCGTCGGCGAGCTCCTGGGCCAGCGGGTACTGCCCCACCAGCGGATTGGCCACCAGGGCCCGGATCATCGTCTCCCGGCTGCCCGACATCGAGGCCTCGACGGCCAGGCGCTCGTAGGCCTTGCACTGTGCCACCAGGCCGGACATGTCGGGGGGCAGCGGGCGTTGGGCCAGCGGGTGGGCGCCGTCGCGGTCCACGGTGCACGGCACCTCGACGACGGCATCGTCGGGCAGGCCGGCCAGGCTCCCGTCGTTTCTGACGTCGACCACCTGGATGTCGCCTGTCCCGGCGTGAAGGCTGGCGATGAGACGGACGGCCGCCTCGGAGTAGAAGGCGCCGCCGCGGTAGGAGAGCTTCTCCGGCTTGGTGTCGAGGGACGGGTTCCGGTACTCGGTGAGGAGCTCGGCCTCGAGCTCGGCCACCACACTGGCCCGCGACCGCCAACCCGGGGCGGCCTGCTCGGCCAGGTTCTGATCCAGGCAGTAGTAGTAGTGGAGGTAGTACGAGGGGAGGGCCCCGAGGAGCCGCAGCAGGCCGGCCGGCACACCGCTCTCGAGGGCCAGTTCGGAGCTGAACCGGTCGAGGAGCTCGGGCAGGCGATCGACCCCGCCCACCGGGGCCGACCTGATCCACGTCAAGTGGTTGAGGCCCACATGCTCGATCTCCACCGAGTCCGGATCGACGCCGAGGTAGTGGCCGATGCGGCGCTGGGTGTGGATCGCCACATTGCACAAGCCGACGGCCCGGTGCCCTTCATCGACGAGCGCCTGGGTGACGATGCCCACCGGATTGGTGAAGTCCACCACCCAGGCACCAGCCGCTCCGTAACGGGCCGTCTCCTCAGCGAGCTCGAGCACCACGGGGACGGTGCGCAGAGCCTTGGCCAGCCCGCCGGGACCGGTCGTCTCCTGGCCGAGACAACCGAACCCGATGGGGAGGGTCTCGTCACTGTGGCGGGCGGTCTGGCCGCCCACTCTGAGCTGGACCACCACGAAGTCGGCGCCGTCTATGGCCCGGCGCCGATCATCGGTCGTGACCAGGTCCCCAGCCCATCCTCTCCGGCGCAGGATGCGATCGGCCAGGCCGCCCACGGCCTCCAGGCGGTCGAGATCCGGATCGAGCAGTACCAGCTCGTCCACCACCAGGCGGTCCTCGTGGGCGCACAGGCTGTCGACCAGTTCGGGTGTGTACGTGCTCCCGCCCCCGACCACGGCCAGCTTCGTTCCCACGATTGGAACGTAACATCGGTCGGTGCGCGCGATGCCGGAGGGAGGGATGAACGGGATGTCGGACGGCTCATTGATCCTCGCCATCGACGGTGGGGCGTCGAAGACCGACGTCTGGCTGGTCTCCTCCGACGGTTCGGTCCTGGGCACGGCGAGAGGTGGTGGGTCGAACCATCAGTTCTTCGGTCTGGACGGGGCCATGGAGGCGCTCGAGTCCACGATCGAGGCGGCTGTAGACGACGCCGGCCTCGGTGGCGGTGGCCGTCCGGTGGCGGAGATGGGCGTGTACTGCATGGCCGGCTTGGACTTGGCCGTGGACGAGGAACGGCTGAACGAAGCCATCGGATCCCGGGGCTGGAGCACCACAGCCCTCGTGCGCAACGACTCGCTGGCCGTGCTGCGGGCGGGCGTGCGGTCGGGATGGGGGGTGGGTGTGGTGTGCGGCTCCGGCCTCAACTGCATCGGTCTTGGACCAGATGGCGCCATCGAGCGGTTCCCTTCTCTGGGCGAGCTGTCCGGCGATTTCGCCGCCGGCGGGTCGTGGCTCGGCGTGCGGGCACTCGGTCTGGCCCTGCGTTCCCGGGACGGTCGGGGTCGGCCCACCGCCCTGGCTGATCTGGTCCCGGCCCACTTCGCCCTGGCCGATCCGGAGGCGGTACTGGCCGCCGTCTACTCCGGCGACATCGGATACGGGCAGCTGTTCGAGCTGGCCCGGGTCTGCCTCGACGCCGCTGCCGGCGGAGACGCGGTGGCGGCCGGTGCGGTCGGGTTTCTGGCCGACGAGGTGGCGGCGATGGCCAGTGCCGCCGTGGTTCGTCTCGGAGTGGGCGACCGGGAGGTCGAGGTGGTCCTGGGGGGAGGCCTGTTCGACAGTGGGTATGTGGCCTTCGCCGAGGCGATCGAGGCCGGCGTGCGGGCCGTCGCTCCCCGGTGTGAGTTCCGTCGGCTCGACGCCGCCCCGGTGGTGGGAGCGGCCCTGCTGGGGCTGGACGCGGTCGGTGCCCCCCCAGAAGCGATCACCCGACTCCGGTCAGGTGCGGCCCAGACGGACCGGCTCACCACAGAATCGTGAAGAGCCGTTCGGCATCGGGATCGAACGAGGCCCACAAGCTGTCTCCGAAGGAGCCTTCGAGCAGAGGCAGCTGGGACCGGTAACAGCGGGCGGCCGACAGCTTGGTCCCGACCGGAGGCGGACCGGCGTCGGCCAGTGGGGTGACGGCGGTTCCCGACGCGGCCAGTGCCTCGATCCGATCCACGGCCGCCCGTTCGATCGCGATGCCGTAGGGGAGGTCGAGATAGAGGACGGCGGGCGTCTCGGGCCGGGAGTGCAAGCATCTCAGTGCGCCTCGATGGGTGGCGACGTGATCGGGATGGAGCAGTCCCAACGGGACCAGGCACACTTCGGGCCGGAGCTCATCGATCAGTTCACCGACGGCGAGGGCCAGGGCGTCCTCGAACGAGGCACCGACCTCGGGGCGCTCGTGGGGGCGACCGACCTCGTCCTTGTAGAACGAGCCGTCGAGGAATCCCAGCCCGACCTGGTGGGCGTGGAGCAGGCTGAGTGCCGCCACGTCCTCGGCCCGCCGGGCCTGGGCGGCCTCGTCGGCGGTGGAGAAACGAGCGAGGGCGTCCCACCCCGGGTCGGCCGCAACGCCGGACCCGGGAGCTCCCGAGCACACCGTGGCCACCACCGTGCCCGGATGGTGCACGAGCCAGTTCCCGCAGCTCAGGACGGCGTCGTCGAAGTGTGGTGACAGGACCAGCGCGGTCATGGCCGCCCGCTCGGGACGGCATCGGGAGCCATGCCAGACGGTAGCAACCGCTCCCGACGATATCTGGTGGCGAACCATCGGAGCCCGGACGGGCGCCTACCATCGCGAGAGTCGAAAGGATTCGCATGCAGTACTCGTCACGGGTGTTCTGGGCCCTCATCGCCCTGCTGTTCGTGGGCGCCTTCGGGGTGGCGCTCGCCATCACCGGGGCGATCGCCGCGCTCCCCCCGGTGCCAGGAGGTACGTGTGGCCCCGGCACCAACTCCGAGGCCGCCATCGTCGCCCTGTTCGATCCGGGTTCGATCGGGGCCGGTCCCGAGCCGGCGACCAACGCCGACGGAGGCCGTCAGGAGTGGAAGGCGTTTGTGAACGAGTGCCAGAGTGCCGCCGACGACCGGGGACTGGTGGTACTGGCCGCCCTGGTGGGTTCCATCGCCGTGGTGGCGGTGGGTTCAGTGCTGGTGCTCAGGTCGGCCCGCAAAACGACCCGCCCCGCCCCCCTGCTGTGGGAGCGGTGACCGGGGCGGCAACGGTGCCCCCCAGTTCCGGTTACAGCCCGTAGAGTCCGCTCCACTGGTTCTGGCAACACCGGACGAAGGGGTCGGCCCGTGAACAACTACGAAAAGTTCCACCGGCTGGTCACGGGTCGGGCCCTCTCGGTCCACGAGGCGTCGACAGAGCAGATCACGCCGGTCCAAGGTCTGTCGGCGCTCTCCCTCGACGCCCTCACGTCGGTGGCCTACGGGCCGGAGGCGATCCTCATCGTCCTGGCCGCGGCCGGGACGTCGTCCCTCAATCTCATCTTGCCGATCACCGTCGCCATCGTCGTCTTGTTGATCATCCTGGTCATCTCGTACCGGCAGGTCATCGACGCCTACCCTCACGGTGGCGGGGCCTATGCCGTCACCCGGGACAACTTCGGGCTCCAGGCCAGCAAGTTGGCCGGGGCCGCTCTCATCGTCGACTACACCCTGACCGTGGCCGTTTCCATCGCCGCCGGGGTTGGCCAGCTCACCTCGTCGTTTCCGTCGGCGACGCCGTACACGGTTCCGATGTGCTTGGGCATTCTGCTGATCATCACCACCCTCAATCTCCGCGGACTGGGCGAAGGGGCCAGGGCGTTCCTCATTCCCACCATGGTGTTCATCGTCGGGTTGCTGGCCATCATCGGCGTCGGTCTGGTCCACCCGCTCGGCCTGCACGCATCCCAGACCGGGCACTCCCTGGTGGCGACCCACACCGTCGAGGCCGTCACCGTCCTCTTGGTGCTGAAGGCGTTCTCGGCCGGCTGCAGTGCCCTGACCGGTGTCGAGGCCATCGCCAACGGCGTCCCGCTGTTCAAAGAACCGAGGGTGGCCCGGGCCAAGCGAACCGAGCTCCTGCTGGGATTGATCCTGGGCGCCATGCTGTTGGGACTAGCCGAGCTGAGCAACAAATTCCACGTCCAGCCCCGGTCGAACCAGACGGTCCTGAGCCAGATCATGGTGTACGCGGTGGGGCGCAACTGGGCCTACTACACCGTCTCCATCACCATCACCCTGGTGCTGGCCCTGGCCGCCAACACGTCCTTCGGCGGTCTGCCCATACTCACCAGCCTTCTGTCGCGCGACAACTACCTGCCCCACCTCTTCGGGGTGCGGGACAGCCGGTTGGTGTTCGGCAACGGGGTGCTGGTGCTCACCGTCGCTTCCGGAGTTCTGCTCGTCGCCGTGAGCGGCAACACCAATGAGCTCATCCCTCTGTTCGCCATCGGGGTGTTCATCGGGTTCACGCTGTCCCAGGCTGGCCTGGTGGTGCACTGGCGACGGACCAGACCGCCCGGGTGGATCCGGCGGGCCGCCATCAACGGGACCGGGGCGGCCATGACCGCGGCCGCCACCATCATCTTCCTGTTGTCCAAGTTTCTCGAGGGCGCCTGGGTGGTGGTTGTCGCCGTGCCTCTGCTCATCTGGCTGTTCACCCGGATCGAGCGGTACTACGCCCGGGCCCGCGAGATCCTGGGATACGGTCTCGACCCGGGCCGGCCCGAGCGTAGGCGCACTCTGGTGGTGGTGCCGGTGACGGGAGTGTCCAGACTCACCCGTCACGCCATCTGCGAAGCGCTGTCGCTGGGCGATGAGGTCATTGCCGTGACGGTCGTCTTCGACGGTGAGTTGGCGGGTCTGCCGTGGTCCGACGTCGAGCGCGAGTGGAAGCAGTGGGACCCGGGGGTGCCCCTGGAGGTGCTCCATACCGACTACGCATCGATCGTTCAGCCGATCGTCCGGTTCGTCGACGGTCTCCTCGAACGCAAGGAGTGTCAGTTGGTGGTCCTGATCCCGGTGCTCATCCCCGAGAAGATCCGGTACCGCCTGTTGCACAACCAGGTCGACCTGGTGCTCTCCACCGAGTTGCGTCGGCGACCCGACTTGGTGGTGGCCCGGGTGCCGATGTTCCTCCGGCCGCCGGCATCGCCTCCGCCGCCGGCCGAACCGGCGGCTCCGGTGGAACCGGTGGAGCCCTCCCAACCGCAGACAGTGCCGACAGGACAGACCGTGCCGACAGAACAGACCGTGCCGACAGGATCAGGGGAACAGGCGGGACAGTCCGACGCGTGATGCCGGCGCGGCCCGGTCAGCCCGGTCAGCCCGGTCAGATCGCTCAGTGTCGTTCGAAATAGTCGATCAGAGCCTCGGCGGTCGGTCGGGCGTGGGTGAGGAAGCCGAGATGGCTGGCGCCGGCGATCTCGACGTAGGCGGCCCCGGGTATGGCCTCGGCCGCCTCCTGGGCCCGGGCCGGAGGGGAGTCGATGTCGTATTCGAATGCCACCACCAAACAGGGGACGGTGATCGACGGCCAGGCCGTCGTGCGTATGGGGTCGGTCGACCAAGCCAGTGCCGCTTCGTACTGGCCGAGCCGACCGGGGTTCGGCCATTCCTCGAGATCGCCGATGAGCTCCAGCCAGCCATCCACCACGGCATCGTCCTGGAGGTCGTGGTAGGGCAGGTACCGGAGGGTCTCGAGGGCGTAGTGGAGCGGTGGGAGTGAGACCCCGGACGCGGCCAGGTCCCGTTCCACCGTAGTGATGGCCTTCTCCCACGAAGTGGGCCGGTTGGCGCTGCCCATCAGGGCGGCGGACCGCACCCGTCCCGGGTGGTCGATGACCAGGGTCTCGGCGATCCAGCCGCCGAGCGAGTGTCCGGCTACGCGGACCGGGTCCCCGATGCCGAGATGGTCGAGCAGGCCGAGGGCGTCGCCGGTCATCTGGGTGACCGAGTAAGGAGCCGGGGGCAGCGAGCTCGGTGGGACGCCCCGGTTGTCGAACAGGATGACCCGGTAGCCGGCTCTGGCCAAGGCCGGAGCCAGTCCGAGCTGGAACGCGGCCGCCGGTTGGCCGCAGCCGGCGATGAGCAGGAGCGGCTCACCCTCGCCGACGGTGTCGTACGAAAGGGTGACGTCGTCGAGCTCGACCTCGGGCACGGCTCCTCCTCGGTGTTGGTCGGGTGGGTGGTCTCCCCGGCGTCAGCGACCGGCCGCGCTCCGCCAGTCATCACGGGCGGGCATCGGGTGGCGGAACAGGGTGGCGGCATTCCCGCCGGCCACCATGCGGAGTTGGTCCGGATCGAGATGACCGAGGGCGGCGTGGACCACCTGTTGGGTGTCCGGCCACGTCGAGTCGGCATGGGGGTAGTCGCTCTCCACCATCACGTGGTCGAGCCCGATCCGACCGAGGAGCGGGGCCATCGAAGGATCGTCGATGGTGCAGAACCAGAAGTTGCGACCGAGGACCTCGCTCGGCCGCAGATCGGAGCGCCACGAGGAGCTCTCGCTGCCCGACGCCGAATGGTCCAGCACGTAGTCGACCCGGTCCATGAGCATCGGCACCCAACCGATGCCACCTTCCGAGAGGGCCACGTTGAGGTTGGGGAAGCGCACGGCGACGCCGGACCACACCCACTCGCCGGCGGCGAGGAGGGCATTGACCGGAAACACCGTGGGCAGTAGCTCGAAGGGGGGGTCGGGGGAGGGGAGCGGGGCCCAGGCCGAGGCGCCGGTGTGCAGGCAGACCACCGTGCCGGTCTCCTCACAGGCGGCAAAGAGTGGGTCCCAGTGGTCGGTGAAGATGGACGGATAGCCGAGTTGGGCCGGGAACTCGGGGAAGCTCACCGCTTTGAATCCCAGCTCGGCGTTGCGCCGGACCTCCTCGGCTCCGACGGCCACGTCGTCGAGCCAGGGAAGCTGGAGGGCGATGATCCGCTCGGGATAGGTGCCGGCCCACACCTCGTGGTGCCACGTGTTCCACGCCCGCGTGCAGGCCAGCCCGAGGGCCTTGTCTTGGGCCCGGGAAAAGACCGAGCCGCAGAATCCGGCCACCAGGGAGGGGAAGCAGAGCGAGGCCCAGATCCCGGCCAGGTCCATGTCGGCGATCCTGGCCTTGATGTCGAAGCAGCCCGGGCGCATGTCCTCGAACCGGGCCGGTTCCATGCTCCACTCCTCCCGGGGCCGGCCGACCACGGCGTTGAGTCCGATGTTGGGGTAGTCGTTCCCCTCGAACCGCCAGAACTGGTTGCCCTGGTCGTCTTCGAGGACATGGGGGGCGGCGGCCGCCAGGGCGGCCGGCACTCTCCCGTCGAACAGATCGGGCGGCTCGATCAGGTGATCGTCGACGGAGATCAGCGGGTCGAAGATGGCGCGAGGCGATGGATCCGGCAGCAGAGTGCTCCCCACGACCATCGAGAGTAGCGTCGCGAGGGTTGGGGGGCACGAGGTCCTGGGGAGGCCCATGAGCGCGACACGGACGATGGTTTCAACAGTGCCTCTGGTGATCGGGGGCCAGCTGGTTCCGGGGGGTGACGGGACCTACCCCGTATGCAATCCGGCCCGCCCGGACGAGGTTGTCTTCGAGGCTCCCGCCGCCTCGCCCGGCCAGGTGGACCAGGCCGTTGAGGCGGCTCGTCGAGCCCGGCCCGGGTGGGAGTCGCTCGGATTCGAGGGGCGGTTGGCATCCCTCGAGGCCGCCTGCCGACGGGCGGAGGAGCTGGTCGACCTGGAGACGACGGCCGAACTGCTGACCCGGGAGCACGGCAAGGTACTGGTCGAGGCGCTGTTCGACGTGGCCACCACGGCCGGCATGGTCGGGGCCCTGGCCCCGCTGATGGCCGAGGCGTTGGCACCGCGGTCGGCGGGCGCATCGGTGGTCGAGCGGGCTCCCCACGGGGTGGTGGCGGCGATCCTTCCGTTCAACTGGCCCGCCGCGGTCATGGGCAACAAGATCCTGCCGGCGCTGCTGGCCGGCAACACGGTGGTGGTGAAGACTCCGCCGACCTGCCCGGGCGCCGTCTTGGATCTGGCCGGAGCCATGGCCGCCGGCCTGCCGCCGGGGGTGCTGAACGCCGTGAACGGCCCGGCTCCCCAACTCGGTGCCGCCCTCGTCGCCCACCCGGGAGTGGACATGGTGTCTTTCACCGGCGGGGTGGGAACCGGTCGCTCGGTCCTGGCCGCCTGTGCGCCGCATCTGCGACCGACCGTGCTCGAGCTCGGGGGCAATGACCCGGCCATCGTCGGGCCCGACCTCGAACCTTCCGAGCAGCTGGCCAACCGCCTCCTCGAGGCGGCATTCACCACCTCGGGCCAGGTGTGCATGGCGATCAAGCGGCTCTATCTCCCGGCCGAGCGCCTCCGGGACTGGCGGGACGCCCTGGTGGCGGCGCTGTCCTGCTTCGTGGTCGGTGACGGCTTGGAGGAGGGGGTGACCATGGGACCGGTCCACACCGAAGCCGCCCGGGACCGGGTCGAGGCGATGATCACCGATGCCGCCACCAGCGCCGCCCACGTGGTCCGACCGGCCACCGTGGTTCGGCCGGGGCACGGGTGGGTGGTGTCTCCGGCGCTGGTGGTGGCCCCGGACTCCTCGACACCGTTGGTGCGGGAGGAGCAGTTCGCCCCGGCCCTACCGTTGCTTCCCTACCAGCACCTGGACCAGGCGGTGGAGGCCGCCAACGACACCAGGTTCGGGCTGTGCGCCTCAGTGTGGAGTGCGGATGATGAGTTGGCCGGGTCGGTGGCCCGGCGCCTGTCCGCCGGCACGGTGTGGACCAACGCCCACGGTATGGGGGCGATGGACCACCTGGCCCCCATGGGCGGATGGGGCGAATCGGGATTCGGCCTCGAGCTGGGCCTGGAGGGTATGGCCTCTTTCACCCGGCCGAGGGTCCAGAGAAAGGGTTGGCTGTGATCGACCTGTTGATCAAAGGAGGCACCGTCGTCGACGGGACCGGCCAGCCCGGGCGCCGCGCCGACGTGGGCGTCGACGACGGCCGGGTGGTGTCGATCGGCACGGTGACCGAGGGTGCCACCCGGGTCATCGACGCCGAAGGGTGTCTGGTGGCACCGGGCTTCGTCGACCTGCACACCCACTACGACGCCCAACTCTTTTGGGACCCGAGCGCCAGCCCGTCTCCGCTCCACGGCGTCACCACCGTGTTCGGCGGCAACTGCGGGTTCTCGCTGGCCCCGACCGCCCCGGAGCACTCCGACTACCTGACGAGGATGTTGGCCCGGGTGGAGGGTATGCCACTGGCGGCGCTGGAGGCCGGTCTCGACTGGTCGTGGCAGTCCTTCGGCGAATGGCTGGCCCGACTCGACGGCGCCGTCGGCGTCAACGCCGGGTTCCTCGTCGGCCACTCCACCCTCCGTCGTTCGGTGATGGGCGCCGACGCCGTCGACTCCGTCGCCAGCCCGGAACAGATCGGACTGATCGAAGAGGCGCTCCATCGGGCGCTGGCCCAGGGTGCTCTGGGGTTCTCGACGTCCCAGGCCCCGACCCACAACGACGGGGACGGCCAACCGGTCCCGTCCCGGGCCGCCGGTCGAGAGGAGCTGGAGCGGTTGGCGGCGGTGGTGGCCGCCCATCCCGGAACCACGGTGGAGCTGATCCTGCCCGGTTGCCTGAACGGATTCAGCGACGACGAGGTGGAGCTGATGACCCGGATCTCGCTGCTGGCCCAGCGCCCGGTCAACTGGAACGTGCTCGGGGTGAGCGCCTCCAATCCCGAGGGAACCGACCACCAGCTGGCGGCATCGTCGACCGCCGACCGGTCGGGAGGGCGGATCGTGGCCCTCACCCTGCCCCACACCATGTCGCTGCGCCTCTCCTTCGAGCACGGCGCCATCCTCGACGGTCTACCGGGCTGGGGGGAGTTCTTCGCCACCCCGGTCGACGAGCGGATGGCCGCACTCCGCGACCCCACGGTGCGCGGCCCAGATGGATGCCCGGGCCCAGTCCGACGAGGCCGGCATCCTCCGTTATCTGGCCAACTGGGGACAGCTGGTCATCGCCGAGACCTTTGCTCCCGAGAACGACCGGCATCAGGGCCGTCCGGTGGCGGCGGTGGCGGCCGAAAAAGGGATGTCGGCGTGGGACGCGCTGTGTGAGGTGGTGGTGGCCGACCGGCTGCAGACCGGTTTTTCGGTGCCCATCCCCGAGTCCGACGCCGACTGGAGGGCCCGGGCGGAAGTGTGGCGCGATCCACGGGCCGTGGTCGGCGGGTCCGATGCCGGTGCCCACCTCGACACCATGTGCGGGGCGGTGTACTCGACGTCTCTGCTCGGGGACGGCGTACGCCGGCGCCAGCTCCTGACGTTCGAGGAGGCGGTCCGGCTGCTCACCGACGTGCCGGCCCGGCTGTATGGGCTGGTCGATCGGGGCCGGGTGGCCGAGGGGTGGTGGGCCGACCTGGTCGTCTTCGATCCCGAGACGGTCGGGCCCGGCGGCCTGCACACCCTCCACGATCTGCCGGCCGAGGCACCCCGGCTCTTCGCCGGGGCCACCGGCATCGAACACGTACTGGTCAACGGCACCGAGGTGGTCACCGGCGGGACCCTCACCGGGGCCGTGCCCGGGCGCGTCCTGCGCTCGGGCACCGACACCGACACCGTCGGCGTTCCCGGAAGTCCACCGGCCTGACCGGCTGACCCCGGCCCCGGGCGGCGGGGGCGGGCCTCGGCCCTCGGCTCCGACCGGTCACCTGGTGATCGGAGGCCGGCGCAGCCGGACGGTGACGCTCGTCACTCCTGGTGCCAGCGCCACCGTGCCGGTTGCCTGGTCCACGGTGCCGGTCGAGGCCGCGGCGATGTCATTCACGAACGACGGAAGTTGGAACAGCACCTGTCCCGACGGGAGCCGGCCCGAGAGGACCAGTGAGACCGAGTGCGGCGCCACCGACGATGAGATGGTGAGGTCCAACCTCCGGCCGCCGGTGGTCGGGAAGTCGGTGACGGTGACCGGCGGGCCGCCGTCGACCCATCCCGCCGGAACGCCCCGGCCCACGATCAGGTCGCCGTCCGCCTCCTGGGCCACCAGTGAGTCCAACAGCACCATGTTGGCCCCGGCCATCCCCCAGGCATGGGGGGAGGATCCCTGGCCGGCTCCCGGGTGCCTCCCGATCCACGGGGTGGCGGTCGACGGGGCGGTCGAGCTCTCCCACCACGAGTTCGGCCCGCTCTGGCTGTTGGCGATCATGAACTCGTAGTCGAGGATCCCCTGGTCGCGGTAGGCCAGCCCGGCCAGCCCGGCGGTCCCCTCGGCCGCGTTGTACCCGCTCGAGTAGTAGTCGTCGGGGAAGCCGCCGGTGGTGTCGGGTGGGAGCGTGCCGACCAGGCGTCCGAACCCGTACCGGTAGGTGGCGTCGATCAGGGACAGCCCCGGGCCGCCGATGGTTGCCCCGAGGAGGCCCCCCTCCCAGGCCCAGTCGCCGAGCGGCGACGTCCAGTTGGCGTCCTCGGGGTCGGCGCAGCGGTTGGCCGTGTCGGGTTGGAGTATCGAGCACGGCAGGTAGTCGAGGTGGAACTGGATGATGGTCGAGGAGAGAGCCTGGTCGGTGGCGGCCAGGAGGCTGTCGTACTGCTGGGTGGCCCAGTCGGCTTCGGCGCCGTTCCCGACCCGGACGGCGAGATAGTGGTAGGCGGCCAGGCCCAGCAGGGCCTGGAAGTCGTCGGTGGTCCAGGATCCTTCGGTGTCGATGTCGTCGGTGGCGGCCATGATCCCCGACGGTCCGGTCCGGCCGGAGGCGATCTCGTGGGCGGTGTCCTCGATGCTGGGCTGGGCCGCCCCGTGCGGCCCGGCCGTGGCGAAGTTCTGTTTCACGAATCCGATGTCACCGGTCTTCATCAGATAGATGGCCCAGGGCAGCGAGTAGGTCCAGATCCCGTCGTCGTACTCTCCCTGGGACCCCATGACGTTGCGCGCCTCGAGCAGCAGCCCGTGGGCGCCGGCGAAGTATCCCTGGGTGAACAGTGTGGTGAGGATGCCCACCACGTCGTGGCTGAACTCGCTCTCGTAGCCGTTGACGCCGGTGTCGAGGTCGTTGCCGCTCCGGGCGATCTGGGTGTAGATGAAGCCACTCCGGTAGGCGTCGTCGAGCGAGGGGTCCGGCACGTCGACCTCGGCGATGGCGGCCAACTGCCGATTCCAGAAGCTCTGCATGTGGGCGAAGTGCCTGTCGAAGCTGCCGGCACCGGCCAGGGCCGGGGCGTCCGGCCACGGGTACTGGTTTCCGAAGCGGTCGACGGCCACGACATAGTCGTGTACCACCCGCGGCGTGGGGCCCGACCGCGTCCGGCGCCTGATGCAACGGCACCATCCCCGGGGAGGCCCCGGGGTTCTCGACCAGGACGTGATCGGTCGGGTTGGAAACGGCCACCCGGCTGTAGACGGCGACAAAGGGGTCGCCGGCGATGACCACTCTGTCGGCGAATTCGGTGATCGACACCATGGCCCGGGTGTGCCGGAAGGTGGTGGTCTGGGCGGGGAGGTAGCCGTCGGCATCCGACCAGGTGGTCGGGGCGCCGTCGTAGATGCCGAACCCGAAGTCCTGGTTGATGCCGTCCTGGACGAAGAAGGTCCCGCCGAGACAGGTGACCACCCCTTGGTGGTTGCCCTCCCAGCCGATCTCCGATGCGGTGCCGTAGGCGCCGGTGAACGCATCCGTGTCCAGATTGAAATCGCAGTCGTAGGCCGGGTTCGGTCCGGCGCCGGTGGTGCTGGCGGCGGCGGGACGGCGGTCCCGGACCCCGGCGTGACGCAGGTGGGTGGCCCCGGTTGCCGGTTGACCGGCACCGACGGCCGCGACCGATCCCGACACCAGCACCACCAGCACCACCAGCGCCGTCGCCACTCCCCGCACCCCGAGCACCCAATGATTCTCGCAGCCCGGGCATCGCAGCGCGCTTGTGGCACCGCCGCCTTGTGGGCCCGAGTCCTGGAGGGCACGGCTGTGTAACCTGGCGACGTGCGACCGGAGGACTCGATCCGCGTCGGCCGGTTCGTTCGGGTCCTGAACGACTATGTCCGGCCCGTCCGCCGGGGAGCGTCGGTCGGCGTGGACGTGGGGGCCTTCCACGTGCCGGGCGAGCCAGTGCCGGCGGCGGTGGCCCTGGGTGCCGAGTACGAACCGTTCGCGGTGGGTGGCGGGTGGGGGCCGCCTTGGGGCACCACCTGGTTTCGTATCCGGGGCAGCATCCCGGCCGAGTGGGCCGGTGAGGAGGTGGCGCTGGGATTCGCCATCGGGAACGCCGGGTCCACCGGGTTCGGGGCCGAGTCCCTGGTGTGGCGGGAGGGTCGGCCGGTGCAGGGGCTGTCTCCCAACCACCGTGAGCACGTCGTAACCGGTCACGCTTCTGGGGGGGAGGTGATCGAATTGTTCGTGGAGGCGGCCGCCAATCCGCCCTCCCCGTTCGGCGCCAATCCCTGGCCCCTCCTGCTCCCCGAGCCCGACGGCGCCCCCTTGTTCACGCTGCAGAAGGCCGACCTCCACGTGAGGAAGATGGCCTTCGACGCCTTCTGGCACGACTTCCGGGTCCTCCTCGAACTGTTGGGCGCGCTGCCCGACGGAGACCCCCGCGGATCGCGGCTCATCGCCGGACTCGAGCGGGCCTGCAACCTGCTCGAGCTGCCCGACATATCCGACAGCTGGAAGGCGGCCCGCCCGGTGCTGGAGGAGCTGCTGGCGGATCGGGCCGCCCCATCGACCCATATCGCCAGCCTGGTGGGCCATGCCCATCTCGACACCGCTTGGTTGTGGCCGATCCGGGAGACCATCCGCAAATGTGCCCGCACCTTTTCCACCGTGCTCGAACTCATGGACCGCTATCCCGAGTACCGGTTCGTTGTGTCGCAGGCCCAGCACCTGGCCTGGATGCAGGAGCACTATCCCGACCTGTGGGAACGGATGAAGGTCCGCATCGCCGAAGGGCGCCTCGAGCCGACCGGGAGCATGTGGGTCGAGGCGGACTGCAACATCCCGTCGGGCGAATCACTGGTCCGCCAGATCCTCTACGGGAAGCGCTTCTACCTCACCGAGCTCGGCATCGACACCAACGACGTGTGGCTGCCCGACGTGTTCGGTTATTCGGCCGCCCTGCCCCAGATCATGCAACGAAGTGGTATCCGGTGGTTCCTGACCCAGAAGCTCTCCTGGAACCAGTACAACCCGCTTCCCCATCACAGCTTCTTGTGGGAGGGGATCGACGGGTCGAGGGTGTTCACGCACTTCCCCCCGGCCGATACCTACAACGGCAACGTCACCCCGGGCGAGCTCCGCTACAGCGTGGAGAACTTCAAGGATCACGAGCGGGCCACCCGCTCGCTCTATTTGTTCGGGTGGGGTGACGGCGGGGGAGGTCCGACCAGCGAGATGCTGGAGTCGGCCAGGCGGCTGTCCGATCTCGACGGTGTCCCCCGGCTGGTCATGGAAGGGGCCCGTGCCTTTTTCACCGAGGCCGAGGCCGAAATCCGCGACCCCGCCGTCTGGGTCGGTGAGCTGTATCTGGAGCTCCACCGCGGCACCTACACCACCCAGGCCGCCACCAAGCTGGGCAACCGGCGGTCCGAGTTGGCGCTGCGTGACGCCGAGCTGTGGAGCTCGCTGGTCGACGGCGCCGTCGATCCCTCGGCCCAGCTCGAGGAGCTGTGGAAGGTCCTGCTCCTCAACCAGTTCCACGACATCATCCCCGGCTCGGGGATCCACTGGGTCTACGAGGACAGCGCCCGCGACCATGACCGCATCATGGGCGGAGCCGAGCGGGTGACCGACGAGTCGCTCGGAGGGCTGGCCGACTCGATCGACACCGGTGAGGTGGCCCTGCCGGTGGTGGTGGCCAACTCGCTCTCCCATTCCCGCACCGAGCTCATCGCCGTCGAGGCCCCGAGAGAGGTGACCGCGGTCACCTGCGGATCAGATCGGCCGGCGCCGGTACAGCGGGACGCCGAGGGACGCGCCGTGTTCGAGGTCACCGTGCCCGCCTGCGGCTATCAGGTCTACGGGCTGACCAGCGGGCACAGCGGGGGCGGTGCCGGCGTGGCGGTGACTCCGTCCTCGCTCGAGAATCAGCACCTGCGGCTGGAGCTGGACGAGCAGGGTCACATCTCCTCGATCACCGACAAGTCGGCCCAGCGCCAGGTGCTGGCCCCCGGCACGGTCGGCAACCGGTTCCAGCTCCACCCCGACTACCCCAACTTCTACGATGCCTGGGACATCGACCGGTTCGCGCTGGACTCGGCCACGGATCTGGATGGGGTCGAGTCGATCGAGGTGGTCGAGCCGGGCCCGCTCCGGTCCGGCATCCGGGTGGTCCGTCAGTTCTCCGACTCCCGGATCGCCCAGGTGATCGGTCTGGACTCGGGGTCCCGACTGGTCGACTTCATCACCGAGGTGGACTGGCACGAGACGAACCGGCTGCTCAAAGTGGCGTTCCCCGTCAACGTGCGGAGCCTTCGGGCCACCTACGAGATCCAGTTCGGCCACGTCGAACGTCCCACCCATGCCAACACCAGCTGGGATGTGGCCCGCTTCGAGGTCTGCGCCCACAAATGGGCCGATCTGTCCGAGCCCGGCTACGGCGTCGCCCTCCTCAACGACTGCAAGTACGGCTACGACATCGCAGGAAACGTCATCCGGCTGTCGCTGCTACGCGCTCCCACTTGGCCCGACCCCGAGGCCGATCGGGGCCGGCACCGGTTCACCTACCGGCTGTTCCCCCACGCCGGCGATCTCCGGGACGCCGGGGTCATCGATGCCGGCTACGACCTCAACGTGCCACTGCGGGCCGTGGCCACATCCCCCCATCCTGGACCGCTCCCACCGGTCGGCTCGATGCTGTCGGTCGACGCGCCCAATGTCGTGGTCGAGGCGGTCAAGCGGGCCGACGGTGACCCCGAAGCCCTGATCATCCGGCTCTACGAGGCCTGGGGCCGGAGGGGCCCGGTGGTGGTGCGGGGCCCGTGGGAGATCGGTCGCGCCGTCCGCACCGACCTGTTGGAACGGGAGCTCACCGAGGCCCCGTGGCGCCGGGCCGAGGTCGACCTCGACCTGGCCCCGTTCGAGATCGCCACCCTGAAGTTGGAGCGGGCCGGGTCCTGAGCATCACCGCCGATGGCGGGACGGGTCAATCGGTGCAGACGGTTCCGGTCGGGGGCAGGGTCCCGGCCACCAGGTAGGTCTGGACGGCGGCCCGGACGCACGGACTGTAGAAGTAGGCCACGTGGCTCATTCCCCGCCAGGTGAGCAGCACGCCGCCGGTCAGCTCCTTGGCCAGGCTGACCGCCCAGCGGTAGGGCGTGACCGGATCGCCGGTGGTGCCGACCACCAGGATCGGCGGGGCACCCGGGTCGGATGCGGGTGCCGGCGTGCGGGTGGGGAGCACCGGCCAGATGGCACAGCCGAGCAGGCCCCAGGCCAGGAGCGGCCCGAAGACCGGTGCCGTCTCCCCGGTCGACGCGGCCAGGGCCGGGTAGCTGGCCGGGTTCCGGTCCACCGGGTGGTCGAGGCAGTCGATGGCCTGCTCGGCCGTGGCCCCGTTGGTCGATCCACCGGTCTCGTACCGGTCGGACATCGCGCGACTGCTGGCGAACCGTTCCCCTGCTGGGCCTGGGCCAGGGCTTCGGCCAGCGTCGGCCATGACGACTGGGACTCGAGACCGGCCAGCAGGGCATCGTAGAGCTCGCCCGGCCCGGCCGTTCCTCCCCCCGAGATCGACAGGGGCTGGGTCCGGCTGGTCTGGATGAGCTGCAACAGCGCAGTCGTCGGATCGCCGGCAGGTCGCCATGGGCAGCTCGAGTCACCGATGCACCAGCTGAAGAACGACTGGAGCTCCGACTCCAGACTGTCGGCCTGATCGGCGGCGTACTGGGTGGTGGTCAAGGCCGGGTCGATGGCGCCGTCGAGGACCATGGCCCGCACGTGGGTCGGGAAGAGGTCGGCATAGGTGGCGCCGAGCAGGGTGCCGTAGGAGTGGCCGATGAAGGTCAGCTGGGCATCGCCGAGGGCGGCCCGGATGCGGTCGAGGTCCCGAGCCGTGTCGACGGTGCCGACAAAGGGCAAGATGCTGGCGCTGTCATCCTGGCACTGGGCGGCGAACTCCTGGTCATTGTGGAGCAGCGCCGCCACCGCCGCCGGCGTGGTCGGGACCGGGTCGATCAGCTGCCCGCCGGTGCCCGACCCGGTGTGGCTGGCGCAGCTCACCGGACTGCTCCGTTGCACACCCCGGGGATCGAAGGAGACGATGTCGAAGCGGTCGAGCAGTCCGGGGGTGAGCACGGACAGCTCGTTGGGAAGATCGTCGATTCCCGAAGTGCCCGGTCCACCCGGGTTGATGACGATCGACCCGATCCGTTCCGACGGGTCCTCGGCCGGATGCCGGGCAACGGCGATCTGCAGGGTGGGACCGTCGGGGTTGTCGTAGTCGAGCGGAACCGTCACCGAGCCGCACTGGATGTCCCCGCACGGGGTCCACTGCACCGGGGTCACCGGCAGCTGGGCCGGGACCGTGGTCGACGTCACCGGTCCCAGCCGGACAGCCGGGTTGACGCGGCTGCGGGCCCGGACCGGGGAGGCTGCCGTCCGGTCGGCGTTGGCACAGCCGGCCAGGAGCAAGGCCACGCCGAGCACGGCGGCAACCGAGGTTCGAGCGGTGGGCCGGCCGGCACTGACCGCGGCCTCGCCCCGATCAGCGGTCCTGAGCTTCACGTCGGCAGTCTGGCACCCGATCGGGTATCGGCCAGATCGCCCGAGTCCCGGCGCGGGGACGGTGGTTAGTCGCTGGTCTCCACGATCAGGAGGTCGCACGACACCCGTCGGGACACCTTGTTGGCGATCGGTCCGAGCAAGAAGCGGGCAGTCGACTGCATGCCCTTCGAGCCCACCACCAACAGGTCGGCACCCTCGTCCGCCGTCACCTTGACCAGTACCTCGGACGGCTCGCCCCCGAGGACCAGGCTCGAGACCTTGTCGACGCCGGCGGCACGGGCCTTGTCGGCGGCCTCGGTGGCGCAGGTCTCCGCCGCCGTCCGGGCCGCCCCTACCCAGCCCGAGTCGATCGAGACCCCGGCCGCCGGCACCCCGCCCGGTGCCCGGTTGCCGTAGGCGGATACCACGATCAGCTCGACTCCGAGTGCCTCGGCCAGGGCGATGGCCCGGTCGACGGCACGGCCGGCGGTGACCGACCCATCCGTTCCGACCACGATCTTGGTGGGAAGCCCGTTCTTCGAACTCGATCGATCGGCCATCATCCGGACCTCCGTATCATCCGCCTCGGCTGCCAGTTCAGCCTCAGCAGTATGGTCCGGACCAGGCAGGATTGCGAATGGTTTCGGGGCCAGCAGCCCCGGCATCGGCCGGTCACCGGGGGGCGAACGGCGCCGGACCTCCGAAGTGATCGTGCCGCGCGGTCCGGGCCGCGTGCACCCCGCACATGCCGTGCACGCCTCCTTCCGGTGGGGTGGAAGCCGAGGCCAGATGGATGCCGGCCAGAGGAGTCCGGTACGGGTTCCATTGCCGGGTGGGGCGGAACAGGGTCTGTCCCAGCGAGGCCCCGCCCCCGGCGCGATGTTGCCGCCCACGTAGTTGATTGGCCCGCTCCTCGTCGGCTGCGGTGATGGACGAGCGGGCCAGCGCCAGATCGGTGAAGCCGGGGGCGAACCGCTCGATCTGTCGTTCGATGGCCCGGCCCCGGCCAGGGTGATGGCGGCGGCCAGCCCGTTCGGATCTGAACCCACCACCACGGTGTCGACGGACGTAACCGGTGGTGAGCCGATCGTGCCTCGGGCCGCGGTCGCTCGAGGATTCTGGCGAAGGGCTCCCTGGTGGGCCGGCGATCAGCACACCGCGGATTGCCGGCGGCGCCTTGCCGGGCCGGGGCCGAGCATGGAGGCGAGCGTATGTGCCCCCCTCCGGTCTACCGGCCCCCGGCCCCATCACCACCCCGTCCGACCTGTCCCGACCGAACCCGAGCGGTGAGAGAAGCTCGGAATCCGCCGGCCGGAACAGGACCCCGCTTCGAGTGGCATGATGCTCGGGGTGCCCGGGCCGTTCGAGCGGGCCGATTCGGTAGATGTTTGGGGGGAAGTTATGCGGTTCCACGGTCGCACCGCGTCGACAGTGGCGGTGTTCGTTGTTTTGGCCGCCACCTGGGCGGGCATCAGTCCGGCCGCGTCCGCCGCCACCCGGGCCACCACCGACCGGGACGCCACCAGCCGGGCCGCGGGAAATCGTGCCCCCGGAAATCGTGTCGCCGGACGCCCGACCCTGCAGGGGAACGGCTCGGTCGAGGAGGCCTGGCTGACCGGTGCCGATCCCGGGGACAGGATCACCCTCATGCAGCACCACTCGGCGGTGGCCAACGACGCCAATCCGGGTACGGCCGACACCCTCGGCTCGCTGATCATCCGGAACCTCGACCCCCGGAGGCGGTACTACTGGGTCGACAATTCGACGAACCAGTCGACAGCCGGCCGTTCACCGGTGCTGGCCCCGGGCCAGAACCCGCCGCCACGGTCAGCCCTCTACACCGGCCAGCCGATGCACCAGGGCCTCAACTACATCACCATGCGCGACGGGATCCAGCTGGCCGCCACGGTGCGCTACCCCTACGGCGGGACCTGCTAGCGCCGCGAGCCCGTGCCCCACGGTCATCGAGTACTCCGGCTACGACGCGGCCGGCCCGACCGACCCGATCCCGACGATCCTGTCGGCAGCGCCCTCCACACCACGTGCACCGACTGCGGCGACCCGAACCTGCTTCCCGACACGCGCCACCGCGGTGGGGTCGGTGCTGGCCCGGATGTCCGGATTCGCCACGGTGAGCGTCCAGATGCGTGGCACCGGCTGCTCCGGCGGCGCCTTCGACCTGTTCGGGTACCCGTCCGACTACGACGCCTACGACGCCATCGAGATCGTCGGCCCACCAGTCCTGGGTGGCCAATCACAAGGTCGGCATGGTCGGCATCAGCTATTCGGGTCTTTCCCAGTTCCCGGCGGCCGGCACCGATCCGCCCGGCCTGGCCGCCATCGCCCCGATGAGCCCCACCGACGATCTGTTCTCGACCGGCTACCCGGGCGGCATCTACAACGACGGATTCGCCGCCAGCTGGATCGCCTCGCGGATCGACGACGCCATGGCCGCCGCCACCTACAGCGACGGGCCACTGGCCCAGAGCTCCCCGACCCCGGTCGCCAACGTCGGCCAGCCATGGACCTACTACGAGATCGACGCGGAGCTGGCGGCCAGCGGTGGGACATCGACCTGTCTGGCCAACCAGGCCCTCCACGACCAGTCCGAGAGCCTGGCCAGCCTGGTGGGCCCCCAGATCGGTGGCGCCCGGCACCGGACCGGGGCGCGACCCGTCCCTCTTCGACCGCCGCTCGATGATCGACTGGGCCAGCCATATCAAGGTGCCGGTCTTCCTGTCCGGCGCCCTCCAGGACGAGCAGACCGGACCCCAGTGGCCGGCGCTGATCGACGCCATCCCGAAGACCACGCCGGTGTACGCCAACATGGTCAACGGCGGCCACATCGACTCGACCGACCCCCAGACGCATCAGCCGCTGGCTCGAGTTCCTCGACATCTACGTGGCCCGCAAGGTCCCCTCCGAGCCCAGCGCCCTGGCCGCCGCCGTCCTCGACGAGTTCACCGGCGTTCGCGTCGGGGGTGTCCGGCCCAGGCGCCCCTGCCGGCCATCCGGTTCACCGATGCGCCGAGCGTCGGCGCGGCCCGGGCCGAGTTCGCGCCGGCAGACCCCGCTGGTGCGGGTCCTGTTCGACAACGGCGCCGGACCGGCCGGACCGGGCGCCATCCAGTCGACCTACTCGGCGGACTTCTCCAGTTGGCCGCCAGAAGGGACGGTCAAGACGCTCTACTTCGGACGCGGCCGGGTCATTGACCGCGGCCGCCCCGGCGTCCCGACCGAGCACGTCACCTTCACCCTGGATCCGGGGGCACGTCCCCTGACCAGCCTGCCGGCCAGCGGGAACGCCTGGGCGGCCGACCCCGGGTGGGACTGGACCCCGGTGCCCGCCGCCGACGGCATCGCATTCCAGACCGCACCGTTCTCGCGGGCCACCACCATCGTGGGCCCGGCCACCCTCGACCTGTGGGTCGAGATCGGCCACACCGGTCGAGGACTTCCAGGCCACCATCACCGAGGTCCGTCCCTCGGCCGGCCAGGAGGAGTACGTCACCTCGGGATTCCTGCGCAGCTCGAACCAGGTCGACCAATCCGGACTCGACGGCCCTGTTCACCGATCCGACCTACACCGCCCGGCACGCCGAACCTGTCGCCGAACGACTTACACACTGGTCAGGATCCCGATCGACCCGATCGTCCACACGTTCCGGCCGGGCACCGAGCTGCGGGTCGTGATCTCCGCCCCCGGCGGCGACCGCCCGATCTGGGAGTTCGACACGCTCGACAACGGTCAGAGCGCCACGGTCGGTCTCGGCGGGCGCGGCCCCGTCGGCACTGGTGGTCAACGAGGTGAGCGGTGTCGAGGCCACGCCGACCCTGCCGGCCTGCAACTCGCTGCGGGGTGAGCCTTGCCGGGCCTACCAGGCCGAGGGCAACCAGGTACCCCTCCACTGATCCTGGCCGTCCGGCCGTTCCCTTGGACGCCGTCGCCCGTCCGTACCTCCATGTGGCCAGCGCCGACGAAGTTGGCGGTAGGGTCCAACCCGGAGGAAATGGGATGACCGAGTCAGAAACGTTCACCATCGGTGCCGAGGCCAGTTGTCGGGACGGGGTATGTGGCACCGTCAGCCGGGTGGTCGTCGATCCGGTGGCCCAAGTGGTGACTGATCTCGTCGTCGAGCCGAAACACCGGGCCGGGCTGGGCCGGCTCGTTCCCCTGGAGCTCGTGGACGCTAGGGACGGAACGGTCCAGCTCCAGTGCACCCTGGCCGAGTTCGACCGGCTCGGCCTGGCCGAGGAGACCCAATTCCTGCCGGGGAGCACCGGCTTCTCCAGTTATGGACCCGGACAAGTGATGACCTGGCCGTACTACGGGGTGGGCGGCACCATGGCGGAGGTCTCCCAGGCCATCACCTACGACGCCGTTCCCCTGGGCGAGGTGACCGTCCGGAGGGGCGAGGTTGTCCGGGCCACCGACGGAGACATCGGTCGGGTCCAGGGTCTCGTCATCGACGCCGGCACGAACCACGTGACCCATGTCCTCCTCCAAGAGGGCCACCTGTGGGGTCGCAAGGACGTGGCCGTCCCCATCGGCGCGGTGGTCGGAGTCGACGACGGCATCGGGCTCAGCCTGTCCAAGCAGGAGGTCGAAGACCTTCCTCCCGTCGACGTCGATCACCCGGACGGCTGACCGCCGGGAGCCGAACCACGGTCGCCTCCGGTGAGGTCGTAGCCTGGAAACTGTGGCGGCCCCCGTGATCTCGTACCGGCGTGGCTATCAGTTCGACCTGGAACCGGAGCAGTTGTGGGACCGGATCGAAGAGGTCGACCAGTTCGAGCAGTGGTGGCCCTGGCTCACCGACTTCGAGCTCGACGGGGGCGGACTGTCGACGGGGTCGGTCCTCTCCGGCGTGGTCAACCCGCCGCTTCCCTACCGCATGCGGCTCAGCGTCGAGCTCATCGACTGTGAACGCCCGGTGGCCATCGATGCCACCATCGAGGGCGATCTGACCGGCATGGCCCGGCTCCGGCTCCGACCCGAACTCGGGGGCACGTGGGCGGAGGTGGCGTGGACGGTGGAGATGCGACAGCCGGCCATGCGGCTCGCCAGTCGGATCGGCCGCCCGGTGCTCCAGTGGGGGCACGACCGGGTGGTGGAGATGACCGTCTCGGGGTTCCGCCGGAGACTCGAGGCAGCCGACACCTGACGCCGGCTACTACCAGATCAGACGGTGTCAGCCAACGGCGGCGAAAGCGCGGCTGGCAACGCTTCGGTCCAAGAAGGTGAAAGCGGACGAGAGAGCACCGGTGTGGAGGAGATCCTGCGCCGCCGCGTACATGGCTCCGTAAGCCACCCGGGCCAGGGCACCCCCGACCGACAGTCGCCGGACGCCGACCTGGGCCAGTTCATCGAGTGAGGGGCCTCCGGGCAGAAGGAGAACGTTCACCGCTCCACCCACCTCATCGACGATCCTGGAGATGGCCGACAGATCGGTCAACGCCGGGGCGTAGACGACATGGGCACCGGCGTTCCGGTAGGCCGCAAGTCTCTCGATCGTGTCGTCGAGATCGTCGCGCCCCCGAAGGTGATTCTCGGCCCGGGCGGTCAGCACCAGACCTTCTGAGGTGGCTACGGCGGCAGCAGCTGCAACCTGTTCGGCCGCACGGTCAACATCCTCGATCGCTCCCTCGTGCGGATTCCAGTCTTCGATCGAACAACCGGATGCACCCGCATCGGCGAGGAGTTGGACGGTGGAGGCCACACCGCCCTCATCTTCTGGAAAGCACTGTTCTGCGTCCACATTGATGGGCAGATCCGTCACCTGGCGCAGTGATGCCACGTGATCGACCAGTTCCCGGCGGTTCACTGTCATGTCCAACTGGCCCCGTGTGGCCGCGAATCCGCCACTGGTCGTGGCCAAGGCCGAGAACCCCAGATCGTCCAGGAGTCGGCACGACCCAAGATCGAACGGATTGGGCATGAGGAACGTTCCCTTCTCATGCAAGAGCGCGGAATTGGGAGCGAACCTCGTCGATGTTCATGACCAGAGGCTGACCGTGCCAGGCACACGACGCAAGCGGTATTCGGTCATCAGGGTGGATATGGCCGGCACCTCCCGCTTGGGAGACGACCTGTCCCACCGTGCCGGATACATATGGATGACGTCGGATCTGGAGCCGTTGTCGCACGGTTACCCTGAGCGCCGATCGGGCATCTGCGTCGTTGCCGCATCCGGACCAGCCCCCGTATCATCGGGGACGTGCCCCGAACTGACACTGCGACCCGGGTCATATCTGCTCCGGTTGCCGATGTCTACTCGGCTCTGGTTGATCCCGAGGCCCTGGTCGTTTGGTTACCTCCCGGAGACATGACCGGCACCATCCAGCGTTTCGATCTTCGGCCGGGGGGTCTTATCGAATGGTGTTGCAGTATCCCGATCGATCGTCGTCGCCGGGCAAGACGACCTCGGACACGGATGTCGTGGAGGCCCGATTCGTGGACCTCGTTCCCAACGAACGGGTCGTATGGGCCGTGGACTTCGTTTCGGACGATCCCGCCTACGACAACCCGATGATCATGAGGTGGGAGGTCGCCGCCGCCGATGGCGGTACTCGCGTCGGGATCACAGCGGAACATGTCCCCGACGCGGTTGCAGAAGGGGACCATGCTGCCGGCATGGAGTCGTCGTTGGCAAAGCTCGACGAATACCTCGCCCAGTAGGCCGTCCAGGTGCCCGTGCCGCCGGGAAGGTGGGGGGGGTGTGTGACTGGCCGAATCCCCTGATGATCCTGTTCAGGGCGTGGGTACCCGTTCAGCGAACGAGGCGGTGGACTTCGGTGATCGTCGTTTCGGGTCCACCGATCTTGGCCGGGTCGAGACCTTGTGCCGCGGCAACCTTGCCCATGGCCGGCATGAGCGTTGACTGGACGAACTGCTCGTAGGCCTCGACCGATTCCCACACATCGACGCCGTGAGCACGGCCACCCTTGTCGAAGTGCACATGCATGACCCCACCGGGCGGGACGTTGCCGTCGACGCCGATTTCGTCGGTGACGGCATCGAGCAACTCGTTCGTTACCCCGGCGGGAAAGACATTCTCAATCAGGACCGCCATGAACCATGCTCCTTTGTCGTAGTTCTGGCCAGCATGACACAGAGTCGATGTGACCGCCTGGGGAGGTGTGCTGCTACCGACGCCTCGCCCCCGGATTGTCGGGTCCATGGCACAGTCCACCCCGGCGCGGTGAGACCGAGCCGGCGGGCACCGTGACAATCGAGGTCGTTGCGCCGGATGCTCGGGAGGTCTGGACCCTTGAGGTCACGTCCTAGACGAGTCGTGCACACGGAACACGGGACGTAGCTCGTCCAGACGGCTCGACCCGAGACTGGCGAATCCTCTGATGATCCGGGGCGGGGCGCGGGATCCCTTGTCGTAGGGTCGCCCAAAAGACGGTCCCGGGGTCCGCCGGCGCATCGAGCTCCCCTGACGCTCCTCCGGCCCGGATGGTGCCGGCCGTTGCGAGCGCGGTTGACCGGGCCATCCAGCGTGTCCGGACCTCTTTTCGCCTCCGGAACACGCTCGGGACCCGCCGCCACTTGCCGACATCATGGCCCGGGACACGAGGATCTGCAACTCGGAGTTGCATTTGTGGGCGGGAGCGCGGTCCCCGCCCGCTTGTGCAATTCGACTCCGGGGCTGAATCAGCACATGATTGGACGGTGGAGGTGTTCAGGACTGCCACCACTTGTCGGCGGCGCAGTTCAAGATCATGAGGTCAAAACGCCAGGCGAAGCAGAGTCGCGATGAGCTGCGCGCCGTCCTTTTGGAAGCGGGGCGGGAGATCCTGTTCGAAGAGGGGCTTGAGACTGGGTCCAGCAATCTCACCTTCAAGCGGGTCTTCGAGCGGGTGGAGACCAAGACGGGGCTGCGGGTCACCAACGCCTCGGTCATCAAACGGGTGTGGGACAACCAGGCGGATTTCCAGGCCGACGTCCTGGTTGCCATCGCCCACGACGAGGCACGACCCGAAGCCAATCTGACGGTGGAGGCCGTTGCTTCCATGCTCGGTACCATCGACCTGTCCACGCCGGAATCGAGCGCGCGCTCCCTGCAGGAAGTGTGCCGGGTCGGTGGGTCGGCGAGCACCACCGCCATCGCCGCTTCCACGAACTTCTCTCTGTGGATCAGCGTCATGGCCATGGCGACCACGCGACCGCTCCCGGACGAGCGGCAACGGATCCAGGCGGCTCTCCTGGAAGGTTACGAGGCCGTCTCCAAATTCTGGGAGGAGATCTTCGCCGGCCTGGCCGAGGTCCTACGGGTCCGCATCCGGCAGCCGTGGACGATGCGGCAGTTCGTGGTGGCCGTCACTGCGCTGAACGAAGGGTGTTCGCTCCGACAGCGCGTGAGCGGACACGTCGATCTGATCGCCCGTCCGACCGGTCCCAACGGTGAGGACCAGGAGTGGACGGTCTTCGGGGCCGGCCTGGAGGCCCTGGTCAACCAATTCTTCGAGCCCGACCCGGATGTGGTGGCCCAATCGGTGTGACCGCCGGCGGGGCGGTGCGGCTCAGTTGAGCAGCTTGGCCTTCTGAGCGTCGAACTCGGCTTCGGTGATCACGCCCTTCGCCTTGAGGTCGGCCAGCTTGGCCAGATCGTCGGCGGTGCTGGTGGAGGCGCCTGCGGCCTGCTTCACGTAGGCGTCGAAGGCCTGCTGCTGTTGGGCCGCCTGGGCGGCAGCGCGCTCGTGCATCTTGCCGCCCCGGGCGATCAGGTACACGAGGATGCCGAGGAATGGGAAGACGATCATGAAGATCACCCAGAGCGCCTTCGATCCACCCCCCAGGTCGTGGCTCCGGAAAATGTCGGAGAACACGACGATGAGTAGCCAGAACCAGATGAAGAAGACGAAGAGGCCCAGCATGGTCCCGAACAGGTCGAACAGCGGGTAGGTGTAAGCAAGCATCGTCGCGGCTCCTTGGTCGATCCAGCTTCCTCAGAACCTAGTGGGCGAAAGGCCCGGGATCGGGGTTTCCGGGCTCGGCCGGCCCGGGCCCGCGCGTCGGTTGACGCGGTCGCGTTAGCGTCGGCGGGGTGCCACTGGTCGCCGGGATCGACTCGTCCACGCAGTCGACCAAGGTCGAATTACGCGACATCGCCACCGGTCGGGTGGTCGGTGCCGGGAGGGCCGCTCATCCCGGCGCCGTGCCACCGAGGAGCGAACAGGCGCCTGACTCCTGGTGGGCGGCGCTGATCGAGGCCATGTCGGGCGCCCTCGACCAGGCATCCCGGGGGGCGGGGCCGACCGATGTGGAGGCACTGGCGGTCGCCGGACAACAGCACGGTCTGGTGGTTCTCGACCGGGCCCGTCAGGTGCTGCGTCCGGCCAAGCTGTGGAACGACACCGAATCCAGCCGAGACGCGGCCCGACTCGTCGATCAGTTGGGGGCGGGGGAGTGGGTCGATGCTTGCGGGAGCGTGCCGGTGGCGGCGTTCACGGTGACCAAACTGTCGTGGCTCCGCCGGTCGGAGCCCGCGACACTCGCCCGGATCGAACACGTCCTGTTGCCCCATGACTGGCTGACCTTCCGGCTCACCGGCGAGTTGGTGACCGACAGGGGCGAGGCGTCGGGGACGGGCTACTGGTCCCCGTCCGAGAACAGGTACCGGTTCGATCTGCTCGCCCTCGTCGACGACGGGAAGGAGTGGGCCGGATCCCTCCCCCGTGTCCTCGGCCCGTGGGACCAGGCCGGCGGGCTGACGCCGGACGCCGCCGGTGCTCTCGGTCTCACGCCGGGCACGCCGGTGGCGGTGGGAACCGGCGACAACATGGCTGGTGCCCTGGGGATCGGCCTTGTTCCCGGGGAGATCGCCATCTCGATCGGGACGTCGGGGACGGTGTTCGCCACCAGCGACCGACCCGGGCGCGATCCGTCCGGAGCGGTGACCGGGTTCGCCGACGCCACCGGGCATTTCCTCCCTCTGGTCTGCACACTCAACGCCTCGCTGGTCACCGAAGCTGTCGGCCGGCTGTTGTCGGCCGGTCACGAGCTGCTCGACCAGCTGGCCCTGGCCGCCCCGGCCGGCGCCGGTGGGCTGGTCCTCGTTCCCTACCTGGCCGGGGAGCGCACTCCCAACCGGCCCGATGCCACCGGGACCCTCCACGGTATCCGGACCGACATCAGCCGGGAGCTTCTGGCGCGGGCTGCCTTCGAGGGGGTGGTGTGCGGTCTTCTCGAGGGTCTCGACGCCCTGGGTGCGGTGGGGGTGCCCACATCGTCGGGCCGGCTGGTACTGGCCGGCGGTGGCGGCCGATCCGTCGCGTACCGCACCGTGCTGGCATCACTGGCGGGCCGGCCCGTCACCGTTCCCGCCCACGACGAGATCGTCTCGGCCGGGGCCGCCCTCCAGGCGGCCGTGCTCGCCTCCCGATCGACCCCGGACGATCTCATCGGCGCCTGGGGACTGCGTGAAGGACTCGTCGTGGATCCGGGTCCCGACGCCGGCGCCTCGGCAGGGATCCGTCGGCGGTATGCCGACGCCCGAGGCTGACCTGCCGGGCTACGGATCGGCGCCGAACCGCCACCGGTGCTTTGGATCCCAGGTATGGATAACGTTGGACCGCCGGACCCGCTTCCGAGGAGCCGCACGATGACAGATCACTACGTCCCGACGCTGGACGACCACTTCACCTTCGGTCTCTGGACGGTCGGTAATCCCGGACGGGACCCCTTCGGCCTCGAGACCCGCCAGCCGCTCGATCCCGTCGACGCCGTCCACCGCCTCGCCGATCTGGGGGCCTACGGGGTGAGCTTCCACGACAATGACCTCGTGCCCTACGGCTCGTCACCGTCGGACCGCGAGGCCATCGTCAAGCGCTTCCGCTCGGCTCTCGACCAGACGGGGTTGAAGGTGCCCATGGTCACCACCAACTTGTTCTTTCGCCCCGTCTTCAAGGAGGGGGCCTTCACCGCCAACGATCCGACCATCCGCCGGATGGCGGTGGCCAAGACTCTGGACGCAATCGATCTGGGCGTAGAGCTCGGAGCTCAGGTCTTCGTCATGTGGGGTGGTCGGGAAGGCGTCGAGGCCGACGCAGCCAAGGACGTCCAAGGTGCACTCGACCGGTACGCCGAGGCGGTCGATCTGTGCTGTTCGTACGTGAGGGATCGAGGTTATGACCTCCGCTTCGCCCTCGAGCCCAAGCCCAATGAACCCCGAGGCGACATACTCCTGCCCACGGTGGGCCATGCGCTGGCGTTCATCAACGAGCTCGAGTGGCCGGAGATGGTCGGGCTGAACCCCGAGTTCGCCCACGAGACGATGAGCGGGCTGTCGTTCTCGCACGCCGTGGCCCAGACCCTGTGGCACGGCAAGCTCTTCCACATCGACCTCAACGCTCAGCGCATCGGCAAGTTCGACCAGGACTTCCGATTCGGATCCGAAGGGATCCGCGACGCCTTCTACACGGTGAAGGTGCTCGAGGACGCCGAGTGGGGCGGTATGCGCCACTTCGACGCCCACGCCTACCGCACCGAGGACGAAGAGGGGGTGTGGGATTTCGCCCGGGGTTGCATGCGCACCTATCTGATCCTCAGGGAGAAGGTGGGCCGATTCCATGATGACCCGGACATCAGAGAGGCGCTCCTCACCGCTCGTCGGAGCGAGATCGAGGAACCGACGTCGCCCGACGGCTCCGGCTCCGACGCCGTCGCCCGCCTGCGCTCGGAGGCGTCTTCCTTCGACGAGACCGCACTCGCCGCCACCGGTTACGGACACGAGCGTCTCGACCAACTGGTGACGGAGCTGCTGCTCGGCGTGCGGTGACCTCTGGCCGGTCGACGTCTGTCCACCGGCCCCGGGTCTGACCGGTCCACCGGGTGGTGTCCCGTCCGACGCCCTATCCTGGCCGCCGGGGGTAGGGAATCCCCAGTTCGTACCGACGAACCAGGGAGGCGGAGCGTGGACCCCACCAGCCACCGAGTGCCAGCCGGCCTACGCCGCCCCGGGGTTGTCGGTCTCACCGCCGCCCTGATCCTGTGGGCCGGGGGTCTGGCCGGCTGCGGCGTGGTGTCGACCGTCTCCAAGGTCGCCCACGACGTGCACGGCAACAAGGCCACCATCGACACCTTCACCGGTCGGATCCAGTCGGGCGAGGCCAAAGCCTTCGAGGCGACCTACCAGACCACCGGAAGCTCCCCGGCCACTGTCGTCTATGCGGTCGATCCGCCCAAGGGTCTCGCGTTCACCGAAACCCCGGCGAGCGGAACCACCGGCGGGACCAGTGTGATGATCGTCGCCAACGCCACCGGCGAGTACGCGTGCACCCCATCGTCGGCCTCGGACACCAGCGCCAGCTCGGCCTGGAACTGTCAGAAGCTCCCGGCCGTCGATGCCGCCGATGAGAACAACATCTTCGACTTCTACACTCCTGCGCACTGGGTCAGTTTCCTCAGAGGTTTCTCGCTGGCGGCCGGCATCGCCGGCGATACCGTCAGCTCTTCGACCATGACCGTAAACGGGTTCGCCATGCAGTGCGTCGACTTCCATGCCCCCGGCGTGGCCGGCGTAAGCACCATCTGCACCACCGACCAGGGGATCCTGGGCTACGTGAAAGTCGCATCGGATGCAACCAGCTTCCAGATCACCGACTATTCGGCGTCACCGCCGGCCTCGCTGTTCGAGCTGCCACCGAACGCGACCATCACTCCCTACCAGACCAACAGTTCCTAGCCGGCATCGGTGGGCGGCGCCCGGTCGGTCGGTCGAGCCGCACCCGGAAGGGAAGGGGTCGATTCGGGGCAGGTGCAGGCCGGTTTGCACTACCTTGGATGGGGTGGACGGCGATCGATTCGGTCCGATCGACTTCGACTGGTTCCATCGAGAGGAGCTGCCGAGGTTGCTTGCGACCCGCGGCAGCGTGTTCACCGATTCCGACGCCGGTGTCGTGCGTCCCCTGGCCTTTCGTCTCGATGACGACCGGACCTACACCTACGTGCCGGTCGGCGACAGCTTCGTGGTCGAACCGGGCGACGCCCACGCCCACACGGTGGCGGAGCTGTCCGAAGAGCAGTGGTGCTCGTTCGCCCTGGAGCTGCGTTCGAGCTTCGCCCTGCTCTATGACGAACAGCTGACGGTCACCCGGGGCAGCTTCGGGCAGCTGGCCCGGTGGGAGACGCCCCTGCGGATGGCGTTCGACGGCCAGGAGCGCTACGACATCGACGACCCGCCGCCGGTGCTCGACGGCACCGGCCGACCTCTCGACTGCACCCGGTCGTTTACCCTCGACCATCCGGATGCCGACATCGCCGACTTCTTGTTCCGAGCTGGATTCGTCCATCTCCGGGGAGTGATGGACGGCCAAGAGATCGAAGGACTCCGGGCCGCGGTGGCCGAGGCGATCGATGACGCCCGTCCCGACGACCGGCGGTCGTGGTGGACGACCGTGGACGGAAACGAGGTCTGCAACCGGGTCAACTACCTCAACGACCGGTCGCCGCTCGTCGCCGGTCTCGGGGCCGATCACCGGTTCCTCCGCATAGCGGCACTGGGCGGTCCCGATCTGCGGGATGCCCAGGACCGGCTGGACGGAAACGGCGTGGTCATCAAGGTGCCGGGTGCGTCGGGGGGCCTGGCCGACCTGCCGTGGCATCGCGACTGCGGGATGGGGGGCATCCGGTGAAGTGCCCCATGCTCAATGTCGGCATCCAGCTCGATGCGGCGACACCGGGCAGTGGACAGCTGCTCGATGATCCCGGGTTCCCATCGGGGCACCTCCCGGCTCCCCGGTCCCCGCCAGGCCGCCGTTCTGCCCGTCGTCCCGCTGTCGACGGAACCGGGGGACGTGACCGTCCACTTCGGGCACACGCTCCACGCCGCCCCGCCCCCGGCGGACCTGGGCGCCAGCGGCCGTAAGGCGCTGTACCTGTCGTTCGTACCGCCTATCACCTTCGAAATGGTCGGGCCCGGCCAGGGCTACAACGACGTCCTCTTCACCCGCCACGACGGCCGTGTGCGCCACGTGGATCAGCTGCGCTGAGGACCCGGACCGCTCGGCGTGGCTTCGTCTCTCTGCGCCCGGGCCAGATAGTCGTCGAAGGCCGTCGACTTCTCGGTGTCTTCGTAGACCTCGTAGTCGTGGACCAGCCCCCACCGGGTGGTGGCCCAGATCACGTACCGGTTCTCGTACACCCGAGTCCCGTTCCGGTCGTCGAGGTGGTCGGTGCCCCGCAGCACCATGGACATCCGCCACGGCGGCCCGGTGGCTATCACCTGGTCGGCCCGATGTTGCAACCGGGTGGCGGCCATGCGCACCAGCCACGCCTCGACCTGGTCGCGGCCCTTGGTGTCGATGCCCCACGAGCTGGTCCCCGGGAACCGGAAGTGGACGTCGGGGGCGTCCAGGCGCAGCGTCGGGCCGATGTCGCCCTGATTGAGGGCTCGGAAATTGCGGGTGACGAGCTTGTGGGCCAACCACGATCGCACCATGCCGCCTCCGATCTACTAGATTGATCGCTCTAGCGAATAGTAAGGGTCCGATGGTGTGGCGTCAAGCGTCGTCCTCGGCCACAACGGAGGTGCCGGGTGCCAGGAACGAGAGAACGGATCGTCACCGCCAGTGCCGATCTGATGCGCCGGCAGGGGTATGAGGCAACCGGGGTCAAGGCGATCGTGACGGCCGCCGGGGCTCCGTTCGGATCGCTGTACCACTTCTTCCCGGGCGGAAAGGAGCAGCTCGGCGCCGAGACCATCCGGTGGTCCGGGGCCCGATATGCCGAGTTGCTTCCGGCGGTGTTGTCGACGGCGCCGGACCTGGTGACCGGGGTGGGGGCCTTCTTTGCCGGAGCCGCCGAGCACCTGGTGGACACCGACTACGCCGACGCCTGTCCCATAGCCACCGTGGCCCTCGAGGTCTCCGGCCACAGCGAGATCCTCCGCCAGGCCTGTGCTGACGTCTTCGACGACTGGATCAACGAGGGCTGCCGCCTGTTCGTGGACGGCGGCGTACCCGAGGCGGACGCCCGTCGCCTGGTCGTCGAGATGATCGCCGCCCTGGAGGGGGCGTTCATCCTGTGCCGGTCGATGCGGGCAACCGAGGCACTGGAGGTCGTGGGGGTGGCCGCGACCCGTTCGGTCGCCGCCGCTATGTCCCGGCCCGGTCGTTCGTAGGGGATCCTTGCCGAGGTGTCCGATCGGGCGGGCCGGCCTCCGGCATCCGTGTGGGGAGTAGGTCCGAACAGTCAGTACGGAGGTCCCTCACACCCGACCGTGGCCCGGTTCCCGGCCGAGCGCCGCTGATATGATTTTCGGGCACGAGCGGTCGAGGAGGTCCACATGTGGGTCGTCGCTGGAGTGCTGCTGGGTCTGGTGATCCTCGGGTCCCTGGCCGGCTTCCACACGGGCCCACACGCCCACGTGGTGGCCGGAGCAGCCGGTGTTCTCGCCGCGGCGTGGATCATCTTCATGCTGGCCGACGGGCAGCCGGCACCGGTGTTGTGGGCGTTGCTAAGCGCTGACCTGGTGATCGCAGCCGGTGTGATCACCACGGCGTGGAAGGGCCTGACGGCTCGGAGCACGTTGGGGCATCACTTGAGCTCGCTCGAGAGTGCCGAGGGAGTCGCCGTCAGTGATCTGTCGCCCGCAGGCATCGTGTCGGTGAGGGGCGAACAGTGGTCGGCGCTGGCGGTGAACGGGATCGTACGGGCCGGTGGCCGGATTCAGGTCCTGCGTACCAACGGGGTCCGGGTGGAGGTGTGGGGCGAAGAGGCGGAGCCGGTGGAGGAGACGGTCATTCTCGACTGGGGTAGTGGCGAGGAGCACAGCGCATGATCATCGGTATCGTCCTCGGAGCCGTAGGCCTCGCCGTTCTGACGGCGGCGGGGCTGTCGGTCAAGATCGTCCGCGAGTATCAGCGGATCGTCCTGCTTCGACTCGGTCGGGCCACCGGACTGCGAGGGCCCGGCCTCGTTCTCATCAATCCGTTGACCGACAGGACGTCATGGGTCGACCTCCGCGAGCGGTTCCTCGAGATCCCGGAACAAACTGCAATCACCCAGGACAACGCGTCGATCTCCATCGACTTCATCATCTTCTACAAGGTGGTGGATCCGGCCATGTCCGTGCTCCAGGTGCAGAACTTCGCCGCCGCCGCTCAGAATGTCGCAGCCACCACACTTCGAAGTGTGGTGGGGGACATGCCTCTCGACGACGTGCTGTCCAAGCGTGAGGAGATGAACGCGTCGCTGCCGCGTTCGTCTCGACGACGTCACCGAACGATGGGGTGTGAAGGTGACCACCGTCGAGGTCCGGGAAGTGAATCCCCCGGCCGGGGTGCTCGAAGCCATGACCCGTCAGATGTCGGCGGAGCGGACGAGGCGGGCGGCGATCACCGAGGCCCAGGGTCAGAAACAGGCGGCCATAACGCTGGCCGAGGGGACCAAGGAGGCGGCGATCCTCGATGCCGAGGGTGAGCGCCAGTCAGCCATCCTCCGGGCCGAGGGGTTGGCCCAGGCCCTGGAGAAGATCCTGGTGGTCGGACGGGGCCTCGATGCCAACACCATGCAACTCCAGTACCTCGAAACCCTGAAACAGGTCGGCACGTCTCCATCGACGAAGATCGTCGTCCCCATGGAACTGGGGGGTCTGTTGAACGGCTTGCGGGGGCTGCTGCCGGCCGCCACATCCAACGGGTCCCGCCAACCGGTGGACCTCGGTTCGTTCGACGAAACGGACGCCGGCGGTGGCTCCAACGGCGGCAGCCGGGTCAACGGGGCCTGAACGGCTCGGCTCGGCCTCGCCGGCCAAGCCGATCGGACGGTTCAGACGTTGGCCGGGAAGGCGTTGGCCAGCGCCGTCGTCTCCGGCTCGTTGTTCGGCGGCGTCATGAAGACCAACCCGAGACACATCTCGTCGGTCGACCCGTCGCCCCAGGTGACGAAGTGGGGAGGCACCTTGCGAAGGATGGGGAGCTCCTGTTCCTGGGTGGGATCGTAGGTACAGGTGATGCCGATGGTGTCGCCCCTGGTCACCGGAACCGGCTTGGCCAGGTCGTAGCCCCGCTGGTAGTGGAAGTCGTAGTCCGTCACATTGAGCAGCGTCTTCTGGGTCGGAGTACCCGGATTGAGCACGAACTTCATGCCCACGCCGAGCAGGTGCATGTGCGGAGCCAGCTCCACGATGTTCCCCTTGCCCTGAATGGGCCAGGTGCACGAAGCGGTGTCGCCTGCCGGCGGGTCGGAGGGATTGTGCCCGCAGATGGTCTCGAGCCCGTCGACCAGGAGTTCCTGGGACTCGCCGAACCGTTGTCCGACGGTGGCCAGTTCGGCCGACGCGGTTGCACAGGAGTCCGGTGGCGCCGGTCGGGCACGGGATGTCGGGCGGGGCCGCGGCCAACTGCAGGCTCAGCGGCCGTAGCGGAGTGTTGCCCGGCACCGTGTTGAGGGTGAGCTTGGAGCGGACCGGCTTGTCCCCCACCAGCATGTTGTAGTGCTCCTGGACGATGACCAGGCTGCCGGCCGGCATGGGCGCCCCGGTTCCGGCCGGCTCCTTCGAGATGTTGTGGCCGGGTCCCCAGGCGGTCAGCCACGGGGTGCCGCCGTCCAAGGACCGGCCGATGCCGGCCCCGGACAGACTGGATTCGCCGAAGCAGGTCCAGCCCTTGCCCCCGTCGTTCTGGGCTTCGGCCGTGGCGGCCAGGTCGGGCGGGACCTCGTAGGTGATCTCGTGGTGCACCTCGGGGCTGTTGGGCTGGAAGTCGATCGAGGTGATGAAGGAGTTCTTCTTCAGGTGCGGGTTGAGCAGCGTGCAGTGATAGTCATCGGTGCCTCCGCCCGGGGGGGCCTTGGGCGTGTAGGCCGTCGGGGCCTGTAGGACGATCTGGCTCACGTCGGAGGTAGCGGAGCTGGCGCTGGCCACCGTCCCCCCGGTGGCGAGTGCGGCGACCAGGATCACCAGGGTCGCGACAACTCGTGTTCTGGCTTTTCGCATGGCGTCAGCGTACCCCTGCGGCGTGCGACAGGCTCGGGTACTCGTTTCCCCTGCCCAGGAGGTATGGCGGGGCACGGCGCGAGACGAGGTGGTGGGCGCGACGTCCCCGGACAACGTAGCGTCGGGGACTCCGGCCGGGGCCACTGGTCCAGGCCCGGGGGACTGTGGCCCGAACCGACCATCCAGATCCGGAGGAATGCCATGCGAGCAGCGGTGCTCACCCGAGGAAACAGCCCTCTCGAGCTGCTCGACGACATCGACGTGGCCGACCCCGGCGCCGGGCAGGTGGTGGTGGACGTGTCCTACTGCGGCATCTGCCACTCGGATCTCACCATCATCGAGACCGGGTTGGAACCGCTGCCGGTCATCCTCGGCCACGAGGCAGCCGGCGTGGTGGAGTCGGTCGGGCCGGGCGTGACCGCGCTGGCCCCTGGGGACCACGTGGTGCTGGCGGCCATCGCTCCCTGTGGCCGCTGCTACTGGTGCGTCCGGGGCAAGACCTCCGTCTGCGAGAAGGCCATGTCGTTCATGGCCGGCACCCTCCCGGACGGCTCGACCGCCCTGTCGCGCCGAGGCGAGCCGGTCTACCGGGGGCTCGGCGTGGGCGGCTTCGGCGAACGGGTCCTGACCACGGAGTCAGGCGCGGTGCTCATCGATCCCGATGTGCCGCTCGACCTCGCCAGTGTGATCGGCTGCGCCATCCAGACCGGGGTGGGGGCGGTGCTCAATACCGCCAGGGTGGAGGAGGGGGCGACCGTCCTGGTGATGGGGCTCGGCGGCGTGGGCGTCTCGGTCGTCCAGGGGGCCCGGATCGCCGGCGCCTCCCGCATCATCGCCTCGGACCCGGTGGCGAAACGGCGGGATCTCGCCCTCGCCTTCGGTGCAACCGATGTGGTCGACCCGGTCGAGACCGATGTCGTCGCCCACTGTCAGGAGCTGATGGGAGTGGGGGTCGACTACGCCTTCGACGCGGCCGGCAGCGCCCGGTTGATCGAGGCCGGCGTGCTGGCCACCTGCTCAGGGGGCACGACCGTCTCGGTGGGGGCGCCCGACGCCAGCGAGTTGCTGGAGAACCTGCCGGCCATCCTCTTCGCCATCACCGAGAAGCGCCTGGTCGGCTGCCTCTACGGCGGCGGCAATCCCCACTGGCAGATCCCCCGGCTCATCAGTTTGTGGCAGCGCGGCCTGCTCGATCTCGAAGGGATGATCTCGGCCCGGCGACCCCTCGATGAGATCAACCAGGGCTTTGACGACCTCCGGGCCGGGCGAGGCCTGCGCACCGTACTGGCTCTGTGAGCCGGGCTGGGGTGCACACCGCGGGCCGAAGGCTGCCTAGGAGTCGTGGAACTTGTGCCGGGACCGGGAGCTGGCGGGCTTCTCCGCCAATCCGCGGATCTCGTCCAACAGCTCTCTGTCCAGTGAGGACTTCTGATGCCGGAGTGTGTGAATCTCGGACTTCAGCGACTTCAGTTCGTGCTGCTTCGACCGAAGGTCGGCCAACTCGGCCCTGAGCGGTGTGACCTCGGCCAGGAGCTCGTTGCGTTCCTCGCCCAAGGTCGGGATCTCGTCGTTGAGGTCGGCCAGCTCGGTCCGGAGTTGATCTCGCTCGTGTCTCAGGGCGGGAATCTGGCTGTTGAGGTCGGCCAGCTCCATCCACAGTCGATCGCGTTCGGTCACTCCCAACTCAGCCAGCGTTCGACGGAGCTGCGCCACTTCCATCTCGAGCTCCCGCCGTTCGGTCGATGACGAGCGGTGGGGCCCGGGTCGGGGCGGAGGACTGCGAACCAGCTCCGGGATCCGGGCCGGCGACGGTTTGACCCGCCCCCGGGAGCGCGGGGCGGCGGGGGTCGCGGTGGCGCGGGCCGAGACGGCGCGGGCCTCCACCGACGCGGCAAACGCCGTCCATGTGCCGCCGTCCCACCAACGAAGGATCTTGGGGATGTGGAAGTCCGGATACCTGTCCGCAGATGCTGATGTTTCAGTCATTGCCCGCCTCCATTCTGGAACCCGTCCCGAGGCACCGAACATATTCGCATCGATTCGGCGACCAGTGGGTGATCATTGCCCAGGTCCGAGCGTGCGGTCCGGGTCCCGGGCCAGGAGCTGTTCGACCCCGACGGAGAGCCAACCGACCCGGCCGTGATGACTCCGGACGCGACGAGCTCGGCGATCAGGTGGTCGGAGGTCCCGGTGCGGTGGCGCCGTAGAGGGAGTTGAAGGCCGTCTCGGCGGTGTCAGGCTGTCCCGGGGTCGAAACCTGCTGTCCGTTCTGGATGAGTGTGCCGGCATCGTTGGCGAAATTCAGCCCGGCTCCGGACAGCGGTGCTCCGACCGATGTCGACACCTCGGCGGTGTTGAAGTCCCCACTCGACGCCGACACAGTCGGAAAGTCGTAGTCGGCGATCGTGGCGCTGGAGCCGTTCACGTCCGGCGCCTCGACCACCCATTCCGCCGACGTGCCCGCGCCGGCGTAGGCCTGGGTCGTGGTGAACACCCACGGGTGGGTGGTGCTCGAATCGGTCAGGGTGATCGTCCATTCGTTCTCGCTGGTGACGCTGCGGCCACTGCGAACCGATACCTGGGTGGGGGTCTCCACGATGCTGGCGGTGATGGGGTCGCCGGGCGAGACCGGTTTCGGGATGACCGTCTCGGCCGCCGGCAGGATCTCCCACCAGGCGCTGTAGTGGGCGGATCCCGAGTAGTAGTCCTGTTCGGTTCCGGTCTGAATGAGACTGCTGTCATTGAATCCGTCGATCCCGGCCCAGGTGGCGGAATACCATGCCGATTGTGGCGCCGGCCCCCGGCGTCCGAAGCGGGACCCACCACCGCCGCCACCGGTGTTTGCGCCGGCTGTGACGGCGGGAACTGTCCAGCTGGCGCTGACCGCCGAGTAGTGGCCGGTTTCGGCATAGCCGGACCAGTTCGACGAGGCCCATGTCGCCCGGGTGCCTCCGGCGAACGGGGCCACCGGGATGCGGGCCGGATGCGTGATCGCCAGCGGAGCGATTCCCCCGCCGACGTTGCCTGTGCTCACCACCACCACCAGTGCGACGGCGAACACCAAGGCCCCAAGAAGTCGAATCGCCCGCACCGGCGCCCCTCTCAGTCAGTACCGGTGTTGCGGGTTATGCGACCCGCCCGGTCGAGTGAATTTCCGCACAATACCAGGACCAGGTCGAGATTGGCGGGGAGGCGGGGGGAAGGTTCGGACGACCTTCGGACCACCATCTGACCGGGACCGAAGGGGATCGCCTCCGGTTCCCGGCCGCAGTGGTTTGCGAGCGGACGCTCTAGCGGACCAGCACGGTGACGCAGGCGTTGGCGCCCCGGCCGATCACGTGGGCCAGCCCGACCCGTGCCCCCTCCACCTGGCGTCCCCCGGCGTCGCCGCGCAACTGGCGGACCAGTTCCACCACCTGCCCGAGGGCGGAAGCGCCGAGCGGCTCCCCTTTGGACAGGAGACCGCCGGACGGATTGACGGGCACAGCACCGCCCACCAGGGCCGCCCCGTCGGCGATGATCGAACCCTGATCGCCGGGCGCGCACAAGCCGAGTTCGGCCCAGGCCAGCAGCTCCCTGGCCGCGTCGGTGTCCTGGCATTCCACCACGTCCAGGTCGCCGGGACCGAGGCCGGCCTGGGCATAGGCATCGGTGGCCGCCAACGAGGTGGGGGCAGTGATGTCGGAGTCATCGATCCCACACAGCGGCGAGTCCTCGCCGAGGACGTTGCCGGGGAGGTGCGAGCGCAGCGAAATACCGGCGAGCCTGACACCGGTTCCGTCCCGGCCCAGCACCACCGCCGCGGCTCCCTCGTTGGGCGAGCACAACATGAACAGGGTCAGTGGTGGGCAGATCATCCGGGCCCCGAGGACCTCCTCGACGGTGACGGCCTTCTGGAACATGGCGTCCGGATTGGCCACTCCGTGACGGCGGTTCTTCACGACCACCTGAGCGAGATCCCCGACGGTCAGTTCCGTTTCAGAGAGTAGACGTTGAGCACGAAGGGCAAAGAACGCCGGAGCGGGACTCAACCCGGCGGCCTCCTGCCACGGGGCGAAGAAGGAAGACCGGATGACTCCCTTCGGCATCTTCTCGATCCCGAAGGCGAGGACCCGGTCGTGCTGTCCGGATGCGATCGACGCCGCCGCCAGCTGCAACGCCGCCCCTCCCGAGGCACAACCGGCTTCGACGTCGTAGATCGGGATCCCGGTACCGGCCAGTGCCCCCAGTACCCGGTGGCCGGCCGCCACCCCGCCATAGGCGGTCCCGCAAAATGCCGCATCCAGGTGATGGACGTCGACGGCGGCTTCGTCGAGTGCGGCCCGGACGGCGACGACGCCCATGTCGGTCCCGGTGACCCCTTCGAACCGACCGAACGGGTGTAACCCCACTCCCATGATCCGGACGTCGCTCACGGGTGGAACACCCAGGTGACCACGGTCTGCCCATCGGGACCGGGAAGTTCCTCCCCGTCGAGCCGCACCCGGGTACCCGGCCCGACATCTTCGCCTCGGAGCCGCGTGACCACTCGCAACATGGGTTCATCGTCGAGTTCGACGATGCCGAGCCCGTAGGGGACCGGACCCGAGTATCCGGGAGGCGCCAGGTGGACGGTCGTGTGCAGCCACACCGTGCCGGTGCGTGGCAAGTCGACCGGCACGACATCGTCGGCGCCGGTAAACGGGCACACCGGGAACCGGGGGAAGTGACGCCGCCCACTGGTAGGCGACCACCCCCCCACCAGGGTGACACCGTCGTCGTCGACCCGGAGCACGGACGGCTCAATCGGTGGGAGTGACACGCCTGAACTATCTCACAGCCGACGGCCTGAATCGAAGGCTGAATCCCATGAGCGTTCCTAAGATGGAGGTCGGGTCTCGCTCGGCCGTGGTCGGCCGGATCCATGTCCCACGGGAGGACGACGCCGATGGACCCGAATGCCGTTCTCGCCTTGTGCCACCAGCACGCCAAGGCCGAAGCCGAGTTCGATACCGACCGGATTCTGGCCACGCTGGCGCCCACTCCCCGCTACGAATTCTTCCCGCTGGCCAAATCGGTGACCGGGCGGGATGTCGTCGAACGCTTCTACCGCCACCAGTATCCGGAGTTCGTGAAACGGGTGACCGGCTACGAGTTGCTCGGTGAGTGGACCAACGAGCACGCCGCCATCCAGGAGTACGTGATCGAGGTGCACCACATCGACCATGGCCCGTCCGGCTTCCACGTCCTGTCGATGATGCCGGTCGACGAGGACACCGGACGGCTTGCCGGCGAACGGTTGTACTGCGGTGAAGGCTTCGTCCGGACGCTGCTCGGCCCGTTCTTCGACCTCCTGGAGCCGATTACGGGCGCTTGACGGCCGGGCCGGTCAGGGCCGGGGTTCGGCCCGCCGATTGCATTTCATGATGCAACTCACTAGTCTGTGGCGGTGCCACGGGATCACATCGTCTGCGGACCTCGGGCAGCGGTCCCACCGCCGGCGGGAACGGCACGGTGCGTCGGGCCGTGACGGTAGAGACGGGCAGAGCCGGGCAGCTTTCGTTTGCCGAGGTCACGAGGTTGGAGCCGGGCGGGCCCGGGCGCTTTCACGCCGAGGTCGACCCGGAGTGGACCATCGGCGGGAAGCCCAACGGCGGCTATCTGCTGGCCATGGTGAGCCGAGCCGCCACATCGGTGACCGCCCACGACCATGTCATCGCGGCCAGCGCCCACTATCTTCATTCGCCCGAGCCCGGCCCGGTGGTCATCGAGACCGAACTCCTGCGAGGCGGGCGGTCGGCCAGCCAGGTCCGCGGCCGGATGAGCCAGGACGGCCAGCCCTGTGTCGAGGCCCTCGTCACCACCAGCCGGCTCGACGGCCAAGAAGCGCCTTACTGGGACCGGGGGCTGCCGGAGGTGAGCACCGTCCCCTACCAGGACTGCCTTCGGCTGCCTCCACACACACCGAGCGGGCTGCCGGTGGCGATCCTCGGGCAGATCGAACTTCGGCTCGAGCCGGGGTCCCTCGGCTTCGCATCCGGACATCCGAGCGGTCGGGGTGAGCTGAGGGGTTGGCTGGAGCTTCCCTCGGGCGAGCCGTTCGACCCCAGCTCCCTGGTCTTCGCCGTCGACGCCTTCCCCCCCGCCACCTTCGACATCGAGCTGTCGGGCTGGGTGCCGACCTTGGAACTGACCGTGTACGTCCGGTCCTTGCCGGTGCCGGGCCCGGTGCGGGTCCTGCAGCGGGCCCAGTTGATCGACGCCCAGCGGGTCGACGAGTCGTGCTTCGTCTGGGATGGGACCGGACGGCTGGTCGCCCACGGCACCCAACTCGCCGGCATCCGCCTCGGACGACCAGCTCCGTAGTCGTAATGAAATGGCGGGCCGGCCGGTCGGTGGTCCGTACCGGCTGACTTCGGGTGGCGTCGGCCTGAGGCGCGACGGGGGTCGATGGGGCAGGATTGGTGCCATGTCAGAAGGGCCGAGTGACTCGCGGGTGGCGTTCGAGGAACTCCTCGACACATTGCATGAGGTGGCCGACCGGTTCTGTGGACCCGAGTGGGGCCTGTCCACTCCCGATGACACTGCCGGTGCCCTCCGGCTGGTGGCCAACCTGCTCGAGGGGGGTCTGGCCGGCCACTTCGAGGACGATCCCCGCCAGCCCGTGTTCCGTCAGATCGTCACCTCGACCCGCAAGAGCCTCGGCGACAACCCCGACGCCGTCTACTTCGATGCGGCGATCTCGTCCGATCACACCTACCGGATCAGCGGTCGGAGCGCGGGAGCGGTCTACGTGTCGTTCACGGTCGAAGCCGGTGGTGGCGGTGGAGCCTTTCCCGAACGCACGGCAGGTGTGCTCAACGACGAGCATTTCGACGTCGACGACCAGGGTCGCTTCGAGATCTTCCTCGGAGGGCCGAAGCGCCGACGCAACTGGATTGCCCTCGACGGCGATGCGTCGCGGGTCACCAGTCGTCACTACTTCGAACAGGAACGGTCGCCGGCGGTCCCGCCGATCCCCGATGTCGCTCTCGAGATAGAGACGGTGGGCCGGCTCGAACCACTACCGCCTCCCTCGGATACCCCGGTGGCCGAAGGGCTGCGTCGGGTGGCACGCTACGTGCGGTCCCGCTCCTTGGAGATGCCCAAGCCGGGTGAGACGGCCCCGCCCGCCTTCGTCTCGTCGACGCCGAACCGGTTCCCCCGCCCGGTTCCGCCCGGCGATCATCCCCTGGCCGCCGCCGACGCCTCGTACAGCATGGCGCCCTACGTGCTCGGACCCGAAGAAGCCCTGGTCATGACCGGCCGGTGGCCTGCTTGCCGCTGCGCCAATATCTCACTCTGGAACCGGCACCTGCAGACCTACGACTACGCCCACCGGCGCGTTTCGCTGAATCGGGCCCAGACCCAGCTCGAACCGGACGGCAGCTTTCGCATGGTCCTCGCCCATCAGGACCCCGGGGTCCCCAATTGGCTCGACACCGAGGGCAGGCCGTTCGGCCTGGCTTTCTGGCGCTACTTCCTGCCCGAGGGCGAGATCGAGACCCCGCAGGCGGCGGTGGTGAAGCTCGACTACCTGTAGGGGCCGCTACCGCTCCTCGATGCCGTAGTGGGATACGTAGGGCTCGAAGCTCCGTCGAACGGAGTCGGCGTCGAGCCCTACGTCCGAGAGGGAGTAGGCGTGGGCGCCGTGCTTGTCCTTCGGCTCCTTGGCCAGGTACCCGGTGATCACCCCGTCTTGCGCCTTCGGCCACTCCAGCTCGAGCTGCTCGTAGGTGCCCCGCAGGCTGGCCACCGGATCCCTCATCAGATCGGCGAAGTGCGAGTCCACGATCCGGTCGTTCGGGATCACCCCGGTCTCCCGCTCCCGAATGGTTCCCTCCAGGAACATCTTGTAGGTGGCCTCCATGGTGGTGGCCAGGGAGGCCACGTCCACGGCGTCACTGCGCATGAACCGGAGGGCCGAAAGGATGCTGATGAGCGAGGCCAGGAACTGCCGGGGATCCCGATGGGTGTGGATGACACGGGCGTCGGGGTACTCGGCGAAGAGCGCCGGCAGCGTCGACACGTGGAACGGTGATTTGAGGAGCCAGCGGCGGGGTTCCGGGTCGGGCGTCTCGTGCTGGAAGGTCTGGAGCATCCGGCGATGCAGCCGGTAGACGCGGCCGAGTGTCTCGAGGTGTTCGAGCTGCCAACCCATGAAGGAAGGGGCGTCGTAGAGCATGGCCCAGTACGGACCGGAAAAGTCGTACATCAGAAAGTGCACGCACTCGCAGGGGAGGTTGCTGGCCAGCTCGTGCATCATCATGAACGGCGGATGGATGTCGGCCCACAGCTCCTGCTCGGACTGGGACAGCATGAGGCGCCGATCGACGGTTCCGGTCGATGAGAGCGGGTACAGCGCCTCGTATGCGACCGGCGCACGCAATTGGGGGTCGAGGGCGAGCAGCTCCAACAGGATGGTCGTGCCGGTACGGGGTGGACCCACCACGAACACCGGTGAAGCGGTCACCTCGGTGGTGATGGCCGGCGCCGCACACCACCGGTCCTGTAAGCGCAGCCATGTCTGCAGGACCCGGAGCACCTCGCTGCGGGTCAGGACCCGTCCGAGCAGGTGCAGTTCCGACTCGGCGTCGATGGCGGTGAGCTGGCGACGGTAGGTCTCGGTCCATCCGGGCCAGTCCGCCTCACCGAGGTCGCTCAGACCGGTGGTCGACCGGGCGACTTCCAGGAGCTCGGACGGGTCGAGATTCACGATGTGGCGGGGATCCCCGACCGAGTCGCCGAAGTAGTCGATCCTTCGGACCCAGTCCGGATGTTCGAGCTTCCTCACCTCACGCAACGTACGCCATTCCTGCGTGATCCTGCCGTCCGGCGTAAGCCGCCCGCCGACGGGCCAGCGCGACTGCGACGACCATGGGGCGAAGGCGCTTTCGGAGCCGGTGCCTCCGCATCAACGTCAGCAACGAACTCGCGGTCCTATGCCTCCGTCCGCACGGCCGTCAGCGGACCGGGCGTAGGCCGTCTTGGATCATGACCAGCAGCCGCATGCTCTGCTCGGTGGTGAGGGTCGCACTCATGCACATCGAGCCCAGCAGCTGCATGAGATCGGCTCCGTCGAGGTCCGTGCGCGCCTCCCCGGCGTCCTGCGCCCTGGTGAGCACGGCGTCGATGGCCGCTTCGATCCGCTCCCGGGACGCCACCCGCAGTTCCGGGTTCTTTTCGAACGCCTCGTGCAACTCGGTCAGGAACGTCCGCTTGACACTGGCGTACCTCACGAACGCCTCGAGCCAGGCGACCAGGGCGGGCCACGGCTCGAGATCGACGATCAATGCGTCACTGGTGGAGACCAACTCGTCGACGTCCTCCTGCCAGACGGCCTCGACCAGGTCGATCCGTTGCGGGAAGTGCCGGTAGAGCGTGCCTACGCCGACGCCGGCCTCCTTGGCCACGGCGTCCATCGATGCCCCCCCGCCTTGGACGGCGAAGACATCCCGGGCCGCGGTGACCAGCCGTTCGTAGTTGCGCCGGGCGTCGGCTCGTTTGGGACGGGCCGGATCGCAGTCGTCCCCGGGGGGGTCGACATGGTCCACGGTGGCTGTCGTCGAGCTCTCTCGGCCCGTCATCTGCTGGGTTCCCTTCGGGATTCGACACGGGAGTTGCAAAACGGAGGATGCCTCCGTATACTAACCGGAGGAAGCTTCCGCTTGCTCATCACGATACCAGCGGAAAGATCGGAAATCCATGCTCTCATCTTCAGTTCTCGAGTCGCGCCCCGAAACGGGAGGCGTCGGCGCTCCGAACCGGCCCGGCTCCCTGAGGCGGCGGCTCGCCAGCCCCTCGGTGTTCCTCTTCGTCATCCTGACCTCGCAGCTCATGGTGGTCCTCGACACGACGATCGTCAATGTCGCACTCCCTCACATCCAACGGGGGCTCCACTTCTCGGGCGGCGAGTTGTCGTGGGTCTTGAATGCCTACCTGCTCACCTTCGGGGGCCTGCTGCTGTTAGGGGCCCGGTGCGGTGATCTCCTCGGTCGACGACGGACCTTCCTGATCGGCGTGGCCGTCTTCTCGCTGAGCTCGTTGCTGGGCGGGTTCGCGGCGTCGGGCTGGATGCTGCTGGCCGCCCGAGCCCTCCAGGGAGTCGGCGCGGCCCTGGCCGCCCCGTCCTCGCTGGCCCTGCTGACGACGGTGTTCTCCGACGGTCCCCAGCGGGTCCGGGCCATCGGCCTGTTCACGACGGTGTCGGCCGCCGGAGGTGCCATCGGCCTGGTGGCCGGGGGTGTCCTGACCCAGTTGGTGTCGTGGCGATGGGTCATGTTCGTGAATGTACCCATCGGGCTGGTGGTCTGGGCCGTCGGTCGCGTCGTGGTCCACGAGACCGAGGTTCGTCATGGTCTCTTCGATGTCGCCGGGGCCCTCACTTCCACGTTCGGGATGGCCGGCATCGTGTTGGGACTGGTCGAGGCGGGGAGCAGGGGCTGGACGAGCCTCGCCACCCTGGGGTCACTGGCCATCGGCGGGTTGTTGTTGGCCGCGTTCGTGCGCATCGAGACCGGTGCCGAAGAGCCGATCGTGCCGCTCCGCCTGTTCCTCAACGCCACCCGCACCTCGGCCAACGTCTCCCGTGGGTTGATGTACGCCGGTATGTACGGGATGTTCTTCTTCCTCGGACAGTTCCTCCAGGACGTGGAGGGCTACTCGCCGCTCCGGACGGGCCTCGGCTTTCTGCCCATCCCGGCTTCTGTCTTTTTGTCCTCGCAGCTGGTGAGCAAGGTTCTCATCACCCGGATCCGACCCAAGGTCCTCATGATGTCGGGTATCGCCATGACCATCGTGAGCCTCCTGCTGGCCACCCAACTCCACGCCGGCGCCCCCTATGCCCAAGTGCTGGTGTGCCTGGTGCTGTTGGGTATCGGATCGGGAACGGCTCTGGTCCCGCTCACCACCGCCTCACTGTCCGGCGTCGAACCCGGCGACGCCGGGGCGGCGTCGGGCCTGGTCAATGTGGTCCAGCAGGTAGGCGCCGCCCTGGGGCTGGCCGTCCTGGTCACCATCTTGGATGCCGCAGCCGGACACCAACAGCTGCACGTGGGCGCAGGCGCCTCCACGCGCCTGGTGCACGGCCTCGATGTCACCTTCGGCGTCGGTGCCCTGTTCGGACTGGCGGCGCTGACCATGGTGGGGCTCCTCGTCCGCCTACCCGGGACGGCTGGGGGCGCCGCATCCCCGGTGAACAACGAACCCGAGAGTGAAGCCGAGCTGGTGGACGGCGAGGGATTCGAATGGCCGGACCCGGAACTGGTGGCCTGATCGGTCCTACTGTTCTGCCGACTCCTCCACCGACTCCGCCTCAGCTTCCACGGCGGCTTGGGCGGCCTTGTCCCTGCGAGCCCGGAGGACCATGGCCAGGCTGAGCCCGGCCGAAGCCACGGCTCCGGCCACCACGGCCCGATGGACCGGGCGCGGGAGCTTGAACCGGACGATCCGGTCGACCGAGATGGAGCCGGGCCCGGCCACCCACAAGGCCAGGGCCGTGGCCAGATTGGTCAGCGGTAGTTCGTAGCCGTGGTTGGTCGAGAACGGGCCGTTGTCCAAGTGAGTCGAGCTGGCCACGGCCATGGTGCCGGCCAGGGCGACCGGACCCACCGGGTCACCGGCACCGAGGGCTACCAGCGTCCCTCCCGCCAGTTCGGACACGCCGGCCACCCGGGCGAAGAGGCTTCCCGGCTTGAGCCCGAGGCCGTCGAATCCCGCCGAGGTCGCCTCGATGCCGTAGCCACCGAAGGATCCGAACAGTTTTTGAGCGCCGTGGGCGGCCAAGTACCCCCCGAGGACGAGTCGTCCGGAAAGGAGCGCGAGATCACGGGGCTTGGGCATGGTCGGGTCCTTTTGCGAAGTCTGGTGGTCTGACGCCGACCCGGTGATCCGAGCCGGTTCTTACTTCCTCAGGAGGATAGACTTCCTAAGAGGAACTCAGCATAGAGAGCGAATCGAGCGACGTGAAGACGGCACACGACGGAAAGGGGCTACCTCTGGAGGTCCCGACTTCCTCCCGGGGAAGCGGTTCGACCCGACTGGCGGGAGCGGATGGCGAGGGTCCGTGCCGGGCTCGGGAGGTGCTCGAACGCATCGGTGACAAGTGGACGCTGTATGTGGTCCATGTGCTCGGCGCCGGTACCAGGCGGTTCAGTGAGCTCCAGCGGGAGATCGACGGCATCACACCTCGGATGCTCACGGTCACCGTCCGCAACCTCGAACGGGACGGCCTGGTGACCCGCACGGTCTACCCGGTGGTGCCGCCCCGGGTGGACTACGCCCTCACCGAGGTGGGCACGACCCTGCTGACGGCGGTCACGCCCCTGGTGGAGTGGGCCGCCGAGCATCTCGGCGAGATCGACGGGGCTCGGAGGCGCTACGACGCGGGAGCCGGGCCCGAGGGGACGGCCGGGGTCACCGAATTGGGCACCGCCCAATCGTTGTCGGGACGGCGCCCGAAGCACTGAGGAGGCACACCGGTCGGCAACGATCACTTCCGTCGTTGTCAAGCGCTCACCATGGCACCAATCCGCCACGGCGACCGGGCCAGATCTGCGGCTTGAGCCCGAATATCCGGAATGGCCGTCGTCTCCCACTGGTGGCCCCGTCGGAGTGGGCCGACCAGCCACAGCAGGCCGTCGGTCGAGCGCGCATTGAGGAAGTGGTCGGGGTCGCCGGTGCCGAAGGCGACTCCACGTCCGAACGCGGTCCGGGGTTCGATCAGGACGACCCGGACCGGTAGCGGTGAATCTCGGAGGAGGTGGATTGCGGACAGCACTCCGGACGCGCCCCCACCGACCACAGCCAGTGTCTCTGCCTTCTGCCCCATACCGACATATTAATCCTATTTAACCTATCGGAAAAAGGTGCAAAAGGGGATCGGATCAGTCGCATTTCGGCGGGGCCAGGTTCCCGGTCAGTGGTTAGCTCCGATCAGATGTCGTAATACAACATGAACTCCCATGGATGGGGTCGAAGGCGCACGGCGTCGATCTCATTCAATCTCTTGAACTTGATCCACGTCTCGATGAGGTCGTCGGTGAAGACGCCGCCCTGATGGAGGAACTCCTGATCGTCTTCGAGGGCGATCAGCGCCTCATCGAGAGACGACGGTACCTGCCCGATCTTGGCCAGCTCGTCTGGGGGCAGATCGAAGAGGTCTTTGTCCACCGGGGCCGGGGGCTCGGTGTGCTTGGCTATGCCGTCGAGCCCGGCCATCAGCATGGCGGAGAAGGCCAGGTACGGATTGCACGACGGGTCGGGACAGCGGAACTCGACCCGCTTGGCTTTGGGACTGTTGGAGTAGAGAGGGATCCGGCACGCGGCCGAACGATTCCGCTGCGAATAGACCAGGTTGACCGGGGCCTCGTATCCGGGCACCAACCGCTTGTAGGAGTTGGTCGTCGGGGCGGCAAAGGCCAGCACGGCTCGGGCGTGGGCAAGAAGTCCTCCGATGTACCAACGTCCGATGTCAGAGAGCCCTCCGTACCCGGTATCGGCGTAGAAGAGGGGTCGCCCCCCATTCCAAAGTGACTGGTGCACGTGCATGCCCGACCCGTTGTCTTCGAACAGTGGCTTCGGCATGAAGGTGGCCGTGTAACCAGCTTGGCTGGCCACGCTCTTCACGACGTACTTGTAGAGCATCAGCTTGTCGGCCATGGCCAGCAGGGTGTCGAACCGCATGTCGATTTCTGCTTGGCCGGCTGTGCCGACCTCGTGGTGTTGGACCTCGATCTCGATCCCCAGCCGTTCCATGGCCAAAACCATCTCCGAGCGCACGTCCTGGAAGTGGTCCATGGGCGGAACCGGGAAATACCCCTCCTTGTAACGCGGCTTGTAGCCGAGATTGGGATTTTCGTCACGCCCCGAGTTCCAGATCCCCTCCACCGAGTCGACCTGATAGAAGGCAGAGTGCTGGTCCTGTGAGAATCGCACATCATCGAAGATGAAGAACTCCGCTTCCGGCCCAAAGTAAACAGTGTCGGCGACCCCGGTGGATTTCAGATACTCCTCCGCCTTCGACGCCACATAACGGGGATCGCGGCTGTAGCTCTCCCGAGTGATGGGATCGTGGACGAAGCAGTTCATGTTGAGGGTCTTGTGCTGGCGGAACTCGTCGATGACGGTGGTCCCCGGGTCCGGCAGCAGGATCATGTCCGACTCTTGGATCTCCTGGAATCCCCGGATCGACGAGCCATCGAACCCGTAGCCCTCTTCGAGCGCGTCCTCGGTGAGGGCATGGGCGGGAATCGAGAAGTGTTGCATCAGACCGGGAAGGTCGCAGAATCTGAGGTCGACCACCTCGATACTCTCGTCGGCAACAAGACGGACAACTTCAGCAGCACTGAGTTTCGGCATATCCTCCCCTTATCCGGTCTCGCCCATGTTGATGGGCGCTCGCCAGGTAGCCACAATTCAGTGTGAAGCCAATCGACGTAACCCGCAATGCCTGTGCGGCCGGCCGATGATTAACAGACGATGAATTCCCGGATCAGTGGCGGGGGGAGTGCTCGATCGGCCGACGGCGATCACTCGGTCACGCCCTTTGGGGCGGGCACGCTGCGGGCGACGAGAGAGGCCGGCATGACACCCGCTGACCGGTGCCGGTTCCGCGCACACCGAGTGGGCGCCTGCCTCGATAACTTCCCACCTCGGTGTGGTCAGAGAGCTTCGGCGATCATCGTTTCGGCTGCCGCGTTGTCGGACTCGGCAACGATCTCCGGATCGTCGGGCGGCGAACTCGGCTGTTTGAGAAGGACGAACCCGAGCACGAACCCCACGACGACACTGGCCAGAGCAATGGTGAATGCCAACCGGTAGCCACCGTCCAATGCGTCGACCACCGATTTGCCAGAGGCGAGAAGGGAGGCGGTGTGCCGACTCGAGACCGCCCCGAGGACGGCAACCGAGAGCGCTGCCGACACCTGTTGGGACACGTTGACGATCCCCGAGCCGATACCCGCGTCCTGGGCCGGAACCTCGGCCAAGGCAATGGTCAGCAAGGGGGTGAACGCCATTGCCGCCCCGAGGCCGATGAGAAGCAAGGCCGCGAAGATGAGTGGGAAGTAGGCCGTCCCCACGCCTGAGCTTATGAGCAGAGCCAGCCCACCACCGAGGACCGCCAGACCGGTCAGAGCGGTGAACTTCGGTTGGAGCCGGCGCATGATACGGGCGGTCACCCCCGAGGACATCAGCGCTACGGAAAGAGTCTGGGGCAGGAAAGCGAGGCCGGTCCGAATGGGGTCGTAGCCCAGCACGTGCTGGAAGTACAGGACACCGATGAAGAAGGTGCTGTACATGCCGACCACCATCAGTCCCCTGACCAGACTGGAGGAAAGCAGGCCCGGAGACCGCATGACTTTGATCGGCATCATCGGATTGGCCAATCGGCTTCTCGAGCAGGACGAACAAGACGAGAATCACGATTGCTGCCGCACCGAAGCTCAAGGTGTGGGGCGAGTGCCAGCCATAAGAACTCGAACTGACGATGGCGTAGACCGCCAGCATCAATCCCGCCGTGCTGAGGACAGCCCCGGCGATGTCCAATCCGGCACGGAATCCGATCCCGATGTTCTCTTCGATCAGTGCAGCTCCGGCGACGAAGGTGGCGACGCCGATCGGAATGTTGATGAAGAAGATCCAGTGCCAGCTCAGCGCCTGGGTCACGTACCCCCCGACCAGAAGGCCGAGCGATCCGCCTCCGACGGCGACGATGATGTACGAGCTCATGGCCTTGGCCCGCTCGGCCGGGAGGGGGAAATCGGCGACGATGATGGCCAGGATGACCGAGGACGACAGGGCGGCGCCCAACCCCTGGACGAACCTGGCCCCGATGAGGAGAGCCTGACTGTCGGCAGCGCCGCACGCGGCCGAGGCCAGTGTGAACAGCGCCACGCCGACCAGGAAGACCTTCTTGCGACCGATGAGGTCACCGAGTCGACCCGCCAGCAGGAGCGTGCCGGCAAAGGTGATCAGATAGGCGTCGATCACCCAGGCCAGCGAAGCCTGGGAGAAGTGCAGATCGCGCTGGATGGTGGGCAGGGCCACGTTCACGATCGTCTGATCGAGGATGTTCATTAACATCGCAAAGCAGACGACGATCAGGGCGATCCATCGGCGGTGGTCATGCATGAGGCCACGAAGGGAGGATGGGATGGGAGTGTCTCCTCGGTCTCTCGGGGGATCTCGGGTCCCTATACATTGATAGTCACTAAATGAGTGAGTGTCAAGATTGTAGGATAGTAGGAATATCTGCTACAATTCTGCTATCATGCCGGCCATGTCGACGAGTACGACGCCGGGGGTGACGGTGTTGTTGACCCAGCTCTCCCGGGTCGTCTACCGGCGCACTCCCGAAGAGTTGCTGGGAATGCGAATGAAGGAGTTCGCAATGCTGGCTCACCTTCGGGAGCACAACCCGATCCCGCAGCAGGAGCTGGGCGAGATGATGTGCATCGATGCCAACAACCTCGTGCTTTTGCTGAACGAGCTCGAGTCGAAGGAGTTTGCCCTCCGCCGCCGTGATCCGGCCGATCGACGTCGACACCTGGTCGAGATCACCGACGAAGGACTGCGTGCCTTCGAAAATGCCGAAAAGGGAATCGAGAGCGTCGAAGACGAGGTGCTGGCGTCCCTCACCGCCCCGGAGCGACGCGAGCTGCACGTGCTGCTGGCCAAGGCCCTCGACGGAGCACCACCACCGGTCGAGACGTGACCGAAGTGTGGCTCCTCGGCCCAAGCACCACCTGACTGCGGTGCGCTGGCGGGTGGCAACCGGATGTATTCGTCGAGCGGCTGCTGCGCCGTCCAGGCGATGCCGATCACGCAGGATGGTGAGCAGCTGCAGGGCGGCCGCGGCCTGACTCTCGACATCGAGTTGCTCAGTCGTCGACCATCACACCGGCACCGACCTCGGATGCAGCCAGATCGCCCACTTCGAGGAGACCGGATCCCACGTCGTCGGTCACGCTCTGCTGTGAGTGGATGTATTTGCCGCCCCGCAGCCACGAAGCAACGGCGGCGATGAAACTGGTGGCGGCGGCGAAGTAGAAGGCCAGATGCAGCCCGTCGGCAAATGAGGGGGAGATGAGCTTGGGGAAGAAGCTGCGACCGGTCAGATAGGCGGCGCGAGTCGGGCCCAGGTGGACCAGCACCTGGTGGGGAACCTCGGTCTGGATGGGGTTGAACCCGAGGAACGCCGCGAACAGGCTTCCGATGGGCGGGAGGTGCGAGAGCTTCTGGGCTTCGGAGATGGGAACCCCTTGGGCGACGAGCCCGTGGTACAGGTCACCCGGGAGCGAGGCGGCCAGACCCAAGGTGACGATCGAGAAGAAGACTCCGATGGACAGCACCTGGGCGGAGTTCATGAACGTGGCGTTCATACCTGCCCCCGCCCCCCGTTGGTCGGGGGGAAGGCTGTTCATGATGGCCATCTGGTTGGGCGAGAAGAACATGCCGGAGAAGAGGGAGAAGAAGAGGATGATGACGGCGAAGGGGAGATACCGGAAGTTCATGGGAAGAAGATTGAGGAACAAGTAGCAGGCCCCGGCTCCGACGAGACCAATGGTGGCGATCCCCCGGGCCCCTTTGCGGTCGGCGACGATGCCGGCGAAGGGCCCGGAGATCAGGAAGCCGACAGTGAGGGGGATCATGTAGATGCCGGCCCAGAGGGGCGTCTGCGAGAAGTTGTAGCCGTGCTGAGGCAGCCAGATCCCCTGGAGCCAGATGATCAACATGAACTGAAGCCCACCCCGGCCCATGGCCGACAAGAACATGGCCATCACTCCGGCGGTGTAGGCCCGGATCTTGAACAAGTGAAGCTGGAACATCGGATTGTCGACTTTGGTCTCGATGAACACAAAGGCCAACAGGAGGAGCACTCCTCCCGCGACGGTGCCCAGTACGAACGGACTGGTCCAGCCCATGGTGTGGCCGCCGTAGGGCTGGATCCCATAGACGATGCCGGTGAGCAGGGCGATGAGGCCGACCGCGAACGTGATGTTTCCCAGCCAGTCGATCTTGCTCTCGATGCGTATGCCGTTGTCCTTCAGCTTCAAGTACGCCCATATCGTCCCGAAGACCCCGAAGGGGACCGAGACGAGGAACACCAGGCGCCACTCGATCGGGGCCAGCAGTCCGCCGAGGATCAGGCCAAGGAAGGACCCGGTGACAAGCGCGATCCCGTTGATGCCCATGGCCTTTCCCCGTTCGTCCTCGGGAAAGGCGTCGGTGATGATCGCACTCGAGTTGGCGAAGAGGAAGGCTCCCCCCACCCCTTGGCCGAAGCGCATCAAGATGATCCACAGGGCCGCCGCCGCCCCCGTCATCCAGGTGAGGGACAACAGGATGGAGAACACGGTGAAGATGGCGAAGCCGAGGTTGTACATGCGGACCCGGCCGTACATGTCCCCGACCCGGCCGAAGCTCACCACCAGCACCGCCGTCACCAGGAGGAACCCCATCAGGATCCACAAGAAATATGACGTGTTACCAGGGGCCAGGGGCTGGAGCTTGATGCCCCGGAAGATGGCAGGCAGGGAAATGAGCAGGATCGACGTATTGATGGTCACCATCAGAATTCCCAAGGTGGTGTTCGACAGAGCGATCCACTTGTAGCGATCGCGGCGCCCTTCGCTCGCCTCTTCTCCGATAACCGCCGACATCAGACGCAAGCACCTCCCACGGGCCGATCGGCCAGGCGTCCGGGGTCGGAACTCTGATGGGTCCTCATCACTGTTCTCCGGGCACCGTCTTGGCGGTGGCATCGGCTTTCTCCGAATGGGGGTGGATGACCATCACGGAGCGGGGCCACCGGTGGAGCAGTTGCGTGCACACCGAAGCGCAGGCCATGGCGCCGAGAGCACCGTGACGTCTTCCGGCAACGACGATGGTTTCAGCGCCGACCTCGGTGGCCAATCGCATCAGCTCGTTGGCCGGGTCACCGACCCGCACCACGAAACGCCAGTCCGCCCCAGCCGCGTCGAGAATGGCGATGCTCTGGGCTTCGGCCAGGGACTCGCTGGTGCACAGCGTTTCATGAAGGGCACCGACGCTCAAGCTTCCCGTCCAGCCGGCACTCAAGCCGGCAAGAGGGACGTGGCGAACATAGGTCACGACCACCGACTGGCCGCTCCCTTTGGCAATGGCCGCCGCCCCTTCGATAGCGAGTCGGCTGTTTTCTGATCCGTCAGCGCCAACGACAATCGGCCCTCGCATCTCAGCCCTCCATTCCCCAGCCAGACGGCGTGTCCAGAGTCACGTGTATGATACATGTACTTCTCGCTATTTTATCGGGTGACCAGCAAGGGGTGTTCGTGAGTCCGGACTCTGTGAGGGGTGCCATCGGCACCATCGAGATCGAGCTCTTGACCCTGGTGCGCCACCTGGAGACCCTCGGGCGTCGGAGCTCGTTGTACGCCCAGGTCGACCGGGCCGGCTACCTCATGCTGCGAACCCTCGAACGAATGGGGCCGGTACCGACAACTGTCCTGGCCACCGCACTGGGACTTGACGCCTCCACCGTCACCCGCCAGGCCACAGTCCTGGTGGCGGGTGGGTTCGTCGAACGTCAGCCCAACCCCGGGGATCGGAGATCGTCACATCTGGCCATCACCGGAACGGGCCGGCAGGCCATGTCGAACGTAGAGCGGGAACGCCGACGGGTACTCGAGGAGATGTTCAACGACTGGAGTGAAGGAGACCAACTCAATCTCGGACAGTGTCTCACCGAGCTCAACGCCGCTCTCATCGGCCAGGTCGCCAAACTGGTGCAATGAACAGACGTCCGGGCGGGCCGGGGCAAGTCGTAGGCTGTTGCAGGCTCGGTGCTGCCTCCCGCCGCCGACATGTTTACATCCATTGGCAATGAGGGAGAGGTGGCAAAGAGCCCCGCCAGTTCAGCCGGTCGTGACGTAGCCCGGTGGCGGAATCTGGATCGGCTCCTCGGCTTGACAGGCTTCATCGGTGGTGGCGGGATTACCCGGGTTGATCGCCGTGGCCAGCGTGGGCGGGGTGAGGAACGCCGGTTCACTGGTGAGGTCGACGCTGTCGAGGAGGTCGTCGGCGTCGGCGTCACGGTAGGTGAGGGCGGGCAGGTTCCACTTCGTCTCGATCAACTTGAGGATCGAGGTGAAGTCGTGCGTCACCGTCGACGCGTAACCGGGAATGGCATAGGGCGACACGATCCCCGACGGCACCCGGAACCCGTAGCGGTTGAACACCGCTCCTCCCGGATCGCCAGCGGCCAGGATGGGTGGCACGTCGTCTGGCTTGACCGCCTTGGGCGGCGGTACGTGGTCGTAGTAGCCACCGCCCTCGTCGTAGGTCCACACCAGCAGCGTGCTTTCCCACTGGGGTGAAGCCATCACGGCGTTGATGACCGTGGACAGGAAGTAGTCGCCGTTCTGGACGTCTTGGGGGTCCTCCTCGGAGGAGTCCCCGAAGTTGGGGTCGACCATGCTGTAGGCGGGCAGATTGCCTGCTCGTGCAATCGCTGAAGAACTGATCCATGGTGGTTACGTTGGTGTCGTTGTAGACGTCTGATTTTCCGGCCAGGTAGGTCCAGATCAGGATGGACGGATCGCTGCCGTCGACGTAGTAGTTCTTCCACGGGATGCCGTAGGTGTTGAGGGCTTCGAAGATGGTGCCGTTGGCAGGCACGTCGGTTTTCAACGTGTCGTTCAGGAGGCCGTGCGACGTGCCGGCCATGAAGTAGCGACGGTTGGGGTAGGTCTGCGATATCACCGAGGAGAAGAAGTTGGTGCACACCGGGAAGGTCGCCGCCAGGGAGTTGACGAAGGGGAGGAAATCCGAGTCGTAGTAGCCCATGGACACCGGCCCGCTCTGGCTCTTCACGAACCCGTCCATCTTGCCGCCGGCGTACGACGTGTGGCTGGCGGCCCAGGTGTTCCACGGATAGGCGGTCGAGCCCCGTCATTTTTCCGTTGTCGAGCTGGCAGGCGGTGGCCATCGGGAAGGCCTTCAAGACGGCGTCCTTGACCGGTGGGGGGAACACGGTCTGGGACTTGGGCCACGGGTTCGAGTTGGTCGGCAGGCCATTGCCGTCGAGCGTGTATCCGGCGGTCGGCACGGTGGGGACGTCCAGCATGCCGAGGACACTGTCGTAGGTGTGGTTCTCCATCATCACGGCAATGATGGTTGTGATCTCCGGGATGGTGTCGGTGCCCGGTGGTAGCGACGGGTTGGGGAGCGTACCGGGTCCCGGCTTCTTTGCCTTCTTGGCTGCTCGGACCGGCGCGTTCCGGGCGGCGGCGGCGGAAGCACTGCCCGCCGGCAGGCCGATAGCGGCACCTCCGATCAACGCTCCTCCCAGTACGGCACGACGCGAGATACGGATGGGTTCGCTCATGTTTCAGAACCTAACCACTTTGCTACAGTGTGACAAGTGACTTCAAAAAGTAACGGGGACGCCCTGCTGGACGCCGCGCTGCAGTCGGTGATGGCGGTCGGAGTTCGACGTACCACCCTGACGGACGTTGCCCGACTGGCTGATGTCAGTCGCATGACCCTCTACCGATACTTCCCGGACCTGGCTGGGGTGCTCAAGGCTCTCATGACCAGGGAGTTCAGTACCCTCATGGCCGAGATCGGCGACGAGGTGGCTGCGCTCCCGACGGCGCGGGACCGACTGGTGGAGTCGGCAGTCACGTGCGTAGAACGCCTTCCCCGCCATCCACTGTTCCAGCGAGTTCTCGACGTCGACCCCGACCTGCTCATGCCTTACGTCATCGACCGGTTCGGGACCACCCAACGCTCGGCAGTCGCCCTGTTCGATCGACTGTTGGACGATGGACGGGTCGATGGTTCGATCGGCGTCGCAGAGGACGGACGGGATCTTGTGGCCTACTGCCTCCAACTGGCCCTCCAATCGTTCGTCTTTTCGGCTCGGGTGACCGAAAAGGAGCATTCCGTGGCGGCGGTTTCCGGTGAGCTACGGAGAATGCTCAACGCCTACCTGGCTCCGGATCTGGGCGGGGACAGTAGAGCGACCGACTTTGAATTGCAGATGGATTCCGTCGGCTGACGGGGTTGCCCACGATTATGAGCGGGAGGTTCTGATGGCGGCATTCAAGCGGGAGAAGCCTTGCCAGAAGTGCGGCGTGATTGGTTCGACGTTCAGCTTCCACTCTGGCGACGATGGGGAATGCGCTCTACCCGAACGGAGCACCGAACACGTCCACCGATCCTGTGACTCATGTGGCCATGAGTGGGCCGAGCCCATGCCTCACCTCCGGAAGCGGGACTATCCCGACTGGGCGTTGGAAGCGGATCAATAAGGAATGTCGGCATCGGCCAGCCAATCCTCGCCGGGTGGCTCGCGGGCCGAGAGACCGCTTCGAAGGAGTACATGACCACCTCGCGCTCAGAGCAAGGTGTTCTCCCGGTTGAAGCCATATCCTTCATCCTCCTCAACGATGGTCCGTTGGCGACGAATTCCGAGCGCGGCATTGCTGGCTATCGGAAGAAGGACTGCGAGAGTGCCGACCGTCATCAGGAAGGGAGCGGAGGTTGACCCCGACCGCGGGCCCAGCCTTGACGGCGAAGTCCAGAAAAACACCGACAGCCATTGCAATGAATCCACCTGGCTGGAGTGCAGCCGGCCGGACACGGCCAATCGCGATAACGGCGTGACTCTTGGTCGGGAGCGAGCGGGTCGGGACCTCTTCCCACGTGTGGTGGCGTAACCCAACGAGAGTTCGTGATTGCCCCTGCATGATGGTCGTCTCGGCAATCCCACGGCTTTGGGGTGGACACACCCACAACATAGATACATGATGGAGAACATCATGATTGAAGAGAAGCCATGAGCACGACCACCGAGACTGCCCTCACCGTAAGGCGCCTGACTGTCCGCACCGGCGCCGAGATCGCTGGCGTCGACCTCCGCCGGTTGCGGAACGTGGATATAGTCGCCATCCGCCAGGCGCTGCTCAGCCACCGAGTGGTGTTCTTTCGGGACCAGGACATTGGCCCGGCCGAGCAAATCGCCTTTGCCTCGCGTTTGGGACCGCTCACCCGCGGGCACCCCACGTTGCCGGTGACGGAGGAGGACCCGGAGGTCTTCGACCTCGATTCGTATGCCGGCGCCGCCGCCAACCACTGGCACACCGACGTCACGTTTGTGGAACACCCACCCGCCTTCTCGGTCCTGCGAGCCATTGTCCTTCCCGACGTGGGCGGGGACACACTGTGGGCCAACACCGTCGCCGGCTACCGGGACCTTCCGGCGGACCTCCGGCAGTTGGCCGACGGCCTACGGGCCGTCCACTCCAATGGCCACGACTACGGTCGGGTTGACGTGGCCGCTCTGAAGGGCTCGCTGCCGCCCGAACGGTTGGAGCACCTCAAGGCCTTCGTCTCCGAGGTCTTCGAAACCGAGCACCCGGTGGTACGGACTCACCCCGAGACCGGGGAACCGGCACTCCTACTCGGTGGTTTTGCTCACCGCCTGGTCGGCCACAGCAACCCCGAATCGGTCGACCTCATCCGGATCTTCCAGTCCTACGTGACTCGTCCGGAGAACATCGTGCGGTGGCACTGGCGGGAGGGGGACGTGGCCGTGTGGGACAACCGATCGACGCAGCACTACGCCATCTACGACTACGGGCGGGACCACCGCCGAATGCAACGGGTGACGACCGCCGGCACAGCCGCCGTCGGGCTTGACGGGCGGCCGAGCGCGGCACTGCAGGGCGACGCCAGCCGCTATTACGCAGCCGCCTGAGGCTTCGCTCCGGACCGGATCCGGCCCCTTGGGCGTCGCTGCGGACGGTCAAGGTCTCTCGATTCCTCGACCCATGGGAGTGATCCGGCCTGACGTGGGCCGCAGACGGGGGTCGATTCGTCGTCGGTCACGACGCCAGTCGTAGGCGAAGCCGGAAGGTGGCGCCGACGGGTTTGACCTCATACCAGATCGCTCCTCCGAGGGCTTCGCAGATTCGACGACATAAGGCCAGACCGACACCGGAACCGCCCACGGAGCCGGCGGTCTTGCCTCGCACGAACGGTTCGAACACCCGTGATCGGAGTTCACCTGGGACCCCGTCGCCGTTGTCGGACACATCAGTGATCACATACTCCCCACTGATTTGTGCCGTTATTCTGATCTCGGGACCGCCGTATCGATAGGCATTGGTGAGCAGGTTCGTAAAGATGCGGTTCAACTGGATCGGATCTGCCACCACCATGAACGTACGGTCGAACTCGACGGCCACACACTTTCCCTCGGGAGTCGGGGCCCCCTCGAGAACCAGGGCGACGATGTTCCCGAGGTCGACGGGGGCCAGGAGGATATCGCTACGGCCGCTTTCGAGTTGCGACAGGTCGAGCAGATTCGACACCAGTACCCTCGCCCGCTCACCTTGACGTCTGAGCGCGGCCACGGCCGCGGTGACGTCGTCAGGCGCCATGTCGTTGATCCCGGACGAAAGAGTTTCGCTGAGCGTGGCCAGAGTGGCAAGAGGGGTCCGCAGCTCGTGGGCGGCATGGTGGATGAACTCCTCACGGTTGGCTTCCAGTCGTTTGCGCTCCGTCACGTCCCGGACCGTTGCCGCGTACATGGTCCCCGTCTCTGTCTCGAGCGGGGCCAGGCTGATGTCGATGGCGAACTCGCTACCGTCGGCTCGCTCGCCGAACAGGTCGAAACCTGCGCCCATGGTTCGAATCCGCGGCTCCGCCTCGTAGCCGGAGCGGTGGGAAATGTGTGACTCCCGAAATCGCATTGGCAGGAGCATCTCGACCGGCTGTCCGATCAGCCGCGACCGTCTGTACCCGAACAGCCGCTCGGTCTGGGCGTTCACGATGGCGATCCTCCCGTCGCCTTCGATCACCACCACGGCGTCCGGGCGCATGCTCGAGGAACGAGCCGAACTTTGCATCGGCCCGGCGCCGCTCGGTGACGTCGCGCACGGCCGCGGCGAAGAGCATGCCCCTACCGGTATTGAGAGGCGAGAGGCTGATTCCGATGGGGAACTCACTGCCGTCGGCTCGGAGGCCGAAGAGATCCAGCCGCGCTCCCATCGTCCTGATCCGAGGCTGGTCCACATATCCGGCGCGGTGGCGGACGTGGCTCCCACGGGCTGACTCGGGCAGCAGCATCTCGACGGAGTGTCCGACCAGCAGGTGGCGTGTGATATCCGAACATAGTTTCGGTCTGGGCGTTGACCAGGATCATCGTTCCCTCGGCATTGATGATCACCACCGCGTCCGGTGCCAACTCGAGAAAGGCCTTGGATGCCTCCTTGGCCCACTCCTCGTTGGAATCCGGGGCGCGCTTGAGAGGCATCTTGCCCGAGGTGGGCGCCACTCCGGGGGGCCGACGGGATCGTCACCCACCGTCACCGGTATCGAGGACGGTTGCTTGCAGTTTGGGATCTGGGGGATTCTGGCGGCGTCATCTGTTCACCGACATCGTCGGCGGCACGGCATGCGCCTCGGCCCGCTCCAGAGCCGCCTTGAAGTGGCCGAGGCGGACCGGCTTCGTGAGGAATTCGTCCATGCCGGCCTCGAGGCACTCCCGCTGGTCCTCGACCGTGGCGTTGGCGGTGACGGCGATGACGTACGGCTGTCGGAACGGCAGCGTGCCGGCCCGGATCAGCCTGGTGGCATCGAGTCCGTTCATCTCCGGCATCTGGATGTCCATGAACACGGCGTCGTATGGCACGAGGTTGACGGCGTGGACCGCCTCGAGCCCATTTCCGGCCAGATCGACGCGGTGCCCCAGCTTCTCGAGGATGAGCCGGCCGACGCGTTGGTTGACGCTGTTGTCCTCGACGAGTAGGACCCTCATCGCTCTGGTCCTGCTCGGGCCATTCGCTCACTTCGCCAGAGTCCCGGGGCACCGGGTCGCCGGGCCAGATGGCTTCGAGCAGGCTGTCCCGGAGACGGGCATTCATCACCGGTTTGGTGAGGACGGCGGAAAAGAGATCGGTCGCTCAACTGCCACCGGCAGGCACTCACCAATATGAGGGGGATCGACCTGCCGGCGTCACTGAGCGGAGAGGTCGACGGCGAGTTCCTCACCCGCTCATCTGGGGCATCTTCATGTCCACCAGAGCCACGTCGAAGGCGGCACCGGATTCGACCAGGGCGAGGGCTTCGGCCCCACTCTCCACATCCGAGACCCGCATGCCCCACGTCTCCAGCTGATAGCGCAAGATCCGGCGGTTGGTGGCGCTGTCATCGACCACCAGAGCGTGTTGGCCTTTCAACTTGGCGCTCGGGTCCGGACGATTGCGTGGGGCCGGGCCCGGGGCCGCGCATAGCCCGATCGAGAAGCTGAACGTGCTGCCCCGCCGACGATGCTCTCGACCTTGAAGGTGCCTCCCATGGCCCGGACCAACCGGTCACTGATCGCCAGTCCCAGTCCGGTGCCACCGTGCAGACGGGTGGTCGAGGAATCGACCTGGCTGTAGGAGTCGAACAGGATGCCCAGCCGATCAGCGGGGATGCCGATTCCGGTGTCGGACACCGACACTCGCATTCCCTCCCCGTCGGAGCAGTCGTGGTCCGGCTCGATGGTCAACAGCACGTGCCCGTCTTCGGTGAATTTGACGGCGTTGCCGACCAGGTTGACCAGCACCTGACGCAGACGGGTCACGTCCCCGAGGACCCGGGGAGGGCAGCCGTCGTCGAGATGGCCGAGGAGTTCGATGCCCTTGGTGTCGGTGGCCGCGGCCACGGCCAACGTGGCTTCCATGCACTCCCGGAGGTCGAAGGGGTGGCACTCGAGGTCCAGCTCCCCGGATTCGATTTTGGAGAAGTCGAGGATGTCGTTGATGATCGTCAGCAGGGCCTCGCCGCTCCCGCGGATGGTGTCGACGAAGTCGCGTTGATTGACGTCGAGCGGCGTGTCCAACAGCAGCCCGGTCATGCCGATCACGCCGTTCATCGGGGTGCGGATCTCGTGGCTCATGTTGGCCAGGAACGATGATTTCTGCAGTGACTGCTCAACGGCAACATCGCGGTCCTCGCGGAAAGCGGTCCGACTCCAAGATCTCCCTGGCCCACACCTGCTCGCTGATATCGATCACCGACCCGGTGAGGCGCGGGGCACCCTCGCCGTCGGTGACCCGTTCGCCCCGCACTTCGAACCATCGGAGCTCGCCGTCGCTCGGGCGTGATCGACCGGTAGCGGGCAAGGATCGTCGTTCCCGAATGCTGCGCATTCGTCGACGGCGGATTGCAGCATTTCGGCGTCGTCAGGATGGACATCGGTCAAGTCCTGCCGATGGGTCTGCTGGCTCGCCGCCAGGATCCATACCGTAGATCCGGTAGAGGGTGTCGGACCAGGTCACGAAGCGGCCCTCGAGATCCATCTCCCATGATCCGATGTTTCCGATGACCTCGGCCGCATGCAGGCGGCGCCGTTCATCGGCCAGGACGCGCTCGTGCACTTTGCGCTCGGTGATATCCACGAAGTGGGCGAGAATGTGGTGGCGGCGGCCTTCGTCGTCGTACATGGCCACCGCGCTCAGTTCGCAGTGGACGTCCCGGCCACTCGACGTGATGTACCGGCGTTCCTCCCGGCTGATGTGGTCGACCGCATCGGGCAGGTCGTCGGATGCCCACATCTCCTTCAAGGCCCGCCGGACGAGGGCTGCGTCCTCGGGGTGGCTGACATCGGCGGTGGTCTTGTTGCGGAGCTCCTCTTCCGTGTAGCCGAGCAGCTCACACAGGGCGGGGTTCGGGCGCAGAAACCGGCCGTCCAGACCGACTTCGGCGATCCCGACCGGGGCCGCGTCAAAGGCCAGACGGAAGCGGCTCTCACTGGCTGACCAGAAGGCGGTGGGCGGCGGCAACCCGCCGAGCCACACCCAGCCGGGTTCCGAGTTCGTCCGACGAGAACGGCTTGGCGATGTAGTCCTGGGCGCCCGCATCCAAGAGGGCGGCGGCACTCGGTCCCCCGGTCCCCGCCGAGAGGATCACAACCGGGATCCATGCCGTCTCCGGGTCGGACTTGAGGTGCTTCAGCACCTCGCGGCCGTCGACGTCAGGTAACCCGATGTCGAGGGTGATCACGTCGGGGATGGTCTTGAGGGCAGCGGCGATGCCGTCGGCACCCGTCGACACCGCTTCAACCGTCCACCCCATTTGCTCAAGGGAGAACCGGATGGCCAGGCGAAGGTCATCGTCGTCTTCAACCACCAGAACGCGGCCGGAAGTCAGTCGTCGCCGGACAGCGTCGGATGTCATGTGTCTGCCATCGGTACCCGAGGGTGTCCACTGAACCCGACGGCCGGGGGGTGAATCATAAAGTTAGCGGGGGTGCACTTTCGGGCGCAGCCACCGAGCCGACCCGTTGTCCGGTCGAGCCCGAGGTCGAGGTCCCGAGCGGATCAGATGGGCTGACGAACGCTTGGGACGGAGTGGGGCAGAGCAGTCTCGAACGGAGAGATCGACGAGCCAATCCATCTACGGGAGGTATTCCCTCGGAGTCGTAGGGCCACCTCCACTCTGGTAACTCACACATCTGTCCGATACTTGCTCGAGGTAAGACTCGACTCCGGCCTCGCAAGACCATTTTTTCGTCCCTGGGGACAAAAGGTCTCACACCACCATGATGGGAGCAGAAAATGACCTCCAGACCCGCCGCACCCGCAAATCGTGTCAGATCGACGTCGAATGTACCTTCCGTTCGTGCCATCCCCACGTCCGGGTCGGGACCTGACAAATCGGATCAGCCGCGGTGAGCATGGCAACCCTCAACCCGTCCTCCGTACTGGACAGCTCTGCCGACTGCCGAGTGCTCGTGGTCGAGGACGATGAGGTCTGTCAGGACATTGTGGTGTTGATGCTGGAAAGGCTCGGCTATTACGCAGACGTCGCCGGCGACGGCGTGGATGCGGTCTCGGCTATGCACGCCTCGTTCTACGACGTGGTCCTCATGGATGTCCGGATGCCACGCATGGACGGGATCGAGGCGGCCCGCTTGATCCGGGCTGAAACGGACCCGACCTACCAGCCCGTCATCATCGCCATGACCGCGGACGTGACGCCAGAGTGCCAGGGAGAGTGCATACGGGCTGGGATGGACGGACATCTGGGCAAACCGGTCCGCTTCATCGACCTTGACGACGCATTGCAGCACCGGTTCCACCGACAGGAGATGCTCGCAATCGTCGGTGACTGGGATGCTCACCCTGACTCCGCGGAGTTCGCGGAGTCCGCGGAGTCCGCGAAGGTCGTGTTCGACCCTGACGTCCTGGAGACTCTCCTCGTTGAGCTGGGTGGCGACGAGGAGATGCGGGTCGATCTCATCGACTCATTCATCTCCGACAACCGGGAGCGGGTGGCCGCAGTCGTCATGGCCGGCGCTGCCGCCGACCCCGGGGCGCTCGCCTTTCAGGCCCATGCACTGAAGTCGGCCAGTGCGACGATCGGTCTCGTGGCCCTGTCAGAGGTGGCGCGCGTACATCGAGGCCATGGTAAGGGCCACACCCGATGAGGTCGACGTCGTCTTGGAGGCGGCGCGCCTCGTAGCCGAATGCGAAAGGGCCAGCAACGCCCTGACTGTCGCAGTCAACGGCCTTCGTGGCGGGTGAGGACCGACACCTGAGCGTCCGAGGCCGCTACTCATTCTGCCCCCTCGGGTAGCAGGAGAACGGCGCCGACCAGGAAGCACAGTGCGCCCACGAATGTACCCAGGTTGGAACGCTCGAGGTTCCGAATCTGCCCCGTGGCGGGAACGACGTACGAGGCGACAGCCGAGACCCCAAAGGCGACGGACCCCGCCAGGTTGAGGAGGGTGATCCACCACGACACTCTTCGGGGAGCCCACGACGCCCATCCGTGGCACACCTCGAACCAGGCCAGGCCGCTCGCCACCAGAAAGCAGACCGAACCGACCGCATCCGGCCGCCATACGTGGTGTCGGGCCGTCTGGGCACTGAGATCGGTACTGATGGCAACGGCAGTGCTCACATTGAAGTAGAGGGTGCCGATGAGTTGGATGCCGCCGGCCCACCAGTCGATCTGGCGGGGACGAACGGACATCAGTCGCCGCCACCGACCAGCTGGGGGTTTTTTGTCGGCGTCCACGGACTCCGAATACTGGAGGAGGGCGGCTGAGGTGAAGAACAGGGATCCGATGAAGAACGTGACGGAGTCGAGCAGTCGTCCCAGGGCTTGGGCGCATCCAGGGACCGCACCCAGAGCGAAGAGGATTGACCCGATGGCAAAGAGAATGCCGATCCACCAACTCCGAGAGCGGGGCGCCCACCAGATGCCACCCATTCGACTCTTGCGCTGACGCCGCGATTCCCACTTTTCCAAGACGCCATTGGGTCTCTCGTACTCGATAAAGGTGACGAAGGGTCCGAAACCCCGGGTGCGGCCTGTCCGTCCTTGGTCCGGGGTCGGGGCAGGATCCATTTTCGGTTCACTCCGGGCTCGCGTCATTACTTCAGGATGTTGACGGCTCGAGCGATGACAAGACCCAGGACGACGATGCTGGCAGTGGCCTGGACCGCCATCGCCAGTTTCGCCCACCGAGCGAGCGGCATCACGTCGGTGGGGCTGAAGGCGGTGGCGTTGGTGAAGCCAAGGTACAGGTAATCAAAGAACTCAGGCCGCCATCCGGGCCGGGTGACGCGAGGGTTCAGGTGTTCCGGGAACGCCAGGTCCGGAAAGTCCGCGGCGGAGCGGGACCGCGTCTCGGGTCCCCCGCCGTCGAGCTCCCAGAAGAGGAAGGAGAAGGTGATGATGATGTATACCCACACCAGCGAGCCCACCCGGAGAAGCTGTCCGGCGAATTCGTGTCGGGTCCACCCCTGACGAGATCCACCACCAGCCGAGTGGTGACGGCGGTGGCTCCGACGACCAGTATGACGACGAGGGCGATAGAGAAGGACCGCACGAGCATCGAGCGGCGATCGATGCGCCCGGGGTCGGCGATGATCAGGGCCACCAGCAGGAAGGCCTCGAGAGCAGGGACGATCCATATCGGTCCCAGACTGAACCTGGATGGAAGCAGCACCGGCAGCGCCATGGCAACAATCAATGTGACGGCCATCGGCCAGCGCTTCTCGCCTTGAATCGCGCTATCTCCGGTCATTTCCCCGGACCGGAGGATCCATTCATGACCGGACGATCACTTGCCCTCTGCTTCGTAGGCGGCAACCCACTCTTCGGGAACCCGGGCCGGAATCTTCTCCGCGGAACGGGCGATCAACCAGGGAGGCACCAGCAGAGCCGCGGCGAAGAAGGAAACCAGGAGAAGCACTATCACGATCGTCATGTTCACCTTTCCGGAGCCACCGCCTACCTTGCAACCTCGCCGTCTTGGTGACTGGCGTTCCTATGTCTACTCCTGCAACCTGGCTCAGCGCTCCGTCGAACCGAGCGTCTGGACCCAACTTCTCATCTCGCACACCATCACTCGTCACCCTCGGCGGGTGATTCGGCCCTCCGACAATCACTCGATCCGGCCGTCGATCTCTTGGACGTGGCCAAGATCCCGCAGACGGCGGCGACGCCTTCGATCGAAGGGCTACTTGTCTACCGAGGTTGAGGGACCGTCGACGCCCGGCTCCAGGGCGACAGGGGCGGCTGACGGGCTCAACCGCTTGCCGCCACCGCCGTAGAGTCCGACCGCCCCGATCAGCACCAAGGAGATCGCCACCACCACCAGAGCCACCAAGGTGGTGGGCTCACTCCACACCACCAACACCACCACGGCCAGGCCGAGGATGCTCCACTGCAGGCTGTTGCGGTGCGCGGCCGCGAACTTGTGCACGGGGTTCTCGGGCCGATCATCTCGAGTTGCCCAGGCCCGGAAGCGCCGGTTGCCGGCCAACAGTGCCACCACGGCGATGAGGGCGGATACGGCGAGGATGATGCGCAACCACAGGCGCAACGTCGCCGTGACCGTGTCAATCACGGCCTGATTGGCTGCAACCGACTGGTTCGGGCTCAGACCCGAAAGGTACTGGTGGCGGGCCGCCGCCATCAGTACCAGGATCGCAGCCATCGACAGGGCCAGGCCGATCGAGGCCCGGACCAGTCCACGACGCCGGTTTCGGTTCAACACGACCACGCCGGCAAAGCCGAGCAAGGTGATGATGGGCAACACGATGGCCAGGTCGTTGAGCAGCTTGGTCAATTTCTGGATCTTGGCCAGATCCTCCGACTGGAACAGGACGAAGTTGAGCCCTTTGGCTGCTGGGACCTTGTCGAAGGCGGTGATGCCCTTGGCATCCAGTTTCTTCTTGACATCGACCTCCACCTGGCTCAGATCGATGGTGACTTTGCCGTTCTTCGAACTGACCGAGCCCTGGCTCGAACCGGTCAACACCGCCACGAGTTGCTTGTGGGAGGTCCGATTGGCGGCCACCCACAGTCGGTAGAACTGCTCGGACTGCACCGCTTTCAGGGCAAGCTCGTTGGTCACGGTTTCGAGGCCCGAGGTGATCGGTGTGGCCAGAAATCCGGCCTTGGGCGGGAGGGCATCCTTCACCCTGGTCTCGACATTGGTTCGACTGATCAGGTTCTCGCTGACCTGTTTGGCCACCTGGGTCTGGATGGCCGGATTGCTGGCCAGGGGGGCCACCGTGTTGACGTAGGCGTCAGTGTTCAGCAACTGGTTCCGGGCGAACACGGTGATGACCGAGACCACCGCGAGGATGCAGGCCAGCACCACCAGCACCCACGCGGCGATTCGCCTCCATCGAGGCCCTTTCCCTCCGCGCCCGGTCATGGCCCCGTCTCGGTCGGCGGTGGCCCTGTCGGTCTCGGCCGGGGTGGAGGCCATCACGTGACGACCTGGTAGATGCTCTTGCCGAGCAACCACAACCCGAGCACCAGCGAGACGACGATGATCACTTGATCGGTGTGGGAGTCAATCCACGCTCTGGTCGAGGTCAGAAGGACCTGGCTCTTCTCGGGTCGGAAGCCGGCATAGATCTCGAGGACCAAGTAGATGGCGGTGGCGACAAGACAGAACAGGAAGAGGGCGATGTAGCTCTCCCAGGACGACAACTTCGCCTCCACGATGGTGGCGACCCCGGCCGCGACCAGTCCCCAGGGTTGGGTCAGCGGCGCAAGGCCCATGGCGTACCACGGCGACATGTTGTCGATGCCGGTCTGCCATTTTGGTGTCTTCTTCGGTTTCTTCGGTTTGCCCATCCTTCGGTATTGCCGAATGGCAATGGCCACCAGCACCACACCGATGGCCATCTTCACGGCCAGTGCGGCCAATGACGGTGCCGTGCTGGGCTTGGGGGGCTTGTTTCCCGTGGCCAGGACGGTGGCGGTCACCACGATGGCGAGCGAGACGAACCACCCGAAGATGAAGGCGGCTCCCTTCCGCACGCCGCCCGAGGACGCCAGTATGAGGAGGAACGCCGTCAGCGGAATCGGCTCGAGTGTGATGACCAGGCCGATCAACACCAGGTCGAGGATCACATCGACACCAGACGGATTCTTGAGTTTGCGCCACCACCATCACCTTCTCGTCGGGGTGCCACACCTCCACCCACCGGAGCCCGTATCGCCGATCCCGGCCGACGGTCAGTCATTGCTCTGACGGAACTTGCGGACGAACACGACCACCAACAAGATGGCCATCGCCGCGAAGACGATTCCTCCTAGGTAATACATGAATCTCCTCTGATCGGGTGTCCCCTCTCGAAGCGCCCTCGGCGCTCAGGCCAGGATCTTCTGCTTCTGCGCCTCGAACTCGGCATCGGTGATGGCCCCTTGTTTCCGGAGGTCGGCCAGCTGTGCCAGTTGGTCGGTCGAGCTGGTCCCGGCGCCGGCCGTCTTCTTGACGTAGTCGTCGAAAGCCTTCTGTTGCTGAGCGGACTGGGCGGCAGCTCGTTCGTGCATCTTTCCCCCACGAGCGATCAGGTAGATGAAGATGCCGAGGAACGGGAGGATGATGACAAACAAAACCCAGAGCATCTTGGCTCCACCCCCCAGATCGTGGCTCCGGAAGATGTCGGAGAAAACCACGATAAGTAGCCAGAACCAGATGAAGAAGACGAAGAGGCCGAGCATGGTACCGAAGAGGTCGGCGAGCGGGTAGGTGTAGGCGATCATCGGTGGTTCCTTCCGGTGGGGTGGGTAATCGGCTCCTGCCGTTGCGGCCCGGCATCTCCGCTCCCCCTAGCGGAACTGCCCGAGATCTCCGTGCAGATGCCTGCGCCGAAATGGAACCACGATCACGCCGGTTCCGTCATCACCCTCGGAGGGTGACTTCGCAGGCGGGCTTTTCCAGGTTGTCAGGGCAGTGCCCGTTCAAGGGTTCAGAGAAGTCCGAGTTGCCGGGAGCGGGTAATGGCGGCATTGCGGTTGGCGACGTCGAGCTTTCGGTAGATGTGAGCCATGTGCGTCTTGATGGTGTTGGGCGACACGAAGAAGTGGTCGGCGAGCTCGGTGTTGGTCAAGCGGCTCGGTAGGAACGAGAGGATCTCCATTTCGCGGTCGGTTAGCGGGTCCACGAGGATGGCCTCAGGGGCGGGCAGCGCCACCTCCTGCGCCCGCCGAAGGATCCGTTCCCGAAGGTCGGAATTTCCTTCGGCGTGTACGGATACGAGCCGGATGATCGCTGGTCCCGCTCGTACGAAGGCCTCGACGAGCCCGTGCCTCTCGGCCACGGCCATTGCCGCGGCCAAGTGCGTTCCGGCTTCATCGACGGCCCCTTCCGAATCGGCCAACCACGCGTGCAGGAGCAGGCTGTTGACTGACGCTCCCGGTTCGGCCGCATCCGGCGCAGCGTCCAGCGCTTCGAGGAGCTTGCGGGCCTGAGCGTGCTTGTCCAGGGCGAGCGCAGCCGCCACCTCCTCGAACGTAGCCATGTCGGAGCTGGCCGACCGATTGATGAGGCGCTGAGCCTCCTCGGGGGATCCATTCAGCCGGAGCAGCCGGCAAGTGAGGGTATGCAGCCGGTTGGCCACAACCGGGGGTGGTGGTGCTCCTAAGTCGTTTCTGGTCGAGAGAGCGCTGGTCATAGCCTGCTCCCGTTGGCCGTCCGCTTCCTGGAAAAGGGCTGTTTCGAGGTGGGCGAACCACGACAACTGGTTGCGCCGGTTGGCGGCGGCCCTCAAGGACCCTTCGTGGAGTGAAAGGGGAGCACGACGGGGTTCGCCGGATTCCAGGGCGACGAGACCAGAGGCCAGATAGGCGTCAGCGACCGACGGATGGGTCAGACCGCCAACTTCCTTGGCCACGGCCAGTGCCTCCACCGACAAGGCGGTGGCCCGTTCGGTGTTGCCGCACCAGGCCTCGAGTAGCGCCAGCGAGCCGAGACCGCTCACCTTCCATATCGGGTAGGTGGCGCCGGGCGCCGCCAGTCCTCTGTTGAGCCAGTCCCGGGCCTCCACGTAGTCCCCGGCGTGGAAGTGGGCGCGGCCACCCGACAGCAGGGAGACGGTCTCGAGCGACTCTCGGTGAGACAGATTCAAGATGACCGGCATCTGGTCACCGTCGAGGTGGTCCAGCTGGTCGAGGGCACGGATCGCCATGTCGAGAGAGACCTTGGGGCGGGGCCGCCATTGGACCAGCCCGGCCAAGACGGCCTGGGCGCAGGCGCGCTCCCCCTTGGACGCGGCCGGATCAGTGGAGATGCGCCCGAGGATGTCTTCGGCGCTGGCCGCTTGCCCCTCCAATCCCTTGAGGGTTCCAAGGAGCAGGCTGACGTCCGTCCTGCCTTGGCGGGCCACCTCGGGGACATCGCAGATCCAACGAATGACGGTGGCCATCTCGCCCTTCTCGAACACGCTGGGCCCTCGGCTGACGATGACGTCGAGGGCTGTCTCCCAGTTCTGGGCGCTGAGGAGGTATTCGATACCCCGGTCGATCTCTCCCCGCACCAGGTGCCACGCGCTGGCCTTGTTGAGCAGACGGGTTTCGGCCTGCGGGAACTCGGCCCTCAGTTTGAAACGCAGCAGGTCCCGGAAGAGATGGTGGAATCGAAACCATTGCCGGCGGGAGTCCAGGGGAACGAGGAACATCGAATCGCGTTCGAGTTCCTCGAAAACCAGCTGAGCGTTCTGCTCGCCGGTAAGGTGACCGACCAGATCCGCGCACATCCGGTCCAGCACGGATATCTGCAGGAGGAGCTGGCGCCGTTCGTCCGGCTGAGCTCGAAGGACCTCCTGGCTCAGGTAGTCGGCGATCAATCGGTCGTCCCCACTGAACTCGGCGATGAACTCGTCGGAGTCCTCGTGCAGCCGGATCGTCATCCCTGCCAGCTGCAGTCCGGCCGCCCATCCTTCGGTCCTAGCCACAAGGGTGGCCACGCTGTCGGGTCCCAGCGACCGCCCGGTGATGCTTTCGAGGAGAAGCGCGGAGTCGTCATCATCGAGTGCGAGGTCGGACTGGCGGATCTCGACCACATCCTCGGTGAGCCGATGGCGACTCCAGGCCATGGGGAGATCGGCGCGGGTCGACAGGACGAGATGGATGTTGGGAGGGAGACGGTCGACGAGATGGCCGAGGTCGGCCAGCAACGTGGAGTTGGACAGTTGGTGCAGGTCGTCGAGCACGACCACGACCTCGGGCAGTTCGGCCAGCTGCGACTCGAATGCCTCCAACAGAGGCGATCCGAGTCCACCTCCATTCAGGGACACCAGGGGGGAGAGATCGGCGAAGTCTGGATTGATGGAGCTGAACTCACGCAGCAAGCGTTGCGAGAACCGGACGGGATCGTTGTCCTCCATCCCGACTTCCATCCAGGCGAAGTCGACCTCGGGGTGGGTGGCGGCCCACTGACCGAGGAGAACGGTCTTACCCGAACCGGCCGGGGCCACGACCAGGGCCAGAGGGCGCTCCAGAGCTTCGTCCAGCTGCCGCCTCAGAGCCGGTCGGTCGACTTCATGGGCCGGTGCTGAAAGTGCTCTCACTGCCATGCTGCCTCGGGGGTTCTGGCCGAGTCGGAACGGCCGCGCGTCAGTCTGCCATCGGGGCCGGATCGGGCGCCACTGCTTCTCAGCCGCCGCCACCTCAATGACAAGCGCGATCACCCTCAGGGGATGACGACTTCGCCTACGCTCCGCCCCACCATGGGGTGGAGAACGGCCCGAAACCGGCTTGACATCGGAAAGGGACGCATTGGATCCAACCAGGTTCGTAATCGTCGTCAAGGGCAGATTGAGCCCAACATTGTCTGCAGCCATCGATGGATTCGAGGTCAGTTGTTGCGACCACGGACTGACCCACCTGGTCGGCTGGGTCTCTGACCAGGCTCGCCTCCACGGTACGCTCGAGCTGTTGCGGGACCTCAACATCGAGCTGGTCTCGGTAAATCCACTCCCTGACGCCTGACCTGTCGATGGAGCCGTAATCGGACGGTCGTATCCGCATTCGGCGAGGGACCGGGTCGCCGGGCCGAGGGGCCGCTTCCCAAATCGACGCGAGGCAGTCTCTCGTCGGGCAGATATCCCCCGAAGCGGGTGATTGCGATCGGGGGCACGGCTGTCAAAGTGGCCGCATGGCAATACCCCGGCCCTCGATGGCTGAAGCGTCTCGGACCAGAGACCATCCCTCGGTGGGAGAACGGGTGGCCGTGGGGAAGGCGGCACGGTCGCGGGTCCCTCGGGCCAGTCTGGGGGAGTGGGCGCCGGCGGCGTCGCGGCCCGATCCGGTGGCATTGCTGGAGAGCCAGGCTGAGACCCGGATCCAAGAGCTGGTCCCCATCCGGTACGGGCGCATGCTGGTCTCCCCGTTCACCTTCTATCGCGGGGCCGCCCTGATCATGGCGTCGGACTTGTCCACGACGCCCACGCTCGGGCCTGAACGTCCAGGCCTGCGGTGACGCCCACCTCAGCAATTTCGGAGTGTTCGCTTCCGCCGAGCGGTCCCTGGTCTTCGATCTCAACGACTTCGACGAGACCCTGCCCGGTCCGTGGGAGTGGGACCTGAAGCGGCTGGCCGCCAGCCTGGCCATCGCCGGGCGGGATCGGGGGTTCTCCGACAAGGAGCGGGCCGGCATCGTTCTCGAGGCGGCCGCCGCCTACCGCACGGAGATGGCCACCATGGCGGGCATGCGGGATCTCGACGTGTGGTACGCACGAATGGACATCGCCAAGATGCTGGAAGACCTGGGTGACGAGCTCGGCCTTACCGGCAAAAAGGCGTCCGACAAGACCATGTCCAAGGTCAAGGCCCGGGCCGACAAGACAGCTGGCCAAGGCCAGGACCCGCGACAGCATGCAGGCGCTGGAGAAGCTGACCGAGGTGGTCGACGGGGAGACCCGGTTCGTCAGCGACCCGCCGCTCCTCGTGCCCATCGAGGAGTTGATTCCCGAAGCCGAGAGTGCCGAACTGACCGACCGGATGCACGGACTCCTCCGCAGCTACAGCCACACCCTGCAGAGCGACCGCCGGCACCTGCTCGAGCAGTTCCGGTTCGTCAGCATCGCCCGCAAGGTGGTCGGTGTGGGCAGCGTCGGGACCCGGGCCTGGGTCCTCCTGCTGGTCGGGAGCGACGGAAATGACCCGCTCCTGCTGCAGGCCAAGGAGGCCCAGGAGTCGGTTCTGGCCCGGTTCGTGGGCAAGAGCCGGTATGCCGAACCAGGGGGAGCGGGTGGTGGCCGGGCAGCACCTGATGCAGGCATCGAGCGACATCTTCCTCGGCTGGGACCAGGTCGACGGAATCGATGGCGTGCAGCGGGACTTCTACGTCCGCCAGCTGCGCGACTGGAAGGGCTCGGTCGACACCGACGTGATGATCCCTCCGGCCATGGCCATCTACGCCCGGCTCTGCGGCTGGACACTGGCCCGGGCCCACGCCCGCTCGGGCGACCGGATCGCCATCGCCGCCTATCTCGGGTCGGGGAAGGCCTTCGACAACGCCATCGTCTCCTTCGCCGAGACCTACGCCGACCAGAACGAACGGGACTACGACGCCCTGCAAGCAGGCGGCAGCCGACGGGCGGATCGCCGTGGAGTCCGGACTGTGACCGACCCCACCACGCACGGCAGTGGCGAGCACCGTGGCCGCCTCGGCCGATGGCTCACCTCGGACAAGCAGAGCGCCGAACTGATCGGCAGCCGGTACCTGATCCGGTTCGAGGAGGACACGCTCAAGCACCGACCGCTGTGGATCCGGTTGATCATCGAGTTCCTGGGGACCTTCATCCTGGTCACCGTGGCCGCCGGGTCGGGGGTCATCAATCACTACGTCGGCGGCGGTCCCATCAGCCGGACGGCAGCGGTGATCGCCCCCGGGGCGGTGGTCATGGCCATGATCTACGCCCTGGGTCCGCTGTCCGGACTGCACATCAACCCGGCGGTGACCCTGGCCTTCACCGGCCGGGGCGTGTTCAAGGTGGCCTGGGTGCTGCCCTACCTGGTCGTCCAGTTCGCCGGAGCGGTGGCCGCGGCCTGTTCCTGCAGGCCATGTACGGCCACGTCGATTCGGGTGGCAACTATCCGATCGCCAAGCCGGGCGGCGAGTGGCGGTCGCTGGTCATGGAGATCGTGCTCACCGCCATTCTGGTGACGGTGATCCTCCACACCGCCACCGGCTACCGGAGCATCGGTCACAACGCCGCCCTGGCCGTCGGGTCGACGGTGGCCCTGCTCGGGCTGTTCGCCAGCCCGATCAGCGGTGCCTCCATGAACCCGGCCCGCACCCTGGGTCCGGACATCGTCAGCCTCAACTTCACCGGTTGGTGGATCTACGTCGTCGGGCCGGTCGTGGGCGCGTCCATCGCCGTCCTGATCATTGCTCTGGTCCGTGGGCTGCCCGACCAGGAGGAGCGGGGGGCGGCCGAAGGTGACGCCCTCCCTCTGGAGCGCTGACCGTGGTACGCACCCGGGGCGTGAATCACCCCAATCGGATGAGGACAGCAGATCCGGCAAGCCATACCGTGCAAACAACCAGAAGGTGAGGATGCAAAGACACATGACCACAGGACCAGTCGAATACATCATTGTGGGATTCCCCGGCAACAAGTTCACCGGAGAGATCGCCCCCGAGCTGATCGCCCTCGTCGAGTCGGGGACCGTGAGGATCCTCGACCTCATCTTCATCGGCAAGGACGACGACGGGAAGTGCTCGGCCTTCGAGATCGACGAGCTGGACGAGGGCCGGCTTCGGCGACCTCGACGGCGAGTTCGGGGGCCTGATCAGCCCGGAGGACATCGAGTTCGCCGCCGCTCAGCTCGAGCCCAACTCGTCGGCCGCCCTGCTCATCTGGGAGGATCTGTGGGCGGCGCCGTTCGCCGACGCCGTCCTGCAATTCGGGCGGCGTGCTGCTGGAAGGCGCCCGCATTCCCCACGATCTGATCGAACCCGCACTCGCCGCACTGCCGCCGGCAGTCTGAGTCACGAGACAAGGAGCCAGACGCATCATGATGAGACGACGACCCATCGCCAGAATGGCCGTACGCACCACCGCCGTGGTCGGCACCGCCGCCGTGGTCGGAGGCCACATGGCCAACAAGCAGGCCGAGGCCGCCCAGGCTCAGGCCCCGGCAGGCCGCACCGAGAGCCCCAGCCCGCCCCGGCTCCAGCCGCTGCCGCCCCCGATCCCATCGCCCAGCTGACCCAGCTGGCGGCACTGAAGGACTCCGGCGCCCTCACCGAGGCCGAGTTCGAGGCGCAGAAGGCGAAGATTCTCGGGTAGAGCCCCGGTCGGCCTGGCCAAGGGGACCCGGGGCCTCCGAGATGAAGGGATGCTTGTGGTGGCGCATCACCGGGTGTCGATTTGCAGCCAGGAAGGACCGAGCGGGTCGGTGCGACCATGACAGCCGTTCCAGAGAGGCCTGATCCCGGTGCCGAGAGTATCGACGAGGAGCTCGGATCGCCCGTGGCCCGTTTCGAGCGTGGGTGGCTGCTGGGAATCGCCCTGGGAATCGCCGCCCTGGTCTTGTTCACCCGAGCCCGCCGGCGCAGGCGGAGATGGCGAGACTCGGCCGACAACCTCTATCGCTGACTGATCGCGCCATTCCCGGCCGGTATGGCCATGGCGCCATCGGACTGACCCGACCCCTCGAAAACGAGCAAAAGGAGACCTGGATGGCATCGGACAACGCTGCGCAGGATCGAATTCCCATCAACACCGGCATGCTCACGGCCGCCGGAGTGGTTGCGCTCCTCGGCGCTCTCCTCCTCGGCATCGCCGCCGTCATTGGTTCCAACGTGGCCGTGGCGGCCGTGCGGGAGTGGGCCAACCAGCAAGAGGTGCCACCGACCGAATCGGCCAAGTCGTTGCTCCGCCTGCTGCACAATGCCGCCCTGGCCGGTACCACGGCTGGAGCCGAGGCCTGGAAGAGCGAGATCTCGCCGAGCTGACCGGGGCCGCAGGCGTTCAGACGGTCGGGGCCGGACGTTCCTCCACCGCGGACAGCTCCCGGGCACCTGGGGCCCCTCGGGCATTGGGGCGGGGGGCGTCGGGACGTCCCCGGTCCCGCCTGCACTCCCGACCATCGGCAACGCCTGGCGGCCGAGAGGCCGGGAGGAGGGGGCCGGCGCCGCCCGGTTCAGCGGCTTTCTGTCTCCGCCTCGATGAGCTGGGACACGGCGTCGATCAGGGCCAGGTGGGTGAAGGCCTGGGGGAAGTTCCCGAGGTGCTCCCCGGTGGTGGCGTCGATCTCCTCGGCGTAGAGGTGAAGGGGACCGGCAAAAGAGAGCAGCTTCTTGCACAGCGCCCGAGCCGGTTCGATCTCGCCGATCATGGCCAGCGCCGAGACCAGCCACCAGGAGCAGATGGTGAAGGTGCCCTCCTTGCCCTCGAAGCCGGTGTCGGTGCTGTCCACCTTGTAGCGGAGCACCAGCCCGTCCTCGGTGAGCTCGTCGGCGATGGCCAGGACGGTGGCCTTGACCCGTTCGTCGTCCGGCGGGAGGAAGCCCATGATGGGGATGAGGAGCAGCGAGGCGTCCAGCTCGTCGTTCTCGTAGGCCTGGCGGAACCGGCCCCGCTCGTCGACCCCCTTGGCCAGGATGTCCGCCTTGAGGGCGTCGGCTCCCTGGCGCCAGCGGTCGGCCCGCTCGGTGTCGCCCCGCCGCAGGGCCAGATCGGCCCCCCGGTCGGCGGCCACCCAGCACAGGACGGCCGAGGCGGTGAAGTGCTGAGGGTCACCCCGGATCTCCCAGATGCCCTGATCGGCATCGCCGCTGTGGGTCAGGGCATCCTCGACCAGGCCGGCCAGGCCCTCCCACACCGGGTGGACGATCTGGGCGGCCCCCTGTTTCAGGTGTTGGTCGACGCCGTCAAGCAGCATGCCCCACACGTCGTTCTGGTGCTGGTCCCAGGCGCCGTTTCCGACCCGGACCGGACGGGCCCCCTCGTATCCCGACAGGTGGTCGAGGGTCGACTCGGTGAGGTCGCGTTCGCCGCCGATGCCGTACATGATCTGGAGCTCGAAGGGCGGATCCGGCTTGCCCTGGCTCACGCTCTCCAGCACGAAGGCGAAGTACTCGAGCGCCTCCCAGTCGAAGCCCAGGCGGTAGAGCGACCGCAGCATGAACCCGGTGTCCCTGATCCAGGTGTAGCGGTAGTCCCAGTTCCGGGCCCCGCCCGGGGTCTCGGGCAGGGACGTCGTCGAGGCGGCCATGATGGCGCCGGTCGGGGCGTAGCTCAGGCCCTTGAGCGTCAGGGCACTGCGCTCGATGTAGGGCCGCCAGGGATGGTCGGGGAACGTGCCGGTGGCCAGCCAGTGACGCCAGTACGCCACCGTCGAGTCGACGTCCCGGTTGGCCTGGTCCTGGTCGGTCGGCGCCGCTCCTCCCCCCACGACAGGGCGATGAAGCACTCCTCGCCCTCGGCCAGGCTGGTGCGCCCGTAGCAACGGGCGCCGACGAGGCCCAGCCGGAGGCTGCTCATCACCGAAAGCGCCAGCCCGCCGTCGGGCGGGCTGGACGGTGAGGGAGTCGTAACCGTCGCCGTCGTACGCCCACTGTCCGGTGTCGGCCCCGTAGTCGAACAGCGGCACGCAGTTGGCGATGATCTCGACCTTGCCCGAGACGCACCGGGCCGTGCGCAGCAGGACCCCGGCCGCGGCCGAGTCGGTGGGGGCACGCCGGTAGCCGGCGCGCCGGGTCCCTCCGTCCATCTTGCGGATGACCAGGAGGTCCTGGACCACCAGCCAACCGGTCGGGGTGTGCCAGGTGGTCTCGACCACCATGGTGCCGGGCACATAGCGGCGGTGGTGGGGGACCATGGTATTCGAGGGTCCGAACCGGAAGGAACCGGCCGAGCGGTCGAGCAGGGCCCCGAACACGCTGGGCGAGTCAGGACGGGGCAGGCACAGCCATTCGACCGAGCCGTCCGGGGCGATGAGGCAGCTGTCCTCGCAGTCGGAGAGGAAGGCGTAGTCGGCGATCGGAGGGAAGTCGCTCATGATCGTGCACTCCTTGGTCCGGTACGCCACCGCCGGTTCAGCTCCGGACTGAGCGGAGCGTAGTACATCGTTGTCATTTCCGCACCCGGGGTGGATTATGACGCAGGCAGGCGACGCCTCTGTGAATCACCCGATCAGGCGTGAGGAAACACGGGGGTGGAGGTCCTTACCTGACTCGGTGGGAGCCGTGGACAAGGAGCTCAGGTGACACTTCGGGACAAGGTGGCCATCGTCACCGGCGGGAACACGGGCATCGGCAAGGCGGTGGTGCTGGCACTGGCCGCCGAGGGTGCCTCGATCGTCATCGACTACGTGGCCGATCCGGAAGCCACCGAGGCACTCGAGCAACAGGTCCGCGACCTCGGCGACCAGGTGACGGCGGTCAAGGCCGATGTGAGCAAGGTCGCCGACCTGGAGACGCTGATCGGTACGGCGGTGAGCACCTTCGGTCGGCTGGACATCATGGTCAACAACGCCGGCATCGAGACCCGGACCTCGGTGCTCGACACCACCGAGGCCCAGTACCAGCGGGTGCTCGACATCAACCTGAAGAGCGCCTTCTTCGGAACGCAGCTGGCGGCCAAGCAGATGATCGCCCAGGGCGACGGCGGCCGGATCATCAACATGACCTCGGTCCACGAGGACTGGCCAATGCCCGGCAACACCGCCTACTGCCTGTCCAAGGGCGGGATGCGCATGCTCACCCGCACCGCCGGGGTCGAACTGGCCCCCCACAACGTTCTGGTGGTCGGGGTCGGCCCGGGGGCGGTCGAGACACCCATCAACACCGCCACCATGAACGATCCGGCCGCCCTGCAGAAGCTGGACGCCGCCATCCCCATCGGGCGCATGGCCAAGCCCGAGGAGATCGGGAGCGTGGTGGCCTTCCTGGCCGGTGCCGGGCGCCAGCTACCTCACCGCCACCACCATCTTCGCCGACGGCGGCATCATGCAGAGCAGTCCGGGGCTGTGACGACCGCTCGATCCGCCGTCCGTCGACTCCGCCCGGTGGGCGGGCGAATGGCATGAAGCCCGGATATGCCGAACACCCTAAGCCCACATCCGGACCGGTGCCACCACCGCGTCGTGGTGCCGGCCATATGACTCCGCGGGCCGTCCCCCTGGTGGGCCGAGGCCACTCGGACCGCGGTGGCCGACCGGGTGGCGTCAGCCCCGGTCGGCCTGGTCCCGATGACGGTGGCGCCCGATTCCACCTCGGCCGGTGCCAACCCAGCCGGTGGTCGGCACCGGGTGGTCATCGTCGGCGGTGGGTTCGGCGGTCTTCCGGCCGCCCGCCTCCTCGGAGGGAAGCCGGTCGACGTGACCCTGGTCGACCGGCGCAACCACCATCTCTTCCAGCCCCTGCTCTACCAGACGGCGACCGGGATGCTGTCGCCGGGTCAGATCGCCCCCGCCCTCCGGCACGTCGTGCGCCGGGAGAAGAACGTACAGCGTGCAGCTGGCCGAGGTCAACGGCTTCGACCTCGAGCGCCGGGTGGTCCATGCCACGGTGGCCGGGCAGCTGGCCGTCGAGTATCCCTACGACAGCCTGATCGTGGCCGCCGGGGTGACCCAGTCGTACTTCGGGCACGAGGAGTTCGCCCTCTTCGCTCCGGGGATGAAGACCCTGGACGACGCCCTCGAACTGCGTCGGCGCATCTTCGGCGCCTTCGAGATGGCGGAGCTGATCGCCGATCCGGCTCGAGAAGGAGCGCTGGCTGACCGTCGTCGTGGTCGGAGCCGGACCCACCGGAGTCGAACTGGCCGGCCAGGTCCGCGAGCTGGCCACCCGCAGCCTGCGGGGGGAGTTCCGCACCTTCGAGGCCTCCTCGGTCCGGGTGATCCTGGTGGACGGGGGCACCGAGCCGCTGGCCACCTTCGGCGACCAGCTGTCCGGCAAGGCCGCCAGGACCCTCGAGCATCTGGGCGTCGAGCTCCGGATGGGGGGCCAGGTGGTCGGGGTCGACGCCGAGGGTGTCGACGTCAAGGGACCGGACGGAAACACCAGGATCGAAGCCCGGACCACCATCTGGGCCGCCGGCGTCCAGGCCTCCCCGCTGGCCGGCCTGCTGGCCGAGGCCTCCGGGGCCTCGGTCGACCGCGCCGGCCGGATCGAGGTGCTCCCCGACCTGACCCTTCCCGGCCACCCCGAGGTGTTCGCCGTGGGCGACATGGCCAGCCTCGACCACCTGCCCGGGGTGGCCGAGGTGGCCATGCAGGGTGGCCTCCACGCCGCCAACACCGTCCTCCGTCGCCTGAAGGTCGGAACCCCCCAAGCCGTTCCGCTACCGCGACCTCGGCAGCGTCGCCACCATCGGCCGGTTCCGGGCCATCGTCAGCGTGAAGGGCATCCACCTGAGCGGGTTCCCGGGCTGGGTGGTGTGGATGTTCGTCCACCTGGCCTTCCTCACCGGCTTCGGCAACCGCCTCACCACCATGCTGAAGTGGCTCCGCTCGATGGTCGGGCGGGGACGGGCCGAGCGGGAGTTCAGCACCGCCCACACCGGTGGCGACCTGAGTCTTCCCGATCCAGGTCAGAAGACAGGTCGCAGCCCACCCTGTTCCCGGTGGTCGAGAAGGCCGAGGGCTCGGGGGCCGGCCCCCGGCGACCCCGGGTCCCGAATCTCGAACCGCCGCCGCCGCTCCCGGACACCGGCCGGTAGGGCGAGGATCGGAAGGTCCCGGGTCGGACTCAGGTCCGAGGGCGCCGGGGAGGTGACGCCCTCGGGTGGAAGGAGGGAGCGACGGTTCGAGATCATCGCCGTGTACGCCATCGGGCTGTTCCAGGGGCTGAGCCTGGTGGCCTTCCCGGCCGCCGCCAGCATCCTGCAGTCCTCCACCGGCTACGACCTCTCCAAGAGCCGTTACGGGCTCCTGTTCCTCCCCCAGGTGGCCATGGCCATCGCCGGGTCGTTGGCCATGCCCGGCTCTGGCCCGCCGTTCCGCCTCAAGCAGGTGCTGATCGCCGGGCTGGTGGCGGACACCGTGGCCATGGGCCTGCTGGTGGGCAGCGATCGCGGTCCGCACCCAGGCCATCGCCTACCCCATGCTCCTGGTGGCCACTGCTGCGCTGGGCCTCGGCTTCGGCCTCACGTTGAGCTCGATCAGTACCTATGCGGGCGCCTTCATGCCCGACGCCGGGACGTGGCCCTCACCGCTGAATGTCCTGCTGGGCCTGGGCACCGCGCTGTCGCCGCTGATCGCCATCTTCCTCGACGCGGGTGGTGGTACCTGCCCCTGATCGCCGCAGTGGGTCTGGTGCTCATCGTCGCGCCCTGCTCCAGCCCATGGTGGTGCCGAGTCCGGCACGGCTGGGCGGCTGCCGCCTGTTCTGGCTGTTCGCCGCCGCCCTGGTGCTGTACGGGATCGGCGAGACCATGTTCGGCAACTGGGGGACCACCCTGCTGGTGGGCCGGGGGGTGAAGGCCACCTCGGCCAACGACGCCCTGGCCGCCTTCTGGGCCTCGGTGACCGTCGGCCGGCTGCTCATCGCCGTCAGCGCCAGGTGGGTCCGCTCGACCGCCATCTACGTGGTGCTTGCCCTGGGCGATGGCCGCCGCCTCCTGCTGGTGGCCGCGGCCCACACGGCGACCGCCGGCATTCTGGTGTTCGCCTTCGGCGGGCTGGCCTGCTCCGGCTTCTTCCCCATGACCGTCGGCTACGGCGAGTCCACCTTCCCGACGTTGGTGGAGCTGGCGGCCGGGTGGCTGATCGCCGCCTACCAGGTCGGCTACGGGCTGGCGGCCTTCGGGGCGGGGCGCTCCAGAGCCAGGTGTCCCTGGCCTCGATCTTCCGGGTGGCCGCCGTCCTCGCCGCCGTCATGGGGGTGCTGGCCGTTGCCATCGCCCGCCGCCAACATCCCGCCGGCCGGACGTTGCCCCTGTCCGTCGGCGCCACGTGAGTCCAACCGCCGACGAAAGGAGTCTGATGCCCGAACACTTCGACGTCATCATCATCGGGACCGGAGCCGGCGGAGGAACCCTGGCCCACACCCTCGCCTCGTCGGGAAAGAAGGTGCTCCTGCTCGAGCGGGGCGACTTCCTCCCGCGGGAGATGGAGAACTGGTCGCCGGACGACGTGTTCATCGACGGGAGGTACATCTCGGAGGACACCTGGTACGACGGCGACGGCACCGCCTTCCAGCCCCAGGTCCACTACTTCGTGGGCGGGGCCACCAAGCTGTACGGCGCCGCCCTCTACCGGCTGCGCCCCGAGGACTTCGGGGAGATCAGCCACGTCGACGGTGTCTCGCCCGGCCTGGCCGGTCGGCTACGACGAGTTCGAGCCCTTCTACACCAAGGCGGAGCAGCTCTACCAGGTCCACGGGATCCACGGCGAGGACCCCACCGAAGGGCCGTTCTCCGAGCCGTACCCCGCCCCGCCCGTCAGCCACGAGCCCCGGCTGCAGGAGATCTCCGACGCCCTCACGCGCCAAGGGGTACCACCCCTTCTCGGCTCCGTGCGGCATCCTCCTCGACGAGTCCGACCGCAACCGCAGCCAGTGCATCCGCTGCGCGTGGTGTGACGGCTACCCCTGCATGGTCCACGCCAAGGCCGACGCCGAGGTCATGGCCGTCCGGCCCAGCCTCCAGTCGCCGAACGTCACCCTGCTGACCGGGGCCGAGGTGACCAGGCTGGAGACCGACCCCACCGGCCGGACCGTCACCGGGGTGGTCGTCGACCGGGACGGGGACACCGAGGTGTACGGGCGGACATCGTGGTGGTGGCGGCCGGCGCCGCCAACAGCGCCAAGCTGCTCTTGAACTCGGCCAACGACGCCCACCCCACCGGGCTGGCCAACGGCTCGGACCAGGTCGGGCCGCAACTACATGTTCCACAACTGCAAGGCGCTGGTGTCGCTGAGCAAGGAGCCCAACGACACCGTGTTCCAGAAGACGCTCGGCATCAACGACTTCTACTTCGCCGGAGGTGACCGCCAGTGGCCCCTCGGGAACATCCAGATGGTGGGGAAGTCCAACGCCGGGGCCATGAAGGGAGAGGAGCCGAAGCTGACCCTGCTGGCCCCCCACTGGAGCCTCGACGACGTGGCCAAGCACGCGGTGGACTGGTGGCTGACCACCGAGGACCTGCCCCGGCCGGACAACCGGGTGACCGTGGACGGCGACGGGAACATCCACCTGGCCTACGAGGCCACCAACAACGAGGAGGCGGACGGTCTCTACAAGGAGCTGCGGACCATCCTCAACCACGTGGGCATGGCCGACCACCACGTGCTGAGCAAGAACTTCTACATGAGCATGAGCGTCCCGGTGGCCGGGTGTGCCCACCAGGCCGGGACCTGCCGGTTCGGCACCGATCCGGCCACCTCGGTGCTCGACGCCAACTGCAAGGCCCACCAGCTCGACAACCTCTACGTCGTCGACACCAGCTTCTTCCCGAGCATCGGGGCGGTGAACCCGGCCCTCACCGCCATGGCCAACGCCATCCGGGTGGGCGAGCACCTGACCGAGCGGCTCGGGTGAGCGGACAGCCCGGATGAGCAACCGGACCGGCCCCATCGATCCGCGGCTGCTCCACTACACCCGGGGGACTCGGCGGTTCCTGGTGGTGACCGTCGTCCTCGGCGGCGTCACCGCCGGGCTGGTCGTGGCCCAGGCCTGGCTGATCGCCACCACCATTTCGGCGGTCGTGATCCACCACCGGGGACTGCCAGCCGTCCGCACCGGGTTGGTGCTGCTCTTGGTGGTGATCCTCGGGCGGGCGGTGGTGGGCTGGCTCCGGGAGCGGATGGCCGACCGGGCCTCGGCCTCGGCCAAGTCGGACCTGCGGAGCGCCCTGGTGGAGCAGATCGCCCGACTGGGCCCCGCCGGAATCGACCGCGAGCGGTCGGGCAGGCTGGTCGTGCTGGCCACCAGCGGGATCGATGCCCTCGACAGCCTACTTCTCCCGCTATCTCCCCCAGCTGTTCCTGGCGGTGATCGTCCCGGTCACCGTCATCGTCGTCGTGCTGGGCGCCGACTGGATCTCGGCGGTGATCATCGCCGTCACCGTTCCCCTGATCCCGGTGTTCATGGCGCTGGTGGGCGCGTCGACCGGCGCCCGGATGGCCCGCCAGGCCCGACTCCTCCACCGCCTGGCCGGCCACTTCCTCGACGTGGTCGCCGGCCTGCCCACCCTCAAGGTCTTCGGCCGGGCCAAGGCCCAGGTCGCCGCGGTCCGCGACATCACCGACCAGTACCGGACGGCCACCATGGCCACGCTGAAGGTGGCGTTCCTGTCCTCGCTCATCCTCGAGCTCCTGGCCACCATCTCGGTGGCTCTGGTGGCCGTGGCCGTCGGGCTCCGGCTCCTCGGCGGCCATCTGAGCCTGGCCACCGCGCTGTTCGTCCTCATCCTGGCCCCCGAGGCCTATCTTCCCCTGCGCCTCCTCGGCACCAACTATCACGCCAGCGCCGAAGGGATGAAGGCGGCCGAGGAGGTCTTCGCCGTGCTCGAGCAGCCGCTGCCGTCGAGCGGAACCGGCCGGGACGTGCCCGACCCGTCGCGATCCCGCCTCCGGGTCGATCGACTGGAGGTCTGCTACCCGGGCCGCCTGCTCCCTGCCCTGTCGCGACGTGACGCTCTCGACCGTGGATCCCGGGGAGGTGGTGGCCGTGGCCGGGCCGAGCGGATGCGGGAAGTCCACCCTGCTCGCCGTGCTGCTCGGCCTGGCGCCTCCCTGGACCGGCACGGTGACGATCGGAGGGGTGAGCCTGGCCGACCTCGACCCGGACTCGTGGAGGGCCCAGGTGGCCTGGGTGCCCCAACGGCCCCACCTGTTCGCCCGGTCGATCGCCGACAACGTCCGCCTCGGCCGCCCCGACGCCACCGACGGCGACGTGCGGGCCGCCATGGCCGATGCCGGCCTCGATCCGGTGGTGGCCCGGCTGCCGCGAACGGGAGCAGACCGTCCTCGGCCACGACGGGGCCGGACTGTCGGCCGGCGAGCGCCAACGGGTGGCACTGGCCCGGGCCTTCCTGCGCGACGCCCCCCTGCTCCTGCTCGACGAGCCCACCGCCAATCTCGACGGCCGGACCGAGGAGAGCGTGCTGGCGGCGGTGCGCCGGCTGATGGTGGGCCGCACCGTGGTCATCGTGGCCCACCGGCCCTCGCTGTTGGCACTGGCCGACCGGGTGGTCCACCTGGCCCCGGTGGTGGTGGCCTGATGGCCGGCACCGGTGCCCGGTACGGCGGGGCCCGAGACGACCGGGCCGGGACGGCGCCGTTGGGCCGCACCCTCGGCCTCGCCCGGCCGGCCGCCGGCCGGCTGGTGCTCACCGCCCTGCTGGGCGCCGGCGCCATCGCCGCCGACATCGGCCTCATCGGCACCGCGGCCTGGCTGATCTCGAAGGCGGCCCAGCACCCCAACGAGTCGCAGCTGGCCGTGGCCATCGTCGGCGTGCAGTTCTTCGGCCTCTCCCGCGGCTTCTTCCGCTACGAGGAGCGGCTGGTCGGGCACGACGCCGCCTTCCGGCTTCTCGCCGACCTCCGGGTCAGGGTCTACCAGCGACTGGAGCGACTGGCCCCTTCCGGCCTGCCGGCCTTCCGCCGGGGCGACCTGCTGGCCCGCATCGTCCAGGACGTCGACTCGTTGCAGGACCTGGTCATCCGGGTCATGCCCCCGTTCGGCACCGCCGTGCTGGTGGGATCGCTGACCGTGGCCCTCCTGTGGTGGATGCTTCCGGCTGCCGGGGTCATCCTGGCGGTGACCCTCCTGCTCGGCGGCGTCCTCGTGCCCTGGCTCACCGGAGTTCTGGCCCGACGGAGGGAGTCGAGATTCGCGCAGGGCACGCGGCGATCTGGGCGCTTCGGTGGTCGACCTCACCGAGGGTGCGGCCGAGCTGGTCGCCTTCGGTGCCATGGCCCGCACAGCTGGCGGCCATCCGGGAACAGGACGCCGAGCTCACCGCCATCGCCGCGGCATCGGCGGGCACGGCCGGGGTCGGCCTGTCCCTGACCACCCTGCTGGCCGGGCTGGCCTGCTGGGGCTGTCTCGTGGTCGGCATCCCGGCGGTGATGACCGGTCGGCTGAGCGGCACCGAGCTGGCGGTCGTCACCCTCATCCCGCTGGCCGCCTTCGAGCTGGTGGTCGGGCTGCCGGTCGCCACCCAGGCCCTCCAGCGGGTGCGCCAGGCGGCGGCCCGGCTGTTCGAGGTGACCGACGCGCCGGTTCCCGGTCACCGATCCGGACGTGGCCGGGGCCGCTCCCCGACGGCCCCTACGACCTGGAGGCCCGGTCGGTGTGGGCCGGATACCCGGACGCCGAAACACCGGCCCTCCGGGGTGTGGACCTCCCGCTCCCCCGGCCCGGCGGGTGGCCGTGGTGGGGCCGAGCGGTGCCGGCAAGTCGACCCTGGCCGCGGTGCTCCTCCGCTTCCTGCCCTTGGCCGGAGGTTCGGTCCTCTTGAACGATGTCTCCATCGACCGCCTGGCCGGCGACGACCTTCGCACGGTCGTGGGCCTGGTGGGCCAGGACGCCTACCTCTTCGACGCCACCATCGCCGAGAACCTGCGCATCGGGCGCCGCCAGTCGACCGACGACGAGTTGCGTGGCGTCCTCGACCGGGTGGGGCTGGCCGGGTGGTTGGCGGACCTGCCGAGCGGATTGGGCACCGAGGTCGGCCGACACGGGTCTCGCCTGTCGGGCGGCCAGCGCCAGCGGGTGGCCGTGGCCCGGGCCCTGCTGGCCGACTTCCCGGTCCTGGTGCTCGACGAGCCGGCCGAGCACCTCGAGCCGGCGGCGGCCGATGCCCTCACGAGCGACATCCTCGGCGGTGACCGACGATCGGTCCCTGGTCCTCATCACCCACCGGCTGGCCGGGCTCGAGTCGGTCGACGAGATCCTGGTGATGGACGAGGGTCGGGTGGTCGAGCGGGGCACCCACGACGTGCTGATCGACCGGGACGGCCGCTACTCCCACCTGTGGTGGGAGGAGATGCGGACCGAGCGCTACGCCTCCGAAGGGTCGCCGACAGGCACCAGATCGCCATCCACCACCCGGCCCAACCAACGGTCCGCGCACCCCGCGGCGGCCCGAACGACAGGAGAGACGCCCAATGACCACCGACCTGGCGCGCTGGCAGTTCGCCACCACCAGCATCTACCACTTCCTGTTCGTCCCGGTCACCATCGGGCTGGCCTTCCTGGTGGCGCTGCTGCAGACCAGCTGGTACCGCAACGACAACCCGGCGTTCAAGCGGCTGACCAAGTTCTTCGGCACCCTCCTCCTGATCAACGTGGCCGTCGGGGTGGTGACCGGGTTGGTGCAGGAGTTCGAGTTCGGCATGAACTGGTCGAACTACTCCCGGTTCGTGGGCAACATCTTCGGGGGCCCACTGGCCATGGAGGGGCTGGTCGCCTTCTTCCTCGAGTCCACCTTCCTGGGGCTGTGGATCTTCGGATGGGACCGGCTGTCGAAGAAGGTCCACCTGACCTGCATCTGGCTGGTGGCCGGGGCGTCCATGGTGTCGGCCCTGTTCATCATGGCGGCCAACTCGTGGATGCAGCACCCGGTGGGCTACGTGATGAACGCCCAGCACCAGCCCCAGCTCACCGACGTCTGGGCCCTGTTCACCAACCCGGTGTTCCTGTGGGCCTATCCCCACGTTGTGCTGGCCTCGCTGGTGACCGGGGCCATCATCATGCTGGCCGTCTCGGCCTGGCACCTGAGGCGGAAGAGCGCGGTCGAGGCCTTCCGACGGACGGCGGTCATCTCCCTGGCCGTGCTGGCCCCGGCGGTGTTCTTGAACATGTTCATCGGCAGCGAGCTCGGCGTCGTCGAGGGCAAGTACCAGCCGATGAAGATCGCCGCCGCCGAGGCGCTGTGGACCACCTGCCCTTCCCACTGCGCCTTCTCTCTCCTCCAGATCGGCGGGGGAAACAACGACGAGACCCCCACCCAGATCTGGGAGATTCCCGACCTGCTGTCCATCCTGGCCACCAACCATCTGGACGGCGAGGTCCAGGGCATGAACAACCTGCAGGCCCAGTACGTGAAGGAGTACGGACCGGGCAACTACATCCCCAACGTCTTCATCCAGTACTGGGGCATGCGGGTGATGGCCTATCTGGCCGCCCTCATCGCCTTGTTCGCCCTGTGGGGGCTGTGGCTGATCCGCCGCAAGACGCTGGACAAGGCCAAGTGGTTCCTCTACGTCGCCCCGTGGTTCGCCATCACCCCGTTCTTGATGAACACCGCCGGGTGGTTGCTGACCGAGAGCGGTCGCCAGCCCTGGATCGTCCAAGGTCTCATGAAGACCTCACAAGCCGCCTCACCCTCGGTGACCGCCACCGACATCTGGATCAGCCTGACCGTCTTCGTGCTGCTCTATGTGGCTCTCGGGGTGGCCGACGTCTACCTGATGATCCACTACGGCCGGAAGGAACTCGAACCTGATGCCGACGGTGACGCCGACGGCGACGACGGCGACGGCGGCGACGGCGGGACCGGTTCGTCGGAGGAGCCGGCTGACAGCCGAATCCCGGCCCTCATCTACTAGGAGACGACAATGGTGCATCTCAACAACATCTGGTTCGTGATCGTCGCCATCTTCTGGGTGGGGTTCTTCGTCCTCGAGGGATTCGACTTCGGGGTGGGCATGCTGCACTCCTTCGTCGGCCGCGACGATGTCGAGCGGCGCATCGCCGTCAACACCATCGGCCCGACCTGGGACGGCAACGAGGTGTGGCTGATCGTGGCCGGGGCCGCCATCTTCGCCGCCTTCCCCGGGTGGTACGCCACCATGTTCTCCACCTTCTACCTGGCCCTGGTGGTGGTGCTGCTGGCCCTCATCGTCCGGGGGGTGTCCTTCGAGTACCACCGCAAGATCGACAACCCCAAGTGGCGGTCCACCTGGCGGTGGTCCCTGACCATCGGCAGCCTGCTCATTCCCCTGCTGCTGGGCACGGCGCTGGGTGATCTCCTCCACGGGCTGCCCATCGACTCGGCCCACAACTACACCGGAACCTTCTTCGGATTGCTGGTTCCCTTCGGGCTCTACACCGGTCTCACTCTCACTGTGCTGTCCCTGTTCCTCGGAGCCGTCTTCTTGACCCTCAAGACCGATGGTGCGCTCCACGACCGGGTGGCCCGGCTGTCGGGCCGACTGGGTTGGGTGGCGGCGGTGATCACCTTCGGCTGGCTGACCTGGAGCCACGTCGGGCTCAGCGTAGGGTTCGTGCCCAACCCCATCGACGCCCTGGCTCTGGTCGCCGTGGTGGGTGCGGCCTGGCTGGCCGAGTCCGGTTCGGAAGGTTGGGCGTTCGCGGCCGCGGCCACCGCCATCGGCAGCATCGTCGGCTCGATCTTCTTCGAGCTGTTCCCCCGGGTGATGGTCTCTTCCACCAACACCGCCTACAACCTGACCGTGTCCAACTCGGCCAGCCCGTCCTACACGCTCAAGGTGATGACGGTGGTGGCGGTGATCTTCTTCCCGGTCGTGCTCGTCTACCAGGGGTGGAGCCTCTACGTGTTCCGCAAGCGAATCGTCGGGCCAAAAGGGGACAGCGCCGCTCCCGCCCCGACGGCGGAATCTTCAGGGGGTGCTTCGCCAGTCGAGGTCGCCGGAACGGGCGAATAGTTGCCCGATGCGGCCTGATGGGTCCTTGGTCCTCCCCCGATGGGTCCGTGGTCCGCCGCCCGTTCGTGGCGGATTATGAGACGGATTTAATCGTCGCCTCGACTAGCCCTTATGTTCGAGGCTTAACGTGTGAATCGCCGAGTCCGTTGAGCCAGGATCCGCCGTCTGTGCTCCGGGCCCGGCACCCAATCTCGCCGCTGATGATCTGCACCAGAGTTTGATCAAGATGCCGGCAGGGAAGTGTACGTGATGAAATGAGCACCAGTGCCTACGAGATCGTGGTGAAGGGGAGGTTGAGCGACGTCCTGATCGAGGCGATCGGGTTCGACGCTTCACGTGTCGAGAACGGCCGGACCTACCTCGTCGGCCGTGACGTCGACCAACCGCGACTACATCGTACGTTTCGGGTGCTACGGGACCTGAACATAGAGCTCGTATCGCTCAACGAGTTGCCGACGCCAGTGTCGTCGGCCCGAGAGGGTTGAGGTGCTTCTCGACCTGGGGATCACCGGTAGGGTGGCCTGAGCTGGCCAGTCCCAAAGGGACGTTCTGGGTAGGCGGAGGTCGGTGCCGACGCTCACGGTCTACCTCTACCGTCCTGTCCCGGGCCCGCCGTGGTTGGAACAAAGCAGCTCATAAATTGAATTTATCGGGGAACCCTGTAGCGACAGGAGCACACCGTGGACATCGCAATCATCGGTACAGGATTTATCGGTACCACTCTGGGCCGGGCCCTGGCCGAGGCCGGAAATCCAGTCACCTTCGGGTCCCGGCACCCCGATGACGATCAGGTGGCGATTCCCGAAGCACGGGTTACGTCCATCGGCGAAGCGTTGTCCGATCCGGCCGCCATCATCCTGGCGGTTCCCGGTGCCGCCGTTGCCGACATTGCGGAGAACTATGGAGAGGCCCTGAAAGGCAAGCTCGTCATCGACGCCACGAATCGCATGGGAGAGCCAGTCGCCAACAGCCGCGGCTCGCTGCCTGCTGCCATTCGCTACGTCCGGGCGTTCAATACGCTCGGCGGTGAGAACTACGCCGACCCCGTGTTTTCCGATGGCAGGGCGGACATGTTCTTTTCGGCGCCGGAGGGCGACCGTCTGCTGGCGGAAGAAATCATCGAAGCTGTGGGCCTCCGTCCCATTTACGTCGGTGAGGATCAGGAGGCGATCATTGACGCTCTCTTTCAGCTCTGGATTGCCCTCGCCCTCCAGCAGGGCCGCGGCAGGCGGCTCGCACTTCGCTTACTACAGGATTGAGAACGGTCGCTGCCCACCGGAACGATCGCTTCATGGCCTCGCCCTACCCGAAGGGGATGAGCGAGGACGCACACCGGTGATCGAGTAGTTCGAACCACCCGCGGCCTTGATCGGGGCTGGTCCAGTCGGACAGAGAGGAACCAATGGGCGCCGGTACGGTTCTGGGACGTTTCTTGGGGCTCCTGAAGGTCGACTTCACTCCTAGGCACCCCCAGCCTTCGATCGTGCGCCTGGTACTGGCCACCGCCGTCTCTTTGGTTGGGTCACTCGCCGCCGACGCCCTCCTGGTCGCCATCGGCGAGGCCGTCTTTCCCTCCACCCGAGGCTACGTGCACTTTCAGTTCAGCGACTATTCCAAGCTGACCGCTATCGGGGTCATCGTCGCCTGCGCGGCCTGGCCCATCGTCACCCGCATCTCGTCTTCACCGAGGTGGCTCTTCTTCAGGTTGGCCATCGTGGTAACACTGGTGCTGTGGCTTCCGGACATCTACATCTGGCGTCAGGGGCAACCGGCCAGGGCGGTAGCGGTGTTGATGACGATGCACCTGGCCATTGCGGTGGTTACCTACAACGCGCTCGTCCACTTGGCCCCGGTACGGACCCGGGGCCGGGACGCGCCCTCCGCTGAAGGGGGTCCGGTACCCCCGAGCTGAACGGGTTGCAACAGGACGCAGCCGGAGTGCCATGGACTGACCGCCACACGAAGGGCCTCCCGACCGACGATCAGCCGTTACTGCTGGGTCCGATCGTGGCTTGGGGACGTAATCTAATCAGGATCCACAAACCCTCGGTGAGGGAGATGCCATGGAATGGAGCCGACTCGGCAAGCGGGAGCTACTGCCGTGAACAAAGATGGCACGAGGCGCGGACGGCTCGCTGGTGCCTGCGTCGGTGGGGTGCTCTCACTCCTGGCCGCCGGTTGCTCGGGGACGGTGGCGAACGGCACCGCGTCGACTACCACGACGTCGCCAACGACACCCGAGCCCGCTTCGACGATGCCGCCACCGCCACCCCCCTCGACGAGTGCGTCCCCGCCGCCTTCGCTCGGCGCCCTCACCACGTACGACTACGGCAATGCCCGCTCGGGCACGGACACCGTTGATCCGCCCATCACCGCTCTCTCGTCCGCACCGAAGTGGAATGAGTCCCTCGGTGCAGCCGTCTATGGGCAGCCGCTCGTCTACGACGCAACGGTCTACGTCGGTACCGAGAACGACACCATCTACGCCATCGGAGCCACGACGGGAAAGGTGCTCTGGAGCCTCCGGGTCGGCGACGCCGTGAACACGTCGGTGATCGATTCGACGCCGACCCTGTCAGGCGGCTGTGGGGACATCAGCCCGCTGGGCATCACCGGGACCCCCGTCATCGACACGGCGGCCAACGAGATGTTCGTCGCCGAGGAGACCGAGGTGGGCACCGACAACTGGCAGGACGTCCAGCACTGGCTGGTCGCGGTGTCACTCAGTACCCACACGGAGATCTGGCATCGGCAGATCGACCCTCCGGGTGGCAACGACGCCAATGACTACTACATCCCCGCCGAGCAACAGCGCTCGGCCCTCACTCTCCTCGGCGGGCGGATCTACGTCGAGTTCGGTGGACTCGACGGAGACTGCGGCCAATACCACGGCTACGTCGTGGATCTTGCGGAATCCGGCCGTGGATCCCTCGTCAGTTACCAGATACCGACCGGGCGCGAAGGAGGAATCTGGGGTACCGGTGGGGCTTTCGTCTCCTCGGCCGGGGACTTGTACATAGCCACCGGCAACGGCAGCTCCAACTCGCTCAGCGATTACGACGAAGGCAACTCCGTGGTGGAGTTGTCGCCGGCGTTGATGCGGGTCGGATACTGGGCGCCGAGCGACTGGGTGCAGTTGAACGACGACGACTGGGACCTCGGTTCGGCTGGACCGGTGGCCATTCCCGGCACATCACTGTTCTTCGTGGCGGGCAAGCCGGCAGCCAAGGGGAGTTTCGGCGACCTCATGGAGGACTCGCCTCTGGGCGGGATAGGCCACGGGCGCGTTCACGGGACCGTTGTGCCCGGGGGCCGGAACATCCGGTGTATTCGGTGCGGACGCCGCCGATGTCCTCGGCACCGGCGCCACCAGCCGTACCTACGTCTACGCGCCCTGCGGGGGCGGTACCGAAGCAGTGGAGATCGACGCCCCGGCAATGACGTTCAAGAAGGCGTGGTCCCCTTCAGCCGGCACCCCGAACGGATCCCCGATCGTCGCGGGCGGCCTGGTCTGGGCCCTCAACTGGCCCGGCGGGAATCTCTATGGGATGAATCCGTCGACTGGCCAGGTCGCAGTGCAGCGCTCGACGGACACCGTCGGGCACTTTGTCACGCCGGCCGTCGGTGACGCCATGCTGTTTGTGCCCACTCTCAGGGGCCTGGAGGCCTGGACCACCACCTGAGGGCCGATGGCCGCCGGGTTTTAGAGGGGGATTCGCCAGGTGAGCCGGGTCCCGCCGTCGTCACCGGCCCGGACCTCGAAGTAGCCACCGAGTTTCTCAGCCCGGGTGCGCATGTTTCCCAGTCCGAGCCCGCCTTGAGCATCGGCGAGTATTCCGATGCCGTTGTCGATGACCTCTACCAGCAGATCGTCCCCGGCGCTCACGTTGACGACGAATTGAGAGGCTCGGGCATGCTTGCCGGCATTGGTGAGCGACTCACGGACAACAGCCAGTGCATGATCTGCCGCTCGCTGTGGAACCAAGTTGTCCACGGGACCATCGAACCTGACCTCAGGCCGGGCCCCGAGGGTGGGGGCCAGTTCATCGGCCAGGGTCAAGATGGCCTGGCGAAGGCCACCGGAGATGGCGGCATCGCCGAGGTCGAAGATGGTGCCCCTGATCTCGTTGATGGTGGTGTCGAGATCATCGACGACCCGGTCGATACGTTCTGCCATCTGATCGCGATCGGGCAGCCGGGTCGCCCCTTGCAGGATCAGTCCGGCGGCAAACAATCTCTGGATCACCTTGTCGTGCAGTGCCATGGCGATGCGGTCGCGATCGTCGAGCACACTGAGAACCCGCACTCGGTCGTGCAAGCGGGCATTTTCGATGGCGATGCCCGCAGCCAGAGCCAGGGCCTCCGCCAGGGCCTCGTCCTCTTCGCTGAAATCGTCGGCCCCCTGTTTCTCGGTGAGATAGAGGTTGCCCCACACCTCGTCCTTTCGGACCCGGATGGGGACGCCGAGGAACGATCTCATGGGTGGGTGCCCGGGCGGAAAACCGTAGCTATCGGGATGCGCCGCCAGATTTCGGAGCCGAACCGGCTCGGGGTCGGTGATCAAGAAACCCAGGACGCCACGCCCGGTTGGCCGGGACCCGATCGCCAACTCCTCCTCCGCCCCCAGCCCGACCGTCAGGAACTGGTCAAGCCCGGTGCGATCTTCGTTGAGCACGCCCAGTGCTCCATACCGAGCGCCCACCAGGTTGGTGGCCTCCCCGACGATGTGTCGGAGGAGGTCGGGCAAATCGATATCGGCCTCGATCATGAGGACGGCGTCCATCAGGCGACGAAGCTTCTCTGGGTCGCTCACTCGCTTGTAGGGCACCCTTCGATGGTACCGAGGCCGCGTGGGCGCAGCTAGGCCGGATCGGTTTGTTCGGAAGCTGCCCGCCGTGGTCCGGAATTGGTCGAAATTCAGGGAACCCCAGGGCAGGTGGCAAAATGGGGTATGGCCATCCGTGTCTTTCTTCTCGATGACCATGAAGTCGTGCGCCAGGGCATCCGGAGCCTGCTGGAAAGCGATGAGGACATCGAGGTGGTCGGGGAGGCTTCCACAGCCGCCCAGGCCTTGGATCGCATCCCCCTGGCCGTTCCTGACGTTGCCATCCTGGACGTCCGGTTGGAAGATGGGGACGGTATCGAGGTGTGCCGGGATATCCGCTCTCAGCTACCCGAGTTGGCGTGCCTGATGCTCACCAGCTTTGCCGACGACGAGGCCCTCTATGCCGCGGTCATGGCCGGTGCGGCTGGATACGTCCTCAAGAGCATCAAGGGGCTGGATCTGGTCGATGACGTGAAGAAGGTGGCCGGTGGAGCATCCCTCATGGATCCCAGAGCCGTGGCCCGGGTCGTGGAGCGGATCTCCAACCCGCCTACGAGCCCATCCCAACTCGATTCCCTCTCCCCACAAGAGCGTCGCATCTTGGACCTCATTGCCCAAGGGCAAACCAACCGGCAGATTGCCGAGGCCATGTTCCTCGCCGAGCACACCGTCAAGAACTACACCACGACGCTGCTTCGAAAACTGAAAGTGAACAACCGGACCGAGGCGGCGATCTACGCCACCAAGATGCGGTCAGCCGGCTCGGAGTCGGACGAGTCCTAAGGGGCCTCCCAGTCGCGGGTCATCTCGGTGAGGTCCAGTCCTCTGGCCGCCAGCTCCCGCTCCAGGCGGTTTCGCTCATAGCCCGGCCGTGAGAAACGCTCGGGGCTCGAATCTACGCCGTACAGAGAACACAGCTTCAGTAGGGCCCGGTCATAGGCGATCTCTGCCCCCAGGGCGATGTAGGCAGAATCGCCCCCCGCCGACTCAACGCTCCTGTGTGACACGAGCATCTCATCCCGGCAGACGATGGCATAGTCAATCAGCGCGGCTCCGGTCAACTCGTTGACCCAGTCATCGAAGACACTCGAAAGGAGTTGGGTGTACATGGTCGTAACGCCTCCAGTTCTGTCGGGTCGTACCCTTGGCCAGGTGCGCCGGCACCATCGGTCGTCGCCACCAAGCGGTTGGGATGGTGGACGCTCCTACGAGCGGAAGTCGAAGACGAGGCGAGCATCGACCGACCCTTTCTCGATCTGCTCAAAGGCGTCGTTGACCTCTTCGAGCTGGCGACTCTCCCGCACGACGCGGGTCCTGCCTTCTGCGTGGAGTTGGAAGGTCTCGGCGAGATCCACCCGGGTACCGACAATGGATCCGGTGACCGTTATTCCGCCCAGGACCGTCTCGAAGATGGGGAGCTCGACGGTATTGTCGGCCGGCAGGGCGACAAATACCAGGGTGCCTCCACGTTTCAGGCTCCTGAAGGCCTGCTCGCAGGCCCGAGGTGACACCGCCAATACGATGGCTTGGTCGGCCCCTCCGAGCGCCTGAATGGATTCGACCGGGTCCTCGGTCAAGGCGTTGATGGCGTATTCGGCTCCGAGATCCCGGGCCAGATTCAACTTGGAGTCGACCAGGTCCACCGCGGCCACCGAGGCTCCCGCGATCCGGGCGTACTGCACGGCCAGGTGACCGAGGCCACCGATACCGAACACCGCCACGAGGTCCGAGGACCGGGTTCCAGCAACTTTCACGGCCTTGTAGGTGGTCACACCGGCGCAACTCAGGGGGGCTGCGTCCAGCGGATCGACGCCGGTTGGGACCTTTCCGACGAACGCAGCATCGGCCACGGCATACTCCGCATACGCCCCATCGATGGTGTACCCGGAATCCTGCTGGTTCGGACAGAGGGTCTCCCGCCCTGACGCGCAGTACTCGCACGCTCCGCAGGCATATCCCAGCCACGGAATAGCCACCCTATCGCCCTCGTGGTGACTGCGGACACCGTCACCGAGGGCCGTGACAATCCCGACCCCCTCGTGGCCAGGGACGAACGGAGGATTGGGCTTCACCGGCCAGTCACCGTGGGCGGCATGGATGTCGGTGTGGCATACGCCACAGGTCTCCATTCTCACCAGTACCTGGCCCTGGGCCGGAGTCGGGATCGCCCGCTCCTCGATGCGCAACGGTTGGTCAAACGCACTGTACTACAGCTGCCTTCATTGGTGGTCTCCCTTATGCGATGGAACGGGCGGTCAATGCTCCGTGGGCCCGGGCACGGTCGATCTCCCTCAAAGGTACGACGGTGGAGGATCCATTCCCTAGGGGCGATGGTCCAAAGTCGGTAGGGACCAATGGCCCTATCTGGGATTGGCCGGGCTCCGTTCGGGGTGGGCGAGAAGTGGCGCCGACTGAGCGGGCAAGTGACTCTTCTCCCCATTGCTCGGGCCATTGGTCCCTATCCCGAATGCCCTCGCCACCGGATACTGGAACCACGCCACCTCACATGGAGGGGTGGCATGAACAAGGAGAATCAAAATGAGTCGCAAGGTTTTCGATGTACTCGCCAGCGCCGGTGGTGCACTGATCGTGATCGTGCTCGTGGTCGCCGGATCGCTACTTATGGTTGGCTACAGCTTCGCCAACAGCAATGTGCACAACCAGCTTGCCGAACAGCAGATCGTCTTCCCGTCCCAGGCGGCATTCGCCCACCCGGTCGCGGGCAGTGAGATCACCCCCTCGATGGTCGGGACGGTCTCAAAATACGCCGGACAGGAACTGACCACCGGTCAACAGGCCCAGGTCTATGCCAACGACTTCATCGCTGTCCATCTCAATGAGATCGGCGGGGGCAAGACCTATGCCCAGCTCTCCCAAGCGGCCATGGCGTTGCCGAAGGGCTCAGTCGCCTACACGGCGGCCGAAGCCAAGGTGCAGACGGTGTTCCAGGGAACCACGTTGCGTGGGATTGCTGCTCGAGGCCTACGGATTCAGCGTCTTCGCGGCGATCGCCCTCTGGGGTGCGATTGCCTCCTTCGTCTTGGCGGCCCTGATGGCCCTGCTGGTGATCCTCGGGGTTGCCCATGCTCGGAAGACCGACGACGCCGAGGAGCTGCTCGAGCACACCGCCACCGTGCAGGAGCGGGACCTGGTCACCGTCTGATCCACTTCCCACCGTGTGACACGACTCTGCCCGGCGCCTCGACGGCGTCGGGCAGAGCCGCGTAACGACCTGGAACAGTCGGTCGTTCTGGCTGGCCGAGGCTCACCGACGTCGGGGCCAGGCGACTGCACAGAGGACAGCCACGGCTGGTAGTGGCAGGCCGCCGAGCTCAGGGGGCGTCCCCCGGCAGCCTCCTTGATGAAGGGGCCACCGACGCTTGTCAGTGGCACGGAAGCCACATACCGGCGGTGCGGATCACAGCAGATAATTCCCGGTGCACCGTCCTGGTTGTGGCTCGGAGCTGCAGCCCTGGCGTGCCCGGACTCAGGACTGGAAAGCTCCCGCTGCCAGCCGGTGGGCTTCCGTCCAGGCCTCTGGCGTGTCGGCTGCCTGGGCACCGGCCACGATTCCCTCGATCTCCTCGAACGTGGCTTTGGCGCTGGCGGCTTCCCGTGCCGCCGTCTCGGCTGCCTCGGCTGCCTCGGGTGCCTCTTGCTCGGCCTGCTGGGCCGCCTGCATTGCCTCGGAAGCCGCCCGGGCCGCGGCCCTGGCCGCATCCTGGGCTTCTTGGGCCTTGGTCGTCGCCTCCTGCGAGGCCCGCCTAGCCGCAGTAGCCGCCTCGTCGGCAGCCTCGGCGTCGGTCCGGGCTTTCTCTGCCACGCGGCTGGCCTCGGTGGAGACCTGCGCGGCGCTGGTGGCGACCATCATTGTCTGTGCCAGCTCCGACACCACCGCCACGACGGACACCACCTCCCGCCAGGCCTCGGGCGTGCTGGTGGTGCGGGCCCGAGCGACGGTCCGGGCCGTCTTCTCCGCCCACTGGCCCGGCATGTCGACTGGAGCATGGCCATTGGCCTGTTCCGCGGTGCGGGACTCGGGCTCCTGGGCTGCAGTCCCGCTGTTGGCCGTACTGCCCACGGTGGCCGGGGTGGAATCGGCGTTCGACTCCAGTTCGGTCCACGTCTCATCGGTACGGATGGACTGGTCGTCGGTGTCAACCTGGGACGGCACCGATTCGGCCGACTCTTCCTGGTCGGTCGTTTCCGGGTCGACCCGCGTGGTCTGACCGGTGAGATGGTGCCCGTCCCAGTAACGCATCAGGGTGGGGTCGGAGTCGTCGGGATACCATCCGGCCGCGGTGTGCTTCGGGGCCTGCTCGGCCTGCTCGCTCTGCTCGGCCTGACGGCTCGGCTCGATCATCCGGTGCGGGGGGTCTGCCGGCGGGGTTTCGGGCTGAGAGTCGTTGGCGATGAGCTTCGCCACTTCGTCGAGCTCGCCCGGCTGGCCACTCCCGGCCGAGTCGTGACTGGTGGAATCGGAGACCGGACGCAATGCCATGGTGGGTTTTTCGTCATTCTGGGGCGGGATCTTGAGCAGGTTTCGGTCGCGACCGGCGTGCTCTGCCAAATTGGCTGGTATCCGGCTCAAGATGCTGATGATTCTGGCCGAATTCACCAAGGTGACCGATGTGCCTGCCGACCGTCTGAAATCGGTCTCGGTCGATCCCCCAGTCCTTTCTGGCCTCGAGGGCCGACCTGAGCTCGTGTTTCAGCCGGCCGTGGACCTGGGCAACGGGCGTCTCCTCGGGTTTGAGGCCCTGCTCCGGTGGCATGACGGCTCGGGGGAGTGGATTCCTCCGAGCATCGTCATTCCCCGGGCTGAATCGATGGGGCACATGGACCTGCTCAGCCAGTGGGTTCTGAGCGAGGCCTGCGTCCAGGCCGCCAAATGGCCATCGGACCTCCAGATCGCCGTGAACTGTTCCGTGTTACAGCTCCGCCGCGGTACTGCGGCAATTGCCGCGGCCTCCGCCATCGAGCGGTCCGGACTCAAGCCGGACCGGCTCACGGTGGAAGTCACAGAGATTTCCTTGGCCGACGACGACGCCACCGCCGACTTGCGGGTCATGACCCGTCTGGGAATTTTGCTCACCGTCGACGATGTCGGAGGCGACTCCTCGGTGATGGACCGTCTGCCAGACCGCGCCGTCAGTACCGTAAAGATCGGGGCGGAATTGATAGCCGGTATTGGCGATGCCGACGGGACCTGCCGGAGTACCATCCAGTCCCTCGTGGCCATGGCCCGGACACTGGGAGTGTGCACCGTGGCCGAGGCAGTCGAGACCGTCCAGCAGGTGACAGCACTGCGTGAATTGGGCGTCGATACCGCGCAAGGATACTTTTTCTCCCACCCTCTGGCCTCGGCCGACGCCTTGGAGCTCGCCACTTTGGATCCCCGACCGACCTTCGCTCTGTCCGGTCCCTAGCTCTCTGTCGTCAGACTTTGGTGAGCGCTCATGGAGAGACCCGACAGGGAATCGAGAGGACCCTCAGGGTCCCAGCTGGAGCCCGGGGTCCGGTCACCTCCCTCTGGATTCGACCGGGGCCGACAACAGGAGCTCGGGCCTTCGGGTGCTGTCAGATCCCTTTACAGAGTGACGGTGCCTGTTCGTGGCCCACTAGTCGTGGCCGCAGACTCGGCGGTGGGCAACGACCCACGCGCCCGGCGAGCACATTCACATACTCTGGCTGCGAAGGGGAAGGCCAGCCCCGGCGGCAAGCTGCTCATGAAGGAGGATGCACCACGAGGCCTGCACCTCGTCGCCCCGCTGATCGCTGCGCTTGGCGACCGTCTCAATGTTCCGGAGGGAGTTCAGCAGCGAAGAGCTTTCACCGGCGGCTGTTATGACCAACATCTTGTCGCAGTGCTCCAAGATGTCATCGGCCGCATTGCGCACGACTTCGAGGGCGCTGTTCACATCGCCGACCGCCCGCAACTGGGCGAACTCAGTGGCCAGGTGGTAATCCTGGGCCACGAGTAGCGCGTACCTTGCTGGTGCGATCGCACTGGATGTCTTTGCTTGTTGCACCGACCACCACTTTCACGGCTCTTTGGCGGGATTCTCTTTTATCGGTCCGAGTCGTCAGGGCCTTGAGAGGTCTGAGACCTTCCGAGGGTTGACCATGCCTGGCCCAGACAGGCCCGTGACCCCGCCACCGGTTCCTCGGCGGTGAGGAAACTCTGGATCTGGTTCACACTCGAGGCGTGGGCCAAGCCGCCAAAGGTCCGTGGACGATGCCCGCCATCGGGGGGCACCGGGGGGTGGAAACTGTCGCCTCCCTCTCGAGGGTTCGACCGGCCGGAAAGGGTGGCGAAATCTGGTCCTTCAGACTTCAGTGAGAAATGCCGATACAAGCCCCGATGAGGAACCGACCTGGAGGGCGCGCCTGGCTGGAGGTCCCAGAATGTGGCCGTGGATGGCCCGGACACGGACGGGCCGGCGGCAACCTCAATGATCCGTCCGCCTAAAGCGGCTGCAAGAGTCGTTGAGCGACCGTGAACCTCATCGCATTTAGGACCGTTCGCTTCCGAAACATTCTCGATTCAGGCACAATCGAGGTCGACAGCCGGGTCACCTGCCTCGTCGGGAAGAACGAATCCGGAAAGACCAACATCCTTCATGCGTTGCACGCCCTCAACCCGGCCCTGAACGATCGAGAATTTCAGCGAGCAACAGTACCCACGGTGGCTCCAGAAGGAACATCAGCGGTCTGGCGACTACGAGTCGGCGGTGCCGATCTCGGCCACGTTCGAGTTGACCGACGAAGAGATCCAGGCCATCAACGCCCGCTTCGGTGACGGGGTTCTTCTGGCCAAACAGTGGAGCTTGAGCGTCCACTACGACAACACCAGAACCTTCGCGGTCGAGATCGACGAGGTGGCGGCTTGCCGGGCCTTCGAGTCACAGTCCGGAACCGACGCCGCGTCGCAAGACCTGGCGGAACTCAAGTCCCATCTGGATCGACTCGCCGGCGAAGTGGCGTATCACCTCGATGGCGCCGATGAGCCAACGCCCGGTGCCCTCAAGGCCCGACAGGCGAAGCTCGATCTGGACAGGCTCTATCCCCAAACGGTCAGCGACGCCGTGCACCGCCATCTTTCGGAGCTGGTGCCTCGGTTCTTCCACTTCGACGAGTACAGCGAGCTGATGGGCAGAACGGACATCGGTCCCCTGGTGGAAGCTCTCGGCGCCAACTCGGAATCCGTCTTGGATGACTCACAACGCACCGCGCTGGCGCTCCTCAAGCTGGGATTTGCCACCGATGAGTTGGTGAACCCCGACTATGAGAAGCGCAGCGGCGAAATGGAGGCGGTGGCGGCAGACCTGACCCGTCAAGTACGGCGGTACTGGCACCAGAACGACCATCTCCGGCTCAAGATCGATATCGAGCCGACGGACGATGTGCGGCCTGACGGAACCAACGTCCAGCTTCTCCAGCTCCGGGTCGAAGATGACCGTCATTATTTCACGAACAATCTCGACGTCCGATCGTCCGGTTTCCGATGGTTCATCTCATTTCTTGCCGCATTCAAGGAGTTCTATTCGAACAAATCGGTCATTGTCCTCCTCGATGAACCCGCCTTGGCACTCCACGCTCGGGCCCAACGGGACTTCCTCGACTTCATCGAGGACACCCTCGCCGATCACCATCAAGTCATCTACACGACTCACTCGCCCTTCATGGTGGATGCCAACCATCTGGACAGAGTCCGTGTCGTGGAAGACCTGGGACCGGAGGAAGGCACCAAGGTCAGCTCTCGACTCGTTTCTCATGATCGGGACACGCTGTCTCCGCTGCAGGGGGTACTGAGTCATGACATCGCCCAGCACATCTTCGATGGTCCGGACAATCTCGTGGTGGAAGGTCTTTCCGACTACACCTATCTGACGGTGATGTCCGAAGTGCTGCGAGAAAGGGGCCGAGGGCACCTTGATCCACGATGGCGAGTTCTTCCGGCGGGAGGCGTCGGGACCATGGCAGCAGCAGTGGCACTGCTGGGCCAGCAACTCGATGTGACGGTCGTGATGAATGGGGGGAGCAACCTCTCTCAGAGACTCGATGGAGTCGCCGATCAAGGATTTCTGGACAACAGGCGGGTTGTCCCGCTCGAGCCGATCACCGACATCAAGGCGGGCGAATTCGAGGACTTGTTCTACCCCGAGGACTATGTCGTCATCTACAACGCGGCATTTCATTCGACAGTGAGTATCGGCGAACTTGCCAACGACCAAGATTCCATCATCGATCGCATTCGGCGAGCCGAAGGCGATTTCAACCGCAGTGATCCATCCAACTGGATTCTCCGCAATCGGAAGACCGCCAGCTTCGTGCTGCGCCAAACCACGTTGGACCGGTTCGAGCGCCTCTTCCTTGCGATCAATGACACTCTGACCTAGGCGGATCCGCCTCCCCGGCGCCTTCGAAGCTTCACCCGCCCTGTGGGTGGACCCGGCCGTGGTGGTCCACGCTCGTTCTTCCAGCCCCATTCACCGGCGTGGCTCCGGTCACCTGATCCGCCGCCTGGCGCCGGGCCGGAACCAGGGCGACCAGTAGAGGACGGCGACACTGAGGCCGGCGATACCGACGAGGAGCACGACAAGGGCCAGGATGACGAAGGGTGCCGGGTTCCCTACAACCAAGGACTGTCCACGTAGGAGGATCCGGAAGGGAGGCGACGCCGGTCCAGGTCTGAACAAGCGGATCGATCCGGGCCCAGTCGAGATCCGGCTGACCGGGGCAGCAACGGCAGAACTGTGGCGGCCCACGGCGAGGGCGGCGGCGGCCACGACCGCCAGGACAGCCGCTACCGCCAATCCGAGCGCAATGGCCGGCCGGTACCAGCGATGCCGGTCGCCTACCAATGGGGCAGCTGGCGCCGCCTGGGCGGCTGGAGCAGTGACACCTCGAGCGCCGGCCCAAGCTGCCGCGAAGCGGCGGGGGTCGAAGAGGCTGGCCCCGAGCACGTCCTCGGCCGATCCTCCTTCAGCTTCGGCCTCTTCGATGTCGGCGGTGAGATCCGCTGCCATCTCGTTGGCGATGGGGTCCGGAACACCCAGCCGCCTCCACTCCTGACGGCATTCCTCGATGAACTCAATCACGGCGCTACCTCCATTGTCGCCAAATCGAGGGCTCTGTCGATGGAGTCGCGTGCCGCCATCCATTCCTCAACGCCCGCCTCCAGAGCGCTCCTACCATCGGCTGACAAGCTGTAGTACTTCCGGGGTGGTCCGCCGCCATCGCTGGCCTGCCGCCGGGTCTCGACCAAGCCGTCTCGTTCCAGTCGACCGAGAAGTGGATAAATCGAACCCTCCCCGACGATCGACAAACCGCGAGCCCGAAGGCGCTTGGTCATCTCGTAGCCGTAGGCCGGTCCTTCGTCCATGACGGCGAGCAGGCAGAGATCGAGGACGCCTCGGAGCAGCTGGCTACGTCGCCCGTCCATGGTTCCCATGCACCACAAGGTAGTCGTAAGTACCTTGTGGTGCAAGCCACGTGCTGGGAGCCACGATCGGTGGTGATGAGTGGCCGGCCGACCGGCGTCGAGACCGCTCGTTCGGCCACCCGACGGGCGCCGGTCGTCACCACCGCGGCGACCAGGTGCTCGTGCGCAGGAGCTTGCTCTCCCACTGATCCCGCAGCTCGAGACCCCTGGCCATGTAGGTGCCCGGCCAGGTGGTCGGGTCGTACTCCTCGTGCCGGGTCAGCAGGTTGCCGAGGGATGTGACGTTCATGATCTTCTGCATCAGCATGGCCTCGGGGCGGACTCCCGAGCCGTGCGCCACCTGAAAGCACCCCACGATGTCGAGGAGCTTCTTGTCCTCGGGGGTCTGGCGCATGTACTGCCAGTAGTCCCGGTCCCACAACTCGATGTAGTCGTCCAGGGGCTCATGAGGCCAGCCGGTGTCGAGCATGTAGAGAGACAGGTCATGCTCGGGGCCGTCGGTCGGGATCTCGGAGAGGTCGATGGTCTGGAGTGCCGACCAGTAGACCGGAAGGGCCAGCTTCCCCTCGACCTGGTAGCGGTAGCCGTCGAGTCGGAAGAGCAGATCGGTCAGATCGCCCTCCAGCATCCGCCGACCCAGCGCCTCCCAGGCCGAGCCGTTGGCGAGGGCGGTGATCGTCACCACCTGATAGGCCGGTCCGCTGCCCATGGCGTGATTCAGGTACCAGACGAGCCGGGCACCCTCGGTCCGGGACAGTGCACTCATCCACTCGTGGCGGTAGAGGTCCTCGAATGCTGACGTGTGCCGGCCGATCACCTGGTGGGTCTCGATCATGAACAGCATGGGCTCTACTGCAGGTGTCGTCATGAGAGCGGAGACCAGACGGCGGTGCGGAGCAGCTTGCTCCTCCACTGGTCGCGCAGCTCGAGTGCCTGATGCATCCATGAGCCGGGCCCGGTGATCTCAGGGGGAATGTCTGAGGTGAGCAGATGGATGAGCCGCGGCAGGCTTCCCAGTCGCTGGACCAGCTTCACCTCGGGGTACCGGCCGGCACCCGGCATGGTCTGCAGGGCCAACCGGATGGTCATGCTCATGTGCGAACCCTCGGCGTCGATGGTGGGGGAGTAGACGTTCCCGGCCGCCTCGATGTACTGGTGGATCCGTCCGGGGAACGGCCACATGGTGTCCTCCATATACATGGTGGGCTCGTGGTCGACGGGATCGGTCGGAACATCGACCAGGGAGCCCACCGACGGCGACCACCCCAGAGGGGTCATCACCGTGCCACGTGACTCGTGCTGGAGACCGTCGAGCGAGCGGGCCCAGGACTGCAGGTCACCACGGGCCAGCCGCTCGGCCAGACGGGCCCAGGCCGCCCCATCCTCCACCGCGGTGACCGTCACGGCCCGGTAGGAGAGGCCGCTCCCGTGAGCGAGGTCGAAATACCACAGCAGCCGGGCATCGGATCCTTCGGCCAGTAGCGGCATCCAGCCGTAGCGGTACGCCTCTTCGAACCGAACGGCCAGCTTGCCTACCACCTTGTGGACTTCGTGGACGAAGAGCACGACCCTCCTGTTGGATAAGGAACCTCACGTGGACCAGAACGCCGGCTGCGGAACGTCAGCCTGTTACCGCCGCTGGTCGCACCGCGGTCCCTGGCTCACCTCGATCCAACATCTCACCAACAACCGGGTCGCCCGCGGCCTCGTTCCTCAGGACTGGCAGCAGTCTGGAGATCGGTCGGCGTGGCAGCTTGACCGTAGAGGGCTAGCCGGCCGAAAGGGAAAGGCTGAGGGTGGTTGCCGTAGTTTGCTTGGACTTCCCTTTTCCTCCGGTCAACTGCACCGAGACCGGATATGAGTTAGGTGCGACCTTCTTGGCGTTCGGGATGCCGGAGAGAAGCCCCGTCGAACTCAATTTGAGTCCCTTCGGCAAGGCTGCGGTCTTCTTCCATTTGTAAGGCGTCGAACCCCCCGAAGCGGTCAGCTGGTAACTGTAGGAAGACCCAATCACCCCTGGCGGCAGTGAGGTGGTCGTTATGGTCAGTGGGCTGGATCCGGTGTAAAGCAGAACATTGCCTGCGTAGTCGGTCGCCGCGCAAAAGGTCGTCGACGGACAGGACACGCTGGCCAGTCCGTTGTCTGGAGAATCAATCGAAACGAGGCTCGACCAGGTAGACCCGTTGTAGGAAAGCGCATACCCGTCGTTGTCCACCGCCATGCAGAAGGTGTCCGAAAGGCACGACACGTCGTTGAGGTCGCCGTTGGAATCGATGGTTGTGGGCGATGACCACGAGGATCCGTTGTAGATCACGACGTCACCGTCTTCTACCGCCATGCAGAAATTGGTGGCCGGGCAGGAAATCGCCCCCAGGCCATCCCCACCGCTGTCGACCACCGGGGATTGGGTCCAGCCGCCGTTGCTGTAGTAGTCAACCTGGGTTCCGTCAGTGGCAACGCAAAAGCCTGACACAGGACAGGAGATGTCCCCGGGGGCGTAGCCGCTCTCGACGGGGCTTTCCCAATAGCTCCCGTTGTAGATGAGGGTATTGCCCCCCGCGGCGGTAGCCATACAGAAGGTCTCGGTCGGGCACGAGACATTTCCCACAGTTCCCGGGTCGTTCGGTTCAGGGCTCGACCAAGAGCCGTTGTAGATCAGGCCGTCTCCACCCGGGCCGTGGGAGTTGCCAACCGCGGCGCAGAAGCTGGATGTTGGCGCACACGACACACCGAACAAATTTGCGCCGTTGTTGATACTTTCGATCGACCACGACGAGCCGTTGTACATGTGCGCATTTCCATTGCCGTCGACCACGGCACAGAAGGACGACGACGTACATGAGATCTGACTCGCCCCACCGATCGAAACCGGGGAGGTCCAACCGCTCGTGTTCGACGTCGCCCGCCCGTGGCTCTTCACGGCCGAAGCTCCCGCCTCCCCTGCTGCCCCCATCAAGGCAACTATCAAAGCGATCGCCACCGCTACCAGCAGCAGTTGCTTTGTCCAAGGACCCGCAGTCCCGGCGTCACCGTTCGCGTCCATTACTTCCGCCCTCCCCTCACATGCGCCTCCCCCAGAGACGTCCGCAGAAAATTACTGTAACTGGTGATCGAAGGCTCGTCCAGTGTGCCAACGGATGCCTCTCACGGCCGGTGTCCTCGCGCCCGTTCCGGCATTGTTGTGAGCACCTGGTCGCGAAGTGGTGTTCCTGTGACACATGGCCTACACCGGGTGGAGTGAGCCCCTGGCCTGAGTGGGCATCTTTTGATGCTTGGCGATCGCGAACGGGCTGACCGCCTGATCGAGACCGATCATCTCCAAACTGGTGCACTCGCCATCGGGTCCGCCCGTGCCAGACACTGGGCCCACCGGTGCAGTGGTCGTGCTGTCCGAGGTAAGCGGCAGCTTGGGTACCTTGGTGTACGGAGGACCACTCCGGAACGCCGTTGTGAGGTCGCCGCTGGTCTGGCGTCGCCAACTGGAGATGTTGGGTGCGGTCACACCGAACAGTGTTTCCAGGAACCGGAGCTGTGACGTGTGGTCGAATACATCCGAACAGACATTCCCGCCCGTCGAAAAGGGTGACACGACCATCATCGGCACCCGCACGCCGAATCCGACGGGGCCGGCCTGACCTCCAGCCGTCGAAGGCAGCGGGTCGACCGTCAGGTATTCCCCGGGCGTCCCGGCCGGAGGCGTCGGGGGAGGGACGTGATCGAAAAAGCCGTCGTTCTCGTCGTACATGATGAACAGGACGGTGCTCGCCCACACGTCGGGATTTGACAGCAGGGTATCGAGCACCTGCTGCGAGTACCACTCGCCGAGGGCTGGGGGTGAAGGTGGGTGTTCGTCGTACTCCTGGGGAGGCAGGATCCACGACACCTGGGGAAGGGTACCGTTGGCCACATCGGCGGCGAAGTTGTTAGGCCCACCGGTCGAGGTCAGACCACCGACAACGTTGGGCCCGTAGTAGTTGAAGGCATTCTGGTAAAGCGGAGAGTTCGGGTCCTTGTACTGCTCGAAGTAGAGCAGCATGTTCTTGCTGAAGAAGTACCCGGCGCCCGGTGCGTAGTTGGGCCCATAGGGGTTGTACACCTTCCAACTGATGTTGTTGTCCTGGAGGACCTCGGGCATGGTCTCCCACGAGCACGTCCACTGGAACGGTGTTTGGCTCGAATTGGTGACGAGTATCGGGCCTCCGGCCACCCCGGCCGGATCGATCGATCCGGTCATGGCCATGAGCCGATTGGGGTGGGTGGGACCGAGCACTGAACAGAAGTAGTTGTCGCAGACAGTGAACTTCTGGACCAATTTGTAGTAAAAGGGCAGGTCGCTCTTCTTGTAGTAGCCCATGGTGTTGATGCCCAGTGCTCCCTCGTACTCCGACGACGTGTGGGTGGAGACGAACCTGTCCATAGCTCCGCCGTTCCACGAGGCATGCTCGGACGGCCATCCGTGGTCCAGGTCATTGGTGCACTCGGCCAATTGCTTACCGGTGTTCATGTGCCAGGGAAGGAGCGTCGACTGCGACCCACCCGGCCACGCCTGGGTGAATGCGCTCCGGTTATTGGCGTCGTCGAACCCGGCCACCCCGGCCATGCTGCCGAAGTAATGGTCAAACGATCGGTTCTCGTGCATCAAGAACACCACGTGCTTGATGGCACTGAGGTCATTGCCTGCGGCTCTCACCGACGCGGCCCGGCGCACCGTTTCTGCCCCAGCCGCCCGCATGCCACCCAGTGAGGCCAGACCGAGTGCAGCCGCTCCTCCGATACCCCCGGTCAGCACCTGCCTACGGCTGATACGTGTATCTGCCATGACCTCCGTCCCCCCCATGTTGTCGGTCCATGGGCCGTTGTGGTAACCGGCCACCCAGAGCCGGTTCAAGTTCTACCACCAGTTCGTATTGGACGGCGGCTGTGCGACCAACTTCGGCACGTGGTTAAAGGTCCATTTGGCGGCTGCTGATAGGGGTGGGGGGGTGATCCGGTGAGCGAACCCGGGGTCGTATCTCCGGTGCGACCAGAGCTTTCGGGCGACCAGTGGTCCACACGGTATCGACGGACTGCCCCGGACTTTCTTTACCGATTCGGGGGCAGGGTGGTCGCGCACACCATCGGTGCGGTCGATGCAGCCGACCTCTAACCGTGGATGGAGAAGCCGGGGGGCGCAGCGACCTAGAGGGGACGGAGGCCATCTACGCCGCGGCGCAGCTGACCGGGGGTTCAGCCGCTGGCCGACGGCGCGACGGCCACAATGGGCTTGGCCAGCGCCGCCGATCCCATTGATCCGGCAAAGCGGGCGTCACCGAAGGCGAACACACCACCGTCCGATGCCACCAGCCGGTAGCCGCCCCCGTCCGGGGTGGCGGCCATGCCCACGATGGGGGCGTTGAGGTGAAGGGACCCGGTGGAGCCGTAGAAGCGGGCGTCACCGAAGGCGAACACACCACCGTCGGACGCCACCAGCCAGTAGCCGCCCCCGTCGGGGGTGGCGGCCATACCCACGATGGGCGAGTTTAGGTGGAGGGACCCGGCGGAGCCGTAGAAGCGGGCGCCGCCGAAGGTGAAGACGCCCCCGTCGGACGCCACTTCCCAATACCCGGTGCCGGCCGGGGGCGCAGCGCCGTGCGGCTGAGGGTTCCCGGGGGATGCCGGCGGGACGACCAGGAGGGAGATGGAGTCGGGGGCGAAGGTGGTGGTGAGCCCGGTCGGGCCGACCGGCACGTCCGGCTGCTGCTCGATGGCACCCAGGTTGTCCGAGTCGTAGGTGTACTCGCTGGCCGATCCTCCGGACCCGTAGCCGCCGAGCGCGATCGGGCTGGTGAGGGGGGTGTCCGTCTTGTTGACCACCATTACGGTCAAGGCTCCGTCCGAGCTTCGGAGGGCCCCGTAGACGGACAGCGACGACTGGTCACTGCTGGCTGCCGTCACCGATTCGTTCCCGAAGCCGTCCCCGTCACCGTCGTAGTCGCGGTACATCCGGAAGGCGAACGCTCCCGGTTGGGTCGCGGTGGGAGGACTCCACAGGTCGGCCATGTCCAGTCCCTGGGCGCCGAAGATGCCGAGGGCGTCCGCCTGGGCCAGGGCGCCGTTCATCGAGTCGAGGGCGCCGAAGTTGTACTCGGTGATGGCGGTCTTGGTGCCGGGGTAGTACTGGTTCACCCAACTCTGCATTCTCGGGATGAGATCGATGGCGCCGTAGTACTGGCCGATCCAGTCGTTCTCGACGTAGGTCGGATCCCACAGCGATCGGGTGGATTGCAAACGGGCGGCCTGGGTGGCTGCATCCCCCTCCTCGCACAGCGCGATGCAGCCAGTCAGCCCGTCCGGAGTCGTGGGGTAGTAGTGCTCGTCGAAATAGTCGAGAAGCCGGACCCCGTGCTGTTGCTGGTAGAGGGCCAATTGCTGGAGGTAGTACTGGGCCTCCCACAGCTGACCGCCATGGCTGGCCCGGTTGTCGCCCGGAGGTCCGTCGTCGACGTACGCCGCCCATCCGAAGTCGCCGGGGCCGTCGACGGCGGCAGTCGGATCGACCGACTTGACCGCGGCTGCGTACTGTTCGGTCAGGCCGACCAGCTCGTCCCAACCGGTCTGATTGGGATGGACGTCGCGGTGGGTGTTGTCCCATCCGGAGGGCTCGTTGTCCATCTGGTAGACGCCGACACCTCCGTCCGCGGCGGTACCGAACGTCTGGACCAGGTGCTGCACCCAGGCCGCCTCGAAGGCCGGGGAGTTGGCCATGTTGTTGGCGGCGACGTCGGTGTCGGTGATCGGCTGACCCGAAGTGGTCAGGCCGTTGCCGCAGCTCGATCCGTCAGGGAGTGTGACGTAGGGATCGACCGACTGCTGGGCTCCGTAGACCGAGGTCGGGAAGGAGCAGTTGGTCGCGGACGAGTTGTTGATCCACGGGATGATCGGGATGGTCATGTCCGTCGTCCCGCCCGACGCCTTGTCCTTCTCCTCCAACGCATCGGGACCTGCGCTCGGCGTCGGATCGGCAGTCCCGCTGCCACTCATGAAGTACCAGTCGCCTCCGGAGTTGCTGGAGTCCTGCTCCCAGTTGTAGCGGGTGGTGGCGTCGCCGCCCCAGCGTTCGATCGGGATCCTCAGCTCGGTGGCCAACGACTGGTCGACCCCGTAGCTGTTCATGCCGTAGATCAACGGATCGATGGGATGGGTGATCGTCGATGGGTCCACGGTCAGGGTCGGGCCGGCGACGTCGGGCGCCGATGCGAACGACGGGGACTGGTCCGTGCCGGGGCCGACCAGCGCCACCACCAGCGTCCCCACGAGGACCCCGACGTAGCCGAGGCACCGCCGGGTGGCCGGGCGGCTCCGGGCGGGAGGGAGGCCGCTGACGCCGTGGCCCGCGTCAGGCGAGCACTCGACCGCCGAGCCCCAAAACCACATAGAGTGATGCTATCACTACTTTTGGTGGTATCTCTGGCCCCAGGCGTGCTCAGGCGTGCCCGGGTGTGTCCAAGCGTGCTCAGGCGTGTCCAGGCGTGTCCAGGCGTGCCCACCAACCGGTGCCGCGGCAGATCGTCGCCGTTTTCGTGCCCAAAGGACCAACAGCGCCGACACCGGAGCCGCCGACAAAGCGGAACTCGGCTATTTCAACTGATGGCGTCGATGAGGCCCTGAAGCATCCCCCCATCGACCAGAAGGTCGATGCCGGAGATGAAGGAGGCACTGTCGGACAGGAGGAAGGCGACGACCGCGGCTACCTCGTCAGGCTGGCCGAGGCGTTCAAGCGGTGTCTTCTCGAGCATGAATTTCATGATCGGCTGTTGCTCGGCCTCTTGACGGCCCATTGGCGTATCGATGAGACCGGGGGCCAATGAGTTGACCCGACCGCCCTGTTGGCCCCAATCCACCGCCGCCCGGGAGGCCACGGCGATGACCCCGCGCTTTGCCCACGCATAGGCGAGGCCACTGTCGCCAAACCGCTCATCCACGATGTCGAGGAACCCCGGTACGCGTGGTTCAGACACGAGCTCCTGGAGCCCGGCATCGATTCCTTGGAGAGCCACCTGGTAGGCCGAGCTGGAAGAAAAGCACACGGCCGCGGAGCCTGGCAGGACCAAAGGTTCGAAGGCGTCGAGCAGCAGCGTGGTGCCGACAAGATCGACCTCAAAGATGCGGCGGGGATCGGCCATGGTCGGCGACACGCCTGCGGCATGGACCAGCCCCCGGAACGAGCCGAGCCCCCGTACCTCTGTCACGAGATCGGTCACGGCAGCGCGGTCGGAGATGTCGCAAGCGATTCCAACGGCTCCCTCGATCTGAGGGGCCTCGAGGTCAACGGCTACGAGGTAGTCGGTACTGCCTTGTAGCCGCTCGACGCAGAGGCGTCCCATGCCGCTCGATGCCCCGGTGACGACCGTGAAAGTCATGCGTCGCTCGTCGAGTTCGACGATCCCGAGCTGTCACCAGTTTCAGCCGGGACGAGCAGGACAACACATAACGGTCCAGCTTCAGAGGGCCTCTTGTTCCGTTGGTGCATGATCTCTCCACTTGTTTTGATTTCGACGGGGTGGAGCTAACTGCCACCCAGCATTTCAGAGTTCGCAGGCGGTGGCATCTGACCGCCGCGATCCGGCGATGACGATGATGTTCGATCACATAGAGGCGGACTTCGCCCTTCTGCAAAAAAGACCACCGCCGGGGTGCAGCATGTCCGAGTTCCTATTGGCGGAAGAACTGATCAAATGAGGGGATGACCATTCTCGGCGCGAAAAGGGACCATCGTGAGAAGCCGCTCTGTTGATCCACTCGGTTCCATATCCAGGTTTACGACGGGTGGAGTGTTCGCCTTGGCGGTCTGTATTTCGTTGGTTGGTTTCGGGGGCCACGCCGCCGCGGCGGGGGCACCCCAGATAGGTCCCTACTTTGGCGCTGCCTTTACGATCCAACGGAACAGCTACTCCTTCGGTCAGGCGGCGTCGTGGAGCCGGAACGGCACAGTGCTCTCGGGGCAGCTCGACAGCTCCGGGGTAAGCCAGATCTATCGCTCGAACCTCGACGGCAGCGACCAACGTTGTCTGACCTGCAAGACAGTCCAAGGTCCAAACGCCTTCCCCCAGGAGCGATCACAGGCCGACTGGATCATGTTCGAGTCCTACGGCCAGCAGCCCGTTCATACCGGCTCTCCAGGCTTCGGTGGCTACGGGGGCGATCTCTACGTCATGCGCGAGAACGGTTCCCACCCGTACCGGTTGACGACGACCTCCGACCCCAACGACGGGTCGCCGTACACGTCCTCGACTGGCGTCCCGTACGACAACTTCCACGCCTACTGGTCCCCGGACGGAGACCAGATCGTCTGGACCCACACCGAGGCCGATCCTCTCTCCACCGGCGGTCAGAGTTGGGAAATGCTGCTCGGCAACTTCACGGTCACGAACGGGGTGCCCTCACTGCGGGACGTACGAGTAGTAGGCAAACCGTACGGCGTCTATGAGACCCAACCTTGGGCTCCGGACGGCTCTGGCTTTCTGTTCTCGGCCGCCGGCGGGCTGAAATCGCCGTTTCAGTCAACCGATCCGGGCTGGGGACATATGCAGCTCTACTTCATGCGGCTGTACGGCCACGGCGCCTCAACCTCGGAGCCGCAGGTGACGCAGATCAGCGACGACACCCCCGCCTATAACGAGCAAGCGATTTTCACGCCGGACATGAAGACGGTCATCATGATGTCCAACCGAAGTAAGCCGCAGAACTCCTGGTACGACCTGATCGTGTCGGCGGCGATGCGCACCGGCTTCGATGCACCCGATACGGGTTCGACGCAGACGCTGCAGTTCCTGTCGGACTTCATCGGTCCAGACTTCAACTCCGACCTGTACGCAGTGGATGTTCGGACCAAGGCAATCAGGCGGCTCACAAACTTCGACAACGGCGTGGTGCCGGAGTTCTACTGGAATCGCAACTACTCGAAGATCATCGTCGGGGTCCAAACGAAAGGGGTGAGCGAGGCCACGCTACCGACCTGGATTGGGCAGTTCGGCGGGATCTCAAGCAGTGAACGACAAGTTCCCAAGCAGACCCCGGCACCTGGCCTCGTGGGGGAGCCGGTCGACATGGCTCGAGTCGGCTCGCAGGCCCAGGCGGTCCGGGACCCAGGGCCAACTGACAATGCATCGGTCCGAGTCCCACCGCCCACGGTTGTTGACCCAGCCGAACCTCACGCCACCGTGTCAAGCGGCAGATCGACCGTGCCGAACGTGACCGACACGTACGCGGCCGTGTGGCTCAACGATCTCTCGATGCTCGCTCAGGAGTCAGGACGGTCCTTCTCCACCCCGCCGCTTCTTGGGGCTGTGGCCCAATTCGGCGGCTAGAGCCGCTCTGGGCCGTCGGCGATGGTCAGTCCTGGAACTGCGTTGACCCCGCGCCGGCCAGGTCCTGACGTACGTCTGGTCCCGTCTCGAGCAGGTGGTGTCGACAAGACCCGCTCGGATTGTCGACGACACCCCACTGGTTGTTGTGAGATTCCGACATAGCTCGGTTGACCTGGATTGAAGACCGTCCAACACGAGCCACCTTCCACGCTTTTGGTCCGGACTCTACGGCGGCAGTGTCCCGCCACACAGTGGAACGTCGAGGTGTGCACATGGGTACGCTCGGAGAAGCCCCTTCCGCGGGAGTAGAGGTTGGCGCCGGGCTGAGTCCAAGCACGCTCGGCGAGATGCCGAGCTCGGAAGTCTGATCGGCGAGATCCACCAACGTTGCTGCACCACCTATGGGGCCCGAGGATCGACGCCGAGCTCCGTCGTCTGGACCAGCGATGCGGGAAGAAGCGGGCGGCTCGCCTCATGGCTGCCAACGGCCTGGTGGGAGCTCATGCTGGCCGGAAGTGGCGGAGGGGTCGTCCCGAGGCGTGCGCCGGAAACCGGGTCAACTCCAATCACCGATTTTGGGGCTTCCGAGCACTTCGCAGCAGGGCGATCAGCTCCTGCTGAGAGGCGACCCGGAACTTTCTAAAGGCCGAGGACAGATGGTTTCGGACGGTGCTCTGGCTAAGGTAGAGCGCTTTGGCGATCGCAGGGACCCTATCGCCGGAGACAAGCCTTCCCACCACATCGAGCTCTCGGGTTGACAGTTCGGACAGGCCGGTGAGGTCGCCCGGGATCTCAGAGAATTCTCGCGACACCCGGACCGCCTCGATCGATCGACCGAGGCGCCGCAGCACCTTCTCTGCCTCATCGCTTGGGTCGGCTATCTCAGCTCCATCCTCACTGGGGAGTAAGGCGAACGCGAAGCTGGGAGAGGGGATCAATGGGACCAGCAGGAATTGGCACCACAGTGGGTCACCGTCGAGCGGGATGACCCGAACGCGCAAGCTGACGGCGTTCTTGCTCGAGGTGGCTTCGGCGAGGGCCCAGAGCAAATTCGCCACGTCTGACGGGTCGACCAACTGGAGAATGAATGTTCCAACGACATCGACTGGTCGAAATCCAAGAAAGGGCTCGATATCGCTGCTGACACGGTCAATAACTAGATCGGCCTCGGTTGTACCCACGACTGGAGGAAGTTCGGCACCCACGGGTGGCGGCAACAGGGTCTCAGCTCGGTCTTCACCCTCCCAGATGACCGCAACAACATGGCTACGAGGAGTGTCTCGTTGGATACTGCGGACCCAGACCAACAAGGGAATGGTGCCACCGTCTCTCGTTCGGAGGAGGCGGTGCGTCTCATAGCCATTCAACCGGCCGGCCATCAGTAGCTGAAGAGCACCTGTCGGTGTGTCGGCGGTGAATTCCTCGAGGCTCCTACCCAGGACCGACCCACCTTCTGGATCCAGGAGTCTGATGGCCGCCGGACTGGCGGCCACGATTCGCTCAGACACCACCTCGAGCACGAGTGCTGGGAGCGGACTTTTCCCCACCACTTCAGCAGCCGCAGACCAATGGCTATCAGAGTGTGCTTGCGTCATCGCCGCCTCCGCTGATGCGGTTCAAAGTTTACCAGGGCATCACCTCCCAGCCCAAGGCCCAGAACGGGACCACTAAGCCGGCGGCGCGACACCGTGGAACGGCGTCGCGCCAGGTTTCGAGGGGACATTCGGACAGTCTGTCCATCGTCAGATCTCAGTGATCGACCGATGAATTGGTCATGCGCCACCTCCGCCAACGTCCGCTCCTGAGCCGTGGAGGGGGTCCGGCTCTCTCCACGACAGGGGAGACCGCCAAACTTGCCTCCAGGTCTGTCGATGGCCGCGGCTTGCATTCCGAACTGTTCGAGAGTTCTCTGGCGTCGCTCCCGATGATTGTCTGGATCGCCGGTCCCGATGGCTCCATCGAGTTCGTCAACCGTCGGTGTTCCGAATTTCTCGGGATTTCGCCCGGGTGCGACTTGGCAGCGTCTTGGATCGAAGCTCTTCATCCCGACGACGTCGACCAGGCCTGGCACGACTGGGACTGCGCGCGTCGAGGCGAGATGGCCTTTGACGTTGAATGGCGTATCCGCTGTAAGGATGCCGAGTACCGATGGATGTCGGTTCGGGCCGCCCCGGTACTCGAACGTGGCCTGATCCGTCGCTGGGTAGGGACGTGCAGTGATCTCGAGGACCAAAAGCGGCTGGAGACACATCTCCGCAGCTCCGAGAGGGTGGCGGCCGAATCGCTGACATTGCTCGAAACACTCCAGTCGACGGCACCAGTAGGGTTCGGCTTCGTCGATTTGGACTTCCGCTGTGTCCGGATCAACGAGACGCTCGCCGCCATGACCGGCGCCACGGTGCGCGAGATGCTTGGGCGCCCCGTGTCCAAGGTCGTTCCGGCCCTATGGAGCCAGATCGAGCCCCTCTACCATCGTGTGCTCGACAACGGCCGTGCGGTGGTGAACCATCCGATGGTTGGGGAAAACGCCTCCGGCTCGGGAGAAATGCACCATTGGCTGGTCAGCTGTCATCCGGTGCAAATCGCCGATGAGGTCATCGGAATCGGGATTGTTGTTGTCGACGTCACTGACCGGCACCAAGCCGAAGAGTTTCGTTCAGCTGTCGTGGACAACATGGCGGAAGGTCTTTTTACACTTGATGCCAAGGGTCGGTTGATGTCCATGAATGCCGCGGCCACCAGCATGTTGGGATGGACAGAGGCTGAACTCCAGGGCCAACCAGTCCATGATGTCATTCACTTCCAACACGCGGATGGTTCGCCACTGCCCGAAGATGAGTGCGAGTTACTGAAGGTACGGACCCAAGCTCGAATGGTTCGAATGGCCAACGAGGCTTTTACGCGCAAGGACGGTTCGATTTTCTCCGTGGCCTATTCCGCCTCTCCGCTGGTGTGTGGGAGGCGGGTTCAGGGAGTGGTGGTCGTATTTCGCGATGTTACCGAAGACAAGACCGAGAGCACTCGGGCATACCGGGAGTCGGCCGAGTTGACCTGGTTGCGACGAATCCGCGAGGCCATCGACCACGATCAGTTTCTACTGTATTCCCAGCCAATCCTCCCCCTCACCGGCGGGGACCCCAGCGAAGAGCTCTTGCTGCGAATGTTGGGTCCACGGGGAGAGATCATTCCGCCCGGAGGCTTCCTCCCCATTGCTGAGAGGTGCGGGCTCATTGCCGAAATCGATCGCTGGGTGGTCAACCGAGCGATCTGGTTGGCGGCAAGCGGGCGTCGACTGAAGGTGAACCTCTCGGCCGAATCGATCAGCACGATGGACCTCCTTCCCCAGATCGAGCGCGAACTAGGTCGGACAGGCTGCGACCCCGCCAACATCGTCTTCGAGATCACTGAGACGGCGATGATGCGAGATATCGATACCGGCCAAGCCTTCGCTTTGCGCCTCGTGGACATGGGCTGCAGTATCGCCCTTGACGATTTCGGCACAGGTTTCGGGAGTTTTACCTACCTGAAGAGGCTTCCTATCAGTCATATCAAGATCGACATTGAGTTCGTACGGGATCTGGTGTCGAATCCGGCCAACCAGCACGTCGTCAAGGCGATTGTCAGCTTGGCCCGAGCCTTCGGCTGCCAAACGGTAGCGGAGGGAGTGGAGGACGCTGAGACGCTTGCAGTCGTTAGTGGATACGGAGTCGATTACGCCCAAGGTTTTCTCATCGGGCGTCCGAAGCCGGTTTCGTCCGCCCGTCTCGACCAGTTCCAGGAGGAGGATGAGGTCTCTGGTTCGGTGCGCCGTCTTCCCGCTCGTCGAACCACCGGGTCCCTCGGTCAGTTCCTCCCCGAGCCGAGCGCTGTGGCGGCCAAGGGGGATTCGCCGCCGGGGCCCGACCCGCCGCTCATCGCCTAGATCCAGCCTTTCCCTGATCCAAAACCCTTCGGACTTGACCGCGCCTCAAGACCGGTGGAGATGGATGGTTTCTTCCCAGATCTCGAGATGGCCGGGACTCGAACCATGGATCCGGTCGGCACCCCTACGTGCGGGACCAGGGAGCCATGTCTTTGAAGAAATCCAACCGCCGGAACGAGTTCTGTCGACTGGTGCCGGTGAGTCTTGTCGAGACTCGTGGTTGTGGGCCCCCCGACATAACTCGGTTGAACTAATCCGAGCGGAACCGGCTGAGCGACCTCGGGTGACATTTTTGACAGTCAGCAGGTTTCAACGCCAGGTGACCGTCCCGCTTGAACCCGTCCATCCGGGTGTCTGGCGACTCCGTCAACGGGTAAGTGATGTCGAGCGTTCAGCCAGAGATCTGTCTGCGACGTCCGGCGTAGGTTGCACCGGCTCTTGGATACTCGTCAATCGGGAACTCAGTTCGACCGACTGGGAACGGAAAGGACGACGCCTCGGTTCGGCTACCGGCCCACCTGGTGATCAGAGCTGGTCGACGTAGGTGTCGGTCCCGGGCACGGTGCGAAAAAACGGGGCGGCGAGGAGCAGACGGGCTTCCCCACCAGCCTCCACTGCACGGGTGTAGGCCTGGACCCGGTCGACGGCCGCCTCGGTATCGCCGCCCACGAACAGCAGCTGGACCAGACGGTCCACCCCCCCTGCCGGCGACCCGAGGTCCATGGGGGCATCCTGGGAGCCCGTGTCGGGTGCCGACGGGACCCACGACGAGGCGATCTCGATCGGTGAGTCGGCCAGGAGTCCGGTGAGGTACGCGGAGGCGAGGGTGGTGTGTAACTGGGCCCCAGTTGCGTCGGCGGCGTCCCACCAGAGGACAAAGAGGCCGTCGTAGCCGTGGTCGAGCGCCAGCTCGACCGGCACGGGATCGTCGTCCCGATAGAGAGAAGCCACATAGTGGAACGTCGAGGTGTGCACATGGGTGCGCTCGGAGAAGCCCCTTCCGTGTGAGTAGAGGTCGCGCACCTGGTGGATGGACCAGTCGCCGAAATGGTCGCGGTGGTGACCCTGTTCTACCCAATAGACGGCGATGTAGCTGCCGGCATCGGTGGGCCGAGCGATGTCGCTGACCGCCGGCCACCTCTTGTCCTTCAAGATGCGAGGCGCCACCCACCGGCTCCCGGCGAACAGCCACGGGCCGACCATGCAGCCGCCGTAGTAGTGGTCGCGCTCATACCATCGGTTGTAGGCCTGCTCAAATCCCTTGGTCGGCTCAACCAGGGTGAGCAGCATGCTGCCCACCCTCACCGGGTAGTCGTCGACTCCACCGACGTCGAGTGGGTATCCCATGGCCGTGCTCCCCTTGCTGTCGGTGGCCGTCCCGTCGGACAACCGCTGTCGTTGAGCCTGCCATGAGTCACGCCATCAGGCGGCAATCACTTTGCGCCGCTCTCCCGCCTCGACCCTGGAGGGGGATGGCGGTTGAGGATGGCCCACGCCTCAGCCTTTCCTCATTCCTCTTGGGCCCATGCCTTAATCCCGCTCTCCGCTGCCGTCTTGGGGCAGGGGGAGCGCCCTACGGGCCTTCATCGAAGACGGTCTTGTTATCGGTGAAGACCGTGCCGATCCCGGGCTTTGCTGCGGTGAGAACGAGGTAGAGGTGCTGGAACTTGGATGGGGTAACGAAGTGAATAGTGCGGGATACGTGCGATCCAAGGGGAATGGCCACAGAAAGCTTGCCTCCGGCTACCAGAGGTCCGCCGGGCGAGTCGTCGTGCAGCATCCAGCCAACGTTGACGGTCGTCCCTTTGAAAGTGTCGTTGAAGATGTCGAGGGACCGGGTCGTGGGCTGCCCCTCGGGTAGCTGGACTTCGACAGCCGGCCAATCCCCATTGGAATCGGCCAGCTTGTTGACAGCCCAATAGGCGTCGTCTGCCACCAGCACCGGCGAGAAGGCCTTCTGGATCCTCTGAATTTCCTGGGTTGCTCCACGGATTGGGGAGATTGTTCACCCCGTACATCGGGTGTTCTCCCTGCTCCATGGTCAGGTCGGTGGTCTTCACGCCGGGAACAACGGAGGCCCAGGCATCGAGAAGCGTGTAGGGACGTACGTCGGAAGCGCCCTTGAGGCGCATCTGTTCGGCGGAGGTGGCGAACCAGGCAAAGCCCTGCTTGGTGCTGTCCGCCGACCAGATGTACTCTCCCTGGCCGAAGGGCTTGTCGGGATACGTCCCCGGTGCTCCCTCACAGGTGTTGTCGGTGTAGGCAGCAATGGCCGGCGACGGAGGTGTTGTCGGTACCTGGGGGTAGTAGTGGCACCAGATCGTGTAATCGGGCACCGGAAGATCGTCAGTCGACAGATAGGAGTCCGTACTGATGGGGCGGGTCGGATCCAAGGCCCTGATGGTCTGATAGAGAGCCAGGTCGAAGAAAGTGCCCCCACCAGGTACCGGTTTCACCGAGGTCGGTTCGTTGGCCTGGCTCCAGCGCAGCACTGAGGCATGGTTCCGATCCCTCAGGACGAGGTCGCGTGCGTCGTTCAGCATATTGGCCTTTCCGGTGGCAAAGTTCTGGCGGACGTTCGAACCGCGGATGGCCGTTTCATCGAGGACCATGAGCCCCATCTCGTCGGCCACGTCCAGCATGTACGGACTGGCCGCCTCCTGGTGGATGCGTACGTCGTTGTAGTTGAGCCGGAGGTAGTTCTGAATCACCTGCGGCCAGCCCGGATTGGAGCTGCTCGGCTCGAGGAAGCCGGGGTAGGTGTCGTAGGCGTCGCTCGGTCCACCTCCGTAATCGATGCTGTCGTAGTCGGCACCGGCCAGGTCATCGCCCCGGAAATTCACCGGTACCCCGTTCAGGGTGAACCCTTGACCGACCTGGTCGATCTGGCGAAACCCGAAGCGATACATCGCTCGGCCGGGGGCTTGATCGGGGGTGGACAAGGTCAGCGACAGATTGTGGAGCTGGGCTCGATAGTTCGGTCGGTACGGGACGTCCGGCCACCAGTAGGAGGCCGGCCCCAGGGACCACTTCACGGGCCCCACGGTCACCACCGTGGTGCTGTGCGCCGGCACGGTCACCTTGTGGACGGGCAGGGTGGGATAGTGCCAAGGGTTGCCGTTCCAAGACGAAAGTCGTCCGGTCAGAGTTGTGGTCTGGGGGCTCGCCGAGGCGTTGGCGATCGACACCCGGTAGCTGAGCGACTTGTCGGCGACCGACGTGGTGACGAAGGCGTCGGAGATGTGGACGGCCGGGAAGGCATTGAGCGTGGCCGAGCGGTAGATGCCCTCGGCGATGTTCGGCGACCAGTCGGCGGCGTCGGGGACGGTGTAGTACCCGTCGGCGTCCATCAGGGCGTCCCGGCCCTTCACGTCGACGCTGACCGTGTAGGTATGACCGGGCTGGACGAAGGGCGTCAGATCGAAGCTGGAAGGGAGAAAGGCCGTCGTGTTGGTTCCGATCGCCTTTCCGTCGATTCTGAGCGTCGCCTGGAAATTGACGGCGCCGAACACGATCTGGGTGTCCTGGGGGCCACCGAGATCGGGCACGGTGATCTGGCGGCTGTAAATGGCTTCGGAGAGAGACCCGTAACCCTGCTTGACCCAACCCCCACCGGGGACCTCGATGGTGGTGTGTTGGTTGAGTGGTGTCGTGACACAGCCGGTCTGCGGCCCCAGGGTGTAGCCGGTGGCGGTGCAGACGGTGTTGGTCACGGGCTGGAAGTTCCAGGTACCGGCCAGGTCAATGTGCTTTGCCGACACCGGGCCGGACACACCGTCCTCGTAGGAGTAGTCGAAGGCCGGGTGCACGGTCGGAGTGGCTTGGCCCGATGCCTCGGCCCGAACCGGAGACCAGAGGGCAGCAATCAAGGGGCCGGCGAGGGCCACGAGGCCCATGCGGTAGAGGCGGCCGTGGCCTCGGTGCTCGGAATACATGGGTGGGCTCGCCCGTCGCTCGCCGCCGACTACCGGGCAGACTCGGCGGCCCGGTGCAGGTCGGTGCTTCGCCGATCGACGGCTTCGACAAGATCACCGTGAGTGACAATGTACCGGTCGCCCGCGAGGACGGCCTCCACGACGTGCTCGGCGATATCGGCGGGATCCGCCACCGCCTTGGCCATGTCGGGGTTGCTCGAAAGCATGGCGGTGAAGTCATCCTCGGAGGCGACGGGTCGGCGCAGGTGTTCAGGCTGGGCGTCTTCGCTCGTCTCCAAGTGCCGGGTGATCATTCCCGACGGGAAGATGACCGACACGGTGATGCCATCGCCGGTGAGCTCCATGTGCAACGATTCTGCGAGCCCCCAGACGGCGAATTTGCTGGTCTGGTATGCCGCCATGTGGCTGGCGACGCTAAGTACCGACGACGAGGTGGTGAAAGCGAGTCTGCCCTGGGGTGCCCGGCGAAGAAGAGGAACAAAGGCCTTGGCCACACGCGCCGATCCGATGACGTTCACATCGAGAATCCAGCGCCACTCTTCGTCGGTCAAATTTTCCGGTCGAGCCGAAGAGTTGGATGCCCACGTTCGAGAAGACGAGGTCGGCACCGCCGAGCCGATCGGCCACCGCCGAGGCGGCTGCGTCGACCGACTTGGCATCAGACACATCCACATCCAGTCCGAGCACGCGGACGTCGTGGGTTGCGGCGATGGCCGCAGCCTCGGATCTCGCCCTCTCGCCGTCCAGGTCGAGAAGGGCGACCGCCATCCCGCGAGAGGCACAGAACCGGCCCAGCCCGAGGCCGAAGCCCGAGGCTCCTCCGGTGATCACTGCGACGCCGTTGTTCACCAACGATGTTCCAGACATGAGCAGCTCTCCTCAGGATTCGGGTGTGGTGAAGTCGATGTGCAGGCGGGTTAGCGTCGAGCGCTTGATCTTCCACCGGCCGGCCACCAGTTCGTAGAGCTCGTGGTAGTGCCCGTAGCCCTCCAGTCGGGTCCCGTCCGGCCACACGATGGTGTCCTGGAGTGCCCAGATGCCGGTCGCCGTCGAAGCCGAGGTGATTTCGATCTCCGGCATGTGTCCATGGTGGACGGTGATGGTTTCCTCCAACGTCGGCTGCAAGAAGGCCAGGAACTCGTCGGCACCGCTGATGACGTCCCCGCCGGAGCCGGTGGTGTCGACGACGACGTCATCGGTGAAGACCTCGCGCATCCCCGACCAGTCCTTGGTGTCCATGGTCCGGAAGTAGCGAGCCTTCAGCCTCTTGATCTCTTCGATGTTGTCCATGTCTGGTTCTCCTCATCGCTCCTGGGAGTCGTGTAGGGAGTCCCGCTGTCTCATCGTCAGACTCCGCGCCTTCCCCCAGTTGTTGGGCAAGCGCCCAGCATTGCTGGGCAAATGCCTAGCACCGCTGGATCGAAGATGGCAAGCTATCGGCGTGACAGCACCGCGACGGATCGGCACCGTCGACTCGAAAACCCGGGCCAAGCTGCTCGATGCCGCAGAGTTGGTAATGGTCCGTGAGGGCTATCCCGCCGTCACGTCCCGCCGTCTGGGTCAAGAGGTGGGTGTCAGCAGCAAGCTGGTGCACTACTACTTCCGGACCATGGACGAGCTGTTCGCCGAGCTCTTCCGTCGTCGGGCCGAGGAGGGGTTCGTGAGGTTCGAACTGGCCCTGGCGGCGGACACCTCTCTGCGAACCATCTGGGCTTTCAGGGATGACGGTCCCGGTGCGATCTACCATCTCGAACTCGCGGCCCTGGCGAATCACCACAAGACCATCCGCCTCGAGATGGCCCGTTATGCCGAACGATTCCGAACCATGCAACTCGAAGCCATCAAGAAGGTGTTCGCCGAACATGGTGCTCTGCCCCTGGCCGTGCCGGCCGAAGTCGTCCTGCTGGTGATGACCGGAGTCTCCCAGGTGATGGCCATCGAGCAGTCACTGGGCATCACCGCCGGCCACGACACCACCGTCCAGTTCTTCGATGAGCTGGTAGTGAGGTTCGGTATCCCTGGTCAAGGCCACTAACGAGACGGGATCGCCCATGCTGTTCGCACTCCGCCACGACTTTCGAAATCCGGTATTCGCCGGGACCTCTATGGCCGACCGGTATGCGGCTGCGCTGGAGATGGCCACGTGGGCTGACTCATTGGGGTGCGTGGCCATCTCGGTCTCGGAGCATCACGGCTCGGAGGACGGGTATCTCCCGAGCCCGATCCCGATGCTGGCGGCCATGGCGGCGCGCACCGAGAATGTCCGCTTCATGGTGGCCGCACTCGTCGCCCCCTTCTACGATCCGCTCCGGCTGGCCGAGGACCTGGTGGTTCTTGACAATCTGAGCCGAGGTCGGGTCGATCTCATCGTGGCCGGGGGCTATGTGCACGAGGAGTTCGCCATGTTCGACGTGCCAATGAACGAGCGGGGCAAGCGGGTGGCCGAGACGGTGGCCACACTCAAGGCCGCCTTTGCCGGCGCACCGTTCGAGTACCGCGGCCGGACGGTGCAGGTCAGCCCGGCCCCCTTCCGGCCGGGAGGGCCCGCCCTGATTCTCGGGGGCAGCTCCAAGCCGGCCGCCGAGCGCGCCGCCCGCATCGGCGACGGGTTCCTACCCAGCGACGGTCTGTCTGGCAGTACTACGTGGACGAGATGGCGCGTCTCGGCAAGCCGGACCCCGGTCCGTGCCCCATGGGTGACACCACGACGGTGGCCCTGGCCGAGGACGCCGAGCTCGGGTGGGAGCAGATGGCGCCGTACTTCATGCATGAGATGAATGCCTACGGCGCCTGGCAGGCCCAGGACAACTTGGCCAGCCCGTTCCGGACGGTGGCGGATCTCGATGAGTTGCGGGCCAGCGGCAACTACCGGGTGATCACACCCGAAGAGATGGTCGAGGAGCAGAGAGCCTCACCGTTTCCGTTCGCCATGTTTCATCCGCTCTGTGGTGGCATGCCGATCGACCTTGCCTGGTCCAGTCTCCGACTCTTCGAGACCGAGGTCCTACCGGCCTTTAGCGTCGGGACGGGGCAGGCCGGAGGAGCCTGATGCACGCCGGATGAGAGAATCATCTCTTGGACGCACTCCGACTGTCGGAAGGAATTCCGTCGACCGGTGTTTCGTCGAAACCCCTCTATCTGTGGGCGAGGGGGGACTTGAACCCCCACATCCTTTCGGACACAGGAACCTGAATCCTGCGCGTCTGCCAATTCCGCCACTCGCCCGAGCGACCGCAAGAGGCTACCCGATGATCAAAACCTCCTGATCACGCGAGCCGGACGGTCAGCACAGCCCAGCTGGTCCCTTCCGGACTCGGCCACGAGGACGTTATCTGCGGCGGGCTACCCCCTGATGAGGCGCTGGCACCGGTAGGCTGCAGGCCAGCATGGGACTTCAAAGGTTCGAAGGGCGCCTCGAGCGCATGGTGGATGGCACCCTCTCAAAGGCGTTCCGCGGCGATCTCCATCCGGTGGAGATCGGTCGCCGGCTGACCAGGGAGATGGACCTCGAGCGGCGTGTGGGCGTGCACGGGCTCATCTCGCCCAACGCTTTCGTCGTCCATCTCTCGCCCAACGACTTCGACCGGTTCGAGAGCTTCCTCGATGCCCTGGTCCGGGAGCTCGAGCAGGCCGCCCGCGATCACGCCCGTACCGAGAATTACACCTTCGTGGGGCCGGTCACGGTATCGGTCATGGAGGATCCCCGCCAGCGGCGGGGCCGATTCGAGATCGTGTCGGATGTCCACGAAGGCCCGTCTGGGCTTCCGGCCGGCTCAATTGTCACCGCCGACGGTGCCCGGGTCGTACTGGGTCCGGAGCCGATCACCATCGGGCGGTTGCCGGAAAGCTCGGTGATGATCAACGATCCCAACGCCAGCCGCCGCCACGCCGAAATCCGCCGTGTCGGGAACGACGTAGTCGTGGTCGATCTGGACTCCACTAACGGGACCAAGGTGAACGGGGCCACTGTCCGCGAGCGGAAGCTGGCGGATGGCGACCAGATCGTGATCGGAACCACCGTTCTCCGATTCGAGACATCGTGAAGGCCGGCGCCTGAACGCCAATGCACTTCGTTCTGGCTTCGCTTCCCGGGCCCACAAACAACACACCCGTACTCCGAGTTCTGGAATACGGCGTGATCATCCTCCTATGGCTCTTCTTCATGTGGGTGGTCAGAGCAGTCTGGGTGGAGGTTCGACCCCTCAAGCGCAAACGGCGTCGCGGGGGTGACGCCGACCCGGTAGTCGACGGAAAGAGGCGGAAGGCCAAGCAGCTCCGACTCCATGTGATCCGACCCGAGGACCAGGCCGGACGGGTCTATGAGATCGGCGACGAAGTCACCGTCGGCCGGGCGCCGGGCTGTGGCGTGCCCATCGACTACGACACCTACTCCTCGAGCCTGCACGCCCGGCTCTTCCGGCTTGACGGCGATCTGTGGGCCGAGGATCTGGGTTCGACCAACGGTACCTGGGTGAACACCGTGCGCATCGGTGACCGCACCCGCCTCGAAAAGGGGGATCTGGTCCAGGTCGGTGGCACGGTGTTCGAGGTCGGGAAGTGAGATGACCCTGCTCCGATCCGGGTCCGCAACCGATACCGGTCTCGTCCGCTCGGTCAACCAGGACTTGGCGGTGGAGACACCCAACCTCTTCGCGGTTGCCGACGGCATGGGAGGGCACGCCGGCGGCGAGGTGGCGGCCCGCCTGGCCGTGGACGCGCTGGCGGTCGCCTTCGGGCGCCAACCCACCGGAGCCGGCCTGTCCGAGGCGGTGTCCGAGGCCAATACCGTGGTCTGGCAGCACAGTCAGGACAACCCCGAGCTGCGGGGAATGGGCACCACGCTCACAGCGGTGGCCCTGGTGAGCGAGGGCGGCAAAGACGTGCTCGCCCTGGTCAACGTGGGTGACTCCCGGTCCTACCGCTTCCACGACGGCGAACTGAGCCAGATCACCACCGACCACAGCCTGGCCGAAGAGATGGTGCGTACCGGTGAGTTGACCTCCACCGAGGCATCGGTCCATCCCCACCGCCACATCCTCACCCGGGCCCTCGGTGTGTCCTCCGGTGTCGCCGTCGATCTGTGGCGGATCCAGCCGGTCAGGGGCGACCGCTACCTGCTGTGCAGTGACGGGCTGACCAATGAGCTCGACGGGGACCAGATAGCAGAGGTGCTCTCGTCCGTTCCCGATCCCCAGCATGCCGCCGACCTGCTGGTGCAGGCGGCCCGCACCCACGGCGGCAGTGACAACGTCACCGTGGTGGTGGTCGACGTGATCGTGGGCGAGGAGGACGATGCCTCGGTGCCCGACGGTCGCGGCCGTATCCGCGGACTTTGCCATGCCGTCAGCCCCAGCCCAGGGGTTCACGCCTGTCCCCGATGGGGTCGCCCCGCCCTCCACGCCGACCGAACCGGAATCAGAACCCAGCCGGCGCGAGCGTCGACGGGCCAAGCGACGGGCCAAGCGCATGGCCCGTGGCCGGCGTCTCATCACCGTGAGAACGCTGCTGTTCGTGATCCTGGTGGCGGCAGTACTGGCCGGTGCCTACTTCGCCATCCGCTGGTACGACACCAACTCGTACTTCGTCGGCGTCGACAACAACGAGCTGGTCATCTACCAGGGGAGGGTCGGCGGCTTCCTCTGGTACCACCCCGAGGAGCTGGAGCGGACCGGCGTCACCACCGCCGACGTGCCCGCCATCTACCTCCAGGCCCTCGAATCCGGTGTCCAGGAGTCGTCTGTGGCCAGCGCCCGCCTGTACGTGGGGAACCTGGTCACCACCAAGGAGTGCCAGGAGAATCCGACCTCTCCCTCCTGCTCCACGCCTACTTCCACGACGGCGCCTCCCACTACCACCGCGCCTCCCGTCACTACCGCCCCCACCACCACCGCGAGGGGGACCTGATGGAGAAGCGGATCCGTCGGCTCGGGGTGTTCATGGTGCTGTGCTTCATCGCCCTGTTCCTCCAGCTCAACAACATCCAGGTGCTGAAGGCCAACTCGTTGGCCAACAACCCGGAGAACCCCCGGGTGGTGGCGGTGGAGCTCAGCCAACCCCGGGGTGACATCCTCTCCTCGGACGGTGTGACCCTGGCCAGTTCGGTACCCACCACCAACAGCGTCTACAAGTACCAGCGGGTCTACAACCCCAACACCGCCACGCTGTTCGCCCAGATCGTGGGGTATGACACCATTTTCGGGACCCGCACCGGCGTCGAGGCCGAATACAACAACTACCTTGAATCCCACACCGACTCGGACGTCTCAGGTTCGCTGATAACGACCCTGCACAACCTCTTGGTGAACCACACCGGCACCGACAATGTGACCCTCACCATCGACTCGCACCTGCAGAGCGAGGTGGCCGGCGTGATGGACCAGGTCCAGCAACGAGGCGGAGCACCGGTGGAGGGCGCGGTGGTCATCAACCCGAAGACCGGGGCCATCGAGGCCATGTACTCCAACCCCACCTACGACCCGAATCCCCTGGCCGCCACCAGCTCGGCGGCGGTGGAGGCGGCCTACAACGCTCTCGATCCCTCCAGCCCCGAGAGCCCCCTGGTGTCCCGGACGTTCCAGTTCGGCTTCAGCCCCGGCTCCACCTTCAAGACGGTGACCTCGTCCGCCGTCTACGACCACAACCCACCCCTGGCCAACAAGGACTACCCGGCGGTCTCGTGCATCACCGTGGCCCAGCGCACCACCCCCATCTGCAACTCCGGGCACGAGTCGTGCGGCGGCACCATCCAGGTGTCCCTCCCCCACTCGTGCGACACCGCCTTCGCCCAACTCGGGATGGCCCTCGGTCCTCAGAACATGAATGGCGAAGCCCAGGCCTTCGGGTTCAATCAGAACATCCCCATCGACCTGCCCGGTGCCGGCGTCTCGACCTTCCCGTCGGCGGCGGCCTTGACCAACGACGACCCGCTGATTGCCACGGCCGCCTTCGGCCAGGGCTTCGGTGCCAACACGGTCATCGCCACCCCGTTGCAGATGGCACTGGTGGCGGCCGGCATCGCCAATCAGGGAGTGATCATGACGCCCCACGTGATGGAGCAGATCCGCGACAACCAGGGCGACCTGGTGACGTCCTACACGCCCAAACCGTGGTTGGCCGCCACCAACCCGCTGACGGCCTCGGCGGTGACGTCCCTGATGCAGAAGGTGGTGACTGAGGGCACGGCGGCACCCAGCCCATCGTTCGGTGGGTTCCCGGCGGCATGGAACGTCGCCGCCAAGACCGGCACATCCGAAACCGGGAGCGGCGCCCTCGGGAACTCGGAGACCAACGACTGGATGATCGCCTTCGCCCCGGCCAACGATCCCAAGGTGGCGGTGGCCGTCGTCGTGCCCAACCAGCCCTACAGCGCCACCGGAGCCGAGGTGTCGGGTCCCCCGACAAAGGCGATCCTCGGCGACGCCCTGGCCCAGACACCTTGAGCCGACCAGGCCGCGTGCCCCCGAAAGAGCATGCGTCCCTTACCCTTGAACGAGGAACGATGAGAACCCAGGACCCGAGCGAACGCAGGTTTAGGCTTTGACCCACATGGAACCGAACGAGCCGCCTCGCGTCTTCTCCGAGCGCTACGAACTCAATCACCTGATCGCCAGGGGCGGCATGGCCGAGGTGTACCGGGCCCATGACCGCCTGCTCGATCGACCCGTCGCCCTCAAGGTCCTGTTCCCCGAGCTGTCGGTGGACCGCTCGTTCGTGGAACGGTTCCGGCGCGAGGCCCAAGCCGCAGCCAACCTGTCGAACACCAATATCGTCCCGGTCTTCGACTGGGGAGAGGACTCCGGCACCTACTTCATCGTCATGGAGTTCATCGACGGGCGCCCGCTGTCCTCCATCCTCAAGTCGGCCGGGCCCCTGTCGGCCGATCGGGCCGCCGACATCGGCGCCCATGTGGCCGCCGCTCTCGGGTACGCCCACAAGCACGGTGTCATCCACCGCGACGTCAAGCCGGGCAACGTGCTGATCACCGACGACGGTCAGGTGAAGGTGACCGACTTCGGCATCGCCCGGGCCATCAACACCGAGGAGAGCCTGACCCAGACCGGGGCGGTGATGGGCACCGCCACCTACTTCTCGCCCGAACAGGCCGAGGGCATCGGGGTCGATGCCCGCAGCGACATCTACTCGCTGGGCGTGGTCCTGTTCGAGATGGTGACCGGGCGGCCGCCGTTCCTGGGCGACACCCCGGTGGCCGTGGCCTCCAAGCACGTCCGCGACCATCCGCCCGCCCCGCGCGAGCTCAATCCCGCCATTCCTCCGACATTCGAGGCCATCATCCTCAAGGCCATGGCCAAGGATCCTGCCCATCGCTACGCCACCGCCGAGGAGCTCCGGGCCGACCTGCTCCGATTCAACGAAGGCAGGACGGTGTTGGCCATGGACGACGCCACCGCCATGCTGGCGGTGGCGGGGGCCACCCAGGCCGTGGGGGCGGTGGGACGGGCGGATGACACCCGGGCCATGGGGGCGGTCGGCGCCCTGCCCGGCGAAGAGGAGGCCGACGAGGCGGAGATCCCCAATCGCACCCGCACCTATGCCATCGTGCTGGCCGTGCTGCTGGTGGCTCTGCTGGTGGCCGGCTTCTTCCTGCTCCGCAATCTTGGCTACCTGGGTGGGGGAGCCACCTTCAACCTCCCACCGGTGGCGGGCCAGTCGGTGGCCCAGGCCACCACCAAGCTGGCCGCCGAAGGGCTGGTGGTCAAGACCGCCGATCAGGTTTCTTCCGATACGCCCGGAACGGTGCTCTCCACTGATCCCGCCGCCAACTCCCTGGTCAAGAAAGGCGACACGGTGACCCTCAAAGTGGCCGTGGGCCCCACCGTCACCAAAGTGCCCGTGCCGTCGGGGCTGGTGGGTGACACCGAGGCCGTGGCCCGGTCCACCCTGGCTTCGGTGGGTCTGACCGCCAACATCGTCGACAAGACGAGTAACACCGTCAACAAGGGCCTCGTCATCAGCACCAGTCCGGCGGCGGGAACCAAGGTTGCCCAGGGGAACCCGGTGACGCTCAACGTCTCGTCGGGACCCTCCAACGTCAACGTGCCATCGGTGCTCGGCTTTACCCCCAGCGCGGCCAGCAGTGCCCTCAGCAGCTACGGGCTGGTAGTGGGGGTCGAGTCCCAAGACCCGTCCAGCAGCTACCCGGCCGGAACCGTCTTCGCCACCAATCCCGGGGCCGGAACCGCGGTGCCTCCGGGCAGTTCGGTGAACCTGGGCATTTCGACCGGGCCGCCGCCGACCACCACCACCACATCGACCACCACCACCACGTCGACCACGCTGCCCTCGTCTTCGACCTCGAGCACGATCCCGAACTCCAACGTCCACGGGGGCAATCCCGGCGGGTGACCCGACGCTCCCTTCGGAGAACTCTGTCAGGGAGCGGCCGAGGCCAGGAAGTTGGACAGCAGCGATGGGCCGCTCGGGGTGAGCAGCGATTCGGGGTGGAACTGGACGCCCTCCACGTTCAAGGTCCGGTGGCGGAGTCCCATGATCACGCCGTCGCCGGTGGCTGCGGAGACTTCGAGCACGTCGGGCACCGTGGCCGGCTCCACCACCAGCGAGTGGTAGCGGGTGGCGACGAAGGGCTCCGGGAGGCCGGCGAACAGGCCCCGACCGTCGTGGTGCACCGACGACGTCTTGCCGTGCATGAGGGTGGGGGCGGCGACGACGTCTCCTCCGTACACCTGGCCGATGGCCTGATGGCCCAGGCACACCCCGAGGATGGGGTACTCCCCGGCCAGCTCGCGGATGACGGCCATGGTGATGCCGGCGCCCTCGGGCCGACCCGGACCCGGTGAGATCAAGATGGCATCGGGGGATGCCGCCCGGATCCCGTCGATGTCGATGGCATCGTTGCGGTGGACGATCGGGACGGCGCCGAGCTCCCCCAGCTCCTGGACGAGGTTGTAGACGAACGAATCGTAGTTGTCTATGACCAGCACCTGGGTCCCCATGGTCCGTTGATCGTACCGGCACCGAGCGGGACCGCCGCCCCGGCGCGGGATCGGGGCAGTGAATGGCTATCCTTCGGCAATGGCAACCAAGGCCAATTCCAAGGGTGCCTCCAAAGGCGCCTCGAAAGGTGCCTCCAAGGCCGGCCCGGGCAAGGCCCAGAAGAAGGGCCGCTCGGCTGGGGGACGTACCACCACCGCCCCCCAGCCGATCCAGAGCGGGCGACACACGCCGCCCGTTCCGAAAAATGTGAGGACCAGTCCCAGGTGGCTGGGGATCCTCATCCTCGCAATGTTCGCTCTGGGCGTGCTGGTGGTGATCCTCAACTACGCCGGGGTGCTTCCCGGCGGGGTGAACAACCTCTGGCTGGTGGCGGCGATCGGCGCCATCTTCGTCGGCTTGATCCTGGCCACGCGCTATCACTGAGACCCGCCGAGGGCCGGGGCCGGAGCAGGTTACGCCGCCTACCAACCCCGCCCATCACTTCTGCGAAAACCTACCGAGGGTCTGCTATCTGCGGAAGTGAATGGCCGAAGAAGGTCCATGGTGGCGGCGGGCATGTCCCGCCGCCAGTGCGTCACCTCGCTGCCAATCGGGCCAGACTCGGGGCCGTCCAGCGGGCGTGGCTCAGCCCAGGCGCTCGATGATGGTGGCGTTGGCCAAGCCGCCGCCCTCGCACATGGTGAGGAGGCCGTAGCGGCCCTGGGTGCGCTCGAGCTCGTTGAGCAGCGTGGCCATCAGCTTGGCCCCGGAGGCTCCGAGTGGATGGCCGAGAGCGATGGCCCCACCGTTCACGTTGACCTTGTCCAAGTCGACACCGAACTCCTTCTGCCACGCCAGCACCACCGATGCGAACGCTTCGTTGATCTCGATGACGTCGATGTCGTCGAGAGTCAGCTTCGCCTTCTCGAGCACCGACTTGGTGGCCGGGATCGGACCGGTCAGCATGGTGATCGGGTCGCTGCCAGCCACGGAGAAGGCGTGGAAGCGGGCCCGTGGCGTCAGTCCCAGGGACGTGGCCTTCTCTTCGCTCATGATCAGGACGCCGGAGGCTCCGTCGGTGATCTGGGAGGAGTTCCCGGCGGTGACCTTGCCGTTCTCGGGACGGAAGGCCGGCTTCAGATTGGCCAGGACCTCTACCGAGGAATCCGGGCGGATGCCCTCGTCCGTCGAGATCAGCTCGTCGGTGTCGGCCCGCTCGTCGTCCTTGACGGCCACCGGGATGATCTCGCGCTCGAAGCGGCCTTCGGCGGTGGCCTGGGCGGCACGGTGGTGGGAGCGGACCGCGTACTCATCGAGATCGTCCCGGCTGATGTTCCACTGCTCGGCGATCAACTCGGCCCCCTCGCCCTGACCGACGAGGCCCCCGCGCTCGGCGTAACGGTTCATCATGCGGGGCCCGAAGGGGTAGCCGAGGTCACGCACGACCGACGAACCCATTGGTGTACGGGTCATCACTTCCACTCCGCCGCCGATCACCACGTCGTAAGCGCCGGCGATGACTCCCTGGGCACCGAAGTGGAGTGCCTGCTGGGACGAGCCGCACTGGCGGTCGATGGTGGTGGCCGGCACCGACTCGGGGAACCCGGCGGCCAGCACGGCGTTACGACCGACGTTGAGGGACTGCTCCCCGACCTGCATGACGCATCCCATGATCACGTCGTCGACCAGGGCCGGGTCGAGATCGTTGCGGTCCACCAACGCTTTCAGAGGTTCGGAGCCCAGGTCGGCAGCGTGCCAGTTGCGCAGCTTCCCGTTTCTCTTGCCTCCAGGGGTGCGGACTGCGTCGACGATGACGGCATCGGTCATGGCGGTTCTCCTTCCGAGGTCCGGCGGCATTGTCGCCTACCGGCCTTGCGTGCGTACGGGACAGGGGTGACTCGGTACTGCGCCGACTGGAGCAACTTGACCGGCCGGTCAAGAACTCTGGCGACCCCGATCGTACTCGGACTGCCGGCTCCGTCAACGCCGGTGGGGCACTTCGACGTTGAACCACCCGCCAACTACGGTCGGTGGCGTGACGAGTCGGATCAAGGACATGGACCGCTGGCTGGGGAACGGTGGCATGGTGCTCATCGGGACCGTGGGCGGCTCGTTTGACGAGTACGGGGTCGACGGCGAGGACCTCGGCTGGGTCGTCGGCGCCTTCACGCCGGACCCGGTGGCGTGCAATCCTCATGGCGTGGTCCAGGCCGGGGTCCACGGACTCCTGCTCGACGCGGCGATGAATTTCGCCATCAACGCCGCCCTGCCCGGTCGCGACCGGACCCGGGCCACCCTCGAGATGAAGGTCGAGACCATGCGCCCGGCTCTCGTCGGTGGCTCCTACCGTCTCCGGGGTGAGGTGGTGCGGATGGCACGTCAGGTTGCCTATGCCGAAGCAACCGTCAGTGATGAGGAAGGCGGCATGGTCAGTCGTTCGACGGGCACGTTCCTGCTGGAACGCCCGGTCGACACCGGGACCGCCCCCGCCCGGCCCTTGCCGTCGAAGCCGCGGACGGGCGCTGACCGGATCGTAAGCCCTGTCGCGACGTCCGAGGCCCCCGTCGTGGCCTGTCGTCCCACCGGCTGCTCGACCCCGCTCGGGGGATCCGGGTCCCACCCAGCCGTCCCGGGCCGGCTGAGGTCACCAGAGGCGCTCCGGTGGCACGACCCGGGGGATGCCAGTAGACCGGGGGACATGCAGTTACGGATCTTCACCGAGCCCCAACAGGGCGCGTCCTACGACACCTTGGTGACGGTGGCCCAGACCGCCGAACGCCTCGGCTTCGACGCCTACTTCAGGAGTGACCACTATCTGGCCATGGGTGACTCCCATGGCCGGCCCGGACCTACCGACGCCTGGGTCACACTGGCCGGCATCGCCCGGGAGACCGACCGGATCAGGCTGGGGACATTGGTCACCTCGGCCACCTTCCGGCTCCCCGGTCCGCTGGCCGTCTCCGTGGCCGAGGTGGACGCCATGAGCAACGGCCGGATCGAGCTCGGCCTCGGCGCGGGGTGGTACGACGCTGAGCACACTGCCTACGGGATTCCCTTTCCCTCGTTGGCTCACCGGTTCGAGCGGCTCGAGGAGCAGCTGGCCATCGTCAGCGGCTTGTGGGGAACACCGGAAGGGGAGACCTTCACCTTCGAAGGAGATCACTACGTGGTGGTCGACAGCCCGGCTCTGCCAAAGCCGGTCCAGCAGCCGGCTCCTCCGATCATCATCGGCGGGGGTGGGCTCCGACGCACACCTCGGCTGGCCGCGACCTACGGATCCGAGTTCAATCTTGCTTTCCGGTCGCTGACCGATACCGGCGACCAGTTCGAGAGGGTGCGGGGCGCCTGCGAGGCCGCCGGTCGAGATCCGTCGTCACCGGTCTACTCGGCCGCCCAGGTGCTGTGTTGCGGCCGCGACGAAGCGGAGATCGAACGACGGGCCGCGGCCATCGGGCATCAGGTGGACGAGCTTCGTGAGCACGGGCTCTGCGGTACGCCCGACGAGGTCCTGGCCAAACTGGCCGCCTACGGTGGCCTCGGCGCCACCCGCATGTATCTCCAGATCCTGGATCTGTCAGACCTCGAGCACCTGGAGTTCGTGGCTGAACAGGTGCTGCACCACGCCGCCGCGCTATGAACCGGCTGCGGTCAGGCGGCGGAGCTCGAAGTCGGCGACGCCGACCCCGACCCCGTCATCGACCACATCTGGGCCACCAGGGACAGTGACCTGGCCCGGGCCTCGAAGGAGTGGGCCCGGGTCGACAGCATGATCTCGTCGGCGTCGGTCCGGCTCCTGGAGCTCGACCAGGCCCCGGTGGACCTGGGCGGGATCGCCGATCAGGTGGGTGGCGGTGGTGGCGTCGATGAGGGCCCGCTCCTGGGGTGAGTACCGGTAGGCGGCAGCCTCCTCGGGGGTGGCCAGACGGGCCCAGCCGCCCGGTCCGGAGCTGGAGGATGCTCAGTGCCGACGGGCCGGCCAGCCAGCGGGCCTCTTCCTCGTCGGGGGCGCAGACCACGGACACCGCCACCATGGCGTGGGGCCGGTCGAGCAGGACCGAGGGACGGAATGTGGACCGGTATCGCTCCAGAGCCGGATCCACCTGGCGGGGGCGAAGTGGTAGGCGAACGAGAAGGACAGACCGAGCAGTCCCGCCAGTTGGGCGCTGAACGTGGATGAGCCGAGGAGCCACATCTCGGGGAGATAGCCCCGACCCGGCACCGGGGCCGGATGGGTGGGGGGACCGTCGCTGTCGATGAGGTAGCCGATGAGCTCGACCACGTCGTCGGGGAAGGTGTCGGCTCCCTGGCCCCCGGTGCGGCGAAGCGCCCGCGCCGTGACCTGGTCGGTGCCGGGAGCCCGGCCCAGCCCGAGGTCGATGCGACCCGGGTGGAGGGCCTCCAGGGTGGCGAACTGCTCGGCGATGACCAGAGGGGCATGGTTGGGGAGCATCACACCGCCGGCTCCGACCCGCAGGGTGGTGGTGGCGTCGGCCAGATGTCCGATCAGCACCGCCGGCGCCGAGCTGGCCACCATGGGCATGCCGTGGTGCTCGGCCACCCACAGCCGCCGGTACCCCAGCTGCTTCGACGATCGGGGCCAGCCGGGTGGTGTCGGCCAGGGCGTCGGCCGGGGTGGAGCCGGCCGCCACGGTGGCCAGGTCGAGGACGGAGAGCGGAACCATGCGAGGAACAACACCGAAGAGTGGCTTCGGCTTCCCATCCGGGCCGATGCCGAGCCCGGGACCAGCACCCACGAACCCCGGTCAGGCGGCGGGGGCGGTCAGCTCCTCGATGCGGGCCAGGGTCTTTTCCATGTTGGCCCGGGTGGTGGTGGCCAGCTTGCCCATCTTGAGGAACGACCGCTGGTGGTCCTCGGAGATGTCCCAACTCTCGCGCACCAGGGTGCCGCCCTCGGCCGGCTCGAGCTCGTAGCGCCAGATGCGACCGCCTACGAACCTGCCCACGAATCCCCCCGGGGCCGCCTGCCAGGCCAGCCGCCGGTTGTCCTCGTACTCGATGACGGTGTTGACCATCGAGTAGGTGATGCCCTGGTGCATGGACATGCCGAATGTGGCCCCCAGCGACAGCCGCTCCGGTCCACCGTCCTTCACCTTCTTGACCGTGCCCGACCCGTCGATCTCGGGGTGCCGGGAGGCGTCGGCGATCAGGTCGAAGATCGCCTGGGGTGGAGCGGGGATGACCCGCTCCACCGAGACGACGTCGCCGTCCATGTTGTCCTCCTCACTGGTACGTACTGGTACCCGTATGCCGGTCCGACCGGTCCTTCCGGTCGGCGGCCTTCACCAGATCGGCGTCAGAGCCCGGGGCTGCTCTGCATCAGGCCCCCGTCGGCGAAGATGGTGGTGGCAGTCAGGTAGCTGGCTCCGTCGCCGGCCAGGAAGGCCACCACGCTGGCGATCTCCTCGGGCTCGGCCAGCCGGCCGATGGGGATGGCCGAGTCCAGCTTGTTCAGGAGGGCCGGGTCGGCCACCGTGGCCTTGTTGATCGGAGTGTCCACCGCTCCGGGTCCGACGCCCACCACCAGGACGCCGTGGGGAGCGAGCTCAACCCCGGCGGTGCGGGTGAGCATGCGCATCCCGCCCTTGGACAGGCAGTAGGCGGTGTTCCCGGGCATCGGCCAGTCCTCGTGCACCGACGTCATGTTGATGATGCGTCCGCCGTCGCCCTGGGCGATCATCTGGGTGGCCGCCAGCTGGGTACCGAAGAACGCGCTCTTCAGGTTGATGTCGAGGACCTTTCCATACTGTTCCTCGGTCGTATCCAGGATCGAGGTACGGGTCTCGACGCCGGCGTTGTTGACCATGATGTCCAAGCGACCGAAGGTACTGACGGCCGTGTTCACCAGGGTGCGGAGGTCTTCGACTTTGCTGACGTCGGCCTTTACCCCCACGACCCTGTCGCCGAGGGCCTTCACCTCGGCCTCGACCTCGGCCTCGGCCTCTTCCTGGGTGAGGTAGTCGATGACGATGTCGGCCCCCTCTTTGGCCAGGGCCAGCACCACCGCCCTGCCGATGCCGGTATTGCCACCGGTCACAATGGCCACTTTTCCGTGAAGACTCATTGCTCTCCCGTCGGTCGGATACCGGCCTCTTTCCTGCGGGCGGGCCGCCCTCCGCCCTGGAGCGGGTCGCCGACGGAAGCCTACCGGGCCGCCACCGGGTCGATCGGGCCTGGCAGCGATGGCATCATCGGCCCCGTGAAGAGCACCGAACTGATCGACGCCACCGCCCGGCTTGCCAAGACAGACCCGGTGCTGGCCGGACTGATCGAACGACACGGACCACCTCCCCGGCGCCGCCCGGTACCGGTGGCGCAGCGGTACGGCGCCCTGGCCGAGATCGTCGTCTACCAGCAGCTGGCCGGCAAGGCGGCCGCGTCCATCCACCGACGCTTCGTCGACGCCGTCGGCGGGGTCGTGACTCCTCAGGCGGTGCTGGCCCTCCCGCCCGGGGTCCTGACCTCGATAGGCCTCAGCGGGGCCAAGGCCTCCACCATCCGAGGCCTGGCCGAAGACGTGATCAGGGGTCGGATCGGGTTCGACCGCATCGGTAGGCTCCCCGACGACGAGGTGATCGACCACCTCACCCAAGTGCGCGGGATCGGGCCGTGGAGCGCGCAGATGTTCCTGATCACCGTATTGGGACGTCTGGACGTGTGGCCCACCGGTGACTACGGGGTTCGGGCCGGGTTCGCCCGGGCATGGGCCCTGGACGAGGTCCCCAGTCCCAAGCAGCTGGCCGTGCTCGGTGAGCCGTTTCGCCCCTATCGGAGCCTGGTGGCGTGGTACTGCTGGAGGGTTCTTGACGACCAGTGGCCCCCGACCTGAGGCACGGACGGTCAGTCCGCCTGGCGCCATCCCCGTTCGAAGGGCAGACGCCAGGCGTTGGGGGCGATGAGCTCGTGGATGCCGGGAGGGCCCCACGATCCCGGGGCATAGAGCTCGACGTCGGGAGGCCGTTCGAGGAGCGGTGCCGACAGATCCCAGAGCCGCTCGATGTCGTCGGCGGCGGTGAACAACGTGTGGTCCCCGCTCATGGCGTCGTGGATGAGACGTTCGTACGCCTCGAGCACGTCGGTCTCGTGCCCGGTCTCGTGCAGGGCGAACTGGAGGCTCAGCTTGTCCAGCTTCATGCCCGGACCCGGCCGCTTCCCGTAGAAGGACAGCGACAGCTTGGACGAGTCGGCCAGGTCGAAGGTGAGATGGTCGGGGCCGTGGGCGCCCATGCCCGAGTCGGACGGGAACATGCTCTTGGGCGGCTCCCGGAAGGCGATCGAGATGATGCGGGCTCCCTGGGCCATGCATTTGCCGGTCCGTAGGTAGAACGGCACCCCGGCCCATCGCCAGTTGTCGATCTCGCACTTGAGGGCGATGAACGTCTCGGTCTGGGAGTCCTCGGCCACGCCGGGGATGGACCGGTACCCCTCGTACTGGCCTCGCACCACCTGGGACACGTCGATGGGGAGCATCGACCGGAACACCTTGTTCTTCTCCTCGCTGATCGACCGGGGCTCGAGGGAGGTGGGGGGTTCCATGGCCATGAACGCCAGCACCTGGAACAGGTGGGTCACCACCATGTCCCGGAACGCTCCGGTGTCCTCGTAGAAGCCGGCCCGGGAGTCGACCGACAAGGTCTCGGGCACATCGATCTGCACGTGGTCGATGTGGCCACGATTCCAGATCGGCTCGAACAGACCGTTGGCGAATCGGAAGGCCAGGATGTTCTGGGCGGCCTCCTTCCCGAGGAAGTGGTCGATCCGGTAGACCTGCTCGGGGGCGAAGATGGCGTGGACGGCGTCGTTGAGGGTCTTGGCCGTGGCGAGGTCGGTGCCGAACGGCTTCTCCATGATGATCCTGGAGCGGGGCGCGAGGCCGGCCTCCCCCAGGGTATTGACGGCGGATTGGGCGGCGGAGGGAGGGATGCTCAGGTAGTGGAGCCTCCTGGTGTCACCGCTGAGGAGTCGCTCGGCCCGTTCGACGGCCTCTGCCAGTCCTGCCGGCCCACGGCTCTGGGGGACGTATCGCAGCCGGTCTCGGAGGGTCGGCCAGTGCGACCTCCACGATGTCGCCCCGGGCGAACTTCTCGCAGGCCTCGAGGGCGAAGGCGTGGAACTCGAAAGTCGTCGAGCTCCTCGAGCGACGTTCCGACGATCTGGCATTCGGGCAGGAGGCCGGAGTAGGACAGGCGCAACAGGCCGGGAAGGAGCTTTCGCCGGGCCAGGTCCCCGGTGGCCCCGAACAGGACGATCACGTGGGGGTGCACCAGGGCCGGATCGGGCGCGGGCTGGCCGGCCGTTGCGGTGAGGTCGATGTCGGCGACGGTGGTCATGGCTGGGTGGTCGGGCGGGCAGCTCGCCTGTGAGCCGGCCCTCTGCCAGAGTACCGTCGGCATGTTTCGACACGGTGTCGGGCACGAGATGGTTCTGTGAACGACCTGGTCAACCGGGTGGGCGAGCGGGTCGGGCCGCCGGGCCGGCCGGGCCGGGGAGTGGCCGGCGACCGATCACGCCAACGGTCACAGCGGCGGCAGCTGCTGGCCGATGATCGTCGATACTTCCCGCACCGTGGGCGAGTCCATGATGCCCGGGGATTGGACCAGTCCTGCGATCAGCCTGGGGCCAGCCGACGCAGACGTCCTGGACGTCGAATGGCGAAGCGAAACCCCACTCCGCACCGGGTAAGGCACAGTATGGCCTGCACTGGAACCAACGAGCCCCCGACCATCTCGGCCAGGGAGGCCCGCACCGCTTCCACTTGCCGGACGAGCAGCTCGACGTAGGGAGTGCAGTCGCGGCGGCCGACGTGGAGCTCGTCGGGACCGAGGGCCGAGATCGGCCCGGGGCGCTTGGTGTGGACTCGGCCCTTGAAGTGCTTGGCATCGATGACGAAGACCCCGGCCGAGGAAACGGCGATTCTCTTGATGCCGGCCGGAAGACCGGGCACTTCCCGGTCGTCGAGCACGATCACCCCTCTGCCCTCCAGGACCCGCAGGCTGGCCCAGGCCCGACGATCCCCCTCGGAGCGCTGCGCCCATTTGCGACCTCCCCGCGACGAGGCCGGCGGGTGGGGCCGGATTGGTTCCGGGCTGGTGAACATCTCTTACATCGTAGAGAAAGTGCTGGTAAAAGTGGTCGTTACCCCACCAGCCCGCTCGACGGCCGGCTGGCCCGGTGCCGGGCCGACGGGTTGGGGCCCCAAGAGCTGGGATGACGTCAACTTCATTGCAACTTGGTGCCGGGTGTTCCCTTCGGGTAGGAGGGGCGCGAAACTGGCTCCCGGTCGCACGAGCGGTCGACGGGGGCAACACTGCAGAGGAAGCTCTGAGAAGGGGGATTTCATGCTGGTTTCGGACCTACTAGGAGGAAAGGGGTTCGCCGTGGCCACGATCAGCGGCGAAGCCACGGTCGGCGCGGCAGTTGCCGATCTGGTCCGGCACCGAGTCGGGGCGCTCGTTGTCTCACCTGATGGTCGGTCGATCGAAGGGATCGTCTCCGAGCGAGACATCGTGCAACGGCTCAGTGAACTCCACACCGATCTGCTGAGCGAGCCGGTTTCGTCGATCATGTCGACATCGGTACACGTCTGCTCACCGGTGGACGATGTCGAGCGGATCATGAATTTGATGACCGAGCAGAGGATCCGCCACGTTCCGGTGGTCGAGGGCGCGTACTTGTGCGGGATCATCAGCATCGGCGACGTGGTCAAGAGCCGCATCGAAGAGCTGGAGAAGGATCGCAACGAGTTGATGGAGTACATCAGCGCTCGGTGAGAGGGCCGACCCGGGGAACCCGGCCCCGGCCTCCGCTCCCGCCCGCAGGTTCCAGCCCTACGTTCCGCCCCGACGGCGGACCGCCGTCCGGTACGGCCGCCTAGTGTCGGGGGGTGTCCACCGACCCCCATGACCCCGGCGCCGAACAGGTGGGTGCCGGGGCCGGCATCATCGGGGTGGTGGTGGTCGATCACGGATCACGCCGGAACGAGGCCAACCTCCGCCACCAGGCGTTCGTGGACGAGTGGCGCCAGCGGGGCAGATTCGCGGGTCGTCGAAGCCGCCCACATGGAGCTGGCTGAACCGTCCATTCGCTCCGCCTTCCAGGCCTGCGTGGCCGCCGGCGCCACCACGGTGGTGATCGCTCCCTTCTTCCTGTGGCCGGGCGACCACTGGGACCGCGACATCCCCGCTCTCGCCGCCGAGGCGGCCTCGCGGCACCCCGGGGTCCGCTACCTGGTGGCTGCTCCCCTGGGCCCCCATCCCCTCCTCGGTGACATCGTGGAGCAGCGGGTGGGCCACTGCCTCGCCCATGCGGCCGGGGAGGCACCCGAGTGTGACCTGTGCGCAGGGACCGGCCGGTGCGGCTTGAGGTGACCGTCTGAGGGGGGCGATCGCTTGAGCCGACCGCCGACGAGAACCGGGCTACGAGGTGCAGCGGTCGCCCAACCACGGCTGTTGGCCGTCGAGGGCGAACAGGGCCACGGCTACTGCGTCCTGGTCCGCTTTGGAGGCGGTGTTGGGGGGCACGCCGACCAGGCTGGACAGTCCGGCCGCGGCCGCAGCGCTGTTCCAGGTCGACTGGCTGAACTGGAATGCGCCCATGTAGAGCCCATTGGGGGAGACCGCGCCGTAGTTGCCTCCGGATTCAGCCTGGACCACGCACTGGAGGAACGAGTTGAGCGAGGGGTCGACGACGTTCGTGAACGTACCGACCGGGGCCGCGGCCCCGGTGGTGGTCGATCCCACTGCCGTTCCGGCCGTTCCCTGGGTCGCGGTCGAGGACGTGGACGGAAAGCCCGAGGGCCGGGTCACCGGGGCCCGGGACGCAGCTGTCCGTTGAGCCGCCGTCACGGCCGCGGCCGCCGCCGCCGCTTGGGAGGCGGCCTGCTGGGCGACCGCCGCCGCCAGCTGGCCGGTCACGCTGGATTGCAGGGAAGCCAGCTGCTGCTCGTTTTTGTCAGCCTGTCCGAGGTAGGTGGCCTCGCGGGTCTGGTCCGCCTGGTCGATGGCCTGTTGCTGTCGGAGAGCGGACTCACGGATCTGGAGCGAGCTCTGGGCCGTTCGCAGCTGATCGATAGCGGTGTTGATGTCGCCCTCGGCGATCGACGAGTACTCGCTCGCCACTTGGGCGGTCTCCTGGTCACCGCTGAACAGTGCTGTGTCCGCGCTCGACGGTCCCGACCCGGAGTCGATGTAGGAACGGATCGCCTGGGTCCGGACCGCGGCCGTCCTGGCGCTGATCTGGCGTTGGTCCTGGGAGATCTGCTGGGAGATCTGGGCGATGGCCTGTTCTTCGGCGGCCGTCCTGGCCGAGGCGACGGAGTACTGCTGTTGGGAGGCCCCGACCTGCAGCTGCTCTCGGACGAGCTGCTCCGAGACCGTCGTGGCCTGGGCCTTCAGCGCGGCAACCTGATCAGCCCCTGCTGTTTGCGGGGCGCGTCCCACCGTGAGGACGGTGGTGGCGACGAGAGTCGAGAGGAGAGCTGCCGGGATGAGCCGCCGACAACGCACTCTGGGATGAGATCCCGCCATCGGTTTGACCCGGGCGTGAAACACAATGGTTGAACAACTTAGTCGTAGGCCCGAATTTCGACAACCCTGCGCCCCCACCATCCCGGGAGGAGACGTCCGGCCGGACGTCCTGACCAGGACTTCCTGTCCAGTGGATGCCTGTTCCCAGTTCGTGCGATCCTGGGGCCCGTGATCGAACTCAAGCGCGATGGTGAGCTGAACCTTTTGGACCTCGGAGAGGGAGATCACCGGTTCAATCCGGACACCATCTCCCGGATCAACGACATCCTGGACGAGGTGGAGGCGCAGCCCGAGCCCCGGTCGCTGGTCACGGTGGCCTCCGGCAAGATCTGGCACAACGGCCTGGATCTCGACTGGCTGGGAGCCCACCGCGACCGCATGAGGGAGTTCCTCTCCGACGTCCAGGGCCTCATGGCCCGCCTGCTCGTCCTTCCGGTACCCACGGTGGCGGCGATCCAGGGCCACTGCTTCGCGGCCGGGGCCATGTTCGCCCTGGCCCACGATGCCCGGGTGATGCGGGCCGACCGCGGGTTCTTCTGCCTTCCCGAGATCGACATCGGCATGTCCTTCCCCGAAGGGATGGCGGCCTTGGTCATGTCCCGCCTCACTCCTGCGGTCGCCCACGAAGCCATGACGACGGGCCGACGGTACGGCGGTACCGACGCGGCCGCCCTCGGCATCGTCGGGTGCGCCTTCCCCGAGGACGAGGTCGGGCCGGCCGCCCAGGCGCTGGCCCGATCGAATGCGCCCAAGGACGCCAGGACCCTCGGGGCCATCAAAGAGGTCATCTGTTCGGTGCCTTACCGGGCACTGCTGGCCTGACCCATTCTCCCGGCCGACCCCTGTCATACTCCCGTGGGGGACCCGCCGACCGCGTCGTCCAGTGAGGCCGAGATGCCCATCGTCACCACCAACGGCAACGACGACCTCTACTACGAACGGCGCGGCGACGGCCCCCGGCTACTTTTCATTCTCGGGTCCAGTTCCACCATCGAGGGCTCTCGCCTCCTCTTGGACCTGTTCGTTCCCCACTTCGACCTCCTGGTCCACGACCACCGGGGACTGGGCCGGAGCGGACTGGTACACGATTCCTACGAGATGGCAGCCTGCGCCGCCGATGCGTCGGCGGTGATGGATGCGGTGGGCTGGGAGTCGGCCCGGGTCCTCGGTCTGAGCTTCGGCGGCATGGTGGCCCAGGAATTGGCGGTGACCAGACCCGATCGCGTGGTTCGGCTGGCGCTGTTGTGCACCTCGGCCGGAGGTGCCGGGGGTTCGTCCTATCCGCTCCATGAGTTGGAGGGTCTCGCCGCCCCGGAGCGTGAGCGGGTCAGCCGTCAACTGCTGGATACCCGCTTCGATGATGAGTGGCTCGCCACCCATCCCACCGATCGTCGTCTGGTCGAGATGCTGGCCGGTCGGGCCGAGGATCCCGAGCCCGGTCGCCGCCAGGGGGTGGTGGAGCAGTTCCGGGCCCGAAGTCACCACGATGTCTGGGATCGGCTGCCGGCCATCAACTGCCCGACCCTGGTGGCGTGCGGCCGGTACGACGGGATCGCCCCACTGGTCAACGGCCGAGCCCTAGCGTCGCGGATCGACGGCGCCGAGTTGCGGATCTACGAGGGTGGACACGGTTTCGTGGCCCAAGACCCGAACAGCCTCCCCGAGATCATTGCCTTCCTGTCGGCACCGGTGTAGTCCCCCCGAACCGGCGAGGTCTGTTCCGGTGGCTGAAGCCGCACCCCGATCGTCTCGTGCAGCTGGGCCGTTGCCGCCTGTCCGAGGCCGCGGGGAGGGACATTACAATGACGTCCCAGAGGCGGCAGTAAGGAGGCGTCTTGTCCGTGACCGGCCTGGCCAACCTGGCGGTGAAGGTGGCAGACCTCGATGGTGCGCTGCAGTTCTATGAGGAGTCCGGCGCAGATGTCCGCGACCGGATGTACTGGCGGAACGGCGAACGCGCCGACGTTCACCTCGGCCCGGTGATGATCACACTGTTCACCAAAGCGATCTACGAAGACGAGGTCGAACTGCCCGTCGAGGGGTTCCTCCATCCCGCCCTATTCACAGACGATCTGGATGCCGAACTGGAAGGTCACTCGGTGATCTGGGGACCCGAGACCGTGCAAGGTACCTTCGGCACCCGGCGCATCGCCTTTGTGGAGGCGCCCGGCGGAATCCGGCTCGAGTTCATGGAACAGCTGGCGCCTCCCGGCGACGCCGAGGGGCTGTCTTCGTGAGCGAGCGCTGAGGGTCCGGTCCCATGGTTTACCTACTTGCGCTGTGCGCCGCCTTCTCCAACGCGTTGACCAGTCTCCTGCAGCGGATGGGGGTCGAGGACGCCCCTGAGGAGTCGACGCTCAAGCTGAGTCTGCTCACCCACGCCATCAAACGGGGGGTGTGGCTACTCGGGTTCGCCTTCATGGTGGGCTCATTCCTCCTGCAGGCGTTCGCCCTCCATCTGGGCGACCTGAGCCAGGTCCAGCCCATTCTCACCACCGAACTGCTGTTCCTGATCTTGTTGCTGGCCACCTGGTTCCAGTTCCGCATCGGGGTGTGGGAGTGGATCGCATGTCTGGCCGCGGCCGGAGGTCTCGCCGGCTTTTTGGTCTTCGCCCAGCCCGGAGGGGGCAATCTGACCCCGAGCCCGCTCGGTTGGATCGTGGCCGGCTCGACCTGTGGGGGGGCGGTGGTGCTGTGCGTCATGGGCGCTCTGCGTGGCCCCCGCTGGTGGCGGGCGGCCATGTTCGGGGCGGCCGGCGCCATCGGCTTCGCCTTCACCGCCGCTCTGATCAAGAAGGTGGGCGACTACGTGGCCACCGACTGGGTTCACATGTTCTTCCACTGGGAGACGTATGGACTGGCGGTATGCGGACTGGTGTCGGTGTTCCTGGCCCAGAATGCCTTCCACGCCGGGCCGATCGCCGCCTCCCAGACGGCGTTGGTGCTGGTCGACCCCTTGGCCTCCCTGGCCATCGGCATCGGGCTGTTCGGTGACAATCTGCGCACCGGGCGTGCGTACGGCCCCCTCGAGGCCCTGTCCCTCCTGGTCATGTTCGGCGGCGCCGCCTTCATCGCCCACTCGCCTCTCATCTCCGGGGTGAGGGGTGACGATCAGCAGTACACCGAGATGCTCTCGCTCCGGTCACGGTCCAGACGGTTGGCCGACCACGTCCAGAATCAGATCCCGGACGAGGTGCTCAAGAACCTCCCGCCCGACGTGGTCCAGAACCTGCCAGCCGACTGAGACCTGGCTTCGGGCCACGGCTCGGCCACTGGGCGGTGGGGTTGGGGGGTGTGACCGCAATGTCCGATTTCCGCTCGTACGCGGCCCTGGAACGTGCCACGATGCCACGGTGATCGAAGATCCCGACCGGTGCTACCGAGCTGCGCAGAGCAAGGACGCCCGTTTCGACGGTTGGTTCTTCATCGCCGTCACCTCGACCGGGATCTACTGTCGGCCCAGCTGCCCGGCGCGTACGCCCATGCGGAAGAACGTGCGCTTCTACCCGTCGGCGGCGGCGGCGCAACAGGCGGGGTTCCGTGCCTGCCTACGGTGCCGGCCCGATGCCGCACCCGGATCTCCGGAGTGGAATGTGCGGGCGGACACCGTCGCCAGGGCCATGCGGCTCATCCGAGACGGCATCGTCGATCGCGAAGGGGTGGAAGGCCTGGCCCTGAGGCTGGGTTACAGCGTGCGTCAGATCAACCGGCTGGTGACGGCTGAAGTCGGCACAGGTCCACTGGCGCTGGCCCGTGCTCAACGGGCCCAGACGGCCCGCGTGCTGTTGGAGACCACCGAACTGCCGATCGCCCAGGTGGCGTTCGCCGCCGGGTTCGCCAGCATCCGCCAGTGCAACGACACCATGCGCCAGATCTTCGCCGACACCCCGAGTGGGCTCCGGCGGCGGGTGTCCAGGTCGAGTGTCCGTGGTCGCGATGGGGCCGCCCAGGGAGTGAGCCTCCGCCTGGCAGCCCGACGCCCTTTCGACCCGTGGACCCTGATCCGATTTCTCGGGGACCGGGCCGTGCCCGGCATCGAGGTCGCCGACGGTGCCGGCTATCGACGCAGCTTGCACCTTCCCCATGGACACGCCGTCGTCTCGCTGGTCGCCGCTGAACCGCGACCGGAGGGCCCGGTGTTCGTCGATGCCCAACTACGGCTGTCCGACCAGCGGGACCTGACGGCCGCGGTTTCGCGATGCCGCCAGCTGCTCGACCTCGACGCCGACCCCGTGGCGGTGGTGGAGGCTCTGGGGAGCGACCCTCAGCTCGGACCGCTGGTCAACGAGCACCCGGGCCGGCGCGTCCCCGGTGCCGTCGACGGATTCGAGCTGGCGGCGCGGGCCATCATCGGGCAGCAGGTCTCCGTGGCCGGGGCACGCACTGTCGCCGGCCGATTGGTACTGGCCGCCGGCGAGGCACTCCCCGAGGCCGAGGGAGGCATAAGCCACCTGTTCCCGACGCCGGCCGCCCTGGTCGAAGTGGCCGGGCGCCAGCCCGAGGCCTTCTCTATGCCGGTCGCCCGTAGGCAGGCTCTCGTGTCGTTGGCCGAAGCCGTCGACTCGGGATCGATCGTCATCGATCCGGGGACCGAGCCGGGCGAGTTGCGAGAGGCCCTGGTGTCGCTTCCCGGCATCGGGCCCTGGACGGCCGAGTATGTGGCCATGCGGGCACTCCGCGACCCCGACGCCTTCATGCCCACCGATCTCGGAATCAGGCGGGCGGCCGAGTTCCTCGGACTCCCCGATGCTCCGGCCGCCCTCGACCGGTTGGCGGCCGGATGGCGTCCGTGGAGGAGCTATGCCATGGCCCATCTGTGGTCGCTCCCGATCGCCCGGTCCCCGAGAACTCCCGATCAGATGAAAGGACGTTGCGCCGCATGAAGGCTTCGACCGTACCCATGGACACTCCCGTCGGCCTTTTGGTGCTGGAGGGCACCGACGACACGTTGATCGGCATCCGACTTCCCAACGATGTCAAGACCGCGGGCGAGGACCGCCCTGGAACCACCCCGGTCCTGCAACGGACGGTCTCCCAACTCGAGGAGTACTTCGCCGGGGAACGAACCGAGTTCGACATTCCCATGGCCTTCGACGGGACCGACTTCCAGCGCCAGGTGTGGACCGAGCTCTGCCGGATCCCCTATGGCGAGACCATCTCCTACGGGGAGCTCGCTCACCGGGTCGGGCGTCCGAAGGGGCCACGGGCCGTCGGCCAGGCCAACGGCAAGAACCCCATCCCGATCATCGTGCCGTGCCACCGGGTGGTGGCCAGCAGCGGCATCGGTGGTTACGGAGGTGGACTGCCCATGAAGCGGGCTCTGCTGGCCGTCGAGGGGGTCGTCCCTAGTCCCAGCCGCGGGTCGACGATCGATTGACTTGATCGACCTATCGGTTGATCCGGCCGGCCGGCTGGTTGATTGGTCGGTCAGAGGGTCTCCATCCGGCATTTGCGTCTGAAAATAGCATACCGATGGAATGTGATTTCCTGCACGCCGACGGAGCGAGGGCACCGGGAGCCGACCCAACCGGAGCCGGCCGGCCTAGACGCCACCATCGGAGGTTCCGGTCACGAGCTCGACGGCTTCGACGGTGGGTAGCGCCCCCACGGTCGAGTACGCCTCGGTGCTGCAGAGCGTGCGGGTGTCCATCCGGTCGACATAGAGGGTTCCGTTCAGATGATCGACCTCGTGTTGAAGAATGCGGGCATGCCAGCCGCTGACGCGCCGGACGCATCGTTGCCCGGTCGGGTCGAGGTACTCGATCTCGACTTCGTGAAATCGTTCGACGGCGGCCATGTAGCCCTCGACGCTCAGACAGCCTTCGAAGTGGTTCCGAGTCTCATGGCCGACCGGGGTGAGCACCGGGTTGATCAAGACGTAGGGCTCGATGGTCTCGCGTTCGCGCTCGGCCAGCTGTTGGTCGGTGTAGTTGTGGAAGAACTCCACCAGATCGTGGACCACCACCACCCGCCACGGTTCGCCGATCTGAGGCGCGGCCAGCCCGACGCCCGGTACGTCGTCCAACGTCTCCCACATCCGATCGATGAGCTGGGACATGAGATCCGACCCGATCTCGGTTGTCGGAACATCGACGGCTCGCCGGCGCAGGATCGGATCTCCGACTTGAACGACAGACCTTTCGACCATAACTAGAGCTACCGTATCGCTCTGTCGGGGAGGAGCGGGGCTGGCGGCATCCGCTACCGAGCCGGTTCCGGGGCGACCCCCCATCGATCCGCCAACTCCCTCACCCAGACGGCGGCACGGCCCGGATCGTCGGGGGGTGCAGCCACCAGTACCAGTTCGGATATGCCCAAGTCGGCCAGGGCGGGGACATCTTCGGGGGCGCCGTCCCGCAGTGACACGGCGATTTCCACCGACGCCGGGTCCCGACCGTGCCGCCGGCAACAGGAGCGCAGGGCCTCGATGCGATCGGAGACCTCGACCACAGGGAGGTTGAAGCCGTACCAGCCGTCGCCGTATTCGACGACGCGTTCCAGCGCCGCGTCGCTGTTTCCGCCCAGGACGATGGGCACCCTCCGGTTCCGGACCGGCTTGGGGTAGCTCCGTACCTCTCCGAAGTGGACGAACTCGCCATCGAACGAGGACGCGTCTTGGCCCCAGAGCGTTCGCATGACTTCCACGAACTCGCGGTTTCGTCTGGCCCTACCGCCGAAGGGGATGCCGAGGGCCGCGAACTCCTCGCGCGACCATCCGATCCCGATCCCGAGCACGAACCGTCCCCGGGACAGGACGTCGAGGCTGGCGGCCTGCTTGGCCACCAGCAGCGGGCTGTGTTGGGGGAGCAAGAGGATGCCGGTGGCCAGCCGAATCTGGGCCGTGGTCGCCGCCGCAAAGGTCAGGGTGAGGAGAGGATCGAGCCAGTCGGCGTCGGACGGGACCGCGATCACCCCGTCGTCGGCATACGGGTACGGCCGATCGGGCCGGTCCACCATGACCACATGCTCCCCCGACCAGAGTGTCGAGAACCCGGCGTAGTCGGCCGTCCGAGCCACGGCTTCGATCACGGCCGGGTCGGCCCCCGAGCCGATGCCGAGAGCGTGCAGGCCGACGCGCATGCCCCGATCCTCCCACCTGGGGAGAGGGAGGTGGGATCTGGGGTCGAGGGTGGCGGGCCGTCGTCGGCGTCGCCAATCCGACCGGCGCCGGGCGGTATCTAGGCGGGCATCGGCTTTCGACCGTGCACCGCATAGTGGCAAAGCCGCGAGCGGTCGTCGGTGTTCAACAGCTCGACGAGGTCGAACACCGGACGCGACGGCCCCCGCATCACGCCCAGGGCCTGGTGGCCGGCCGATCCCGGTGTTGGTGCATCGGTGGTCATGAGCACGAGTGGAAGACCCGTGCCGCTCTCCCGGAGGACCGCCGCCTTACCGAGCGACTTCCACAGCGTGTCCGTTCGCCGCAGCCCGGCTCGGTTCGAGGTGAAGGCGCCGGAGACATCGAAGGCCCAGTCCTCGCCGGTCTGGTCGGTGGCGACGAAGCCAAGCATGATTCCCAGGCCTCGCACCTTGACGTCGGCACGGATGTTGGTGAATCCGCAGAACTCCAGAACCACCCCGGCCACGTCCTTGGCTTGCCGGCCTTGGCGCACGGCCTCGGCCACGAGGTCGTCAGAGTCCCGCTCCGCTGGGTGGGCTGGAAGCTCGACCCGAAAGGGAACGCCAGCAAGGTCTTCTTCGGCACTCAGACGCCGGCGTTCGTCTGCGATCCGCCGTTCAGCCGCAGCAATGTAGTCGTGATCGGTGTCGAATCCGATGAAGTGCCGACGGGCACGGAGGGCGGCGATGGCCGTACTTCCGGAGCCCACGAAGGGATCGAGGACGACGTCGCCTTCATAGGTGTAGAGCTCGATCAGCCGGCCGGGAAGCTCCACTGGGAACGGTGCCGGATGCCCGACCTTCATCGCCCGTTCCGGGGCGATCTCCCACATGTCCGTGGTCGCCTCCATGAACTCGTCCCGCGAGATCGTGGCGGTCGACGGCAGCCCCGCCACCGCTCGCTGGGCCGGGGTAAGGGCTCGATCGAACCTCCCCTTGCTGGCAATGATGATTCGTTCGGTGATGTCGCGGAGCACCGGATTGGAGGGCCGCTGAAATGTTCCCCACGCACAGGAGCCACCCGCCGCCTTGCCCTTCCACCAGATCACCTCGCCCCTCAGGAGCAGACCCAGCTCTTGGAGTATCTCGGTGACGTCGCTCGACAGGGACCGATAGGGGCGCCGACCGAGGTTGGCCACATTCACCGCCAGGCGACCACCCGGCTCCAAGACCCGCTTGCACTCGGCGAACACGTCCCGAAGAAGCTGGAGGTACTCGAAATAGTTGGCTGGAACGCCGTCTTGTCCCAAGCTCTCCTCGTACTGCTTGCCGGCAAAGTATGGAGGGGATGTCACGATGAGGGCCACTGAGTTCGCGGCCACCCCGACCATCTGACGAGCATCTCGGGCGTGGAGGACATCGACTTCGGCCGGTGGGACGACGGTCGAATCGCCGGAGATGTCGGGTGGCACGAACCGGTCGTAGAACGCCGACGCATCGTGGCTCTCGCGGCGACCTGAGCCGAAGTTCGTCGTGGAAGTCGCCGGACGCTTCCGGGCCTTGGCGGCTCGGAGCGGCACGACGCTCACGATTTGGCTCCCGCCCCGGACGACCGGGCCCGCCGTCTGCGCCCTCCGAGGGCGGCTTCCGCGCTCGGCAGTTGATCGAGGAATTGGGTCACAGCTCGAATGACCAGCAGGTTTGCCGATATGTTTCGGTCCGTCGCCGCCTCGTGCAGGCGTCGATGGACGGACACGGGAAGCCTCACCGCCGTGGCGATGCGCCTCTCGTCGTAGGTTCGAGGTCGCGGCATGGAAGCACCCTATCCGGGGGGTGTTTCACGGGTGCGGATTTGTCCGCCGCGCTATCGCGCGCAAACCCTGGACGTCGAACCGGGCCGGGGGCACGATCTGGGTAGCGTGGGAAAGAGCCATAGAGAGGAAATGACAATGGCAGATTCCGAGGAAGTGAGTGGCCACTTGTTGCGCATGGCCCAGGAGCGCCGCCTGATCAGGTTCTGCGCCGAAAAGGGCATCGACCCGAACAGCCCCGATCTCGACAAGCCCGGCCTCAACCTGCTGGCGCCAATCGTCGATGCGAACGGCGAGATCATTCCTGATCCCGAGGACATCGAGGCAGTGAGGCAGTGAGGGCATGCCCGAGCGCCAAATCGATTTCGTGTTGTTCGACCTCGGCGGTGTTCTGATCGAACTCGGCGGAGTTGGCGCACTCCAGGAGCTGGCCGGGGTCATCGGTGATGACGAAGTGTGGTTTCGTTGGTTGGCCAGCCCGTGGGTGCGACGGTTCGAACGGGGGGAGTGTTCAGCGGCCGAGTTCGCCACCGGTTTCGTGTCCGAGTGGGGACTCGATATCACTCCCGAACGGTTCCTCGACATCTTTCGCCGCTGGCCCATCGGTCCCTACCCCGGGACCACGGAGCTCCTGAGAGAGACCCAGCGATCGGTACCCATCGGGTGCTTAAGCAATACGAACGCCTTGCACTGGGACTATCAGTTCTCGCACTGGCCCGAGCTGGGCCTCTTCGACCTCCGCTTCCTGTCGTTCGAACTCGGGATGGTGAAGCCTGATGAAGCGATTTTCCGGGCCGTCGCCGATCAGCTCCCGGTAGGTCGTGATCGGGTTCTCTATCTCGACGACGTGGCCATCAACTCGGATGCCGCCCGGGCATTCGGTTTCCGGGCCGCGCACGTGCGGGGTGTCGATGAGGCCAGAACGGTGTTGCTGGAACTCGGAGTACTCGCCGGCTAGCACGATGGCGGTCAGGGGGCTGATGCCTCCCGGTTGACCAGCCAAAATCGTCCACCAGGAAGTGACTGACTCAGTCAGTTACCCTGGCGGGATGGCGAGGTCGTCCCCGGGGGCGAGACTGAGCGAGGTGGCACGAGCCGCCCGTGTGGTCTTCACCGAAAAGGGCTACAAGCGAGCGCTGATCTCCGACGTCACCGACGAACTCGGTCTCAGCCACGGGGCGATCTATGGCTATGTCGAGAGCAAAGCCGCCCTGTTCCATCTGGCCGTCCTGAGCGCCATCGGCGTCGACTGGGACGAAGCGGATCTGTCGGTTCCGGTTCCCACCGTGCCGTTGTCAGAAGTGTTCGTCCGCCTGGCGCAGTGGTCCCCGGAGACGATATTCCCGGAGCTCGACGCCGGGTTGCGCCGGCGCAAGACGACCTCGGCCCGTGATGAGTTCACCGCCATCATCGACGAGTTCTACGGCGCCCTCGAGGGCAACCGCATGCTGTTGGCACTCATCGAGCGTTGCGCCGCCGACATTCCTGAAATTGGCCGAGCTCTACTTCCGTACGTGGCGGAGGGACCTGGTGTCCGACCTGGCCAAATACCTGGACCGGCGCATCAGAACCGGGAACCTGCACCCCGTGCCCAATGTGGCCACGGCCGCCCGCTTCATCGTCGAGGCCGTCGCCTGGTTCGCCATGCACCGGAAGCGAGATCCGGATTCGTTCATGATCAGTGACGATGATGCCCGCATCACGGTGCGCACCTTGCTGGCCAACGCCTTCGTCTCCGGGACGCCACCGGTCGGTCGGTCCGGTGACGCGGTTCCGGGCCATGGTCGTCCAGCAGGATGAACGCTCTCCCGGCCTCCGATCGCAGTGGCGTCGAAGTCGAAGGCACACCAGCCGTTGCTGGCACCGACTCTGAGGGCGTCGACCCCAAGGAGCTCCCTCCCTTCAGCCGACCGGTGTTCGTCATCGCCGTCGGCACGGTCGCACTCCTCGCCGCACTTTCCGATCGTTACGGCTACCACCGGGACGAGTTGTACTTCTTGGCCGCCGGGCGCCACCTGGCCTGGGGCTATCCGGACCAGCCCCCCTTGGTGCCGGCCCTGGCTCGGGCGGCCCATTCGATCGCCCCGTCTTCGCTGGTGGCGCTCCGGATCCCCTCGGCCCTGGCCGCAGGGGGGACGGTCGTCCTCACCGGATTGGTGGCGCGGGAATACGGGGGGCGGTCCGCGGCCCAGCTCCTGGCCTCGGCCTCTGTGGCGTCTTCGGCCCTGCTGCTCTCGGCTGGCCACTACCTCGACACCACGATCTTCGACCTTCTGGTCTGGACCCTGTTGGTGTGGCTGGTCCTCAGGATCCTCAGGACCGGACACAACCAGCTGTGGCTCGTCGCCGGGATGGTGGCCGGATGCGGCTTGTTGAACAACGACCTGGTGGCGTTCCTCGCCGTTGGCTTTGCCGTCGGACTCATGATCTGCGGGCCGCGGCGGATCTTCGGCTCGCCGTGGTTGTGGATCGGGTCGGCGGTGGCCCTGGTCATCTGGGCCCCCTATCTCCTGTGGCAGGGCCACCATGGGTGGCCCGAGCTCACGGTCAGCCGTTCCATCGCCTCGGGCAGCTCGGGCACGTCGACTCCTCGAGCCCTTCTCCTACCGGAGCAGCTCGTTTTGGTGAGCCCGTACCTGGCCCCGATCTGGATCGCCGGGTTGGTCCGACTCTTCCGCGACCGGCGACTCCGGTGGTGCCGGTCGCTGGGGTGGACCTACCTGGTGCTTGCCGTTGTCTTTGTGGCCACTGGTGGGAAGGCGTACTACCTGGCCGGCTTCGTTCCCGCCCTCATCGGCGCCGGCGCACAGCCCGCCATCGATTGGATGCGACGAGGACGGCCCCGGGCTCGCAAGACGGTGGTCGGGTGTGCCCTCGGGCTGACCGTGGCCAGCACGGTCCTTGTCACCCTGCCGGTGCTACCACTGGCCGTCGTCCACCGTACGCCCGTCGTGGCCCTCAATTACGACGAGGGGGAGACCATCGGGTGGCCCACCTACGTGGCTGAGATCGCCGAGGTGTACCGACAGGTGCCGGCGTCCGAACGGGTCGACACCAGCCTGCTGGCGAGCAACTACGGCGAGGCCGGCGCCGTCGACCGCTTCGGTCCGACCCTCGGGCTGCCCGAGGCCTTCAGCGGACAAGACGGGTTCTGGTACTGGGGTCCGCCCCCTTCCACGTCCACCATGTCCGTCGTGATCGGCTTCGATCGCCGGCAGCTCGCCCGGTGGTTCGCTGGCTGCACACTCGACGGCCGTCTGAGCAACACCTATCGGGTCAAGAATCAGGAACAAGGCACCCCGATCTGGACCTGTCGCCAACCCCGGCACGATTGGTCGGAACTGTGGCCGGAATTGCGGGATCTCGGATGACGTTCCGGCTCGCCATACCCGCGCGTACCCCTGGCCGCTGCGATTCTGAAACGGGGCGCTTCGCCGAACCTCGAACTGGACATTCGAACCGACACTTGACAATCGTATCTTGCACATGCAAAATAAAACTTGCATGATAGCCAGCAAGTCGCCGCCGCCGTCCGTTTCGGGAGATGAGCTGCTCGGGGTGCTCCACGCATTGGCCAACCCACACCGGCTCCGGGTATTGGGCGTTCTCGTCGAGGGTCGGAAATACGTCAGCCAGATGGCACGCGAGCTTCAAATCAGCCGACCCCTGCTGCAGATCCACTTGCGCAAGCTGGAGCAGGCTGGATTGGTCTCCTCAGTTCTGGAGCTCTCCGAGGATGGCAAGTCGATGAAGTTCTACGACGTGGCGCCGTTCTCGTGGAACCTCACGCCAAGCCTTATCGCAACAGCAGCAGCGACGGTCACCGTCGCCAAAAATGAAGGAGCACATGGACATGGCTGACAGCGGAATGTGGTGGACGTTTGGATCGTTGGCGTTCGTATTCCTACTGGTGGTGGCCATCACATGGCCCGCGGCCTCGATCTGGAAGGCCCGGGCCACGCTCAAGAAGGAGCAGGAATACCGCGATCTGTCCGAGCGCTCGGTGCGATCCGTGGAAGGAAGCGATCGGGAGTTGCGAGAACTGCGGTCAACCGTGGCCACTCTGAATGGACGTGTTGAGGTTCTTGAGAAGATGCTGGCCGAGGTCGATTGAGGCCGGATCTGCAGCGCGACCCGACTAGTCAGCGCCGATGACCTTGAAGTCCTGATTGACGAAGACGTGGTGTGGCCAGTTGACGCCGATGGTGTGGACCTCGTACTCGCCATTGCTCAGGTTCACGACCCGGTCGACGATTCCTCCCGGGTAGGCGGCCAGGGCGGCCTCCGTCGCCTTGGTCGCGGTGGTCCCGCTTTGGATGGTCCCCGACCCCTCCGTGTAGCTCGACGGGATCTGGCCGACCTGCTTCGATGTGGCCGGCGCACCTCTACTGAAAGGGACCACCGTTGCCGCCGTGGAAGCCGCGGTTCCGTTTGTCGTCCCCACCATGACCTGCGTGGCCTTGATGGTCGTTGAACTCACGGTCCCGAGCACCAGGACATGAGTCCCCTTCTTGATGGAACTCGCCGAGATCGAGCTGGATCCCTTCTCGTACTTCGTCGAGGATGCCTCGTCGACGGTCACCTTCTCACCCGTTGACGTAGTCATGGTGAAGCTCGACTTGGAGACGCTGGTGACCGTGCCCGATGAACCCCCAGCGGCCGGGCCCGACCGAGCGTTCGATCCGGCGCCGGCCGACACCGGCTGGGCGGCCGATGCCGAGGGCGTTGCAGCCAGCCCAAGAGAAAGGCCCATCACCGGTGCCATCACGGCCACGGCCGCGATCCGCCCGATCTTTATGTTCGAGAGCAGTCGCCAAACCTTGTGCCGGCGAGATGGTTCGATCGGACCGGCACCGGCGTGGCCCGGGCCCTCAGGGCTGGAAGGGAGATCCGTGTGGGGATTTGGTCGGTCGGAATCGGTCATGTCGGGCACTCCTGTCTCTCATGCAACTACGCAGAGAATGCCAGCCCTGGTTGTGGGCTCACTGTGGTCCGACTGTGGCGGGACTGGGACCTCCCAAGTCATCCGGCGCCGGGGGTCCGGTCCAGATGGCGGTCGGTTCGGTCTCTCGGTCAGGCCTGACCGTCTACGAGTCTCTGCAGGAAGACCGGGAGCCGACCAGATCCGAAGTCGTACACCCGGGCCCAAGTGGGGGTGATGGAGATGCGGGCCATCGCCGGATAGACCGAGCGGACCTGGGCCTCGAAGTGGGCCAGTTGGTCCTCATCTATGACCTTCGCCGACGCTTTGATGTACTCGGGGGGAATCCCTTCGACGATCTCCAGATCAGCGGTCCCTCTGGTCGACAGCACCTTGGCCGGAGGCCCTTGCCAGTCGATGGTCAGAGCCACTTCGGGACGATCTGAGAGTGCCCGCACCTTGGGGGCCGTGGTCGCGGTGCAGACAATGATGCGTGCTCCGTCCCAGTAGAACCCGACGGGCACGACCCGAGGGAAACCATCGGGTCCGACGTAGGCCAGGCGGGCCAAGGCGTCCGAACTCAGCAGCGCCTGAGCAGTGGGATCGCTCAGCTCCTCGGTGACCTGGTGGGGATTCATCCGGGCAGCTTAAGGCCCGAGCCGACTCGTACTGTGTGGCCCGACCGGGCGAGGTCGTGGCCGACCCTCGACGCCGACCGGTGGGCCCGGCGCAGCTCTCCGTCGTTGCCGAAGCGGTCACTGCATGGACGGTACTTGGGGGCTTGCGAGGCCGGGATCAATCGACGGAGGGGTCAATGTTGCTCAGACTCTGAAAGATCTTCCTGTCGGCTGCCAGTCCATTGCGAATTTGTTCGACGGTGGTAGCCCGGGCCAGGGTCTTCGTAGTTGCGTGAGCGCGTTGGTCGAGCCCGGCGAACTCTTTGGCTACCGAGGCCGCCGTCGGCAGGAGGTCGGCATCCGTAACGATCCGGTCCAAGAACCCAGCGGCGACGCCGTCAGCGGGCGTATAGGACTCGGCCAGGATCACCGCCCGGTTGAAATGGGCGGGCGCCAGCCTCTGACGACAGATCTCGATCGCGGCCCGGGGCATGGTGAGCCCAATGGCCACCTCGTTGGCGACCAGACGGTAGGGGCCTGCAACGCCGATGCGGTAGTCCGCCGACAACAGGAGGAAGGTGCCCATGGCGACAGCATGACCGTTGCAGGCGATGATCACGGGACTCGGGTGTTCCAGGAGGCGGAGCGCCAGGAGGAATCCTTGCTCGAGCATCAGACCGGCCTCAGGACCGCCCCCACCCAGAACTTTCAGGTCGAAACCGCCCGAGAAGATGCCGGGCCGCCCAGTCAGAACGACAATTGCGCCGTCCAGTCGGGCCCGATCGAGCGCTTCGCTGACCGCCGATAGCATCCCCAGGGACAGGGCGTTGGCCTTGCCGTCGTCCATGGTGATCGTGGCAATGCCGTCAGCCAATTGGTAGGAGACTCGTTCGGCCACCGAGACATTCTCCCCTATATGGGAAGGCATCCGCAGTTGGCCCGGTAGCGGCACCACCTCGAGCTGTTCTGCCCCGGGTTCATGGAATAGGTGACGACATTACGAGACGGTGGGCACCCCGGTAGCAGGGGCCCCGACACGGCCGGGAGAGACACGGTCGGGACGCCGACCCCTTAGGCGCAGTCATCTGGCAGATCGACCTTCGTCGTGTCGCCAGTTGCAATTGTCACCAGGGTTGCTTTTGCGTATGGGGTCGATACGACATAGGTGCCTGCCGGCAGTTCGAAGTGGTACACGTGCTCACCCCGGACCGCCTGGCCGGCGACCTTCTCGCCATCACGAGTGACCGTGACCTCCACCACCGCCCTCGCCATTCCGTCGTCGAATGCATAGGGCCAGCAAGGAGAGGCGACTCCCGTGACCATGCCGCCGTCTGGCCGGGCCACGCAGTGAGCACGTGCCGGGGCGGTCGAACATTTGCCTCCGAGGACGGCCAAGCCGCTGACGGCCAAGGCCATCTGAGTCCGGCGGACCACCGGAAACGACCTTCTCGCTGGCTTCCTCCCGCCTGGTCGGCTGAAACTGGATGGAGTCGTCACGGTAGTGGTACGAGCGACGCGGCCCAGGGGTTGACAGAGGTTCGATCCCGCGGCCCGGTCGCCCTGGCCCGGGTGTTCTCGCTGCCACCTCTGTGGCCTTGCCGGATGGAAGTGAGAGGCTTTTCCCATGAACGACTGGTCAGTCTCTGTCTATGGCGATCCGTGTCGGGAATGTGGATTCAGCTGGGCGATCTCGGTTGCCGACGCCGTTTCGTTCGTGTCCGACGTCCCTGCCGCCTACCGGGTCCTTCTCACCGACAGATCGGGCCACGAGCGGGATCCAGGGCTCGGTTGGTCTGTGGCCGAATACGTCAGCCACGTCGCCGACAATCTCCGGATCTGGGCCGAGCGGCTCATAGGTGCGGTGGGAGGCGCGCCCCTCCCGGTTGGCAGCTACGACGAGAACGAGCTGGCCCATGCTCGCAACTACAAGGACATTCCGGTGCAGGCCGCCATGTGGTCGTTGGCTCGCTCTGTCGACGACTGGTTGAAGGCGGTGGAGGCATCCCCTAGTCCGGGGGTGGTGCTCGTGCATCCAGAGCGTGGAGAGCTGACACTTTCAGACGTGGTGCTCTCCAACACGCACGATGCCCTCCACCATCAGTGGGACATCGAGCGCACGCTGGAACACCGGTCCACGTAGTCCTGGGTGGCTGGTGGCGTGCCATCCGACTCGATGATGTCGCCGCCGACGGTGAGACGATCGACGATCGAGGGGCGCAACCACGAGACCCACGGTCAAGGGCCTTCCTCGGATCAGTTGGACCAACGTCCGCGCACGGCTGCCACGACCTTGGCCAGCTGAGCGTCGAAAGCATCAAGCTGCTCGGCTTCGGCGGCGCTGGCGACGAAGGCGAGGCGATCGCAGGCTTTGCCCCGCGCCATATCCGCTCAATGGCGCGGGTCGCAGTGATGTCCCTCAACGGGTCACCGGACACGAGGACCAGATCGGCGCGCTGCCCGGCGGCGACACGTCCTCGGTCGGCGAGGCCGAACACTCGTGCCGGTTCAGCCGTGGCCGCGGCCAGGGCCACAGAGTGACCCCCGCATCGGCGAAGCGGACTGAAGTCCAGTCCTGCAACTTCGTCCCGTCGAATACCTTGCGTTCACGATCGTCGTTGCCGTGCCCAAGGCGTCCTTCCCGAGGTACCCCAAACCACCTGAATAGTAGAAGAGCGGGGCGCATGGTGGATCCCGGCACCGTTGGGTCGGGCCCTCCCCGACGGGGTGACTCATCGGGCCACCTCGTCCATGGTGGTTCCGCTTCAGCAGATGATCGGGTGGGCGGAGAGGGCGGTCAGCTTCTCGTCGTTGAGGAGCAGGAAGAGTCGGGTGACCTTTCCGTCCCGCTGTTCGCCGGTGATGACGAGCGGCCTTGTGCCGTCGATCTCCACCACGAGTGCCGGCGACCCGTTGATCTCTGTGGCCTGAAGGCCAGTCACCTCTCCCCGTCGGGCGACGTTGATGGTGAAGCGCGCCACCCGATCTGCACCCACGACAGGCCGGCGAGCGGCCTTGTGCTTGGGGCCGCCGTCACTCACCAGCACGGCGTCGGCGTCGAGCAACTCGAGCGTCTGGCTGAGGTCGCCCGCCGCCACCGCCGCCATCAGCCGCCCCAGCAATCCTGCATCGAGCCGCTCGGGGGGCGCCGGCCGCGCCTCCCGCAGGCGTTGGCGAGCCCTGGTGGCGATCTGGCGGCAGGCGGCCTCGCTCTTGCCGGTGGCCTCGGAGATGAGGGCATAGGGCTCGGCGAACACGTCAGCCAGCAGCCACACCGCCCTCTCGGTGGGGTTCAACCGGTCCAACAGCATCAAGAACCCCAACGTCAACGACTCCGCCATCTCGGCATGTTCCTCCGGCCCTTGCTCGATGGCGATCGGCTCTGGGAGCCACGGACCGAGGTACTGTTCCCGCCGCCGGACAATGGTCCGGGTCCTGTCCAGAGCCAGACGGGTCACGATCGTCGTGAGGTACGCGGCCGGTTTTTCGATGTCGTTGTAGTCGACTCCCTGCCATCGGATCCAGGCCTCCTGTACGACGTCCTCGGCGTCGCCGTAGCTCGACAGGATGCGGTAGGCGAGGCCGAGGAGGCGGGGCCGCTCGGCGGCGAAGTCCTGGTCCGAACCTGTCACCGGTTCACCATGCCACTGATCGGCGACCGGATGCTCTTGGCTCGATCCGCGGCGGCACGTCCGGCCGCCTCTCCGCTCGAAAGGGCGGCGTCGGCCAGCAGCCCCACCGGACCCACCCAGTCGCCGGCCAGGAATACGCCTTGAAGGTCGGCGGCGTTGATACCGGGGCGGCCAGCCAGGCCGGCACCGGGTCGTGGCAGGGCGTGGCACACCGTCATCTCGTGGAGGAACCGCTGGACCACCACGTCTTGCTCGGTGACGCCACACCGCTTGGCCAGTGTCCAGAGCTGTCCGCGGTCCTCGCCTGAGGTCCGCGCTCCGTACCGCAACACGTGCACAAGGGCCCCGCCGGCCGGCGACAGCTGCGCATTCGGGCTATGGGTCGAAAAGTAGAGCGGCTGGTCGAGCCCAAAAGCGACCTTGGTCGTAGGCGGGCGGCTGAGACCGAGGTCGAGGCACGCCGCCGTAGCCGGTGAGCCGAGCTCCCATTGGGGCAGGCTCGGAAGCAGTGCCCGCGCCGCATCGGGACCGCCAAGGGCGATCACCACTGATGACGCTCGCACCGTTCTCGCCGCTGTCGTCACTTCCCAGATTCCCCCCTCTCCCGGATGGACGGTCACCGCTCGCTCGCCCGCCAACAGCCGGACCCCGCCACTTGATGAGGCGGTGACCAGCCCGTCGACGAGCGTCTGCCAGCCTCCGTCGAGGTAGAGGACATTCCCTTCCAGGACCAGCTGCAGTTGCCCGACTGCCGCATCGGCGGAGATGAGGCGGAGGTCTCCCACATAGGTCGCAACTCTCGTCAGCGTCGACAGCACGGCGGCGCCGCTGGATCCGAGGCGGAGTGAGCTGATCCAGTCAGCGGCGCTCTGCCAAGCGAGCATGGGGGCGACCACTTTCGGGAGGGTGATGAGGAGCCGTCCCAGACGGGCCTTATCGCCGATAGTCAACAGTGGCGAACGGAGCAACGATGCCGCCGACGTGGGTAGCACCGCCAAGTCGCCGGTTGCCTCCCGATAGCCCGCCACGGCCGAGTGGGGAGGTGCTCCTTGCGGCTGTATGCCGAGCCGGTCGAGCACGTCGGACCCCGCACCCGTGCGATACAGCGCGTGCGGTCCTTGGTTGAGCACGTAGCCGTGACGCTGATCGCTACGCGCTCGACCTCCTGGCGAGCGGACGTCGACCAGGGCGACGGAAACGCCCTCCCGGGCGGCCACCGTGGCCGCGGCGAGCCCGGCCAGTCCTGCCCCTACCACGGCCGTCTCGACATCAAGAGTTCTCTCATCGCTCATGTCTGGCTCCTTCGTCAGTTTCATCCACCTCGACAAGATGACGCCGGAACCCGCCTCGTTGTGACAGGGTTGCCGAATCGCCCTTGCCGCCGGCAGGTGTACACCGGCAGCCGGGGGCTGAGCCGACGATTATCCGGGAAACTTACCGGGGGGTGTCGATCTGGCCCTGTCCCGTTCGACGCATTGGTGAGAGGCTGGGAAGGTCCCGCCCTCCCGACAGAGGAGTCACCATGCCCCGTTACCTTTCGATGATCCGTGTAGACGAACAGAATCCCCCCGACGTGAGCGCCAGCTCCGATTTCGCAGAGCGCATGGGCGCCCTGTTCGAGGAGATTACAAAGGCCGGGGTCATGCTGGACACGGCCGGGCTCACCCCGACTTCTGAGGGCACCCGGATTACTTGGACCGGCGGCACACTCAGCTACAAAGACGGACCCTTCACCGAGAGCAAGGAAGTCGTCGGTGGTTACGCCATCCTCCAGGCCAAGGACAAAGCCGAGGCCATGGAGTGGACCAAGCGGTTTTTGCAGATCCATCCGGAGCACTGGACCGTCACCGCCGAGCTCCGCGAAATCGCCGAAAGCTGACCAGGCAGCGAAACCCGACCCGGCCGCGCTTGCTCCACCCCCATGCGGCTGCTCTGATAGGTGGTGGTGACGGCTCCAGCCCCGACCGATTCACTCGAAGCGGTGTTCCGGATCGAATCGGCACGCATCATTGCCGGCGTCACTCGCATCGTGCTGGACGTGGGAATCGCCGAGGAGATCGCGCAGGACGCGCTGGTGGCTGCACTGGAGGCATGGCCAGAGACAGGTGCTCCGAGCAATCCGGGTGCCTGGCTCATGGCCACTGCCAAGCACCGCGCCATCGATCTCGTGCGTCGCAAGGAGACGTATGCCCGCAAACTGGTGGAAGTTGGTCGGACACTGGGCGAGGTGCCCCCGATCGAACCAACGGACGCCGACGATATAGATGACGATCTGCTTCGGTTGATCTTCATCTCCTGCCATCCGGTGCTGTCGCCCGACGCCCGTATCGCTTTGACACTGCGGCTGATGGGGGGGTTGACCACCAACGAGATTGCCCGAGCGTTCTTGGTCTCGGAGCCGACGATTGCGCAGCGCATCGTCCGCGCCAAGCGGTCGCTGGCCGCGGCCGGGGTTCCCTTCGAGGTCCCACACGGTAGAGACCGGGCTGTCCGCGTGGCGTCGGTTCTCGAGGTCATCTACCTCGTCTTCAATGAGGGCTATGCCGCCACCGCCGGCGAGGATCTGGTGCGACCGGGCCTGTGCGAGGACGCACTTCGCCTGGCTCGTGTCCTGGCTGGTCTGATGCCGGCCGAGCCGGAAGCCCACGGTCTCGTGGCACTCCTCGAGTTCCAGGCTTCCCGGATTGCGGCCCGGGCGGGTCCGACCGGCCGGCCAGTGCTGCTTGCGGACCAGAATCGGTCCAAGTGGAACCGAATGCTCATCCGGCGCGGTAGCGAGGCACTGCGTCGAGCGGGAGACGGTCCGTACTCACTCCAGGCCGCCATCGCCGCATGTCATGCCCACGCAGTTCGTTTCGAGGACACTGACTGGGTTGCGATTGCCGTCCTGTACCGCCGGTTGATGGCTCTGACCCCGTCCCCGGTGGTGGAGCTGAACAGGGCCGTAGCCATCTCGATGTCGGAGGGACCCGCGGCCGGCTTGACGTTAGTGGACGCCCTGGCCGACGAGCCGGCCCTCAAGAACTACCACTTGCTGCCGAGCGTTCGTGGCGATCTGCTCGAGCGCCTCGGGCGGAGAGAGGAAGCCCGTGCGGAGTTCGAGAGGGCGGCCTCCATGGCCCACAACCAGCGCGAGAGGGAGCTGCTCCTGGAAAGGATTTCTTGCTCCGATCCCGTGATGAGGTGCTCGCCGCCATAGCCCGACAGATCCGCGGGTACTCGCGATACCTCCGTAAGGGACCAGTCTCTGTTGGAACTTCGCTCTGCAACGTAGGCCGGCCCTTCGCCAGCAGACCTCGGCTGTCCGCACGCCCGAGGGAATCCCAAGCCCGTGGGGGCGAACTCCCCGGCGACCGCGGTCGATATCTGATCGATGCGCCAGCGGGCCCAGAAGTGGGTGGGGCATTGCATGTGTCTCACCGCCTCGAACGTTCCTCGATCGACTGACCAAGCTCGGGACCGGCAGCTGCTCGTCCGCTCACCCCGGTGTTCCTCGTATGATGACGCTGTTGCTGGGCCACTACCAAATGTTCTTTGCGGCGAGCGCGGGCGCATCTGCTGCCATCCTCGGCTTGTTGGTCGTGGCCGTGTCGGTCGTCAACGCCGACGATTCGGACGCGCAGACTCGGGAGAGGCGGACCGTCCTGGCCGGAAGCGCATTTCTTGCTTTGGTCGACGTCTTCTTCGTGTCGATTGTCGCGTTGACCGGAGGCGCCGAGGTCTTCGGCACGTCCAACCTTGTCATGGCAATGGTCGGCTTGCTGGCCACGGGCCGTTTGATACCGCGAGCAAAGCGGGCCGGGAACTTCTCCCGCGGCTTTCCGACTCGCAGGCTGAACATCATCTTTGCCGTCATTTCGGCTGGGGGCTATCTAATCCAACTCGGCCTTGCCATTGCACTACTGGCCGATTCTCAAAACTCTGCACTGCAGCGCGCTTTGGTGCTGGTCATTGTGGGGTTGTTCGGAAGTGCCTTGGGACGAGCATGGGAGGTCACAGGGATACGGCAGCGATTAGGCCCCGAATTCGCCGATCGGTAGTACTGGTGAGCGTGATGGCGCGAACGAGTTGCGTACGTGGCCGCAAGCGTTGGCTTCCGAGTGCCGGTGACGTCGTTCCGGAATTCGTGAAACGCACACCGGGAATCTGCTCTGAGCGTTCCGTCCCTGGCTGGCTCAGGCAGGTCGGGACGCCGACCCGGACGGTTGTGGAGCAGCGTTGGTGGGTAGGACCAGACACCATGGCGCTCGATACATCTGACAACGGGCGCGTCCGGCGGGAGCGGTTTGTCCGCCGGACCGAAGAACTGCCGCTGACCAGCCAACTGGTGTACAGGATCGATCACCTGAGTTCCCTGCCCAGCGCCTCCCTCTTGGTGGCTGCAGCTCTGTTGGGAGCGGTCATCGCCGGGGTGTGCGTGGACTTCTCGTCTCGGTGGGAAACGGGGTTCACCGTGGGCACGTCGGTGGTCACGTTAATCATGGTGTTCGTGATCCAGCACACGCAGGGTCGGGAGCAGGCGGCCACTCAGCGGAAGTTGGACGAGTTGCTCCGCGCCCTGCCGGAGGCGGAGAGTTCGCTCATGATGCTCGAAGAAGCCCCTGAGGAGGTCCTGCGGGACGTGCAGACCTTCCAACGCGAAACGAGGGACGAGGTACGGGATGGGCGGAACAGGCCCGGGGGCGTCTCGGCCTACGAGGGCGAAGCACGAGGGTGACGCGGTGACGGGAGACGGCTTCACTTTTGGCCGCTGGCCCTGGAGACTTACCCGGTCGGTGCCAAAGAGTCATCAGTGAGGGCTGGAGGTCAGTCGAGTTTGGCCTTCGCCGAGACCGTCCGGCACCGGGGCTAGCCATTCGATGGGCACGGTCGGCGAACCGTTCGTGACCTCCGGGAGCGTTGCTCATCCGAAAATCTCCAGGTCCTGCGCGACAATGGGTCCCGGCGATCCACCGCTATGGGCTGCGGTCGCTGGCATGTTTGTCAACGAATGAACGGAGCAGCGCCATGGCTGAGCCAGAACCAGTGACTGAGCTGGGTGCTTTCAGCAGTCCGAACGCGACACCGACTGAGTGGGACCAGGCGCGAAGGGAGTTGACGGGCGCTGAGGTGTTCTGGCTTTCGACGGTTCGACCTGATGGACGCCCGCATGTCACGCCTCTGTTAGCCATCTGGCTCGAAGGAGCTCTGTTTTTCTGTACCGGTCGGGACGAACGAAAGGCCAAGAACCTCTCAGAGAACCGTCATTGCGTTCTCACGACGGGCCAAAACGCTCTCAACGGCCTCGACATCGTGATCGAAGGAACCGCCGCAATCGTGACCGACCACGGCGCACTTGGACGTGTCGCCAGCACCTACGAAACGAAGTATGGACCGCATTTCGCCTCACCAGATGGGACGTGGGCCGGTTTGGGGGACGCCATTCGGCGAGCAGAGGTCCTGGTCTATCGAGTAGCACCTGAGACGGGCTTTGGATTTGGCAAAGGGGGTAGGTTCAGCCAAACGCGTTGGAGCTTCACCTAGCTCCACGCCCCTCTGTCGGCGGCGGTTTTCCGAGGGGCTCGGAAACGGGCTTATCGCAGATGAGAATGGAGCGATCGGCGGCGCGTCCCACGGCGACATCGAGCGGTCGGCGGTCGTTAGGCAGGTTCGTCGCTCGTTAAGGTTGCGTAAAATGCTGCTCGTGAGCGAGCGAGCGCTGGTCCTTGGTGGTGGCGGATCGGCAGGCAACGCGTGGGAGATCGACGTCATCGCCGGCCTGTTTGATGCCGGGTTGGATGTGACCGACGCCGATCTGCGGCCACAACCAAGGTAGAGCCCTCGCCCCGCAGCTCACCGAATTCTGGCGCTGACATCTATGAGGCGAGTCGATGCGACGGTGGCGGACTCTCTACCACGAGTTGGCAGACGCCTCCGTGAGTTCGCCCCTGAACGAGCGGTCTGCGACGCCGGTGCTCACAACTGCGGCCGCCGGGGAACGGCCCGAGCCGGACGCCTTGCTCGAAGTCGTGCAAGGTCGCTGGGACTCAGCTGTCGGGCGTGACTGCATCCAATCGGTCCCGAACCTCCGAGGTGTTCACGCGGAGAGCACCGAGCAGCACCGCCGCAGGATCTGGTGGTTGGAGAGTGAGGATCTGGACCAGCACTTGCTGGGCCGTGACCTGGGACTTCCGGCGGTTGGGCTTGACCGCATCCTCAAGCACTTTTTTTGCCGCGGGGGTGATGCGGAGGCGATCTTTTTGCGCCACATCTCTGATCCTCGGCTTCTTCGGCACGGCGCGCATCGGCAGTGGGGGAGCGTCGGTACCGGGCACCAGGCCCAGGGCGGCCAGGGCTTCGTGATCGAGCGACTCAAGGGCCTGGCGAGCTTGCTGCAGGTTCGCGCCCAACATGACTTCGATCGAGGGATCCTCGAACAAGGCGAGCAAAAGGTGATCGGTGCCATATCGGCGATCACCTCGGCGACGAGCCTCCTCACCGGCCTGCAGACAGATGGCCCAGGCGTGAAGTGTCTCTGGCGCAACGGGTCCGGTGGTCATGATGACTCCTTGTTGTATTTGGTGTGCACGGATTGGCGGGTGATGCCCAAAGCGTCTCCGATCTGCTGCCAAGACCAGCCCTTTTCCCGGGCCGCCGCCACGTGGTTCGCTTCGACCCTCTCAGCCAGTCGATGTAGCGCCAACGAGGCGCGAAGCCCAATTGCCGGGTCATCCGACGAGAGATTCACGCTGAGCTCTTCGATGTCCATGTCTGTCAGTATAGACTGACATGGAGGTTGTGTCAATCTAAACTGACACAACTGATCGCCACACCGGAGTGCCGCAGATGGCTGGGTCTCGGACGCGATCATTGAGGGCCAGACGGCCGAACGCGTGCCCCGTGAGCGGTTGGACCGTTCCGTGACAGACCATTCTGTGAGGGACGGCTCGGTGCCGTAGGGGCCCGAAGGGTGCCCCAAAGACCGCAGGCGAGTCACCGATCAACAGTGCCCCATCGACCGGAAGAAAAGTGTCCACGAGAGCGGGTCTCCACTCCCATCAAATCGTGTCCCACGACACCTTGCCGTGGATCCATCCCGAGGAACGATGCTCAATAGTTGATTCGGTAGTAGAGGTGGGCAACTCCGCTGCGGGAACGTCTCTCACTAAGGAGTTCAAGGTCAAGGCGGGTGCGCAGTGGTAGAGCGTGCTTGCCACCACCCAGCACGACAGGCCAAAAGAACAGGTGGCACTCGTCTACCACCCCGGCCTCAATCGCTTGGGCTGCGAGTTCTGCTCCACCCACCGTGAGATCGCGGTCTGCCTTAGCCTTTAGGCGCCGAATCGCCTCAATCTCGAACTTCTGCTCAAGAGTGGTCCTACCGCTCGACACCGATGTCAGGGTCTTCGAAAACACAACCTTGTCAGCCGCTCGCCAGATCTTGGTGAAATCCACGATCCAATGCGGCTGGTCGGCATCGGGTGCGGTCTCCCAATAGACCATCGTCTCATACATGCGGCGGCCATACAGATAGGTGCCCACCGGGCGCTCCAGCGCGTTTATGAAGCTGAAATACTCCTCATCAGGGTTGCCGAAGTCGAAGCCCCCGTCAGGGTCCTCGGTGTAACCGTCGAGTGACGTGTTGGCTATGTAGATGAGCTTGGCCAAGGCGACTTCTCCATCCAGGACCGGACCTACGATAGTTGGCACCGGCAACAGCTAGAACTGCCCCACCGATCCGGCGCCGTGGGGCAGGCCTTCAGATTGATGGAGAGCCGAATCTGAGAACGTTCCCGTCGGGATCCACATGAGCGCCCTCGTGCCGGCCCCATTCGGTGTCCTCAGGCATGTGGACCTCTGTCCCCGCTGCTCGCCACTCTTCGGCAAGCGCGTCGGCATCGTCAACGAAGAGGTAGAGCGAGTGCCCTGGGCCGGACGGGAGGAAATCTTGCGAAACGTCGAGGTGGATCTCGACGCCGTCAGGTTCCGCCAATCCGTAGCCCACGTCCAAATACTTCCGAATCGCAAATCCAAGTCGCTCGTAGTGATCAAGCGATGCATTGAGGTCTCGGACGGGAAGGACCGGGGCCACCCGCCTTACGGTTGCCATGCAGGCAAACGGTATCCGATCCCCCTCTGGTGCGCTTCCCAATCTGCCCACTGATGTGCCGATGGCCACGGCCGATGGCCGCCTCCCACCCGGCAGCGTTCGGGGGCACTCAGTCATACGACACGAGAGTCCCCATTCGCGACTATCAAAGCATCCCCGTCGCGCAATGTTCGGAAGTCCAAGCCCGATTGACGGAGATACTCGACGGCCTTTTCGGCATCGGCGCTCTCGGGGTGATCCGACCGCCAGTGAGGAACTATCCGCCACGGCACCAGTCGGAGAGTCTGCGGAGTGACATGCTCCGAATACCCGTGAGGAATAACTCCAGGGTCGTCCATCAGGTCGAGGCCTTCGAGATCGGGGGTCGCCACACAGGAGCCCGCGCTGTATCCGCCGTAGACCAGGCAACCGTCCGACAGTGGCCCGTGGAGAGCCTCTCCCAATCTGGACTGCGTCATCGCCCGTGCCAACACAAAGGTGTTTCCGCCCACCACCCACAGGAACCGCAGATGGCTGAGACGGTCGCTGAGGCCTTCCAGATCATCGAAGTATGAACGAAGATCCAGTTCCTCACACTCGAAGCCGAGGGTACTCAGGTCGTTCCATTCCCGGGCAAAGATGCGTAGACGATCAGCAAAGCCGTCAAGAGCATTGAAGACGATGCCTGCCCGCCCAGGTCGTTCGACCAAGTCAGCCAAGGCCTTTCGATCGGTGCCGATGCGGTAGGAGCTGAGATAGAGCTTCATGGATTTCCCACGGAATCACCTTTGACCCTTGACGACCTCAGCCCATCGACGATGGGGACACCCTTACTTGGGCAAACCCAGGATCGAACGAGTACTGCGAAGCACTTCGAGTAATGCCGAGTCTCCAGACGCCCTCAGCGCCGACTGTCGTTCGGGCGGCAGGTTGTTTGTGAGCAATCTCCAAGCTTCGTCGGTGCTCATGGCCATGGTGGCCACTTGACGGCCCGGCACGGTGACAAAGTTCCATCCTTGTTCGGAGGAGATCAGGTGCCACGTTTCGGCGACGGATCCCGAGATGTCAATCGTCACCGTATCTCCCGACGGTCGCATCTGGCTGGCCAGCCGGTACGGATAGGCCCACTTGAACCCCTGGAATACAGGTCCGAGGACATCACTTCGCAGGTCGGGCTCTCGGTCAAGGGCATCGAGGAGCTGCTGGCGGTGGATCCAGAACTCTGACAGCTCCCGAACTTGGTTCAGCCAGATGGGGGACGGCTCGGGTCCCGCCCACTGGACATGGGCGATTCGTTCCATTGGGTCCTGACCGGCGAAGAGGTCCACCATTTGCGGTCCGCTCCAGGCGAGCAGGTCAATGGTAACCCTCGGACTCAGCCCCCTGGTGGCCGACACCCACTCCTGCATGAGCTTGTCCAGCCATCCGATGAACTCGGACTCATCGTCACTTTCAGGAGGCCGAGTTCCCAGGTAGTTGTCCCGGTGTCGTGACAGCATCCCGAGGTCGCCATTGACCAGATGGCTTACCAGATCAAGGATGCTCCATCCTGGACACGGAGTGTCCCGGTACCAATCCGTCGGGTCGAGTGATGTCAAAAGCTCCAACAGGCGCTCTCGTTCAAGCCCGAACAGCCGGGACACATCCCCAGGAGGACCGCCGACCACTGCCATTCGTCAATCCTGACAGCTCCGCTGTTGGAATAGTTGTCCACACGCCCACTTGTGCCGGTCGGCCACGGTCAGTAACCGCCGCCGACCCAGTGTTCGGGGGACAGGTCCTCGTCAAATGACGCCCGCGACGGCAGAATAGCAATAGGCGAGAGCGCCGCCGGTTGATTTCGGGAAGCGGGGATCAAAGACCATGACTGACACATCGGAATCCGCCTGGCCACGCGAACCCACTGCCACGGCCGCGCAGACAGGCAACGGGGTGATCTCCGAAGGCAACTCCAAGGCTCCCCCGACGCCTTCGTTTCCCCCCGACAACTCGGGGAATCGAGCCGCCTGGGTTGGAGGCGTTCTCCTTTTGATCGTCCTCGTAGCGCTCCTCATTGCCTTCATCGGCGCTCTTCGCCATTGGTTCGCGCTTCACACGGGGACCCTTCATGGCGGACCAGACGTGTATTACAACTTCTGGTCTGGGTTCGGCTCCGACCTGGGAGAGGCCACGCTGATCAGTGCCGTGTGCGTCGGTGTCTACACGGGCATGCGTAAGGTGAACTGCCATACAAAAGGGTGCTGGAGGATCGGCCACCATGCCCTGGAGGGGACGCCCTATATTCTCTGCAAGCACCATCACCCGGATGTGCCGAACCACGGTGCGACGCACGAGCATATTCTCGCCGAACACCATAAGTTCAAACTCGAAAAGGCAGCCGAGAAGAACGCCTGATTTTCGTTCGGCGTCCCCTGGGCAGGGTCGCCGCATCACAGTCCCTGTTCTGGGGCAGGCATTCCGCCTCTGGTCCCTGGTTCGATTCGAGCGTCCCAGTTGGACGACGGAACTGGGGTCAGTCAGCGGTCTATTCTGGCCATGTTGGCCTCGTCGTGCCGGTCTCCGACGGCCGGAGTGAGGCTGTCGAGTCGGCCGATCTGCTCTGCGCTGAGTACGACTCCGTCAGCGGCGGTGTTCTCCTCAACGCGCACTACGCGCCGGGTACCTGGGATGGGGGCGATGTAGTCGGCTTGGGCGAGAAGCCAGGCCAGTGCGATCTGGGCCGGAGTCGCATCGGCCTCGGCGGCCACGGCTTCGACTTCGTCAACAATGCGAAGGTTGCGCTGGAAGTTCTCGCCCACGAAGCGCGGGTTGGTCTTTCGCCAGTCGTCGTCGGGGATGTCGTCGACCGAGCGAATCTGACCGGTGAGGAATCCATGGCCCAACGGTGAATAGGGAACAAAGTCGATGCCTAACTCACGCAGCAGTGGCAGCAGCTCAGCTTCCGGGTCACGCGTCCACAGGGAGTACTCCGTCTGTAACGCCGCTACCGGGTGCACGGCGTGGGCGCGCCGGATCGTTCCGGTGCTGGCCTCGGACAGACCGATGTATCCGACCTTGCCCTCGGCGACCAGCTGGGTCAGGACACCGACGGTGTCCTCGATGGGCGTAGTGGGATCTACCCGGTGCTGGTAGTAGAGGTCGATGTGATCGGTGCCCAGACGCTCCAGAGAACCCTCGACGGCCGTGCGGATGTTGGCCGCACTGCTGTCTGGGACACCAGGGTCACGACCGGTATGGGAGATGATGCCGAACTTCGTCGCCACCACAACCTGGTCACGGCGACCCTTGATCGCCCGGCCGACCAACTCCTCGCTGTGGAACGGGCCATAGACCTCGGCGGTGTCGATATGGGTGACGCCGAGGTCGAGCGCCCGGTGGATGGTGCGGATCGACTCATCGTCGTCCAGCTCTCCACCCGAGGTATAGGTGCCAGCCATGGTCATTGCACCGAGACCGATGCGGGAGACGCTCAGTCCCCCCAGTGAAATGTGCTTCATCAGACAGCTCCAGACTCGTGGTCGGTGGTGTGATTCCATCCAACCGCCTCCCGATTGCGCTTGGAAGTCCCTGCTGGAAGGTGTACTGACAGGGCACCCCAACCCGGGAAGGTGGCCTGTAGCTTTGTGAGAGTGGAGCGACAACCCGAACTCCGTGAGGACATCAGGCAGTTCCTGACATCACGGCGTGCCAAGGTCACCCCCCAACAGGTGGGTCTTCCCGCCGGACGTAACCGCCGGGTACCGGGGCTGCGCCGCACCGAGGTTGCCACCCTGGCCGGGGTGAGCGTGGAGTACTACTCCAAACTGGAACGCGGCAATCTGGCCGGTGCGTCCGACGAGGTCCTGGGGGCGCTATCCCGTGCCCTCGAGCTCGATGAGGCTGAGCGGGCACATCTTCAGGACCTGGCCAAGGCCTCGTCTGCCAGATCGAACCCAAGAAAACGGACTCCACAACGACCGGTCCGACCAAGCATTCAGGCCGCTCTCGATGCCATCACCGCAGCACCAGCAGTAGTGAACAACGGCCGTGGCGACCTGATCGCGGCCAATCTCTTGGGCCGTGCGCTGTTCTCGGAGATGTTCGTGCGGCCCATATCGGAACCGGTGAACCATGCCCGGTTCCTATTTCTCGACCCTCGGGCCATGATCTTCTATCGGGATTGGCCGCGGGTGGCAGATCAAACCGTCGCCGGTCTTCGCACCGAGGCCGGTCGTGATCCCTACGACCGAGCCCTGTCGGACCTCGTCGGGGAACTCTCCACTCGCAGTGAAGAGTTCCGTACCCGATGGGCTGCCCACAATGTCCGCCAGCACTACACAGGAACAAAGCTCGTGCGGCATCCCATTGTCGGAGACCTCGACCTGAACTTCGACGTATTCAACATCCCGGCCGACACAAACCTGATCTTGGCGGTCTACACGGCTCAGGCCGATTCGACCCATGAAGACGCCCTCTCCTTGCTTTCGAGTTGGGTCTCTACCCAGAGCCTCGAAGACAACCCGCCACCTCAATCATCCACTTCGCATCGGCGCTGACAGACTCGATCGCCCGACCGAGCCTTCCAGCGCTGGACAGAAAGCACCGAAATGCCAAAAGGATCACATGTGTATTAAGTGGAACGAGGCGGTTATGACCTGCCAGCTAAATGCATCTGACGCAACCAGACTCGCCCAGCACGGCTGCCCAGTAGGCGACCCCAGCGATTCGAAATTCAATACCGACTTGAGGGTGACATTTGGGACGGTCATGGCAGGGTCCACCTGGGGGCACAATGGCAGCCCGGAAGCTGAGGGCTGAAGTCCTGGAGCTCATCCCGGTCTCCTGTGCGCCGCCGGAGGTCGGCAACGATGCGAAGGGCTAGTGGGTCGCAGCCGACGCTGGCGAGATGTTCAAGGAGTAGATCGGTTGCTCGATTGATGTTGCCGGCGGTCGCGGTGCGGACTACTTCGATGTGGTGGCGTTCCCAACTCATAGGGCGGCCACCGGTGGGACTCGGAGGCGTTTCGGTAATTGCGGCGAGATCGGCGACGGCGAGCCCGAAGTCCGGGTCGGATGTGACCGCGTGACGGAGCGCTTTTACGATGACGGACGCGTCCGCGGCCTGTTGCGCTTGGCGATAGAAGTCGGCGGCCTGGACGTTGGTGGTGACCACCCGACCGTGGTCCTCGACCGCTGGACCAGCAGAGACCGACTGGCCGCGGCGAGTGGTGGCCCGTTCTGGATCACGTTTCATAACTGTCAGGTTGCGCTTGTGACCTGAGGGCGCCCTGAGGCGGTACTGAGGTGCCGGCGCCACGGCTTCAGACGGCCGGCTCGAAATTAAGTAGGTGTGAGCCGAGTCGCGAGAGCCGCCAGATCCGACTCGTCGGTGAGGGAACGATGCGAGAGTCCTGAGGCTCGCTCCTCGGCCAACGCCACGAAGTCGGCGATGTTGCGCTGAGTGGGGTCCGCCATGGCGTTGGCTGCGGCCAGGGCAGAATCGGCGAGCAGTTGGGATTCGGGATCCCCGATTGCCTCTGCTGTTCCGACAGCATCCGCCGCGAAGTCGACTGCAGAGGCGGGCTGATCTGCGTCGATCGCCCACCATGCCAGTCCCGCCAGCACCCGGGCTTGGCCGGCGGGCAGGTCGGCGTCCCGGTAACGCTCTGCGGCGGTATCGAGCAGGCCTCGCGACCTCGACAGGTCACCGAGGTGACGGGCGACGGCCGCTTGGCCGACCATGGCGTCGGCCGAGAGCCAGGGGTTGTAGCAGCACCCGATCGCCTCTTGGTAGAGATCGTCGGCGGCGGCGGCGTTACCTTGTCTGGCCCGCACTCCGGCCAAAGAAACGAGGCAAAAAGGCAGGTAGGGGTGCTGAAGCCGTGTAGCCCGGCACCGCTCCAACAGCGTTTCGTAGGCCACTGACGCGCCCTCGAAATCACCCTTTGCCGCGGCAATTCCGGCGAGAGCGTTCAGTGCGTTGACCACCAGCAGCACTTCACCTGCTGCGTCGAAGCGCTCAATGCTCGAAAGGGCCGCCGCCTCCGCCTCGTCGAGACGCCCGAACGACGCCAGATTCCAGCTCAGCAACATGTCGTGGGTGCCGAGCAACCATCCGTGCTCGTTAGGCCCGAGGAGCATCTGCGTCTCCACCGAGTCGCGTGCACCGAGCCGCCAACGTTGATCATCAGGGCCGAGCAGCGTCTGTGCTTCCGCCAAAGCCTCCAGCGACCGGCTGAATTGGCGGGCGCGTATCAGTACCGATGCTCCAAGCAGAAGCGCCTCGGCCAGGCGAATAGGGTCGCCTCTTCGCCTCAAGGCGGCAATCGCCTCTTCACACTCGACGACACCCGCCGCCGGGCTGAACGACATGCCGACGCAGTAGCCGTGCCAGACGAGGGCGGTGGCGTGCAGCTCTGCGCGGCCCTTCCCTTCGGCGCCCAGCGCACTGGCTAGCCAACGGGCACCTTCGGCAAAATCGCTGTTGACGAACCACAGCCAGGCCATTCCGGAGACCATGGAGAGTGCGGCATCGATGTGGCCGGAGCCAAGATGCCAATCGAGTGCAGCTTTCAGATTGCCCAACTCCGGGGTCAGGCGTTCGCTCCACTCGGGCCCTCTGGCCCCCCGAAGGCGTTCGTTGGCGTTCTCGGCGAAGCGGCGGTAATAGGCGGCGTGTCTGGTGCGAACCGTGTCGGCCTCGTCGGAGTCATCGAGTCGGGCGGTGCCGTACTCCCACAACGTCTGCAGCTGCGTGAACCGCGTCTCGCCGGGTGTCGGGGCGGTGACGAGGGACTTGTCCACCAGCCGAGTCATGACGTCGAGGACGTCGGTCTTCGGGAGCTCGTCGTCGACGCAGACGGCCTCGACGGCTTCGAGCTCGCAGCCACCAACGAATACCGACAGCCGAGCGAACAGACGTCGCTCGTCATGGAAGAGGAGGTCGTAACTCCAGTCCACCACGGCCCGCAGCGTCTGTTGACGGGGCAACGCGGTGCGGGCGCCGCGGGTGAGCAGCGCGAAGCGGTCGCCGAGTCGCTCGGCCAGCGTGGACAAGGGGAGTGCTCGAAGGCGGGCGGCGGCAAGCTCGATGGCTAGGGGCAGGCCGTCGAGTCGTCGGCAGATGCCGTCGATGATCACTTCGTCCGGGCCGTCGCCCTCGAATCCTGGCTGCACCGCACGAGCGCGATCCACGAAGAGATCGATGGCAGCCGGGGATGCCAGCCCGGCTACGGGCATGAGGATCTCGCCGGGAACACCGAGTGGCTCTCGGCTGGTGGCCACGAGGTGAAGACCGGGTACCTTTCCGACCAGGGTGTGGGCGAGGCTCGCTGCCTCGTCGATGACGTGCTCGCAGTTGTCGAGGACGACCACGAGGGAGCGGCCAGCGAGGTGACGGGCGATGAGCTCGGCCGTCGATCCAGGGGGCTTGGCGTCACCCAGAGCAGGCCGTATGGCTCCGAGCGTGTTGGCCGCGGCTGCGGCGACCCCTTCGGGGTCGTTGACGCCGGCCAGTTCGATCAGCCAGGTGCCGCCCGGGTGCTGTTCCCGTAAGCGGGCCGCGGCCTCGAGCGCCAGACGGGTCTTGCCCACTCCACCGGGCCCGATCAGGGTGACCAAGCGGCTGGAGGCAATGCGCCTGGCCCACCTGGTCCAATTCGGCGTCACGCCCGAGGAATCTGCCCAGTGGTTCGGGCAAGTTGCCCGGCACCGACGGCACCAACCGCATCGCCGGCAGCGCCGGGGAACTGTGCGGCGGCGGTGGCTCGGCGAGGAGGGTCGGGTCGTGGTCGAGTACGCGGGTTTCCAACTCGCGGAGGCTCGAGCCCGGGTCGACCCCGAGCTCGTCGACCAGTCGGTCACGGATCTCGGTGTAGGCCCGCAACGCTTCGGCTTGGCGTCCCGCCCGGTAGAGCGCCAGCATGAGCAGCTCCCAGAGGCGCTCGCGAAGCGGGTGGTCCCGGCACAGCGCTTCCAGCTCGCCCACCAGCTCGTTGTGATGGCCAAGCTCCAGGTCCGCTTGGACCCGGTACTCAGTTGCCACCAGGACCAATTCGTTCAGATGGGCCCGCTCGGCGTCGGCGAAGCCGGCATAGGCGAACTCGGACAGCGGCTCGCCGCGCCGCAACCGGAGGGCGTCACCGAGCACGGCGGACGCCCGGGCCACCTCGCCCTCAATACTCAGGCGGCGCCCTTCGGCCACCAATTCCTCGAATCGGGTTGCGTCCAGGTCAGCGGCACTGATATCGAGCGCATAGCCGGATTCGGAGGTGACGACGGCGGAGGCTCCGAGGGTCCGACGTAGTTGGACGATCTGGGCCTGCAAGGCGTTGGCAGGCTTCGCGGTCTGCCCGTCGCCCCAGAGCTGGTCGATCAAACGATCGGCGCTGACCGGACTTCCCCGGTTGAGCGCCAGGAGAGCCAGGAGGGCCCGCTGCTTGGCACCACGAACGGGTACCGCAACACCCCCTCTGACCACCTCGAACTCGCCGAAGAGCTTCACTTCCACGCTCCCACGGTACGACCGATGACCAGGTGCGGCGTGATTGAGCTGACCCGCCCACCTCAGGGCCACGTCAGCGGCACCTCAGGCACCGAGCGCAGGCTGCCTCCAGGAGCAAGAACATCGAGGAAAGGAAGCACCATGATCGAGGCAAACCACCTGACCAAGCGCTACGGCAAGACGGTAGCGGTCAACCAGGTCTCCTTCACCGTCAAGCCCGGGCAGGTGACCGGATTCCTCGGGCCCAACGGGGCCGGCAAGTCGACCACCATGCGCATGATCCTGGGCCTGGACACCCCGACCTCTGGAGAAGTCCGAGTGGGCGGCAAGCCCTATCGCCAGCTGGCCGACCCTCTGCGCTCGGTCGGGGCGCTCCTCGACGCCGGCGCCATCGTCGGTGGCCGCAGCGCCGCCAACCACCTCATGTGGCTGGCCGACAGCAACGGCATCGACCGTCGCCGGGTGAGCGAAGTGCTCGGCATCGTGGGCCTGAGCGATGTGGCGGGAAAGCGAGTCGGGACCTTCTCGCTCGGCATGAACCAGCGGCTGGGCATCGCCGCCGCCCTGCTCGGCGATCCCGAGACGTTGATGTTCGACGAGCCGATCAACGGCCTCGACCCAGAGGGCATCCTCTGGATCCGGAATCTGATGAAGTCGCTGGCATCGGAGGGCCGCACGGTGTTCCTCTCCAGCCATCTGATGAGCGAGATGGCCCAGACTGCCGACCACCTGATCGTGATCGGCAGGGGCCGCATCATCGCCGACGCCGGCACCGATGAGTTCATCAACCGCCACACCGCCCCGAGTGTCCGGGTGCGGGCTGTGGAGCAGACCGACCTGGGCGAGGCCCTTACCCGACGCGGCGCTCTGATCGAGTGTGGATCTGACGGCGCCATGGTCGTGACCGGCATGGACGCTGCCGCCATCGGCGGCGCCGCCTCCGCCCATGACATCACCCTCATCGAGCTGACCCCGCTTGGGTCGTCGCTCGAGGAGGCGTATTTCGACTTGACCAAGGATGAAACCGACTACCACGCCGGCCAGCTGGCCGACTCGAGCAAAGGAATCTGACATGAGCACTGCGACCCACACCATCGATGCGATTCACTTCACACCGCCGGCCCGGCGAGGTACGGACGGCTCCGACCAGCAGAGTTCTCAAGTCGGAGTGGACCAAGCTCCGCACGCTGCCCTCCACCTGGCGGACGGCGGTCATGGCCGTCACCATTTCCATCGGCTTGGGTGCCGTCCTCTGCATCTCCCAGGCCAACCAATGGGCCACCATGACCTCCGCACAGCGAGCCACGTTCGACCCGACGGCCTGCTCGTTGGGGGGATTCTTCTTGGTCGGCGCCGTGCTGCTCGGGGCGCTGGCCGTGCGTGCCGTGACCGCCGAGTACTCGACGGGGATGATCCGGTCCTCCTTCACCGCTACTCCTACCCGACGCCTGGTACTGGCAGCCAAAGCTGCGGTCACCGCCGCGTTCGCGTTCCCGGTGGCGTTGCTGGCTGCCGTGGTCAGTTTCGGGGTCGGTCAGCAGGTCTTCGCTGGCAAGCACCTTCAAGTGTCCTTCGGGTCTCCCGGCGTGCTCCAGGCCCTTGTCTTTGCTGCCCTGGCGGTGAGCCTTGTTGCCATCATCGGGGTCGGCCTCGGCGGCCTCATCCGACACACCGCAGGGGCAACTACGGCACTGGTGCTTGTCATCGTGGGAGGCGCCGTTCTCGGCCAGTTCGTTCCGGCTGGTCTCCGTCAGTACCTGCCTGGGACCGCACTCGAGGCTGCTGTCACGGTCAACCGTTCGGCGGGCCTCCTGATGCCGGGAGCTGCCATGGCTGTCCTCGGCATCTACGCCGCCATCGTCTTGGCCGCAGCATCGATGCGGATGGCGCACCGCGACGCCTGACTCTCAACGAGCCTCACGTCCCCGAAGGTGCGATGCGCCTTCGGGGACGTGGCGCGTGAGGCATCATCGATCTCAGCAGTGAGCACATCCGCGAGGAGCGACTCGCTCCTCGAAGCCTGATCCGGTCCTCCGCCGGAGCCGCACCCAGTCAACAACTTCATGTACTTGGAACCGGGTCAAGTTCACTTGCGGACTGACTCACCTGGCTGGACAAACAACCTCACGTGGAGGTTCTCCCAGGTCAGGGAGGGGTTCGAACATCGCCATTTGCCTCGGTCGAAGATTCCGGCGCAAACTTGCCACTTGACCAGGTAAAACGTTGTAAATCCCACAACGGGTCAAGCCCACTGGGTGGAGATGATGGGACTCGAACCCACGACCCCCTGCTTGCAAAGGTCGTCAGACCGAACAACGACGAATCACCACGAACCATCATGGCTGCTCAGAGCTTCTATCTGACCGTCAGCGAATAAGGGCGAATGCCAGCGACCGCGCAATGGACGCGCGATGGCGGGGCCCGGCCTATCCCCTGCGCCATTCGGCAAGCGTCGATAACGCCCCGCTCCCGGTGGTATGGAGCAACCCGACCACGGTGTCCCGACACTCGGCGACCACCAGGGTCGCCTATTAAACGCCAGGGGGCGTCGCTGAGAAGGGCCGAACGCGACCCATGCCGATCGCAATGGCAGCAGCGATGAAACGGTGGTAGGCCATGGTGTGCGAGTCGGCAGCCTGGAATGGAGGGTGTCGTTCAATGGATATTCGGCGTCGAAGAAGTCTGCGGGCCGTACTGGCTGGGTCGCTGATGGTCGGGGGGCTGACCACATTCTCCCTTGCCGCTACCACCGCTCTCACGACAGGCACGGCGTCGGCCACGCCCGCCACACTGTTCTCGTCCACCACTGCGGGGTCGTATGCGGTGACGGTTCCGGGTGGAGTGACCAGCGTAACCATTACGGCAGTCGGTGGGACGGGTCCTGACCCCAGCGGACTAGGTGGCGAAGGTGGCATCGTGACTGTGAATGCCACTGTGGCTCCCGGCGACTCCCTCACCGTTACTGTCGGTGCTGATGGTGATGGGAGTGGCGGCACTGGTGCCGGATCCGGCGGTGCTGGTTCTGGTTACGATGACGCCGGGGGGGGCGGAGGGGGATCGGCAGTCTTCGACGGAAGCACCCCGCTCGTCGTCGCGGGGGGTGGCGGTGGGGGTGGCAGCCTCGCGCCTGGGGGGCAATGCCGACCAGAACGGTGGTGGCGGCAGGTTACGCGGGCCAGGCAGGAACCCTGACCGGCCCCGGCCTCGGCGGCAATTTTTGTTGTTACACGGAGGGGTCGACCGGACAGGGCATGGATGGTGGTACTGGTAGTGGCGGTGGCGGTGGCGGTGGCGGGTACTTCGGTGGCGGTGGCGGTGCCACTCTCGGTATGTACGGGTCCTTCGGTGGCGGCGGCGGATCCAGCTATCCGTCTGCCGCCACGGAGTGGGACACCACGGCGACGCCGTCGGTGACCATCACTACTTCGGGCTTCGGAATCAGCACCTCCAGCCTGCCTCCTGCGACGCCCGGCATGGCCTACAGTCCCGTGGCCCTGCAGGCAGGCAACCTCGGAACCAGCGCCAGTCCCCACGTGACCACTGTCAAGTGGCACAAGGTCGCCCTGCCCAAGGGGTTGAGGCTGTCCTCGGCCGGGGTGCTGTCGGGGACTCCGAACAAGAAACTGGCCGCAGGTCCGAGTTCGGTGACTGTTCAAGCGACCGAAAAGGTGACCACCCTCAACGGAAAGATGAAGATCAAGACCGAGACCACGGCCCAGGTCACGATTCCCCTGACCATCACCTAACCGGACTCACCCTGCTTCCTGCGATTGGCCTCCGGTTTCGACCGGAGGTCTTACGTCGTGCGGCAGAGGACCATCAGCAGATGCGCCACTTGTGTTGTCACACGGGTGATCCACGGGCCCTGGACTGAGGCTCATCGAACCACACTCAGGGCTCCCCGTCGATGTCCTTGATGAGGCGGTCGAAGAGGACGATCCGGTCTTCCTGACCGTGTTCGGTGGCGTGGTCCCGTTGCCGGCGGAGGATCGGAACGAACTGGGGTCCGGTCTCGAAGAAGTTGCAGCGCTCACAGGCTGACTCGAACGAGCAGTCGAGGGCGACCGGTCGGTGCACATCCAGTTGCCGAGCATGCGCCGGTGGTCCGCCTCCAGTCTTCGCATGTTGGCTCCCGCTGCGGTGTCCGGTAGCGCCTCGGTGCGGCCGTAGTTGGCCTCGACGGCCTCGGTCAACCGGAAGTACTCGTCAGCGACGGTGCGGTCGGAGATCCGGGCATAGGTCATGGTCATCCGCATCGACCGATGACCGAGCAATGCGGCGATGGCCTCGAGACTCATGCCCCGATTGATCGCCTGGGTGGGCCAAGGTGTGGCGGAGCTGGTGAGGGTGGACGTGGCCGACCCCCGCCCGCTTGGCCGTCGACTCGACATAGCGATACACCGTCCGCCGGTCGAAGGGCTGGCCGTCGTTCCGGACCACCAGCCGACCTGAGCGGTTCGGTCTACTCGACTTCCGGTAGTCGGTGATGAGGTCGACCAGGATCGGGTGGAGGGGCACATAGCGGTCGTTGTGGAGCTTGCCGACTGGGATCCGGAGCCAGAAGGTCTCGCTGATCTGGACCATTCGACGAGCATTTCGCCGAGTCCTGGAAGAGCTTCGGAGGAAGCTCGGCCAAGCGCCAACAGCGTCGGCTCAAGGGCCTTCCCACCTACCGCCTCGTCCGCTATGCGGACGACTTCGTGGTCGTCGTGGCAGGAACCAGCACCGATGCCGAAGCGCTCAAGGCCGAGACGGCGGCAATCCTCTCAACGGTCGGGCTCCGCCTGTCGGAAGAGAAGACGAAGATTGTCCACATCGACGAGGGCTTCGACTTTCTGGGCTTCCGCATCCAGCGGCAGACCAAGCGGGGCACGCAGAAGCGTTACGTCTATACCTATCCTTCAAAGAAGTCCTTGGCTTCGGTGAAGGCGAAGGTGCGCAGCGCCACGAGGGGATCAACGGACCAGTCGCTCACCGTCCTCTTGCACCGGTTAAACCCGGTGCTGCGAGGATGGACCAACCACTTTCGATACGGCGTGTCGAAGGCCACATTCAGCTATCTCCGAGCGTTTGTTTGGCGCCGGGTGATCTGCTGGATACGCCACAAGCATCGCCGCATCACTTGGAAGCAGCTCCGCCGAAACTACCTCTCGGGGTGGTGGCCGACGGAGGGTGAAGTGAGGCTGTTCAACCCGAGCGCAGTAGTGGTCAGCCGCTACCGCTACCGGGCGGACCGCATTCCGACGCCTTGGGCGACCCTGACGGAAAGGAACGTCGCCTAGATCACTGCATGGGCTCGTGGAGAGCCGGATGCGGTGGAAGCCGCACGTCCGGTTCGGAGGGGCGGGCCGGGGAAACGACCAGCCGAGATGCTGGCATCGCGCCCCGGTCCGACCCCCTACTACCTGAAGGGCCGGGTCGACCACCAGGTCGTCTCCCGGGCGGTGGTGGTGGCGACCGGGGTGTCGATGGACGGGAACCGGGAGGTGCTCGGCTGTGCCGTCGGCCACTCCGAGGACGGGGCCTTTTGGACCGAGTTCCTCCGCTCCCTGCGGGCCCGGGGGCTGAAGGGGGTCCGCCTGGTCATATCTGACCAGCATCTGGGGCTGAAGAAGGCCATCGAGGCGGTGATGGTGGGCTCGGCCTGGCAGCGCTGCCGGGTGCACTTCATGCGGAACGTCCTGGCCCGGGTGAAGCGGACCAACACCCACATGGTCATCGCCGCCATCCAGACCATCTTCGCCCAGCCCGATGCCGCCTCGGTGAGAGAACAGTTCGACCGGATCGTGGGCACCCTGGAGGGCCAGTTCCCGGACGTCGCCACCATGCTCACCGATGCCAAAGAGGACCTGTTGGCCTTCTCAGCCTTCCCCGAGGCCCACTGGCGCAAGGTCTGGTCCTCCAACCCCCTGGAGCGCCTCCACCAGGAGATCAAGCGCCGCACCGACGTGGTCGGGTGTTCCCGAACGACAAGGCGGTCGAACGCCTGGTCACCGCGGTGGTGGTCGAGACCCACGACGAGTGGCAGGTGGCCGAGCGCCGCTACCTGTCGGAGACCTCGATGGCCCAGCTCCGCCGGGACGAGAAGGCCGCCCTCGCCGAGCCTCCCGAAAGCAGGCCTCTGGCCGGCTGAGGTCGTTAGCCTTTTGGGATGGCGACCGTCCTCCCCGAGCTCGACGTCGAGAAGGTCAGGCGGTGGTGCCGCGACCGGGTCCCGGCCAAGTTCGCCGACGAGGTCCGACTCGAGGTCACCACCCACGGCAAGAGCGTCTCCATCCATGAGTGCCGACCCGTCTGGAAGGGCGCTCCCGGGGAGTGGACCAAGATGGGCATCGCCCAGATCCGCTATCGAGGGCGACGGCACCTGGAACCTCTACTTCGGCGACCGCTATGGCAAGTGGACCGAGTACTTCGACCTCGACACCAACCAGACCATCGACGCCATCCTCGACGAGATAGGACTCGATCCCACCTGCGTCTTCTGGGGCTGAAGCACTCACCGTGAACTGACGGCTCTACACGCCTACCATCACGTCAGACCGAGGATCGCTTCTCCACCACTCGGCGGGACGTCATCCCCAGACGTCAGGCGCCACCTGAACTCGTATGTCGGCCCTGCGCCGGATGCGCCATTCCTGGTGGGAGAGAAGGGCCGAGCTCTGCTGGTGAAGTCACTGAACAAGGAGTGGCACAAAGCTCGAATGAAGGTAGGACGAACAGATCTCCGGCTACATGACCTTCGGCACTCAGGGCTCACCTGGGCTGCCGCCACCGGAGCTACTGTTGCCGAGCTAATGCGGAGGGCGGGTCACGCATCCCCACGAGCTGCTCTGCGTTCCAGCAGCGCGACCGACGACCGAGATGGCGCACCGGCTGCTGCGCTAGCCGAACTGAGCCGATCTGCCAAGATCACACAGATTGGCAAGGCGCAATGGGCGCGCGATTGGCGATGAGGGCGAGTGGTTGAGACCACCCCAGGAGGCCGAAATTGTTTCCCTGTCCAGGGCGGACGTTGGTGGAGATGATGGGACTCGAACCCACGACCCCCTGCTTGCAAAGCAGGTGCTCTAGCCAACTGAGCTACATCCCCGTAAAACTTGGCCATTTGCCGGTCAGACTTGGCCAACCCCTCCCGGACCCGGATGAACCGACACCTCTTCAACGCTCTGCGCGGCAGTCCGGGGCCGGGCTCACTAGGGCTTTCTGATCCCTTAAATGGACCTCGTTGAAGCGATCACCATTGAGAGTGTAGGCGACCTGCTTCGCAAGACGGAGCCGTCGAGTGGGATACAGATGTCGAGACGAGATGCACTCGGATCTCTCGTCGACGGTGCTCTCGGCTCGTCTTTCTTCCCCGAAGTCGACCAGCGGCGCGGAAGTGCCGGCAACGATCATTCATTCCTCGACGCACAGTCGGGCATCACCCATGGGAAAGAGGCGTGCGCAAGAAATAAGCCCCGTAACGGACAGGACGCTGGTGTCACAGGGCGGTTCTAACGTGCGGCCAGTGGCAGTCAGTGCTGTCGACCCGGTAGTCCGGCCGCAATTGCCGCCGATGCCGATCGCCCCCGGCGGGGTCGTCATTCCATTCTTGCCGTCGGCCGGTTTGCGCCGCCGCTCCCGAGCCACGACCGGCCATCGGGACAGGCGTGCCTCACCTGACGGTGCCAGCCACCGGCCGATGGTCGACCGAACAAAGGTTAAACAGGATGAATCCGCCCAAACACCATCCGGAGCTGCTGGACCGACTCAGCGCCGGAATTGCCGAGCTCACGAATTCCGACCAGTGGCGGCGCCACCTCGGATTTCAGAGCAAGTTCCGTCAGTACAGCTTCGGCAACGTCATGCTCATCGTTTCCCAATGTCCCGAGGCAACCAATGTGGCGGGATTTCGGACCTGGGCGAGGGTCGGCCGTCATGTCCAGAAAGGTCAGAGGGCCATCTGGATCCTGGCTCCCATGATCGCCCCGAGTTCGGACCGGCTCTCCGACGACCGGGAGATCCGTGGGTTCAAGCACGTGCCGGTGTTCGACATCTCGCAAACCGACGGTGAGGACGTTCCCCGAGTATGCAGCCGACTGGCAGGTGACGACCCCGGGGCCTGCTTCTCCCGTCTGGTCGGAGTGGCACGGGCTCTGGACTTCACAGTCGGGGATGCTGAGCTCGCCCCTGGCCTAAATGGTCAGTGCTCCTTCGACCACCGCCGCATCGAAGTGGAGCGCCGCAACTCACCAGCCCAACGGGTCAAGACCCTGGCCCACGAGATCGCCCACGCCATCTTGCACCAAGGTCACCAGGACAGGCCTCTGGCTGAACTGGAAGCCGAATCTACCGCCTATGTGGTCTGCCAGCATTTCGGCCTGGATTCGGGCACCTACTCCTTTGGGTACGTAGCCACCTGGGCCGGGGGAGGGGAGGAGGCCATCGCACAGATCAGAGCGTCGGGTTCGGACATCCAGCGGGCCGCTACCTTGATCACCGACCTGCTCTCGGCATCGGAACTCGATGCAGCCGACTGCTGGCCGAGAGCGGATCGACGGCGTGTCGCCCAAGAACTGTGAGGGACCGATCCGGTAGGGTCATGCCGAGGGATTCCCGCCCATGGCGGCGGGATCGAGGACCAGAACCACAAGTGGAGGAATGATAATGGCCGTATCTGCCGGCACCACCAATGCTCTATTCGGGGTGGCGCAACATGACGCCGGGGCCCTCGAGGCTCTCTTCGAGGCTCGTCTCGACAACCTCGAGGCGTCGGGACTCGACCCGAAGACCTACTCATTGGCCAACATCGCCGCCCTCATCGCCGCCGACGCCGCGCCGGCGTCGTACGTGTTCCAGGTCGGCTTCGCTCTCGAGGCGGGGGTGACCCCGGAGGAAATTCTCGGACTTCTGGTCGCGCTCAATCCGACCGTCGGAAATGTCAGGGTCGTGTCCGCGGCCGCAGAGATCGCCTTCGCCCTCGGCCTCGAGCTCGATGGCGAAGAGGGCTGAGGAGGCCGTTCCATGCCATTCGTTCGCAGACGGCCACTCCTCAGGGCCGCCGCCGTCGGCGGCGTCGCCTACATGGGAGCCAAGGCCGGTAGCAACCGCGCCAATCAGCAACAAGCGGCTCAGCAAGCTCAGCCGGCCGTGACCCAGCCGGCTCCAGCTGTCGCTCCGGTGGCTGCCCCGGGAGGCGATGACACCATCACCCGCCTGCAAAAGCTCGCCGACCTACACAACTCGGGTGCGCTCACCGACGAGGAGTTCGCGGCGGCCAAAGCTCAGGTCCTGGCCTGATCTGATCGGACCGGATCGAGCTACGGCTCGATCGACCGGGCCCGTTCGAAGGAGAGCTCGATCTCGGCCCAGGCGGCATCGACCCCGTCGAAACCTCCCACTTTGGTGAGTTTGTCGGGTTCGAGGTCCTTGTAGACGTCGAAGAAGTGGGCGATCTCGAAGGTGAGATGGGGCGGAAGCCCACCTAGGTCCCTGACCCCCTCCCACATGGGGTCGCCACAGGCGACGGAGATGATCTTGGCATCGGGTCCCTTTTCGTCGGTCATCCAGAACACGCCGACCGGGCGGCATTCCACCATGCACCCGGGAAAGGTGGGCTCATCGAGGAGGACGAGGACGTCCAGTGGGTCACCGTCCTCGGCCAGGGTGTCAGGCACGAATCCGTAGTCGGCCGGGTAGAACGTGGCCGAAAAGAGGCGTCGGTCGAGGCGGATGACATGGCGTTCGTGGTCGTATTCGTACTTGTTGCGGCTGCCCCTGGGGATCTCGACGATGACTTCGATGGTGCGGTCGGTGCTCACGTCGGACACCTTTCGTGGTTTCGCTCCTGGACCAACATTCTGACCCAGTCTCGGACCAGCCCACGACGCCAACCCGGCTGGGTTCCCACACAATGGAGGGGCGGCGCACCACCGGGGCCGCCGGGCCTCGGAGCCGGCCTTGGGACTGGTTGGTATCGTTAGCTGATGAGCGTCGAGGCCACCCAGGGATCAGCTGATGGTGTGGGTCCGGAATTCGGCCAGAGGTACTTCGCCCGTCAGCTCTCCGACCTCGACTTCAACGACCGCCTCCTCGACCTGGTGGCCGATCGGGGCATCCCTCTGCTGGAGCGCGTGAAGTTTCTTGTACTGTTCAGCGAACGGATCGACGAGTTCTTCCAGGTCCAGGTGGCGGGCTTGCGGCGCCAGGTGGTTGCCGGCATCAAGAGCTTGGCCCTGAACGGGAGTACACCCGATCAGTTGTTGAAGGACGTCCGGGCGTCCCTCGAGGGCATGGTCCGCCGCCAGGAGATGCTCCTGTTGAACGAGTTGACGCCCGCACTCAAGTCGGAAGGTATCGAGCTGTGCGACTGGGCCTCGTTGGACGCCGGAGACCGCTCTTACCTCCAAGAAGTGTTCGACCGCCTGATCCTTCCGGTGGTGACGCCGCTGACCGTGGATCCCAGCCATCCGTTCCCCTACATATCCAACCTGTCCCTCAATGTGGGCGTCGAGGTCCGCAACCGGTATGACGACACGATCCGGTTCGCCCGGGTCAAGGTGCCGCCCAACGTGGCCAGGCTGCTTCCGCTCCCCGGTGGCGACCGGTTCATTCCCCTCGAGCAGGCCCTGGTCGCCTTCATCGATGCTCTCTTTCCGGGGATGGACGTGGGACAACCGTGTATCTTCCGGGTCACCCGGGACGCCGACCTCGCTCTCGACGACGATGCCGCCGACGACCTGCTCCTAGCTCTCCAAGAGGAACTCCGCCGGAGGCGGTTCCTTCCGGTCGTGCGGCTCGAGATTGACTCGAGGACATCCGAAGGTCCGGTGGCCCGGCTGACCGAGGAGCTCGGGCTGGGTCCCGACGACGTCTACCGGTTCGCCGGACCGTTGGGACTCGACTGCCTGTGGGCCATCCACAGCCTCGATCGACCCGAACTGCACGACGAGCCGTGGACGCCGCTTATCCCGCTCGCCCTCACCAAGGTCGAACGGGAGGAGGACGCCAGTATCTTCTCGGTCCTCGACCACCAGGATGTCCTCGTCCACCACCCGTATGACTCATTTTCCGCGTCAGTCGAGGAGCTGATCAACGAGGCTGCCGACGACCCTCACGTGCTCGCCATCAAGCAGTGCCTCTACCGGACATCGGGGGACAGTCCGGTGGTGGCAGCACTGGTACGGGCGGCCGAGCACGGAAAGCAGGTGGCTGTACTTGTCGAGGTCACGGCCCGGTTCGACGAGGAGGCGAACATCGGGTGGGCACGCGCCCTCGAAGAGGCCGGCGCCCATGTCATCTACGGTCTCATGGGCCTGAAGACGCACGCCAAGACGACACTGGTGGTCCGCCAGGAGGGCGGCACCGTCCGCCTCTACTGCCACCTCGGCACCGGAAACTACAACCCGAAGACGGCGCGGATCTACGAAGACCTTGGGGTCCTCTCCTCCCGCCCGGCGCTGGGAGGCGATGTCACCCGGTTCTTCAACTACATCACCGGCTTCAGCCAGCCGCCCCACTATCAGGAGCTGGTCACTTCGCCCGGAGGCATCCGCGACCGGGTCATCGATTGCATCGACGAGGAGGCCCTGGCCGGTCCGGAGGGTCGTATCGTCATCAAAGTGAACGGTCTCGACGATGTGGCGGTCATGGACGCCCTCTACCGCGCCTCACGGGCCGGGGTGCCGATCGACCTGATCGTTCGGGGCATCTGTTGCCTACGGCCTGGGGTTCCCGGATTTTCGGAGACCATCCGGGTCCGTTCCATCGTGGGCCGGTTCCTCGAGCACTCCCGCATCCTCCGGTTTGGGGGAACCAACGACCGCCCCGCCAGCTACTACATCGGTTCGGCTGACCTACGCCGGCGGAATCTGGACCGAAGGGTCGAGGCGATGATCCCGGTGGCCGATCCCGACGCAGTGGTTCAACTCGAGGAGATCCTCGAGTTGAATCTGGCCGACGACACACAGTCGTGGTCGCTCGATGCCATCGGAAATTGGCATCGGATCTCGACGACCCTCGGGGTGAATGTCCAGGATTCGCTTATCGTCGCCGCCCTCGAGCGCAGCTCGCTGGTCGACGAGACACGGCGCATCGTCGCACCCTGAAGTTCCGGCCTGCGGCCGGTCCTAAGCTGTCGCCGTGGGCGACGACGGGCAATCCGACCCCGGGCCGGACCGGGACCGATGGGGTTCAGGAGAGGCCAGCCGGCGGCGAAGCAGGCGCTTGGCCTGGCTTTACACCGCTGCTGCCGTCATCCTGTTGCCGTGGATCGTGTACCTGGCCGAAACCCTGCCCCGACATCAGTTCGATCGTCACTACCGCCTGGCCTGGGTCGGGTTCGACGTCATCTTGGTGATCGCCATCATTCGCACCGCGTACATGGCGTTCCGGGTGGATCCAAGGATCCAATTCCCGGCAACGGCCACGGCCGTGCTCCTCTTTGTCGACGCCTGGTTCGACGTGGTCACGTCGGGTCATCGCTCGCAGTTCCTTCAGGCCGTGGCCCTGGCCGTGCTGGTGGAGATCCCGTCAGCCATCTTCACCCTGTATCTGGCCCACCGGGTGAGTCGGCGAATACTCGAACTGGCCAACGTCGATGTGGCTGCCGTCCGTGGGCGCAAGTGGCCGAGGAGCAGACCCCGCAGGGCGGCCGCGGGGCCGGCTGCGGAGTTCGAGCCGTCTCCGGCCGACCAGGGGGGAGAGGTCAGAGGGTGACGGCGTCGATGCGGGCCAGCACGTCCTCGGTCAGCTGGGGGAGGACCTCCAGGGCGGCGAGGTTCTCATGCACCTGCTCGACCCGGCTGGCTCCGGTGATCACGGTGGACACGTGCGGGTTCTTCGCACACCAGGCGATGGCCAACTGAGCCAGGCTGCAGTCGAGCTCCTTGGCCACCGATTGGAGTGAACGCACCTTTTCGTTGCGTTCGGGATCGGTCAACAAGTTGGCCAGCCACTCGTAGCCGGGGAGCGTTGCCCTCGAGCCCTCGGGCACCCCGTCGAGGTATTTACCGGTCAGCAGCCCTGAGCTCAACGGGCTCCAGGTGGTGAGACCGAGTCCGATGTCGTCGTAGAGGGGTGCGTACTCCTGTTCGACCCGATCCCTCCACAACAGGTTGTACTGGGGTTGTTCGACCACCGGCTTGTGCAGGTGGTTGCGGTCGGCGACGTCCCAGGCCTCACGGAGTGCCTCGGCCGACCACTCCGAGGTGCCCCAGTAGAGGGCCTTCCCACTGGAGATGATGTCGGACATCGCCCACACCGCCTCTTCGACAGGCGTCTTCGGGTCGGCCCGGTGGCAGTAGAGGATGTCGACGAAGTCGAGTCCGAGACGCTCGAGCGATCCGTCGATGGCCTGCAGCAGGTACTTGCGATTGAGGGTGTTCCGCATGTTGACGTTGTCGTGGAGACCCCAGAACACTTTCGTCGACAGCACATAGCTGTGTCGGGGCCAGCCGAGCGAGGCGATGGCCTCGCCCATGATCCGCTCGGATTCGCCCCCCGAGTACGCCTCGGCGTTGTCGAAGAAGTTCACCCCGGCGTCGTAGGCGGCGGCGAGGCAGTCTTCGGCCAGGCTGCCGGCGAGTTGGGGTCCGAAGGTGACCCATGACCCGAACGACAGCACACTTACTTGAAGTCCTGTCTTGCCCAACCGTCGGTACTCCATGTCCACGGCCATTCCTCCTCCTCGCCCACGTGGGCCCGATCCTAACGGTGCCCCTCGTGGACCAATCCCATCCCGTCGTGGCCCCCCAGTTCCGGTGGGTCCTATTTCGGCAGAAGGACCATCTGCGTGCAGCGGAACAGCGCCATCCGCCTGCCGGTCGAATCGTTGGTGACCTCGGCGTCCCATACTTGGGTCTGACGACCGAGATGGGTGGGTGTGCACCGACACGACACATGCTCGCCGACACGGGCGGAGGAGAGGAAGTTGGACTTCAGCTCGATCGTCGTGAACGACGCCCCGTCGGGGATCGTGTTCCCGCACCCGATGGCGGCACACGTGTCGGCCAGGGCGATCACTGCCGGCGCAAACAGGTAGCCGGTACCGGCGATCAGCTTCTCGGACACTTCGATGTGGCCGATGACCAGATCATCGCCGGCATGGTCGAAAACGCAGCCGAGCTGACCGGGTACCAGCGGCCCGAAGAACTCAGTCATCCGCCGGGCCCGGTCGACAGGATCGGCATGGTCAGGGGCGGGGCTCACGGCCACTGACCCTAGTGAAAGGGGCGGTCCCGGGCCCAGAATCAGGGAGATGGACAGCTGCCCGCCACCTCGCCTGTGAGAAGAATCTACGACCCGGCCAGCATCCACCTCCGCTTCGGGGAACCCGATCAAGATGGAACCGTTCACGAGCTTCTGAAATGAAGGAGAGCATTGTGTTCGATCCACGGAAGTTGATAGCAGGAATTCATCGGAACCACGATCCTGGTGTTCGTTGCCGTGGGCACGGCGACGCTCTCTTTCGGGTTCAAGCTGATCGGAACCAGCTTCTCCGCCGGCGTGGTCACCACCGCCTTGGCGTTCGGGTTGGTCCTGATGGCGTTGGTCTACGCCATCGGGCCCATCTCCGGCTGCCACGTCAACCCGGCGGTCTCCCTCGGATTCGTGATTGCCGGCCGGATGAAAGCAGGTGAAGCGCTCGGGTACTGGGTCGCCCAGATTGCCGGCGGCATCGCCGGGGCCTACGGACTGTGGGCGGTGTTCACCGGGTCTCCGATCTACTCGAAACACGTGCAGGGTCTCGGTGCGGACGGCTACGGCAGTGCGTCGGAGATCCACCTCGGTGCCGGTGGAGCGTTTGCCGCTGAGACGGTGTTGACCTTCATCTTCGTCATGGTCATTCTCTTCGCCACCGCCAAAGTGGCCCGCGAGGCCATGGCCGGCCTTGCCATCGGCGTGGCTCTGGTCTTCGTGCACCTGGTCGGCATCGCATTGACCGGGACGTCGGTCAATCCGGCCCGCAGTATCGGACCGGCACTGGTGGTGGGAGGGACCGCACTCAGCCAGCTGTGGCTGTTCATCGTGGCCCCACTGCTGGGCGGGTTCATCGCCGCCCTTGTCTACGGGGTCATGACCAATCAGTCGACCATGGAAGTCCCCGCCGACGCCGTGCCGCCCGACGACGACCTCTCCTGATCGGCCGGCGCGGTCCGGGTGGCGGCGGGACGCATCCGGCCTCCGGCACGTAGCATGCGGTGAATGGACGCGATGGCAGAGTGCCCCCCCAATCTGATCGGCATCATCGAGGTGTTGAAGCAGGCCGACACGATGGAGGAGCCGAACGAGGAGATTCGGGGGCTCACCATCCTCCACCACGGGCTCCAATGCGCCGAACAACTGCGCCGCACCGGTGCCGACGACGACCCCGAACTGCTGGTCGCCGGTCTCCTTCACGATGTGGGTCACCTGCTGGCGCCCGGACGCGAGGAGCTGCACGGCCCGGTCGGGGCGGCATACGTCCGTCCCGTGCTCGGGGAGCGGGTCGCAGCCCTGATCGAGGCGCACGTACCGGCCAAGCGGTACCTGGTGACCACCGACCGTTCGTACCGGGAGCGTCTCTCCCAGGGCAGTGTCAGAACGCTAATGATCCAAGGTCAGGACATGACCGGTGACGAACTGGAAGCGTTCCGGACCAGTCCTTACGCCGAGGCGGCCCTCGCTCTCCGGAGGGCCGACGAGAGGGCAAAGGATCCGGCCGCGGAGGTGCCCGATCTGGCCAGCTGGTTGCCGACCTTGATCGCCCTGGCCGGTTGAGCCGGCCCGGTTCCACTCGGTGAGGGTGCTCTTCCTGGTGTTCGACGGGCTGTCGCCCCGGCACGTCGATGACGAGGTGATGCCGGTGCTTGCCGGCGCCGCTCGGGGTGGTGGATGGACCCCGACGGGTGGTCTCGGTTGTCTCCCCTCATCGACCTATCCGAACCACGCCACCTTTGCCACCGGAGTATCTCCCGACCGTCATGGCATCGTCGCCAACGCCATCCCCACCGCCGACGCCACCACCCCGGCGTGGGAGCTCGGCCCTTCGGTGCCCACCCTCTTCGACGCCATGGCCGCTGCCGGTCGACCGAGCGCCGCCGTATTCGGCGACCACCACCTGGTAGGGGTCACCGGGGGCCAGAGTGCGGACTTTCTGTGGTCCCGGGACGAACACGCCGGTGGGGTTGCTCGTGATCTCCTCGGATATGCCAAGGATGACGAGACGGTCGTCGGGATCGCCGAAGCCATCGACACCGGGGCCGATCTGGTGTTCGCCCAGATGAACGAACCGGACACCATGGCGCACATCTTCGGCCCCGACAGCCCCGAGGCCCGTCGTCAGTACGGTCGGTCGGACGCCCACTTCGGATCTGTTGTCGAATCCCTCCGAGGAGAGTGGGACGACTGGGTGGTGATCGTGATGAGCGATCACAGCCAGGAGACGGTGACCGAGCCGGCGCCGATCGACCTCCGGGCTGCGGCCCGGGCACGGGGGCTTGCCGGTTCGATCGCCGACGACGGCGCGGTGGCTGCAGCCGCGGGCGAGCTGGCTCGTGATCCGCGGTGGATGCTCGAGGTTCCGGGCATCGAGGGGGTCCGGCGCCTCGGCGGGGGCGCCGTCCTGGCCTGGGCGGCACCCGGCCGCTACTTCTTCCAGGTGGAGGTTCCGGTCAGAGGGGTGCACGGCAGTCCGCGGACCGCGGTGCAAGTGGCAGTGGTGACCGGAGGGCATCCAGCGGCGGGGGCCCTCGGAGCCGCCATCGGCCGCCATCGGCCCGCGGCCGAGTCGTGGGCGCCCGCCATTTCGGAACTGCTCGACCTGCCGGTCCCGTCGGCCTGAGCGAGGGCGGAGGGAGATGGCTCCCACCCGCCGCCACCGGTGACGGTCACTCCGTCCTGGTGAGCTGGTGATCGAGGTGTTCCAAAATGGAGGGCCACGAGTCGGAATGTCGTCGCGCCGACTCGGCGTCGTAGAAGCCGCCGTGGGTCAGCCTCAGCCTGGTTCCGGTCCCAACCGGGGCGAGCTTGACCCTGACCACGGTCTCGGCACCCTCGGTGCCCAACTTGCCGGTCACCCAGGTCAGCTCGATCAACCTTGCCGGCTCGAGAGCGGTGAAGCGTCCGTAGTGGGGAACGCGGTTCCCCTGGTGAACGACCTCGAACCAGTAGGGCGCCCCGACCTCCGGTCGCATCCTCAGTGCCCCCGGCGACGCGAACCAGTAGTCGAAGGTCTCGGTCCAGGCTTCATAGAGGAGAGCCGGGGCAGCCACCATGGTGCGCTCGACGCAAAACGTGTGGGGCAGCTCGGAATGTTGGCGACCACCCGTGATCCCTGCACGGCGACCATCGCTCATCGCTCCCCCTCCGGGACTGCCGGGTCGGCTCCAGTTTGGATAGTGTCCGCAGGATACCCAGAACCCGAGCCCTCGCCGTCACGGCACCGTCGTCGGCACGTGGTTCACGGCTCCCGGCCGATTTCCGCAACGGTGCCGGGTCCGTGGAGGCCATGTCCACCCCCCACGGTCATGGCCAGATCCGCACCTAGGCCGGTTCGGCTCATGGGGAAACGGACCGACGGTTCGACCCCCGGGGTTCGGCCGACATGAGTCCGACCTCAGAGGTGCATGACGGGAGTCTCAACCCGCCACCCCCAGCCAACGTAGGGGAAGAGGCCGACCCAGAGGTGCGTGGCGGGGCCACGACCGGTTGGCACAGGACTCGTCCCGCACTGATTGCCGGGCTAGTCACCACGGTGCTCTACATAGCCTTGTCGCTGTTCTGCTGGCAGCATCTGGTGTCTGCAGGAGTGAGCACACACATCTACCGGGCCGACGTCGGCGATGTGGGCCAACGGATCTGGTTCATGGCGTGGCTTCCGTTCGCCATCGGCCACCACACCAACCCCCTCGTCAGCAACTACATGTTCGCCCCCGACGGCATCAACGTGCTGGCGAACGCCAGTGTGCTGTTCGAGGCATTTCTCCTCTCGCCGGTCACCGAACTCTCTTCGCCGATCACTTCGCTGAACGTCGCTGGCGTGGCCGCACCCGTCGTCTCGGCCTTGTCGCTCTACTACGTGCTCCGCCGTTATGAGATGCGGCGGTCGGTGGCGTTCGTCGGCGGGCTCATCTACGGCTTTTCCCCTGCAATCTTGCAGTCCAATGCACTCGCCGATTTCAACCTGACATGGATGTTCTTCCCGCCTCTGGCGGCTTATCTCATCGATCAAATATTCTTCCGGCAGACGGGTCGACCGGTGCGGCTCGGCCTGGCGCTGGGTCTACTGGTCGTGATCCAGTTCTTCTCCGGTCAGGAGATCCTTCTCGATTGTGTGGTCGTCGCCGTCCCCGTGCTCGTCCTCGCAGCCGTTGGAAATCCAAGACAGTTCTCCTCCCACATCCGGTTCGCCCTGAAAAGCACGGCCTCCGCTCTTTTCACGGTCGGTGCTCTCCTGATCTATCCGATGATTGTCTATTTGAGCGGTCCGGCCCATGTCGGATCCCTGGGTTCGACGGTGATGCCAGGGGCAGCATTGCCCTCACTGGTGTGGCCGTCGGCAGCCACAGGACATGATTTGTTTCAGCCCCGGCCGGGGACCGGCTGGCAACACCTTTTCGACCCCGCCTTCATCGGCCCGCTGGTCGTTCTGCTGGCTCTGGCAGCACTCTTCTTTGCCCGACGCCACCGGGTCGTCCTCCTCCTGTGGGCTGCGACCCTGTGGTCCGTGGTCCTGTCGTGGGGTGGAGCCACTCGACTGACCGGATCGAAGCCGATCTTTTCGTGGCACCCGCCGGCTTGGTATCTCGCCGGGGCCATCCCGATCCTCAGAAACATCGTGTGGATCCGAATCTCGATCCTGACCGACCTTCTTTTGGCACTGCTGGTCGCAATCACTCTCGATGGGGCGACGACGGCAATTCGGGCCGGCGGCGGGCGGTGGCGGCGCCATCTCGGAGACGTCGTCGTCGGGGGGGCCGGAATCCTGATGGCGATACCAATGCTGGTGGGGGGCAATGTGCCCTATACCGGTTTCGAGAATGTGGTCGTGCCGGAAGTACTAGGGCACGTTCCGACCGCGAAGGATGGGAGTCCACTCACGGCGCTCATCCTTCCGACCAGCAGCCCGTTTTCTGGAACGCCACTGGCATGGCAAGCAGTTGCCGGCTTCCCCTACCGCGACTTCGACGGCTACGCCTGGCATCCCCGGCCGGGCCACCGGACGGCACAGGTGGGACCGACCCCCACTGTGCTCGACTACTTGGTGGACAACGCAGCCAGGGCCTCCCATCTCATAACCCTCACGCCGGCCCAACGTCGCCAGTTCGCGGCGGGATTTGCCCGCTCCCACGTCCTGGTCGCCGTGGTGGTCGACGGACACCCCGGCTCCGAACAGCTGACCCGCGTGTACAGCCAGATCTTTGGCCCCGGCCGTCGTTTCGGAGACGGGGAGATCTGGACTACCGATCGTCCTCAACCCCCGTGAGTCCGCATCTCATTTCCCGGGGGCGAGAACCCGTAAGACCTCGCCGATGGCCTGTTCCCGATCAGGAGCTTCCGGGAGCGGGAGGTGACGTTGGATCTGGTAGCGGTTGCGCCGCCCGTCCTTTTCCTTCACGACATATCCGGCCTCGGCCAAGTCATTGACGATCGAATAGGCGCTGCGCTCGGTGACGTCGAGCTCGTTTGCTATCTCGCGCAAACGAACCTCCGGGTCGCGGGCGATGCACAGCAGAGCCCGGCCGTGGTTGCTGAGGAATGCCCAAGTGGTCACGGCCGAACGCTCCCATTCTATGGAAAAGTATTGCTAGTGTTGAGTTACTATAGTAAGGTTGCGTTGTACCCCGAACGTCCGTCGCCGACGGTTATCTACTTCGGAGGTGCACGAAGGGGCTCACCATGCTGTTTTCCCGTTCCTCATCCTTGCGTCAATTCCCTCAGCGCGTCCTCGCAGGTCAGACAGGCATGGTCGGCTCGCCGTCTCGTGGCGTCACCCGGGCGATGGTCGAAGGTGGCGCTCACTAGCACTCCGCTGTTGGCGATGGTCCTCATAGGAACCGTGTTCGCTCCTCCGGCCGGTGCGGCCCAGACCGTGCAGCTGGGGACGGCGACCCCCTTTGCGGTGCTGGCCGGCACGGCCGTCACCGACGTTCCCACCTCCTCCATCACCGGCGACGTCGGATTGAGCCCGGCTGCCGGCACCAACTACGCCGGCCTTACGCAAGCCGAGGTGACAGGCACCATCTACTCCACCGATGGAACCGGCCCGGCCGGAAACGTCGATGACCCGGCACTTCTCACCGACGCTCAGAACGATCTGACGACGGCCTACGTGGCCGCGGCCGGACAGCCCCCGACCACCACGTTCACAGCCGGCGACAATCAGCTGGGCGGCCAAACCCTGGTACCCGGGGTGTATGCCTTCGGACACGCGTCCACTGCCAACATCTCGGCGGCCAGCCCCCTGACCCTCAACGGCGAGGGCGATGCCGGCGCCGTGTTCGTCTTCCAGGCATCGTCTGATCTGGTGACGGCCCCGAACAGCGTGGTGCAGCTGGAGAACGGCGCCCAGGCGTGCAATGTGTTCTGGCAGGTGGGAAGTTCGGCGACCCTGAACTCCGCCAGCACCTTCGTCGGCACCATCATGGCGCTCACGTCGGCGACGCTTGACACCGGTGCCACTGTCGAGGGAAGAGTGTTGGCCCGCAACGGCGCCGTCACGCTCGATGCCAACACCATCACCACGCCTTCGACCTGTGCGGTAACCACTCCGACGGGGGGGACCTCCCCCACGGCAACCACCCCAACGCCGGCGGTCACGGGCGGCTCCACCGGTGGGAGCGGCGCCACCGGCACCGTCACGACCGGCAGCAGCACCTCGAGCGGTGAAGGCTCAACCGGAACAGGATCTGCCGCCGGCGGGGGAGGAGCTGCGACCATCCCGTCCGGTTCCCCCCATACCGGTTTCGGAGGGGCGGCACACTCCCGTGACGGCGGTCTGATCGTGTTCGGATCGCTGGCCCTCATGGCGTCGATGGGAATGCTGGCCCTGGCCGTCCGGCGAAGCCGGGCCGTGGCCGGTCACATGGTTCTCGACGACTCCCAGTGACGTGGATGGTGCCGTGGCGGGACATACGCGGCTCGGCGACCCGGTGGGTTGCCGCAGTGGCGTTGGTCTTGGTGGGTGCCGTTGCCCTGACGCTGGGGCTTCTCGGGAGTAACCGGGCACTGCCCAAGCCGGTCCCTTCCCCCACCGCCCTGCGAGACGCGGTAGCCACGCCTCCCACGGTGGAGCCGCTGGGTACGACTCGCTCGGTGCCGGTGACCCTCCAGATCCCGTCGGTCGGCTTGTCGATCTCATTGGGTACCAGCCTCGGCCTCAATGCCGACGGCACGGTGGAGGTACCGGCCACCACGGTCCAGCCCGCTTGGTTCCGGCTTGGTCCGACCCCCGGTCAGATCGGTTCCGCGGTCATACTCGGACACGTCGACAACCATCTCGGCCCGGGAGTGTTCTTTCAACTGCGCACGCTGGCGGCCGGCGACCAGATCAAGGTGGGCTTGGCGGACGGGACCACCGCCCAGTTCACGGTGGATGCGGTGGCGATGTACTCCAAGCTGCAGTTCCCGGCCCAGCGCGTCTACGGATCTCACGGTTCCAGTGAGTTGCAGTTGGTCACCTGTGGCGGAGTGTTCGATCATCAGACAGGCAGCTACCTGTCCAACATCGTGGTGTACAGCTCCCTGTCCTCGGTCATTCCGGCGGCGGACCCGACCGCAACGAAACCGGCGTTCGTTCCCGGATCGAAACCGATCTGACCGCCTGACCGCGGCGGTGCGGAACGGCATCGCTGCGTCGACTGGTGGTCTCCCGCAGGCAGAGCCCGTAGCCGAGGCTGATTCAGGCTCGCTCTGCCGTGTAGGAACGGTCCTCAGACGGCCCCACCCTCGGTGAGCGCCGTCGCTCCTTCGACGCCCACTCCGCCTTCGATGCTTTCGATCTGCGCTCCTTGGCGGCGGCACTGAACCGGTGTTCGGCACCCTGGGGGGTGATGCCCCCCACGGCTTCGCCGATCTCCCGCCAGCTGGCGCCCTGTTCCCGGGCGGTCTCGGCCGATCGTTGGCTGAAGCGCTCTGCGGACCGACGCAGTGAATCGGCGAAGCGAAGCTCGGCGAGAGCTGTCTCCCGTCCGGCGGGTAGGCCCGACACCACTTGGCGACGGCCCAGTTGAATGAAGTGGTCGGCGAGCGACTCGAGATCGGGGGACATGGATCCAGCCTATCCAGGTGAGCAGGATTTATCAACCATGTGTTGACAACCATGTGTTGACGACCCTAAGCTTCAACACATGGTTGATAGCGCCGGGGTCGAGCAGCCCCAACTCCCGTTGCCAGGCGCGTGTGAGGACCGATGGGCGGCAACGTCCGGCCTGGGTGAGACCCGGCACCGGCCTCGGATCCGCATGCGTCTTCGGACGGGCGGGATCCTCTGTGGGGTCGTGGCCGTGGCCCTCGTGTCGGTGCTCGCCGCCACGATCGCCGGCACCTCGGCCAGGGCGTCGGCACCTGTCACCGGCGCCTCTGCAGGTGCCGAGGGACAGCGCCCGGCTACGCACCGGTCCGCCGAAGCGTCAACTCCCACCCCCGCTGTCACCCCTGCGTCCACGCCGGTGACCACAACCACGGTCACTGCCCCCCAAGCTCAGGCGGTCGCACCGGTCGCACCTGTTCCATCGGTAGCGTCGGCGGCTCCCGGACCTTCCATCAGCGCATCGGTCGACCAGGCCGAGGCCGCGGGTATCGATCCCGGACCGAACTGGACCTGGAGCATCGGTGACACCGCCGCCCACTGCGGTGCCATCACCGACCCCGAGGCGGCTACTGGATGTACCTACTGGGTCTCGGGAGTGGAACGGACCGTATTCTCGGGTTCACCCTCGCTCGCCCTCGTCGCCCATGAGGTGGCCAACGCCGAAACCGAGAGTGACGCCGTGCCCAGCTTGTTGGATCAGGTGGCAACTTCCGAGGCCGGAACGTCGTGGTCGGCGACTGACGCCGTGGCGTCCTGCCTCGTCGATCATTTCCTGGGGTTCCAGGATGATGCGGCGGGGACTTGGCAGTGCCCGGTTGCCCTGGCCTCGTATGTCGCCGGACACATCCACGACCAGGTGGTGACGACCGAGACCAAGGCGGTCTGCGGCACAACGTCAGGTGTCAGTTCCACCCTCACGTTCGCGGCCAACGCAGGCTCACTCACCGTCACAGATTCGGTCGGCGGATCGGTGCCTCAGACGGCGACGGCCGGAGCCTCGGTGACGGTCTCGGGAATCGGGACATTCACCGCGGTAGACCAGGGGGGCACGGTGAGCGAGTCGGGCTTGTGTCAAGCCTGACCGCGAGCGAATCGGACTCGATGGGTGGCGTGCTACAGCAGAAGGCGGTCGATCATGGACAGAAACTCGTGGATGTCGTAAGGCTTTACGAGAAACTCGGCCGCCCCCAGTTGGATTAATTCATCGGCGACAGCGGCGCCTGAGTCAGCGGAGAGCACGATAACGGGAACAGCCACGGTTGACTCTGACGACGCCAGCCATCCCAGCACCTCGCGACCGGAAGCATCCGGGAGCCGGTTGTCGAGAAGGATCAGGTCAGGCGTTTCTTCCACCGCGGCGTCGATCCCGTCGCGACCGCACGTGGCTACGTTGAGGGCGATGCTGTCGCGGGATTGGAGCAGCATCTTCACCAGGAGGATGTTGTCCTCATCATCCTCGATATACAACACATTCCGGTCGATGACAGGGGTCCTTTCTCGGTCAGTGCGGTACCGACCGCGGTGGCGCGAGTATCTTGTCGAGCTCAGATCGGTGTGATCTGTAGTGCGGCGCCAGGAAGCTCCTTTTGGAGATTGGTGGCGGAGTCGAGCAAGCCGGCGAGCTCAATGAGATCGATGGGCTTGGTCAGATAAGCGATGGCACCCCGGGCCAGAAGCCGGCGGCTGGCACCCGGGGTAGCGTCGGCCGAAAGGATGACCACCGGATCTGTGCCGTCCTGGGCTCGGCTTTCAGCTGGCGGAGGACTTGACTTCCGTGGAGATCGGGCAAGTCGAGATCGAGCAGAATGACATCAGGCGTGTCTCGGAGGGCGCTTTCGATGCCGGCCCGCCCGGACGGGGCAGATTGGATGCTGGCGTTCGGCAGGCCCCTCACGAGCTTCGAGATCACTTCGACGTTGGCGGGATTGTCCTCGATGTAGAGGACCGAGATGGTGGTTCCGTGCCTGGCGGCGAGCTGTGCCGACGGCGATGGCTGATCGGTATGGGAAGGGGCGACGGTGGTTACATCCGGGGCCCGGGGGAATGTGACCGTGAACGCCGTACCTTCGCCCGGCACGCTCGAAACGGTGAGACTGCCGCCCATTGCCCCGGTGAGTGTCTTGGCCAGTGGGAGCCCGATCCCGGTCCCTTCGGTGCCGGTTCTGCCAGCATCGAGCCTCTCGAAGGGAATGAATATGAGATCGAGATCTTCCCGATTCATGCCCAGGCCGGTATCCGAGACCACGACACTCACCTGGTCGTTGCCAGCCAGTTGACTGGCAATTTCGACGGCGCCTCCCTTTCGGTTGTATTTCACGGCGTTGGACAGCAAGTTGACCAGGACTTGTGAGAGCCGTTGCTGGTCGGCGTGGGCGGCAAGGAAAGGGTGCGTGCAGCGATGGGACATGATGATCGAACGATCGGCAGCCAGCGGGCCCAGGAGTCGGCTGGTCTCTTCGACGAGCGGAACGATGGCGACCGGCTCGAGGGACAGATTGAGATCGCCGGATTCGATCCGGGCGATGTCGATCAGCTCGTTGATGAGGCTCAGCAGGTGGCGCCCGGCACCGAGGATGTGCTCGACGTTGTCGCGGTCCCCAGAAGAGAGACTGGACATCTCGAGGAGCTGGGTGAAGCCGAGAACGGAGTTGAGAGGGGTCCGCAACTCATGGCTGGTGCGTGAGAGAAACGCGTTTTTGGCGTTGGTGGCTCGCAGCGCCTCATCGCGGGCCGTCGTCAGATCGGCAGCTCTGCTGGCGAGAAGCTCCTCGGCCCGAATCAGCGAACCAGCCAACCGGCCAAGTTCGTCCCCCGAGCGGTAAACCGTCTCGAGGGCCTCGCCTTCACCAAGCCGGTCTGCGTTGGCGGCCGCGGTCACGATACGACGCGAGATGCCCGAGGTAAACAGAGCGATACCGGCGAGTCCGGCAAGTATTCCGACGATAAGGCCGGCAATGTTGAGTGTCCCGATTGTCGACTGCAGCTTGATGATTTTGTTGCGTTGCGTTATCAGTCCTGCCGTTGGGCCATCGATCAGATGGGCGACCTGACTGCGGAGGAGATCCATGGTTGCCTTCTGGTTCTCCAGAGCCGAACGAAACGAGCTGAGTGGCAGTCCATCACGTGCGTTGGAACGAATATTCGCCAATTGGGCGAGTACATGTCCGGCGGTCGTGTCGACAATTCGCGCCTGGCGAACGGCTCCAACGGCGCGGCCGGCAGCCTCCAACGATCTCTGCTCTGAGCTGATTCGACTGAGCGCCAGCGTGTAGGGGGCGAGAAAGAGCGTGTCGCTGGTGGCGACATAACCGCGGATACCGGTTTCGGCATTCACGGCGTCGGCCAGGACCGCCGACCCGGCATTGCTCAGGGTCAGGTCAGCAGTTGCGACGCTTCGCTCCTGGGTTTCGCTGCGCTGGAGGGCCAGGCTGGCCAATGCCACACTGATGAGGGCGATCAAAGGGACTGCCACTACCGTCAGCCCCTTCGACCGCACGGATCGGTCGAGCCACCACCGATTCAACGGATTGGACCTTGTGCCACGGGCGGCGCCGGCGGCGCCGGCTTCCCCCGCGTCGGCCAAGGCACTCACGCTGTCGGCTTCATAGCGGGCCCTCTCGCCGTCCGGCGCGGGTGTGGTCGCACCGTCCTGCTCTCTCATTGTCGGAAAATGTGGTTTCAAACCATGGTCCTTCCGGAAGTTGGATCCAACAATGGGGGAGGCCCTCGAGCTCTTGGGGGCTAGCTCACGTGTGACCTGCGAGGAGTGGGCCGATGCCGGCCTCTCCCGGCGGGAGCCCGTCGATCGTTAGACCGCGGTTGGCCGAAACAGTCCTACTGGCCCAGGCAGCCGATCCCCAGCTCGCTCCCAGCAACAGGCCTGACAATGCCGCCATGTCCGTCACCACCCCGGCGCCGCCCGCCCCCGTGCCGGCCTCTCGGCCGCCAACGGGGCGCTCCCTCACCCCGGCTGATGTCGTGGCCGAAGAGTCTTCCGCGCCGCCCACCCCCCGCTGGGTGGTTCCCGCCCTGATCGCCCTGTTGGTGGGCACCGCCGGCGCCTACCTGTGGAATCTGAACGACTCGGGTTACGCCAACAGCTTCTACGCCGCGGCCGTCCAGGCCGGCACCAAGTCCTGGAAGGCGTTCTTCTTCGGTTCCGTCGACTCCTCCAACTTCATCACCGTCGACAAGTCGCCGGGCTCGCTGTGGGTGATGGAACTGTCGGGTCGGCTGTTCGGCTTCAGCAGTTGGAGCATGCTCGCTCCCCAGGTGCTGGAGGGAGTGGCCGCCGTCGGCCTGGTCTATGCCGCCGTCAAACGGTGGTTCGGTCCGGCGGCCGGGCTGCTGGCCGGCGCAGTGCTGGCCACCACGCCGGTGGCCGCCCTCATGTTCCGGTTCAACAACCCGGACGCATTGATGGTGCTCCTGCTGGTGGCGGCCGCCTACACCCTGATGCGCGCCCTCGAGACGGCGGGCAGTCGATGGATCCTGGCCACGGGAGCGCTGGTCGGCTTGGCCTTCTTGGCCAAGATGCTCCAGTCCTTCACCGTCCTGCCGGCATTTGCCGGCGTCTACCTGCTGGCGGCCCCCACCACCTGGTGGCGTCGGGTTCGCCAGCTGGCCCTGATGGGTGTGGCCATCGTGGTCTCCGCCGGCTGGTGGGTGGCCACCGTCGCATTGTGGCCGGTGGCGTCCCGGCCGATGATCGACGGGTCGCCTGACAACAGCATCCTCAACCTCATCTTCGGATACAACGGGTTGAGCCGCCTTACCGGAGGAACCGGGGGCAACGGCGCCGGATTCAGTGGTGCCACCGGCATGTTCCGGCTGTTCAACGATCTGATGGGCGGCCAAGCGTCGTGGCTCCTGCCAGCGTCGCTGATGGCCCTGGTGGCAGGGCTCGTCTGGCGGGGCAGAGCACCCCGCACCGACCCGGCCCGGGCGGCCCTCGTCCTGTGGGGCGGGTGGCTGCTGGTCACCGGCGCCGTGTTCAGCTTCTCCAGCGGCGTCATCCACACGTACTACACGGTGGCGCTGGCACCGGCCATCGCCGCCCTGGTCGGCATCGGCGGCGCTCTCCTCTGGCAGAATCGACACCAGATCATGGCTCGGGTGATCGGGGCGATGGGGATCGTCGTCACCGCAGTCTGGGCCGACGCCCTGCTCGAGCGAACCCCCGCCTACGCACCCTGGCTGCGGTCTCTCGTCTTGGTCGCCGGCGCACTTGCCGCCGTCACTCTCGTGGCCGCACCGGCGGTTTCGCGACTCACCCGCCAGCTGACCGTCATCGCCATCGGCCTCGGTCTGGTTGCCTGCCTGAGCGCCCCCATCGCCTACACCGCGACAACTATTGCTTCGCCACACACCGGCAGCATCCCTTCCGCTGGACCCACGGTCGGCGGCGGCGGCTTCGGAGCCGGCGGATTCGGAGGTGGACGCGGAGCCGGCGGATTCGGAGGTGGAATCGGCGGTGGAGGGGCACCGGGCCGAGCTGGCCCGACCCACGCGGGCGGAGCCGGCATCGCCTCCGGCGCATCAGGATTCGGGGCCTCACCTTTGGGCGGACCCGGTAGCGGTGCTCCCGCCGGCATCTCTCACCATCTGGCTGGCCCAGGATCGGCTGGCGGTCCGGGCCAAGGAGCGGCCGGGGGCGGAGGCAATGCAGCTACCAACGCCGCGTTGACTGCGGCACTCCGCTCCCACGCCAGCTCCTATCGCTGGGTGGGTGCCACGTTCGGATCGCAGTCGGCGGCCACGTTGGAACTCTCGTCCGGTGAGCCGGTGATGGCCATAGGTGGATTCAACGGTCAAGGAGGGAACATCAGTCTCGCCACCTTCGAGGCCTATGTGGCCCAGGGGGACATCCATTACTTCATCTCCTCCGGCATGGGAGGTGGGGGTGGCCCCGGAGGTGGAGGCAGTAACAACAGTGACTCAGCCATCATCGACTGGGTCAGCGCCCACTTCACCGCCAAGACCATCGGAGGCCAGACCGTCTACGACCTCACTTCGACCAAGTGACTCGATCGAGACCGGACGGGTCGACTCACTTATTCCGTTGTCAACGGATTGGCACTGGCCAGCGGTGGCCCGGTCACCCCATGCCGCAGCGCCTTCGCCGTCCCGGTGGCCACGGCCACGGTGGCCATGAGCACCGGGATCAGGAACAGGGCGGTGCGCAGCGTGCGTCGTCGATGCGATTTCGCCGATCACGACAGGTCCCACGACATAGCCGGCCCAGCCGCAGCCGGCCACCGCGGCCACTGCCTTTCCGGTGTCCACGTTGCTCACCGCTCCGGCCGCACTGAGGATCATTGGGACGACACCTCCGAGGCCGGCGCCGAGCAGGGCGAATCCGAGCAGCACGCCCACCGGGCGGCCGATGACGAGCCCGGCGGCGAACCCGAGCGAGGCGATGGCGGCGAGTAGCGGAAGCAGGCGATGGGCGGCGAATCTGGTGAAGAGCCGATTGCCGGAGAGTCGGACGGCCAGCATGGCCAGGGCATAGGCGGCAAAGGCCAGTCCGGCCACCAAGGGTACGGCGTGCAGCGAGTTGTGGAGATAGACGGCGGCCCAGTCGGCCGCGGCGCCTTCGCACAGCATGTCGGCGAAGACGATGCCGCCGAGCACGATGACCGCGCCCTGGAGCACGCCGCCGCTGCCGGTCCGCCGTGCGCTCCGAGGATTCGGAGGGGTCATCCACTCGCCGGTCGGGGATCATCCACGCCGTCAGCCAGCCGACGCGCCAGGAGGCACGGTGCCGCCAGGACGAGCAGTCTGTTCGCTCAGGGAGAGACCCAGCCCCACCGCCACCGCGCCGGTGACCGCACCGACCAGGGCGCCGGTACTCCACGACCCATGGAACCCTGGCATCAGCACCCGAGCCGGAGAACCGCTCGACGGCGATCGCCTGTGTGTTCATCGACACGTCGAGCATCCCCTGGAAGAAGCCCCAGAGCAGAAAGGCGACGAAGAACGTGCCCAACGAACCGGTGAGGCCGATGAACGGGCCCGAGACGCAGTAGCCGACCAGCGCCAGGCGGACCATCCGCCGGCTTCCCACGGTCGGCAGCAGGCGGGCGGCCACCACCATCGCCAGGACCGAGCCGATGGGAGCCCCGAGCAAGGCCAGTCCGAGTCCGCCGTCGCTCAGACCGAGGTGCTGCTTCAACTGGGGGATGTGGGCCGTCCAGGAGGCGAACAGGAAGCCGTGCACGAAGAACACGGCGATGACGGCCAGGCGTGGCCAACGGTCCGACGGGGCTGGTGCCGGTGGTTCGTGCTCGGCCGGGATCGGCGTCAGACGCAGCGTACGTCGACTCCCGTCGCCCGCAGCTCGTCCACGGTCTGCTGGTCGGCGTCGGCATCGGTGAGGACGATGTCGATGTCGTCGAGATCGCAGACATGGCCGAATGCCACCCGGCCGAGCTTCGAGGAGTCGGCCACCACGATGACCCGTTGCGAGGCGTCGGCCGCGGCACGCTTCACCGCCGTCTCGGCGAGCAGGTGGGTCGTGATGCCCGCCTTGGCGTCGATGCCGCACGGACCCATCACACACGTGTCGAACCGGAGCTGGGAGAAACAGGGGTCGGTGAGACTTCCGGTCAACGACAGTTCGCCCGGACGGACCTCCCCGCCCGGGAGGAGGAGCTTGATGCCCGGGCACTCATGCAGCTCGAAGACGGGCCTGAGCGCCAGCGGCATGACGGTCATCCGCCGGCTGCGGAGTGCTCGTGCCACCTCCATGGCGGTGGTCCCCCCGTCGAGGATGACCGTCTCCCCGTCCGCCAGGAGGCTGGCGGCGGCTGCGCCGATCGTCGCCTTGGCTTCGGGGGACTCGAGGGCCCGGATGCCGTACGGGGTCTCCTCGGCACTGAGGAAGACACTCGCCGCGCCACCGTGCACGCGTCGGAGGCCCCCACTGCGCTCCAGCGACTCGAGGTCACGCCGGACGGTCATCTCGGAGCAATCCAGTGCGCTGGCCAACTCCCCGACCAGCACCGGACTGCGTTGGCGGAGGGCCTGCATGATCATCTGGTGGCGCATTTGCACATCCACAACGTTCACTCTACCATTATAAATGTGCGATCACACATTGGAGCGGAACCGTCCCGGTCGGGGCCGTGGTGTTCGACCTGGGTGGCGTCCTGCTCGATTGGGACCCTCGACACCTCTACCGCAAGCTGTTCGCCGACGAGGCGGCCATGGAGCGGTTCCTCGCCGAGATCTGTTCGCCGGGCTGGCATGCGCCCCACGACCGGGGCATCCCGACCGCCGCGTCCTGCGCCGAACTCGCCTCGAGGCATCCCCACCTCTCCGAAATGATCTGGGCGTGGTCGAGACGCAGCGAGGAGATGGTCGGTGGCGTCCACGTCGGAACGGTGGACGTCCTCCGAGCGGTCAGAGACACCGGAATGCCCTGCTACGCCCTGACCAACATGGAGGCGGAGACGTATCCGCTGCGCCTCGAACGGTTCCCGTTCCTCGGTTGGTTCGACGGCACGGTCGTCTCCGGTCGTGAGGGAGTGGCAAAGCCGGAGCCGGCCATCTTCCTGCGACTGCTCGACCGCTTCGGCCTGACGCCCGGGACCACGCTGATGATCGACGACAGGGAGGAGAACCTCGACGCGGCCGAGCAGACTGGGGATCCAGACCATCCTGTTCCGCTCGCCCCATCAACTCCGGGTGGAGCTCGAGGCGGCCACAGTCCTACCCGATCAGTCGTGCGGTGCTGAAGGTAGGGACCCTGTTGTCGAACGTCCCCGGGTCTACGAACGCGGGGGCGTTGGCCGCGTGACAGTCCAGATCGCGAAAGGTACTTCCGACTAGCTCGTGATCGTAGAGTGTGGTGCCGTCGGCGCTGATGGCGGGAGCCTCGACGAAACCGGTGGTGGCCCCGACTCGTTGCACACGGCCGAATGTCCCGCCAACCTTGGTGCGCACCGCCCGGTAGATGGCCGGATCCCCTCCCGCGGGGTTGGCCCGCGTGAAGAAGAGCTCCAGTCCGTTGGTGGAGATCGAAGCCGCGTACGTGAGCATTCCTGCCTCGTTCACCGCCCGAAGGACTCTGGCGCTGTGAGGATCGGGGACGAAGCCGTTCCCGACTTTGTCGAATATGGTGAGACTGGCGCTCGTCGGCGGTCCTCCGTCGAAGTGGCCCACGCTGACGTAAAGCGTTGACCCGTCTGGACTCACCTCGACGTCGAAGTCGATGGTCCCGAAGGTGCCGCCAGAGATACCGGGGACCAGATGGACGCCTGTCACAGTGCCTGAGGCGAACCGCCCGGAGTAGATGGTCGACAACGTCTGGGCGTAGCTGCGGGTCGAGACAAAGTACAGGTCCCCCCGCTCATCCATGGACGGAGTGCCCGACAGATAACCTGACTGGTTGGCTCCGTCGACCTCACCCCGGTATTGAAAGGTTGCCGGACCGACTCGGGTGGCGAATTCGAGGGCGGGAATACGTGGCGCCACGTTCGACGTATTGAAGAGGAGATACCTACCATTGTGGGAGATGAAGGGCTCCATGGCGCTGCCCGAGTATCCGCGAATAGTGACCATCCGCGGATCGGTGAAGGCGTTGTAAGTGGTCCTCGGGGACCGGCTCACGGGCGCCGACGAGGCAACTCCGCCCGGCGAGAACAATTCGAAGGCGGATACCAGGCCGAGGGCGACGCCGAAGACCAGTCCTACCGTCTTCCTGCGATCCCAGCCACTCACTCCGGCGAGAGTACCCCTCCGACGTGCACTCGACTCGACGACGCCCACCGGATGCGACATGACGAGCTCGATTCGAAAGCGATGTGAACCGAGGCCGTCGGGAAAACTCGGCACCCGCATGTCGGATTGCTCAATGCCAGTACGCCGCGTCGACGTTCCTGTCTAAACTCGCAGGGCTTACGATCCGCAGGCGGGCGGAAGGACAACCACAGATGAACGGGCGATCGTCGGTGTGGAGACAAGGGACGGCCCGCCATCCATCGTGCAGCGAGACAGAATCAGCCCCATGAATCTTGCCGAGCAACTGGGGCTGACAGGGCCACGGGAAAGCCCGAGGCCGACCGTCGAGGATCCCGACCGATGGAAGTACTGGACTGCGGCTCTCCTCGTGGTTTCTCCATTTGTCTACGCGGGACTCACCCAATTTCCTAAGGCAAGATATCGATTGGGACCTGCAGAATTATCACTTTTTCGACACCTACTGGGTGCTGGTCGATCACATGCGAGATGTGACTCCGGCGCAACTCCAGACGTATTTGAGTCCCATTCTTGACATTCCGTTTTATTTCGCGGCCGATCACCTCTCACCGCGCCTCACTGGATATCTCCTGGGCATTGTTCAAGGAGTCTCATTCCCACTGCTCTACCTCATCAACCGACACTTCACTGCGAGTCGCTTGATCGCCTTGAGTTTGGCGGGCCTCGGCCTGCTGACGGCAGGAGCCATCTCCGAGCTGGGCACCATCATGGGGGACACGCTCGTCGCACCCCTGTTCTTCGGAGCGATCCTGATCGGTCTGCATTCACTAGACGCATCCCGGTCGAATGAAAGCAAGAAGGGCATTGCTGTCGGTCTGACCGTGACTGCTTGTGCATTGGCCGGTATTGGCGCAGGTCTCAAGCTCGCCGAACTGCCGATTGCCCTTGGGATTGCTGCGGCCTTCCCCGTGGTATCAGGCACCCTCTCTCAACGCATCCGCAAAGGTCTGTGCGCCGGTGGGGGCTTGGCCGTGGGCGTTCTGGTTTCATACGGGTGGTGGGGGTACGAGTTGACGACACGGTACGGCAACCCGATCCTTCCGTACATGAATCAGATTTTTCATTCCGCCTACGCACCCTTGGCCCCCAATACCGATACGACCGATGTCGATATGACGTGGAAAACACACGGCATCGTCTACTTCGTCTTCGATCCGATTATGTGGACCCTCCATCCATCGCTGGCTGGTGCCCCACCGCTCGTCGAAGCCTCGGTTCCCATCCTGGAAGTGCTGCTGATTGCGCTGGCGGTTGTGGCGGTAGTCAGAGCAATTGCTCAACACCGGAAACTGACGGTGTTCGACAACCCCAAGCAGCGCTTCCTGATGGCGGCAGTTGTTATCAGCTACGTCATCTGGGAGTTGCAGTTCGGCTATTACCGGTACTTCATACCGATCGAGATGCTGTCGTTCATCTCGATCTTCGTTTGCCTGCAGGCCCTGAGTAGTCGAGTCGAGTGGAAGCCAGCAGTCCGCGTCGGAATAGTTGGAGTCGGAACAGTCGTAATCGTTCTGTTCTGTTTTTATACGGAGAAGCTGCCCGCCGCGGCCCGATCGCAATGGTCGTCGAGTTACTTCAAGGCTTCGATCCCGAGGTCGTTGACCGAGAACTCGACGGCGCTTCTCATGCTGGGGGGGAACCCGGATTCCTACGTCGTGGCGTTCTTTCCCCGAAGTGATTACTTCGCCCGAGTGCAAGGAAATCTTCCTCCGACCCCACACGTCAACCGAATTATCGCGAGGGAGATCGCTGCGTATCAGCGCATCTACGCAATCTGGGACGATCCGATTGAACCCCAGACAGTCGCCGTCTTCAAGGCCAGCGCTCAGGTGTCGACTGCCAAACTCGGCCTCCAAGTCGATTGGAGTCGGTGTGTTCAGTTTCAGGCCCACGTGGGAGCGGGGAAGCAGGAGTTTCACGTTTGCAGGATCAACAGGCTACCGGCACCCAGGTAGCTGCCCCAGGTCACCGGGGGGGGTTCGGTTACGTCCCATCTCGGCGTGTGGTTACGTCGCCAGCGGGTATTCCAATCGAAGGGAGTCCTGGGCCGGCGACGACGACAGGATCCTCCGATCGGAACTTGATGAAGAACTGAGGTGAACGCCATGGAGGTCCAATTCCTCACCAGCTTTGCCCCCATCGTCCGGGACACCGGGGCAGCTCGATCGTTCTACCGGGATGACTTCGGGTTGTCCTTCGAGGGCGAGGCGGGGGACTACGTGTTCACCCAGCAGCTTGAAGGGACGAAACTCTTCGGTTTGTGGGCTCTTTCACAAGCAGCCGAGGCCTGTTTCGGCACCGCTGCATGGCCCGACGAGATCCCGGTCCCTCAGGCCAGCATCGAGTTCGAGGTTCCTGACGTCGCGGCAGCCGCGGCCGAGCTCCAAGGGAAGGCCATCGGCTGCTCCACGAGGCCCACGCGGAGCCATGGGCTCAGATCACCGCTCGATTGTTGAGCCCGGAAGGTTTGCTGATCGCCGTCTGCTTCACCCCGGCTTTCCATGGCGCGGAAGACGGGTGACGATCCCGCTGATGCTCCCGATCATCGGCTCTCGGCAGAATCCGGCTGGGCTCGAAAGTGACTCTGATACGCTGAAGCAACTGAATGTCACCACATGGTGACTTGTGCCGAACGGCGGTGCAAAGTGACGGCAGATTCGCTTCCAGCGTTTGAAACCAAGAGCCGAACGTGGCGCCAGCAGGCGGCTTTGCCCGTCCTGGTCACCGTTGCTGCCCTGGTGGCGATCGTCTCCAGCCTGGGCGCTCCCCTCATCCCGTCGATTGCTCGGTCCGACCACGTGTCCCTGAGTGCGGCGGAGTGGGTGCTCACGGCTGCGCTGATGACGGGAGCACTTGCCACTCCAGCCATGGGCCGCCTGGCCGACGGTCCTGGCAAGCGCAGGGTCATCGAGGTCGCCCTCGGCGTGGTGCTGGCGGGGTGTGTGCTCTCAGCCGTGTCGACCAGTTTCGTCGTTCTGATCCTCGGGCGGGGCTTGCAAGGCGTTGGTCTCGGACTGCTACCGGTGACGATGGCGATTGCCCGAAGTCAGTTCTCGCCGGGTGAAGCTGGTCGTGCCATCGCCACGCTCTCGGTGAGCGCGGCGGTCGGGGCCGGTCTCGGCTATCCGATCACGTCGTTGATTGCCCAGTTTCTGGACTTCCGGGCCGCTTTCTGGTTCGGTGCCATCACTGTCACCTCGGCGCTGGTCCTGGTGGTAGTTGTTCTTCCCGACCGATCTGACGACCGCTCCCGACGCTTCGACCGGCTGGGAATGGTCACCCTCGGCGCCGCGGTGATCGGGGTGTCTGTCTTGTTGAGTGAGGGAGGGGGCTGGGGATGGACGTCACTGCGATCCCTGGCCCTTCTCGTCTTCAGCTTGGTCATGCTGGGCCTATGGATCGTGCACGAGCTCAAGGTGACGGACCCACTCATCGACGTCCGGCAGGTGCGGAATCGTTCCGTTCTCACCGCCGACGCGTCCGCGTTCCTGATCGCAATCGCCATGTACCTGTTCCTTCCCATCATCATCGAGTTCGTACAGATCCCGGTGGCGAACGGCTACGGCTTCGGCACCTCCATTCTCGTCTCGGGCCTGGTCTTCGTCCCCTTGTCCATCGGGTCCTTCGCAGCCAGCCGTTGCCTGACCACCTATACGAGCCACTTCGGCGTCAGAAGCATGATTCCTTTCGGCTCCGTCATGTTCGCGGCATCGACCTTGTTCTTCACCGTTGAGCACCGAGCCCTGTGGGAGGCGTTTGTGGCCTCGGGGATCGCGGGTATTGGGATCGGCTTCACGTTTGCCGCAATGCCGGGATTCGTGGTCCGTGCCGTTCCGGCATCAGAGACCGGAAGTGCCATGGGCCTTTACCAGGTTCTGCGCAGCATCGGGCTCTCGCTCGGCAGCGCCCTCGCCGCCGCCGTGTTGATCACCTACACCGCACACGGAGATACCTATCCGAGCTATCAGGGCTTTCGGGTCACTTTGATCATCGCCACTGCGCTCTGCCTCCTTACCGCCGTGCTCAGCTACCTGCTACCCGGAACTTCCAGTGGCGGGCCGTCATCGCTGTCCGAGGACGTAGGGGAGATGATGGAAGAGGAGGCCGAAGTCGAGGGGGTGGGCCTGATGCTCGCGGAGGACCCGCTCGGCTCCGAAGCTACCGGCCACGGCACTTGACCGCTTCCCACGCTCAGCCGCCCTCACGATCGGCCACCGGGAAAGCTCGGCCGAGGAATGCCGGAGCTACCAAGCAGGCGCTGTTGGATGCCGCCCAGGAGCTGTTCGGTCATCGTGGCTTTGATGCTACGACCGTCCGCGAGATCGGCGAACGTGCTGGGGTCGATCATGCTCTCATCACTCGATACTACGGAAGCAAGGCTGATCTCTACATCGCCGTTCTGGTGGCTGAAGTCCAAGGCGATCAGTTGCCGGCTGATTTCGAGGGCCTGAAAGACATGGCCGAGGGCATGGTGACCCGCATGGACAGTCACGGACTCGGACCTGTGATGCAAGCTTTGATCCGTACCGACACGGCTGATCCGGTCCACAGAGCGGCGCGTAATCACATGGTGCGACGCATGGTCGATCCGATGGTCGCCGAGCTGAGACACCGGGCGGCCGACGAGGCACGCCTTCGATCCGAGGTTGTCGTTTCGGCCCTTATCGGCATCAGTCTCGGACGGGCCTTGGGATGGTTCGACGAGCTAGTGGCTGTGCCGAAAGAGCACCTGGTGGACCTGGTCACAGAACTACTTGACGACGGCTAGATCAATCAGGTGGGCTGGCCCAGATCACCGGCTGAGGACACTTTTCGACTCCGCTGACTGGCACTTTGGAGGTTCGATGGTCGGCGGCGCCGGTGTCGCTCCGACATTGGTCATGGCAACGCTCGTCCTGCGGACTGCGCCTCGACTCGGTCGGCGCGGGCGGTCCGCCGTCTGGCGGTCGATAGCGAGCGAGCGGTGGCTACCGCATCGTCGCCGAAGCCGATTGACATCCTGGTGAGGATCTCGCAGTAGGAGCGCACCGGGTCGCGGCCGACCGCACCGAAGAACCCGGTGTGCTCGAGCGTGGTGTGACCGTGCACTCCGGACCAGATAGCTTCGCCGGCGGTGGTCACGTCGTCGACATCAAATTGGCCCGCGTTGACGCAGGCGTGGATGCGACGGAGGAGCGAGACGAAGGTGGACCTAGCCGCCTCGAGGTCGGCGGGATCGCCGAGCCTGAAAGCGGCCTGTCCGGGACCGAACATCACCGCGTACAGGTGGGGTTCGCGCAGCGCGAATCGGCGGTAGCTCCAGAGGTAGGTCATCCAGTCGGCCACGGCGTCGCCGGTGACGGCGCCGCGGTCCAGTTCGCTACCGAAATCACCGAACCCGCGGCGCATCACCTGTCGGGTCACCTCGTCCATCCCGCCAAAATGGGTATAGACGACCATCGTCGACGTGCCGAGCTCGCGGGCCAAGCGCCGCGCCGACACCGAGCCCTCGGTGGCCAACAGCCGCGCCGCCGTGGTGACGATCCTTTCGCGCAGTTGAGGATCGGCAGACCGCGACGGCACGGACAGCAGCCTATCCATAACGCTGTCATTGACATCGGCACATCGCCATGTGTTCAATGGCGTGTTCCCGATCCTTGCCGGTAAAGAAAAAAAGGACGGGACTTTGCGGCCGCGTGCATGGGAGAGCGCCGCAAGGGGTTTGATGCTCAGGCGGCTAGGACGCAACTTTCCCGGGAGACCTGGGCTCTGCAGGAGACTCCGATGGGGAGCTTCATGTTGGTGTGGTTCGAGGCTCCCGACGTCGAGAAGGCGTTTACGGAAGTCGCCACGTCCGACGACGAGTTCACCGTCTGGTTTCGGGGCCAAGTCGAGGATGTGACCGGCGTCGACCTGGGCGCTCCACCCGAAGGCCCGCTCCCCGACCTACTGGTCGACTGGACCCCCTGAAGAGCGACCTCTCTTGGAAGGGACATCGTCAGCAGCGAGGGTTTCTTCGGAGCGGCAGATCCTTCGGCAAACTCCGCCGGTTGTCCCGAAGAGCCACGCCCGACCATTCAGAAGTCGGGATCCACCTCGAAGAACTCCAAGACAAGAGCGTGGAGCCCGATACCGAATATCGTCCACTGCTGATCTTCTCCATGTGGTCCCGTGGGACGGACGATCCCAAGCATCTCGTTATCGACCCGGTCCCGAAGTGAGCATCCTTCAGAGAGAGCCCCCACGGCATTGAGGAACTGGGGCACCGTCAAGGGCTCCTTGATCCGATAGCCGAAGAGCGTCATCAGGCTCCCAAACGCTTCCTCCCCATCCTGGTTGATGGCGTCATAGCTCTGCATGAGTGCAGAAAGAACTCGCTGGTATCGGTCGGGTAGGCCACTCGAGGTCGCCATGGTCCATACGTTGATCCACACCGACCAGCTCACGGAGCGACGCAATGCATCGCTAAGAGCCTCGCCAACCACTCGACACACCTCGGACAACGCCTCCGAACGAGCCTTGGCCGTTGACAAGTCCCTTTCCGCCAGCACGGCGGTCACCACGTCGGCGACCTCGGAGACGTTGGAACGGCTTGTATCTGACGCCAGGTCGACCAGCACGTCAGTCTGGTAGTCGTTGAGGTTCGCCCACACCCGTCCGATCACCGAGGCGTTGGACAGTCTGATGCCTGTTTCTACTTCGATCCGGTCGAAGGCACGCTTAAAATTCAGGGCGTCGGCACCGGTGCCGAGCCCTTCCTCGAGCAGGATGGACCGTCCCGCGGCCAACATCAGTACCCGGAGATCCTCCCGGCTCTGCCTGGGGCGCCGATCCATGGGCATTCGCGACCTCCAACTGGGACCTGGCCGGGCCTCGGCCAGCTGGACCCAGGGCTTCTCGGGCCACCCGGTCCGCCAGGCCGGGCACCCGAGGAGCCGCTTCCCGCCGCAGCACCGACTTTATCGAATGCAACTCCAGGTAACAGCGGGCCGCGTCTCGAGGATCGAGAGCCATCACATACCAATGACAGTGGTTCGGGCTGTCCGCACGCCTCAAGGTGCCGGTCGAGCGCAACCAAATAAGCGCCAAGCCAGTCGGGGGCAAGGAGAGGACGAGCGTGACGAGTCAGATTGTCAAGAAAAGGGGTCGCCTGGCCGCGAGTCCCTCGAGCTATCGAATCGATGCCGCCAACGAATACGGCCCCTTCGGGGGGAATCAAATCCGGTGGCGGGAGTCGTCTCAGCCGTGAATAGTCACGGCGTAGCCGTCGGGATCGGCGAAGGTGAAGGTGAGACCGAAAGGCCCACCGAAGGGTGCGACCAGGATCGGGACTCCGGCGAGCACCATTGCATCGTGCAGATCCTGCGGATCGTCCGCCTTCAGCCAGATGGCCACTCCCCGCCCGGGGTGCTCGACAGCCCCGAGATCGACGAGTCGGTCCCGCACGGCGAAGGCGATGGGCTCCGTGGCGAATACCACGGCGTGGTCAGGACTCGCCTGAGCACGGGCGAGGCCGAGGTGCTCGGTGTAGAAGGCTGCCGAAGCCTCCAGATCACGAACCTGGAGAGCGATGAAGTCAGGGCCGAGTGCGGTCATGGCGTGTCCATTTCTATGAGTGGGATGAGGGTAACCTATATCAGGTTCCCTGAGATAGTATCAGGTAAACTGATAGTGAGGTGAGCGTGGACCAGGTCACGATGGCCAGGGTGGGCTACTTGATAAAGAGGGCACAGACGGTGCTGCACGACGCCATGGCCGATGCTCTCGGGTCTCACGATCTCACGGTGACTCAGTTCGCCGTCCTCACCGCTTTGGATGAAGAGCCCGGTCTCTCGAACGCCGGCCTCGCTCGTCGGGCATTCGTGACGCCACAAAGCATGTACGCCGTGCTGCACGAACTGGAGAAACTCCAGTTCGTGGTGAGGAGCCCTCACCCGCAGCACCGACGCGTCCTCCAGGCTGAGCTGACCGAGGCTGGTCGGCGCACGCTGACGTCTGCTGCCAATGCAGTCGACACGGTGGAGGAGGAGATGCTCCGCAAGCTCTCCGACCCGGCGAGGAAAAAACTTGCCAGCACGCTCTCCTCCTGCATCGATTCGCTGGCCGAAGCTTCAGCCTCTTCCGGCGCTCGTCGAATCCGGTGACCCAACAGACGTTCATGGGAGTTCGCCTGTCGGTGCAAACTGCATTTGGGATCATCGGCACCAGTTGGCCGTTTGCCCGAATCTCAATCGGAGGGGATGGAGTGGAGCTGATCGCCACATATCCACTGCGGTCGGAGTGGTACTCGCCGCTCGATGAGATCGCCCTTGTGAAGGCTGACGGACATAGCGCTCTTATTGCTCGGGCAGACGGCAGTATCGCTTCTTTCAGGTTCTTCGGTCGGAACCGCGATGCCATAGTCGCCGCACTCGTTGGGTGTGGCCTGCAAGTCGAGCACGTTGACAAGGTCGACTAACGGTCGGTAGCCACTGTGCCGGTCAGTCATGATCACAAATACCGCTGTCCCGGCATCGGTAGGGCCAATGGTGATGACCATTGGGTTGGGTCAGAGGACATCGTAGGGTGACTCCGTGGAGTTCAGCCGGGAACTTCGTTCCTCCGTCCTGTCCGGTGACATAACGGTCTCGTTCCGGCTGTGGCAGCGTCCCCAGGTGAAGGCTGGCGGTCGGTACCGTGTGGGCGATGGTCAGATCGAGGTCGAGTCAGTCGAACTGATCCCCTTCGCTTTCATTGCTGAAGCCGACATCCGCCGAGCCGGCGAGATGGATCGGGAATCACTGCGACGACGGGCCGCCCATGCTGGGCCGATCCACGACGAAACAGTCCTATATCGGATCGAGTTCCATGTGGTCGGGTAGCCGGTCGTGTGGCCTCAATCCCGGTAGAAGGGACACCCCATTTGCCCGAGGACGTAACGACGTTCGCCCCATAGGCCTCACTGCGGACCGACGATACCGGGTTGCCGAATCCAGGTGAGCTCGCCCGGGAACCCTGCCATCATCAATGGCAACCCGGTCGCTTGGCGAATCAGTGGGTCACCGCCCTGGGACGTCTGTTGATGGAGTCGACCTTTCGCTGATACACCTTGACGCAGGCGGGTGAGTGATTGGCGCCCACGGAGCGGGAGGTGGGGGTCAATGGGTACTCGTCGTCGGAGATTTCTGCGTGCTGTATTGGCTGGGTCACTGCTCGTCGGAGGGTTGACCACCGTCTCCCTGGTCGCTCTACGGCCCTGACGGTAGCTTCGGCGTCGGCCAGCCCGGCGACGCTCTTTTCGTCCTCCACTCCCGGCCCGTACACGGTGACGGTTCCGGCTGGAGTCACCAGCGTAACGATCACGGCGGTTGGTGGTACGGGAGGCACCAGCGCGCTCCTTCATGCAGATACAGCTGGGGGGACGGCGCGGTGATGAGCGTGCCTGCCACTGTCGCTCCCGGCGACTCGCTGTCGATCACCGTCGGAGCGAACGGAGCTCTTGACCAGGGCGGAAGTGGCGCAGGATCTGGCGGCGGCGGCGCCGGAGGTGGCGGCGGGGATCGGCGGTCTACGACTCCACCACGCCTCTGGTCGTCGCGGGCGGAGGCGGTGGTGCAGCTGATCTCGGGAACACCGGTGGTAACGCCGACCAGAACGGGGGAGGGGGCGCCGCGGGTGGTGGTGCCGGAACGACGGCTTTTCTCTTAGTTCCGGTAGCGGCATGAACGGCGGCGTTGCCTACCCCGGCGCCGGGTTCTCCGGCGGCGGTGGCGGTGGCTACTTCGGCGGCGGGGCTGGCTCCGCGCTGGGGGTCGGCGCAGGCGGCGGCGGGGCGAGCTACCCGGCTCCCGCCTCCCAGTGGGACACCAAGGCGATGCCTTCGGTGGCCATCACGATTTCGGACTTCTACATCTTCACTTCGAGTCTTCCGCCGGCCACGCCGGGCACGTCTTACGGCCCAGTGACCCTCCAGGCTGCCAACGTCGGAGTCAGCACCAGTCCCAAGTGGAAGAAGGTCACTCTGGCCAAGGGGCTGAAGCTGTCCTCGGTCGGGGTTCTGTCGGGAACGCCCAGCGCCAAGCTGGCCGCTCCCACTTCGGTCACGGTATCGGCAACTGAAACGGTGGCCACCCTCAATGGCAAGAAGAAGATCAAGACCAAGACCACGGTCCAGGCCACGATCCCCTTCGCCTGATTTCCCCATCCTGCGATGGCCGAGGCTCCGGACAGGGGACCTTCGCCAGTCGCTCGGGGGTGTCTACTCGTGCCTTCAGCCGTAGCCGAATGGATCACGGACACTGAGCCGATCGGTCGTGGTCCGCCACGCTGAGGGGAACTCAAGTGCCGTTTGATCACCTCTGTGGCAGGGTGCCCCACTCGCGCCGTTGGGTGGCGGGTGGTAATCGCCCTACTCGCCGTAGCGGCACCGAAACCAGCTCGATCGTGGCTGTCGGCCAAATGTCTGTACTGTGGTCGGCTCAGTCCCATGGAAGCGGACGGAAGGAGAAACTCGGTGCCGAGATTGCTGGTGCGTAACTTCTCGATATCGCTCGATGGTTACGCCGCCGGGCCCGACCAGGATCTCGACCATCCGCTCGGGATTGGGGGCGGTCAGCTCCACGAATGGGTGTTCGCCACCCGCAGCGGCAGCCAGATGATCGGCAGAGAAGGCGGAAGTGACGGACTCGACGACGACTTCTTCTCGGAGCGGGGATCTGGTGTGGGCGCCACCATCATGGGTCGGAACATGTTCGGCCCAATACGTGGACCGTGGGGCGACAGCGATTGGACCGGGTGGTGGGGAGAGGAGCCCCCCTTTCATCACCCGGTCTTCGTGCTCACTCACCAACCGCGTGCTCCTATCGAGATGCAAGGGGGAACGACCTTCCATTTCGTTGACAGTGGGATCGAAGCAGCTCTCAGCGCAGCATTCGAAGCGGCCGGTGACCAGGATGTCCTTGTCGGAGGTGGCGCAGCCACCATCAGGCAGTACCTTCGTGCTTCTCTGATCGATGAATTGCATGTTGCGATTGTGCCTGTCTTGCTGGGTGGTGGCGAACGACTCTTCGACGATCTCGGCCCCAGCAACGGTAACTATCGGTGTGTCGAACACGTCTGTTCGCCAGCCGTCACCCACGTCCGCATCGCGCGGACCGGTCGTGATGTCGTGGGCGGACCGCAACGCTGAGGGAATCAACAGGGTCAACAAACCGGTCTCGAAGGTCCCGGACCGCCGTCTCCAACCTAGGGGTTGGCCACGGGGGATGCCGCTGCCCGTCCACCGGTCGGGGCTACCGGCATCTCGTTGAGCCGCTGGGCGTTTGAGGATAGAAAAGGGGACCCAGTCACTAATCCAGTGGGGAGGACTGTCGATGCCGAAAGTGATCAAGGGGAATGCCGGGCGAAAGCCGCCAGAGCCCTCTGCGGACCACTCCGACATTGAAGATTGGCGCCGGCACCAGATGCCGGATCTGCAACCCATCGTCAAGCGGTTGGACGAGTTGATCCGGGCCACAGTTCCCGACCTCCATTACGCCGTGAATCGGAAAAGGGCGTATTACGGACTACCGGAACTCGGATGGATCGTGGAGATAGCCGCTTACGACGTTTCTGTGAATGTTCTTTTCCTCGGCGGTGCCGATTTCGAGTCTCCGCCCCCGCTCGGAACCACCGACCGGACCCGGTACATCAAGGTGACAAGTCTGGAGGAGGCGCAGCGACCGGAGCTGCAGAAGTGGATCGAGCAAGCGGGTCACACGCCGGGTTGGACGTGACGGAAAATCTCGCCCGGCTGACGGCTCGGCGCTCGACAACAGTCTCGCAAACATACGTCGCGTGAGGGGGTCCGATGCCCTGTCCCCGCGGTGCCGTTCATCCACGTCACCTGTCCCCGAGGTGCCGTTCATCCACCTCACACGCTTCGAAATCGCCGCCGGCCCCGATGCTATGAGGCAGTTGGTCGCTGATCAGGCAGGAGATCGTCGTAGAACGGAATGCCCGCCTCGCTCAGTGCTGGCCGCAGCCGGTCTCGGGCCCAGTTTGAATCGCGATTCTCGATAGTCCAGAGGGCATCGTGATCGTCCACGGTCCTGACGACAACGTCCGTGATGAGCTTTGGAGCTGATCCCCGAACATGCCTATCCAAGGGAAGACCGGGCATGACCTTGATGTGCACGTCGGTCTCCCCGAACACGCGCTCGGTGACTTCGACACTGCGGACCTCAGAGAGAGGGATTCCGTGAGTCAGCATCAGCTCACCATGGCCGATTCTGCCGTCCTGTATCCAGAGATGCTTGCCGTGCCCGCCCAATGCCGCCGTGCCACCCCTGTAGTCGCACTTGACGAGAGGGCCGATCCTCACGGTTTTCGGGTTCTCGGCCACTCAGCAGGTCTACCAGAATGCTCGGGCGACGGAGCGTTGGGCTGGTTCGGACTGACACCCAGATGCGCGCCAAATCGGGCCGAAATTCAGGGGCACATCCAAACCGCCGGGCGACGGCGCACCACCGTGACCTCGACAGATAAGTGGTCGGGCTGCCCGGATTTGAACCGGGGACCTCTGCGTCCCGAACGCAGCGCGCTAACCAAGCTGCGCCACAGCCCGTCGGACGGAACTGTTCATCGACCAGTTCCGAGCAAGGGAGATGCTACCCGACCGCGCTGCGCTGGTTCCCCGTGCCGCCGTCGACCCGGCCCGGGTCAACCGGAGCAGGGGGCGGGTCCGGCCGTCTGGCCACCACCTTGGCGATCCGGTGCTTGTCCATCTCCGTCACCCGGAGCTCCCATCCGTCCACGTTCAACGCCTCGCCCTCGGCGGGAATGTGACCGAAGGCGTCGAAGAGAAAGCCGCCCAGGGTCACGTACTCGCCTTCGGGCACATTGATCTCCAGCCGGTCCCTCACGTCGTCGACGTTCATGCGACCGTCGACCAACCAGCGGCTGCCATCCACCCGCACCACGTCGGGCTCGTCGTCCGAGTCGAACTCGTCGGGCAGGTCACCGACCAGCGCCCCCAGCAGGTCTTTGACGGTGAGCACGCCCTCGACCCCGCCGTGCTCGTCGACCACCACGGCAAAGGCCCGTCTCTGCCGGCGCATCTCGGCCAGGACGTCCAGGACGAGATGGGACTCGGGGACCAGGAACGGCTGTCGGAGCCGCCGTGAGATGTCGATCGGATCCGGTGTCGGAGAGGTCGGTGGCTGCGCCCCCGCCGGGGACTCCGCCGGTCCGTCCTGACCGGGTGGCACCCCCCCGACCCCGGGCCCGCCCTGTTCCGGCTCGGTCCCGGTGACCTTCCATCCGGCCCGGAACAGGTCGTTGACGAAGAGCACGCCGATCAGATCGTCCAGGTTCTCGCCGCAGACCGGGAAACAGCTGTGCCCCGACTCGCGCACGGCCTGGGTCACGGCGTCGACGGTGAGGGGGATCGACAGGGCCACTACATCGATCCGAGGTGTCATCACCTCGCTCACCACGGTGTCGTGCAGGTCCTGGAGGGCCTCGATGATGAACTGTTCCTGGGCGTCCGCCCCACCGTCGGCCCGGACCACGGTGTCGGTGGGGCGGCGACCGCGTGCCCGGCGCCCGCCGGCGCGGCCCTTCTCATCTTGGGGTGGTGGCTCATCTTCGCGACGTCGGAACACGGACACGCTGGTGACGCTGTCTGTTTGGCTGGTGCCGTCAGGCGCCGGCGGGTACGGGCGAGGAAACGACGGAGAGCGGTTGGTAGGACTCGTCGTAGTAGGTGCCCCCGTCGAGGAGTGCGGAGATCGCCCGTCGCAGCCGGATGGGGTCGAGCGGCTTCACCACCCAGCCCTCGGCACCGGACCGGCGGGCGAGGAAGACGTCGGGTCGGCGGTCGAGCAACATCAGCACCGGCACATGACCGAGGCTGTCGTAGGACGCCTCGAGCCTCAACTCGAGGCAGACGGCCATGCCCCCCATGTTGCCCATCTGGAGGTCGACCACCACGAGGTCGGGAAGTGACTCGGCCACCTCGGACATCACCGCCGGACCGGACCGGGCCTCGCGGATGGAGACGTCCCGCGTCTTGGCGATGGCTGCCACCTCGGCCCTGACCGACGGGGCGTCACTGGCCACGAGGATGGTCTTCACTCGGCCAGGTTAGCGCTCCGGGTGACCGACGCCGGATGAGCCGATCGGATCCGAGGCCGGCGAAGACTCGGGCCCGGTGCCGGCGAACAAGAGGTCGGCGATCCTTTGCAGGCCGTTCACGTCATGGACGTCGGTGTTGAGGAGGGGGACCCGGTAGACGGGGGCCGGTGCGATCTTCGACACCAGAGCGGCCGTGGCCTGTTCCTCCCGGTCGGAAGCCGCCGTGTAGCCCCGGAGATTGTCGATCAGCTGGTCCAGCGGGTCACCCGGCTTGTCGTGTTGGGCGCCCACCAGCGAGGCCAACTGGTCGTCGCGGGCGAAGCGGGGTTGGACCCGGTTCACCACCAGGGCGGTGACCGACATCTCCGATTCGGCCAACTTGCCGGCGAAGTGGACCGCCTCCTCCACGGAGTCCGAGCGGGGCGACGCCACCAGGATGAAGGCGGTGTCCTCTTGGGCCAGCAGTTCGCGCACCCGCGCCGCCCTGATCCGGAACCCTTCTTCCATGCCCTCGAAGGCCTGGAAAAAGGTGACGGCGTCGTGGACGATGTCGGCACCGGCCACTTTCGAGATGGTCCGCAGGAGCGCCTGAGCGGCAACCCCCATGAACTTGAGCCCGGCCCGGGTGGGCTTCATCAGCGCCTGAAACACCCGGTTCCCCAAAAAATGGGTGAGCCGTCGGGGGGCGTCGAGGAAGTCGAGGGCATTGCGGGTGGGAGGGGTGTCGACCACGACCAGATCGAACCCGCCCTCTTCGACCAGCTCGTAGAGCTTCTCCATGGCCATGTACTCCTGGGTGCCCGAGAGGGTGCCGGTCAGGTTCCGGTAGATCCGGTTCAGCTTGATCACCTCGGCCTGCTCTTCTGTGTCCGAGTACCGCTGGACCAGATCATCGAAGGTTCCCTTGGGATCCAGCATCAGGGCGAAGAGGTCGCCGGGCCAGTCGCCCTCGATCCGGGTCGGCCGGTTGGTGAGGTCGTCGAGGCCGAGCGAGTTGGCCAGCCTCCGGGCCGGATCGATGGTCACCACGCACGCCGTCCGCCCCCGCCGGGCCGCCTCCAGGGCGAACGCCGCCGCCGTGGTGGTCTTGCCCACGCCCCCTGAGCCGCAACAGATGACAATCGACTTGGTCAGCACCAGATCGTCGAGGGTCGCCGGTCGGGTCACGACGGCACCACGCTCGGGTCGTGGAGGCCGCTCACGGCATGGGTGAGGGCGTCGCTCAGGACGTCGAGCTCCCGGGGACCGATCGAGTCGGTGAACAGGAACGGCACCCGGAGCTGGGCCAGCGGGAGCTCCCGCCCCAACCGTTCGAGCTGTTCGGATTGGAGCTCCTGGCGGGTGAGCCGGAACCGCCGGGCCTCCTCCAGCGCCGCCACCACCTCGGGATCGATGTCGACCCCGGCCGACCGCACCGCCTCGCCGGCCGGGACCTCGAGCCCGGGAAGCGGTGGGTAACAGGAGTTGACGATGACCGGGCCCAAGGCGATGCCCACCTTGTCCTCCAGCTGGTAGGCCGCTTCGATGACCTCGTTGACCGGCATCTCCTCGGGCAGCGTCACCAGGGCCACCTGGCACCGGGCCGGGTCGGACAGGAGCTCGACCACGTCGGCCGCCTGGGCACGGATCGGACCGCCTCGGGCCGCGTCGAGCAGGCCGCCGGCCGACGACAGGAAGGTCATGGTGTGCCCGGTGGCCGGGGCGTCCACCAGGATCAGGTCGGCGATGCCGCTCCGTTCGATCTGCTTGACCTTGCCCAGGACCAGGATGTCCCGGATGCCGGGTATGGCTCCGGCCACCAGGTCGATGATCCCCGACGACATGAGGCGTTTGGAGACCCGCTTGAGCCCGTGGGCGGCCAGGTATTCGAGCAGGGCGTCGTCGGGGGTGATGGTCCGGGCCCGGACCGTGCCGGCCGGGATGGCCACCGGGTGCGCTTCTTCGTCGCCGTCGATGGGGGTCGCCCCGACCGCCCGCAGCACCGATCCGGCGTAGTCGAGCTGCTCCTCGACCCCGAAGGCGGTGGTCACCCCGGCCCGTCCCTCGAGCTCGATCACCAGGACGGAAAGACCGGCACGGGCCGCCATGTGGGCCAGCGCCGCCACCATGGTGGTCTTCCCCACGCCGCCCTTGCCGGCGACGATCAAGACCCTGCTCTGGGTGCAGAAGGCGCGGATGTCCATGACCCCCAGGAGCGTAGTGTCCGCTCATCCTCCCGCCGCTCCGGGGGGGTCCTCACCGGTGCCCGCCCGGGGGGAGAGCCCGGCATGTGCCGGTCCACGTGCCAATTAGGTGGGAAATCCTGGTCAGACCCCTTGTTTCCGGTCACCGGTGGGAGTACTTTCGCTTGGCGGAGGATGTAAGGGGTGCAAAAGGGGGAGTGAGGCACGTGGAGCAGACGCTTGACACATGGCAGGTTAGAGCGTCGTGTCGTGGGCCACAGGCGGAGGTCTTCTTTCCGCCTGCCCACGCCGAACGCAAGGAAGAGAAGTTGCAACGCGAGGAGCGGGCCAAGTCGATCTGTCGTTCGTGCGTGGTCCGGGTGGAGTGCCTCGACTACGCCATCAGGATTCAGGAGCCACACGGCATCTGGGGCGGCCTGAACGAGATGGAACGCAAGCAGATGGCGGATCGCCGGGCCGGCTGACGGCTTGACCGGCCCCGACCGGCGTCGGGGCGGCGATGGACGGGCCATGGGGGCGCCTCTCGAGGGGCCGGTGGGGGCCGACGCCCCGGGTGGCGGTGTCAGTCGGCGCCGAGGGACAGCGAGGCCGACCGGACTCCTCTGGTACTGCAGACCCGGACGGGCTGCTGGTCGGTGGCCAGGCAAATACCGGCGCTGAGCTGGTTCGCAGCCGCCACGATGGCCTGCCCGGCCGGACCCTGGGCTGCGGCCAGGTTGCCGGCGATCGTCGCCTGCGACAGATGCACCAGCAGGGCGGGGCTGAACGCCGCGGCCGAGACGACCGTCTTGTTCCCGATGTCGACGAAGGGGTAGGAACCGGGCAGCGTGCCGGTCGAGCCGGCGCTCCGGTAGCGATCGATCAGTGCCTGCTGCGGGGCGGTCAGGCTGGCGATCCGGGTGTAGGCCCCGTCGGCATCGGTGCCGTCGGAGTAGAGCTCGACGCCCGTCAGGGTCACGTACGGGCTCGAGTACGAGGTGTCGGTGAACGTGAAGGTCTGGATGCTCGGGAAGGCCGACAGCGGGGCCGACTGCATGTTGTGGAGCGTGCCGAAATGTCCGAACCTCGAGAGGGCCACGATGAGAGGCCATCGTTCGGCGGCGCAGAACGGGCAGAAGTCACTCCCCACGTAGAGGACTTCGGGCTTGCCCCCGGCCGTCAACAACGGCTGGTCTTTCACCACGGTGGGTGGCACCATGGCCACTGATGGAGGGGGCGTGGTGCCGACGGTGTCGAAGGTGGCCCGGGGCACCGATGCCAGGGCCGACACCACCCCGGGATCGGTGGCGGCGGGGTGGGCCACATCCTCTTGTTCCGTGGACCGGGTCAGGGCGTAGATGACCAGGACGACCACGGCAATCGAGATGATCACCACCGCCCACCAGGCAAATCGGGCCGTGCGGTTGCGTGAACTCGGTTCTGGTACCGGCTGGTCCTCCCGGGGGCCGGCGTCACCCGGGCCGCCCTCAGCCGGTGATGCCGGCTCCGGCGGGGGCGAGCCGGCATCGGTCACGTCGGTATCCGCCACGTGAAGTGCCGATGGGTGGCGGTGCTGCCGGAACCGCTCGTCCTAGCCTCCCTCATCGCCGAACCGGTAGTCATGCCCGAGCACGGCGGGGGAGGCGGTGACAATGACGACGAACAGGAGGAAGGTGATCAGGTGCACCGAGGAGCACCACAAACAGATCGCCTTGATGATGAAGAGCTCGGCGATGATCAGATAGAGGATCATGCCCACCCCGATGACCGCCAGGACCAGGCGGGCCAGGTGGACTCGACGGTCGGCGGAGCGCCACGCCGCCGGGAGGCACAGGACGATCATCGGGACGAAGAACGCCAACCCCAGGATGGCCACGGGGATCCCCAAGATCTCCGACTGGGGGGAGGTGGTCACCTTTTCGCAGTTGATCGCCCCACTGTCCGAGCACACGAGGGCCACCTTGTCGAAGTGGGTGACGGTCAGGTAGCTGGCCACTCCCAGCCCACAGACGCTGAGCACGAGCGTGGCGATGGGTTGCCATCGCGTCGGGGCCACGGTCGAACTCCTCCGATGTCCCGATCAGCTCAGCTTCAGCGCCTTGTTGGCCGCCTCCACGCCGGGGCTGGTGCACACCGCGGCCGGCTGGTTGTTGCTGGCGGCGCAGACGCCGGCGGTCATGTAGTTGGCGGTGGCCACGATGGCCTGGGTGGCGGGATTGCTGGCATCACTGAGATTGCCGGCGATCTGGGACCACGTCTGGCCGGCCAGGATGCCCGGGTCGTAGCTGGCCCCCGAGAACAGCAGCACATTGTTGATGTCGACGAACGGGAAGGAAATTCCGCCACTGGTTGACGCATTGGGGTTGTACTTCGAGCTGCTGTACTTGGTGAGGATGGCCGCCTCGGCCTTGGTCGGGCTCTGGAGGGTGGTGTATCCCTGGCCCCCCGAGGTGGGGATGTTGGTGTACTGCTCGACTGCGGTGAAGTGGATGTACGAACTTGTGAGGCTGGCGCCGTAAAAGCTGAAGGTGTGGGTGATGGCGTCCAGGTCGGTGTGCGAGGAGGCGGTGATCTTGAGACCGGACCACGTCCCGAACCGGGCCAGGGCCGCCGCCATGGCCCACCGCTCGGCCGCGCAGTAGGGGCAGTACTCGGCGCCGTAGTAGAGCATGGCCGGGGTCTTGCCGTCGAGGGTCATGGGGGGCTGGTTCTTCAACACGGTGGGCGGTACCACCGCGGCGGTGGATGAGGTGACGCCGACCTTGTTGTAGACCGACAGGGGGATGGTGGAGACGTCGTTGACCACCGAGGCCGGGGCCGCGGTCACCGGGGTATAGGCGCCGGCCGTGCTGGTGCCGCTGCCGCCGGTGGCCTTCACCACCACCAGAACCACGATGATCACCACCACCAGTCCCACCGCCCCCCACGCCATCATCGTCCCCGAGATCCGGCTTCTGCGGGGCTGAGGGACGGGCCGGCTGCCCGGCCGGGGAGCGTTGCCGCCCTTGCCGGGGACGCCCGTCTTGCCGGTGACGCCCGCCTTGCCGGTGCCGGTTCCCTTGCCGGTGTTGCCGCCCTTTCCCGGGGCGCCCGCGGTCTTGGTGGCACCGCGGGAATTGCCCGACTTGCCGGTCGGAGCCTTGGCCGATACCGGTCGGCTCTGGGCCCGGCTCTTGTCCTTCGCGCTCTGACCGGGCTTGCCTGCCGGCGGGGCGGCCGGCTTGGGCTTGTTCCCTCCGCTGGGGCTCTTGTTCTGGTCCGGTGCCATCGTTGCGCCATCCCTGGTTCGTGATCGTGTCGCAGTGAGCGTAACCGCGAGGCCGGGGGTTCCGTGGTCAGGTTGTCCCCAATCGCCCAGGTCGGTCCGGCCATCGGGCTCTTTTCGGCCGAACGGGAATACACTGAGACCTCATGTCGGATGAAGCGCCTGCTCGGCCGGGTTCGGAGCCGCCCGGGCCTGGGGGCGGGGCCACCCTCCGCGAGGCCGAGACCGTTTCGTGGCGGTCGGCGGTGGTGGACGGGCATCCGGTCAGGTACGCGGTGGTCGGGACCGGCCCGGCCGCCTTGTTCCTCCACGGGTGGGGTCTGCGCCCCAACGCCTATGCCCGTTCCATCCAGGCCATGAGCGACGCCGGCTGCCGGGTCTATGCACCCGCCCTTCCGGGTTTCGGCGGCACCCGGGAGCTGCCGGCCGAGGAGCGGACCTTTGCCGGCTACGCCACCTGGGTGGCCCGGTTCCTCGACGCCGTCGGCGAGTCGGCCATGGCCGTGGTGGCCGGGCACTCCTTCGGGGGCGGGGTGGCCACCGCCTTCACCTACGAGGCACCGTGGCGGGTGTCGGCCCTGTTGCTGGCCAACGCCATCGGCAGCCCGACCTGGGCTCTGTTCCCCAACGAGGTGCGCACCATGGTGCAGCGACCGTTCTGGGACTGGGGCCACCACTTCACCACCGACCTGCTGCACTCCCCGGGCCTGGTCCGGCTGCTTCCCACCCTGCTCGAGGACTTCATCCCCAACTTGATGCTCAACCCGCTCGGCATGTTCCGCACCGGCGAGTTCATCCGCCGGGCCGACCTGGTGCGTGAGGTGCGGGCCATCGCCCGGTGGGGGATCCCGGTCACCGTGGCCTGGTCCGACCGCGACCGCCTGGTCCCCCGGTCGGCCTTCGATGAGCTCCGTCACGCCGCCGGAGTCGACGGGGTGGTGGTCGACGGAGCCCATGCCTGGCTGATCGCCGATCCGAGCCGATTTCCGCGAGCTGGCCATCAGCGCCATGGTCGACTCGAGGATCACCCACCCGCGCTCGTCGAGGGACACCGCCTGAGCCCTCGGGGTTCGCCCCGGTAGCCTGAGCCGGTGCCCGAATCGTACCCGTCCGCGACGCCGCCACGGTGATATTGGTCCGTGACGGCCGAGACGAGCAGGGCCACTCGGCCGTCGAGGTGTGCATGTTGAAGCGGAACCTCAACTCGGACTTCGTGGGCGGCGCCTACGTGTTCCCCGGCGGATCGGTCGACCCCCTCGACCGCGGCCCCGACGCCGAGGCGCTGTGCCGGGGAAGGAGCGATGCCGATGCCAGTGCGGTGCTGGGGGTCGAGTCGGGTGGGCTGGCGTTCTGGGTGGCCGCCCTGCGGGAGTGCTTCGAGGAAGCGGGGGTGCTGGTGGCCCAGCCCCGCCGGGGGAGCCGCCCGGAGCGGGACGTCCTGCTCGACACCAGCCACCCCGACGTGGCCACGCGCTTTGCCGGCTACCGCGATGCGGTGAATGCCGGGACCATGGGGCTGCTCGAGGTGTGCCGGCGCGAGGACCTGGTGCTGGCGGCCGATGCCGTGCACTACGTGAGCCACTGGATCACCCCCGACCTGGCTCCCCGTCGCTACGACACCCGGTTCTTCCTGACGGCGGCGCCGACGGGCCAGGTGGCCCGCCACGACGAGGGGGAGACGATCGCCACCGTCTGGATCCGGCCCTCGGCCGCACTGGCGCTCCACGCCGAAGGCGGGATGGAGCTCATGCCGCCGACCATCGCCAACCTGGCCACCATCGGGTCGTTCCGCACCACCGGGGAGGCAACGGCATGGGCTCGCCGGATCACCGACGTGCCCACCGTGCTGCCCGTGGTCGTGATCGAGGACGGGCAGATCCTGATCCTGCGCCCCGGCGACGAGGGCTACCAACGGGCGCTCGCCGACCGCCAGCGGGCCGGCACCTCAACCGAGGAGGAACTGGCCGTGGCCCGTCAGATGTGGGGGACGGCCGCCACACCCGAGTGACGACCCTCCGGCCCGTGCCGGGTTGGCGGTCCGGCGGCTAGGGGGTGGTCGGGGCCAGCGGGGCGCCGGCCCGGACCGCGGCCTCGACCCGGTCGAGCATGCGGGCGCTACACCCGTCCATGGCCACCACCGGGGCGATGGTGGTGATCACGGCGTCGGCGATGAGGTCGAACGCCTCGACCAGCGGTCCACCCGCCTCGAGGGCGACCGGCGACCCGGCGTCGCCTCCGGCCGCGACCGAGGGGTGCAGCGGGATCTGCCCGATCAGTGGTACGCCCACGTCGGCGGCCAGCCGGGCCCCACCCCCCGAACCGAACAGGGCGTAGGAGGTGCCGTGCTCGCAGGTGAAGTCGCTCATGTTCTCGATGACCCCGGCCACCCGGAGGTAGCCCTTCCTGGCCATGTCGGCGGTCCGGGCCGCCACCTTCTGGGCCGCCACCGGCGGGGTGGTCACCACGATCACCTCGGTACGCGGCAGCATCCTGGCCAGACCCATCTGGATGTCACCGGTTCCGGGGGGCATGTCGATCAACAGGTAGTCGAGGTCGCCCCAGTGGACGTCCTCGAGGAACTGTTGGACGGCCCGGTTGAGGATCAGTCCCCGCCACATGATGGCGCTGTCCTCGTCGGCCAGGAATCCCATGGACAGGACCCGCAGGACCCCGTCACCGACCCGTCGCTCCAGGGGGACCATCTTCTTGTCCCGGGCCTCGACCTCCCCCTGCATCCCGAGGAGCCGGGGCACCGAGAACCCCCAGATGTCGGCGTCGAGCACCCCGACGGTCAGTCCTCGTCGGGCCAGGGAGACGGCGAGATTGACGGTGACCGAGCTCTTGCCCACGCCGCCCTTGCCCGAGGCGATGGCGATGACCCGGGCCGTGTCGGGGATGTCGGTGTCCGGGGCCGTGTCCCGAGCCAGGAGCCGGGCCCGGGCCATGACCGCCTGGCGCTGTTCGTCGTCCATGACCCCGGTGGTCACCGTCACCGAGGACACCCCGTCGAGGGCGCCCACATGGGTTTCGACGTCGATGCGGATCTGGGTCCGCAGCGGGCAGCCGGCCACGGTGAGGGCCACCTCCACATCGACCCCGCCCTCCTCGTCGACCCGGACGGCGGTGACCATGCCCAGTTCCACGATGTCGGCCCCGAGCTCGGGATCGACCACTCCCCGCAGGGCGTGGCGTACCGAGTCCTCGGACAGCGTGGTGGCCGGGCCGCCTGCTACCCCGGTCCGGTCGGAGCCGGTAGAGTTGGACCTGGTCACCTCGGCAATTGTATCGGGAGGGCCCGGCCGGTCACTCGACCGCCGGTATCGCCCCGACCCGGGGGCGGTTACGATGGGGGCCAACTTCATGATCCAGGAGGAACACCGATGAGCACCACCCTGCAGACCGTCAGCATCGGCAAGAAGCCCAACCCGGTGAACCTGACCGATGTGGCGGCGGCCAAGGTCGCCGAGCTCCTGGCCCAAGAAGACGTGGCCGGGCTGGCCCTGCGGGTCGCGGTGCGCCCGGGTGGGTGCTCGGGTTTCAGCTACGAGATGTTTTTCGACGCCGACATCGCCGACGACGACGTAGTGCGGGAGTTCGGCACCGTCAAGGTGGTTGTCGATCCCAGCAGTGCCGACCTGTTGAAGGGCTCGACCCTCGACTACAGCGACGGGCTCCAGGGGGCCGGGTTCCATGTGACCAACCCCAACGCCAGCCGCACATGTGGCTGCGGTTCCTCCTTCAGCTGAGCCACTGGGCCACTGACGCAGTTCCGGGTCGACGGCGCCGACGTCGATGTGCCCGATGACGGGTCGACGCTCCTCGACGTACTGCGGGACCGCCTCCGGATCACGTCGGTCAAGGACGGCTGCAGCCCCCAGGGCCAGTGCGGATGCTGCACGGTGTGGGTCGACGGCTCACCCCGCGTCGCCTGCGTAACCCCGGTCCGCCGCCTCCAGGGGCGGGAGGTCACCACCCTGGACGGTCTGTCCGGACCGGTCCGTCGCCGCTGGGCCGATGCCCTGGTCGCCACCGGGGGGAGCCAGTGTGGCTTCTGCACCCCGGGGATCGTGATGAGGCTGGCCGCATTGGAGCAACTCGAGCCGCCCGGCCGGCCTGATCATTCGGCGCCGGGCCCGTCCGCCGAAGCGGTCGACCGGTCTCTGATCGCCCACCTGTGCCGGTGCACCGGGTGGCAGACCATCGAGGAGGCGGCCCAGCTGGTCCTCGGCCCACCGGCGGACACCGAGGACGGGAGCCTCCCCGTCCGGGACCTCGAGGCCGCCGCCGTCCGGGCCGGCCTCGAGGGCGGGGTGCCCCAGCGGGTCGGGCCAGAAGTGGTCCTCGGCCGGGCCGGGTTCGCCGACGACAGCCGGCCGTCAGATGCACTGGTGGCGGTGCCCGACGGCCGAGGTGACTACGTGGTCGGCCCATCGGTGTCGGCGGCGCGGGCCGGGGCCGCCACCGTCCAGGGGAGGAGCTCGTCCCTGGCCCTGGTGCACCCGGTGGAGGTGCCACCCGGCTCATGGGATCTGGTCCTGGCCACCACCTGGGTGGAACCGGGCTACGTCGAGCCCGATGCCTCGTGGGCCGCACCCGGGGGCGAGCCGGCCAGTCCCTACGGGAACGGCGGTGCCTTCGGAGGCAAGCTGCACTCGCCGGTGGCCGCCGACGCCCTGCGCCTGGCCGATCGGCATGACCGGCCCGTCGGTGTCCTGTGGACCCGGGAGGACGTGGTCCGGCTCGGACCCAAGCGGCCGCCGGTGGCCGGGGGGATCAACGCCGACGGCACCGGGCTCCTCCGGGTCGGGCTCCCGGTGGACGGTGTTCCCGGGGACCAGTGGTCACGGATCGTCTCCCTGGTGTCCTCGGTGGCACCGGGCCTGGTGCTCGAGCCGGCTCCGGTCATCGGGCCGCCGATCTCCTTCGACCTGCGGGCGGCGGTGTGGGCCGAGGCGGCCGTCCTGGCCGCGTGCGCCCGGGAAGTGGGCCGGACTGACGACGGTGGGGCCGGGAGCGGTGGTTGCGACATCCCGGTGGAGGTGGCGGCCCCGGGTGGCGGTCGGGCCGTGGCCCGTTGCCGGGCCGACGGCTCGGTCCACGTGACCGTCGAGGCCGGCGCCGTCCTTGACGCGGTGGTGCTCCGCTCCTACGCCATCGGTGCCACCCATCAGGCGCTGAGCTGGGTCCACTCCGAGGGGATCGCCGTCGACGGGGACGGGGTGGTGCGCGACCAGACCGTGCGGTCGTTCGGGATCCTGCAGGCCCGGGCCATGCCCCGGGTCGAGGTGGTCCTCGGGCCCGATCAGGACCGGCCGGCGGTGAACGGCTCCGACGCCGTGTTCGCGGCGGTGGCGGCGGCGAGGTGGTTGGCCGACGGGCTCCCTCCGCAGTGGCCCACCGACCGGGCCGGTTCCGGCCGCCGGTGACCGGGCCCTCCGGCTCGGGCGCCCCGGTAGGCTGACCGACCGTCGACTGCCACTGTCACCGACCACCCCCGAGGAGCATCCGATGAGCACGCCGATCGGTCCCTACACCCCCGTCGTGAGGGCCGGCCCGTGGCTGATCTGCTCGGGCCAGCTCGGCTTGCGCCCGGCTCCGGCCGGCGGTGGGTCCGATCCGCCGGCCCCGGCTCTCGTCGACGGCGGGGTGGCGGCCCAACTGTCCCAGGCCCTGGCCAACGCCGAGCGCCTCTTGGAGTCGTCGGGAGCCAGCTCGGCCGACGTGGTCAAGACCACCGTGTTCATCACCGACATGGACGAGTATGCCGACGTCAACCAGGCCTACGCCGCCTTCTTCGGGGACCACCGACCGGCCCGCTCCGTCGTGGGGGTGTCGGGGTTGCCGATGGGGGCGGCGGTCGAGGTCGAGGTGTGGGCCTACCGCGGCCGAGGAGTCCTAACCGGTCAGGGCGTCCAGTTGGTCTGGCCGAAGCGGTAGCCGACCGACCGCACCGTCTGGATGAGGTGGGCGTGCTCCTCGCCGAGCTTGGCCCGCAGGCGACGAACGTGGACGTCCACGGTGCGGGCCCCCCCGTAGTACTCGTAGCCCCATACCCGGCTCAACAGGGTCTCGCGGGTGAACACCTTGCCCGGACGGGCTGCCAGGAACCGGAGCAGCTCGTACTCCATGTAGGTGAGATCGAGGACCTTGCCCGCCACCGCCGCCTGGTAGGTCTCGAGGTTGAGCACCAGGGGTCCGTGCTCGAGCAGGTCGGGACGGAGTCCTCGCCCGGTGCGCCAGAACAGGTGGGCCAGTCGGGCGCTCAGCTCCTCGGGGTTGACCGGCTCCACGCACAGGTCGTCGAAGAGGTCCTCCCGCAGCTCCAGCTCGCCCAGCTGGTCGAGGGGGACCACCACCATCACCGGGGCCAGGGGTACTTCGCGCTTGCGGAGGTGGCGGCAGAGGAGGAACGCACCGGTGGCGTCTTCGCCGCTGCAGATGACCGCCCCCGACCACCCGTCCTCGGGCTCGTCGGACTCGGCTTGCTCCGGCTTGTCGATGGCTCGCCACGGGTAGCCGGCGCGCTCGAGAACCGCCGTCACCGACGATGGCGGCACGCCAGGGAAGCACAGCAGTGGTTCGATGACGGTCTCCCCTTTCTGGTGGGCGATCGTTCGTCGGTTCGAATGGCTACAGCAGGGGAAGGTAGCGGTCGAGCTCGAACTGGGTCACGTGGGACTTGTACTCCGCCCACTCCACGCGCTTGTTCCGGATGAACCACTCGAAGACGTGCTCGCCGAGGGTGGACGCCAGGAGCTCGGAGGACTCCATCAGGCTGAGGGCCTCGTTCAGGCTCCCGGGGAGGTGGAGGATGCCCTTGTTGGCCAGTTCCACCGGGCTGAGGGCGAACAGGTTGGCGTCCGCCTCGGGAGGGAGCTCGTACCCCTTGTCGATGCCCTGGAGCCCGGCGGCCAGGATCACCGCGAAGGCCAGATAGGGATTGCAGGCGCTGTCGGGCGACCGGTACTCGACCCGGGTGGACTCGAACTTGCCCTGCTTGACCACCGGCACCCGCACCAGGGCCGAGCGGTTGTTGCGGGCCCACGACACGTGAATGGGTGCTTCGTACCCGTCGACCAGGCGCTTGTAGGAGTTGACCCACTGGTTCGTCACGGCGGTGATCTCCGGGGCGTGGCGCAGCAGCCCGGCGATGAACCCTTCGGCCACCTCGGACATCCCCCCGGGCCGGTCGAGGTCCACGAAGGCATTGGTGTCCCCCCGGAAGAGGGACATGTGGGTGTGCATGCCCGAGCCCTGCACGCCGGCCAGAGGCTTGGGCATGAAGCTGGCGAAGACCCCCTGCTGGCGGGCCATCTCCTTGACCACCAGCCGGACGGTCATCACCGTGTCGGCCATGGTCAGGGCGTCGGTGTAGCGCAGGTCGATCTCGTGCTGGCTGGGTGCGTCCTCGTGCTGGGCATGCTCCACCGGGATGCCCATCTCCTCCAGGGTCAGCACCGTGCGCTGGCGGATGTCGCTGGCCCGGTCGGCCACGGTGAGCTCGAAGTACGAACCGGAGTCGAGGGCTTTGGGGCCACTGATCGGGTCGGCGTCGGCGAAGTAGAAGAACTCGATCTCGGGGGAGACATAGAAGGTGAATCCGCTGTCGTGGGCCCGGTCGAGCGCTCGGCGCAGCACGTGGCGAGGGTCCCCCTGGAAGGGCGAGCCGTCCAGGTCGACGACATCGCAGAAGACTCTGGCCACCTGGGCCACCGGGTCGCCGGCGTAGCCGCCCGGCTGGGCGTGCCCGTGCCACGGCAGGAGCTGGAAGGTGTTGGCATCGGGTCTGGCCAGCACGTCGCTCTCCTGGACCCGACTGAAGCCGTCGATGGCCGATCCGTCGAACGTCATCCCCTCGTCCAGGGCGTTCTCCAGCTCGGCCGGCGTGATGCTGAAGGTCTTGGGGGTGCCCAGTACGTCGGTGAACCAGAGCTGGACGAACCTGATGCCACGCTCCTCGACGGTCCGCAGGACGTACTCCTCTTGACTCCTCATCGGGTCAGGTACCTCCGGGCGGATCGGAGCGTCGGGTGGTGGCTTCTGGCGTCTGATGCTGACAGTGTCGCAGGTCCCCGGGGGCCGCGTCGAAGCCGCGGTGTCGGCCGCGAACAGAGCCGGATCCCGGAGGATCCGGCTCTGCTTCTGTAGGACAGCGGTTGACCGGACGTCGGATGACTCGCCAGGGGGATGAGCGGGGCCTTCCGACCCAGCCGCCGATCAGCTCGCCGCGTCGCTGCAGACTGTCTCGGTGACGATGGCCGTCACCTGGTAGGGATCCATGTTGGCGTTGGGGCGCCGGTCCTCCAACCAGCCCTTCTTGGCCTTCGCCACTGCCCACGGAATGCGGATGGAGGCGCCCCGGTCGGAGGTGCCGTAGCTGAACTTGGTGAAGTGGGCCGTCTCGTGGGCCCCGGTCAGCCGGCTCTCGATGCCCACGCCGTAGACGGCGATGTGCTCGTCTATCTTCTTCCCGATGGCCTCGCAGCCGGCGATGATGGCGTCCCAGCCCCCTTCCTCCCGCATGGCCTTGGTGGAGAAGTTGGTGTGGGCGCCGGCCCCGTTCCAGTCGCCCATGATGGGCTTGGGCTCGAGAGTGGCGTAGACCCCGAAGTCCTCGGCGATACGGAACAGCAACCACCGGGCCACCCACAGGTGGTCGGAGACGTCCAACGGGGACAGCACGCCCACCTGGAACTCCCACTGGCCCATCATCACCTCGGCGTTGGTGCCCTCGATGCCGAGCCCGGCGTCGATGCAGGCCGCGGTGTGCAGCTCGACGATCTCGCGTCCCGGCATCTTGTCGCCGCCGACGCCGCAGTAGTACGGACCCTGGGGTGCGGGGTAGCCGAGGGCGGGCCAGCCCAACGGGCGCCCGTCTTTAATGAACGTGTACTCCTGCTCGATGCCGAACATCGGCTCCTGGTCGCCGTATTTGTCCACCACCTCGCGGAGCCGGGCCCGGGTGTTGGTGGGATGGGGGCTGAAGTCGGTCAGCTCAACCTCGCACATCACCAGCTTGTCGGCCGGGCCCCGCAACGGGTCGGGGACCATGAACACCGGTCGCAGCACGCAGTCGGAGTCGTGTCCGAGAGCCTGGTTGGTACTCGAGCCGTCGAACCCCCAGATGCCGGGCTCCTCGCCGTCCTTGATCACCTTCGTCTTGCTCCGGAGTAGCGGTGATGGCTCGGTCCCGTCGATCCAGATGTATTCAGCTTGATAAGGCACACATACTCCTTTATGGCTCGTCTGCTCTACTGCCTCGGGCGCTCCACTGCCCCCATCTGCTCTCCACCCGATCTCGGGATGATCCATCGCGGTATGGAGGCCACAGCGGTGGAAATATACGACTCCAAGGGACACGTCACTATCGCAGTGGGCCATTTCCCGTTCGTTTCCCGTCTGTAAACGGAGGATGAACACCACCACCGACGGCATTTCCCCTTCCGTCCCGCTCCTTCCAGCCCTCCAGCCTGGTATCGGCCCCTCCCGCCGACGTGGTTTCCGGCCCACCGAACTCCCCGTGATGGCCCCGGGGCGCCGGTGGTCCGGGCGAGGAGAAGGGACAACGTCGCCGGTAGGCTGCTCCGATGACTCGACTGCGCGTGGCCGCGTGCCAGATCAACACGGTGGTGGGTGATCTCGACGGCAACGCCGGGCGGATCCTCGACGCCCTGGCCGAGGCCGAGGCCGGCCACGCCGATCTAGCCGTCTTCCCCGAGTTGACCGTCACCGGCTATCCGCCCGAGGATCTGCTGAGCCGGCCGGCCTTCATCGCCGACAACCAGCGGGTCTTCGCCGGCATCGCCGGGGCGACCGGCGGCTGTGCGGCCGTGATCGGCTACGTCGACACCGATGGCTCGGGCCGGCTGGTCAACGCCGCCGCCGTGTGCCGCCAGGGACGGGTACTCGGCCGTTACGACAAGCGCCTCCTTCCCAACTACGGGGTCTTCGACGAGCAGCGGTGGTTCACGGCCGGCCATGGACGCGCCGTCCCCTATGTCGTGTCCGGGGTGCCGGTGGGGGTGACGATCTGCGAGGACATGTGGTTCTCGGCCGGCCCGATGGTGGACCAGGCCGGCGCCGGGGCCCGGCTGCTCGTCAATCTCAACGCCTCTCCCTATTCGCAGGGTCGGCGCCGCGAGCGGATCGACGTGCTGGCCGAGCGGGTGGCAGAGACCGGCTGCCCCATCGTCTACGTCAACCAGGTGGGGGGCCAGGACGAACTGGTCTTCGACGGAGCGTCGATGGTGATGGCGGCCGACGGCACCCTCGCCGCCTGGGCCGGCCAGTTCGCCGAGGAGGTCATGTTGGTCGATGTCGATGTCGATGTCGATGTCGATGTCGATGTGGTGCGGCGACGCCGACCGACGCCGGCGGGTCTCGGGTCAACCGCCGCGCTCCGGTGCTCGACCCCGACGCCGAGGTCTACCAGGCACTGGTGCTCGGAACCCGTGACTACGTCGCCAAGAACGGCTTCACCGACGCCGTCATCGGCCTCTCCGGTGGTATCGACTCTTCGCTGGTGGCGGCCGTCGCCGTCGACGCCCTTGGACCGGACCACGTCCACGGGGTGACCATGCCGTCGCGGTATTCGAGCGAGGGCTCGGTGGCCGATGCGGTCAGGCTCGCCGAAAATCTGGGCCTCCAGCTCGACACCGTGCCGATCGAAGACGCTCACCATGCTCTGGCCGCCACGCTGGCCCCGCTGACGGACGGAGATCCCACCGGTCTCACCGACGAGAACCTCCAGTCCCGCATCCGTGGCGTTCTACTCATGGCCCTCTCGAACGCCCGGGGTTGGATCGTTCTCACCACCGGGAACAAGAGCGAGATGGCCACCGGGTACTCGACCCTGTACGGCGACTCGGCCGGCGGGTTCGCGGTGATCAAGGACGTGCCCAAGACCTTGGTCTACGAGTTGTGCCGCTACCGCAATCTACGGGCCGGGTTCGATCTGATCCCCGACCCGGTGCTGACCAAGGCCCCGTCGGCCGAGTTGCGTCCCGACCAGCGCGACGACGAGTCACTGCCTCCGTACTCGGTGCTCGATCCGGTGGTGGCCGGCTACGTGGAAGGGGACCGCTCGCCCGATGACCTGATCCGCGAGGGGTTCGACCCCGACGCCGTGGCCCGGGTGGTGGCACTGGTCGATCGGGCCGAGTACAAGCGACGCCAGATGCCGCCTGGCGTCCGCATCTCGCGGCAAGGCGTTCGGCAAGGATCGGCGCATGCCCATCACCAATCACTACCGGCCCGGAGCCGGTGCACCGTCCGGCGGAGAGGCTCCCGACCCGCGGCATCCGGAGGGTGGCGCCTCCGGGGCCGCGTCCTCCGGAGGCACCACAGACGGGGAGACCCGGGCGGTTGTCTGAACTGTCGCGAGCGACCGGACCGGTGTCATCGCTGCCCGAGGGTGGAAGTGCCGACCGCGCCCGGATACTGCCCTTGCGACTGGGTGAGACGGCGGCACTGGTGGGGGAGTACCGGTGGATCGAGAACGCGCTCTATGGACTGCTGGGGGAGTGGGTCACCGACGCCCCGGTGGCCGCGGTCCAGGTCCATCTCGACGCCCAGAGCATGCGTCACTCTTGGCACGCCGAGCTGTGGTCCGAACGGCTTCCGGTACTGGCCGGTGTCGACCCCGACGGGCTCACCGTCCCCTCGCTCCCGAGTGCCACCATGTTCGCCGTGCTGTCCGGGGCCAACCTGCCGTCGGATGTGCCGGGCTCGTCATGGCCTCCGGCAGGAGAGGTCCCCGACCGGCCGGGGATGTTGCCTCGTCTGGCCGCCCTCTACCGGATCGTGCTTCCCCGCCTGGTGACCAGCTACCACCGCCATCTGCGGGCCGCCAGTGCCGTCACCGACGCCCCGGTCGAGCGAGCGCTGCGACTGGTGCTCAACGACGAGATCGAGGACTGGGAAGCCGGTGAGCGGCTCGTCCAGCGCCTGGTCACCCGGCCCCACGACGTGGCCGCCGTCCACGAGTTCCTCCTGCGGCTCGAATCCCAGGTGGTCGGGGCCGGAGCCAGGTCGGGCCTCGTCACCTTTCCTGCGTCCGTCCCCGAGGACTGACCAGACGCCCGTTTCCGGGCACGAATCCCAGTTCCCGCATGGAGGGCTTGACGCGTCCGGTAAACTTCGAGAGCAGCAATCGTTGCGCCCGAAAACGCCTGACCCGGATGAACGAGTACCGCCAGTGGCGGTGGGCGTCACATCAGGTCGGCCATCCCCCACTCCGGTGGGGAAAACGAAGGACCTGGTGAAGTTGGCTAAGGAGCGCCTCGAACGAGACGACGAAGATCTGGTGCGGTTGTATCTGACCGATATCGGCCAGTATCCGTTGTTGACCAAGGACGACGAGGTTCGTCTGGCCCAGGCCATCGAGGCAGGTCGCGAAGCTGACGCACAGCTGGCGGCTGCACCCAAGGGACTGTCGCCGTCGAAGAAGCGTGAGTTGCGACGGACCACCCTTCAGGGTGAGGGGGCCCAGCAGACCTTCGTCCAGTCCAACCTTCGACTGGTGGTGTCCATCGCCAAGAAGTACCAGGCTTCCGGGCTGCCCCTGCTCGATCTCATCCAAGAGGGGAACCTCGGGCTCATGCACGCCGTCGAGAAGTTCGACTGGCGCAAGGGCTTCAAGTTCTCGACCTACGCCACCTGGTGGATCCGCCAAGCGATCACCCGGGGCATCGCCAACACCGGTCGGACCATCCGGTTGCCGGTGCATGCCGGCGACACCCTGGCCCGAGTACAGAAGGCCCAGGCCCGCCTGGAGCTCAAGTACGGGCGACCGGCCACACTGGCCGAGCTCGGGGCCGAGGTCGAGATGCCCGAGGACAAGCTGGTGGAGGCCCTTCGCTTCCGAGCCGAACCACTGTCGCTGTCCGAGCCGTTGCGCGAGGACGGTGATGCCGAGTTGGGCGATGTGGTCGAGGACCGCTCGGCCGAGTCCCCCTTCGAGGTGGCGGCGGTGTCGTTGCTTCCCGAGGAGATCGGACGGCTGCTCTCGCCGCTCGATGAACGGGAGCGGGAGATCCTCAGACTCCGTTTCGGTCTGGACCGGGGTGAGCCCCGGACGCTGGAAGAGGTGGGTGAGCATTTCAATCTGACCCGTGAGCGGATCCGTCAGATCGAGGCGAGGGCGATGTCCAAACTGCGCCATCCCTCGTCGGACACCGGGGCCCGCGACCTGCTCACCGTCTGACTCGCCCCGGCGGCCCTCCCCGGTGGTGGGTCACGGCGCGACGGCGGCACCTCCCGCTCAGCTCGTCCATCGCTCGCAGGGGGCACCGACGTCGGCCACGACAATGGTGATGGCATGCAGTGCGCCTTGACCACCAGGGCTTCCAATTTCGAACCGACCAACCGTCCTCTCAGCACAGTTGGCGTTGAGGGGGTAGCATCATCTTCCATGAAGAAGCTGTTGATCCTGGCCATCATCGTTGCTCTGGGTGTCGTCGCCGCCAAGCGGCTCCGTCCCTCCTGAGCAGACCGCTCTGAGGCGCGGCCACCCCGGCGGTCGCCCCCGGCGCTGAACAGCACACGGAGGGGTCGGGTTCGGCGCGGTCGACTGGCGGACTGACATGTGGGCCAGCTCTCAGTTTCTCGGTCGTTTGCTTGTCCGCCGGCGTACTGGCGGTAGGCCATTCGCAGAACCAAACGGCCAAGGTTCCCGCGCCAGCCACCGAAGGGACCCGACCATCCGGCGGAGCCGGCATCACTGCACTCCGTTCGAGCGCGGCATTTGGCCCCGACCTGACATACCCCGAGCCGCACCGGCCACCCCGCACCGGCCGGCGCCGGCGAGGTTCAGGGGGCGGTGCGTCGGGTGAGACGCCAGGCGACCAGGGCCCCCACCGAGGCAGCCGCGGTGACGCCGGCGGCGGCGGCGGTGATGGACAGGCTGGGAACGCTGACCCGGTCCCGCAGCCGGATCGGCTTGGTGAACTGCATCACCTCCCAGTCCCGCTCCCGGGCCACCTTGGCCAGCACCCGGTCCGGGTTGACGGCCACGGGATGGCCCACGACCTCGAGCATGGGAAGGTCGGTGTAGGAGTCCGAGTAGGCCGACGATTCCTCGAGATCGAATCCCTCGGCGTCGGCCAGCTCCTGCATGGCCTCCGCCTTGTAGGGACCGTAGGAGTAGAACTCCATCTCGCCCGCGTACCGGCCCTCCTCGTCGACGGCGACGCGGCTGGCGATGGCGCCGTCGACGCCCAGGTGCTCGGCCAGGGGCAGGACGATCTCCTCGGGGGACGCCGACACCAGGTACACCCGATGACCAGCCGCCCGATGGGCCTCGATCAGGTCCAGGGCCTCGGCGTAGATGATCGGCTCGACCGTCTCCTCCAGGGCCTCGCGCACGATCTCCCGGATTTGGTCGCGGTCCCATCCCTTGGTGAGCGTGAGCATCGACTCCCGGACCCGGGCCAGCTTCTGCTCGCTGGCGCCCAGGTGCACGTAGATGAGCTGGGACACCAGGGCCCGGGCCACCAGCCGCCGGCTGATGATCCCTCCCCGGTACAGGGGGCGCCCGAAAGCCGGGATCGACGCCTTGGCGATCACCGTCTTGTCCAGATCGAAGAATGCGGCCCTCATCGCCTCAGTGGCCCACCAACAACTGCTGCACGGAGTCCTCGGCATCGGCAGTGACCAGCACCAGCACCTCGTCGCCGATGGCCAGGCGGGTGTCCCCCCGGGGCACGATGAGGCGATCGTCCCGGACCACCGCCACCACGGTGGCGTCGCGGGGCACTCCGAGGTCGACCAGGGCCACGCCCGCCGCCGGCGAGTCCTCGGCCAGGGTCACCTCCACCAGGTGGGCGTTGCCGCCCTCGAAGCGGAGCAGGCGCACCAGGCTTCCCACCGACACCGCCTCCTCGACCAAAGCGGTCAGGAGCTGGGGGGTGGACACCGAGACATCGACGCCCCAGGTTTCGGTGAAGAGCCACTGGTTCTTCGGGTGGTTGACCCGGGCCACCACCCGAGGCACGGCGAACTCCTGTTTGGCCAGGAGGGAGACCACCAGGTTGTCCTCGTCGTCGCCGGTGGCGGCGACCACGACGTCGACGGTGGACAGGCCGGCGGCGTCGAGGGAGGAGACCTCGCAGGCGTCGGCCACCACCCAGGTGATGTCGAGGTCTCCCTTGATGCGAGCCACCAGGTCGGGGTCCTGCTCGATGACCAGCACGTCGTGACCTCCGGCATGGAGGTCCGAGGCGATGGCGGTTCCCACGCTGCCGGCGCCGGCGATGGCAACCTTCACGCCCGGCCCCCGGTCTCCGTCGCCGCCGATGGTCGGTCCCGCCGGGCGGGCCGGTATCACCGGCGGAGCGGCCAGGCGGGTCTTCAGCCGGTCGAGGGCCTGGTCGGTGACCAACACGTGGAGGATGTCACCGTCCTGGCCGACCAGGTCGGCGAAGTCGAGTCGTGCCGCCCCGGCCCGCGTCACCGCCACCACGGACATGTCGCCGGGCACCGACACGTCGGCCAGGCGCTTGCCGGCCCAGCGCTCGGGCAGTTCCCGCTCGACCAGTGACAGCGTTCCGGTCGGGTCCGACCACTCCGACTCCAGCTCGCCGGGGACGAGGCGCCGGCGCACCTGGTCGATGGTCCACGACACGGTGGCCACGGTCGGTATCCCCAGCCGGAGATAGATCTGGGCCCGGCGGGGGTCGTAGATGCGGGCCACCACGTTGGGGATCTCGTAGGTCTCACGGGCGATCCGGGCGGTCAGGATGTTCGAGTTGTCACCGCTGGTCACGGCGGCCAACGAGGTCGCCTCGCTCGCCAGCGCCCGGTCGAGGTCGTCCCGGTCGAACCCGGAGCCGACGATGGTCGTCCCCGGCCAGTTGAACGGGAGCCTCCTGAAGGCCTTGGGGTTCCGGTCGATGATGGCGACAGTGTGGCCCTGCCCCGTCAACCCGACACCCAAGCCCGAACCGACCCGGCCACAGCCAACGATGACGATATGCACCCGAACCATGCAACACGCAACGCCGGACGATGACAACTCGCCCTCCGGATCCGGGCATCCGGATCGGATGCCCGGCTCGGCCTCGGCCAGGTGTTTTCCGGTCCGGGCGGTTTCGGGTTTCCGGCGGCACCCATGATTTACTGAGGGGGTGAACCCATCGGTGACCGGAGTCGGGGACCCGGCTGAGCCGGTCGAGGGGGCCGAGCCGGCCGAGCCGGGGTCGGTGCTGGAGGTGTCCACGACCGCACCCGTACTCTCCCCGGCCACACCCCGGAAGCCGTCGGCCGCGGCCGTGGTCAAGATCGACCTACCCGAGACCCTCCGCTACCGGCTGAAGAACGTGCTGCTCGGTCCGCCACTGGTCAACGACCAGCTCAGCGGGGAGCGGTTGGGCCGGCCGTCGGCCCTCGGGGTGCTGTCGCCGGACTGCATCTCGTCGTCGGCGTACGGCACCGAGGAGATGCTGACCCAGCTGGTCCCCTACGTGGGGTTGGCCGCTTTCGCCCTGGTCGTCCCGATCACCATGGCCATCCTCGGGGTCCTGTTCTTCGTGACCCTGTCCTATCTCGAGGTCATCCAGCTCTACACCAAGGCCGGCGGGATCCTACGTGGTGGCCCGGGAGAATTTCGGCCCCAAGATGGCCCAGATCGCCGCCGTTGCCCTCTTGATCGACTACACGGTGACGGTGGCCGTCCAGACCTCGGCCGGGACGGCCGCGTTGACCAGCGCCTTTCCCACCCTGTTGCACATGGGAACGCTCGGCAATCTGACCGTCCCCATCACTGTGGCCGTGGTCCTCCTGCTTCTCTACGGCAACCTGCGGGGCATCAGGGAGGCCGGCAAGTTCTTCGCCTTCCCCACCTATTTCTTCATCTTCAGCCTGGGCCTGGTGGTGGTGGCCGGCTACGTCAAAAAAGCCATGGGCACCCTCCAGGTCCACTCGGTCCACCACGCCGGGACGGTGGCCATCGGCCACCCCGGGATCGGGGCTGCTCGACGGGGCGTCGTTCATCGTCATCCTGCGGTCGTTCGCCAACGGCGGCTCGTCGCTGACCGGGCTCGAGGCCATCTCCAACGGGGTCGGCGCCTTCCGGGAGCCGACGGGCCGGCACGCCCGCCAGACCCTGGTGGTCATGAGCAGCGTGCTGGCCTTCTTGGTGCTCGGGGTCACCCTCATCGCCCACTGGACCCACGCCGTCCCCTACGAGCTCGGTACCCCCACCGTGGTCTCCCAAGAGGTGCGCTATGTCCTCGGCACCAGCCCCATCGCCCAGGTCCTGTTCTACGTGGTCCAGTTCGCCACCGTCCTGATCCTCTACACCGGTGGGAACACCAGCTTCAACGGCTTCCCGTTCCTGGCCAGCTTCGTGGCCGAGGACGCCTATCTTCCCAAGCAGCTCACCCGGCGTGGCCACCGCCTGGCCTTCTCCAACGGCATCATCGTGCTCACCGTGGTGGCCCTGGCCCTGATCCTGGCCACCAGTGCCCAGGTCGACAGCCTGGTGGCCCTGTACGCCATCGGGGTGTTCACCGGGTTCGCCATGGCCGGGGCCGGCATGGTCAAGCACCATCTCGACGAACGGGGCGACCACTGGCGCCGGAGCGTGGTCGTCAACGGGTTCTCGGCGGTCCTCACCGCCTTCATCGTCCTGATCTTCGCCACTGTGAAATTCAAGGAGGGGGCCTGGGTCGTGGTCGTGGTGGGTCCGCTCATGTACCTCGGTCTCATCCGCCTCCACCGCCAGTACGTGGATGAGGAGAAGCAACTCGAAGAGGGGGCGGCCGAGGCGGCCGAGGCCCCGGTACTCAGCCGTCACGTGGTCATCGTGCTGGTCGACCGGCTCGACATGGCGACGGCCAGGGCCCTCCAGTACGCCCGGACCCTCCATCCCGACGATCTCCGCGCCGTCCACTTCGTCCTCGACGCCAAGGAATCCGAGGACCTCGAGGCCGAGTGGCGGCGACTCGGGCTGACCCAGCTCCCCCTCGATGTCGAGGAGTGCGAGGACCGGCGACTGACCCGGGCCGCCCTGGAGTTGGCGGCCGAGACGGTGGCCGACGGGCAGACCGAGCTCACCATCCTGTTGCCCCGCCGGGGCTTTGCCGCTGGATGGCAGCGGGTGCTGCACGACGCCACCGCCGACCACATCGCCGACGCCGTGGGTCAGCTGAACCACGTCAACGCCACCGTCGTGCCCTACCAGCTGACCGGGGGCTGGTTCTCGCGTCGGCGCGAGTGGCGGCGCAAGTCGGTCCAGCCCGAGGTGGCGACGGCGCCATCAGGGCGGGCCGTCCGGTCCGCCGACCGCGCCGCCGACAAGGAGGCTGCGGCCAAGGCCGCGTTCGACCGGATCGCCTTCGGGGCCCGGGCCCGGGGCACCATCCCCATCGGTGAGGCCCAGTGGCGCAACCGGGTGCGGGTGGCCGGCCGGGTGCGGTCGGTCCGGGTCCAACCCCGGGCCGGCACCTCGAACCTCGAGTGCGTCCTGGTCGACGACACTGGAAAGCTCCTGCTGGTGTTCCAGGGCCGCCGCCGCATCCCCGGGATCCAGCCCGGAGCCCGCCTGGTGGTCGAGGGCATGGTGGGGGACTGGGCCCGTCGCCAGGCCATTCTCAACCCCGACTACGAGCTCATCGCCGGACCCGACGCCGGTGTCGAGCCCACCTGACCGGGCGCCCCGGGAGGTCCGGGGCACCGGCCAGATGCCCCGGTCCGGCGCCCTTCCTTGCTCACCGCCCCCAATTGTCAGTATGTTCTGGCCCCGTTGCCGGGTTCGGCGTGCCACAGGGCGCGCCCCGGCGCACGGCCATGCCACCATGACGCCGCAGGGGGAGAGGTCCGCCTTCGCCTCTGCGCGGGTCGCGGTTGTGGAAGCCGGCCAAGAACGCAGACCGTGACCGTCTCGACTGTGC